>NZ_UTHA01000310.1 GCF_900582195.1 Pseudomonas viridiflava
GAATTGATGAGCGACAACGAATTCACCGATGGCATGGTGCGCGACATCGAGGACATGGACGCGATTCTCGACCAGTTCCTGGCCTTCATTCGCGACGGCCGTGATGAGCAAATCGAGGAAGTCGACCTGGGTGATCTGGTGCGTGAGGTAGTTGAGCCGTTCAATAGCGCCGAAGACACCATCCGCCTGTGTCTGGAACCGATTCCGCCATTCCCGCTGCGTCGCGTCTCCATGAAGCGTCTGCTCACTAATTTGATCGGCAATGCCAGGCACCATGCGGGCAACGGCATCGAAGTGGCCGCCTATGTCTCGGGCGACCGGAATGCGCCATACGTGGTGCTGAGCG
>NZ_UTHA01000309.1 GCF_900582195.1 Pseudomonas viridiflava
TCCTGAGCCAGCGTGCGCGAGTTGGCGCGGTCAACCACGATTTGCAGGTTGCGCCGTAGCAGGCTTTGCCCCAGCGTGGTCGGTGTGCCGGTGTCCCAGGTCGCGCCGGTGGTCCACAACGTGTCGAACCCGGAAAGCAGATCGACGCCGTAGATCCTGTCGTCACCTGAGCGTCCTGCCGCCTGCACTGAAACGGCCAGCATCGAAAGTATCAGGGACGACACCATGATCTGGACCACCGGTTTACTGCATCGCATAGCGTGCGCCTTCACTCAGTT
>NZ_UTHA01000306.1 GCF_900582195.1 Pseudomonas viridiflava
CTGTTGCAGCGTCGCGAGCGTGGTGAAGTTCCGGCGTTCAAACGCGTGATCCTGGAGACCACCGGCCTGGCCGACCCGGCACCGATCCTCGCGACCTTAAACAACGATGTGCAATTGCGTGGGCGCTTTCATATCGGCCTGGTGGTCACCCTGGTGGACGCCAGCCACGCCGCCCTGCAAGAGCGCTTGCACCCGGAATGGCTGGCCCAGGTGGCAGCGGCGGATCGTCTGCTGCTGAGCAAGACCGACCTCGCAGGTGATTGCACGGCACTGCGCACGCACCTGCAGGCGCTGAATG
>NZ_UTHA01000304.1 GCF_900582195.1 Pseudomonas viridiflava
GCAGCGTTAGATGTGTATAAGAGACAGACAAAGGAATAGAACGCCAGCAGCGATGCCGCCAGAATGGCCGTCGCAGGAGAGGCCGTGTCCAGTTCGAACACCCGTTGCGGCACGCCCTGGCCCTGGCCGACGAACCAGGCTGCAGCCGCGATCACCATGACCAGTCCGCTCAGCTCGGTGGTGGTCATCAGCAGGTTGGCCCCCAGCGATTCCTTGATGCCTCGCGCATTCAACAGTCCGACGATAACCAGACCCGGAACTGACTCATTGCGGTGGCGGGCTGATTAGAGATTGCAGGTAGTCA
>NZ_UTHA01000303.1 GCF_900582195.1 Pseudomonas viridiflava
GATGTGTGGGAGGCGCCACCACGTCTTCGACGTAGCGCTGTCGCGCAGCAAACCCGTGGGAGGCGCCACCACGTCTTCGACGTAGCGCTGTCGCGCAGCAAACTTAGTGGGAGCGGACTTGTCCGCGAAAAGGCCTGTACATCCGACGAATATTCATCGGCTGAACTACGGCATTCGCGGACAAACGGAACGCCGCCCGGTCCGCTCCCACAAAATCCAGTTTCTTCAGTGGGTTACAGGTTGTTTGATAAGAGGCGGCTTCCGGCGATCTGCCGGGAACCGGCAGCAGAACGGACACACGCGGTGCGTCAGATGCAATCCGGGGCCGCTGCGCAGCCCATCGCTGCCGTCGTAACCTCCGAGAGCTCCCACGCCCTCCGGGCAGAAGCAATTTCCGCGTTTATTCAGTAGATTTTGTTCGTTGATGAGAGCTGCTTGTCATCTGTGTGTTTTCTCAAGCGCCATATCAGCGGCTCAATTGTCCTTGGCACCGACAATTAGTCTAAACAAACATGTTGTTTCTATAGTTTGCCAAGATAAACGCCATGCTCGCTTTGGATAGGAGATCAAAAGCTTGAAGATTCGTCACGCATTCCGAAGCGATGCCCAGGCCGCATTTGATATTCGTTATCAGGCAATACGGCACCAGTGCAACGCTGTTTACTCGGCGTCCCAGATAACCGACT
>NZ_UTHA01000302.1 GCF_900582195.1 Pseudomonas viridiflava
GGCCGTTGTGCCAGCGCTGGATCTGGTTGCCGCGTTCGTCGTAGTCGTAGTGGGTGCCGGCGTATTCGCGCAGCAGGTTGTCAATCAGTTTGCTGCGCGGTGGGGTCAGGTCCAGTGGGCGGCGAATTTCCGTTGCCTTGTCGTCGAGCAGGTTGCCGGCCGGGTCGAAGGCGAAGGTTTCCACGCCTTGACGTGTGGTGGCGCTGAGCAGTCGGCCGACCGGATCGTAGCGATAGGCGAGCGGGCCGCGGCGGCTGTCGTTGATGTCGGTCAGTTGGCCGGCGGCGTCGTAGGCGTATTCGCGTTTGAGCAGCGTGGATTTGTCGTCGCTGCGTCCCAGCAACTGTTCCTGCAAACGGCCGGCCGGATCC
>NZ_UTHA01000299.1 GCF_900582195.1 Pseudomonas viridiflava
CCAGAAAGCCCTGCAGCGCACCCAGACCGCACATCCACAGTTTGGTGCGGCGTGACGCCGCGTCGTACCCCGCAGAGAACCATGGGCCTGCGGCGTAACCCAGCGCGATGATGCCGATCCACGGCAGCAGCGGGTACGAGGTGCGCAAGCGCAGATTATCCGAGACGTCGATCCAGCCACGGTCATGCAGGATGGCCCAGGGAATATGCATCGCCGACTCGACGCCGAAGTGCAGCGAATCCAGCAGGTTATGACCGGCAATGATCACCACGCCAATCACCACCAGCGCCCAGCGCGGCAGGTAGACCATCATCGACAGCGCCACCATGCTCAGGCCGATGGCCCAGATCACCTGCAGGT
>NZ_UTHA01000297.1 GCF_900582195.1 Pseudomonas viridiflava
AATTGGTAGACACGCCAGCTTCAGGTGCTGGTGACCTTACGGTCGTGGAAGTTCGAGTCTTCTTCTGGGCACCAATTTCGAGCTTGAGACTAGATCAGTTTCAAGGCTCACACAAAACCCGCGAAAGCGGGTTTTTTGCATTCTAAGCCCGGGCTTTCTTAAAACTGATTTATTAAAATTAAATCAGGGGTTTACAGATCAAAATGCGCTCCGTATAGTGCGCCACATCAACAGCGGCAACGCTCGCGATGATTGCCCAGATGGTGAAATTGGTAGACACGCCAGCTTCAGGTGCTGGTGACCTTACGGTCGTGGAAGTTCGAGTCTTCTTCTGGGCACCAATTCAAATTCAAGGTTACGACCTTGAATTTCACAGAAACCCGCGAAAGCGGGTTTTTGCGTTTCTGGCTTCCAGAAAACCACAATCCTCTACATGAACGCGCGCCCTCCCGCAAGGCGCACATGAGAAACAATATCGTTTATCATTGTTGCAAGTTTTTGCAATGCGACAGTGAGGAACCCTGCGAATGACGTTTCGAAATACCCTGCGCCGAGGCTTGACCTTCACCCTTCTCGGCCTGGCGCTCGCCACTCCCCTCACCCAGGCTGCCGATGCGGTTTCCCTGACTCTCTACAATGGCCAGCACAAGGAAGTCGGCGACGCGATCGCCAAAGCCTTCGAAGCCAAGACCGGCATTCACGTCAACGTGCGCAAGGGCAGCAGCAATCAGCTCGCCAGTCAGATCATTGAAGAAGGCGACCGCTCTCCCGCCGACGTGATCTACACCGAAGAATCGCCACCGCTGAACAATCTCGGCGAACTGGGCCTGCTGGCCAAGACCGATGACGCCACTCTGGCCGTGCTTCCGGAAAAATACGTGGCCGGCAACGGCACCTGGATCGGCGTGACGGCGCGCGTTCGCGTGGTCGCCTACAACCCGAAACTGGTCGACGAAAAAGACCTGCCGAAATCGGTGATGGAGTTCTCCGATCCGCAATGGCAAGGCAAAGTCGGTTTCGTGCCCACCAGCGGTGCATTCCAGGAACAGGCCGTTGCGATCATCAAAATGCACGGTCGCGACGCCGCCGAAGAATGGCTGACTGGTCTGCGCGCATTCGGCAAGACCTACAGCAACAACATGGTCGCCCTCAAAGCCGTGGAAAACGGCGAAGTCGCCACCGTGCTGGTGAACAACTACTACTGGTTCGCCCTGCAACGCGAGAAAGGCAAACTCGACTCGAAACTGCATTACTTCACCGGTGGCGACGCCGGTGGCTTGATCACCGTATCCAGTGCGGCCGTGCTGAAATCCAGCAAACACCCAAAAGAAGCTCAGCAATTTCTTGCCTACATGGCCAGCGAAGAGGGCCAGCGCGTGATCACTCAGACCACCGCCGAATATCCGCTGCACAAAGGTATGGAGTCGGATCGCGGACTCAAACCATTCAGCGAGCTGGAAGCGCCGAACGTGACCCCGGCCGATCTGGGCAACGCCGAAGAAGCGCTGGAGCTGGAACGTGAAGTTGGCTTGAACTGATGACCGCATCGTTATCCGCCCCCGCCGCGCGCGGGGGTTACGTACCGAAGCGCAAACGACCATCGATCTGGCTGGTGCTGCCGGTGCTGTTGCTGGTGATACTGAGCCTGTTGCCACTGGCCTACGTCGGACTCAAAGCCTGGCAGGCCGGTTGGGCCGAGGCGCTGCATTTGCTGTGGCGACCGTATGTATTCGGCCTGCTGCGCAACACTCTGGCATTGATGGTGGGCGTGACAATCACCTGCGGCTTGATCGGTCTGTCGCTGGCCTGGCTGCTGGAACGCAGCAATTTACCGGGGCGACGTCTGTGGGGTGTGATTCTGTGCCTGCCGTTCGCGGTGCCGGCGTTTGTCAGCAGCTTCACCTGGGTTTCGCTGAGCGCGCAGTTCGAAGGGCTTGGCGGGGCAATTCTGGTAATGAGCCTGTCGAAGTATCCGCTGATCTTCCTGCCGGTGGCAGCGACGCTGCGCAATCTCGACCCCTCTCTTGAAGAGTCCGCCCGCACCCTCGGGCAGAATCGCTGGGGGGTGTTTTTTCGCGTCACCCTGCCGCTGCTCTGGCCGTCGTTATTAGCCGGTTCGCTACTGATTGCCTTGCACATGCTGGTGGAATTCGGCGCGCTGTCGATTATCGGCCTGCAAACCTTCACTACGGCGATCTATCAGCAATTCGAACTGGAATTCAGCAACGCCAACGCAGCGATGCTCTCGGCCGTGCTGCTGGCGCTGTGTCTGGTGTTGTTGTGGCTGGAACTGCGTGTCCGCGGCAAAGGTCGGCATGTGCGCACCGGGCAAGGCGCGGCGCGGCAGGCTGAACAGGTTCGGCTCGGGCCGTGGGCGGCAGTCGGTCAGGTGTACTGCCTGATGCTGGCCATTGTCGGTAGCGGGATTCCGCTGGGAATGTTGGCTTATTGGCTGGCGGTTGGTTCGTCCGCAGCATTCCCGGTGGCAGCGATTACCGAGGCGCTGCTGTCGTCACTGGCGCTGTCGCTCGGCGGCGCTGCGGTGTGCCTGGTGCTGGCCGTGCCGGTCGGCTTGCTGGTGGTGCGCTACAAAGGCCAACTGGCAATCTGGGCCGAGCGCTTGCCGTATCTGCTGCATGCGCTGCCGGGACTGGTGATTGCGCTGACACTGGTGTATTTCGCGCTGCACTACGTCCCAGTGCTGTACCAGACGTCGGGACTACTGCTGATTGCGTATGCGCTGCTGTTTCTGCCACTGGCGCAGGCACCGATTCGCACGGCACTGAACAAGGCTGCACCGCAGCTGGAAGAGGCTGCGCGCACGCTGGGCGCTTCGTCGTTCACGGCGTTTTGCCGGGTAACGCTGCCGATCATCTTCCCGGCATTGGGTGCGGCGTTTGCGTTGGTGTTTCTGGATGCGATGAAGGAATTGACGGCGACGTTGCTGTTAAGTCCGACCGGGCTCAACACCCTCGCGACCGAAGTGTGGGCGCACACCGCGAATGTCGAGTTTGCGGCAGCGGCGCCTTATGCGGCGTTGTTGATTCTGGTGTCCGGGCTGCCGGTTTATTTGCTGACGACGCGGATGTATCTGAGCCGCTGATGCCGCTTTCGCGAGCAAGCTCGCTCCCACATTTTGACCGAGTCCCATCAGAGGAACGCGATCCCGTGTGGGAGCGAGCTTGCTCGCGAACGCCCAGACAACCTCAAGCCCTGAACTGTCCCAGGCTTGCCTTCAGTTGCGCCGCCAGACCATCCAGCACCTTACCACTCGCCGTGGTTTCCACCACCGCCTGCGCCGCTTTCTCGGCCTGCGCATGAATCGTCTCGACCCGCCCGCGCACCGCCTGCGCACCCTGCGCCTGATGCGCCGCAGCCTGGGTGGCCAGACCTATCGCCGCATGCACTTGTTCGACCGAAGCCTGCACTGACTGCTGCAGCCGCGCACTGTCACGCAACACCAGCAACCCTTCGCTGGCCTGACGCCCGGCCTGACCAATCGCCTCGACCGCCTCACGCGCACCCTGCTGCAACGCGACGATGTGCGCCTGAATATCGCCGGTGGAGCTTTGCGTCTTGCTCGCCAACGCCCGCACTTCGTCGGCAACAACGGCGAACCCACGCCCGGTCTCACCGGCACGCGCCGCTTCAATCGCCGCGTTGAGCGCCAGCAGGTTGGTCTGCTCGGCAATCCCGTGAATAACCGTCAGCACCACTTCTATCTGCTCACTCTGCTGCGCCAGCCGCTCGATGACTTTCGCCCCGGTATCGACCTGCCCCGCCAGCGCCTCGATCAGGCTGCCGACTTTGGCGGAGGTGCGGGTGTTTTCGTCAGTGGCCTGGCGAATATCCACCACCTGCTTCAACGCCGCCTGCATGGCATGGCTTTCCGATTGCGCCTCATCAGCCATCTGCGATAGCGCGCGCAGGCTCTCAGCGACTTCATCACGCTGCATGCCCGCCGCCGCATCTGCTCCGGCGTTGCGCAACGTCATCGCGCCGATTTCCACGCCAGTACGCTGCGCGACATCACCCGCCTCACGCACGATCGGTTGCAACTTATCCACAAAGCGATTGACCGCCGAAGCCATGTCGCCGATTTCGTCCTTGCTGTTGATCTGCACACGCTTGGTCAGATCACCCTCGCCCGCCGCCAGATCATCCATCGCGGCATTGAGCATCTTCAGGCGATTGACTACGCGATGGCCAAGCACGACCGCCAGCAATAACAGCACACCGAAGCCGACCAGCGCCAGGCCCATGCCGATCCGCCAGCGCAAGGTCGCCGCCGCTTCCTGCACGGTATTGGCGGTATTGGCTTTCATCTCGGTCGCAGTGGCCTGCGCTGACTGCAGGCGCGCCTGCATGGCCTTGGCGCTGTCCGCTGCAGCGCCCTTGAGGCTGTCGCCGACCAGCTGATCACTGCTGGCGATCAGCGCCGAGAAGCGCTTGTCGAGCGCAGCCAGATCGGTTTCCACCGAGGCAGTGGAAACGCCCATCAGCACCTTGCCGATTTCCACGCCGTTGGGATTGATCGAGGCTTCAAGGTAATAAACCGACGGATCGTTTTTCGCCGCATCCAGCACTTTATCCAACGCACGCTCGCCCTGCCCTTTTTCCAGCAAAGCCTTGTTGATCGGATTTTCGCGATTGAGATAACGGGTCAGGTGTTGGCCGGTGGCGTCGTCGTACACCACAAACAGCACATTGGGATTACGCTGGGCGCGACGGGCGAACTCGGACAGGGTCGGTACATCGCTGTCCCACATGGCACGCGGGGCGACAGAGGCGAGTAACTGCGCCATGTCATTGGCCGAATCCTTCAGATCCTTTTCCAGCGTCGCACGCAATTGCGCCTGCTCATCCTTCAGGCGCGAAGACAGGCCGGCGGTAAGCCGCTGACGGGTACTGGCGGACAAGGCATCGAGGCTCGACGTGACTTCACGCCCGGCCTGCTCAAGTTCGCCGGAGAGTTTCTGGCTGTCGGCGCCGAGGCGCACCGCCAGATCAGCTTCCAGCGCGGTGACGGTGCTCCGCGTCAGGGCAACGGCCACCAACACCTGCACCAAAAGGGCGATACCAAGGGTAACGAACACGGGCCGCAACAAACGGCTTTGTAACAGTGAGAGAACGGCCGACACTGTGAATCCCTCTACTTCTGACGCCATTAATTTGATGGCACTCTTGTAGACAGATTCACAGCAAAGGTCATGCCGTCCAACAGGCATAAACGACAAAGGCCCCGATGAAGGGGCCTTTGTGTTTTTACATCAACGACTTATCAAGCAAACGGATGACGCAGAACGATGGTTTCGTTGCGGTCCGGGCCCGTCGAAATAATGTCGATCGGCGCGCCGATCAGCTCTTCAACGCGTTTGATGTAGGCACGAGCGTTAGCTGGCAACTCTTCCAGGGTCTTGGCACCCACGGTCGATTCGGTCCAGCCCGGCACTTCTTCGTACACAGGCTGCAGGCCTACGTAGCTGTCAGCGTCAGTCGGAGCAACGGCATTGCCTTCGGCATCTTTGTAGCCGACGCAGATGTTGATGGTTTCCAGGCCGTCGAGTACGTCCAGCTTGGTCAGGCAGATGCCCGAAATGCTGTTCACATCGATAGCGCGACGCAGGATAACGGCGTCGAACCAGCCGCAACGACGGGCACGGCCGGTGGTAGCGCCGAACTCGTGACCTTGCTTGGCCAGATGCGCGCCGACGTCGTCAAACAGCTCAGTCGGGAATGGACCCGAACCGACACGAGTGGTGTAAGCCTTGGTGATACCCAGGATGTAATCCAGGAACATCGGGCCAACGCCGGAACCGGTCGCCACGCCACCCGCGGTGGTGTTGGAGCTGGTCACGTACGGGTAGGTGCCGTGGTCGATGTCGAGCAACGAACCCTGGGCGCCTTCGAACATGATGTCTTTGCCGGCGCGACGCAGGTCGTGCAGCTCGGCAGTGACATCCAGCATCAGCGGCTTGAGCAGCTCGGCGTATTCCTTGCACTCGGCCAGGGTCTTTTCGAACTCGATGGCCGGCTCTTTGTAGTAACCGACCAGCATGAAGTTGTGGTAATCCACCAGTTCACGCAGCTTGTCTTCGAAGCGCGGCATGTTCAGCAGGTCGCCAACACGCAGGCCACGACGAGCAACCTTGTCTTCGTAAGCCGGGCCGATGCCGCGACCGGTGGTACCGATCTTCAGCTCGCCACGGGCCTTTTCACGGGCCTGGTCCAGCGCCACGTGGAAAGACAGGATCAGCGGGCAGGACGGGCTGATACGCAGACGCTCGCGCACCGGTACGCCTTTCTCTTCCAGCTTGGTGATCTCGCGCAGCAGGGCGTCTGGTGCAACCACCACGCCGTTGCCGATCAGGCACTGCACGCCTTCGCGCAGCACGCCCGACGGGATCAGGTGCAGGACGGTTTTTTCGCCGTCGATCACCAGTGTGTGGCCAGCGTTGTGGCCACCTTGGTAGCGCACTACGGCGGCAGCATGTTCGGTCAGCAGATCAACGATCTTGCCTTTGCCCTCATCACCCCATTGGGTGCCCAGGACTACGACATTCTTACCCATAACACTTGTCCTCATTCGCGCAAACTTGGTGCCGGCGATGGCCGGCAGGAAAACTCAAGAAGCCAGTGGCGATACTTGCCAAAGCCCGTTCTGCTGAATCAATTGCCGGTCGCAGTCCGCTTCACGGGCGGCGGCCAAAGGTTGTCCAGGCAAAGCCTGAACGACACGCTGACCCTCACTGCGCAACTGGCAAACCTGCTGCCAGAGTGCCGCATCCGTACTGTCAGGCATCCAGATACCGCCAGACGGTAGCTCGATCTCAGCACGCCCCAGGGTCACCAGGGTTTTCAAATCGGTGGAGAAGCCTGTCGCTGGACGGGCGCGGCCAAAATCAGCGCCGATGTCGTCATAACGACCGCCCTGAGCAATGGACTGACCAACGCCCGGTACGAACACCGCGAACACCACACCGGTGTGGTAGTGGTAGCCACGCAGCTCGCCCAGATCGAAGTACAAAGGTAGCTCCGGGAAGCGTGCCGACAGACGCTCGGCGATTGCCAGCAAATCTTCCAGTGCCGCCAATACCGGCGCCGGCGCATTGGCCAGACGTTCGCGGGCAGCGCTCAACACTTCACGACCGCCGCACAGATCGACCAGTGCGCGCAGCATGCCGGACAAATCGGCCGGCAGGCCTTCGGTCAAGGTAATGACCTCGTCAATGGCCTTGCGTTGCAATGCATCGAACAACTGCTGCTCGACTTCACCGGACAGACCGGCGGCACGCGCCAGACCACGGTAGATGCCGACATGACCGAGGTCCATGTGCACATCCGGCACATCCGCCAGTTGCAGCATGGCCAGCATCAGGCTGATCACTTCAACGTCGCTGCTCGGGCTGGCATCGCCGTACAACTCGGCGCCCAACTGGATCGGGCTGCGCGAAGACGACAGTGCACGCGGCTGGGCATGCAGCACACTACCGGCGTAGCACAGACGGCTCGGGCCTTCGCGACGCAGGGTGTGCGCATCGATGCGTGCCACTTGCGGCGTGATGTCGGCACGGAAACCCATCTGCCGGCCCGATTGCGGGTCGATGACCTTGAAGGTACGCAGATCCAGGTCCTGGCCCGCGCCGGTCAGCAAGGATTCCAGGTACTCGATATGGGGAGTCACGACAAACTCGTAACCCCAGCTCTGGAACAGATCCAACACCTGACGACGCGCGACTTCAATGCGCGCCGCTTCCGGTGGCAGTACTTCTTCGATGCCATCTGGCAGCAGCCAGCGGTCTACCGTTGCCATTACGCCATTCCCCTTTGATCCGGGCGGCCAGCCTGCGGGCGAGCCTTGAGTGAAGCAGAAAATGACCGGTCCGTTCAAAACGCACGCGCATGAACGACGCGGCGAAAGGCCTGTTACCGGCTTCGCCCATCACTTTCCTCGAAATACTCTCGGGCCATTCAACCCGATGCCTGCAACAAAAACAGCAATCAAACGTGCAGACGCAAAAAAGCCGGGAATTTCCCGGCTGCCGCATCATACACACGTTTTCCCAAAGGATCACCCCGCCCGAGGTTTTAGCCGCCGGGCGGAATGATTCAGGTCAACGGCGTATCAAGGCTTGGCCTTTTCCAGGTAGTGGAAAAAGTCGCTGCTTGGGTCGAGGACCAATACGTCGGATTTGTTCGCGAAGCTTTCACGGTAGGCGCGCAGGCTACGGTAGAAACTGTAGAACTCCTGATCCTGACCGTAGGCCTTGGAGTAGATCGCAGCGGCCTGGGCATCACCATCACCGCGAACCTCTTCGGATTCACGATAGGCTTCAGCCAGCAGCACGCGGCGTTGACGATCGGCGTCGGCACGGATGCCTTCCGCCAGCTCGTTACCCTTGGCGCGGTGCTCGCGAGCTTCACGCTCACGCTCGGTGCTCATACGTTCGAACACGCTGCGGTTCACTTCTTTCGGCAGGTCGATGGTCTTGACCCGGACATCGACGACTTCGATACCCAGCTCTTTTTCCGCCATTTTGTTCAGCGATGCGGTGATGTCAGCCATCAACGCGTCACGCTCACCCGACACCACTTCGTGCAGGGTGCGCTTACCGAACTGGTCGCGCAGACCGGATTCCAGACGACGGGACAGACGCTCGTCGGCGATTTGCTTGAGGCCGGAAGTCGCGGTGTAGAAACGCTCGGCATCTTTCACGCGCCATTTGGCATAAGCGTCGACCATCACGGCTTTCTTTTCCAGGGTCAGGAAACGCTGTGTCGGTGCATCCAGCGTCATCAGACGTGCGTCGAATTTACGCACCTGGTTGACGTAAGGCACTTTCACATGCAGACCCGGCTGAACATCCGCCTGAACCACACGACCGAATTGCAGCAGCACCGCACGCTCGGTCTGAGCGACGATGTAGAAGCAGTTCCAGCCCACCAGTACCACAACGACGCCAACGATCAGGGCGATCAGCGATTTATTGCTCATCAGCGGGTCTCCCTTGTGCGCGACTGCGGCAGGTCAGTGACATGCGGCGTGACGTCCGAGTTGCTGGCGGCAGCCGAGCCGGTGACCGGTGCATTGCTGCCCGAACTGTTCTGAATCATTTTATCCAACGGCAGGTAAAGCAGGTTGCTCTGGCCGTTCTTGTTGCCGGTCACGAGTACCTTGCTGGTATTGCTGAAGACTTCCTGCATGGTGTCCAGGTACAGACGCTGGCGGGTCACTTCAGGTGCCTTGCGATACTCGGCAACCAGCTTGGTAAAGCGATCAGCTTCACCCTTGGCGCGCGAGACCGTTTCGTCACGGTAACCGTTGGCATCCTCGAGGATGCGCTGGGCCTGACCACGGGCTTCCGGCACGACGCCGTTGGCGTAGGTTTCAGCCTGGTTGCGCGAGCGCTGCTCGTCTTCACGGGCGCGGATCACGTCATCAAAGGCTTCCTGCACTTCACGCGGTGCCGCTGCGCTCTGTACGTTGACCTGAGTAACGGTGATACCGGTGCGATAGGTATCGAGGAAGCGTTGCAGACGCTCCTTGATTTCGCTGGCCATCAGTTCACGACCTTCGGTCAGCACCTGGTCCATGGCGGTCGAACCGACCACGTGGCGCAGCGCACTGTCGGTCGCGTGCTGCAGGCTGATTTCCGGCTGATCAACGTTCAGCACGAAGTCCTGCAGATTGCTGATCTTGTACTGCACGGTCAGCGGCACTTCGACGATATTCTCGTCTTCGGTCAGCATCTGGCCCTGCTTGGTGTAGGCACGCTCACGCGTGACGTTTTCCATGTACTTCTTGTCGATCGGCGGGAAGTAGATGTTCAGACCCGGGCCGACAGTCTCGTAGTATTTGCCGAAGCGCAGCACCACGGCCTGCTCCTGCTCGTCCACCACGTAGACCGCGCTGTACAGCCAGACAGCCGCCAGCACAACGAGGCCGATGCCGAGCAGACCGCCGAAGCCGCCACTGCTTTTGCCCGAACCACCGCCGTCATCACCACGTTTCTTACCACCACCGAACAACCCGTTCAGGCTTTCCTGCAGCTTTCGGAAGGCCTCGTCGAGATCCGGTGGCCCCTTGCGGTCGCCGTTATTGCGGCGTTTGCCACCCCAAGGATCCTGATTGTTCGAGTTGCCACCCGGCTCATTCCAAGCCATAGCGCTCTCCATCTGATAAAGCAAAGACGCACCCACGGCGCGCCGACCAATGCTACAGAATGCCTGCCGTTACGGCACAACCGCTTCTTCAGGCTTTTATTGCAAAGTGTGTTGCTCGATGAACTCCATCGGCTGCAATCCTTCGCGGCTTACCAGTCGATTCAACTCGACACGGGGCAAACGAACGGCCAGCAGACTGATGCCTTCTTCGTCGTGCTCTTCTTTCTGCACCGCACCGAGTTCGAAAAACTGCGCACGCAGTCGGGCGAATCGTTGCGGCAAGCGCAAGGTACCGATAAACAAATCACTGCCCAGTAATTCGGCGATGGCTTGCTCAAGCAATTCCAGACCACTACCGTCACGCGCCGAAAGCCAGACCCGCTGGGGCTTGCCGTTTTCGTCGCGCTGGATTTGTGGCTCAACGCCTTCAAGCAAATCGAGTTTGTTATAGACCTCGAGGATCGGCAAGTCCTGGGCACCAATCTCGCCCAGCACTACCATCACCTGCTCGATCTGCAACATGCGATCCGGTTCGGCCGCATCGATCACGTGCAACAACAGATCGGAATTGCTCGACTCTTCGAGGGTAGACCGAAATGCCTCGACCAGCTTGTGCGGCAAGTGACGAATGAAACCCACCGTGTCAGCCAGAACGATCGGCCCCAGGTCGTCCAGTTCCAGACGGCGCAGGGTCGGGTCCAGCGTGGCGAACAATTGGTCGGCCGCGTAAACATCGGATTTCGTCACATTGTTGAAGAGTGTCGATTTGCCGGCGTTGGTATATCCCACCAAAGACACGGTAGGGATATCCGCACGGGAGCGGCCTCGTCGCGATTGCTCGCGCTGGCTGCGCACTTTTTCCAGCCGGCCCTTGATCTGACGCAGGCGAACCCGCAGCAGACGGCGGTCGGTTTCCAGCTGGGTTTCACCCGGGCCGCGCATGCCGATGCCGCCACCCTGACGCTCAAGGTGAGTCCAGCCGCGAACCAGCCGCGTGCTCATGTGGTCAAGCTGGGCCAGTTCGACCTGGAGCTTGCCTTCATGGGTACGGGCGCGCTGGGCGAAAATATCGAGAATCAGGCCGGTACGGTCGATCACGCGACACTCGAAAACACGTTCGAGGTTACGTTCCTGACTGGGCGTGAGGATGTGATTGAAAATCACCAGATCGGCTTCTTCAGCCTTGACCAGGTCGCGCAACTCCTCGACCTTGCCGCTGCCGATCAGAAATTTGGCGGTTGGCCGATGACGCGGCACGTTAAAAAACGCAACGGTCTCGGCGCCGGCCGAATTAGCCAATTCCTGAAACTCCTGCGGATCTTCGCGCGCCTCAGGGTCCTGTCCATCCAAGTGAACGAGGATCACTCGTTCACCACCACCGTGGCGCTCAAAGAACAAAGGAGACTCCTATCAGGCGTTACCTGGCTCAGCGTCACCTGCTTCGGATTCGGTTGCGCTAGGCAGACGAATTGGACGAACCGGCACTACTGTCGAGATAGCGTGTTTGTAAACCATTTGGCTCACGGTGTTTTTCAGCAGGATCACGAACTGGTCGAACGACTCGATCGTGCCTTGCAGTTTGATACCGTTGACCAGATAGATGGAAACCCCAACTTTCTCTTTACGTAAAGTATTCAAGTAAGGGTCTTGTAGCGAATGCCCTTTTGACATGTGCCGCACTCCTTTAAGGATTCAATAATAAAAAATAGGTAATTCAGATGGCTTTGGCCGTCACACCCCCAAGGATAGACGGCAATTGCAAGGACTCAGCTCAATATGGAGATGGTCCCAAGGTATTTCAAGGCGCGTGGCAGATTGTCGCAATCAAGACTGTCCAGCCAGTGTATATCTTCCCAGCTGCGCAGCCAGGTGAACTGGCGTTTGGCCAATTGGCGCGTGGCGATGATGCCGCGCTCCTGCATTTCAGCCAACGTCAGCTTGCCGTCCAGGTAGTCCCAGACTTGGCGGTAGCCTACCGCACGTATAGACGGCAACCCCGAATGCAGGTCACTTCTTTTACGCAGGGCTACGACCTCGTCGATAAACCCCTGTTCCAACATATTTGTGAATCTTTGTTTAATGCGCTCGTGCAGTACCTGACGATTCGCCGGGGCAATGGCCAAGTTCGCGACAGTATAGGGCAATTGTTGCAGTCCCGAAGCGGCTGCTTCAGTACTTTGCGCAGATTGTTGCTGGCGCAGCTCGGTCATGCTCTGACCGCTGACACGGTAAACTTCCAGTGCTCGACTCAAGCGTTGCGGATCGTTCGGGTGAATCCGTGCCGCTGACACTGGATCGACGACCGCCAACTGATCGTGCAGGGCTTGCCAGCCAAGGCGTGCAGCCTCTTCTTCGATCTGCGCGCGGACGTCGGCATCGGCCGCTGGCATATCAGCCAGACCTTCGACCAAAGCCTTGTAATAGAGCATCGTGCCGCCCACCAGCAGCGGAATTTTTCCGCGCGAGGTGATTTCAGCCATCGCTTGCAGGGCATCGCGACGGAAATCCGCAGCCGAATAGGCCTCGGCCGGATCGAGAATATCGATCAAACGGTGCGGATGTTCGGCCAGCAATTCTTTTGAAGGCTTGGCCGTGCCGATATCCATGCCGCGATAGACCAGCGCCGAATCGACACTGATCAGCTCGCATGGCAGTACCTTGGTCAGCTCGATGGCCAGATCGGTCTTGCCCGCAGCGGTCGGGCCCATCAGGAAAATCGCTGGAGGAAGCTGGCTCATCAACGACCGCGCAAGAACAGTTTGTCCAGATCGTCCAGGCCCAGTTGGGTCCAGGTCGGTCGGCCATGGTTGCATTGACCGCTGCGTTCGGTGTTTTCCATATCACGCAGCAGGCCGTTCATTTCCGGCAAAGCCAGGCGCCGGTTGGCGCGAATTGCGCCGTGACAGGCCATGGTGCCGAGCAATTCGTTGAGGTGCGCCTGAATCCGGTCGCTGGTGCCGTATTCCATCAGGTCCGAGAGCACGTCGCCGACCAGACGGTTGGCTTCAGCCTGCTTCAACAAGGCCGGAATCTGGCGAATCGCCAGGGTTTCCGGGCCCAGACGCTGCAATTCGAAGCCCAGACGCTGGAACCACGCCGCATGCTCTTCAGCGCAATCGGCCTCGCGCTGGCTAACGGCCAGGGATTCCGGCACCAACAACGGCTGGCCGCTGAGCCCTTCGCTGGCCATGGCGATTTTCAGGCGTTCGTACATGATCCGCTCATGAGCGGCGTGCATGTCCACCAGCACAAGCCCTTGGGCGTTCTCGGACAGAATGTAGATGCCTTTTAGCTGCGCCAGCGCGTAACCGAGCGGTGGAATGTCTTCCTGGCCGGCCGGCAATGCGTTGGCATTGGCCTCAGGCAACGGCGCAAAAAACTCGCGATACGCTGCTTGAGCCTCGGCAGCCGGCGGCACCGCCGATTGCGGGCGTGGCGTGTATTGATACTGGTAAGCGCCGCCAGCGCTGGCACCGGACGAAGTATTGAACGCCGGTTGCGCCTGCGGTTGCTCCAACAGCGCATTGGCCGCCAGACGCATTTCACCCTGCGGCCCGAACTCACCAGCATCGAGGCCCGTAGGCCGCACGACGGCAGTGGTCACGGAACCGGCAAGCTGATCTTCCGGACGCACATCGCCCAAAGCGCGATGCAGCGTGCCATAAAGGAAGTCATGCACCATGCGCCCGTCACGGAAGCGTACTTCGTGTTTGGTCGGGTGCACGTTGACGTCGACCGCCGCCGGGTCGACCTCGAAAAACAGCGCAAAGGTCGGGTGACGACCGTTGAACAGTACATCGCGATAGGCCTGACGCACCGCGTGCGCCACAAGCTTGTCGCGAACCGCACGGCCATTCACAAAGAAATACTGCAAATCCGCCTGACTACGGTTGAAGGTCGGCAGACCGACCCAACCCCACAGGTGCAAACCGTTGCGCTCGATCTCGATCGGCAGCGCCTGTTCAAGGAAACCCGAGCCACAAATCGCCGCCACACGCCGGGCGCGGGCCGCATCATCGTGAGCCTCGTGCAGGCTGAGGATGGTCTTGCCGTTGTGGCGCAGATGGAATGCCACGTCGAAACGCGCCAGCGCCAGACGTTTGATCACTTCTTGCAGGTGATCGAATTCGGTTTTTTCGGTCTTGAGGAATTTGCGCCGCGCCGGGGTGTTGAAGAACAGGTCACGAACTTCCACCGAGGTGCCAACCGGATGCGCTGCCGGTTGCACCCGAGGCGCCATGTCGCGGCCTTCGGTTTCGACCTGCCAGGCTTGATCGGCATCGCGAGTACGCGAGGTCAGGGTCAGCCGCGCCACCGAGCTGATCGACGCCAGTGCTTCACCACGGAAACCGAGGCTCATCACCTGCTCGAGGTCTTCCAGATTGCGAATCTTGCTGGTGGCGTGACGCGCCAGGGCCAGCGGCAGATCATCGGCGGAAATCCCGCTGCCATCGTCGCGCACGCGCAGCAGCTTGACGCCGCCCTGCTCGACGTCGACATCAATTCGCTTGGCGCCGGAGTCGAGGCTGTTTTCCAGCAGCTCCTTGATCACCGAAGCCGGGCGCTCAACCACCTCACCGGCGGCGATCTGGTTCGCCAGCCTTGGGCTGAGCAGTTCGATGCGGGCAGCCGCGTTCAACACTTCGTTCATTCTTTGGACGCCAGTTCGGTGCCTGGAATGGTCAAGTGCTGACCGACTTTCAGCTCATCACTTTTCAGGTTGTTGGCGGCGCGCAACGTGGCCGGCGACACCTGATAGCGCACGCCGATCATTGCCAGGGTTTCGCCCGGGCCGACACGGTGATCGCGCGGGCCTTGGGCGATCTTGCCGGAATCACGCAGCCAGGCAATGTAGGTGCCCGGTGGCGGGTTCTGCTGGAAGAACTGACGCACGCCGCTGCTGATCGAACGCGCCAGCGCTTGCTGGTGGCTCGAGGCCGAGAGCTTGTTCGCTTCGTTGGCGTTGGAGATAAACCCGGTTTCGACCAGAATCGACGGGATGTCCGGCGACTTCAGCACCATGAACCCGGCCTGTTCCACACGCTGTTTGTGCAGCGGCGTGACGCGACCGATGTTGGTCAAAACTTTCTGGCCGACGTTGAGGCTGGAAGTCAGCGAGGCCGTCATCGACAGGTCGAGCAATACCCCCGCGAGCATGCGGTCCTTGTCGTCGAGGCTGACGTTGCCGGCACCACCGATCAAGTCGGAACGGTTTTCGCTGTCGGCCAGCCAACGCGCAGTCTCGGAAGTAGCGCCGCGATCAGACAGGGCAAACACCGAGGCACCAAAGGCTGCGGCAGACGGCGCAGCGTCAGCGTGAATCGAGACGAACAGGTCGGCGCCTTTCTTGCGGGCGATTTCGGTACGGCCACGCAGCGGGATGAAGTAGTCGCCGGTACGGGTCAGTTCAGCGCGGAAGCCTTTCATGCCGTTGACCTGACGCTGCAGTTCACGGGCGATCTGCAGCACCACGTCTTTCTCACGCTGGCCACGCGAGCCGGATGCACCCGGGTCTTCGCCACCATGGCCGGCGTCGATCACGACAATAATGTCGCGCTTGCCGGCCGGGGCTGGCGGCAACTTGATCGCTGGCTCGGTCGGGGTTACTGGCACCGCTGGCACGGTGGCCACCTGCGGCGTTGGCGCAGGCGGCGGTGCGGCGTCGGCCGGGTTGTCGAACAGATCGACCACCAGACGGTTGCCGTACTGCGCGTTCGGCGCCAGCGAGAAGCTTTTCGGGGTGACGGCTTTTTTCAGGTCGATGACCACACGCAGGTCGGTCGGCGTACGCTGGGCCGAGCGCATTGCGGTGATCGGCGTGTTCGCGGTCTGCACATTCAACGGCGCACCGAGGGTGGCGCCATTGATGTCGATCACCAGCCGGTCCGGTGAGGTCAGGGTGAAGACGCTGTGCTGCACCGGGCCGCTCAGGTCGAAGACCAGTCGCGTGTTGTCCGGCGCCCGCCACAGGCGCACGCTGTTGACCTTTGAGTCGGCCACAGCGTTGACGGTTACTGCCATCAACAACAGTCCAGCGGCAGCCACCAACGCGCGAAAGCGCATACCTAACCCCATCATTTAATTGGATTCCAACGCCAAAGCGGCACACCAGGCCTCGCCACGCGAGCCCTGGGATAAAATTTTCAGCGAACGCCCGCTGTCTTGCGGGCTAATGGTAATGGTCAGGTCAGGCTTTGGCAAAAAGCCTGCACCTTTATCGGGCCATTCGATCAGGCACATCGCGTCGTCTTCGAAGTAGTCGCGGATGCCGAGAAACTCCAGCTCTTCCGGATCGACCAGGCGATACAGGTCAAAGTGGAACGCACGGATGTCACCGATCTCGTAAGGTTCGACCAAAGTGAAGGTCGGACTTTTTACCGCGCCGACATGGCCCAGCCCGCGAATGATGCCCCGCGACAGGGTGGTTTTGCCCATGCCCAGGTTGCCTTCGAGAAAAATCAGCCCGTGGCCTTGAGTCACGCGGGCGATCCGTGCGCCAAAGTCGCTCATGGCCTGTTCATCGGCCAGGTACAGGGTTACTTCAGACACGGTGCTTGCTCCTCCAACAACTGACGAATGGCTGGAATCAGATCACTGGCCGCCAGCCCACGGCCGAATTTTCCTTGTTGCTGACCGGCATTGGCGTGCAGCCAGACCGCCAGACGCGCCGCATCAAAACCGGCCATGCCTTGCGCCAGCAGCGCACCGGTCAAACCGGCGAGCACGTCGCCGAGCCCGGCGGTGGCCATGGCCGGATGACCTTGATGACAAAGCGCCAGACGGCCATCGGGGTGAGCGATCAGGCTGCCGGCGCCCTTCAGCACGACCACGGCCGTATATTTTTTGCTCAACGCCAGCGCCGCCGCCGGACGATCCGCCTGCACTTCGGCAGTGCTGATGCCCAGCAATCGCGCCGCTTCGCCCGGATGCGGGGTGATCACGCAATCCTTGGGCAGCTCGACGAAACCGCTCGCCAGCAAATTCAGCGCATCGG
The DNA here is from genome assembly GCF_900582195.1 of Pseudomonas viridiflava. GTDB lineage: Bacteria > Pseudomonadota > Gammaproteobacteria > Pseudomonadales > Pseudomonadaceae > Aquipseudomonas. The sequence continues at coordinate 17,159 of NZ_UTHA01000297.1, forward strand.
CGTCCCACACTTGCGGCAAAGTCGCGTTGACCGCCGCCGACAGCAACGCTCGGCCCCAACTGGCCTGACCGAGGCCGGGGCCGACAACCAGCGTCGAGACTTTCTCCAGCAAGCCCATCAATTGATTGGCCGAGGACGTGCCGAGCACCATGGCTTCCGGCACACGGGTCAGCGCCGCCGGCACATGCTCTGCCCGGGTCGCCAGCGAAACCATGCCCGCGCCACTGCGAAGGGCAGTTTCAGTGCTGAGCAGAATCGCCCCGCCAAAACCGTGATCGCCACCGATCAGCAGCACATGACCAAACCGACCCTTGTGCGAAGTCGGTGTACGCGCCGCCAATCGCGGAAGATTAGCCGTGTTGAGCCGTTGGGCGATGACCGGAATGTCACGATAGATGTCGGCGCCGGCCTGCAAATCGTTAAACACCAATTCGCCGATATGATCCGCCGCGTCCCCAGTGAACAAGCCGAGTTTCAGCCCGATGAAAGTCACCGTTAGATCGGCCTCTACGGCGGCACCCAGCACGTGTCCAGTGTCAGCACTTAGTCCAGAAGGGATATCGACAGCTGTCACCGGCAAACCGCTGGCGTTGATGGCTTTGATCGCCGACACGTAAGGCTCGCGCACATCCCCGCTCAGCCCGGTGCCAAGCAATGCATCGAGAATGACACCGCGCAATTCGCTTTCAGCCTGCCAGCCCTGCACCGCAACACCTTCAGCCAACGCCTCGGCATGGGCCAGCGCGGCATCGCCCTGCAAACGCTGCGGATCGCCGACCGCCCATACGCGCACCGACCACCCGGCCCGTTGCGCCATCGCGGCGACCAGATAACCGTCACCGGCGTTGTTGCCATGCCCGGCCAGCACCGTCAGTTCAGTTGCCGACGGCCAATGCCGCACCAGCGCGCGCCACGTTGCGTGCGCGGCGCGATGCATCAGTTCGAAGCCCGGCGTGCCGGCGGCAATCAGCCGCGCATCGAGTTCGCGCACCTGTGCGGCGTCATACAGCGCGTCGGGTAATTCATCTTTCGTGTGCGGCATGCGTCTTCGGGCTCCGATGTCTGGCAGAATTATACGCACCTCAGCTCCGGTTTCTCTCGCCTCATGTCCGCCATCACCACAGACCTGCCCGCCCTCGCCCAATCGATCAAGGATTGGGGCCGCGAGCTGGGCTTTCAGCAAGTCGGCATCAGCGGTCTGGATCTGGCCGAGCATGAGCAGCACCTCGCACGCTGGCTCGAGGCCGGCTACCACGGCGAAATGGACTACATGGGCGCCCATGGCAGCAAACGCTCGCACCCCGAAGAACTGGTGCCGGGCACTTTGCGCGTGGTCTCGCTGCGCATGGACTACCTGCCCGGCGACACACAAATGGCGCAAATGCTCGCGCAACCGGAAAAAGCCTACGTGTCGCGTTATGCCTTGGGCCGCGATTACCACAAATTGATCCGTAAACGTGTACAGCAATTGGCCGACAAGATTCAGTCCGAGATCGGCCCGTTCGGTTTCCGTGCGTTTGTCGACAGCGCCCCGGTGCTGGAAAAGGCCATCGCCGAGCAGGCCGGATTAGGCTGGATCGGCAAAAACACGCTGGTGCTGAATCGCAAGGCCGGCAGTTATTTCTTTCTCAGCGAACTGTTCGTCGATCTGCCGTTACCGGTGGACGAGCCGCACAGCACAGAACATTGCGGTCGCTGCACGGCGTGCCTCGACATCTGCCCGACCAACGCCTTCGTCGGCCCGTATGTGCTGGACGCCCGGCGTTGCATCTCCTATCTGACCATCGAGCTGAAAACCGCTATCCCCGAGGATCTGCGACCGCTGATTGGCAATCGCGTGTTCGGCTGCGATGACTGCCAGATCTGCTGCCCGTGGAACCGCTTCGCCAAACCTTCCGCGGAAAGCGATTTCAAGCCACGGCACAACCTCGACAACGCCGAGTTGGCCGAGTTGTTTTTGTGGGATGAGGAGAAGTTCTTGAGCAGTACTGAAGGTTCGCCGTTGCGGCGGGCGGGATATGAGCGCTGGTTGAGGAATCTGGCGGTGGGGCTGGGCAATGCGCCCTCAACGATTCCGGTGCTGGAAGCGCTGAAGGCGCGACGGGATTATCCGTCAGAGTTGGTTAAAGAACACGTGGAGTGGGCGCTTGAACAGCACTCCAGACCTTCACACCCATAACGGGCAGGCGAAGTATTCAGAGTGCTCATGTGCGCGTTGTAACCATATTTTTCGCCGATCTCATTATTGCGCTGGTCTCTCCGTCGGTCCAATGGCCGCCCGCCCGCAGGACTCTGCAAACTCTCTGTTTACTGTCCTCCAGAAGATAAATACGCTCCCCACGTCCTTTCGAGGCCGTAAAAAAAACATGCGTTACTTTTCTTCCGTCACCGGCTGGGCCGAATTCCTCGTAATACATCCTGGACCTCCTGGCTGCCTGTACGGGGGACATATCGCTTTCCACGAGCTGGAAGAATTCGTCGGCCATCGTCTTATGAGTGGCATAGACGTAGTCTTCTGCATCGGGCCTGATTAATTGCCAAGGCCTCTCCGCCGCTTCCTCCACGGGCGCATTCGCTCTACTTGCATTTTGCCTCGCGCGTCCTCCCCCCCTAAGCCTTCGTGCTGCTCTGGCTGCGTCGTCTTTATTAGGGCTGAGGCCTTTGCTAAAAGCTGAAGCCATCTTCCTGCCCGCATTCACAGCCGCTTTTGCACCCGCCGCCAAACCTGCACCGAGCGAAGCCAGCCCAAGCCCGAAACTGATCCAGCCCAAGATCTCACCGGCCTGAGAATCCGGTGCCAGCTCATTGACCACCTCGCTGGCGATACCGGCCAAGCCCGAAGTCACGGCCAGCCCCAACGCCGCCACTGCCCATGGCGTCGCCGCGCCCATCGTCAAGACGCTGGCAACAATCCCGAGAATACTGAGTCCGATGCCGAGGATCGATTGCCAGGACATATGTCCGGTAGGATCGACACGATTGACAGGGTCGCCCAAGCAATAACTGTAGGCATTCAATCCGCCCGCGCCGAACGGACTCATGCTGTCGGGGGCGAGAAAACGCATCAGTGTCGGACTATAGGCCCTGTAACCGTTACCCAGAAGATACAACCCGGTCACCGGATCCAGCTGCTCGCCGTTGAACCCTGCCAGGCTGAACAATCCACCTTCGGCAGGGCGATGCCCGTAAGGGCTGTAGGCGCAATCGGTGAGCTGTTCCTTGCCCAGCGTTGTCAGCACGCTTTGTTGCTGATCGGTACCAAATAGCTGCGCACCGGCGTTCGAACCGAGTTGCTGTTGCCCTACAAGCGCTCCACCGTGACGCACAATACTGGACGAATTTTCACCACTCACCTCATGGGCGACCCGACCTGCATGGTAGTAACGCTGCGTCGTTACCTTATCGGGTTGCGACAGTTCAACCAGGTCGTCGAAACCGTCGTAATGGTAGCCACGAATGACTGCCCCCCCTGCGCCGGACAACTGCTCAAGACGTCCGAACGCGTCATAGGCCAGGGTTCGCGCCTGGTCGTCCTTGATCATCCTGCCGTTGGCGTCGTATTCCAGCGACACTGGCGGCGGATAGTCGACATGGGAATGCTGGACTGCGCTGAGCTGTACAGGATCAGGATTGTCATAACTGAAGGTGGTCAGATTCACACCCAGCGGGAACTTCGTCTGCACAGTAAGAATGTTGTCCAGCGCATCGAAGGTAAACGTCTGCTGGATAATTTCCTTGCCATACGGATCGCGGGGCTTTTGGCTGCCGGCACAGTCGTACTGGATCAGACGCCCGCGCACGTCGTAGGTGAATTGCTCATCGCGCAATAGTTGCGTGCCACGCCTGGACACTTTCTTCGCCAGTTTGCCAGCAAGCGTGTAAGTCGACTCCAGCGTCTGATCAGGCTGCCCCTGAATCTCGAAGGTACGGCGGGTTTCACGACCGATATCGTCATAGGCAAACCGGGTGATCATCTGCCGTTTGATCGACGTGTCTTCGGTTTTCGTCCATTCCAGCATCCCCGTCCGGGTGTCGTAGTGGAATTCGGTTTTCACCGAGCCCTGCGAGGTGGACAGCAGGCGGCCGTGCTTGTCGTATTCGGATCTGCTTTCGGCTCCGAGCACATCGACCTGGGTGACCGGTCGCCCCTGCAGGGACCAGGTCCTGGACGCGGCTTTCGTGATAGCGCCAAAGGTCGTCGTCTCGGATTTGAGGCGTCCGGAAGGGTAATAGGTAAAACTTCGTTCCCTGCCGTTTTCGGTACAGCTCGAGGGATTGCCACTGACAGGATCGTAAGTCATGGTCGTGACCAGCTCCCCTGCCTTGCGCTGCGTCAGCAAACCGCCCAGATCACGCAAGTAAGTGAATTCGGTTTTTTTGCCATCAGCACTCTTGTACCACTGTGGCTGAGTGAAGCCCGCTTCATAACCAGCCTCGGACTGTCGTCCGCCCACGGTACTTTGTATCAAACGACCCAAACCATCATACGTTTGCTGTCCCAACACTTTGTCACCGACCTTGATCCCGATCGACAGCCCTTCATCGCTATGCTCGGCATAGTCGGTCACGACCTCACTGGCGTCGGGCAGGACACTGCGGATTATCCGGTCAAAAACGTCGTACTCATATCGAGTGGTATTGCCGACCGGATCTGTCTTGCTGGTGGTGCGCCCGTACCCGTCATAGGTGTAAACGGTTTTGCCCAGACTCTTGTTCTTCAGATTGAAGCTTTCGACACTGAGCGGTTTACCGAACTCATTGACGAGGGTAAGTGTCTTGCCCATCCCCTCGAGCCAATCGGTTTGCTGGCGAAGCACCGGATCCGCCTCGCTGTGTTCGATAAGCCCATCGGCACGCAGCGTTTTGCTGACCTGGCCCCAGGAATCGAATTCGTAGCGGGTGCTGACGGGATAAGGCTTGCCATCATGCCAATCCGTCAGCGTCACTTGCACCTTGTGACCGACCGAATCATGCAGGGCAGAATAAAGCGTGCGGGTCTGAATGAGCCCGTCCTTGTCTGGATGGTCGCAGTCCTTTTCCTGAACGTTGATCACCCGCTCCAGGCCGTCATAGGTGATCCGTTGTTCGCCGCCGGCGGGATCGGTGGTCACCATCGTCGCCGGTTGCTGTTTACTGGCGGCCAGATAAGCCCACTGGGTAGCGGCCGCATAAGGGGTACCGGAAGCAACCGTTTTGCGCACTGCCCGGCCGATTGCATCGTATTCATGTTCGATGTGCTCGCCATCGACTCCGACCTCTGACACCGGTAAGCCGGTAAGCGTCGAAAGCACCTTCTCACTGGCCTGTAGCGCACCGTCAAATCCGCGTGTGCTGGACTTGACCCGCAACCTGTCATCCTCAAGTTCATAGGAAAACTCGGTAGCGGTTTTTTTATCATTCAGGAGGATACTTTGCTCTTTCATGGCCCCGTGCTTGAGTGGGTCCTTGGGCGTATCCAGGTAACTGCGTTCGGTTTTCGAACGTAATACCTCAATGCCTTCCACGACTTCGAAAAAGCGCTCCTCAACCAGTAACACGGATGCCAGTTCTGCCCCTTCCAACGCAGTGAGCAGGGCATAGTCGTAGTACGTGACAGTCGAAGTTCCACCCGACGCGGCAGCGGTAACCGTTCTCTTTTTCGGGAATCTGGAGAACCCCAGCGGATCCTCTGGACAGTTGTCGCCACCGTTAGCCGGATAGAACTCCGTCGATGTCGTCAGCCCGCTCGGATCTACTTGCTTGAGCAAGTTGCCTTCGGCATCAAACTCGGTGACGGTGGTTTCCACACGCTTCTGCTGGGTGCGCCGATCAAGGTAAGTCACCGTCTGGATTTTCGGCAGGCGGAATTGCGCCAACTGCTCATTGAAGGGCTTGGCGACGGAACAGTGATACTCCATGGCAGTTACGATCTGGGCATCGCCACAGGTTGTATCTTCAGCCACCAACAGATGGAACTTGTTGTAGGTGCGTTTAATGCGGGTATGTACTTTGCCGCTTATCAACAACTTCTCGTCCGAGGTGTAGACATAGTTGCCGGGCGCCAGATAAAGAGGATCCAGGTCATTGTCCTTGGCCGGGAGGAGGCCCTGCCCAAGAAAGTTATGGTCTGAGTACGTGTATGTCTTGCAGAGTCTGGGCTGGCCGCGCCCAGGGTAGGTATCGTGAGCGATCACAAATGGCAGTGTCCGTTCCACACCATTTTCGAAACTATGACCTTGCCGCTTGTAGCGAATGATTTCTACGCCGCGCAATGGATTAACGACGCGGTGCAAATAGCTGGCCTCGTCGATGATTTCATATTCCAGCTCCCAACCTTTACCGACCGGAAGTTCGATCGCCGTTACCCGGGCGTTTTTCAAGATCAACTTGTAGTCGACGCTGGACGAGGTCTCGGGATGCCGGGTCAATGTCACCTGACCTGCATTACGGGTGATTTTCAGCAGGCAGCGTTTGGCATCACGGACTTCGGCCAATCTGGGAAACTGGTTGAACAGCTCGTGCTTCAACGCAATGCTCACACCGTTCGCCGCGATTATTTTTTCCGCTACGGCGACCTGAGTACCTGCCAGCACTTTGAGCAGTTCACGCCGACCATCCTTGTATCGAACTTCATAGCGTCCTGCTCCGGTCACCAACACCTTCGCCGTTTGCAGCTTCATTTCCTTGAACTTCAGACCGGTGGAAGTTTCAACAGCCTTGTAACGCTCGCCATTGGACAGCGTCATGACTTTACTGCGCAAATCGTAGTTTGTCAGGGTCAAAGACCAGCCAATACCGAAACCGACATCTGCCTGATTGAGCGGATTAAAACCCAGTGAAAGTGCAAATTCAGGACCATTGAGATCCGCCGAGTGTAACTTCCCCAATGAAAACGAGCATGTGTACATGCCCGTGCGCGGATCAACACCTCCGGAAACAAATTCGCCGAAGTTGAAAGCGTTTGATTGAACAGCGGAAGATAAATTACTTGCCATTGAAAAACGTCCTTTTATTCCAGGATCCAGATACTGACTAGCTCAATTGGCCAGCAAACACCCACTGACCAAATCATGAAATCAGCCAAGCTGTTTCATTGACCGCTTGGACTCACTCAGAATAAAGGCGCGCTGCTCTTTATCACCTTCGATACAAAGCCTGTGTTCGGAACCAAACTCATCTATGACTGCAAACTCGAATGTACCTTCGCTTGCCCGCCCCACTTGCAGGTCAGCAGAAATATATTGAACAAGCGTCAACTGTCCGGGCACATTATTGATCGGCACTATCATGGTGCCGAGGGGACTGCGAAAGGTTGCTTTCAGGCCGTAAATAGGCGCCAGGTAGCCGTAAAAGTTTTTGCGCCCATCCCGCGTATCAGAAATGTTTCCGGAGGCATAGAACTGTACCGCATCTTCGGAATCATAAGGATCAAGTTTTACCTCACTACTGTACCAGTCAAGCAGGTGAATCTGCCGGCCCTCCGCGTGGAGCCCAATATGATGACATTGCACCCAGTCATATTGCGCCTTCTGCTGCTTCTGACCATATTCGCTGAACGTAAAGTTTTTTAGCGAATACTCTTTCGGCGGAACTGCCTCCAGCGTAACACTGCTGTCAAAGCCAATTCCGTTACTTCGCAACAACACACCATCCATAAGAATTTCGGCGGCCACTTCCATTATCCCGGGCCTGGTGGCCGAAACCCAAAACTGAAAAATCTGCACCGGATCAGAGTCGTCACTTAACCGATTGTGCATGGTACGGGGAACTTCGGTAACCCGCGGTGCACCACCCGACATTTCGTGAGCATAACGATTTTCCTGCAGCGATACACTCCAGTCACCCTCCAGAGGCCGCGCGCCGTTATAGGCGATCAACCGCAGCGATTGCAGTGCGGGATGTCCAAACAGTGACGCACCGTCGCCGTTGTTATCGATCCCGTGCAAAAGCACCAATACACGTACCTGCATGCGCCCGTTGGCATAAAGCACCTTATGCTGGCCAGACCTTGTGGAGTCGAGTTTCACTTCGATACGGGAAATACCAACTTGCTCTTCAAACATTTGACAATACCTTGCTGATTAATAGATTCGCCATTTAAGGGCAAAGCAAAGTATTGAGGTGCTACTTAAATAAAAACAGTCGTGACATTCGACAAATTGTGAGGAAGTAATATTTTAACATCACCCTTAAAAAAACATACAAATGCTAATATATTGCAAAATCGCAGACTTCATTATGCGAACTTTAACAGCACTCTTCCGCCCCCATTGATTCCAGCGTTCGATGTCGTTCCTCCCTCCTGACTTCGATTGCGCAAAATCAGAAGGGAAGCCGCCGAGCAGTTTATTCTTGTCAGGTTATGTTAGAAAAACCAAGGAGCCGTTACTTCCACCAACATTCAGTCACTGTCTGAACCCGTCGAGAACCCGCTCTCTGAGGATTCACTACCGGAGTCAGATTCGGAAATTACCTCCTCCGTCTGGATTTCCACCTTTCGATCCATACTGGAGCTTTCAAGATACTGACCAATCCGTTGCCTTGACGCGTCACTCAGCGGATTATTCAATAAACCGATGAACAGATCCTGTGTATCCGGAATCTCGAACAATTCGCTTCCCACGTCGGCAATATTATTATCGTGCAATGCCACGACGCCCAGGTTCCTGAGTTTGTCTATACCTGAAGGAACGCTGGAAAGATTCGCGTTACTCAGCATCAATCCGGTTAAACCTGCCATATAGCCAACATGCGGAGTCACTGTCAGAGGGTTATTTGCCAGATTCAACCGGACGAGCGTTTCGATTCTGGACAAGCCTTCAGCTGTGACTTCGGATAGTTTCAGCGAACAGCCGTCCAGCGTAAGCTCGCTTAACTGGCGCATTTGAAATATCCCTGACGGGAACTCCTCCATTTTTATGCCAAAGACTCCCAAATATTGAACATTCGGAAAACTGTCAAGAAACGCCCCCATCCGTGCGACCGGTTCATTGGCGGTCAATATCAACTCTGTCACATATTCAAATCGGGTAGACAACCGCGGTAACTCACCCGAAAAATCGACATAGTGAGAAAAATGATCGCTTCCCTCGCCCCACCTCGAAACCGACTTGCGCTGCCAGATATCTTGCAACTTTGCGCTGAACTGCTCGCGAGCCTGGCGTCGTTCGGCCGGTGTCGGCGCGCCTTCTGGTTCCGCCGCCTGCATATGAGGTGGCGCCCCCTCGGCAGTCCATATCGCCAACTCATCACGCAACGTCGCAAGCTCTGTTTCAAGGCGAAACAAAACGTCTGATGGATCACTCTTCAAACGCTCTTTGATAAATGCCGTCACTTCCTCATCTGGAAGATGCGGATAAAGATCACGGACACGCTCTACAACGGATTTTGGCGATACCGGGTTGTTGTCACCTCCCCCTCGCAAGTGCCCCGTTTGCCAATATCGTGCGATGGCAGGATCGGCGGTAACCGGAAGCGGCGTCAGCCCCAGCCATTCGTTCACGACCTGGTGCGACGGCAACGGTTGTGCACGGATCAGCTGTTGCAGTGCCGTCCCACCAACTTCTGTCACACCCAGCAACTGGCGATGCTCGGGCAACAACAGAAACCACAGGATTGAATACAGATCCTTCGAGTCCTGAGGTAATTGGGCGTCGCTGCTTTGGATGACATAGCCATCATCCTCACGAATGAGTATGTGACGAAACGGCGATCGAGCGTCACCGATCGCGCCCAGGACCTCCCCGTCCATCGCCCCCTGGCGAATTTCGATACGAATCTGCTGCGGCCAGTTCGCGAGATTTCCGAGCATATGCAGCGCCAACCGATCACTGTCCGGGTTGGAAATCGCCTCTAGATAAATGCCTTCTGCGGCCCTCGCCAGGCGAATGTCTCGCAGCGCCACCAGTGCCTCTTTCGCTACTCGCTGAGGCATGCCTGGCTGGTTGTGTATATGCAAACGCTCGGCAGCGCTCGTATCGCGCCATATCGCCAGCGCAGCCGTTTTCGGTAGATTTGGAAATACCCGACGCAGCCGCAAAGTGTTTTCATCGCAATCGGATTCAAATGCATCTTCCAGATCCTTGAACCGTGTAAACCGCTCAGGTTCGGCTCCGCGTCCCTGCGCCTGAAGCTCTCGATCAAGTTCGAATCGCCTGATGGTGTCCTCCAGTAAAAAAGGCGCAGGACGATCGTTAACGAGCACATCGCGCAGCAGTGATTCATTGACCCCGCTCACTGCCAGCATACGGTCAACCATGACGTCGGAAAAATGCGCCACGGAACGGCCCATTCGACGAAAAAGTTGTGCGGTTTGTACTGACTTTGAATCAGTGAAGGTGGCGACATCGCTGTCCACCAGAGTCCAGAATCGGCCCTCGCTGTCCCACTTCACCAGCGGCCCGGAGGGATTGAGTTCATTGGCCAGTGTGACGCGAAACAGGCCACTCCCGGCGTCCGGGACCACTTGCACGATATGATCATCTGCTACAGCGACATACTGACGCTGCTTCACCACCCGGATGCCCTGCGCACCGGCCTTGGCAAGGCTTTTGGGTGTGGGTATCCAGTAATCTGCCAGTGAGTGCTTCGCGGCATGATTCGCGAATCCATCGGTGGCGGAGGACATCGGGCTCACGCTGACCTTTATCGCGGCCGCCGCTGCGATCGAGTCAGGCCCGAGGAAAGGATGCAAGGGCTCCAGGCCACGCGGAATGGGCGGAGACGGCGTTGCTGAAGAGGCTGGCGGTGGCCGATGAATACCGTCTACGCTGAAATCGGTTTTTTTGGTTGGGGCCGGTACAGGTTTGAACTTTGGCGATTTGCCAGTCATGACGACTCATCCTCGAAATGTGGTTGTGTTGACCCCCGCGCAATTCAAGGGCCAACACTCGATATAAGTAAAAGCACTTCGAATGCGATTACCTGATAATTGAACACCACAGCTTATCGGTAGTTGCCACAGCAAAAAGCATATACATCTACTACATTCACCGAAACTGCATCAGTGAAATGTGATTCTCAGCCTCGCTCCAGATATAAATTACGCTCAGTGAAGTTCACACGAATCGCCAGTTTATGCTCTGTACCGTGCTCATCAATGGCGACAAAATAAAGTTTATTTCCGTGCTTGTACTTTCGCCCGCTGGTCGAGTACTCGGAGAGAGCCTGTACAACTGTCAACTCTCCGTCGCTCTGAATCTTTACAGCATAATGCTCACTACCCCATGTATGGGCATCGGGAAAAAAAGTGAATACAAAAGGATCACCGTTAACCGGCAAGGTCACCGTCACACTTTGTTTTTCAGGGCGAACAAGAATGACCTCCATATAATTGGTGCTTGCTTCATTCAGTCTGTTACCGCCCGCGAAGTTATGGTCAACGCCTTCTTCTACACCGTCCACAACCCAATCGACCAGTTTGATCTGCTGCCCGCGCGGATACAGGCCCAGACGATGTTGCAAGATGCGATTGCCGGGCAACTCATTGCCGCGCCGGTTTTGATACCAGCGGAATTCTTCGATGGAATACGCCGAAGGAGGCTGTGCTTCGATGGTCACGCTGCTGTCGTGGACACTGGAAAGTGTGGTCCCGTTACTGAGAATCCTCTCACCGTTCAGCGTCAGGCGCGCACCGATCTGGGTCGTCCCGGCACTCGATGAGGATACCCAAAAGGTGCGTACCTGAGGATGGACGCTGTCATTTGCCAGATCATCATCGCGGACTTCTCCGGCAGTGGGTGAAGGCCGCGCCTCAACGGTGAACCGACCTTGCACGGTGCTCGTGGCCCAGCCGTCGCGCAATGTCTTGCCAGTGCTGTAATGAATCAGTTCGATACTTTCCATCACATCTGCCGGTACGTGCATGGCATTGCCGTCTGCGTCTATCCCGGACACCAGAACTTGTACTTTCACTTGCATTCTGCCGTTACCGAAAAGCGATTTGCTGCGAGTATTGTCACTGGCATCAAACTTGACCTTCATCAGGGCAAGGCCTGCAAGAACGGGCAGACTGTTTTGCTGATCGGGTGTAGCTTCCATGCTTTCGCTCATGATCTATTCCTTTGAAGAGTTACATTTAAATATTGGCATCGAAATATGCCAACAAAAAAATTACAGACCTTTCAAATAAACAGCAAAGCGAAAAATGTAAGAAACATCCATTTGCAAGTATTTAGCGGCTTACAGGTTTATCCGGCAGACCATTATCTTACCGCAATCATTATCAGTGCTCATCGTTATAAACAAACTTGGGCATTTCCCAATGAAAACGGATAGCCAGCAGACGTAATAAAAACCCGCCGAACAGCGTAATCAGAATGGCTTGTTCACCTGGCAGATTCAGATAAAGACACAGCATGTAGCACCACGCTGCCGCAAACGAGACACTCGCATAAAGTTCGCGCCGAAAAATCAGCGGAATGTCGTTGCAGAAAATATCACGCAAGATGCCACCGAATACCCCGGTGATCACACCGCTGACCGATGCCACTAACATGCCGTGGCCCATCTCCAGGGCAGTCATGCAGCCAATCAGGGTAAACGCCACCAGACCTACAGCGTCGAGCACCAGAAACAGCGAACGCAGATGGCGCATCCAGCGCGCGGTGAACACCGTGAACATTGCTGCGACCGAGGTCAGCACCAGGTACTCCGGATGTTTAACCCAGGTCAGCGGATAATGGCCGAGCAGCACGTCGCGCACCGAACCACCGCCCAAAGCTGTCACGCAGGCGATCAGCACCACGCCAAACCAGTCCATGCCGCGCCGCCCGGCAGACAGGGCGCCAGTCATGGCTTCGGCGGTGATGGCGATCAGATAGAGCATCAGCAACATGGTGGCGATCCTGGCAGAGAGGCGCGCAGTTTAGCCACTACGCGCCGGCACCAACAGAGAAGACGCTAACATTGCGTCAATTCGAAACCGCCGTCATTGATCAAGGAATGGATAGCCGGAGTCACCACCAGCGTCACGTCGAATCGGCAAATTGCATCCAGAGTAACCACTACAATCTGCAACTCCGAGGTTTGTTGTACAAATGCTTAAAGGCAATTTGTCTCTTTGTATTGTAGAAAAAATGAAAGTATCAGCCTCGCTCCAGTCTAAAGCTTCGCTCTTTAAAGTTAGTGCGGATAGCCAGCTCATGTTTAGTTCCAAACTGATCCAGAGCAGTGAAACGGAAAATTTCCGATCTGTCGACGAGCGGTTGATTTCGTACGTCTGGGGACAGTGCCTGGACAACCGTCAATTCTCCGATGCGATCGTTGACTTTAACCTCATAGTACTTTTCATGATGAATATACCTGATGGCCTCTGGCACCACACCGGAAGCCTCGACAAACGGTAACGACAGGTTAAACGTGTGCAGGTCCGGATGGATCAGAACGCCTGCCTGAAACGCTGCTTTCCATCCATCGACTTTATTACCGAAGGCGAATACAACGCTGTCATCAGAACCCTCAGCAATCCACTCCACCAACTTTACCTGTTGTGCATTGGGATATAAGCCGAGATAGTATTTGTAAATACGCTGATTTTTAAACCCGCCCTCATACCAGACGCTCTCCCAACGAAACTGCTCAATCGCATAGGTTACCGGCAGGATGGCTTCAATACTGATACTGCTGTCGTGCCTGCTCGACAGAGTTGTTCCATTACTGCGGATGACTGTGTTATCGAATTTTATAGAAGCACCGATCTGGACGGTTTCAACATTTTCGCTGGATACCCAGAATGCTCGTACCCGGCGCTGGCCGGAAAGATCCTCGTCTCCATCATCCTCCACAACCGTGGTGGAGTGCGCTACCGCCAGGGTGAAACGGCCCTGTTCCGTGCTGGCTCGCCAACCATTGCGCAAGGTTTTGCCGCTATCGTAGTGAATAAGACGAATACTCTCCATGACCTCGTCGGAAACTGCAACGACATCACCATTGCGATCCAGACCAGTCACTACAACCTGCACCTTAACCTGCATGCGCCCATTAGCGTATAGCACTTTATTTCGACTGGATGCACCCGCGTCAAACTTTACGGCAATACTACCGATACTTTCTGCCGCGCCTGCTTCATGGGATTGATCCTGTGACGCAATACGTTCTTCACTCATAAACTTCTTCCTTGATAGACATAAACCCGAACCCTCCAAGATTCGAAGTATGGAGCGACAGTAAAACATGCACCCAGAAAAACCTCTCACGCAAAAGTGTAAATAAAACAATTATTCACCAAACACAGCCTGGTGTGGCCGCTCGAAACATTAACCAAAGGCACAATATATAAATGAGAGGAGTGCAACGATAGAGTTTGTATAACTTCGTTTCGAAAGGTCAACGGGAGGTCTTTGTACAGATGTCGCACGAGATGCAGCGCTCAGCGCAAATACCGCTACATCATTTCGCACTGGCACGACAGAGCGTGTGCCGCACGTTTCAATTGAGGAGCTGCCACGGACTGCGATCTTGAATATTTGCGAATGCACAACAAGCGCAAAAAAATCCCGGTCGGCGGCAACTCCTGCACAAACACCTTAGAACTTGATGAAATGCTTGCGGTAATGCTGCAACTCGGCGATCGATTCGCGGATGTCGTCCAGCGCCAGGTGCGTGCTGCCCTTCTTGAAGCTGTCGCGCACGTCAGGCGCCCAGCGCGCGGCCAGCTCTTTGAGCGTGGAGACGTCGAGGTTGCGGTAATGGAAGTAGCTTTCCAGCGACTTCATATGCGTATAAAGGAAGCGGCGATCCTGGCAGATGCTGTTGCCACAGATCGGCGATTTGCCTTTCGGCACCCATTTTTCCAGGAAGGCGATGGTTTCTGCTTCGGCTTCGGCCATGCTGATACGGCTGTCGCGCACGCGCTGGGTCAGGCCGGAGTTGCCGTGGGTGCGGGTGTTCCATTCGTCCATGCGGGCGAGCACTTCGTCGCTGTGGTGGATGGCGATCACCGGGCCTTCGGCCAAGGTGTTGAGGTCACTGTCGGTGACGATGGTGGCCATCTCGATGATGACGTCGTTTTCCGGATCCAGACCGGTCATTTCCAGGTCGATCCAGATCAGGTTCTGCGGGTTTGGCATATTTCGGCTCCTAGGCAATGCTGCGCAGTTTAGCCTAGGGCGGTGCCCGGGCGTGCTAAACTCGCGGCCGTTTTACCTAATCGCTGCATTCTTCAGACGGAACACCCATGGCCAAACGCCAACTCAATCGTCGTCAAAACTGGCGCATCGAAAAGATTCAGGGCGAACGCGCTGCCCGCGCCGCCAAACGCGAATCCTCGGCTGTCGAAGCCCTCGAGGGTGGCGACCTGGGCCCGGAACAGACTGGCCTGGTGATCGCCCACTTCGGCGTACAGGTCGAGGTCGAGGCGGTTGACGGTGATCAGGCCGGCCAGGTCTTCCGCTGCCACTTGCGCGCCAACCTGCCCGCGCTGGTAACCGGTGACACCGTCGTCTGGCGTGCCGGCAACCAAGGCATCGGGGTAATCGTCGCGCAACTGCCGCGCACCACCGAACTGTGCCGTCCGGACAGCCGTGGCCAGCTCAAACCGGTGGCGGCCAACGTCGACATGATCGTCATCGTCTTTGCGCCACTGCCCGAGCCGCATGCCAACCTGATCGACCGTTATCTGGTCGCCGCTGAGCACGCCGGCATCCGTCCGTTGTTGCTGCTGAACAAATTTGACCTGATCGACGAGCACAACGCCCCGGCGCTCAATGCGCTGCTGGCGGTATACCGCACGCTGGGTTATCCGGTGCTGGAAGTGTCGGCGCACCACGGCAACGGCATGGAGCAACTGCAACAGCAGCTCGACGGACGCATCAGCGTGTTCGTCGGCCAGTCCGGTGTCGGCAAGTCGTCGCTGGTCAACAGCCTGCTGCCTGAGGTGGAAACCCGCGTCGGGCCATTGTCCGAACTGTCCGGCCAGGGCACGCACACGACAACCACTGCGCGCCTGTTCCACTTCCCCGGCGGCGGTGAACTGATCGACTCCCCGGGTATTCGCGAATTCGGCCTCGGCCACGTCAGCCGTGCTGACGTCGAAGCCGGCTTCATCGAGTTCGACAACCTGCTCGGCACTTGCCGCTTCCGCGACTGCAAGCATGACCGTGAACCGGGTTGCGCGTTGCTCAAGGCCCTTGAAGATGGCCGCGTGCAGCAACAGCGGATGAACAGCTACCGCTCGATCATCGCCAGCCTGCCGGAAAACGGTTATTAAGTAGCCAGAAACAAAAAAGCCGCGATCATCTCGCGGCTTTTTTTTGCCTCATGCGCTGGCTGGCGGCTTTGGCACAACCGTCTTCGGCTCAGGCTTTTGAAACGCATACAGATGCTGACGCACAATCCCGCCCGGCAACTCCTTGCCAAACACGCCATAACGCACCGGCCACTCTTTCGGCGGCAGCTTGAACGTACCGAAGAGCATGTCGACCAGCGGCGTGTGGATCGCGTAGTTTTTGTAGATGTAGTCCTTGTGCCGGGCGTGGTGCCAATGGTGGTAGCGCGGCAGCACGATCAGGTAATTCAGCCAGCCGCCGTTGATACGCACGTTGGCGTGGGCCAGCACCGCCTGAACACCAACCAGAATCACATAGGCATTCAATGCTTGCGGCGCGAAGCCCAGCAGCATCAACGGCACCAGCACACCGGTGCGGGTCAGCAGGATTTCGATGAAGTGCACGCGCGAACCCGCGAGCCAGTCCATGTGCGTGCTGGAGTGATGCACCGCGTGAATGCGCCACAGCCACGGCACCACATGATAGAGCCGGTGCAGCCAGTATTGGCCGAGATCGGCGACCAGAATCGCCAACAGAAACTGCACCACCAGCGGCAGGCTCTGCACACTGGCCTGCAAGCCTGGCGACACCGCCCAACCGGCGATATAGCTAGAGGATGCGGTGATGAAAATCAGGATGAACTGCACCAGCATGTGGCTGACGAAAAAATAGGTCAGGTCGGTGCGCCAGTGCGGGCGCAGGATGTTTTGTTCAGGATCCTTGGAGTAGAGCTTCTCCAGAGGAATGAACACGATGGCCGATACCAGCAGCGCCAGCACAAACCAGTCCAGACCCAGCGAGTAAGGCGTCTGCCCGATCGAGCTGACCTGAACATTGGTGCCACCGAGAAATACCGCCAGCCCCGATGCAACCAGGCCGGTAATCCCCAGGCGTTTGCGTTTGTTCAGCAGGATATTCAGGGTGCCGAGGCTGAACGACAGCACCAGACCGAGCAACAACGTGGTGCGCGCGAACTGCTCGTCATAGACCTTGCGCAGTTCGGCCGTGGTCAGCCATTCCGGGAAGAGGAAGCAGAACACCGCCAGCAGGCTCAACAGCCCGAGGGTGGCCGAAATGTAGCCACTGACCCGCCCCTCGCCAAACTTGAAGGGAGCGTTGCCATGCCGCTGAAAATAGGCTTTGAGTCTTTCCATTAACTGATCTTCCGTGATTGCGAAAACTGCGACTGGTCATTGCGACGCAGGCAGATACAAAAAAGCCACGGTGATCGTGGCTTTTTTGTCGGTCACTGTTTCGGCGCGGGGGCCGGCACAGTGGCTGGCGGGGCAGCAGGCGCGGGCGCCGCACTCCCCGGCTCAGCCGGTTTCGGCGCAGCGTCGTCGAACAGGTTCAAGCGTTCGCGCAGCTCGTGTGCAGGCACCGGTTGCTGATCCGCTGGCAGTGCGTTCGGATCAACCGGCGTCGCTGGAGCGGCGCCGTTCTGACCTTGATCCGCTGGCTTCGCAGCGTCTGCACCTTGCGCACCTTCGATGGCCGCTTGGGCTTTCTTGGTCAATACCACAATGTCGATACGACGGTTGACCGGATTGAACGGGTTTTCCTTGTCGAACAGCGCCGACGAGGCATAACCGACAACCCGCGCCACTTGCGCATCCGGATAGCTACCGGCGATCAAGGCACGACGCGCAGCGTTGGCACGGTTGGCCGACAATTCCCAGTTACCGAAATCACCGGTGCCGGTGTACGGCTTGGCATCGGTGTGGCCGCTGATGCTGATCTTGTTCGGCACTGCTTTGATGGTGTCAGCCATGGCCAGCAGGATATCTTCGAAGTACGGTTTCAGGCGTGCAGAACCCGAGTCGAACATCGGCCGGTTCTCGGCGTCCATGATCTGGATGCGCAAGCCGTTCGGGGTGATCTCGAAGAGAATCTGATCCTTGAATTTCTGCAGTTGCGGGTTCTCGTCGACCTTGTTCTGCAGTTCCTGCAGCAGCAGTTCCAGACGTTCCTTCTCGACCTGCTCGGCCATGCCTTCAACCTGCTCGGTGTCGACCGTGACCTTGTCGGGTTGCGGCTGCGACTTCACTTCCGGGTTGAGGGTGTTTTCCGGCGCCAGGGTCGGCGTGCCGCCCAGGTCAATGATGTACGGTGTGCCGCTTTCAGAGAAGCCGACCGGATCCTTGAAGTAACCGGCGATGGCGATCTTCTGCTCCGGCGTTGCGGTGGACAGCAGCCACAACACCAGGAAGAACGCCATCATCGCCGTGGCGAAGTCGGCGAAGGCGATTTTCCACGCCCCGCCGTGATGCCCGCCGGCTATGCGCTTGACGCGCTTGATGATAATCGGCTGATTATTTTCCATTTCTTAGCGACCGCGAACGGCTTGTTCCAGCTCGGCAAAGCTTGGACGGTGGGCCGGGTACAGAACCTTGCGACCGAACTCGACCGCCAGCGATGGCGGCATGCCGGAAGCCGAAGCCACCAGCGAGGCCTTGATGGCTTCGTAGACGTTCAGCTCTTCCTTGGCATCGTGGGCCAGGGAGTGCGCCAGCGGGCCGAAGAAACCGTAGGCCGCGAGAATACCGAAGAAAGTACCCACCAGTGCCGCACCGACGTGCAGGCCGATGGACTTCTGATCGCCTTCACCCAGCGAGGCCATGGTCACCACAATACCGAGTACCGCCGCAACGATACCGAAACCGGGCATGGCGTCGGCGATGCCGTTCACTGCATGCGATGGGTGTTCAAGGTCTTCCTTCAGGCTGTACAGCTCCATGTCGAACAAGCCTTCCAGCTCGTGCGGCGCCATGTTGCCGGACGACATGATGCGCAGGTAATCGCAGATGAACGCGGTCATGCGTTCGTCTTTGAGCACTGCCGGGTACTTGGCGAAAATCGGGCTCGCGGCGGCATCTTCGATGTCGCCTTCAATGGCCATCATGCCTTCGCGGCGGCTCTTGTTGAGGATCTCGTAGATCAGGCCGAGCACTTCCAGATAGAACGTGTGGCTGAAGCGCGAACTGAACATGCTCAGGGATTTTTTGAGCACGTGCATCGTCATGTAGCCGGGGTTGGCCTGCAGGAATGCACCGAGTGCAGCACCACCGATGATCAACACCTCGAAGGGCTGGATCAGGGCGGCAATCTTGCCGTGGGAGAGCACGTATCCGCCGAGCACGCTCGCGAATACGACGATGATGCCGATAATTTTAGCCATAGGTAGAAAGTACTTACTTAAGTCGGGTTCAAGGTCATATTCGGAAGTTAAAAAATCTCTTCTTCTACTTATCGGCAAAACTGCGCCAGACTATAGCCAGTTCAGGCGAAAAGCCAATTTAGCCCATGCCGGGCGCGTCTACAGTCAGTGAAGATCCCGTCCAGACATGGCTAATGAAACGAACGTCCCACACGAAAAACCGACCACCCTCGACGGCTGGGTAAAGTTGCTCGATGGTGTGCGGCTGCCCGTGCCGCAAGAGGCCCACGACAAAGTCTGCCGGGCGATCCGCGACAACCGCAGCTCGTTGCGCGACATTGCCGACCTGATGCAGGACAGCCCGGCACTGGCCTTGAGCATCATCCGTGAGGCGAATCGTCACACCCATGGCACCATGGCCACGCCAGCGGAAAATCTCGAGGTGGCGATCAATCGCCTGGGCCTTGCCCGCACCGAAGAACTGCTGGCCCGCCTGCCCGCAGAACCGCAGATGCAGATTCCCAAGGCCCTGCGCCAGTTGCAGATGATCAGCCAGCACGCAACGCAACAGGCCAACGGTTTTTTCGCCAGTCGCCTGGCGCGGCTGTGGCAGGACATTCATTGGGGCAGCCTGCTGTTTCTGTCGCCGCTGTGGCCGTTGGCGCTGACGTATCCGCAATTGCTCGAAGAATGGGAACTGCGGGTTATCCACAAGGGCGAATCGGCGCGCGTGGTCGAGAAGCAACTGTTCGGCGTACGCCTGCTGAAAATCGCTGAAGCGTTGGTGCAGGCCTGGCATCTGCCGATCTGGGTGCAGCAGGGTTATAAACTGCTGCTCAGCGAGCAACGCGAACTGGTGAAAGTGCTGCGTATTGCCCGCGACAGCGAACATCCGCTGCGTCAGCAAAACCGCCTCGACGATGACCCGACGTTGCGCCGCTGGCTCAATCAACCGGCCAATACCGTGCTGCTGGCCAATGGTCTGGCGCTGTCGGCGCAACAGGCGTGGGACAGTCCGCACAGCGAACGCTGGCAGTACCTGACCAGCCTTTATCTGCAAATGTCCATGGACGAGGTGCAACAACAGTTGCACCAGCAAGCCGCGAACAGCGCGCGTCAGCATGCGATGCCCGACCTGTGGCACCCAGCGGTTTCACTGCTGTGGCCGTGGGGCACGCGTCGCTTGCCCGCCGGCATGTTGCCCGCCGCCGCGCCTTCCGCTGAAGACTTGGGCCAATGGCGCAAGCAATGCGCCGAATTGCTGGCAGAACCGAGTCGCTTCACCAATGCGATGAGCCTGACCGTCGCCGCGCGCGATGCCTTGGCCGCGAGCGGCATGCGCCGGGTGATGATCCTGATGGCCGACCGCACCCAATCCAGTCTGCGCGTGCAGCAAACCTATGGTTTGCCGAAGGAGGCGGCGGCGCTGAATTTTGTCGTCAGCCAGAGCAAGGTCCTGCAACGGCTGCTTGCGCAACAGGCGCAGGTGCGGATCAATCCCGAGAACAACGCCCAGTTCTCCGCCCTGCTGCCCGCAAGCCTGCGCACGCTGTTTCGCGGCGAGCATCTGTTCCTGCGCTCGCTGGTCAACAATGGCCGGGTGATCATGATTGTTGTCGCCGATCAGGGCGGCGGGCCATTCGCCGACATCACCGTGCAAGCCTTTGGCAAAACCGCGCAGTGCATCGAAAAAGCCCTGCACAGCTTTAGCAGCCGTGGCCGATGAGGCTGCGCTACAATCCTCCCCTTTGTGCTCTGGAGACCTCACATGTCTGACTTCTCTGGCTTGCCGCTCGTCATCGAACCGAGCGACTTGCTCCCGCGTCTCGAGTCGGGCGAACTGATTCTGGTGGACCTGACCAGCCCTGCCCGTTACACCGAGGGCCATATCCCCGGCGCACGCTTTGTCGACCCGAAACGCACCCAACTCGGCCAGCCGCCGGCGCCAGGCTTGCTGCCGGCCAAAGCTGATCTGGAAGCCCTGTTCGGTGAACTGGGCCACCGCAAAGACGCGGTCTACGTGGTCTATGACGACGAAGGCGGCGGCTGGGCCGGGCGTTTCATCTGGCTGCTCGACGTGATCGGTCACGACAAATACCACTATATAGACGGTGGTCTGCCGGCATGGCTGGCGGACGGCATGCCTATGTCGATCCAGGTGCCACCCGCTGTCGGTGGCCCGCTGGCGCTGACCCTGCATGAAGAACCCACCGCCACGCGCGAATACCTGCAGAGCCGCCTCGGTGCTGCCGATCTGGCGATCTGGGATGCGCGCGGGCCGCTGGAGTATTCCGGTGAGAAAGTGCTGGCCGCCAAGGCTGGGCACATCCCCGGCGCGGTCAATTTCGAATGGACTGCCGGCATGGACAAGGCCCGTCAGCTGCGCATTCGCACAGACATGCCGCAGATCCTCGAAGACCTCGGGATCACCAAGGACAAAGAAATCATTACCCACTGCCAGACCCATCACCGGTCGGGCTTCACTTATCTGGTGGCCAAGTCCCTCGGTTATCCGCGGGTCAAGGGCTACGCCGGTTCCTGGGGCGAATGGGGCAACCACCCTGACACACCCGTCGAGATTTAAGTTTTTTAAGGACAACCAATGAAAGAGCGTCTGTTTATCCTCAGCCAGTACCTGCTGCCTCATCACCTGCTGTCGCGCCTGGCCGGCTGCGTTGCCGAGTGCCGTGTGCGCTGGTTCAAGAATGCCTTCACCCAGTGGTTCGCCAAGCGCTACCAGGTGGACATGTCGCAAGCGCTGGTCGAAGACCTGACCGCTTACGAACACTTCAACGCCTTCTTCACCCGCGCCCTGAAAGACGGCGCGCGTCCGCTGGACGAAACCCCGGGCGCGATCCTCAGCCCGGCCGACGGTGCGGTCAGCCAGCTCGGCCCGATCGAACACGGTCGCGTGTTCCAGGCCAAGGGCCACAGCTTCAGCGTGCTGGAACTGCTTGGCGGTGACGCGGCCAACGCGGCGCCGTTCATGGGCGGCGACTTCGCCACCATCTACCTGTCGCCGAAGGACTACCACCGCGTGCATATGCCGCTGGCCGGCACCCTGCGCGAGATGATCTACATCCCAGGCCGGATTTTCTCGGTGAATCAGACCACCGCTGAAAACGTCCCGGAGCTGTTCGCGCGCAACGAGCGTGTGGCGTGCATCTTCGACACCGAGCGCGGGCCGATGGCCGTGGTATTGGTAGGCGCGATGATCGTCGCTTCGATCGAAACCGTATGGGCCGGTCTGGTCACCCCGCCGAAGCGCGAACTGAAAACCTTTCGCTACGACGAAGCCGCACGCGCGCCGATCCATCTGGAAAAAGGTGCCGAACTGGGGCGCTTCAAGCTGGGTTCGACCGCGATCGTGCTGTTCGGGCCGGATCAGGTGAAGTGGGCTGAAGAACTGGTCGCGGGTTCGCCTGTGCAGATGGGTCAAGGCCTGGCGCTGCCAAAAGCCTGATTGACCGCTGCGGGAGTCGCCTAGGGCGCTCCCGCAGATTGCGTTATTTGCTGCTATGGTTTTTGGCATGAGCCAGACCATATCCCCGCCGTCCCTTCAAGCGCCAACACCGTCGCAAACGCGCCTGTCGTTCTGCGAAGCCACCCCGCGCGACCTCAAGCGCTGGATCGCCGGCCTGCCCAAGGCCAACATCGGCGAAACCGCCCGCCTGCTCTATCAAGGCCTGGGCGAACTCAACCAACTGCTCACCCCCAGCGATAATCGTCTGCAATTGCTGGAATTGCTGCGCCCCGAGGTGTATTTCGTCTGCCAGCATCTGGAACGGCACTTCCTGCATCAGGCGATCATGCTCGACGAGCGTTCGCGCAAGATCAGCAATCTGTGCCAGGCGCTGCAAAGCCATCTGGCCATCGGCTACAAACAGATCGTGCTGCGCATTGCGCCGAAGTACAGCAAAGATCGCGCGGCATTGGTCAGCACGGCCCTGCAACGGGCGGCCCATGCACTCAAAGGCCAGTTGCTGCGTGCCACGCAGCTGTACAGCTCGCCGCCGGAGCATGTGTGGTTCGAACTGCATCAGCTGTATCGCAGCGCCTGCGAACTGCAACTGCAACAGCGCCGGGTCCATGACGACCTCGCCAGCCTCTCCACCGAACTCGGTTTCGAGCAGACTTACATCGCCGCCCTGCTTCTGGGCAGCGCCCGCTGCAATCAATTGCGGCAGAACCAGATCGCCCGATTGGCCGAAGTACTCGAACCGTGGAGCGCCCTGCTCAAACTGCATCCCGGTCGCACGAGCGAAGGTCTGTTCGCGATCAGCCCGACAATCGATGCAGGCCCGCGCTACCGCAACATGTTTCGCAGCGAAGAACAGGCCGGGTTGCTCGGATTCGATCCGCAGCCGCTGGTAAACGCCATCGAAGCGCATTTGCAGCATCAGCACACGTCCACGCCCCTGCCAGTACCAAACGGACTGAGCCTCGATACCCTGCAACACCTGCACGCCACTTGGGGACAAGCCGCCGAGCGCGGTTTTCAGCGCACCGTCGGCCAGGGCCATCTCACCGTGTGCGTGGGCATGAGCGCCCTGCACTTCTACCTGGGTGGCGAACGCAGCTTCAGCGACCTGCTCAAGCATCCCGGAACGCGCTCGGCGAATTTCAGCAGCGCCGTGACCAAGGGTGAAAAGGACAGTTGGAGCCAGGCCTTCGACGCCGCACCGCAGAGCAAGGCGGATGAGTTTTTGCCTTACGAGGAAATCCAGTACGACCATTTGCTCGAGGATGAAAGCGGCACGGACAATACGCCGCACTATCCGACCCATGCGCTGCCGGTGATCAATCACAGTCCCGGCGGTTACTGCCTGGCCTGGCCAAAAGAAGTGCCCGCCGAATTGCAGGCCGGAGAAATGCTCGGGATTCAGGACAGCACCAGTCTGGGCTGGAGCATCGCGGTGATTCGCTGGATTCGTCAGGTACGCGGTGGTGGCACACAAATGGGCATTGAACTGGTGGCGCCGCACGCCGAGCCCTGCGGTCTGCAATTGGTGCGCGCGCGGGACGATCACAGCCAGTATTTGCGCGGATTGTTACTGCCGGAGATCAGCGCGATCGATGTACCTGCGACGCTGCTTGCGCCACGCCTGCCGTTTCAGGAGGGCAGCAAAGTGCTGATCAACACCCACGGCGAAGAGCACCGCGCCGGGCTGGATCGGCGAGTGGCAAGTACGCACAGTTTCAATCAGTTTGCCTATCGCTCGCTGGAGGCCGCGCAGAATGGCGGGAGCGAGGAGGATTTTGATTCGTTGTGGAAGTCGCTTTGAGTATCAGATCTTGAATCGGTGGCGCGGCCTTCGCGAGCAGGCTCGCTCCCACATTGGAATGCATTTCAATTGTGGGAGAGAGCCTGCTCGCGAAGAGGCCAAGTCAGGCGATAGAGATCTCAGAGCTGCCCGTCGCGATCGCGGAAGCCCAGCAGATACAGCACGCCATCCAGACCCAACGTCGAAATCGCCTGCTTCGCCGATTGCTTGACCAATGGCTTGGCACGGAACGCCACACCCAACCCGGCAATTGCCAGCATTGGCAGGTCATTCGCGCCGTCGCCGACCGCGATGGTCTGCTCCAGACGCAGACCTTCCTTGTGCGCCAGCTCTTTCAACAGATCAGCCTTGCGCTGCGCATCGACAATCGGCTCGATCGCCACGCCGGTGCACTTGCCATCGACCACTTCCAGTTCGTTGGCGAACACATAGTCGATGCCGAGTTTGGCCTGCAATTGCTTGGCGAAGTAAGTGAAGCCGCCGGAGAGGATGGCGGTCTTGTAGCCCAGACGCTTGAGTTCGGCGAACAGCGTTTCCGCGCCTTCGGTCAGACGCAGCGACGCGCCGATCGAGTCGAGTACGCTGACGTCCAGACCTTTGAGCAAGGCCAGACGTTCTTTGAAGCTGGCGCGGAAATCCAGCTCACCGGCCATGGCGCGCTCGGTGATTTCAGATACCTGTTCGCCCACACCGGCAGCCTTTGCCAGCTCATCGATGACCTCGGCTTCGATCAGTGTCGAGTCCATGTCGAACACCGCCAGACGACGGTTACGGCGAAACAGCGAATCTTCCTGGAAGGCGATGTCGACGTTCAGTTCCTGGGCAACGCTGAGGAACTCAGCCCGCAAAGCCTGCGGATCAGCCGCTTCGCCACGCACGGAAAACTCGATGCAGCCCTTGCCTTTGTCGGCCGGGGTGTCCAGCGGCATGCGACCCGACAGACGGTCGATATGGTCGATGTTCAAGCCATATTTGGCGGTGATCGAACTGACCGCCTGCAATTGGCCGGCGGTCACTTTACGGGTCAGCAGGGTGACGATGTGGCGTTTCTTGCCCTGATTGCCCACCCACTGCTGGTAATCCTCTTCGGACACCGGGGTAAAGCGCACCTGCTGGTCGAGCTCGTAGCCCTTGAACAGGATGTCCTTGAGCACGGATTTACCCTGCTCGGAATCGGGGATTTCAACCAGGATGCCGAACGACAGGGTGTCGTGGATCACCGCCTGACCGATGTCGAGAATGTTCACACCACCTTGTGCCAGAACGCCGGTAATGGCCGCAGTCAGACCCGGACGGTCGACTCCCGTGATGTTAATCAGGACGATTTCGCGCAACGCGCACCCCCGCAACTGGAAAAAAACCGCATTCTACCCACTTTCAGTGACCATCGGGCACCGTGAGCGCTTTGCCGGTCTAGGGCCTGTCGCTATACTGCGCGTCAACTTCACGGACAAAAGAGCCGAGCTCAGTGAACCGGCCCACGCCAGTTAAAACCGATAACTTCTTCCTGCTGATCTTCCGTGCACTGCGCCACCGCCGTGTACCGATTGCATTGCGCATTGCCAGCCATAACGTGATCCTGGTCGCTCTGGCCCTGGTGATCTATGCCGGCGTGATGGGTTTGCAATTCAAGCAGGCCATGCACCAGCAGGCCGATGCGCTGGGCGAAAGCCTGACCACGCAGACCGCGACCTCGGCCACGGAGCTGTTGGTGTCCAACGACATCCTCAGCCTCAACGTGCTGCTCAACAACCTGACCAAGAACAAACTGGTGGCCCACGCGGCGATCTATAGCGTGGATAACCGCATTCTCGCCGAGTCCGGTCAGCGCCCCAAGCACAGCCTGCTGGGCGAAGCCGAGGGCATGTACGAGAGCAAGATCACTTTCCAGGACGTGACTGCCGGGCAACTGCGTATCAGCCTGGACATGGATCAGTTCCAGCAGCCGATGACCATCAGCCTGCAAAGCATGGGCATTCTCAGCGGCATTCTGCTGGCGCTGTCGCTGGCCCTGAGCCTGCGCATGGGCCGCTATCTGTCGACGCCGTTGCTGCAACTGCGCGTCTGGTTGCGCCGTATCGACGAACACACGCCGGGCATCGATCGTCAGGATGAAATCGGCGATCTGGCGCGTCAGCTGCACGCCAACTACGCGCCAGAGCCTGCACCGGAACCGGAGCCTGAGTTCGAGGAAGAAGACGAGCCGGAATTCGAGGTGCGCAACTTGCGGGATCCGAGTTTCGACGAAACCCGTCCGATGGCCGCGCAGAAGCCTGCACCGCGACATCTGGTCAGCACCGTCGAAGACGATGATGACGATGACGCATTCGCCGACCTGCGCGATGAATCGCTGGACGTTGCCCCACAACCGGTCGCCCGCAAGGCGACTCCGAGCGTGCCACAACACAGCGCCGTGCTGGCAGTACAACTGGGCTCACAGGAACAACTGCGCCGCTTGCCGCGGGCACGTCTGGACGAATTGCAGGAGCGTTATCGTGACTGCCTCGATCAGGCCGCTTCGCTGTATCAGGGCGAAATCGAAACCCTGAACGACGGCAGCACGCTGATGCTGTTCCACACTGAAGACAGTGGCGACGATTACCTGACCAACGCCATCTGCTGTGGCGAGTTGCTGCGGGCGCTGGGCCATCAGTTGCAGATTGAAGTCGCTGACAGTGGCATCACCCTGCAATTGCAGCTGGGCCTGACTTTGGGCGATGAGTTGTTTGGTCTGAGCCAGATTGATCTGCTGTTGACCGATTCCGCCCAAGACGCCCTGGCCTTGTCGCAGCACAGCCGTAATCTGCTGCTGGTTGAGCGCAAGATCAGTGACGATGCGCTGATCCGTCAGCGTGCGCGCATCCGGCCGATTGCCAGCCCTGAGGGTGCCTGCTGTGTCGAGCGCTTGATGGAGCCGTATCCGTCGATGCTGGAACGACAACTGGCGCGGATGCATGAGCGCCGGGCGTAAGCCTTAGGCCTGAAACAAAGAAGCCCGCAGACGAGTGATTGTCTGCGGGCTTTTTTGTGGATGACTGAAAAGCCCCTCACCCTAGCCCTCTCCCGGTGGGAGAGGGAACCGATCCGGGAATATTGAAGACCTGCAGCGACTTGAACGCCCCGCTGTGAATCCATAATCGCCAGGATCTTTCAGGTCGACGTATGACGCCAGACACCTCGGTCAGTCCCCTATCCTCCGGGAGAGGGTTAGGGTGAGGGTAGAAACAACAAAGCCCGCACAAGGCGGGCTCTGTTCTGACTCGATCCAGCTTAGAAGCGGAACACTTCCATATCCGTCCGAATCGGCGAAGCCATCGGTATCTTCGGCTGCTTCTCGGCTTCCGCCGCCGGTGCTGCCGGTTTCGGCGCCGACTTACGCGGCGCCTCGGCCACCGGTGGCTGATTGGCCAGCGGTTTCAGCGCCACCGACAATTGCTCGGCCAGACGCTGCAGCAAAATACCCTGGGCCTGCACCTGAGACGCCGTGCTACCGGCATGCAACTCTTGCAGATGCACGATACGGTTATCGCGCACCTGACCACGACGGTCGATCAGACGCCATTGCGCATCAAGGATCGCCGGTTGTTTCTGACCGGAATCCAGACGCGTGATGGTCAGCAACACCTGCACATCCGGGGTAAACCCGCTGGTGGCCGGTGCCAGCACCACACGCTGGCTGTCCAGATGGCCAGCAACCTGACGCATCAGCAACTGATCGATATCCGACGAAAGGCTGCCAGCCCAACGACCGTCGGTCGCCGCTTGCAGGCTGCCGTCCGGTTGACGTTGCAGCAATGTCTCACGTTGCAGGTAATCGGCTACGACTACCGGGCCCAACAAAACTGCCATGCCCGCGCTTTGCGCAGGCTGAACCGGACTTCCGCTGTCCAGTTGATACAGCGACACCGGCTGGTGAACGCTGCAACCCGCCAGGCCCAAAACGCCGGCGAGCAGGAAAATAAGGGGGCGCAGAGCTGTCATCATCCCGTCCAGGTGGCCGCCACAAGGCTGACCACAGTGAAAATACTCAATAAATATGAAGAACGCTCGGCCACGCCGGCGCTTGGAAAGGCCATATCATCCGTGAATATGCGTTCCGACTCCAGCGCCAAAGCGTCGATCTACGCGTTAAATCGTAGATCGAACGCTCTAGGACGCTTAATTGAGGTTTTCGACGAGCAGCGCATCGACCCGCTGAAAGCCACGTGGAAGCTTGTTACCACGTCGACCGCGCTCACCTTTGTAGTGTTCAAGGTCGTCGGCCTTCAGCGACAGGGTCCTTTTTCCGGCCTGCAACACCAAAGTGGCGCCTTCCGGAAGTACGGCGATGTCCGTGACATATTCTTCGCGACTGGCGACACGCTCACCGGAAATACCGATGATCTTGTTACCTTTGCCCTTACCTAATTGTGGCAGATCGCTGATTTTGAAGATCAGCAGGCGACCTTCGGTCGTGACCGACGCCAGCCAGTTGTGCTCACGATCGGCCACCGGACGCGGCGCGATCACCTTGGCGTTGTTCGGCAGGCTCAACAGCGCCTTGCCCGCCTTGTTCTTGGCTTGCAGATCTTCGCCCTTCACCACGAAACCGTAACCGGCGTCGGAGGCGATCACGTACAACGCGTCGTCCTCGGGCATCAGTACGCATTCGAACGAGGCACCCGGTGGCGGCGTCAGACGGCCGGTCAACGGTTCGCCCTGGCCACGCGCCGACGGCAGCGTATGCGCAGCAACCGAATAGCTGCGGCCGGTGGAGTCAATCACCACGGCAGACTGGTTGGAGCGCCCCGCCGCCGAGGTTTTGAAGCCGTCGCCAGCCTTGTACGACAGGCCGGTTGCGTCGATATCGTGACCTTTGGCCGAACGAATCCAGCCTTTTTCCGAGAGTACGACAGTGACTTTTTCGTTCGGCAGCAGATCGTGTTCGGTCAGCGCCTTGGCTTCTGCACGCTCGACGATTGGCGAGCGACGGTCATCGCCGTAGGTTTCGGCGTCTTTCAACAGCTCGGTGCGC
The DNA here is from genome assembly GCF_900582195.1 of Pseudomonas viridiflava. GTDB lineage: Bacteria > Pseudomonadota > Gammaproteobacteria > Pseudomonadales > Pseudomonadaceae > Aquipseudomonas. The sequence goes on from NZ_UTHA01000297.1 coordinate 46,859, forward strand.
ACCAGCTTCTTCAGCTTGGCTTCGCTGCCCAGCAGGGCTTGCAGCTTGGCTTGTTCCTTGAGCAGTTCGTCCTGCTCGTCGCGCAGCTTCATCTCTTCCAGTCGCGCCAACTGCCGCAGGCGAGTGTCGAGGATGTAGTCGGCCTGGATTTCGCTGAGGGCGAAACGCTCGATCAGCTTGGCTTTCGGATGCTCCTCGGTACGGATGATGTGGATCACTTCATCCAGGTTGAGGTAGGCAATCAACAAACCGTCCAACAGGTGCAGGCGACGCTCGACCTTGTCGAGGCGGAATTGCAGGCGGCGACGCACGGTCAGTACGCGGAATTCCAGCCATTCGACCAGCAAGGCACGCAGGTTTTTCAGCTGCGGCTTGCCGTCCAGACCGATGATGTTGACGTTGACCCGGTAGGTCGACTCCAGCTCGGTGCTGGCGAACAGGTGCTGCATCAGCGCTTCGTGATCGACGCGGCTGTTGACCGGGATGATCACGATGCGGCACGGGTTTTCGTGGTCGGATTCGTCGCGCAGGTCCGCGATCTGCGGGGCTTTCGACGGCTTGGCCTGCATCAGGGCGGCGATCTGCTCCAGCACCTTGGCGCCGGACACCTGGTGCGGCAGCGCGGTGACGATGATGTCGCCGTCCTCGACGTGGTACACGGCGCGCATGCGCACCGAGCCCTTGCCGGTTTCGTACATCTTCAGCAGGTCGGCGCGCGGCGTGATGATTTCCGCTTCGGTCGGATAGTCCGGGCCTTGAATGTGTTCGCAGAGCTGCTCGACCGTGGCTTTCGGTTCATCGAGCAAGCGCACGCACGCGGTGGCGACTTCGCGCAGGTTGTGCGGCGGCACGTCGGTGGCCATGCCCACGGCGATGCCGGTGGTGCCGTTGAGCAGGATATTCGGCAGGCGCGCCGGCAGCACCAGCGGCTCCTGCAGCGTGCCGTCGAAGTTCGGCCCCCAGTCGGCAGTGCCCTGGCCCAGCTCGCTGAGCAGCACTTCGGAATAACGCGACAGCCGCGCTTCGGTGTAACGCATGGCGGCGAAGGACTTCGGATCGTCCGGCGCACCCCAGTTGCCCTGGCCGTCGACCAGCGTGTAGCGATAACTGAACGGCTGCGCCATCAGCACCATCGCTTCGTAGCACGCCGAGTCGCCGTGCGGGTGGAACTTGCCGAGCACGTCACCAACAGTACGCGCCGATTTCTTGTGCTTGGAATCGGCGTCCAGCCCCAACTCGCTCATGGCGTAGACGATACGCCGCTGTACCGGTTTCAGGCCGTCGCCGATATGCGGCAAGGCACGGTCCATGATCACGTACATGGAGTAGTTGAGGTAGGCACTTTCGGTGAAGTCGGCCAACGAGCGGCGTTCTACACCGTCCAGGCTGAGATCAAGGGGGTTGCTCATGCAGGCCTCATCGGTTCGTTGTCTGGCGCAGCAGCATGGTGCCACCGCGCTGAGTAAATTCAAGTTTGTTCAGGGCGCTCATGCCGAGCAGCACCTGATCGCCATGCAGCCCCGGCGCCACCAGTGCGCGGACGTCGCGCAGCACGATGTCACCCAGTTGCAGGCGGTCGATCTTGGTCCGATAGCCCTGGCTCAGGCCATTGGCCGTGCTCAGGGTCACTCCGAAACCTTCTTCCAGCTTCAAACGCTTGGCCAGATCCGCCGGGATCGCCACATCGGTCGCGCCGGTGTCGAGCATGAACTCCACCGGTTCGCCGTTGATCTGCCCGCTGGCGACAAAATGCCCTTGGGCGTTGCCGGCCAGTTTCACTTCGATAAATCCTTCGCCCTGTTCCGAACTGACCACCACGTTCGGATTCTGCTGGCGTTGCTCCCACTGGCCGAAAAACCGCGTCGCCAGAAACAGCGCCGCGCACCACGCCAGAATCATCAGCACCCGACCGGCGCGTTTGCCCGGGGGTTGCTGGCTCACGGTTTGGCGCTCCAGCCACCGTCAGGTGCGGCGAAGCGCCAGACGATCGGGCGAACCTCACCGTCGGCGCGCGGGCCGAAATTATTGTCGACGCCGATCCACGCACCATCAGCGTCAACGATCAGTGCCTCTTCCAGCCCGAAGTTCTGCGAGTAACGGCGGTTGGCCTGCAACAATTCAGCGGCGTACGACCAGCAACGCTCGACCTTGGCGGTCTGCGCATCGCGCCGACAAATCTGGAAAGCGTTGCGCTCAAGGGTAAACAATTTGCCGTTAAACAACGAAAGATCAGAAAAGTCCCGATGAACCGCTTTGGCCCTGGGGAACTGCGACGGCTGCATCTCCTTGCCGCCCTCGCTGAGCAGCACGCAACGACCGTCGCAATCCCACACCGTCTGCTGGCGCTTGATCAGCAGCAAGCCACGGCTTTGCCGTTCGGCGGCCAGCCACATCTGATCGCCCGCCGGGCTGATCGCCAGGCCCTCGAAGATCGCATTGAAATGCAGGAGCATGCCGCTGGCCCGCGCTTCGCGAACCATCATCGGCGTGATCTTCAACCAGTTGACCGGGCCGCTGACGGGCACCTGCAAGACCGCCGCATGGCCCTCGCTGACAATGTAGCGATTGCCGACACTGTCGCAGCTGATGCCTTCGAAATCCAGATCGCCACCGCGCACGAACGACGCGGCCCAATTGCGTGAGCGCAACCCCCACGGCAAACCGGTGTCCGGCACCAGGGGCACGTCGATGTGCAAGGCTTCGGCCTGCCAGACCTTATCAGCGGTATTGAGCCGATAGATCTGATCGTCATCGCGGTCCGACACCGTCCACAACTCGCTGCCACACATGGCCAGCCCCGACAGGTTGCCGCCGCGCATGCCATCGACCGGGTGCTCGGAGAGCACGCGCAATTCCTGCAACGGCTCGGCCGACACGCTCATCGCACTCAGCAGCAACGCACCCGCCAAGGCCCAGCCAAACCGCATCAGGCCAGCACCTCAGCGAGGTTGCCTTTGGATTCGAGCCAGGTCTTGCGGTCACCGGCGCGTTTCTTCGCCAGCAGCATGTCCATCATTTCCGAAGTTTCGGCGAAGTCTTCACCGAGCGTCAGTTGCACCAGGCGCCGGGTGTTCGGGTCCATGGTGGTTTCACGCAGCTGCGGCGGGTTCATTTCACCCAGACCTTTGAATCGGGTGACCTGCGGTTTGCCGCGTTTCTTCTCGGCGACCAGTCGATCAAGAATGCCGTCGCGCTCGGCTTCGTCGAGGGCGTAGTAGATCTCTTTGCCGAGGTCGATGCGGTACAGCGGCGGCATCGCCACGTAGACGTGACCGGCATCCACCAGCGGGCGGAAATGCTGGACGAACAGCGCGCACAACAAGGTTGCGATGTGCAGACCGTCGGAGTCGGCGTCGGCGAGGATGCAGATCTTGCCGTAACGCAGTTGGCTCATGTCCGCCGCGCCCGGATCGACACCGATGGCCACGGCAATGTTGTGCACTTCCTGGCTGGCCAGCACTTCGCTGCCGTCGACTTCCCAGGTGTTGAGGATCTTGCCGCGCAACGGCAGGATCGCCTGGAATTCCTTGTCCCGCGCTTGCTTGGCGGAACCGCCAGCGGAATCACCTTCGACCAGGAACAGCTCGGAACGCATCGGGTCCTGCCCGGCGCAGTCGGCCAGTTTGCCCGGCAGCGCAGGGCCTTGGGTCACGCGTTTGCGCTCGACCTTTTTACTCGCCTTGAGGCGACGGCCGGCGTTGTTGATCGCCAGTTCGGCCAGGGCCAGACCGGTTTCCGGGTTGGCGTTGAGCCACAGGCTGAACGCATCCTTGACCACACCGGAGACAAACGCCGCGGCTTCACGGGACGACAGACGCTCTTTGGTCTGGCCGGAGAACTGCGGCTCCTGCATTTTCATCGACAGGACGAACGCGATGCGCTCCCAGACGTCTTCCGGCGCCAGCTTCACGCCGCGCGGCAGCAGGCTGCGGAATTCGCAGAACTCGCGCATGGCGTCGAGCAAACCCTGACGCAAACCGTTGACGTGGGTACCGCCCTGGGCCGTCGGGATCAGGTTGACATAGCTTTCCTGTACCGCGTCGCCACCTTCCGGTAGCCAAAGCAGCGCCCAGTCGACGGCCTCTTTATTACCGGCGAAGGCGCCGCAGAACGGCTCGTTCGGCAGGCGTTCGAATTCGCTGACGGCATCGACCAGATAGGAGCGCAGCCCGTCTTCGTAATGCCATTCGACTTTCTCGCCGGTGCCTTTGTCTTCGAAGCTGACCAGCAGGCCCGGGCACAACACAGCCTTGGCCTTGAGCACGTGTTTGAGGCGGCTGATGGAGAATTTTGGTGAATCGAAGTATTTCGGGTCCGGCGCGAAGTACACGCTGGTGCCGGTGTTGCGCTTGCCGACGGTGCCGACGATTTCCAGCTCGGAGGCTTTGAAACCGTCGTTGAAAGTCATCTGGTATTCATTGCCGTCACGCTTGACGCGCACCCGGACTTCGGTCGACAAGGCGTTGACCACAGAAATACCCACGCCGTGCAGACCGCCGGAGAACTGGTAGTTCTTGTTGGAAAACTTGCCGCCCGCATGGAGTTTGGTGAGGATCAGCTCAACGCCCGACACGCCCTCTTCCGGGTGAATGTCGACCGGCATGCCACGGCCATCGTCGCTGACTTCCAGCGAGTGGTCGGCGTGCAGGATGACCTGCACCGATCTGGCGTGGCCCGCCAAGGCTTCGTCGACACTGTTGTCGATGACTTCCTGGGCGAGGTGGTTCGGCCGACTGGTGTCGGTGTACATGCCGGGGCGTTTGCGCACCGGGTCGAGGCCCGAGAGGACTTCGATGGCGTCGGCGTTATAAGAGCTAGCGCTGGGAGTGGCCATAGGGTCTCGTCGTCAGTCATTCATGAAATAGGGGCAAGACTTCACAATGCGGTGAAATCGATTGCCTGATACACATCGGCGCCAATGCCGGCGAAACTCAGCAACGCCGGTAATTGTCCGGCAAAACCCTGAAAACTGTGGTCGCCGCCGGCCTGAATGCGCAAGGCACAAGCGCGGTAATACTGCTGGGCGAGGCGATAATCCAGTGTTTCATCACCGGTCTGCAACCATACCTGAAAGCGCTGTGAATCCTGAGGTGCGGGCACTTCCAGTTCAGCCAGCGCCGTGACGTGGTCGTGGGTCAACTCCCAGGTTTCATCGGTATACAGGTTTTTCTGCGGGCCCAGATAGCCGTCGAACATCCGGTGCGGGCTGACCGCCGGGTTGACCAGCAGGGCTTTCAGGCCATGGCGCTCGGCCAGGTGAGTCGCATAGTAGCCGCCGAGTGAGCTTCCCACCAGCAGCGGGCTGCCCAGTTCGGCAATCGCTTGTTCCAACTGACCGATGGCTTCACGCGGGTGGTGATGCAGGGCCGGGACACGCAGTTTGTCGCTCAAATCCAGCTGCTCCATCACGGAGACCAGCTGACAGGCCTTTTTCGAGGCCGGGGCGCTGTTGAAACCGTGGATATAGAGGATCGAACCGGACATTTGAGCTCCCTGGGTGTCGGTTTGGGTTTGCGGAGTTTACAGGGAGAGAAGAGCAGATTGGGGGCGGGCTCGATAATTTGGTGTGACAGCACGAGCTGCCCTCACCCTAGCCCTCTCCCAAAGGGAGAGGGGACTGATTGGGGGATATTAAAGAGATACACCGACCTGAAAGTGATTGGGCGAATCCATAATCGACTCGGCATTTCAGGTCGGCGTATGACGCCAGACACCTCGGTCGGCCCCCTCTCCCTCTGGGAGAGGGCTGGGATGAGGGGCTTCGGCGTCAGTAGCCTTCGGATTCGTAATCGACGGTGAAGGCGAATCCAGTCACGCGCTCAACCCCGGTTTCCAGCCGCCCATCCGGCAACAACCGCAACCAGCGATACCCCGGCGCCTGCTCCCCCACCTTGAAGTCATCACTCCCCGGCTCGAACTGAATGCACGTCGAAGGCGAAGCCATCAAGCGCACGCCATTACGCTCACGATCAATCTCCTGATGCACATGCCCCCACAACACCGCGCGAGCCTGTGGAAAACGATCCAGCACCTCGAAAAACGCCTCGGGATTGCGCAAACCGATCGGCTCCATCCACGCACAACCGATCGACACCGGGTGATGGTGGAAGCACACCAGGTGATGACGCTCCGGCGCTTCGCTCAGCGAACGCGCCAGCAACTGCAGTTGATCGTCCTGAAGATACCCCGGCACCGAACCCGGCACCGCCGAGTCCAGCAGCGTCACCCGCCAGTTACCGATATCGACGACCGATTCCAGCAACGCGCTCTGCACCGCCGCCTCTGCCATGATCATCGGTTCGTCGTGATTGCCGGGAATCCACCGCGCTGGCGCAGCGATCTGCGCGCTCATCTGGCGAAACTGTTGATACGACTCCAGCGTGCCGTCCTGCGAAATATCGCCAGTGGCCAGAATCAGATCGATCTGCGGCTGCTGCCCCAGCACCAACTCAATGACCTTTTGCAGGCTGTCGCGGGTGTTCATGCCCAGCAGCGTGCCACCCGCCTCAGCGAACAAATGGCTGTCGGACAACTGCACCAGCAACGCCGGATCGGCGGGGGTCAACGTGGATACGCTCGGCAAGGCGTTCTCCCAAGGCAAAAGCACGGAATCGATCGAGTGCCGCAATTATGCTGGGGGATCACTGAAAGAGGAAACCGCCGAACCGGACGCAGTTCACAACTAGCGTACGACTTCGTACTCGTGCCCCAACGCCAGGCAATGACTCAGCCATTCCCCCAGGAACAGATTGAGCTGAGCTTTTTCATCCGGCTGATGCATGGCGGCGTTCGGGTAAGGATAGATGCCGCGAAAGCGTCGCGCATGTTCGGCGCTGACCACTTCGGCCATGCGCGCGTCGTGATAGACCTGCACTTCCAGTTGTGGCACCGGCAGCCAGGGCAGGCTGTGTTCCTGGCGCACCTGCAAAGTGGTGGTGTACGGACAGGTTTGCAGCACTTCGAGGGCCAGCACGCCGAGCATCTGCTCGCCTTGGGTCACGGCGATGCGCCGCGCCTCGGGTTCGTTGCGCATGTCCGGCAGCAGTCGCATCAGGCGCGCGTAGTTGGCCTCGCAGGCGGCTTGCAGCCCCACGAGGTCGACTCGATAGCGATCGCGCAACTTGTTTACGACCATAACCCCCTCACTTCGGCGCGGTTCAGCGCCAGCCATTGCAAAGCGATGATGCTCGCCGCGTTGGCAATGCGTCCGTCACGGACGGCCTGCAAGGCATCTTCAAAGGCCCAGACCGTGACGCGGATGTCTTCTGCCTCTTCTTCCAGGCCATGCAGGCCGCCAACGCCCTCGGTGCTGCAACGCCCCAGATACAAATGCACGAACTCGTTGCTGCCGCCCGGCGACGGGAAATACTTGGTCATCGGCCACAAGGCCTTGATGTCCAGCACAGCTTCCTCCTGCGCTTCGCGGTGAGCAACTTCTTCCGGTTGTTCATCCTTGTCGATCAGACCAGCGACCAGTTCGACCAGCCACGGATTGGCGGTCTTGCCCATGGCGCCGACGCGGAACTGCTCGATCAACACCACTTCGTCGCGCTGCGGATCGTAGGGCAGCATGCACACGGCATCGTGACGTACGAACACTTCACGGTTGATCTCACGGCTCATGCCACCGGCGAACAATTCATGGCGCAGGTGCAAACGGTCGAGTTTGTAAAAACCCTCATAGCAGCGCTCGCGGCGCACGACGTCGACGGTGGTCGGAATGGCGTTGGCAAAATCAGTCATGAGCATCCTCGTCTACTGCAAATCCATCACGAGGTTCCTGATACTGGCAACCTCGACTTCGCGCCATCCTAACGCGCCCGAACCGTTTGATGCAGCCCCTTTACCGTCAGCGGGATGGACGGTGGAGGCGAAACCCACTCTAATTAGCTTAGTGGCGAACTGACTGCTTCGTTGAGAGTCGAAGCGGTAACTTTTTGCCTTCCCTTGCTTTCGAAAGGACGCCCATGTCGCTTTTCAAAATTGCCTCCGTGGCCGCCATTGCCCTGACTCTGGGCGCCTGTGCCAGCCTGTTCCAGCCCAACTACCGCACGCCGCTTGAGACCACCCGCGACGCGTCGGAACAGCTTAAGCCTGGATGTTCCAATCCTGATTGCCCGTTGGTGAACATCGACACTCTGCGCTTCCCGGCAGAGCCTGCGCTGGACGGCATCATCGAAAAACGCCTGCTGCAAATGACCCGCACCGAGAAAAACGCGCCGGTGGCGCCGACGCTCGCCGCTTACCGCGATCAGTTTCTGGCCAGTGCCGGCCCGCGCAACAGCAGCTACCTGCAAGCGAAAGTACGCGAGCAGCATGACGGCTTGGTGATCATTGAGGTATCGAGCTACCTCGACACCGGCGGCGCGCATGGCAATCCGGGTCGCGGTTTCATCAACTATTCGCGCCAGCAGCACAAAGTGCTGAACCTGTCCGACATGCTGATGCCGGGTCAGGAAGAGGCGTTCTGGAAGGCAGCGCAAGTGGCGCACAACAGCTGGTTGATCAGCACCAAGCTCGATCAGGAGCCGGAGTTCGTGGCGAACTGGCCGTTCGTGAAAACCCCGAACGTGGCGCTGACGTATGGTGGCGTGATCCTCAAGTACGACGTGACCACCATCGCGCCTTACGCGCTGGGCCACGTCGAACTGAAGATTCCTTATCCGCGTCTGAACGGCATTCTCAAGCCTGAGCTGTTTCCCGGCCGTAACTGAAGGCCCGGCCCAGCACCAGTTGCAACAGCCCTGCCAGGACCAGCGCCGGCAGGGTTGCGCCGACATCCGGATACAGATTCGCCAGCAAGTGGTAGGTGCTCACGCCACCCAGCCACGCCAACAACGCCGGCCAGCGCAATGCGGTCGAAGCGACCTGAGCGCTGCGCTTGCGCAGGATGAAGTGATCGACCAGCACCACGCCGAACAGCGGCGCAAACACCGAACCGATCAACAGCAGAAAATTCTGGTACTGCGCCAACGGCGCCAGCAGTGCGATCAGCGTGCAGATCACGCCAATAGCCAAGGCCAGATGCTCGACCTTCAGACGCAACAGAATCCCGCTGGAGACCGCGGCCGAGTGAATGTCGGCGAAGGCGTTTTCCGACTCATCCAGCAGAATCAGCAGCAACGGAATGCCCAGACCTGCACCGGCCAGTGCCAGCAGCAACGCGTTGACTTCACCGCTTGGCGCGAACGCAAGCGTGTAAGCGACGCCAAGGCTCATCAGCCAGAAGTTGCCGATAAAGAAACCGACCGCAGTGCCACCAAAAACATTCTTCGCACGCTTGCCGAATCGCGAGTAGTCGGCGATCAGCGGCAGCCACGACAGCGGCATTGCAATAGCGATGTCGAAGCCCACGGCAAACGGCATCGAACCGTCACCGGCACGCGACCAGAGATCAGCCAGATCAGCTTTGGCGAACAGGTTCCAGGTCAGCCAAAGGCACGCCGCCAGTAACAGCCAGATGCCCCACTTGCGCAGGATCTGCCGCACGAAAGTCAGTGGCCCGCTGACCGCGAGCAAGGTCGCCAGCGCGCCGAAAAACAGCGTCCACAACACCGGGTTCGACCACAGCGAACCTTCGCTGAACGCGCGGGTACCGAGCAGGCTGGCCGCATCGCGCATGACGATGATTTCGAACGAGCCCCAACCGATCAGTTGCAGCAGATTGAGCAACGCCGGCAGGCTCGCGCCTTTGCTGCCGAGGCTCAGTTTGAGGGCGGCCATCGACGACAGGCCGGTATCGCTGCCGATCACGCCGACGGCGGCCAGCAACAGTACGCCGACCAGCGTGCCGAGGAAAATCGCCAGCAGCGAACCGGACAGACCCAGACCGGGCGCGAGCAATGCGCCGGTCTGCAACACCATCAGGCCGATGCCGAGGGAAAACCACAGGGAAAACAGATCACGACCGCCGAACACACGCTTGTCGGCGGGTACGGCGAGGTCGGGGGAATAAGTGCTGGGTTGAATGCTCAAGGGTGTTATCTCGGAGGAGTATTTTTTTCATTGAAATCTCAGGTGTCTGTTCTGACGCCTTCGCGAGCAAGCTCGCTCCCACAGTTGAAATGCATTCCAATGTGGGAGCGAGCTTGCTCGCGAAGGGTCCATCACAGGCACCATCAATGTCAGGTCAGATCAAACCTTTTTGTACAGCTGACTGCCTTCCTTCTTGAACCGCTCGGCCTGTTCCGCCAGGCCTTGGGCGATATCCACGTCGACCGCGTCGATCCGCTGGTTGGCCGCGTATTCGCGGACTTCCTGAGTGATCTTCATCGAGCAGAATTTCGGCCCGCACATCGAACAGAAGTGCGCGACCTTCGCCGAATCCTTTGGCAGGGTTTCATCGTGATACGAACGCGCGGTGTCCGGATCCAGACCGAGGTTGAACTGGTCTTCCCAACGGAACTCGAAACGCGCCTTGCTCAAAGCGTTGTCGCGAATCTGCGCGCCCGGATGTCCTTTGGCCAGGTCCGCAGCGTGCGCGGCGATCTTGTAGGTGATGATCCCGGTCTTCACGTCATCCTTGTTCGGCAGACCCAAGTGTTCCTTCGGCGTCACGTAGCAGAGCATCGCGCAACCGAACCAGCCGATCATCGCCGCCCCGATGCCGGAGGTGATGTGGTCGTAGCCCGGTGCGATGTCGGTGGTCAGCGGGCCGAGGGTGTAGAACGGCGCCTCGTCGCAGCACTCCAGCTGCTTGTCCATGTTCTCTTTGATCAACTGCATCGGCACGTGGCCCGGGCCTTCGATCATGGTTTGCACGTCGTGTTTCCAGGCGATCTTGGTCAGTTCGCCGAGGGTTTCCAGTTCGCCGAATTGCGCGGCATCGTTGGCGTCGGCAATCGACCCCGGACGCAAGCCATCACCCAGCGAGAAGCTGACGTCATAGGCTTTCATGATTTCGCAGATTTCTTCGAAATGCGTGTAGGCGAAGTTTTCCTTGTGATGCGCCAGGCACCACTTGGCCATGATCGAACCTCCACGGGAAACGATACCGGTCACGCGTTTGGCGGTCAGCGGCACGTAGCGCAGCAGCACGCCGGCGTGAATGGTGAAGTAGTCGACGCCCTGCTCGGCCTGCTCGATCAGCGTGTCGCGGAACAGCTCCCAGGTCAGGTCTTCGGCCGCGCCGCCGACTTTTTCCAGCGCCTGATAGATCGGCACCGTGCCGATCGGTACAGGCGAGTTACGGATGATCCACTCGCGGGTTTCGTGAATGTGCTTGCCGGTGGACAAGTCCATGATGTTGTCCGCGCCCCAGCGAATGCCCCAGGTCAGTTTCGCCACTTCTTCTTCGATGGACGAACCCAGCGCGCTGTTGCCGATGTTGCCGTTGATCTTCACCAGGAAGTTACGGCCGATGATCATCGGTTCGAGTTCGGTGTGGTTGATGTTGGCCGGGATGATTGCGCGGCCACGGGCGATCTCTTCACGGACAAATTCAGGCGTGATGATTTTCGGCACGCTGGCGCCGAAGCTGTGGCCCGGGTGTTGCTGATCCAGCAGGCCAGCGGCGCGCGCCACTTCAAGCTTCATGTTTTCGCGGATGGCAACGAATTCCATCTCGGGCGTGATGATGCCCTGACGCGCGTAGTGCATCTGCGTGACGTTGGCGCCGGCCTTGGCGCGGCGCGGGTTGTTGACGTGGGCAAAGCGCAGCTTGGTCAGTTCCGGATCGGCCAGGCGTTCGCGGCCGAAGTTGGAACTCAGGCCGGCCAGACGCTCGGTGTCGCCACGATCATCGATCCATGCCGAACGCACATCGGCCAGGCCTTTGCGCACGTCGATCACCACGTTCGGATCGGTGTACGGGCCCGAGGTGTCGTAGACGGTCACCGGCGCGTTGATTTCGCCGCCGAAGTCGGTCGGGGTCACATCGAGGGTGATTTCACGCATCGGCACGAGGATGTCCGGGCGCGAGCCCTGAACGTAGACTTTTTGCGAACGGGTGAACGGCTTGACCGATTGCTCGTCGACCTTGGCCGAGTCACTCAGGTTGATCGCGTTTTTTGATTTTGTAGTCATCACGGGCTCTCCAGACAGCATCCAGGCAGTGGATTGTCGGAGCAGAACCTGAAAGGCACGGACGCACCAGGACCGGTGCTGTGCATCGTCGTCGAGCGTTCGATTGTCGAACAATATCCCGGACGAAGCACAAGAGGACTCGCCGGGTGACGAGAAATCTTGTTCCCTACGCAGGCGCTAACCTGATCAGGTTCAACGGGATCCGAAATTATTCGATCTCAGCCTCATAGCAAGGCACCCCGACAAGAACCCGGCCAGTCTAGACACAACCGGCAAAGAACGCCAACACCGCAGCAAACACCATGATGAATGGCGCAAATACACAGGTTGGGCCGATTGTTGTGATCGGTTTGCGCAACTACACTCGCTTTGCCCCGCCACGCCTTGACGCTGCGGGGCCTGCGCCTTACCTTTGGCGCCCGGATTACTTCCATAATATTAATGCTAGGGATCGCCTCATGCTGCGCAAACTCTCACTGGCTGTTGCCGTGTCTTGTGCGTCCAACGCAATGGCCTGGGCAGCAGAAGCGCCTTTGTCGACCAAAACCGATCTGGTCAGCGTCTATCAGGAAGCGGTCGACAACAACGCCGACCTGGCCGCGGCCCGTGCCCAGTACGGCGCACAGAAAGAAGTGGTGCCACAGGCCCGCGCCGGGTTGCTGCCGAATCTGTCGGGCGGCGCCGAAGTGGCCAATGTGCGCACGTCGATCGATCAGCCTTCGGCCACCGCCAACCGCAGTGCGCATTCCTACCAGGCGACCCTGGCCCAGCCGCTGTTCCGCGCCGATCGCTGGTTCCAGTACCAGGCCGCGAAAGACGTCAACGAGCAAGCCGCCCTGCAACTGTCGGCGACTGAGCAGAACCTGATCCTGCAATCGGCCGAAAGCTATTTCAACGTGCTGCGCAGCCAGGACAACCTCGCCTCGACCAAGGCCGAAGAAGCCGCGTTCAAGCGCCAGCTCGATCAGTCCAACGAGCGCTTCGACGTCGGCCTGTCGGACAAGACCGACGTGCTGCAATCGCAAGCCAGCTACGACACCGCACGGGCCAACCGCATCGTTGCCCAACGTCAGGTCGATGATGCCTTCGAAGCGCTGATCACCCTGACCAACCGCCAGTACAACTCGATTCAGGGCATCGTCCATACGCTGCCGATCCTGCCGCCGGCACCAAACGATGCGAAGTCCTGGGTCGACACGGCGGCGCGGCAGAACCTCAATCTGCTCGCCAGCAACTACGCGGTCAGCTCCGCCGAGCAGACCCTCAAGCAACGCAAGGCCGGCCATTTGCCGACCCTCGATGCCGTGGCCAAATACGAAAAGGGCGACAATGACGCCCTCGGCTTTTCCAACCCGAACGCCTTTGGCGTGCCGTATCGTGACAACGTCGAGCAGAGCACAGTCGGCTTGCAACTGAATATCCCGATCTACAGCGGCGGACTGACCAGCTCGCAAGTGCGCCAGTCGTATGAGCAACTGAATCAGAGCGAACAACAGCGCGAATCCCTGCGTCGGCAGATCGTCGAGAACACCCGCAACCTGCACCGCGCAGTGAACACCGACGTCGAGCAAGTGCAGGCGCGCCGCCAGTCGATCATCTCCAACCAGAGCGCGGTGGAAGCCACGGAAATCGGTTATCAGGTCGGTACGCGCAACATCGTTGACGTGCTCGATGCGCAGCGTCAGCTGTACACCTCGGTGCGCAACTACAACAACACGCGCTACGACTACATTCTCGACAACCTGCGCTTGAAGCAGGCGGCGGGGACGTTGAACCCGGGGGATCTGGAAGATCTGCGACGGTATCTGAAGGCTGACTACAACCCGGACAAGGACTTCCTCCCGCCGGATCTGGCCAAGGCTGCCGAGGCGCAGCTCAAGGCCCGGCCTTAAGCCTTAAAAAAAGATCGCAGCGTGCCGCAGCGCCTACAGGAAAATACATTCCAATGTAGGAGCTGCCGAAGGCTGCGATCTCTTTGCTTACTTGATCAATCTGCCCAAACCATCCAGCAAACGCTGCAGCGCGCCCTGATTGCGGCGCATTACCGCCAGCCCGGCCTCGGCCATACGCTGCGCATCACGCGGCAATTCGAACAAGCGCTGAACTTCCACGGCCAGCCCTTCGGCATCATCGATCTCGGCCAATGCCCCGGCTTCACGCAATTGCGCGGCGATGTCGAGGAAGTTGAACAGGTGCGGGCCGCTGATCACTGGCTTGGCCAAGGCTGCCGGCTCCAGCAGATTGTGCCCGCCGTTAGGCACCAGGCTGCCGCCGACAAACGCACTGTCCGCCAGTGCGTAGAGAAACAGCAATTCACCCATGGTGTCGCCGAGCAGCACGGATGTCTGTGCATCGACATTGCTCCCGGTCGAACGCCGCACCGTGGCAAAGCCTTCGCGCTGGCACAGTTCGAACACTGAATTGAAGCGTTCCGGGTGACGCGGCACCAGAATCAGCAACGCATCCGGGTGATTGGCCAGCAAACGACGATGGGCGTCGAGGATCACTTCGTCCTCGCCTTCGTGGGTGCTGGCGGCGATCCACACCGGACGCTCCAGCGCCTGCCATTGGCCACGTAGTTCAGCGGCGCGTTGCAGCAGTTGCGGGTCGATGGTCAGGTCGAACTTGATCGAACCGGTGACTTCGACTGTCTCTGCACGCGCGCCGAGATTACGGAAGCGCTGGGCTTCAGCTTCGGTCTGTACGGCGAAAAAGCTCATTTCGGCAAGCATCGGCGCGGTCAGCTTGCTGAAGCGGCCATAGCCTCGCGCCGAACGCTCGGACAACCGTCCATTGGCCAGCGCCACCGGAATCCCGCGTTTGGCGCACTGATGAATGTGGTTGGGCCATAGCTCGGTTTCCATGATCACCGCAAGCTTGGGCTGAGCGCGATCAAGAAACCGCGCCGCCGCACACGGCAAGTCGTAGGGCAGATAGCAATGCTGGATGCGCGGCTCATTGGCGAACAGCGCCTGAATCCGTTCCGATCCGGTCGGCGTCATGCAGGTCACGGTGATTGGCAGCTGTGGATAACGTTGCAGCAAGGCGCGGATCATCGGCGCCGCAGCAATGCTTTCGCCCACCGATACCGCGTGCACCCAGATGCCGCCAGGTTGCAGTTTCGGCATCCCGTAGGAGAAACGTTCGCCAATCCGTTTGGCATACGCCGGCGCCTTGCGTGCGCGCAGCCACAACCGAATCGCCACCAATGGCAGCCCCAGGTAAAACAGCGCGGTGTAGAGAGTTCTATTCATGGCGGCGGAGTTTATCGACTTTTGTCGCCGATCGCGCGCAAGTGCACGGCAAAACGTTCGGCCAGCCAGCGCGCGGCCGGGCCGAGTGGCTCGTCGCGGCGCCAGACCAGTTCCACCACCAGCGCTGGCGGCGTCCATTCGCTGTCGAGTTCGACCATCAAGCCCTGATAGGCCGAGTACTGCACCACATGGCGCGGCAACCAGGCCCAGCCGAGATCGCGCACCAGCCATTCGGACATGACGTAGAAACTGTCGGCACGCCATACCTGCGGGCTGGCCGGTTCGTTGCCGGGATAGACGCTGGTTTGCGTCGACATCAACAATTGCCGGTGTTGGGCCAGTTGCTGGCAGGTGACGTAAGACTGCTTCGCCAGCGGATGATTGATCCCGCAAACCGTGACCATTTCCACACTGCCGAGCACGCGGCGCTCCAGCGCTTCAGGGATTTCGTCGTGATAAAACAGCAGGCCGAGATCGGCACGACGTTCGACCAGTTTGTGCGCAACCTCGCCTTGCGCGGCGCTGGTCAGTTGCACTTCAAGGCTGGGGAACTGCTCGGCCAGTTCGCCGAAGCTTTCCACCAGAGCCTGATACGGCATCGCCTCATCCTGAGCCACGCGCAGTTGCGCTTCCTGGCCGCGCAGCATCGCCATCGCCCGGCCGTTAAGGCGCTCGCATTGGCGCAAGACTTCCCGTGCCTCTTCGAGCAAGGCTTCGCCCGCCTCGGTGAGCGTTGGTTGGCGGCCGCTGCTACGCTCGAACAGGCTGACGCCCAGGTCCTCTTCAAGCATGGCAATCGCGCTGCTGATTGCCGACTGCGCTTTGCGCTGCTGGCGCGCCACGGCGGAAAACGAGCGATGTTCGGCGACATCGACAAACACCCGAAGTTGATCCAGATTCCACTGCATGCTGATTCGCCAACCCATCTTCAGAACAGATAGGTAATGACTTTACCCCATCTGGTGAATCACTAGAATGCCGCCTCAGCAAGCAACGTTTTACATTGAGGATTTGAACCATGAACGCCTACGCCTACCTGGCCATTGCCATCTGCGCCGAAGTGATCGCCACTGTGTCGATGAAAGCCGTCAAAGGCATCAGCACGCCGCTGCCATTGGTGCTGGTCATCGTCGGTTACGCGATTGCATTCTGGATGCTGACGCTGGTGGTGCGCACCGTTCCGGTCGGCGTCGCCTATGCAGTCTGGGCGGGGATGGGCATTGTGATGGTCAGCGTCGCGGCGCTGTTCATTTACGGGCAGAAGCTGGATATTCCGGCGATGCTGGGGATGGCGCTGATCGTGCTCGGCGTTGTCGTGATCCAGCTGTTCTCGAAAACTGCCGGCCACTAAAATCCAACCACAATCACTGTGGGAGCGAGCTTGCTCGCGAAAGCGGTTCGTCAGACGCATGATTGCTATCTGACACACCCTCTTCGCGAGCAGGCTCGCTCCCACATTTGGATTTGTGTTCGGCCTGTTGATCATCGACAAATCCGCCCCTTTCCCGAGTCTGTATACTGCGCCCTCGTCTTGAACACTGAGGTCGCTGCATGCCATCCGTTATTTCCACCGACGTTCTGATTGTCGGCGCTGGTGTCGCCGGCCTCTGGCTGAACGCGCGCCTGCGCCGCCAGGGTTTTTCGACCGTGCTGGTGGAAAGCGCCAGCCTCGGCGGCGGGCAGAGTGTGAAGTCCCAGGGCATCATCCACGGCGGCGCCAAATACGCGCTGCACGGCGCGCTGACCGGTGCCTCGGAAGCCATCGCCGACATGCCGCGCCGCTGGCGTGAAGCGCTGGCCGGTACCGGCGAGTTGGACCTGTCCGGCGTGCGCCTGCTGTCCGAGGCGCATTACCTGTGGTCGCCGGGCACCCTCGCCGGCAACCTCACCAGTTTCTTCGCCAGTAAAGCGGTGCGTGGCCGGGTCGATCAGGTCAAGGGCGAGCAACTGCCGCCAGCCCTGCAAGACAAACGCTTCAAGGGTAAGGTTTACCGCCTCGCCGAACTGGTGGTCGATGTGCCGAGCCTGATCCAGCGTCTGGCCGATCTGGCCGGCGATGGTCTGCTCGCCGGGCAAACCATCGAGCCACTGCTCGAAGCAGGCGTACTGGTCGGTTTGAAAGTCGACGGCCGCGAGATTCGCGCACAACGCATCGTCCTCAGTGCCGGCGCCGGCACTGCTCAACTGCTGGAACACCTCGGCTTGAACCAACCCGCCATGCAACGCCGCCCGCTGCACATGATCATCGCCAAAGGCCCGGGCCTCAAACCGCTGTACGCCCACTGCCTGGGTGGCGGCACCAAACCGCGGATCACCGTGACTACGCATCCGGCCGCTGATGGTCAGTGGGTCTGGTACATGGGTGGCGACATCGCCGAGAGCGAAGGTGTGAAACGCGAGCCGGCCGAGCAGATCGCCACCGCGCAGAAAGAAATCGCGCAGTTGTTGCCGTGGATCGACCTCAGCACCACGCAATGGGCGACCCTGCGGGTTGACCGTGCCGAGCCACTGCAAACCGGGCTGACGCGACCGGACAACGCCTACCTTGCCGAACAGGGCCGCTTGCTGGTCGGCTGGCCGACCAAACTGGCGCTGGCACCGGATTTCGCTGACCGGGTCATCGCCTCCCTCGAGCGCGACGGCGTCCAGCCACAAGCCACCGAGCCCTTGCCCGCGCTGCCAAAACCACCGATGGGCGTTCCTGCCTGGGAGCAATTGTTGCCATGACCATCGCCACCCTGCACGACCTTCATCGCCCATTGGGCAGCACCGGCCTGATGGTTTCGCCGCTGGGCCTGGGCACGGTCAAACTCGGCCGTGACCAAGGGGTGAAATACCCCAATGGCTTTCAAATTCCCGGCGACGACGAAGCGCAGATGCTGCTGCGTCAGGCGCGGGAATTGGGCATCAACCTCATCGACACCGCCCCCGCCTATGGCCGCAGCGAAGAACGCCTCGGCCCGTTGCTACGTGGCCAGCGCCAGGATTGGGTGATCGTCAGCAAGGTCGGCGAAGAGTTCGCCGACGGCCTCTCGCAGCACGATTTCAGCGCAGCGCACACGCGGATGTCGGTGGAGCGCAGCCTGCAACGTCTTGAAACCGATTTTATCGACCTGGTGCTGGTGCATTCCGACGGCAACGACCTGGCGATCCTCGAGCACGAAGAGGTGTACGCCACCCTCGCCACGCTCAAGGCCGAAGGCAAGATTCGCGGCTTCGGCTTCTCCGGCAAAACCGTCGAAGGTGGCCTCAAAGCACTGGAGCAAGGCGACTGCGCGATGGTCACCTACAATCTGAACGAACAAAACGAGAAAGCTGTCATTGACTATGCTGCTGCCCACGGCAAAGCCATTCTGGTGAAAAAAGCCCTGGCCAGTGGTCACGTCTGTTTGAGTCCGGGCGTGGACCCGGTGCGCGCCAGCTTCCAATTGCTGTTCGCGCAACCTGGCGTAGCCAGTGCTATTGTCGGCACGATCAATCCGCTGCACCTCGCCCACAACGTTGCGACCGTTGCCCAGGTCCTACGTGGTCACTGACGCCGCCTCGCGGCCTTAAGCAGGAGCCGATATGCCGCGCACGCTCATCAGAAAGAACCCGAGCAACTTCAAGACCCTGCCGCTGTTCGTCGAAGCTACCCCCGAAGGCCTGACCTACCAGAGTGTCGGCATGCCGCTGAATTTCGCGCAGACCTTGCAGCGGCGCAAACCCGTGAGCGTGGCCGATGCCGAGCGCTTCTCGCTGGAACTGGCCAACCTCGGCGTTTCGGTACGACTGACCCTGCATTGGCAGAATCGCGATTATTGGGTGCTGGTGCGCCAGCGCCGACAGGATCGCGGCGACGTCGTGCTCAAGTTGATTTCCGGTTACGTGCCGGCCCACGAATTGAACATTCCCCTGCACACGGCCATTCAGGAGATTGCCGAAGAGTGTCTGCTGGAGACGCCGGAAGGCTGGCTGGGCGGACGCTTCAACGACACCTGGCTGCCGGCCCCCTACTCGGCGGCGCTGCATTATCGCGAGGCGCTGCCGTTTCGCCTGACGCCGTTGTCCGGCTCGGCGCGACCGATACGCTGCGCCAACCTGCAATTGCTCGAACGGCCTCGGGCCTACGTGCACCTGCCGACCGCCTCATTGCAATTGATCTACGACTTGCGCCTGGATGTGCCCAAGGAAGCCAAATCCTTGAGCCTGTTCCATGTTGACGAGCGTCTTGAAGGTGATCAACTGGTCGCCCGACTCGACCGCAAGCGCCCCGACTTGTACTTGATGCCACTCAAGGACGGCGCGCCACTGGCCGAATTGTACACGCTCAAGCGCGACAAACTTTTGCCGGCCAGTACTCGCGGACTTTATCTGGCCGAGAGTTTCGCGACCCAAGAGGGCTGGGTCGTGCGCGACGAGCGGATTCGCTGGAAGGACTGGGTCGTACAACAAGGTCTGCAACCGGCAAAGCCTCCTCGCGCAGGCCTCAAGCAATTGAGTCTGAAGGCATTGCGCCTGGTGGGCATCGGCAAGAAACGCGCGAGCAAATAGCCCGCTGACATCTTTTATTTCGGGCGAAACAGCTTTTGCCACCAACGGCGAGGTTGCAGGGGCACCACGATAACGTCTGAAGCTTGCAGCCAGTTGCGCTCATAATCCCAGGCATGACCACCCCAGAGCTTTCCTGCTTCGTTGGAAAAACCCAGGGTCATGAGCTGATAGGTAAAACCGGCATAGCCGCGCAACCAGTCGAACAGCACCAGTGTGCTGAACCCCGTAGAAGGTCCAGCGTAGAGCTTGCCTGAGGGTCGAGTGACCGGATAGTTCAACAGCGGCGACAAGGGAATACGATCCATGTACATGGCCACCCCCGGCATCGCAGACATCGGCGTTATAGACCCCAACAAGAGCGTGAAACAACGCTCGCTCGCTTGATCCAGCAGCCGCTGCACATCAGGTCCGCAGGGCAACCCGAAAAAGTACGCATCCGGCGCATTGCATCCGTGCACGAAAATATTCACGCTTTGCGAATCGAGCAGTGGTGCCTTGATGCAGGTGTTGAAACTGACGACAACGTCATTGGCGCCAATGTTCAACGCCTGAAAATCCGCCGCCGTGATCGCTGGATTGTTCGCGATCAGTACGACCCGGTCCGCACGACTCAGACACTCACGCAATGCCTCAGGCAACGCGTCCACAATAGACTGGTCACCGCCGGTTAATGCACCCGGCGCCCTGTGCTCGTTTTTCATTCAGTCCAGTACCTTCATGCCGTAACGCAGCTTGACCCAGAACCGCGTGAACGCCGAGGGCGGTTGCCATGGACGCATTTCGCGCTGGATTTCAGTAGCGAGGGCCTTGCCGACACGGGCGAAAGAATAGCGACTTTCTGCGAATGCCTGACCATTGCTGGCGATACGCTGCGCGAGTTGCGGGTCATCCTGCAGCAGTTTGATCTTTTCCACCGCCTCTTCTTCGCTACGATAAAACACGGTGTTGTGCATGTCTTCGAAACCGAGCAACCGGTCTTCTTCGCCCTGACTCCAGGCCAGCAGTACACAGCCGCAAGCCATGGCTTCGAAGTTCTTGATCATGAACTCGTTCATGCCGATGTCGGCACTGACGAAAATCTTGATGCGATTGAGCGTTTGCAGGTATTCCGCGCCGGACTTGGTGCGAGTCACCAGCATCCCGGTACGCTGCGAAAGCGACTCGAGCATGGCTTTGCGCTCGGCATATTCGGTACTTTTCAGGCTGCCAAGAAAGCCGATCGGTATGTCCCGCTCAACACCGGTGTTGTGCAGCATCTGTTCGTCGTAACCCTTGGAGACGAACACCGTGTCGATACCTTCAGCCAGCATCTTGCGCGCGACCACTGCACCGGACACCAGTGCCCGGCAACTCGGCAGACGACTGTACAGACGCGAATACACGCCACGGTACTTACTCGCCGGCATGTAGTTCTGGTAGGCGTCATGCTCGAGGAAGACCAGCCCGGGAATGCATTTAAGCACCTGCAGTTGCGGGGCCAGGCGCTTGACCCGGGAGAAGATCACCACGCGATCGAAGGTCTGATAATCAACCGAGGCCAGAAACTTCCCCAGGTTCATCTGTTGCTGTTTGCTGAGCCGATAGATGACACATTCATCACAGTTCTGCTGCACGATGTCGTAAAGCCGGTCGAGAATGACCCGCTGTTCGTCCATCACCAGGAGCATGACTTTCATAGATTAATCGACCACGCGATGTAAGCAGGCAAGCGTATCGGATTCAAACCTGCCAACATCAACGGAAACGGTTAGCTCCCCAAGGCAAAATCCGTTCACACGCAGTACAAAACGGTAGAAATTCATCTGATCAACGACTGCGGATTTTTTCGACAATAGCGGTTGTCGAGCTGTTTTCCACAAGCCCCAGCACTTTCACTGTGCCGCCATAAGCCGTCACGATGTCCGCGCCGACCACTTGGTCGATCCCGTAATCGCCGCCTTTGACCAGCACGTCCGGCTTGACCTCGCGCAGCAGGTTTTCAGGTGTGCCCTCCGGGAAGCTGATAACCCAGTCGACCGCGCCGAGACCGGCCAGAACGGCCATACGTCGGTCGACGCTGTTGATCGGACGTCCAGGCCCCTTCAGGCGGCTGACCGATGCATCGTCGTTGACCGCGACAATCAAGCGATCCCCTTGAGCCCGCGCCTGTTCCAGGTAGGTCACGTGACCGGCATGCAGGATGTCGAAGCAGCCATTGGTGAACACAATCTTTTCGTTGTGCGCGCGGGCATCGGCCACGGCGAGCAGCAACTGCTCCAGACCCAGCACTCCACGCTCGGAACCTTCTTCACGCTGAATGGCGCGACGCAGTTCCGGAGCACTGATGGCCGCCGTACCGAGTTTGCCAACCACGATGCCCGCCGCCAGGTTGGCCAGCGCCACCGCATGGGGCAGATCTTCACCGGCAGCAATCGCTGCGGCCAGGGTAGAAATCACCGTGTCACCGGCACCGGTGACGTCGAACACTTCACGGGCACGCGCCGGCAGGTGCAGCGCCGGCTGATCCGGGCGCAGCAGGGTCATGCCGTGCTCGCCGCGCGTTACCAGCAGCGCGCCGAGTTCGAGGTCGTGCATCAACGCAGCGCCTTTGCTCACCAGCTCATGCTCATCGACGCAACCGCCGACGATGGCTTCGAACTCGCTGAGGTTCGGGGTGATCAGGCTGGCACCACGGTAAATCGAGAAATCTTTGCCTTTGGGATCGGCCAGCACCGGGATGTTTTTCGCCCGCGCCGCCTGAATCAGCGCCTGATGGTTTTTCAGGGCGCCTTTGCCGTAGTCGGAAAGTACCAATACCTTGATGCCTTCGAGCAAGTCGTCGACCTGCGACCCGAGGGCAAGGGCGTCGGTGGCGAACGGTTCTTCAAAGTCGATACGCAGCAGTTGCTGGTGCCGGCTCATGACCCGTAGCTTGACGATGGTTGGCTGGTGCGCGATGCGCTGGAACAGGGCACGTACACCCGCGCCTTTGAGACTGTTGCTCAGGCTGTCGGCGGCTTCGTCGTCGCCGGTCACACCGACCAGCGACGCCGGCGCACCCAGCGCGGCAATGTTCAAGGCAACGTTCGCGGCGCCACCCGGACGGTCTTCGATCTGTTCGACCTTAACGACCGGCACCGGCGCCTCAGGGGAAATCCGTGAGGTTCCGCCATGCCAGTAACGGTCGAGCATGACATCGCCGACTACCAAGACCGGGGCTTGATCGAAACGCGGCATGGACAACTTCATGGAGCAACCCACATACAAAATGAACAGGGGCGCGATATTAACACAGGGTAAAGCGCCGTCCGCCTCAATCTGAAAGGTCGCGCACCCAGAACAACTCGTGACGCCGGACCGCCTTGCGGAAAAACTCGTTGCTGCCTGTGACAGGCCAGCGACGACCGGCCAGACCCTGCTGGATCCAGCGGCGCAATTGTCGCTTGAACACCTGCCCGCCCTGCAGATCGTGCTCCATGGCCAGCGCCATGGCTTTGTCCAGTTGCACGTCCGCTGACAACAGCGGACTCCACAGCCGATCGGCCGGCAACGCTTCGATGGCTGGCGGCAGCGCAATCCCCGCACCGGCAGGGCCCATCGGCCAGCGGTCGTTGTCATGCAGGTGATTGGCGTACAGCAGCAGGGTCGTCGGCTTCCAGCTGCTCAGGCCAACGGCCTCAAGCAGCGCTTGAGTGGACGCGACGTGATCGCTGTGTGGATCCAGCTCGGGGTGTGGTGTCACCACGACCTCTGGACGGTAATGCTCCAGAAGCGCCGTCAGATCGCCGACCAGGTTCTGCCAGGTCGGCTGCCCGTCGACGTCGGCGGGCAAGGTCAGCGGATTGTGTCGACGCACAGTGCGCACATCACTTTCCTGCGACTCGCGGGAGCCAAATGCCGTGGCTGGATCTGCGGCCATCGAAGGCAATTGCAGGCAGTAATAACCCAGTTGCACGCAGCGCTCGGCAGGCACCCCTCCCCACAGCGGAATGACCAGGCTGTCCCAACTGCGCAAACGCCCCTTCAACCGCGCGGCGGCCGCCTGATCCAGGCCCAGGCGCTGGAAATCTTCAGCTTCGATCTCGCCTTGGGTCAGGGTGACGATGCTGACATCTTCGCTACGGCTGTAAAGGCCGAATGCCGCAAGCTCGGCATCATCGGCATGGGGGGCGATGACCATGACGCGCTGGCGGCTGTAGTCAGGGTTCGCCATGATCCACAACGTGCCCACGGCACCCACCGCGCAATATCGGCCGCGTAGGGTCAGCGTGCCCTGCTCGAGTGCCTCGGCCTGCCCGGAAAGATTGATGAAACGCCGCCCCTTCACCCCGCGCTCGAAGTCCTGGCGATCATCCCCCACCGCAACGTAGGGATCGAGCCAGCGCCCCAGCCAGCCGGCCTTCAATTCAAGCTCGAGAATCAGCGTTTCGCCCGCTGCCAACGGCCCGTTCAGACGCACCACAGCGCCGTCCAGGTTGACCGTTTGACGTGCCGTGCCCACAGGAAAATCGTATTGGTAGTCGTCGGATGGCCGGTAAAACAAGTGATCGGCAAACCACGCTTCGTGGGCAACCCAGGCCAGCACCAGCAACAGTGGCACCAGCCACCAGCCGAGCAGAAACCCGATCAGCAACAGCGCCACCAGAAAGCCGATGAGGAACAGACGCTTGCTGCGCCGGTGGGCCTTGAGAAGCTGTTGCTTGCGAGCGCTCATCCGTTCAGACCTTGTAGACCGGGACCGTGTGGCACCAGCGATCCTTGTATTCACGGTCGGCACGACCGAATGAATAACGCAACGGCTTGCCCAGCGCCTGCGCGTCGGCCCAGGCTTGCTGGGTATTGACGAAACTCAATACGCTACCGGGGCTGAACTCGCGACTCTGCGGGTCGACGCCGCCATTGATGTATTCCAGCGAAACCCACTGCGGCGCCTCGACGCGGTACAAAACCTGAATGGCCACGGGCGCCGATTCGAGCATGGCCACGGAACCGGTCATGAATTCGCGCAACAGCGTGAAGACCTCGGCGAGGCCAGCCTTGCCTGGCACTTCAAAGCCCCAGCGGCGCTCGAACAGATCACCGTAAGCCTGCGCCTGCTCGGCCGCAGAAAACCCGGACATCGGCACCAGCGAACCACCCGCCTCTTCGAGCAGGCGCTGTTCGCGGCGCTGGTTGTAGCGAAACTTCTTCGAATACTCTTCCGGCAACCGCGCCAGAGCCAAGCCCTCGGGCTGCACTTTCAAGGTGCTGATCTGCTCGGCATTGAGCTGGGAGACATAAGCCATACGCTGGCGCACCGGTACGACGACATCGGGAGCAATCGGCAGGATGATCTCCGCGTTGCCCATGTCCAGCAATCCGCGCTTGCCCTCACGCTTGAGCACTTCCTTGGACAAGGCAACATGACGGCCCCAGCAAGGAATGGCGGCCACTACTTCACCGCCAACGACCCAGCCCAGATAACGCAGTTCGATACCCACGAACGCTGACAGTCGCTCAACCACCTCGGGATGCGTGGCGAAACTCCCGCCGAAACGCTGCCAGGCCCGAGCATAGGCATCGCGGTCGATTTCAGTCCAGCCACGCTCACGAAAGCTGCGAAACATCGTCAGCATACGTTGGTCGCGTGGGCCGGCAGAGGTTCGTCGCCCTCTTCAAACTCTTTGGCGTGCAGGCGGGAGTAGTAGCCGTTCTGCTGCAGCAGTTGCGCGTGAGTACCGCGCTCGACAATCCGGCCTTCGTCCATAACCAGAATCAGGTCAGCCTTCTCAATGGTGCTCAAGCGGTGAGCGATCACCAGGGTCGTGCGGTTTTGCACCACATGATCCAGCGCCGCCTGAATATGTCGCTCCGACTCGGTATCGAGGGCGGAAGTAGCCTCGTCGAGAATCAGCAGCGGCGCATCCTTGAGCAGCGCTCGAGCAATGGCAATGCGCTGGCGTTGGCCGCCAGACAGCAACACGCCGTTTTCACCGACCAGGGTTTCGTAACCTTCCGGCATCTTGACGATGAACTCATCGGCATAGGCCTCGGAAGCGGCCCGCTTGACCTCCTCGAACGGCGCCCCCGCCAGATCGCCATAAGCGATGTTGTTGGTCACCGTATCGTTGAACAGCGTGACCTGCTGGGTCACCAGCGCAATCTGGCGACGCAGACTGTGCAAGGTGAAGTCCTGCACGCGCACGCCGTCGAGCAGAATCTCGCCCTGTTCATGCTGATAGAAACGCGGAATAAGCCCGGCGAGGGTCGACTTGCCGCTGCCCGAACGCCCCACCAGCGCGACCATTTGCCCCGGTTCAACGACAAAACTGATGTCATTGAGCACCTGTTTGTCAGTGTCCGGGTACTGGAAACTAAGATTGCGCACTTCCAGACGGCCCTCAAGGCGATCGCGCTCGACCGTGCCCTGATCCACTTCAGCCGGCTCATCCAGTTGCTCGAAAATACTTTCGGCACCGGCCACGCCTTTCTGAATGGTCGAGCTGACTTCCGAGAGCTGGCGAATCGGTTTTGGCAACAGACCGGCCATGGTGATGTAAGCCACCAGATCGCCCGGCGATGCGTCGCCGCGAAGGTACAGCACGAGGAACATGACCACGGCCATGGCGCTGTAAGTCACCAGTTGCAACATCGGCGTGTAGACGGCGCCGGTCTTGGTCATCGTCAACTGCTTGTCGGTGTTGCTCTGGCTGGCATCGCGGAAGCGATCCTTTTCGTACTGCTCACCGCCAAAACTGCGCACAACGCGGTAACCATGAATGGTCTCGGACGCGACGTGGGTAACGTTACCCATCGAGACCTGGATCTTCTTGCTTTGCTTGCGAAATTTTTTGCTGGTGCTGCTCACCATCAAGCCGATCAACGGCAGGATGGCGACCATCACCAGCGTGAGCTTCCAGTTCATCCACAACAACGTGCAGAACAGGAAAATCACGGTCATGCCTTCACGGATCACCACTTTGATCGCGTCGGTTGCCGCGCCGGTGACCATCGTCACGTTGAAGGTGATGCGGGAAATCAGGTGGCCGGAGTTGTTCTTGTCGAAGAAGCGATTGGGCAACTCCAGCAATTTGTTGAACAGCACCACCCGCAGGTCATGCACCAACCCCAGGGAAACCCGAGCCAGGAAGAAGTTGCCAAGGTACGAACCCACGCCCTGCAACAGCGCGATGAGCACGATCATCAGCGGCACGGTTTCGAGCAACTGCAATTTGCCCAGATAAGGGTTACCCGGAAACAGGCTGGCTTCAGGATTGGCCAGACCATCGACGAAATACTTGAGGATGTAAGCGAGCATCGGTTGAGTCGATGCGAAGATCAGAAACCCGACGATACTGAGAAGGAAGAGACCGGCATAAGGCCGCACGTAAGCCAAAAGGCGGAAATAGATCGCCAGCGTTGACTGGGCTTTCGGTTCAGGACTGCTCATGGTGATCCGCGCAATTCAGTGAGGCGCCGATGATATCACACGCGTTTTTGCCCCGATAAACATGACTTCGAACCAGCCTTCGACCAAGTCGGTTAAGATACCCCGCTAATGATGGGGAGCCCGATATGCAATCGATTGATCAAAGCACTTACGAGGCACTGCGCAAGGGTGCACACGTATTGGAGGCCGACGGTTCCGGCGACAAGGTGCTCAGATTGGCCGATGGACGCATGCTCAAGCTGTTCCGCCGCAAGCGACTGCTCAGTTCGGCGCTGTTCTACCCCTATGCACAACGCTTTGCCGACAATACCCGCGCACTCGAACAACGCGGCATCCTCTGTCCGAAAGTCATCGCGGTCTACCGCATCCCGAGCATCGAACGTGACTGCGTTTATTACAGCCCACTGGCTGGCAACACCGTGCGCCAGTTGCAAGGCACCAGCGAAGGGACTGATGCACTGATATTTCAACTGGGCGCGTATTTCGCTCAATTGCACGAGAAGGGTGTGTACTTCCGGTCGCTACACTTCGGCAACGTTGTCCTGACACCCGACAACCATCTGGGCCTGATCGATATCGCCGACCTGCGCTGCCAGAAACGCGCACTCAGTGACAGCAAGCGCCTGCGCAACTTCGCCCACTTGCTGCGCTACAAGGAAGACCGGCAATGGTTGCTGGGCAAGGACGCTGGCGATACGTTTATCGAAGGTTACCGGCAAGCGTTGCCGAGCAACCGGCAGGCGCCACTGATCTCGCGCCTGCGTCCGCTGCTGGGTTGAGCCTCAGCGGCCGATGACCACCACCGTGGCACCTTTGCGGTTGGCGAAGTGTTCGATAATGCGCAGCTTGTGCGCGACCAGCCACTCGTTCAGCCACGGCTCGCTAGCCTTCGCCTCGATGACGAAATAGCGGTAGTCGCCGGCATGGGCTGCCGACATCGCTTCTTCCTGAGTCAAACCTGGCATGACGTAGCCGCGACCGGCGTAATAGCTGATCCGCCCGTCCTCGAAGTAAGTCGGCGCGTCCCGCTCGACATGGCTGGAGACCCAGCGCCCCGCCTCGACATAGTGGGTTTTGCCGGCCCCGGTGGAAATGACGTTCGACAGCATCACCAGCAAACCCAGCACCACCAGCCATTTGCCGCAACGCGGGAATTCGCGGACAAATGCCGCCAGCCCCATCGCCAGCACAGGCACAAACAACAGATTCAGGAAACTCAGATAGCGCGTATTCATGAACTGCAGCTTGATGAAAAACAGCACCAGCACCACCAGGTACAGCAATGCCGCCCAGGCGAAAGGACGATAGTCACGCCAGTAGATGCCTAATACGCCCCAGTTGCGGCGCAGGATGAACGGTACGGCGAAAGGCCCCATCAGCTTCACGAAACTGATCGCCATGCTCGCCAGAATGCCGAAGAAAATGATCCGCCCGGCTTCGTCCTGGGAGTACTTGTTGATCAGTGAGTTGGCAAACTGGTCGCACAACATCTGGAAGGAGGCGAACACACTGTGTGGCGCAATCATGTCCAGAAACAGCATCACGCGCGCCGACATGAACACACCGGACACCGAAACGGCCAGCACCCCCAAAACCGGTAGCAGCGAGAACTGCGCGAATTGCATCCGTCGGCCCGACGACCACAGATTGGGCAACTGCCACAGCCCCAACGCAGCAACCAGCAGCAAGGCTTCCAGCCGAAACAGGACTGCCCCGACGATAGCCAGATGAATGAAAGCCGCTCGCAGCCAGCCGCCACGGGCTTGCCAGCGCATCGCGAGCCATAGCGTCAGCGTGCAGAAAAACCAGAAACCGCACTCACGGATGATGTCATTGCGAAAAGCATTGACCGCCGGCATTGCCAGCACCACGAGACAAGCCCAGCGGGTGACCTCGGGAGAACGTTGACGGACGCAATCGACCATCAACGCGCTGGTGCCGGCAAAGAACAGACCGCACCAGAGATAGGCACTCAGTTCCAACGGCAAACGCAGGACGGTATGCGTACCGGCCAGCAGGAAGGAAAACCACGGCCAGTCGAACGCTGCCCAGGCCACGTTGGGGCCTTGCTCGGTGACTTGCTGCGCGATATCGATGTACAGCGCCGCATCTCGCCCGACGGTTGCAGTGCCCATGACCGCAATCAGCGAGAGCAGAATACTGCCTAAAAATGCCAGCCATACCGGGTGTTCGTCGATGATTCTGGAGACTCGAGTTACCACTTCACTGCCCGTACCTTTCACCCAACCACCTCATCGACACTCGTTACAAGGTACGCGCCCGTTCACCGCGAACCATTTACCGAAATAGCAACCGCAAAGCCTTGCGAGTGTATGACCAGCGCGAGAATGTGCGCCAGTCTGCACGTAATGCCTGAAAGTAGAAGCCCTTGGCCAAGGCATATTCACCGTGGGAGTAACAGTCGCGAAACAGCGACAGGCAGCGCTGCGCCAGAAAGGCCTGACGCAGGTCATGCATCTCTTCAGGCATGCGTTGACTGGAAAATACCTCGTTCACGACCTGATCCGTGCCGGCAGCAAGGCTCTGGCGCAAATCATGGCGCATGCTGTCGGCGTGCTTGTATATAAGGGCCAGAGGCTTGTCCAGGACAGTGCAGGGGTAACGCGCCAATACTTGCGCAAACACCGGCAGATCCTCGACGTTGCGCAACTGCTCAGGATAAGCACCGGGAACGAACGCCTCTCGATGCATCGCGCACGCGCCGTTGGAGATCGATACGGTTTTATCCAGCAGATAGCCTTGCAAGCGGTGGCGAGCCGTCAACGGCAAGGGCTTGACTGACTGCAAGCTGCGTTTGCCGTCGGCAAAGACCGACCAGTGGGCGCCGATGACCATTCGGCTTTGAGGGTTGCTGGCAATGTGCTGCGCGAGTGCAGCCAGTGCACCGGGCGCCATTTCGTCATCGGAATCGAGAAAAATCAGGTATTGCCCTGTCGTTTCTTCAAGCCCCCGATTGCGCACGGTAGACAATCCGCCATTGCTTTTGCGCAGCGCGCGAAAACGCCTGCCATGCTTGAGCAGGAGTTTTTCCACCACCTCTGGCGTATCGTCCGTCGACCCATCGTCGATGACCAGCAGATCCGCCGTCGCCTCATCCAGCTGCGCCAACACCGACTCCACTGCTCGCGGCAGGGTTCGTGCGTAGTTGTAAACCGGAATGACGACGCTGATCAGTGTTTCAGTCAAGTTCGTATCCTTTTACACCCTCTTTTACGACCAGAATATCTTCCATGATCAGGTATTCCAGGTCAGAACCGAAAAACATGTTCAACGCGTCAGTCGGTGAGCAGATCATCGGTTCGCCACGACGGTTGAGCGAGGTGTTCAGCGATACACCATTACCGGTCAGATTTTCCAGCGCCTTCATCATGTCGTAGTAGCGCGGGTTGTATTCGCGCTTGAGCACCTGGGCGCGAGAAGTGCCATCTTCGTGGACGACTTCCGGCACGCGGGTCTTCCACTCTTCAGCCACTTCGAAGGTGAACGTCATGAACGGTGCCGGGTGATCGATCTTGATCATCTGTGGCGCGACGGTGTCGAGCATCGACGGGCAGAAAGGCCTCCAGCGCTCGCGGAACTTGATCTGGTGGTTGATCCGGTCAGCCACACCGGCAACGCTCGGGCAACCGATGATCGAACGACCACCCAGCGCACGCGGACCGAACTCCATGCGCCCCTGGAACCAGGCAACCGGATTGCCGTCGACCATGATCTTGGCGATCTCTTCAGGCATGTTGTCGAGCTTGCGCCAGGTCGGCTTGCTCTCGTGACGCGCGCAGGCGGCGATCACGTCTTCGTTGCTGTACGAAGGGCCGAGGTAGACGTGTTCCATCTTCTCGACCGGCACGCCACGGGCGTGCGAAACGTAGGCGGCAGCGCCCACGGCAGTGCCGGCATCGCCGGACGCCGGCTGGACGAACAGCTCTTTGATATCGTCACGGGCAATGATTTTCTGGTTCAGCTTGACGTTCAGTGCACAGCCGCCGGCGAAGGCCAGCTTGCCGGTTTCCTTGAGCACATCGCCCAGGTAGTGGTCGATCATCTGCAACGCCAGTTTCTCGAACAGCGCTTGCATGCTCGCAGCGTAGTGAATGTACGGTTCGTCAGCGATGTCGCCTTCGCGCTTCGGACCCAGCCACTCGATCAGCTTGGGCGAGAAGTAGAAGCCCTTGCCCTTCTCTTTGTAGCGACGCAGGCCGATCACGTTGGCGTAGTCGGTGTTGATCACCAACTCGCCGTTTTCGAACGAGGCCAGACGCGAAAAGTCGTATTTGCTGGCATCACCGTAAGGCGCCATGCCCATGACCTTGAACTCACCGTCGAGCATCTCGAAACCGAGGAACTCGGTGATCGCGCCGTAAAGGCCGCCTAGGGAGTCCGGATCGAAGAATTCCTTGATCTTGTGAATCTTGCCGTTTTCGCCGTAGCCGAAGAAGGTCGTGGCGTACTCGCCCTTGCCGTCGATACCAAGGATCGCGGTTTTTTCTTTGAAACCGGAGCAGTGGTAAGCGCTGGAGGCGTGAGCCAGGTGATGCTCGACCGGCTCGATCTTGATCTTTTTCGGATCGAAACCCAGTTGCTCCAGGCACCAGACAATCTTGTTGCGATAACGCTTGTAGCGGCGATTGCCCATCAGGATTGCATCAAGGGCGCGATCCGGCGCGTACCAGTAACGCTTGGCGTAGTGCCAGCGCGCCTTGCCGAACAGGCTGATCGGAGCAAATGGAATCGCAACCACGTCAACGTCGGACGGCTTGATGCCGGCCTGTTCAAGACAGAACTTCGCCGATTCGTAGGGCATGCGGTTCTTTGCATGCTTATCGCGTACGAAGCGCTCTTCTTCAGCCGCCGCCACCAGCTTGCCGTCGATGTACAAGGCTGCTGAAGGGTCATGGCTGAGGGCGCCGGACAGGCCAAGAATCGTCAATGCCACAGGGGTCTAGCCTCTTTAGTCTGCGTGCAGGCGCAATGCGCCTTGAAAATTGATGTGCCCTCGCACAGGGCGAGTGACAGCTAAAGGGCGGGATTATAGCGTAAACGAGAGGGGAATTACCCTGCGCGATTGCCCCAGGGTGAATGGTTTGGAGAAACCTTGCCCTGCGCCTCAATAACCGCCCTTGCGCCAGTAAATACCAAGGTTGCCGTCGGTAACCTGACGATAAACCGAATAGGGCAGCGCTACTGTATCGAATACAGCGGACAAAGGCAGGTCCAGCAGCACGAATGGCACCAGAAATCCGCTGGGATCAGGGGGCGCATTCAATACGCAGAAGTCGAAGGCCAGACCGCTGTAAATCCGCGGAATGGACTGGCAGTAGGTCTTTTGTTTACGCATGTCCCGAGCGACGTCGGCATCGTCCTGCAACACGGTCAGGACGCTACCGCAGCCGGCCAGACCCCATGAAAATGCACCCAGCATCACAGCCTGTTTGATGGTCAAGATTCGCCCTCCAAGGTCGTCGGGCAAATTAGCATCGGGGCTGAACGGGGCACAGTTCATGGCTTCTGGCGAAGCTGTAGGACAAGTCGCTGATTCTTGTCCTCTATTGCGGCAGTGGTTTTATTCAGGCCGCGCTGGAGATCTCTTTGGGCAAACGCTGATCTATGACCTTGTACAGTGCGCTGCTTTGCGGCCAGTTACGCATGAATCGCGCACGGTCACGGGCATAGGCCGGCGCGAAACTGCCGACGGATGCGTGCTGGCACATCGAGTCCAGATCGATCAGCGCCCAGCGGCCCTGCTGCCAGAACAGATTATGCCCCTTGAAGTCGCCATGGCTGATGCGCTCGTCAATCAATCGCGCGAACAACTGATCCAGCGCCTGCAGCTCCGCTTCCGGTGCCTGGCCATTTTCAACATAGGGAGCAAAGCGCTCGATGATATCCGGCCCCGACAGGAACTCAGTCACCAGATACGCACGACTGCGCAGCCACAGGAAGCGCTTTTCCAGCACCGCCAGCGGCTTGGGCGTGGCGATCCCGAGGAACGCCAGGCGATTGCCTTCGCGCCACGAATGCCACGCCCGACTCGGACGCCAGAAACGCTTGAGCCAATGGGCAAAGCCCTTGATGTTGTAGCGCTTGATCACCAGCGTGCGCGCACCAGCCTGAACCTTGCCGACGCTCGCCGCCCCACCGGTCTTGTACAGATGGCCCTGATCGAGCAACGCATCGGCCTGCTCCAGAACCGGCAACATGGCTGATTCTTCTTCACGACGAATCGCGCGCAGAGCGAACGCTCCACGCTGCACACTGAACAGCGTGCATTCGCGGCCGACCTTGATCAGGAAGTCTTTCAAACGCCAGCGACGCACTTTGTCGATCTGCTCCTGCAAGGCTTCCAGTGGCAACGCGTGCTCACTATTGCTCAGCAGGTAATACACCAGCAGTTCTTCAGTGAACGGTTCCAGCGCCTTGGGCAACTGGGCGAAAAACACCCCGAGATTTTCCAGGACTTTTTGCCGCGATAGCGGCTGACCGGCGGTTTCTGCGCAAATCCCGGCACCGTCAATCAAGTACAACTGACCGCCATGACGCAGCAGATTGTCCAGATGCAGGTCTTCCTGCCAGAGCCCTTTGCCGTGCAACTGGCCAATGGCACCCAGCGCCTCGGCCAACACCGCCGATTGTTCATCGGCCAGCACCGGCAGCGACTCGACTTTCACCCAGGCATCGCCAAGGCTTTCGGCGCCTTCAAGGAAGTCGAACAGCAGCCAGCCACCTTCGCCATTTTTCAAGCCATCGGCCAACAGCAACGGTGTCGTCATGCCTTGCGCGGCCAGCAAGCGCACGCCTTCCAGCTCACGTTGAAAATGCCGGGCGGCCTTGCCGCCGACCAGCAACTTGGCCAGCACCGGACGCCCGCGCCAAACCCCAGCGCCGACGTAACGCTGCCCCGGCAACACCCGCAGCAGACTCAACAAATGCAGATCAGCACTGCCAGCGGCATCCGCCAGAGTGACCGTCAGCGGCAGTTGCGGGGCTCGCCCGACTCCGGCCAGCTCGGACAATTGCATCAGCGGGTCTCCTTGTGGCTGCGACGCGCGGTCAGCCGGGCAAGCCAGCTGTCGAGCAGCGAGCTATCGGCGGGTTGATCGAGATAAGCCGCAAGCAGTTCACGCAGCTGCGCCTCGTTCCATTCCGGCGCGCGGCGTTGCAGGGGCTCCAGATCCTTGATCCGGTCGCGCATGCCGAACAACAAGGGACGGGTCTTTTCCAGGTCGATCAATTGCGCCTGGTACCCATCGCCGGTGGCTCGCAGAAAAATATGTTTGGGATAGAAGCAGCCGTGCACCTGACGCACGCCGTGCAGATGCCGCGCCAGCAATCCGCAGGCCTTGAGGATCGCCGAATGCTGTGCGGCACTGAGCTGCGCCCAACGCTGCAGCAGCGACTCCAGATCGCTCCAGCCGTCCAGCGCCCGTGTGAGCAGGATGGCGCGAACTTCGCCGTCGACCTTGCGCTCACCGAAGAACGCCGCTTGCAGCGCCGGAATACCGAGCTTGCGATAGCGACTGATATTGCGAAACTCGCGGGCAAAGCTGGGTTCGCCGAAAGGCGCGTGCAAGGTCCGCGTCAGGTAGTTGCTCTGGCGCTTGAGGTAATAACCCTGCCCTTCCAGATCCAGACGGAAGACGCTGCTCCAGCCGCCACGGGCGGTATTGGGTTCATCCACAGCCTCAAGCTGTTTGGCCCACAGCGCGTCGAAAGTACCGAGACCATGGCGCTCAAGCAGTGCGCGGTCTTCAGCGGCGAGAAAATCAGTCATTCGCGTCCCTCGAAAAATCTCACCACATGCCGAATCCGTTTCTTGTCGGCGCTATCAAGCCGATCGCACTGGCGGTATTGCTTGTAGAAGCGCAGGCGTTGGGTATTGGACAGGTGGTATTTGGCGAGTTTATCGAGACAGGCCAGATCCTTGGTGATCCGATACTTGAGCCAGAAGCCGCGCCAGAACTCGCCGTTAGGGCAATCGATCAGAAATATGCGGGCCTGATCATCGATCAACAGGTTGCGCCATTTCAGATCGTTATGGGTAAATCGGTGATCATGCATCGTCCGGGTATAACCGGCCAATTGCCGACTGATGCCGTCGACCCAGGCACGATCCTTGAGTTTCGGATCCTTGCGCTCGGCGAGCGCCGAAAGGTCTTCGGTGTTGGGCAATTCGCGCGTGATCATTGCGCCGCGATCATACGCCGCGCCACGTCGTTCCAGGCCCCAGGCCACCACTTCAGCGGTGGGAATGCCCCACTTGGCGAAGCGCTTGAGGTTCTGCCATTCCATCTTCACTCGCGGCTTGCCGAGGTAACGGCGCAAGCCTTTACCGGCACCGACATAGCGTTTGACGTAGTAGTTGACGCCGTTGCGCTGCACGCGGATCACTTCCGACAGCGGGTCGCGGGTCAGGCGTTCGCCCTGCAACGCAAATACGGCTTCAAGGCTGCCAAAATCTTCGGCGAGCTCGCTGTATTGCGGCTCGAGAGTCCAACCCGCCATCAGAGCGCATCCCCATACCGCTGCTTGCGCGCATAGAGCTTGTTGGCCTTGCCTTCCAGCCAGCTCAGCAGTGGCGCTTCTTCAGCCAGAATCTGGCGCAGCGGTTGCTGGAAATAGCCTTTGAGGAAACGCAGTTTGTCGCGGCGGGTCAGGCCGATGTCCAACGCGGAAAAGTACAGCGCGGCCAGATCCTTGTTGCGCCAGCGCTGGGTGATTTTCGCGCGGGTCTGGGCACGGTGCAGGTCGATCACCGAGAGCTTGAAGTCGTCCGGCGTCACCGGTTTGTCGGTGTGCAGCAGGAAGTGGCAGATGTAGCAGTCGCGGTGATTGACACCGGCGCGGTGCATCATGCCGGTCATGCGTGCGACTTCGGCGATCAGCGCGCGCTTGAGTTTCGGCTCGGGCGGCTGCTTGATCCAGTCGATGCTGAAGTCTTCGAGGCTGATGGTCGGCGCCAGCTCTTCGGTGACGATGAACGAATGCTGATCCGCCGGGTTGCTGCCCTTCTCGCCGTAGGCAACGGCGGTCATGGTCGGCACGCCGACTTCTTGCAGACGCTGGATGGCTTGCCACTCCTGGCCCGCACCGAGTACCGGCAGTTTGGCGGTCAGCAGGTTCTTGAAGATTTCGCCCCAGCCGATGCCACGGTGGATCTTGACGAAGAATCCGTTGCCGTCGACTTCCGTGCGCAGTGTCCGGCGTGCTTCCAGCTCGCGGTATACCTCGCCCTGCAAGCCTTCGACTTCGGCGAACGGGTCGCGTCCGGCCCAAAGGCTTTTGAACGGTTCAGCCAGCATCAACTTCATTAAGCGCGCTCCGCCAGAATCACATCAGCCGCGTGCTGCGGCATGCTGTAGAGGTCGGCCGTCTCGGCGAAGGCCAGACCGTTGCGGCTCCAGGCCGCGCGTGCGGCGTCGTCTTTCAACATTTCAGTCAGGTATTGCGCCAGTTGCGCTTGATCGAACGGCTCGTCCAGCACTCGCCCGGCGTCGGCCTCGGCGATGTAATGGGCGTAACCGCAGACCGCGCTGACCAGCACCGGCAAACCGGCGACCAGCGCCTCAAGCAACACGGTACCGGTGTTTTCGTTGTACGCCGGGTGGATCAGCAGATCGGCGCCGAGCAGGAAACGCGGGATATCGCTGCGCCCTTTAAGGAACGTCACGTTATCGCCCAGACCCAAAGTTGCACTCTGCATCTGGAACAATTTGGGGTCATCCTGGCCGATTACAAACAGCCGGGTGCGTTTCTTCAACTCGGCAGGCAATGCCGCCAGCGCTTTGAGGCTGCGATCAACGCCTTTGGTCTTGAAGCCGGAGCCGATCTGCACCAGCAGCAGCTCGTCATCCTTGAGATTGAATTCAGCACGGAAACCGGCGCGGATTTCGTCAGCATCTGCCGGACGCCGGCGATCCTGGGCGATGCCCGGTGGCAACAGGTGGAAACGCTCCAGCGGCGTGTCGTAATGCTTGATGAACAGCGGCTGCTGCACTTCGGAAATCATCAGCACTTCGGTCTTTGCATCTTTGGCGAACACTGCGCGCTCGTATTCGGCGAAGTGGCGATAACGGCCCCAGCGGCGATACAGCGAATTGCGCAGGTTCTGCGCCTTGTCTTCAAAGCAGCCGTCGGCGGCGTAGTAGACGTCCAGACCCGGCATCTTGTTGAAGCCGATCAGACGATCGACCGGACGTTTGGCCAGATCCGCTGCCATCCACGCGCTGAGCTTTTCATTGCGACGATGGTTGAAGAACGCCTTGACCGGCGCCACCAGCACTTCGAAACCGGGTGGCACGTCGCCTTCCCAGATCAGCGTGTAGACGCGGATCTGATGTCCGCGTTTCTGGCATTCGAGGGCGATGCGCATGAAGTCGCGCTGCAAGCCGCCGAACGGGAAATATTTGTACAGGACGAATGCCAATTGCATCAACGCAGCTCCTCAGCCATTAACAACGTGCTCAGTCGGCTGGCGACACGCTCTGGGTTCAGTCGCGTGAAGCACAGCGGCTGCTCACGCTTCAGGTCAAACTGACGGGCATCCTGCGCGGTCGGTTGATAGGTACATTTCTTTTGCAGGCACGGTGCGCACGGGAAGTCGCTGGCCAAGTGAATCTGCAATTTGCCGTAAGCGCCGGTCAGGCCCGGATTGGTCGGGCCGAACAGCGAGATGGTCGGCACATCCAGTGCGGCGGCCAAATGGCCGAGACCGGTGTCCACCGCCACGCAAGCCTGCGCACCAGCGAGGACTTTGCCGACGCCGGCCAGATTGAGTTTCGGCAGCACTTCGGCGTGTTTGAAACCGGCGGCGATGCGCTCGGCGCGGGCCTTTTCCTGTGGGTTGCCCCAAGGCAGTTTCACACCGACACCGAGGTAACCGACGCGCTCGGTCAGTTCGCGCCAGTAGGCTTCCGGCCAGTGCTTGGTGTCCCACGTCGTGCCATGCAGGAACACCACGAAGGCGTTTTTGCGCGGCAGTTCGACCAGACGCTCGACGTTGAGGCCGTAATCACCCAAGCCTTTCGGCAAGTCGTATCCGAGGGCGATGGCGAACAACTGGCGCACACGTTCGACAGCATGCTGACCACGGGCCACGGCCAGTTTGCGATCGTAGAAACGTGAGGCCATCGGCTCGCGGGCCGAACCTTTGTCGAGACCGGCCACCGGGGCTTTGACATAGCGTGTCAGCCAGGCGCTTTTCAGCAGGCCTTGGGCGTCGATGACCAAATCGTATTTGTTGGCACGCACGCTTTGCTTGAAGCGTTTCCATTCGCCACTGGTGATGGTTTTCCAGAGGTTTTTGCGCCAGCGGCGGATCGCCACCGGAATCACTTTGTCGACGGCCGGGTGCCAGGTCGGAATCTCGGCGAAGCCTTCTTCCACGACCCAGTCGAATTTGATCCCGGGAATGGCCCGGGCGGCGTCGGTCAGCGCCGGCAACGCGTGAATCACGTCGCCCAGCGATGAAGTCTTGATCAGCAGTACCCGCAACTTAATGAACCTCGACCACGGAGCCCTGCAACTTCTGCAAGGCATCGTTGACCGCGTCCGGCATCAGCTGGCGCAGGCAGTTGTAATGGCCGAAGCGGCAGGTACGGTCGAAGCACGGGCTGCAATCGAGACCCAGACGGACGACTTCAACGTGCTCAGCCAGCGGCGGAGTGAAACCCGGCGAAGTCGAGCCGTAAACCGCCACCAATGGGCGGTTCAGCGCTGCGGCAACGTGCATCAGGCCGGAGTCGTTGGAGACCACCGCGTCGGCGCAGGACAGCAGATCGATGGCTTCAGCCAGCGAGGTGTCACCGCTGAGGTTGACCGATTCTTCACGCAGGCCTGGAATCAAACGTGCGCGGATGTCTTCGCCGACCGAGTGATCGTTTTTCGAACCGAACAGCCACACTTGCCAGCCTTCGCGAATGCGCGCTTCGGCGACTTTGGCGTAGTGCTCGGACGGCCAGCGCTTGGATTCGCCGAACTCGGCGCCGGGGCACAGGGCCAATACCGGGCGATCGAGGCTCAGGCCGAATTTGGCCAGCGCCGCTTCGCGGGTGACCGGATCGATTTGCAGGCTCGGGCGCGGATACGGCTTCGGCAGCTCGGCCTTGGCTTCATAGGCCAGGGCCATGAAGCGCTCGATCATCAGCGGATAGCGTTCTTTATCGAGGGTACGCACGTCGTTGAGCAGACCATAGCGGAACTCGCCACGCCAGCCGGTGCGTTTCGGGATGCCGGCGAAAAACGGCACCAGCGCCGATTTCAGCGAGTTGGGCAGCAGGATCGCCTGATCGTACTGACCGCGCAGGGATTTGCCGATGCGCCGACGCGTCGCCAGTTCCAACGCGCCGTGGCCGAGCGGAAAGCTCAAGGCCTTGCGCACTTCGGGCATGCGTTCAAGGATCGGCCGGCTCCACTCGGGGGCCAGGACGTCGATTTCGCATTGCGGGTGGCGCTGTTTGAGACACTGAAACAGTGTCTGCGCCATCACCATGTCACCGACCCAACTGGGCCCAACGATCAGAATATTCATGTGGTTTCCAAAAACGAACCGGGGAGGCATTTACGCCTCCCCGCCTCGATAATCACTGTGGGAACACCGGCGGCTTGCGATGGGTCACCTATCTGCCACTCACCGCAGATAACTGTGAGAGCGAGCTTGCTCGCGAAGGGGCCGTCACATCCGACATCAGTGTCGTCTGACACTCCGTCTTCGCGAGCAAGCTCGCTCCCACAGGGTATTGGGTGCTGCACAAACCGCTATCAGCTTAGCCCCATCTCTTTCCAGATCCGCAAAACCTGCCGGCGTTCTTCGGCAAACTGGTCGCCCGGTATCACCCCGGCGTCCTTCTGCAAGGCCTGCCGGTGGGCGGCGGAACGGTAGGCTTTATAGGCCTCACGCAGCAGACTGGCATCTTCGGCAGGCATCAGCCCTTCGTGTTCCAGTTCTTCCAGAATGCGGATGTTATCGGTCCAGCGCAGCAGTGGCGGGTGGCTTTGCGACCACGCCAGAGCCGCGTATTGCACCATAAATTCAATATCGACGATACCACCGGCGTCCTGCTTGAGGTCGAACGGCGCCGTGGCGTCGAAGGCATTTGCCGCTGTACCGGCTGCGGTGCTCTTGGTGCCGAGATTGTCGCGCATCTTCGCACGCATCTCGCTGACCTCCTGTTGCAGCTTGGCCAGATCACGCGGTTTGCCCAATACCTGGGCGCGAACTTTCTCGAACGCCTGGCCGACATCCTGACTGCCGACCAGCACCCGCGCGCGCACCAACGCCTGATGTTCCCATGTCCATGCTTCATTTTCTTGATAGCGGGCGAACGCGCCGAGGGAACTGACCAGCAACCCCGAGGCACCGGACGGACGCAAACGCATATCGACCTCGTAAAGCTGACCGGAGTTGGTCTGCGCCGTCAGCAAGTGAATGATGCGCTGCCCCAGTCGCGTGAAGAACTGCGCGCCATCGATCGACTTCGGCCCATCGGTTTCCGCCTGCGGATCGCCGTCGTGGATAAACACCAGGTCCAGATCCGAACCATGCCCCAGTTCCAGACCGCCGACTTTGCCATAACCGACAATGATGAACCCTGGATCGCATAAGGTGCCGTCGGTGCGCAGCGGCGTGCCGTACTTGGCCACGGTCTGGCGCCAGGCCAGGGCCAGCACTTGCTCGAGAATCGCCTCGGCCAGCCAGGTCAGGTAATCGCTGACTTTCATCAGCGGCAGGCTACCGGCAATTTCCGACGCGGCGACGCGCAAGCGGTGCGCCAGTTTGAAATGGCGCAGGGCTTCCATTTGTTGTTCGAGGTCGTCTTCGGGAATCCGCGTCAGGCGCTCGCGCAATTCAGCCGCCAGTTCCGGCGCCAATGGCGGCTTGAACAGGCGACCTTCGTTCAGCAATTCGTCGAGCAACAGCGGGAAGCGGGTGATCTGCTCGGCAATCCACGGGCTCGCTGCGCACAAGGTCAGCAGGCGCCGCAGGGCTCCGGGGTTTTCTGTCAGCAAGACCAGATAAGCCGAACGCCGAGCCACCGCTTCCACCAGCGGCAGCACCCGCTCAAGCACCAGATCCGGGTTGGCGTGTTCCACAGCCTGAGCGAGCAAACGCGGGATAAAAGCATCGAGACGCTCACGCCCCAATCGCTGCATCGCGCGTAATTGCGGGCTGCTGCGCAACCCGGCCAGCGCTTTCAGGGCTTTGCTCGCATCAGCAAACCCGCCCTCCTCCAACTGCCGGCACGCCGCCTCTTCGTCCTGCGCCTCTTCCCACAGCGGCAGCCATTCGCCGCCGACCACCACTTCGCTTTCGGCGCCTTCATCCTCGTCGGGATCGGCAATCACTTGGGCGAAGTGCCAAGCGACGCGGGCGCGCCAGAACATCAGTTTCTCGTGGAAGGCATCCCAATCGGCAAAACCGAGCATAAAGGCGATGCGCGCCTGATCCTGCGCGCCATCCGGCAGCATTTGGGTCTGGCGGTCGGCGATCGCTTGAATGGCGTGCTCGGTGTAACGGAGAAATTCGTAGCCCTCGCGCAATTCGCTGATCACCGCCGGCGGCAGATAACCCTGCCCTTCCAGCGTGCTCAGCACCTTTAATAGAGGACGTTGTTGCAGGCTCAGATCGCGACCACCGTGGATCAACTGAAAGGCCTGAGCGATGAACTCGACCTCGCGGATGCCACCGGAGCCGAGCTTGATGTTGTCGGCCATGCCCTTGCGCCGCACTTCCTGCTGGATCAACTGCTTCATGGTGCGCAGCGCTTCGATCGCCGAGAAGTCCAGATAACGCCGGTAAACGAACGGCCGCAGCATGTCGAGCAACTGCGCACCCGCCACCTGATCGCCGGCCACCACCCGCGCCTTGATCATCGCGTAGCGTTCCCAGTCGCGGCCCTGATCCTGGTAATACTGCTCCAGCGCATTGAAGCTCAGCACCAGCGCGCCGGACGAGCCGTACGGGCGCAGGCGCATGTCGACGCGGAACACAAAGCCGTCGACGGTCATCGGATCGAGCGCCTTGATCAAGCGCTGGCCGAGACGAATGAAGAATTCCTGATTATCCAGCGAGCGCTTCACGCCCACCGTTTCGCCG
The DNA here is from genome assembly GCF_900582195.1 of Pseudomonas viridiflava. Taxonomy (GTDB): domain Bacteria; phylum Pseudomonadota; class Gammaproteobacteria; order Pseudomonadales; family Pseudomonadaceae; genus Aquipseudomonas. The sequence continues at coordinate 89,187 of NZ_UTHA01000297.1, forward strand.
CCCTCGGGGTAGGCGAAGATCAGGTCGATGTCCGAAGACAGGTTCAACTCCACCGCGCCGAGCTTGCCCATGCCGAGGATGACCATTTGCTGCGGCTCACCGCTGCGGCGGCCGGTCGGCGTGCCGAACTGTTCGCAATGACGGCTGTACAACCATTGATAAGCCTGGTCGATGGTGGCGTCGGCCATGTCCGAGAGATCACGGCAGGTCTGCACCAGGTCGGCCTGACGGGTGAGATCGCGCCAGATGATCCGTACTTGATGGCGGGCGCGCTGGCGACGCAGAGCGCGACCGAGTTCCTCTTCGGTTTGCGCGGCATTCACCGCGGCGGCAATCTGCGCACACAATTCACCCGGCGCAAAAGCCCGGTCGAGTTCGCCGGACTGCACCAGCGTGAGCAACATCAAAGGGTCACGAACGCTCTGTTCAATGACAAACTCGCTGGCAGCGGTGACGCGGGCGAACTGCGCCCAGCGCTCTGGCGTCCAGTTCACAAAGCCATGATCGTCTTCCAGCGCGGCGACAGCCGTACGGAACGACTGCTCGGATCGAGTGACCAACGGCAGGAGAATGGCGGGCAGTTCGGCAAGCACGGGCAGGGTCATGGTCTATCCTTGATCGGCGTGTAAATGGCCGCTTGTAGTGATTGGTGAAAACCCGCTACCCGGAGGACTGTCGAACAAAAGTTAGAAATAGCTGAAATTTCTTTCTCTTTGGCAGCGAACATCAAAGTTTCACCTTTTTCGGATGGCAAAAGACCAACCTTAACGATTATTCTCACAACGCAGCCGGAGGCCACAAGCCATTCTTCTGTAGTTTTACTACTCGTCTATACATTCGAAAGGCTGAAATGCCGGAAGATTTGTAGTAAAACTACACGCCGCCGGAACAACCTATCGGCAATCCAAGAATTTTAAATCGTCTGCCCACAAGGCCAGTCGCAAACTCAGGCAACCGATTCTGGAAGCCTTTCCGCCCTGGAGCAAGCCATGCAAGACCTCGATCCCGTCGAAACCCAGGAATGGCTGGACGCCCTGGAATCGGTTCTCGACAAAGAAGGCGAAGACCGTGCTCACTATCTGATGACCCGTATGGGCGAACTCGCGACCCGCAGCGGCTCGCAGCTCCCTTACGCCATCACCACGCCTTACCGCAACACCATCCCGGTAACCCACGAAGCACGCATGCCTGGCGACCTGTTCATGGAACGCCGCATTCGCTCGCTGGTACGCTGGAACGCGATGGCCATGGTAATGCGTACGAACCTGAAAGATTCTGACCTGGGTGGTCACATCTCCAGCTTCGCTTCCAGTGCGACCCTGTATGACATCGGCTTCAACTACTTCTTCCAGGCCCCGACCGACGAACACGGCGGCGACCTGATCTACTTCCAGGGCCACACCTCGCCAGGCGTTTACGCCCGTGCATTCATGGAAGGCCGCATCACTGAAGACCAGATGAACAACTTCCGCCAGGAAGTCGACGGTCAGGGCCTGTCGTCCTACCCGCACCCTTGGCTGATGCCTGACTTCTGGCAGTTCCCGACCGTATCGATGGGTCTGGGTCCGATCCAGGCGATCTACCAGGCACGCTTCATGAAGTACCTGGAACACCGCGGCTTCATCCAGCCGGGCAAACAGAAAGTCTGGTGCTTCCTGGGCGACGGCGAGTGCGACGAGCCGGAATCCCTGGGTGCGATCTCCCTGGCCGGCCGCGAGAAGCTGGACAACCTGATCTTCGTCATCAACTGCAACCTGCAGCGCCTCGACGGCCCGGTTCGCGGCAATGGCAAGATCATCCAGGAACTCGAAGGCGTGTTCCGCGGTGCTCAGTGGAACGTGACCAAAGTCATCTGGGGACGTTTCTGGGACCCACTGCTGGCCAAAGACGTCGACGGCATCCTGCAACGTCGCATGGACGAAGTCATCGACGGCGAGTACCAGAACTACAAAGCCAAAGACGGCGCGTTCGTCCGTGAACACTTCTTCAACACGCCAGAACTCAAGGCGATGGTTGCTGATCTGTCCGACGACGAGATCTGGAAACTCAACCGTGGCGGCCACGACCCGTACAAGGTCTATGCGGCGTACCACGAAGCGGTCAACCACAAAGAACAACCTACCGTTATCCTGGCCAAGACCATCAAGGGTTATGGCACCGGTGCCGGCGAAGCGAAAAACACTGCGCACAACACCAAGAAAGTCGACGTCGACAGCCTGAAGTTGTTCCGCGATCGTTTCGACATCCCGGTCAAGGACGAAGAGCTGGAGAACCTGCCGTTCTTCAAGCCAGAGCCAAACAGCGCCGAAGCCCGCTACCTCAGCGAGCGTCGCACTGCACTGGGCGGTTTCGTACCTCAGCGCCGCGCACAAAGCTTCAGCGTGCCGACTCCGGATCTGGACACCCTCAAGGCCATCCTTGACGGTTCCGGCGACCGTGAAATTTCCACCACCATGGCCTTCGTGCGGATCCTCGCGCAACTGGTCAAGGACAAGGAAATCGGCCCACGCATTGTTCCGATCATCCCGGACGAAGCCCGTACCTTCGGTATGGAAGGCATGTTCCGTCAGCTGGGTATCTACTCGTCCGTCGGCCAGCTCTACGAGCCAGTCGATAAAGACCAGGTGATGTTCTACAAGGAAGACCAGAAAGGTCAGATCCTTGAAGAAGGCATCAACGAAGCAGGCGCCATGAGTTCGTTCATCGCTGCCGGTACTTCGTACTCCAGCCACAACCAGCCAATGCTGCCGTTCTACATCTTCTACTCGATGTTCGGCTTCCAGCGTATTGGCGACCTGGCCTGGGCCGCTGGCGACAGTCGTACCCGTGGCTTCCTGATCGGCGGCACCGCCGGCCGTACCACCCTGAACGGTGAAGGCCTGCAACACGAAGACGGTCACAGCCACCTGCTGGCCGCGACCATCCCGAACTGCCGCACCTACGATCCAACCTACGGCTACGAGCTGGCGGTGATCATTCAGGACGGCATGAAGAAGATGACCGAAGAGCAACAGGACATCTTCTACTACATCACCGTGATGAACGAGTCGTACCAGCAGCCAGCCATGCCGGCCGGTGCCGAAGAGGGCATCAAGAAAGGCATGTACCTGCTCGAAGAAGACACCCGCGATGCGGCGCACCACGTTCAGCTGATGGGCTCCGGCACCATCCTGCGTGAAGTCCGTGAAGCGGCGAAGATTCTGCGTGAAGAGTTCAACGTGGGCGCTGACGTGTGGAGCGTTACCAGCTTCAACGAACTGCGTCGCGACGGCCTCGCTGTCGAGCGCAGCAACCGTCTGAAGCCGGGCCAGAAGCCTAAGCTGAGCTATGTCGAAGAGTGCCTGAACGGCCGTAAAGGTCCGGTCATCGCCTCGACCGACTACATGAAACTGTTCGCCGAGCAGATCCGTCAGTGGGTACCGTCCAAGGAATTCAAAGTCCTGGGCACCGACGGTTTCGGCCGTAGCGACAGCCGCAAGAAACTGCGTCATTTCTTCGAAGTCGACCGTCATTTCGTGGTGTTGGCAGCCCTGGAAGCACTGGCTGACCGTGGTGATATCGAACCTAAAGTCGTGGCTGAGGCCATCGTCAAGTTCGGCATCGACCCGGAAAAACGCAACCCACTGGACTGCTGAGGAGACATTTTGTGAGCGAACTCATTCGCGTACCTGACATCGGCAGCGGTGAAGGTGAAGTAATTGAACTGTTTGTGAAGGTCGGCGACCGTATCGAAGCCGACCAGAGCATCCTGACCCTGGAATCGGACAAGGCCAGCATGGAAGTGCCGGCCCCGAAAGCCGGCGTCATCAAGAGCCTGAAAGTGAAGCTGGGCGACCGTCTGAAAGAGGGCGACGAACTGCTTGAGCTGGAAGTCGAGGGCGCCGCTGAAGCGGCCCCTGCTCCTGCTGCTGCGCCGGCTGCAAAAGCTGAAGCCAAACCGGCTGCCGCTCCTGCCGCCGCCGCACCATCTGCTGCCCCTGCTGCCGCTTCGGTTCAGCAAGTGCACGTGCCGGACATCGGTTCGTCGGGCAAGGCCCAGATCATCGAGATCCAGGTCAAGGTCGGCGACACCGTCGAAGCTGATCAATCTTTGATCACTCTGGAGTCCGACAAGGCGAGCATGGAAATCCCGTCGCCTGCCGCTGGCGTGGTCAAGGCCATCAGCGTCAAGCTCAACGACGAAGTCGGCACGGGCGACCTGATTCTGGATCTGGAAGTGGCGGGTGCTGCGGCCCCTGCTGCGGTCGCTCCGGCTCAGGCTGCTGCACCGGCCGCTGCCGCTGCCGCTGCGCCTGCTCCGGCAGCCGCGCCAGCTGCACCGGTTGCCGACAGCGTTCAGGACATCCACGTTCCGGACATCGGTTCGGCCGGCAAAGCCAAGATCATCGAAGTGTTGGTCAAGGCTGGCGACAGCGTTGAAGCCGACCAGTCGCTGATCACTCTGGAATCCGACAAGGCGAGCATGGAAATTCCATCGCCTGCCGCTGGCGTGGTGGAAAGCGTTTCCATCAAGCTGGACGACGAAGTCGGTACCGGCGACCTGATTCTGAAGCTGAAAGTCAAAGGCGCAGCCCCTGCTGCTCCGGCTCCAGCTGCCGCTGCTGCACCAAGTGCTCCTGCCGCTGCTGCTCCGGCTGCCGCAGCACCTGCACCTGCTGCCGCTCCAGCCGCCGCACCGGCCAAGCCGGGCGCGAAAGTTCACGCCGGCCCAGCCGTACGTCAACTGGCCCGTGAGTTCGGCGTCGAGCTGAACGCGGTCGGCGCCAGCGGCCCGCACGGTCGTATCCTGAAAGAAGACGTGCAGGTTTACGTCAAAGCGATGATGCAGAAGGCCAAGGAAGCACCGGCCGCTGCAGCAGGCGCAACCGGTGGTGCGGGCATCCCGCCGATTCCGGTCGTCGACTTCAGCCGTTTCGGCGAAATCGAAGAAGTGCCGATGACTCGCCTGATGCAAATCGGCGCGTCGAGCCTGCACCGCAGCTGGCTGAACATCCCGCACGTGACTCAGTTCGATTCGGCTGACATCACCGAGCTGGAAGCCTTCCGCGTTGCACAGAAAGCCGTTGCAGAGAAGGCTGGCGTCAAGCTGACCATCCTGCCGCTGCTGCTCAAGTCGTGCGCGCACATGCTCAAGGAGCTGCCGGACTTCAACAGTTCGCTGGCGCCAAGCGGCAAAGCGATCATCCGCAAGAAATACGTCAACATCGGCTTCGCTGTCGACACCCCGGATGGCCTGCTGGTACCGGTCATCAAGAACGTCGACCAGAAGAGCCTGTTGCAACTGGCAGCCGAAGCCGCTGCGCTGGCCGCCAAGGCCCGCGACAAGAAGCTGACTGCTGACGACATGCAAGGCGCCTGCTTCACCATTTCCAGCCTCGGCCACATTGGCGGCACCGGCTTCACGCCGATCGTCAACGCGCCGGAAGTGGCGATCCTCGGTGTCTCCAAGGCAACCATCCAGCCAGTCTGGGACGGCAAAGCCTTCCAGCCGAAACTGATGCTGCCGCTGTCGTTGTCCTACGATCACCGTGTGATCAACGGCGCCGCTGCCGCACGCTTCACCCAGCGTCTGGGCAGCCTGCTGGCGGACATCCGCACGATCCTGCTGTAACTCGATCGGCCCTCCGGCAACGGAGGGCCGATTGCTGCACCCTTTCGAGCGCCACACGCTCGTACCTCAACCCCGTCAGTTTGGCGGGGCTTTTTTTTGCCTGAAGAAAACTCAGCCCGGTTTTTTTCCCACACGTCGCGCTGACATCGGCCACAGCCTCGGTCGACTTGACGCCGATCTTTTTCATTCGATACGCAACTAACCTAGGCGCAGCCAATTCAACTAAGAAAACTTAGTAGAACTCTGTTAATTCAAGTTAATTCGAATGGATTCGACATGTTAAAACCAACTATCGGGCCGATTGTCGGCCACGTTACAACTCATCATGCGCGCATCTTCATGCGTGGCGATCACCAGAACAACTCACCGGTATTTGCCGGAATACGTTATCGCACCTCCGGTGCACAACAATGGTCCAAAGCCAACTTCGTGCAGCTGAGTGACTTACGCGATATGTCACATGTATTCGCTCTGAACAACCTGAGTACTGACACCGAGTATGAATATCAGGCCGGCTGGTTCAGCCCGATGAGTCCGGTGCATACGCCGGACAGCGTCGCCGAGTTGCTCCTGCAATGGCCACGAGAGATCTACCGACTGCGCACCCGCTCCAGCAAAGCGCAGCAACCCCGAGGGTATATCGTCGGTTCTTGCCGCTACCTGCGCATGACTGCCGGTATCGCCTCCCTGCCGCAATTGGGCGACCGCATCTTCGCATCCATCAACCAGGTGATTGAAGGCATACAACCACCGATCAGTGCGGTATTGATGACCGGCGATCAAATTTATGTGGACGACTTGAACCTGATTGCCCCGGATCGCGAGTACAAAGACATCCTGAACAAGTACCGCGCGGCTTTTTCCCAACCCAATATAAAACGACTGATGTCTGGCACGTCGACTTACATGATTCTCGACGATCACGAAATCGAAGACAACTGGCCGGCCAATGCCAGCAAGTCCGACGGTGATTTATACAGTAATGCCATGGCCGCCTATGAGTTATATCAGGCCAGTCACAGCCCGGTCCATCCGCTGACAACTAACGGCGATATAGATCACGCAACACTCGAGCATTACTGGTATCAATTCAGCGACGGCGATATCGAATGGTTTGTCACTGACAGTCGCACCCGCCGCAACTTGTCCACCGATGACCGGCGCATCCTCGACGAGGCGCAAGAACAAACCTTGCTCAAATGGCTGAGTCACAGCACGGCACGGGTCAAGTTTGTGGTCACCAGCGTGATGTTCTATCCGGATCGCAAGCTCCACGGCGATGACGCCTGGAAAGCCTTTCCCGAGCAGCGCCTGCGCCTGCTGGAAACCATCCGCACCCGGCGGATCAAGAATGTCGTGTTCATCTCCGGAGACGTGCACGGGTCGCTGACCGCGCGCTTGATCCACAGCGAAGACCCGGACTTCGAAGTCCACACCGTCGTCTCCTCACCGCTGTGCAACAGCAAACTGCTGCCATACGCCAAAGCGTCCACGTTCATTCTGGATCAGCCGCTGGTGCGCACGGTGGCGGGCAATTATCGGCATGAACTGACCAGCACCGTGGTGAGTGAAGACAATTTCGCCCACCTGGTGGTCGAGGCCGGGCAGATTCAGGTGAATTACCACGACCGTGATGGCAAACGGCTGCAATCGATCAGCATTCCGTTGCGGTGATGCGCCGGTCAAAAGTGCGCCGTGGCGGGGCGAGAACCGCTCTGGCACGGCGTTCTTTCAATTCAGCAGCATTACTTTTTACCGCTCGCTGGAGAAATGTTCAGCGCAGCCGACATATTCTTATAGCACTTGGCCTTCATGTCTCTTGTCAGTCGGTGCCGCAATGATGCAACCTTGCCGCAGGCAACAGTAAAGAGGGCGCGAGCCCGGCGCGTTCAGCATATTTCCAAGCGAGTTCCCTTCATGAAGAGCCAACCCGATGCCGCCAGCCGTATGGCGGCCGAGGTAGTGACGCAGTTGCCTGTGCCCTCGCGGCTCGGCATGCTGCGTTTCGAGCGCTTGAATGAAGCCAGTTGGGCCATGCTGTTTCTCGATCCAAACTGTGAGCGCCAGTTCGGTCAACCGGCCGTCGAGCTTTGCGCGCTGGTCGGCTCTCCCTACGCCAGCTTGATGGAACCCGAAGCGCGCTATCAACTGCACGATGCGATCCAGCAACAGCTGACGGCCAGCCCGCATTATCTGGTGCGCTATACGCTGCATACCGCGGCCGGCGCCCTGAGCATCCTGGAACTGGGTGAAGCCTACAAACAACACAACCGTCATCTGCTGCGCGGCTATCTGCTGGCGGTCGATCACGTCTTCGACGAAGCGCCACTGCCACCCTCGGTCGACCTCGAAACACAGAATTCGCGCCTGCAAATCGCCCTTGAACTCAATCAGCGCGCCCAGCAGGAACAACTGCAACACCTGGAGCGCGTGCGCGCCCAGCAGGACTTGATTCTGCTGCTCGCCCGTCAGCGCTACAGCACGCACAACTCGCTGCAGGAAGCCGCCGAACTGATCACCCGCTGCGCCTGCGATATCTATGAAATCGACTGCGCCAGCCTGTGGAACCTCGAAGGCCAGCAGTTGGTGCCGATCTCCGCGTACCACCGCGCGACGCAGGAATACATCCTCCCGGACGTGATCGACATCAGCAGCTTCCCCGACTACATGGAAGCGCTGCACAGCAGCCGCGCCATCGATGCACACAACGCGATGCGCGACCCGCGCACCCGCGAGATGGCCGAAGCCCTGCGCCCGCGCGACGTCAACGCCATGCTCGACGCCAGCATTCGTGTCGATGGCCAGGTGGTCGGCGTGTTGTGCCTGGAGCAGACCGGCGTCACCCGCGCCTGGCAGTCCGATGAAATCGCTTTCGCTGGTGAGCTGGCCGATCAGTTCGCGCAAGTGATCAACAACCACAACCGCCGCACCGCCACCAGCGCCCTGCACCTGTTCCAGCGTGCGGTCGAGCAAAGCGCCAACGCGTTTTTGCTGGTCAATTGCGACGGCGTGGTCGAGTACGTCAATCCGAGTTTTACCGCGATCACCCAGTACACCACCGAGGAAGTCCACGGCCAGCGCCTGTCCGAGCTGCCGGCACTGGAAAACCTCAGCGAACTGCTGTTCGACGCGCCCTCGGCGCTGGCCAAGAGCAACAGTTGGCAGGGCGAGTTCAAGAGCCGGCGGAAAAACCTCGAACCGTACTGGGGCCAGTTGTCGATCTCCAAGGTCTACGGCGACAACCGCGAGCTGACGCACTACATCGGCATCTACGAAGACATCACCCAGACCAAACTGGCGCAGCAACGCATCGAGCGGCTGGCATACACCGACAACCTGACCAATCTCGGCAACCGCCCGGCGTTTATCCGCAATCTCGACGAACGCTTCGCCCGCGACAGCGATACGCCGATCAGCCTGTTGCTGGTGGACATCGACAACTTCAAACGGATCAACGACAGCCTCGGCCACCAGACCGGCGACAAGCTGCTGATCAGCCTGGCCCGGCGTCTGCGCAACAGCCTGAGCCCGAGCGGCAGCCTTGCGCGGTTTGCCAGTAACGAGTTCGCGGTGTTGCTCGACGACACCGACCTCGCGACCGGTCAGAAGATCGCCAACCAATTGCTGGCAACCCTCGACAAGCCGATGTTCGTCGACAACCAGTTGATCAGCGTTACCGGCTCGGTCGGCCTGGCCTGCGCACCGCTGCACGGTCGCGACCCGCAAACGCTGATGCGCAACGCCGGTCTGGCGCTGCACAAAGCCAAGGCCAACGGCAAACATCAGGTGCAAGTCTTCACCGAAGCGCTGAATGCCGAGGCCAGCTACAAACTGTTCGTCGAGAACAACCTGCGCCGCGCCCTGACCCAGAACGAGCTGGACGTGTTCTACCAGCCCAAGCTGTGCCTGCGCAGCGGGCGTCTGCTGGGCATGGAAGCGCTGTTGCGCTGGAACCACCCGGAACGCGGCATGATCCGCCCGGACCAGTTCATCAGCGTCGCCGAAGAAACCGGCCTGATCATTCCGATCGGCAAGTGGATTGCGCGTCAGGCCTGCCGCATGAGCAAAGCCCTGACCGCTGCGGGCATGGGCAATCTGCAAGTGGCGATCAACCTGTCGCCGAAACAGTTCTCCGATCCGGATCTGGTCGCCTCCATCGCCAACATCCTCAAGGAAGAAGCGCTGCCGGCCAATCTGCTCGAACTGGAGCTGACCGAAGGCCTGCTGCTGGAAGCCACCGAAGACACGCACTTACAGCTCGACCAGCTCAAGCGCCTCGGGCTGACGCTGGCCATGGACGACTTCGGCACCGGGTATTCATCGCTGAGTTATTTGAAGAAATTCCCGATCGACATCATCAAGATCGATCGCAGCTTCATCCACGAAATCCCCGACAACCAGGACGACATGGAAATCACCTCGGCAGTGATCGCCATGGCGCACAACCTGAAACTCAAGGTCGTGGCCGAAGGCATCGAGACCGCCGAGCAACTGGCGTTCCTGCGTCGGCACCGTTGCGACGTCGGCCAGGGTTACCTGTTCGACCGGCCGATCCCGGGCGGCGAACTGATCCAGGCCCTCAAACGCTACCCACGCGGCCCGCTCTGCCTGTAAATCCCATCTGTCGAAGATCCCCTGTGGGAGCGAGCCTGCTCGCGAAGGCGATAAAACCGTCGACATCATCGTCGCCTGACACACCGCTTTCGCGAGCAAGCTCGCTCCCACATTTGGATAGTGCGAAGTCGGGCATCATTGGGCACACTGGCGGTCTGACTTTTTACATCCAACCTGACTGAGAGGAACGATCATGGTTCTGCGCTCGGAAATTCTGGTGAACAAAAACGTGCTCCCGACTAAAGAACAAGCTCTGCCCGGACGCGAAACCGCGATGACCCTGCCTGAAAAGCACTTCGTCTTCGAAGAAACCCCACTGCTTGGCCCGTTTTTCCAGGACGTCGATTTTGCGATCTTCGGTCTGGGCTGCTTCTGGGGCGCCGAGCGCCGCTTCTGGCAGCGCGAAGGCGTGGTCAGCACGGTCGTCGGTTATGCCGGCGGTTTCACGCCGAACCCGACTTACGAAGAAGTCTGCTCGGGCCTGACCGGCCACGCGGAAGTGGTGCTGGTGGTGTATGACAAGGCTAAAGTCAGCTACGAAGAGCTGCTGGCGATGTTCTGGGAACTGCACAACCCGACACAGGGCATGCGCCAAGGCAACGACATCGGCACGCAGTACCGCTCGGTGATCTACGCGACTTCGCCTGAGCATCTGGATGCAGCGCTGAAGAGCAAGGCGACCTATCAGGCTGAACTGTCGAAGGCGGGTCTGGGCGAGATCAGCACCGAGATCGAACAGGCGCCGACCGTGTACTTCGCCGAGGCGTATCACCAGCAGTATCTGGCGAAGAATCCTGAGGGCTACTGCGGGATTGGCGGCACCGGCGTGTGCATGCCAGCGAGCCTGGCGGGTAACTGACCCCACCGGCCGATCGTTCCCACGCTCTGCGTGGGAATGCCTCAATGGACGCTCTGCGTCCGCTGTTGGGACGCGGAGCGTCCCGGGCTGCATTCCCACGCGGAGCGTGGGAACGATAAGTCAGTGATCAGCTCTCGGCAATCAACCAATCCATCTGCCAGCCACCCTGGGTCTGCCCAAGCTTCTTCGACAACCACGGCAGCAACTCACGCAACTCTTCCTCCAGCCCCCACGGCGGATTGGCAATCGCCATACCCGAGCCGTTCAGGCTGTTCGGCGTATCCAGCGGGTGCACCAGCAGTTCCACGCGCAGCAACTTCGGCGCACCGGTGCCAGCCAGATCCTGATAGAACCGCCGCAGCGCGCGCTGATCCTTCACCGGATACCAGATCGCCGCCACGGTTTGGCGCATGCGGCCAATCGCCTCTTTCAACGACGCCGCGCAACGCTGCATTTCATCGAGCTGCTCGAACGGCGGATCAATCAGCATCACCGCGCGTTTTTCCTGCACCGGCAACATCGCCCGCGCGACATGCCAGCCTTCGCCTAGGTGAACCTTGACCCGACGATCGCCGGCCATGTTGTCCTTGAGCAGCACGCCGTCTTCCGGGTGCTTTTCGTTGAGCATCACCCGATCCTGCGGGCGGGTCAGGCGCCGCGCCAGCTCCGGCGAGCCCGGGTAGTAGCGCAACTGGCCATCCGGGTTCATCTCGTGCAGCACCTTCATGTAGTCGGCGGTCAGCGCCGGCAGATCCGGCTGCTCCCACAAGCGCGCGATGCCTTCCAGGTACTCGCCGGTGCGATTGGCCTGATCACCCTGCAAGTCATACAGACCGATGCCGGCGTGTGTGTCGAGATAGGCAAACGGCTGCTCCTTGCGCGACATCAGGGCGATGAGGCGGGTCAAGGTCAGGTGTTTGAACACATCGGCGTGATTGCCGGCATGGAAGGCGTGACGATAATTCATGATTGCTCCTGCGAAGGCCGCGAAGTTTACCTTTTACCGGGCGGCAAGTCAGGGGTTCGCAGCCGAGCGGACAAAAGCCTCCCCTCACCCTAGCCCTCTCCCGGAGGGAGAGGGGACTGACGGTGGTGATCTTGCGAGTTACATCGACCTGAAAGATCAGCGGGATCTCAGGCTTGGCCAAGCGAAGATCAGCGCGGAAGTCGCAGGTCGGCGTACTTCACCCAGACAAATCGGTCAGTCCCCTCTCCCTCTGGGAGAGGGTTAGGGTGAGGGGCTTTGCTTTTATGGCGTTAAACTGGCTAACCATGAACGACAGGAAGTCAAAAACTCATGCGATATCTGATCATCTGCTTATTCAGCCTGCTTAGCCCATACCTCGCCCTTGCCGAAGAAACCCACATTGAACAGGCACGCCAGTCACTAAAAAACTACGGTCTCAGCCACTGCATCCTAAAGCCATTCAACGAACGCTCCGCGCTGGAAAAAGACATTGCACTGTCCGCCAATGCCTATTCGTTCATGGGCGTTCGGACGATCTTTTTCAGGCGGGCATGCTGCGCAGGCGCCTGCCGATGACATCGAGCACATCACAGCCGTCGCGCAAAGGGATCACGCAGAGCTGGGCGAAGTCGCTGAGGATGACGGAGTCGCATTCGACCGAGCCGCGCATGCACATGTTTTCCAGCACCTGGATCACGGCGCGCAGACGATGGTTGGCGGCGTCCATGAGAATGTCGAGGGGCACGTGGGTGTCGATGAACAGGGTTGGCATGTCGCTGCAATTGCCGGTAAGGGCCATGAAGCGGTTGTCGGGATGGGGGATGATTTTTTCGTAAGGTGGATCGGGTTTAAGCATAGTCATATCAGGTGTACCTCAATAGGTTTAGATAGGCTGCCAATGACCTTCCTACAGGTTTGGGTGGCAGCCATGCGCGAGAGTAGGAAACTGAGAAACCCACCAAACTCAGCTACGCCGAAGCGTTCCCGCGCACAGCCGCCGCAAAGAGATCAGGGCACGAATTAAGTGCCGCAATCAAACGACAGCGCTGATGCGCGGTGAATTTCTCAGGGTTCCTACACCCGTCACCACTCTCGCAGTGACAACGAAAAGACTATCCCTGCAACCCACCGCCCACCAGTTCATGAAAACCGCCGCAACTCGAAGGAATCGTCCGAGACCTTCGCCCCGAAAACTCACTCCGACTCTGCCAGCAAAAACGCCAGCAACGCCGATTGCGACGATTCTTCCGACAGTGAAACCTGAAAAAACCGCCTCGCCTTGCAACGCAAAACCAGCTCGGGAAAGGCCTCGAAAAGTGTTGGATGTTCTTCGCTCAACCACTGCAACGCATTGGCCGTTCGAATGTCATTACCCTGCTGCGCCAGCACCGACTCCGGCACCTGCCACCACGGAAAGGATCGCACCGAAACCTGCGCCCTGCCGCCTATTTCCAGCGCCTGACCGTTGATCAAACAACGCCCGATCAGCGGGAACAGTTGTGCCGCACCCACCTCATCAGACTGCAAAATCGGCAACAGAAACCGTCCGTCCCAGAATCGAAAAAACACCGTTTTGCCGTCCGGCATCAACACCTGCGTCAAGCTGCGAAAGTGCGCCACCACCTCTTCAAGACTCGCAGAAGAAACCGCCAACCATCCCCAATCCAGCGACTCGGTAGTGGCGACCCAATGCAGAAACTCACTGTCAGCAGCGACAATTCCCACGCAAGGCATCACCGCCTCCCACTCGGCATAAATCGTCTCGGCCCAGATCGGGCTCGCCGTTTCTCGCCAAGCGGCAGGCGGTTTTGCCTCACTGGCATTACTGAAAACCGCAAACAACTGCTCGGAAGTTTTCAACGGTTCACGTGCCAACCATTCGGCAGGCAAAAGAAAATCAGGCTGCACAGAGACCGTCCTTGCAACGCTCACACTCTTCGCAGAATGGCGCATCACCCTTGAGGCTCATGATTTGTGCGGCGGTCAGCATGGCTGCCGGCGCGGCGGCGAGCTTCTCCGGCAACCCCGGCACAACCGGTGCGGCACTCATCGCCGCCATCGGTGCGCCGCCCACGACAATCGGCACGCTGCTGAAAATGCCGCCGGGACCGATGTTGATCCACTGCCCACCGGCCTGAATCGTCGCACTCGCCCCGCCATCAATGACCACTTGCTGACCGGCGCTGACGTGGAATTGCCCACTGGCGCTGATCGCCTGATTACTCACGCGAATATGCCGGTCGCCGCTCACGCTCAGATGGTCGTCCTGCTTCACTTCGGTCTGCCGCTGGCCGTGGGTGATGCGCTGTTCATCAGCCTTCAACTCATGCCGAGCGGTGCCGGTGACGACGATGCTGCGCTGGTTATCGACCTGCACTTGTTGATCGTGCAACACATGCTGCGTCCAGTTGCGCTGGGCGCGCAGGTAGATTTCCTCGGCGCCTTTGCGATCCTCGATGCGCAGTTCGTTGTAGCCTCCCCCGCCGGGGCTGCTCTGACTACGGAAAATGCTGCGGGTCTTGTCTGCTGGCAGATCCAGCGGGATCGGCGTCGCAGCGTTGGGCAGGCAGCCCACGACCAAGGGTTTGTCGGCGTCGGCATCGATGAAACCGACCAGCACTTCCATGCCGACTCGCGGAATCAGCACGCTGCCGTAACGGTCGTGCGCCCAATTAGTAGCAACGCGCAGCCAGCAACTGGAATGCTCATTCAATCCACCGTCGCGATCCCAGGCCAGTTGCACCTTGACCCGGCCATACTCGTCGCAATGGATTTCGGTGTCTTTCGGCCCGGTCACGACCGCCGGTTGATAGCCGAGCATGCGCGGTTTTTCCGGCCCCAGCGCTGGGCGGAAGAAAACGTCCCACGGCGTGGCGAGAAAGCTATTACGGTAACCCTGAAATCCCTCGCCATCGCTGGTCACCGATTCCTCCAGCACCTGCGGCTGGCGGCCATGATGCTCGATGGCGGTCAGCAACCAGAGGTCATTCCAGTCGTGGCGCGGATGCTCGATCAGTTGCAGGAAATGTCCGCAAACCAATGCAGATGCGTCGCTGATGCCCTCGGCCTGACGGTAATCGGCGACATGCCGCTCAAGTGCCCGCTGGGCGAGATGCTTGCCGGTTTCCCGATCATTGAATTGGCCAGGGAAGTGATAGTCCTCCAGCACCGGGCGCTGCTCACCGTCGACACGACTTTGCAGGTGCAGGCGTGGTTTTTCAAAGTTGTAGTCGCGCCGGGTGACCACGCTGGTGCGGGTTTCCACGCGAACATTGAAACGCTGAACCGCCGGGGCGCCGGCAGACATGCCACTGCCCGGCAGATAAAGGGTCGGCGTGGCCAGTTTGGGAAACACCGTCTGATCATCACCGAACACCAATACGTGCGCGTCGGGGTTGTGTTGAAAGTGGTAATGAATACCGACTTCGGCACACAGGCGCTGGATGAACGCCAGATCGCTTTCGGCGTACTGCACGCAATACTCACGAACCGGGTATTCGCTGCCTAACCGAAACTCGAACGCATCACGAAGGATCGCGTGATCCTTAAGCACCTGCGCAATAATTTGCGGCACGCTCTGATGCTGGAAAATTCGCTGATTGATGCGGTGCCCCAGATACGTCAGACGCGGGACGAGGCTTAAGTGATAACGCGTCAGACGTTTCCCGGAATCGCCCTGCCCGACCTGATAAATCTGACCGTGAACGCCGGAACCGTCCGCATCAAAGCTCAGAAACGCCTGACAGTGCAGCAGGCTCTCGAGATCCAGATCCGCCCGCTCACTGACCAGTTCCAGCTCGAAACGAAAGGGTTGGCTGATGGCTTCCTTGCCCGTGAACTCAAGGACTTTGAGGTCATGCCGGGCGCCTTCGAGGGTCAACGTGAAACGCGGTTGATTGGCAGGCGCGAACATCCGATGTCTCTCTGCAAAATGAAGGGCGGGCGATTCTGCATGAGGGGCAAGGGGTGATGAATGGGTGACGGGAAAATCAGATTTTCCCTACTTTCATTGCTGAAAGCCCCTGCAAAAAGCGGCGCCTTCAACTACAGACAAATCCCCCAAAGCCACCACCGAACCCTGTGGGAGCGAGCTTGCTCGCGAAAGGGGCATGTCAGCCGACATCCCCATCGACTGATACGACGTCTTCGCGAGCAAGCTCGCTCCCACATGAGATCTCTAGCGTTGGCAGGAAATAGCAGGCACAAAAAAAACGGCCCGCCTCCTGTAGGAAACGGGCCGTTTTCGGGTGAGCGTTAGCTCAGAACAATTACTTGTTCAGGTGGAAATCTTTTTCCGCCGCTTCGAAGCGCTGCACCATGCCAGTGGTCGGCGCGCCGAGCTTGCTGACGATGTAGATGGCGATGCTAGCGAAGATGAAGCCTGGAATGATTTCGTACAGACCCAGCAGTTCGAAATGCTTCCAGACCACCACGGTGATCGCGCCAACCAGAATACCGGCCAGTGCGCCGTCGCGGGTCATGCCTTTCCAGACCACCGAGATCAGTACAACCGGACCGAACGCAGCGCCGAAACCGGCCCAGGCGTAGGACACCAGGCCCAGTACGCGGTTTTCCGGGTTGGCCGCCAGGGCGATCGCGATCAGCGCAACCAACAGCACCATGGCACGGCCGACCCACACCAGTTCAACCTGGGAAGCGGATTTACGCAGGAAGGTTTTGTAGAAGTCTTCGGTCAGGGCGCTCGAGCACACCAGCAACTGGCAGCTCAGGGTGCTCATCACCGCAGCCAGAATGGCCGACAGCAACACACCGGCAATCCAAGGGTTGAAGAGGATCTTCGCCAGCTCGATGAACACACGTTCGTGGTTCTCGGTCACGGGACCGGCCACTTCCGGGTGCGCCGAGAAGTACGCGATACCGAAGAAGCCCACGGCCACGGTGCCACCCAGGCACAGGATCATCCAGGTCATGGAGATGCGACGCGCCTTGGCAATCGATTTCACCGAATCCGCCGCCATGAAACGCGCGAGGATGTGCGGCTGACCGAAGTAGCCCAGACCCCAGCCCATCAGCGAGATGATGCCGATGAAGGTAGTGCCTTTGAGCATGTCGAAGTTGCTTGGATCTTGTGCTTCGATCGCCAGGAACGTGGTGTCGACACCACCGGTGGCCAGCAGCACGATGATTGGCGTAAGGATCAGCGCGAAAATCATCAGCGTGGCTTGTACGGTGTCGGTCCAGCTCACGGCCAGGAAACCACCGATAAAGGTGTAGGCAATTGTCGCCGCAGCACCGGCCCACAGCGCCGTCTCGTAGGACATGCCGAAGGTGCTTTCGAACAGACGGGCACCGGCCACGATGCCGGAAGCGCAGTAGATGGTGAAGAACACCAGAATCACAATCGCCGAAATGATCCGCAGCAGACCACTCTTGTCTTCAAAACGGCTGGCGAAGTAATCCGGCAGGGTCAGGGCGTCGCCGTTGTGTTCGGTCTGCACGCGCAGACGGCCGGCAACGAACAGCCAGTTCAGGTAGGCACCGATGACCAGACCGATGGCGATCCAGCTTTCGGACAGACCGGACATGTAGATGGCGCCCGGCAGGCCCATCAACAACCAGCCGCTCATGTCGGAGGCACCGGCAGACAGCGCGGTGACGACGCTGCCGAGGCTGCGACCGCCGAGAATATAGTCAGAAAGGTTGTTGGTGGAGCGATAGGCCATCAAGCCGATCAGCACCATTGCTGCGATGTAGATCACGAACGTGATCAGGGTTGGATTGCTTACGCTCATTGAGTTACGCCCTGGCTTTGTTTTTATGTAGCGGCGGTGTTGAACCGCACGCAAACGACGACGTTTGGCAGACGATCCGGGATCCCGCGCATTTAGGACTGATGTTTCCCCAGGAAAGCCATCAGCCGGTACACCGGGTTATTCCCGGTTGCACCTAGGGCGCGAATGCTATGCAACAAATCAAATAAGGTGCAACCAGTTTCGTGAGAATTAGTTGCACCTAGTCGGATTTATCGACAATCACCCCGTTTTTGCTCCTTTTTGTGGCAGTCATGGCCCTTTGCTAGAAGCAAAAGCACCAAGCAGGAGCAGCACTTTCGTACCAGAAAATAATTCCTGACGAGCTGCCTATTATTCCGACAAAAAAAGGGTTGCACCCGGTTGCACCTCTTTCGACGCACGGCTAATCTTGCCGCCAGCTGATGCCACGCAACTGTGGCAACCATGAGGATAAAAATATGGCTACCACCACCCTTGGGGTCAAACTCGATGACCCGACCCGCGAGCGCCTGAAGGCGGCCGCGACCTCG
This sequence comes from Pseudomonas viridiflava, assembly GCF_900582195.1. GTDB lineage: Bacteria > Pseudomonadota > Gammaproteobacteria > Pseudomonadales > Pseudomonadaceae > Aquipseudomonas. The sequence goes on from NZ_UTHA01000297.1 coordinate 107,521, forward strand.
ATTGATCGCACACCGCACTGGCTGATCAAGCAGGCAATTTTCAATTACCTGGAAAAACTCGAGGGTGGTGCAACCCTGACCGAGCTGAACGGTTTGACCGCCAAGGACGCCGATGAGGCCGGCGAAGTCCACACCGATCACGCGCACCAGTGCTTCCTCGAATTCGCCGAAAGCATCCTGCCGCAATCCGTTCTGCGCGCCTCGATCACCGCCGCTTACCGTCGCCCTGAGCCGGAAGTCGTGCCGATGCTGATCGAGCAGGCTCGCCTGCCGGCACCTATGGCCGAAGCCACCAACAAACTCGCCGCCTCCATCGCGGAAAAACTGCGTAACCAGAAAAGTGCCGGCGGTCGTGCAGGCATTGTTCAGGGTCTGCTGCAGGAATTTTCCCTGTCGTCCCAGGAAGGCGTCGCGCTGATGTGCCTCGCCGAGGCGCTGTTGCGTATCCCGGACAAGGGCACTCGCGACGCACTGATCCGCGACAAGATCAGCACCGGTAACTGGCACCCGCACCTGGGCAACAGCCCGTCGCTGTTCGTCAATGCGGCCACTTGGGGCTTGTTGCTGACCGGCAAACTGGTCTCGACGCACAACGAAGCCGGCCTGACCTCGTCCTTGAGCCGCATCATCGGCAAGAGCGGCGAGCCGATGATCCGCAAGGGCGTCGACATGGCCATGCGCCTGATGGGCGAGCAGTTCGTCACCGGCGAAACCATCGCTGAAGCACTGGCCAACGCGAGCAAGTTCGAAGCCAAGGGCTTCCGTTATTCCTACGACATGCTCGGTGAAGCGGCACTCACCGAACACGACGCGCAGAAGTACCTGGCGTCGTACGAACAAGCCATCCACTCGATCGGCAAAGCCTCCCACGGCCGTGGGATTTATGAAGGCCCGGGCATCTCCATCAAACTGTCGGCACTGCACCCGCGTTACAGCCGCGCGCAGTACGAGCGTGTGATGGACGAGCTGTACCCGCGTCTGCTGTCGCTGACCCTGCTGGCCAAGCAATACGACATCGGCCTGAACATCGACGCCGAAGAAGCCGACCGTCTCGAACTGTCGCTGGATCTGCTTGAGCGCCTGTGCTTCGAGCCGCAACTGACCGGCTGGAACGGCATCGGTTTCGTCATCCAGGCTTACCAGAAGCGTTGCCCGTACGTGATCGACTACGTGATTGACCTGGCTCGTCGCAGCCGTCATCGCCTGATGATCCGTCTGGTGAAAGGCGCTTACTGGGACAGCGAAATCAAGCGCGCCCAGGTCGAAGGCCTGGAAGGCTATCCGGTCTACACCCGCAAGGTGTACACCGACGTTTCCTACATCGCTTGCGCACGCAAACTGCTGTCGGTACCGGAAGTCATCTACCCGCAGTTCGCCACGCACAACGCCCACACCCTGTCGGCCATTTACCACATTGCCGGTCAGAACTATTACCCGGGCCAGTACGAATTCCAGTGCCTGCACGGCATGGGCGAACCGCTCTACGAGCAGGTTGTAGGCAAAGTTTCCGAGGGCAAGCTGAACCGTCCGTGCCGTGTGTACGCTCCGGTCGGCACTCACGAAACCCTGCTGGCTTACCTCGTGCGTCGCCTGCTGGAAAACGGCGCGAACACCTCGTTCGTCAACCGCATCGCCGACCAGTCGATTTCGATTCAGGAATTGGTGGCCGATCCAGTAGCGCAGATCGAGCAGATGGCCACAGTGGAAGGTGGTTTCGGCCTGCCGCACCCGCGCATTCCGCTGCCGCGTGACTTGTACGGTTCCGAGCGTGCCAACTCCAGCGGCATCGACATGGCCAACGAACATCGTCTGGCTTCGCTTTCCTGCGCCCTGCTCGCCACCGCACACAATGACTGGAAAGCTGCGCCGATGCTCGGTTGCGCCTCCAGCAACGAAACACCGGCAGCCGTTCTGAACCCATCGGATCACCGTGATGTGGTCGGTCATGTGCAGGAAGCCACTGTCGAAGACGTCGACAACGCCATTCAATGCGCACTGAACGCCGCACCGATCTGGCAGGCTACCCCGCCCGCCGAACGCGCGGCGATTCTGGAACGTGCCGCTGATTTGATGGAAGGCGAGATCCAGCCGCTGATGGGCCTGTTGGCTCGCGAAGCCGGCAAGACCTACGCCAACGCCATCGCCGAAGTCCGCGAAGCCGTCGACTTCCTGCGTTATTACGCGGTGCAGGCGCGCAACGATTTCAGCAACGACGCCCACCGCCCACTGGGTCCGGTAGTGTGCATCAGCCCGTGGAACTTCCCATTGGCGATTTTCAGTGGCCAGGTTGCTGCTGCACTGGCTGCCGGTAACCCGGTACTGGCCAAACCGGCTGAGCAGACTCCGCTGGTTGCCGCTCAGGCCGTACGCCTGATGCTTGAAGCCGGCATTCCGGAAGGCGTGCTGCAACTGCTGCCGGGGCGCGGTGAAACCGTCGGCGCCGGTCTGGTTGGTGATGAACGCGTCAAGGGCGTGATGTTCACCGGTTCCACCGAAGTTGCGCGCCTGCTGCAACGCAACATCGCTGGCCGTCTCGACAGCCAGGGCCGTCCGATTCCGCTGATCGCCGAAACCGGCGGCCAGAACGCGATGATCGTCGACTCCTCGGCACTGACTGAACAAGTTGTGATCGACGTGGTGTCCTCGGCCTTCGACAGCGCTGGTCAACGTTGCTCGGCGCTGCGGGTACTGTGCCTGCAGGAAGATTCCGCCGATCGCGTCATCGAAATGCTCAAAGGTGCCATGGCTGAAAGCCGTCTCGGCAACCCTGAGCGTCTGTCTGTGGACATCGGCCCGGTGATCGACGCCGAAGCCAAGGCGGGCATCGACAAGCACATCCAGGGCATGCGCGACAAAGGTCGCAACGTCTACCAGGTGGCGATCGCCGACACCGAAGAAGTCAAACGCGGCACCTTCGTCATGCCGACCTTGATCGAACTGGAAAGCTTCGACGAGCTGCAACGCGAGATCTTCGGCCCGGTGCTGCACGTGGTGCGCTACAAGCGCAAAGAGATCGATCAACTGATCGGCCAGATCAACGCTTCCGGTTATGGCCTGACCTTGGGCGTACACACACGCATCGACGAGACCATCGCCAAGGTAATCGACAACGTCAACGCCGGTAACGTCTACGTTAACCGCAACATCGTTGGTGCTGTGGTCGGCGTGCAGCCATTCGGCGGCGAAGGCCTGTCGGGTACGGGTCCGAAGGCTGGTGGCCCGCTGTACCTGTACCGCTTGCTGGCGACACGTCCTACGGATGCCATCGAACAATCCTTCGCTCGCGGTGACGCCGTTGTCGCCCCGGACGTTCGACTGCGCGATGCCATGAGCAAACCGCTGAACGCGCTGAAAGCCTGGGCTGACAGCAACAAGTTCGCTGACCTGAGTACGCTGTGCGTGCAGTACGCTGCGCAATCGCAGAGCGGCATTACCCGCGTACTGGCCGGCCCGACCGGTGAGAAGAACAGCTACGCGATCCTGCCACGTGAGCACGTGTTGTGCCTGGCGGAGGTTGAAGGTGATCTGCTGACGCAACTGGCTGCGGTATTGGCCGTGGGCGGTTCGGCAGTGTGGCCGGAGTCCGACATCAGCAAGGCCTTGTTCGCACGTCTGCCGAAAGAAATTCAGGCGCGGATCAAACTGGTTGCCGACTGGAACAAGGACGAGGTGGTATTTGATGCGGTTCTGCATCACGGCCATTCCGACCAGTTGCGCGGCGTTTGCCAGCAGATAGCCAAGCGTGCCGGCGCGATCGTTGGGGTCCAGGGCTTGTCCCAGGGCGAGACCAACATTGCCCTGGAGCGTCTGGTGATTGAGCGGGCGTTGAGTGTTAACACCGCTGCGGCGGGTGGCAATGCCAGTCTGATGACTATCGGCTAATACTGATAAACCGGGCACCTGCATAGGTGCCCGGCATAGCAACAATCCCTGTGGGAGCGAGCTTGCTCGCGAAAGCGGTCTGCCAGTCAACTCATCTGTTGAATGTGCCGACCTCTTCGCGAGCAAGCTCGCTCCCACAGTTGTTTTTGGGTGTTTGTTAAGTGGGTGCTCGGCTCTAACATCACCGCGATCAATCATCCTGTTCAGCCTTTATCAGCACGCCTAGACTCGGCCCAACCCCAATCTCAGGTAAGCCGCCATGTCCGAGACGCTGCTCAGTTCCCGCAATCTGGCTTTCGAGCTGTACGAAGTCCTTGATGCCGAGGGCCTGACCCGGCGTGAACGCTTTGCCGAGCACAATCGCGAAACCTTCGACGCCGCCATCGGCACCGCGCGCAGCATCGCCGAGAAGTACTTTGCGCCGCACAACCGCAAGGGCGACGAGAACGAACCGCGCTACGAGGACGGTCAGGCGAGTCTGATTCCTGAAGTGAAACCGGCGGTGGATGCCTTCCTCGAGGCCGGTTTCCTCAACGCCGCGAGAAGTTTCGAGGCCGGCGGCATGCAACTTCCTACGCTGCTATCGCAAGCCTGCTTCGCGCATTTCCAGTCAGCCAACGCCGCTTCGACGTCCTACCCGTTCCTGACCATGGGCGCGGCGAACCTGATCGAGAGCTTCGGCACTGACGAACAGAAACAACGCTTCCTGCAACCGATGATCGACGGCCGCTTCTTCGGCACCATGGCCCTGACCGAGCCCCACGCAGGCTCATCACTGTCGGATATTCGTACACGCGCCGAGCCGGCGCCCGACGGCACTTATCGTCTGAAGGGCAACAAGATTTTCATTTCCGGTGGTGATCACCCGCTCTCGGAAAACATCGTGCACATGGTTCTGGCCAAACTGCCGGACGCACCTGCGGGCGTTAAAGGCATCTCGCTGTTTATCGTGCCGAAATTTCTGGTCAACGATGACGGGAGCTTGGGCCAACGCAACGACGTGCTGCTGGCGGGGCTGTTCCACAAGATGGGCTGGCGCGGTACCACTTCCACGGCGCTGAACTTCGGCGATAACGGCGAGTGTGTCGGCTATCTGGTCGGGAAGCCGCATCACGGCTTGAGCTATATGTTCCAGATGATGAACGAGGCGCGGATCGGCGTCGGTATGGGCGCGGTGATGCTCGGCTATGCCGGTTACCTGTATTCGCTGGAGTACGCCCGCGAACGTCCACAGGGTCGCGTGCCGGACAACAAGGACCCAACCACGGCGCCGGTGGCGATCATTCAGCACGCCGATGTCAGACGTATGCTGTTGACGCAGAAGTCCTACGTTGAAGGTGCATTTGACCTCGGCCTTTACGCGGCGCGCTTGTTCGATGACACCACGACACTTGAGAGCGAAGCCGAGCGCAAACAGGCACATGAGCTATTGGATTTGCTGACCCCGATCGTCAAATCCTGGCCGTCGGAGTTCTGCCTGAAGGCCAACGAACTGGCGATCCAGATTCTTGGCGGTCACGGCTACACCCGCGAATATCCGGTGGAACAGTACTATCGCGACAACCGCTTGAACCCGATTCACGAAGGCACTCACGGCATTCAGTCGCTGGACTTGCTCGGGCGCAAACTGGCGCAGAACGGTGGCGCAGGGCTGAAGCAACTGATTCGCCTGATCGCCACCACCGCTGAACGCGCTACAGCATACGAATCGCTAACCGCACTGCGTGAACCACTGGAAAAACTGGTGTCGAGCCTGCAAAAGGTGACCATCGGGTTGTTGACCGATCTGGCACAGGGCAAGGTCAATGGCAGCCTGGCGAACTCGGCGTTGTACCTTAAGGTGTTCGGCCACACGGTAATTGGCTGGCGCTGGCTGGAACAGGCGATTCGGGCCGAGGAAGGATTGGCCAAGGATAATGCGGCGGATGCTGGCTTCTATAAAGGCAAGTTACAGGCCGCGCGGTATTTTCTGACGTGGGAGGTGCCGGGTTGCCACCATGAGCTGGCGTTGCTGGAGGCACGGGATGATACGTGCCTGGCGATGCAGGATGCGTGGTTCTGATTTCAGCGCCATTACCCAGACAAAACACTTTATCGCGCGTTCCACACCTGTCATGTTTGACAGGTGTGGAAATGAGCCCTGCGCGATAGGCTGTATTCGCCTGACATGTAGTTTGCAGTTTGCCCGGCAAGTTCGGACTTAACGTCCTCTTCTTACCCTACAAAAGAGCGAACGCCATGAACAGCAAAGCGGCCGCAAAAACCATCAAACTTGCCGGGCTGGTAACGCGGGATGATTGCGTTCTCGCCTCAATTTCGCAGTTTGGCACGCGAAACGGCACTGAATGGACGCACACGGACTCAGAAGAGTCCATCGTCATCAGCAAGAATCACCAGCGTCTCTCTAATGAGAGATCAATTGTCAGCATCACAACGTCACCTGATAAAGGTGTGCCCAGCGTCGAAACGACAGCGGCAGAAATGTTCCAGGTCATTTCGGCAGAAGACCGATATGACACAAATAATCGTGTTGCCTACAAAGAGTTTTCACGCCAGATCGGCAGTGCGTGGCGCTCGGTAGTGTATGGCGGTGCTGATTTGAGCGACCAGTCAGCACCATTGGAGATTGATCCCTACATCATTCTTAACGAAGAACAGTTTATTTTCTCGGCACGATTCAATGACGTGGTGAAAGAACCGAATGCAGCGCGAGTATCAGAAAAGCGCTATATCAAAAAGGGCAAGGACCTCTACCAGGCCATGGTAATTACTTCCGAGTACATCTATGCCACTGTCAGGGACTTCGATAGTTACGATATGTTCAGAACGATCGCGACTGGGGACAAGTATCACCAAGGCTCGCAGGTGTGGACTGTCCAGGAGAAACGAGTGTTTTATTTAACGACAATCGGCAAAATCGATTTTTATGGGCGGGAAATCCTGCTGTTTTGAACACATTGCTCAGAGCCGACGCGCTTTTGCAGTGCGTCGGCATAGGACAACCATATGCTTAACTTAAGCGAAACCCGCCCATCTGCCGCGCCAGATCATCCGCCAGCCTCTGCAACATCTGACAATCCTCACGACAGGCCCTGACCTCCCCCGCCGTCGCCCGCGCCAGATCGGAAATCCCCTGCACATTACGGTTGATCTCTTCAGTCACCGCCGACTGCTCTTCCGTCGCCGTCGCCACCTGATGGTTCATGTCACTGATGCGCTCGACCTGCCCGGTAATCGCCGTCAACGACGCCCCGGTACGCTGGCTCGACTCAACCCCGGTGCCGGTCGCCGCCTGGCCTGTACGCATCGACGACACGGCGTTTTCCGCGCCTTGCTTGAGGCTGCCGATCATCTGCTGGATTTCATCGGTAGACGCCTGCGTGCGTCGTGCCAGGGTGCGCACTTCATCAGCGACAACTGCAAAGCCGCGTCCCATATCCCCAGCCCGTGCCGCTTCGATCGCTGCGTTGAGCGCCAGCAGATTGGTCTGCTCGGACACCCCGCGAATCACCGCCAATACCGAATCAATCGAGGCCACTTGGTGCGCCAGCTCGCCGACCGCGCCCGCCGCCACACCAATATCATCGGACATGCTTTCAATATGCTTGATCGAGCCGCCTACCACTTCGCGCGCCTGCATCGCCTCATCCCGCGCGGTCTGCGAGGCGAGCGCCGCATTACCAGCGTTCTGCGCAATCTCCTGCACGGTCAGGCCCATCTCGTGAACCGCCGTCGCGACCATGTCGGTCATTTCCTGCTGGCGACCAGAACGTTCCGCCGTGTTCTCCACCACTTTCGCCACCTGCCCCACAGCCGTGCGCAGGCGTTCGCTGGTGGTCAGCACTTCGCCGATCATGCCGCGCTGGCTGTCGAGGAAACGGTTGAAGCCCCGGGCGAGATCGCCCAGCTCGTCGGCGCGACTGGAATCTAACCGGTGGGTCAAATCTCCACCGCCGCTACCAATTGCTACCAGCGCCGCTGTTACCTGGCGAATCGGTCGCACCAAACCTTGCGCCAGCCACACCACCAAAGCGAGGCACACCAGCGCCACGGCCAGACCGATACCGCCGCTCATCCACATCGCTTTTCGGGCTTCGGCATAGATCTGCGACTGTGGCACTTCGGCCACCAGGGTCCAGCCTAAATCACGCAAAGGCAGGCTGAAGGCGAGGAAGTCTTCGTCGTCTCTCTGGAAGCTGCTACTGATTGCCGTTTTTTGGCCCATGACAGCCTGCGCTGCATTGGCGCCGATCTGCTCGCTCAAGGTGCGTTTGCCGCTGAACTGAGCTTCGGGATGCACTTGGATCAAACCATCGGAACGCACGAGATAGACCTTGCCGCGCTCGCCAAAGCTGAAATTGTGGATCAGCTCCGACAGCTCTTTCATGCTCAAACCGAGCCCGGCCACACCGACCACTTTGCCGGCCTGCTCCACCTTCAAATCAATGAACAGCGCCAACTCTCCGGTCGCCCCGTCGTTGTCGATGTTCAGGGTGCGCGACTGATTGCTGTCGAGGAAGGAATAGAACCAGGCATCGGCCGGTTTGGAACGACTGAGGGTGCGATCCAGACCTTTTTCGGTGATGTAGTGATTGGATTCGGTACCGATGATCAAAGCGGTGAAGGCTTTATGTTCGGCGCGGATGCCTTCCAGATACTGCGCGAAGCCAGCCGTTTTGCTGCTGTCTTCGCCGGATGCGAGCCAATCGCGCACCATGGAATTGCTGGCGATGTCTTTAGCCGCCGTCAACGGCTGGACGAGGATCCGTTCGATATCGTTGCGCGTCGCTTCAATGCTCGACGGCAGTGCTTGTTCTACCAGATAGCTCTGGGCGAGGCGGTTGACCACCAGGGTATAAATGCCAACCACGATCAGGATACTGACCAGCAGGGCGGTGCCCATGCTGAGAATCAGCTGCCATTGAATACTGCGTCGCCACAACTGCATGGAGCACCCCCAAAGAATAAGTGGCCGAAACAATGCAACAGCCGTGCCGATTGTATACAACCCAGTCGACAATCTATTCTTTGGTTGTGCGCAGCTCCCTCAACCCTGATTGATGGTCTTGGCGATGGTGTCGACCGTGGCGCTGACTTGCTCTTGGTAACGGTCGAGTTCTTCCTGGTGCTGCTTCTTCATTTCAATCTGCTGCGAGCACAGATTCATCGCCGCCAGCACCAGCAAGCGGTCACCGATCAGTGTCGGGTATTTGCGCTTGGTGTCGTCCAGCGCTGCCTTGAGCATCATGGCCGCGTCCAGCAGGGTCTGTTCTTCCCCGGCCGGTGCCTTGATCGAATAGTCCTCCCCGAGAATGGAGACGACTTTTACCCCTGCTGTGTGGTGGTTCATGCGCTGACAGGACCTGCGTTGACGCGATCAACCAGGGCTTGAATGCGTGCAGCGGTGGCGCCGTGCTTTTCTTCCTGCTCCATCAGGTTCAGTTGCAGGCTTTCGTTTTCATCCTTGGCCTGGGCCAGTTCCGTGGACAGGGTCTGGTTGGTTTGCGCGAGGGTCTGGTTCTGCTGCACCAGGTCGCTGACGAGCTGTTCCAATTGGCTGAGGGATGCTTCCAACATTTTGATCTTCCAAGCGTTTTTCAAAGGGCGCGTACGATAAAGAAAAGTCATCACGGATGCCAGGGTTAAACCGGCGCAAAGCCTTGATTTTCCTGGTGGCCGACCGTTCTCGCGAGTTTTAAAGACTGTGATCTGCCGATCTGGTTCCTGCACTTCGTCGCCCAAGCCCTTCTGCGACAAATACGCACACTGCCTCAAGACTTTAGTCGCATGACCGATAAGTCATCCATACAGCAGTCTCAGCCCGCATGGATGCGGCCCTCTCTTGGTATCCGCCCATGTCCCTCCGCAATATGAATATCGCCCCACGGGCGTTTACCGGCTTCGCCCTGATCGGCGGCCTGATGCTGATTCTCGGTGTGTTCGCCCTGAATCAGATGAGCAAAATCCGCGCAGCTGGCGAAGACATCGCCACGGCCAGCGTGCCTTCCATCAAAGCCCTCGACGAGTTCACCCAACTGACCCTGCGCCTGCGCGTTTTGTCCTATCGGTTGCTGATCAACCGTGAGCCGGACGTGCAGCAAAAAACCATCGAGCTGTTCGATATGCGCAACCGCCAGATCACCGAGGCGCAGCGTGCCTACGAGCCGCTGATTTCCAGCCCCGACGAACGTACGGCGTACGATCAGTACGTGCAACTGCTGGCGCAGTACCGCCAGCTCGAAGAACGCATGAAAACCCTGTCGCGCAACAATCAGGTCGACGAGTTGCGGCAGATGCTCAACAACGATCTGCTGAACAACTCTGAAGCGGTAAACACCGCCCTCGCGCGCTTGCTGGAGATCAACACCCAGCAAATCGCCGAGACCGATCAAGGCGCCAAAGATCAGTATTCGATGTCGTTCGATCTGGTGGTCACCCTGCTGGTGATTGCCAGCGGCTTGACCCTGCTGTTCGCCTGGCTGCTGACCGTGAGCATCACCAAGCCGATCTCCAAAGCACTGGAAGCTGCGGAAACCATCGCCGAAGGCAACCTGACCCAGCCGATCCACGTTGACGGTGAAGACGAGGCAGGACGTCTGCTGGCGGCCATGGCCAAGATGCAGTCGAAGCTGCGTGACACCCTGCAGCGTATTTCCGGTTCGGCCACTCAGCTTGCCTCTGCTGCGGAAGAACTGAACAGTGTTACCGACGAAAGCGCACGTGGCCTGACTCAACAGAACAACGAAATCGAACAGGCAGCCACGGCGGTCAACGAAATGACCAGCGCCGTGGAAGAAGTCGCGCGCAATGCGGTGAGCACTTCCGAAGCCTCGAAGAACGCGACCACCTCGGCGGGCGACGGCCGTGATCTGGTCCAGGAAACCGTCAGCGCCATCGAACGCATGAGCGCCGATGTGCAGAGCACTGCGTCGTTGATCGGTGATCTGGCCAATGAATCCCGCGACATCGGCAAGGTGCTGGATGTGATTCGTGGCCTGGCCGATCAGACCAACCTGCTGGCACTGAACGCAGCGATTGAAGCGGCACGTGCCGGTGAAGCGGGTCGTGGTTTTGCCGTGGTGGCGGATGAAGTGCGTGCCCTGGCGCATCGCACTCAGCAGTCGACCAGCGAAATCGAGCGAATGATCGGCAGCATTCAAAGCGGCACCGAACACGCCGTGGATTCGATGCGCAACAGCACCGAGCGCGCCGAGTCGACCCTGAACATCGCTCGTGGTGCCGGCATGTCGCTGGACACCATCAACACGGCGATCGTCGAGATCAACGAGCGTAATCTGGTGATCGCCAGCGCCGCCGAAGAGCAGGCGCAAGTGGCGCGGGAAGTGGATCGCAATCTGGTGAATATTCGTGATTTGTCGGTGCAATCGGCGACCGGCGCGAATCAGACCAGTGCGGCGAGTAATGAGCTGTCGCGATTGGCGCTGGACCTGAACAACATGGTTGGGCGGTTTAGCCTGTAATTCAGTAGATCAAGATCAAAAGCGCCCTCACCCCAGCCCTCTCTCAGAGGGAGAGGGGGGAAGGGAGCAGATTTTCATGTTTTTCGAAGTCTGAGTTCGACTCAGGAAATTCAGGTCGATGTACCTCGCACAAACACCTCAGTCAGTCCCCTCTCCCCCTGGGAGAGGGCTAGGGTGAGGGCAGCAATCGCCCGCCGGACACAAAACCTGATGCCGCGCTGAAAAAGCTTTTTGACAGCATCACATTTCAACAGGTTAGAATCGCTGGCACGCAGACTGCATGGTCAGTTTGTGCCCGTCTTTCCGCTTCTGGAGTACTGCCTTTGAATGCGACGACCATCAACAGCCTGTTCTTGATCGGCGCGTTGCTGGTAGGTGCAAGCATTCTCGTCAGTTCTCTCTCCTCCCGTCTCGGCATTCCGATTCTGGTCATTATTCTTGCGGTCGGCATGGCCGCCGGGGTCGATGGCGGCGGGATCATTTTCGACAACTACCCGACGGCCTATCTGGTCGGCAACCTCGCACTGGCGGTGATCCTCCTCGACGGCGGTTTGCGTACAAGGGTTTCGAGCTTCCGCGTGGCATTATGGCCGGCGCTATCGCTGGCCACGGTCGGGGTGTTGATCACCACTGGGCTGACCGGCATGGCCGCCGCCTGGCTGTTCGACCTCAATCTGATTCAAGGCCTGCTGATCGGCGCCATCGTTGGCTCGACCGACGCCGCGGCTGTGTTCTCGCTGCTCGGCGGCAAAGGCCTGAACGAACGGGTCACCGCCACTCTGGAAATCGAATCCGGCAGCAACGACCCGATGGCGGTGTTTCTCACCGTGACCCTGATCGACATGCTCGCCAGCGGCCAGACCGGCCTGCACTGGAGTCTGCTGACGCACCTGATCCGCGAGTTCGGCATCGGGGGGGTGATCGGCCTCGGTGGTGGCTGGCTGATGTTGCAACTGGTCAACCGCATCAATCTGGCGGCGGGCCTGTATCCGATTCTGGTGATCGCTGGCGGTCTGGTGGTGTTCGCCCTGACCAACGCCTTGCATGGCAGCGGCTTCCTCGCCGTTTATCTGTGCGGTCTGGTCATTGGTAACCGCCCGGTGCGCAGCCGCCACGGCATTCTGCATATGCTCGACGGCATGGCGTGGCTGGCGCAGATCGGCATGTTCCTGGTGCTGGGGTTGCTGGTGACGCCGCATGATTTACTGCCGATCGCCCTGCCTGCGCTGGGTCTGGCGCTGTGGATGATTCTGTTTGCGCGACCACTGTCGGTGATGGTTGGCCTGCTGCCGTTCAAGGCTTTCCATGGCCGCGAAAAAGCCTTTATTTCCTGGGTCGGCCTGCGTGGCGCGGTGCCGATCATTCTCGCGGTGTTCCCGCTGATGGCCGGGCTGCCGAATGCGCAACTGTACTTCAACCTCGCGTTCTTCATCGTGCTGGTGTCGCTGCTGGTGCAGGGCACGAGCCTGCCGTGGGTCGCCAAGCTGTTGAAGGTGACGGTACCGCCGGAGCCCGCGCCGATTTCCCGGGCGGCGCTGGAAGTCCACGTCACCAGCGAATGGGAGCTGTTCGTTTATAAGCTCGGCGCAGAGAAATGGTGCATCGGTTCGCCCCTGCGTGAGCTGAAAATGCCCGAAGGCACACGTATCGCCGCCCTGTTTCGTGGCCAGCAACTGCTCCATCCGTCGGGTAGTACGGTGCTGGAAGTCGATGATTTGCTGTGTGTTATCGGCCATGAGCACAACCTCGGCGCCCTCGGAAAACTGTTCAGTCAGGCGCCGCAACGCGGCCTCGATCTGCGCTTCTTCGGTGATTTCGTACTCGAAGGAGATGCCCAGCTTAAAGCGGTTGCTGCACTCTATGGCTTGCCGGCCGAGGGTATTGATCCGGACATGACCCTGGGCGCCTTCATCGCCCAGAAAGTCGGTGGTGCACCCATCGTCGGTGACCAGGTCGAGTGGAACAACACCCACTGGACGGTTGCGGTCATGGACGGGAACAAGATCGGCAAAGTGGGCGTCAGATTCCCCGAAGGAAGTCGCCCGGGCCCCGGACTCTTCCTCTAAACTGCGTCCACTCTCACTTGCTTGACCGGTCTCTATGCCTACCCTGCGCTCCTTTTTCGCCGCGGCCCTGTTGGGCCTGAGTCTCACTGTCGGCCCGCTGTACGCCGCCGAACCACCGTCCAGCGACGCCGTGCAGGCCAGTCTCGACAAACTGGCCGACAGCAAACTGCCGGATGCCGATAAAAAGAGCCTGCAGACCGTTCTGCAGAACACGCTCAATCAGCTGAACAATCAGCGGGATTACGAACAGAAGCTGATCGATCTCAAGCAGCAACTGGCGACTGCCCCCAAGCAGACCATTGAAAATACCCGTGAGCTGGCCCGCCTCAAAGCCAACGCGGTGGTGTCGGTGGCGCAGCGTTTTCCCAAGGAGTCGATTCAGCAACTGGAGCAAATCCTCACCGATCGCTCGACTCAGCAAAGTGACCTGCAAAAAGCCCTCGCCGACGCTAACAGCCTGATCATCACCGCGCAGACGCGTCCGGAGCGCGCCCAGGCGGAAATTTCCGCCAGCCAGACGCGCATCCAACAGATCAACAACATCCTCAAATCAGGCAAGGACGCGGGTAAAACAGTTACTGCCGAGCAGCGCGACCAGTTGAATGCCGAACTGGCGGCGCTGAATGCGCTGATTCCGCTGCGTCGTCAGGAGCTGGCCGGCAACAGCCAGTTGCAGGATCTGGGCAATGCTCAGCATGACTTGCTCTCGGAAAAATCCGACCGCCTCGACCGCGAGATTCAGGAACTGCAAACCCTGATCAACCAGAAACGTCTGGCGCAGTCGCAGGAGACCGTGACGCAGCAATCGATCGAAGCACAGAAGGCCGGTAGCAGCAGTCTGCTGGCCATCGAAAGCACGGCGAACCTCAAGCTCTCAGACTATCTGCTCAAAAGCACTGACCGCCTCAACGAAGTCACCCAGCAGAACCTGCAGACCAAACAACAGCTCGACAGTCTGACGCAAAGCGATTCAGCGCTGGACGAGCAGATCAGCGTACTCAAGGGCAGCCTGCTGCTGTCGAAGATTCTCTATAAGCAGAAACAAGCCCTGCCGCGCCTCAAGGTCGACCGCGATCTGGCGGATCAGATCGCCGATATTCGCCTGTGGCAATTCGACGTAAGCCAGCAGCGTGAGCAATTGAGTAATCCGGCCGCCTATGTCGACAACCTGCTGGCGACTCAACCGCCGGAGCAGGTCACCCCGCAATTGCGCAAAAACCTGCTGGAGCTGGCCAATACCCGCGCCGATCTGCTGGAGCGGTTGAACCGTGAACTGAGCGCCATGCTCAATGAGTCGATCACCCTGCAGCTCAACCAGAAACAACTGCTGAGCACCGCGCAGGGCCTGCGTGCGACCCTCGATGAGCAAATGTTCTGGATTCCGAGCAACAAGCCGCTGGATCTGGAATGGATGCGCGCGGTGCCGGAGCGCCTGAAACGTCAGGTCGATACCCTGCCATGGGCCTCCAGCCTCAGCGAACTGACCGACGGCCTGACCCAGCGTCCGCTGCTGTTCCTGCCGCTGGCACTGCTGATCGGTGCCCTGCTGTGGCGACGCAAGAATCTGTACGCGCGGCTGAACAAGGTTCACCAGGACATCGGTCACTTCAAACGTGACAGCCAGTGGCACACGCCGCAGGCGATTCTGATCAATATTCTGTTGGCGATGCCGGTCGCGTTGGGCTTGGCCTTGTGTGGTCTGGCGTTGCAGATCGACGCCCGCGGGCAGAACGCCAATATGGGCGCAGCGTTGCTGCAAATGGGTCAGGCGTGGCTGGTGTTCTACACCGCTTACCGGATTCTGGCGCCGGGCGGCGTGGCTGAACTGCACTTCCGCTGGGAAAAACCTCAGGTCGAGTTCCTGCAAGGCTGGATCCGTCGACTCGGTCTGGTGGTGATGGCGCTGGTGACCATCGTCGCCGTTGCCGAACTGCAACCGGCGGCATTGGCTGACGACGTGCTCGGTATGCCGGTGGTTTTGACCTGCTACGCCCTGATGGCATGGCTGCTCAGCCGCTTGTTGATCGCCAGCCCGACGCACGAGAACACTTCGCTGTTCCGCAAAGCTGTCGGCGTGCTGTTCACCTTGCTGCCGATCGCCCTGTTCGTTGCAGTGTGCTTCGGCTACTACTACACCGCACTGAAACTCAGCGACCGGCTGATCAACACGCTGTACCTGCTGATGTTCTGGCTGGTGATCGAAGCCACGTTCGTCCGTGGCCTGAGCGTCGCCGCACGACGTCTGGCCTACCAGCGTGCCCTGGCCAAACGTCAGGCAGCGAAAGAGGCTGGCGACGGCGAAGCGGTGATCGAAGAGCCGACCCTGGACATCGAAAAGGTCAACGAACAGTCCCTGCGCCTGATCCGTCTGGCCCTGCTCGGCGGTTTCATTGCCGCACTGTACTGGGTCTGGTCGGACCTGATTTCGGTGTTCTCGTACCTCGACAACATCACCCTCTACGAATACACCAGCGGCACCGGCGCCAACATGAGCATGGTGCCGATCAGCATCGGCGACATGCTTGGCGCGCTGATCATCATCGGCATCACCTTCGCCCTCGCGCGCAACTTGCCCGGCCTGCTCGAAGTGTTTGTGCTGTCCAAGCTCAATCTGGCCCAGGGCAGTGCCTACGCGACCACGACGTTGCTGTCGTATGTGATCGCCGGTGTCGGTTTCGTCTCGACCCTGTCGACCCTCGGCGTCAGCTGGGACAAATTGCAATGGCTGGTGGCGGCGCTGTCGGTGGGTCTCGGCTTCGGTATGCAGGAGATTTTCGCCAACTTCATCTCCGGCATCATGATCCTCTTCGAACGTCCGGTGCGAATCGGTGACACCATCACCATCGGCAATCTGTCGGGCACGGTGAGCAAGATCCGCATCCGCGCCACGACCATCACCGACTTCGACCGCAAGGACATCATTGTCCCGAACAAGACGTTCATCACCGGACAACTGATCAACTGGTCGCTGACCGATACCATCACTCGGGTAACGCTGAAGCTCGGTGTCGATTACGGCTCGGATCTGGACCTGGTCAAGGAACTGCTGCTCAAGGCCGCTCGCGAGAACCCGCGCGTACTGAAAGAACCCGAGCCGCACGTGTACTTCCTCAACTTCGGCGAAAGCACCCTCGACCACGAATTGCGCATGCACGTGCGCGACCTTGGCGACCGTAACCCGGTGCTCGATGAGGTCAACCGCTTCATCAACCGCGAGTTCAAGAAGCAGCACATCAACATCTCGTTCCGCCAGATGGAGGTTTACCTGAAGAACCTTCACGGGCAGGAATACAAGATGGTGCCGATCGAGCCGGAGACGAAAACCATCGTGCCGATCGCCGACGATCAGAAACCGCTGCAAGAGCCGCCGCCGGCCAAACTCGACTAACCGTTCTATTCCCAGCAGAATGCTCGGACATTCTGCTGGAGCCGGCCCTTGAAAGCCCTCGACGAACTGACCTTCGACAATCGCTTCGCCCGCCTGGGCGACGCGTTCTCCGCCCACGTTCTGCCCGAGCCGATCGACAATCCGCGTCTGGTCGTCGCCAGCCCGGCGGCTCTGGCCTTGCTGGATCTCGATCCGGCGACTGCTGAAACCGAGGAATTTGCCGAACTGTTTGGCGGCCACAAGCTATGGGCCGACGCAGAGCCGCGCGCGATGGTCTATTCCGGGCATCAGTTCGGCGGCTACACGCCGCAATTGGGTGACGGTCGTGGCCTGCTGCTGGGCGAGGTGTACAACGCGGCCGGCGAGCATTGGGACCTGCACCTCAAAGGCGCCGGGCAAACGCCGTTTTCACGCATGGGCGATGGTCGCGCGGTGCTGCGTTCGTCAATCCGCGAGTTCCTTGCTTCCGAGGCGTTGTACGCACTGAACATTCCTTCGTCGCGCGCGGCGTGCGTGATCGGCTCCGACACTCCGGTCTGGCGTGAAAAGCAGGAACGCGCGGCGATGGTGCTGCGTCTGGCGCCGAGCCACATCCGCTTCGGCCACTTCGAATACTTCTATTACACCAAGCGTCCCGAGCAGCAGAAGCAGCTCGGCGAGCACGTGTTGGCGATGCACTTCCCCGAATGCCTGGAACAACCGGAACCGTATCTGGCGATGTTCCGCGAGATCGTCGAGCGCAACGCCGAACTGATTGCCAAGTGGCAGGCCTATGGCTTCTGTCACGGCGTGATGAACACCGACAACATGTCGATCCTCGGCATCACCTTCGACTTCGGCCCGTTTGCCTTCCTCGACGATTTCGACGCCAACTTCATCTGCAACCACTCGGATGATCAAGGGCGCTACTCGTTCAGCAATCAGGTGCCGGTGGGCCAGTGGAACCTAAGTGCATTGGCTCAAGCGCTGACGCCGTTCATCAGCGTCGAAGCCCTGCGTGAAACCCTCGGCTTGTATCTGCCGCTGTTTCAGGCGCACTACCTCGACCTGATGCGCCGCCGCCTCGGTTTCACCACGGCCGAAGACGATGACCAGAAGCTGCTGGAAGACCTGCTGCAACTGATGCAGAACAGCGGCGTTGATTACACGCTGTTCTTCCGCCGACTCGGTGAAGAGTCTGCCGAACAAGCCGTCGCCCGATTGCGTGATGACTTCGTCGACATCAAGGGGTTCGATGCCTGGGGTGAACGCTACGTCGCCCGAGTCGACCGCGATGGCGACGCCGATCAGATAAAGCGCCGCACCCGCATGCATGCGGTCAATCCGCTATACATCCTGCGCAATTACCTGGCGCAAAAAGCCATCGATGCGGCTGAGCAAGGGGATTACTCAGAAGTACGCCGGCTGCACGCGGTGCTGAGCAAACCATTTGAAGAGCAGCCGGGGATGGACGGTTATGCCGAGCGGCCGCCGGAGTGGGGCAAGCATTTGGAGATCAGTTGTTCGTCTTGAACCAGCATCAGGTAAACACATCGATTGGCACATTGAAGCGCTCTGCCAACCAACGAATCTGGCGCAAGTTAAGCTTGCGCTTGCCGTTCAAAATCTCCGAAACAACCGACTGAGTATCAACACCCGGCAAGTCGCTCTGAGTCAGGCCGTGCTCACGCATCATGTAGCCGAGAACCTCTTCGCCACTTGCCTGGGCCATGGGGTGATGGGTGTGATCCCATTCTTCGATCCAGTCACCGATGATGTCGACCAGGCTCATCAATGGGTGCGACTCATCATCGCCGGTAATTTCCAGCAGTTCGTCGGCTGCCAATACCAAAGCATCGTAGTCGTCTTCGTTTTCTGGCAACTGCAGAAAACGAGTTAAGAGACCCTGACTTTGGTCCGCAACGGAATCAAGGCAAACACTTTCAAAGCCAACAGAGTTCCCAGTGAGCGAACAACTCGTCCGGGCATTTAAGGTTTTTAGATATTCAGAGCCCTTCAAAAGCTCCGAGAGTGGAAGGCGTTTAACTTTCTTGGCGGTCATAGGAATGGTATTTCGCTCAGGTCGGCACAAGATGACCGATTAGATAAAATAGAGATAGTCAGCCTCCGCGCAGACGTGCGTAGGCCCTTTCCTCAATTGAGGAAGGTAATGACCTACAGAACAATTCCTTGATAATCGCGACTTTGCCTCCAGATCAGTCTCATAGACTTCCTGCCTGAGAACCCATCATGTCCGAACCACTCCTCATCCCCTGCCCCTCCTGCAACGGCCTCAATCGCATCCCCGCCGAGCGCCTCGCGGACCAGCCAAAATGCGGCCGCTGCAAATCAGCCGTACTGTTGAGCAAACCCTTCGAACTCAAGCAAGGCGATTACGCCAGCCAGATCAAGGGCGATCTGCCGCTGTTGGTGGATGTCTGGGCGGAGTGGTGTGGGCCGTGCAAGTCGTTTGCGCCGGTGTTCGAGCAGGCGGCAGCGCAGCTGGCGGGCAAGTGCCGCTTGGCCAAGCTTGATAGCGAAGCGAATCAGCAGTTGTCGGCGCAGTTGGGGATTCGCTCGATTCCGAGTCTGATTCTGTTCAGGAACGGCCGGGAAGTGGCGCGGCAGAGTGGCGCGTTAACGTCGCCGCAGTTGATGGCGTGGCTGCGTAGCCAGGGGATCTGACACCCCCCTGTGGGAGCGAGCCTGCTCGCGAAAGCGGTGGATCAGTTAACGAAGATGTCGACTGAACTGACGCATTCGCGAGCAAGCTCGCTCCCACAGGGGTTCATGGATAGCTCAAGGGGTCAGTGATCTTCGAGCAAGTTGTGCAGTTCGACGAACTGCTGGGTCAGCTTGTGGCGCGGGTCGAGATGGATCAGCGGCATGCTGGCCTGGTGCGATTCGCGCATGCGCACCGAACTGGTCAGGTACACCGGCAATACCGGCAAACCTTCGGCAATCAACTCATCAAGGATCTGCTGCGGCAGGCTCGCCCGGGCCTGGAACTGGTTGACCACGATGCCTTCGACTTCGAGGCCTTCGTTGTGGTCGTCCTTCAGCTCTTCGATCTCTGCGATCAGTCCGTACAGGGCCTGGCGGGAAAAGCTGTCGCAATCGAAGGGAATCAGCACGCGATCAGCGGCAATCAGTGCCGACACCGCATAGAAGTTCAGCGCTGGCGGCGTATCGAGGTAGATGCGGTCGTAATCTTCGGACAACTCATCGAGCAACTTACGCAGTTTGTTGATCTTGTGCTTGGCCTCAAGCTTGGGCTGCAAATCGGCCAGCTCGGCCGTCGCGGTAATGATGTGCAGGTTGTCGAACGGCGTTTCGTAGATGTCCGCCTGGTTCTTCTTCGAGAACGGCCCCGATGACAGCGTCTGCTTGAAGAAGTCGGCAATACCCATCGGGATGTCGTTGCCGGTCAGCCCGGTCAGATATTGAGTGGAGTTGGCCTGGGCATCGAGATCCACCAACAGCGTGCGATAACCCTCGCTGGCGCTGACCGCCGCCAGATTGCAGGCAATGCTGGACTTGCCTACGCCACCTTTCTGATTGAACACCACGCGCCGCATGACCAAACCTCCGTGTATCAAAGAATGACCGAGTGTAGATGCGCTCGACCTCGCTTCGCTACCTTCACGGACAAGGACTACAAAGTCAGGTGCAAATATCCGCGGACAGATAGCGCAATCGCCGCCATTGATCGCCGAGATTCCCGACAGACAAGCCGCTCATGATCTGGATAATGGCCAAGGGACAGCTTTCTTGCGAACCACTCGGTACATTTCATTGCGCAAAATGTAACCAGCATTTGCTACACACTCGTCGCACCGGGATAATGCGCGCCACCCGGCGCCATGCGCCACGTCAAGCCTGCTGCGGCTCTGGCCACTCAACGCGTCAACAAATGCCCGCAGGGGCGGGATGAATGTCCGTGATCAACTTCAACATCGCCCAATGGCGCGCGTGGGCCCCTGGCCTCGACAGCGTGGACGCCTGGCAGGCCTGGAGCCGACAACCGGTCGTGCTCCAGAGCAGTGATGCCGCGCCCGATGTGTCGTTTTTGCCGGCCATGCAACGTCGCCGCCTCAGCCGACTTGCACGCATGGCATTCAGTGTTGGCTGGCCACTGGCCGACGGACGGGAGAATCTGCCGTTGGTGTTTGTTTCGCGTCACGGCGAAACCCCGCGTACCTACGAAATCCTCACCGATCTGGCCAACGAACAGCCCCTGTCGCCGACGCAGTTCAGTTTGTCGGTGCACAACGCGATCATCGGTCTGTGGTCGATCATGCGCGGCGAGACCAGCGAAATGACTGCGCTCGCCGCTGCCGGCGACGGCCTCGAACACGGCATGCTCGAAGCCGCAGCGCTGCTCGATGAGGGCGCCCCGGCGGTCCTGCTGGTGATCACCGAAGAACAGCCGCCCGAAGCCTATTCGGCGTGGATCGATGACGTACCGTTTCCCTACGCACTCGGCCTTTTGCTGACCCCCGGTACCGACTGGCGGCTGACCCTGAACAGCACCACAGAAACACGGTCAAAACCGCACTGGCCCCACGCGCTCACTCTGTTGCGAACCCTGCTCGGCCAGCAACCCCTTTGCCAACATGCCTGGAAAAATCGTGTATGGACCTGGCAACGCAACCTGTGACCGAAAAAAACCGCGACGCCTATTACTGGCGTCTGCTGGCTACCGCCGCAAGCTTCGTCCTGTTCGGGCTTGGAGGGCTGTGCCTGCGCGTACTGGTATTTCCGTTGCTCGGATGCCTGCCGGGTGATGCGCTGAAACATCGGCAGCGCGCGCGGCAGACCGTCAGTCGGCTGTTCTGGTTTTTCGTGCGCTTCATGGCCCGTACCGGCGTGCTGACGTATGACATTCAAGGGGCCGAACGTCTTGGCCGCCCCGGGCAGATGATCATCGCCAACCACCCGTCGTTGATCGACGTAGTGTTCCTGATCGGGCTGGTGCCGCAGGCCAACTGCGTGGTGAAGAAAACCCTGTGGGAAAACCCCTTCACCCGTGGCCCGCTGCGCAGCACCGAATACATCAGCAACGACGGCAGCATGGACATGCTCGATGCCGCTGCCCAGTCCCTGCAAAACGGCCAGACGCTGATCATCTTTCCCGAAGGCACGCGCACCCAGCCAGGTCAGGCGCCGGCCTTTCATCGCGGGGCTGCAGCGATTGCCCTGCGCGGTGCGAAAATAGTCACGCCGGTGATCATCAAGGTGAACCCGACCACGCTGACGAAAGCCGAACCCTGGTATCGGATCCCCAGCCGCCGCGTGCACTTCAGTTTTCGCGTCGGGGCCGATATAGACCCACAGACTTTCGCCGCGCAGGGGCCAGCCCCGCAAGCCTCGCGCAAGCTCAACGATTATTTGCACACCTACTTTATTAAGGAGCTCGCCGAAGATGAGCGATCTGAATCGTGATATCAAACTGCTGATCATCGATGCCCTCGGCCTCGAAGACATCAGTGTCGACGACATCGGCGACGAGCAGACCCTGTTCGGCGAAGGCCTCGGCCTGGATTCCGTCGACGCGCTGGAACTGGGCCTGGCGATCCAGAAAAAATACGGCATCAAGATCGACGCCGACGCCAAAGACACCCGCAACCATTTCACCAACGTGGCGAGCCTTGCGGCCTTCGTCACGGCAAAACAGGCAGCTTGAGACCGGACCATGCAAACTCGTGACGACATTTTCAACACCCTGCGCGATGCCTTGGTCGAGCTGTTCGAACTGGATCCGGCCCGTGTGAGCCTGGAATCCAATCTGTATCAGGATCTGGAGATCGACAGCATCGATGCGGTCGACCTGATCGATCACATCAAGCGCCAGACCGGCAAGAAAATCGCCGCTGAAGAGTTCAAATCGGTGCGTACCGTCGGCGACGTGGTCGAGGCGGTCTACCGTCTGGTTCAACCGGCCGCATGAGCCGACTGATCGGCCTCGGCCTGCTGCTGGCCGGTCTGCTGTACCCCTTTGCGGTGTATTTCGGCATGGAGCATTTTGCCCCGTGGCAGTTCGGCTTGCTGCTGGGCAGCCTGTGGCTTGCACGGGCACTGACTGGCGAGCGCAAGCCCGGCAGCCTATGGATGGCCGCTGTGGCAATCGTCTTTTGTCTGTTGCTCGCGCTGTTCGACAGCCCGTTACTGCTGCGCTGGTACCCGGTACTGATCAGCGGCTTCATGCTGGTGTTGTTCAGCCTGAGCCTGACATTCGGACCGCCGATGGTCGAGCGACTGGCGCGCTTGCGTGAGCCAGAGTTGCCGGACATCGCGATTCGCTACACGCGCAAGGTCACCGTGGCCTGGAGCGTGTTTTTCTTCTGCAACGGTTTGTGCGCCGCCCTGCTGACCCTGTGGGCGCCGCTGAATTGGTGGATGTTGTACACCGGCCTGATCTCCTATGGATTGATCGGCCTGATGTTTGCCATTGAATGGCTGATACGACAACGGGTAAGAGGCCGTACATGAACTGGATAAAACTTGAGCAGCTGTTGCTCAAGCCTGTGCCGGCGCGGGCCATCAGCCACGCACCAGCACTCGATCACGCACAACTGTGCGAGCAGGCATTGAGCGTCGCCGCCGGCCTGCAAGCTCAGGGCGTGGAACGTCTGGCTGTGCACCTGGAGGATGCCGCCGAACTGGCCATCGCTCTGCTGGGTGCATGGCGTGCCGGCGTCAGTGTTCTGCTGCCGTCTGATCTGCAAGCGCAAACCCGCCAGCGCTGGTCGGCTGAAGTCGATCTGTGGCTGACGGATCAGACCGATGACGCACAACTTAGCGACTTTCAGCAGCTGCCGTTGCCCGGCGCCGAACTGGATCTCGACCAGTGCCGTCTGAGCCTGTGCACGTCCGGCTCCAGCGGCGAGCCCAAGCGCATCGACAAGACCCTGCGCCAATTGGCAAACGAGGTCGAAGCGCTGGAACAACTGTGGGGCGCGGATCTCGCTGAGGCCTGCATCATCGGCAGCGTCGCCACCCAGCATATCTACGGCTTGCTGTTTCGCGTGCTGTGGCCGCTGTGTGCCGGCCGCCCGTTCGTGCGCAAGCAACTGGCGTTCCCCGAGGACTTGCAGCGTGCCAGCCGCGAACATCCGGCCTTTGCGTGGGTGGCCAGCCCGGCATTGCTCAAGCGCATGGGCGACAACCTCGACTGGCTGGCCCTGAGCGCCGTGCGCCGGGTGTTTTCCTCCGGTGGTGCGTTGCCCTTTGAAGCTGCACAGAGCCTGCAACAACGTTTGCAGCAATGGCCGACGGAAATCCTCGGCAGTTCGGAAACCGGCGGTATCGCCTGGCGTCAGGGCGAACAACTGTGGCAACCGTTCGCCGGTGTTGAATTGAGCCAGGACAGCGAAGGCGCCCTGCTCATCGCCTCTCCTTATCTGCCTGCCGGGCACATCGAGCACACCGCTGACGCCGCGCGTATCGCCGCCGATGGTCGCTTCGAACTGCTGGGGCGGCTGGACCGGATCGTCAAACTTGAAGAAAAACGCATCTCGTTGCCCATGCTCGAACAAGCCTTGGTTGCCCACGACTGGGTCGCCGAAGCGCGCTTGGGCGTAGTCCAGGAAAACCGCGCCTCACTGGGTGCTCTGTTGGTGCTCAGCGAGTCGGGCCTGTTTGCCTTGCGTGAACACGGCCGCCGCAGCCTGACCGAAACCCTGCGCCAGCATTTGCGCCAACACTGCGAAGCCCTGGCGTTGCCTCGACGCTGGCGGCTGGTGCGGCAATTGCCGTTGAACAGCCAAGGCAAGCTGCCGCAGATCGATATCGAAGCGCTGCTGATGGCGCCGCGACCGAAAGCGCCCGAGGTGCTGGAACAAGTCGAAAGCGCTGGCGAGTGGAGCCTGCAACTGAGCGTGCCACCAGATCTGGCCTACTTCAGCGGCCACTTCCCCAAGGCGCCGGTATTGCCCGGCGTGGTGCAGGTGGAATGGGCACTGAACCTCGGTCGCCAACTGCTCAACCTGACCGGCCCGTTTGCCGGCATGGAAGTGCTGAAATTTCAGCAATTGGTGCGCCCCGGCGATGAAATCCAGTTGCACCTGCGTTTCGATCCGGAGCGCAGCAAACTGTATTTCGCCTACCGCAATGACACGGCGACCTGTTCCAGTGGGCGGATCATTCTGGGGGCCACTGATGCATAACCCTTGCGCCGTGATCCCGGTCTACAATCACGAAACTGCGGTCACCACCGTGGTCGACGCTCTGCTCGCGCAAGGCCTGCCGTGTATTCTGGTGGACGACGCCAGCACGCCATCTTGCGCCAGGGTCCTCGACGCACTGGCCGAGCGCGACAACGTGCATCTCGTCCGTCTGACCGCCAATCAGGGCAAGGGCGGCGCGGTGATGACCGGTTTACGCGAAGCTTCGCTATTGGGTTTCAGCCATGCGCTGCAGGTCGATGCCGACGGGCAACACGATTTGCACGATGTCGCCCGTTTCGTCGAGGAATCCCGCGCCCATCCCGAAGCGATGATCTGCGGTTATCCGTTGTTCGACGAGAGCGTGCCCAAGGGCCGTTTGTACGCGCGCTATCTGACCCACGTGATGGTCTGGATCAACACGCTGTCGCTGCAGATCCGCGATTCGATGTGCGGTTTCCGCGTCTATCCGCTGGCGCCGACGCTGGCGGTGATCGATTCGGCAAAAGTCGGCAAGCGCATGGATTTCGACTCGGACATTCTCGTGCGCCTGTCGTGGCGCAATCAGCCGATGCGCTGGCTGCAAACCAGCGTGCACTACCCCTTGGACGGCGTGTCGCACTTTCGCCTGTTCCACGACAACGCGCTGATTTCCAGCATGCACACGCGGCTGTTTCTCGGCATGTTGCTGCGCTTCCCGGTGATCCTCTGGCGGCGGTGGCGAGCATGACCAGCGAAGCCGACAAGAAGCACTGGGCTGACCGCGAGGAACGCGGCAGTTTCCTGCTGATGAAATTCACCGCGTTCGCCGCCAAGGTCCTTGGTCGACGCCTGCTCAGCCCATTGCTGTATGGCATCGTCCTGTACTTTTTCCTCTTCGGCCGCACCGCACGGCGCAGCGCCTGGCAATACCAGCAGCGTTTGGCGGCGTGGAGTCAGCGCGAAGATTTACGCCCCACTCATTGGCGGGTGTTCGGCCAGTTCATGGCCTTCGCCGATTCGATGCTCGACAAGCTTGACGTGTGGAACGGCAAGCTGCGCATCGAACAGATCGAAATCATCGACCCGGCGCTGCTGCGCAACCAGTTGCGCGGCAGTCGTGGGCAACTATTGGTCGGGGCGCACCTGGGCAATCTCGAAGTCTGTCGCGCACTGGCGGAGATCGGCGAAAAGGTCACCATGAACGTGCTGGTTCACACCAAGCACGCTGAGCAGTTCAACCGTTTGCTGGGTGAAGCCGGGGCGACCAATCTGCGCCTGATTCAAGTCAGCGAACTCGACCCGGTGATCATGCTGCAACTGCACGAACGCCTGGAGCGCGGCGAGTGGCTGGCGATTGCCGGCGACCGCGTGCCGCTGCACGGCGGGCGCAGTGTCACCGTGGACTTCCTCGGCCACCCGGCGCCATTCCCGCAAGGCCCGTGGCTGCTCGCCGGTCTGCTGAAATGCCCGGTCAACCTGCTGATGTGCCTCAAACAACCGGACGGTCACTATCGCCTGACCCTCGAGCCCTTCGCCGACGCCGTGGTGTGGAAGCGCAGCGAGCGCGAGCAGGTCATTCATCAGTGGGCCACCCGCTATGCGCAGCGCCTGAGTCACTATTGCCTCGAAGCGCCGCAACAATGGTTCAACTTTTACCCTTTCTGGAAGACCGATGACGACGCCAACCCATGAGCCGGTAACCTTCGGCGAACGCCCTTTGCGCATCGAAGACGTGCTGGCCCTGGCCAATCGTCAGGCGCCCGTGCAATTACAGAGCGACGCCGACTATCGCGAGCGCATCGCCAAGGGCGCGCGGTTCCTCGATTCGTTGCTGGACAAGGAAGGCGTGATCTACGGCGTGACCACTGGTTACGGCGATTCCTGCGTGGTTGCGGTGCCGCTGCATCACGTCGAAGCATTGCCGCGTCACCTCTATACCTTCCACGGTTGCGGACTGGGCAAACTGCTTGACCCACAAGCCACCCGTGCGGTGCTGGCGGCGCGTTTGCAGTCACTGTGCCACGGCGTCTCCGGGGTGCGCGTGGAACTGTTGGAGCGTCTGCACGCGTTTCTCGAATACGACATCCTGCCGCTGATTCCTGAAGAAGGCTCGGTCGGCGCCAGCGGCGATCTGACGCCGCTGTCCTACGTCGCCGCGACCTTGTCCGGCGAGCGTGAAGTGATGTTCCGTGGCGAGCGCCGTCAGGCTGCCGATGTGCATCGCGAACTCGGCTGGACGCCATTGGTGCTGCGCCCCAAAGAAGCCTTGGCGCTGATGAACGGCACGGCGGTGATGACCGGCCTCGCCTGCCTGGCTTTCGCCCGCGCCGACTATCTGCTGCAACTGGCCACGCGCATCACTGCATTGAACGTGGTGGCGTTGCAAGGCAACCCGGAGCACTTCGACGAGCGCCTGTTCGCCGCCAAACCGCATCCGGGGCAAATGCAGGTCGCCGCATGGCTGCGCAAGGATCTGGCGATCGACGCACCGACCGCGCCGCTGCATCGCTTGCAGGATCGCTATTCGCTGCGCTGCGCCCCGCACGTGCTTGGCGTATTGGCCGATAGCCTGAACTGGCTGCGCTCGTTCATCGAAACCGAACTGAACAGCGCCAACGACAACCCGATCATCGACGCCGAAGCCGAGCGCGTGTTGCACGGCGGACACTTTTACGGCGGCCACATCGCGTTCGCCATGGACAGCCTGAAAAACCTGGTGGCCAACGTCGCCGACCTGCTCGACCGGCAGCTCGCCTTGCTGGTGGATGAGCGTTACAACCACGGCCTGCCGAGCAATCTCTCCGGCGCGCCAGCGGATCGCGCGATGATCAACCACGGTTTCAAAGCCGTACAGATCGGCACCAGCGCCTGGACCGCCGAAGCGCTGAAAAACACCATGCCGGCCAGCGTGTTCTCGCGCTCCACCGAATGCCACAACCAGGACAAAGTGAGCATGGGCACCATCGCCGCCCGCGATGCGATCCGCGTGTTGGAGCTGACCGAACAGGTTGCCGCCGCCACCCTGCTCGCCGCCAACCAAGGCGTGTGGCTGCGCGCCCAGGCCGAAGACGCCCGGCCGCTGCCGCCATCGCTGGCGGCGATGCACGCAGAACTGGCCAAGGACTTCCCGCCGGTGATCGAAGACCGTGCCCTGGAAGGCGAATTGCGCCTGTGCCTGCAACGCATCGCCGCGCAACACTGGAGGCTGCATGCGTAGCGCCGGAGTGCTTCACGCTGACACGGAAATCCTCGTGCCGTTTTTCGACGTCGATACCATGCACGTGGTCTGGCACGGCCATTACGTCAAATACCTCGAAGTCGCCCGTTGTGCGCTGCTCGACAAGATCGGCCACAACTACACGCAGATGGTCGAGTCCGGTTACGCCTGGCCGATCATCGACCTGCAACTGCGCTACGTGCGTGGCGCGGTGTTTGGCCAGCGCCTGAACGTGCGCGCCAGCCTGGTCGAGTGGGAAAACCGTCTGAAGATCAATTACCTGATCACCGACCTGCACAGCGGCGAACGCCTGACCCGTGCCAGCTCGGTACAGGTCGCCGTCGAAGTCAGCAGCCGCGAGATGCAACTGGCTTCGCCGAAAGTCTTCACCGATGCCGTGGAAAGGATGCTGCGATGAATGTTTTTGTGAAAAGCCTGAGCGTTTTGGCGCTGCTGACGGCGTCGGCGCTGGCCAATGCTTTCGACCTGCAACAACTCAGCGCACAACTGGCGAAACCGGACGTGATCCACGGCCAGTTCATTCAGGAAAAACACCTGCGCGCCCTGCCGCAGCCGCTGATCAGCAAGGGCAGTTTCGTCCTCGCCAAAAACCACGGCCTGCTCTGGTTGCTGAAAACCCCGCTGCAGCAGGATTACCGCATCAGCGCCAAAGGCATCGCCCGGCGTGACGGCAACGGCTGGCAATTGCTGCCGAACAAGAACGCCGGGGCGGAGCAGAACCGCTTGTTCCTCGCCGTACTGCAAGGTGACAGCAGTGGCCTGCAACGCGACTTCGAAATGGCGCTGAGTGGCGACGCACAGCAGTGGAAACTCACGCTGACCCCGCGCTCACTGCTGCTCAAGCAAGTGTTCAACCAGATCAATATCGACGGCGGCACGCTGGTGCAAACCATCGAACTGCTGGAAACCCAGGGCGACAGCACCGTGCTGCGCATGCTGGACAGCACTGCTGGCCAACCGTTGAGTGACTCGGAGCAACATGACTTTGCCGAGTGAACGCAGGCTGCCCTGGCTGTTTCTGATCCTGCTGCTGGCGGTCATCGCGCTGGCCGGTTGGCAATGGCGCGACGGTGCGCCGCTGTCGGCGAACCTGATGGAACTGGTGCCTGGCACCCACCCTGACGCCCTCGAACTGCGCGCCGAACAGCGCATGCAAGAACCGCTCAACCGCGAAATGCTGGTGCTGGTCGGCCACGCCGATCGCCAGCAAGCAGTCACCATGGCGCAGACCTTGGGCGAGCAATGGCAGGCCAGCGGATTGTTCGAAAAGGTGCAATGGAACCTGCAAGCGGATCTGCCAGCCCTGCGCACGCAACTGCTGCAAGGGCGGCTGGCGATGCTATCGGCGGACGACCGGCAATTGCTGATCGAACACCCCGACGCCTTCATTCAGCAACGCGTGCAGGCCCTGTTCGACCCGTTCAGCGGTTTCAGTCTGGTGCCGAGTCAGGACGACTGGCTGGGCCTGACCGGGCGCATCCAGAACAGCCAGCCAAAACACGGTGCGGTGCAGCTGGACATCGGCAGTGGCGCATTAATCGCCGACGCCGACGGCAAGAGCTGGGTACTGCTGCGCGCACGCACCACCGGCAATGCTTTCGACATGAACCTGCCCCTGCAAGTCGCGGCACTGCTGCAACACAGCCGTGAACAGGCGGCGAAATCCGACGTGCAACTGCTCGCCGCCAGCGGTTTGCTGTACGCGGCCAACGGTCAGCAGCAAGCCACTCGCGAAATGACCTGGGTCGGTGGCGGCGCCACCGTCGGCATTCTGTTGCTGCTGTTGCTCGCTTTCCGTCGCTGGCGCGTGTTGCTGGCGTTTGTGCCGGTATTGGTCGGCATGCTGTTCGGTGCGGTGGCATGTGTGGCGCTATTCGGCCATATGCATGTGATGACGCTGGTACTCGGCTCCAGCCTGATCGGCGTGGCCGTGGATTATCCGCTGCACTATTTGTCGAAGAGCTGGAGCCTGAAGCCGTGGCGCAGTTGGCCAGCCTTGCGTCTGACCTTGTCCGGGCTGACCCTGAGCCTGATCACCAGCGCCATTGGTTATCTGGCGCTGGCGTGGACGCCGTTCCCGGCGCTGACGCAAATCGCCGTGTTCTCCGCTGCCGGCTTGCTCGGCGCGTATTTGTCGGCGGTATGCCTGTTGCCGGCGCTGTTGAAAAACGTCGAACTGCGCCCCGCGCAATGGCCATTGCATGTGGCCGAGCGCATGATCAACTTGCGCGAAAAACTCCTCGAACGCGTGCGCACACCCGTGTTGCTGGCGCTGCTGATCGCGTTCTGCGTGGGCGGCCTGGTGCAACTGCAAAGCAAGAATGACATCCGCCAATGGGTCGGCGCGCCGCAACATCTGACCGATGAAGCGCAGACCATCGCGCGCATCACCGGCTATCAGCCCACCAGCCAGTTCTTCCTCGTGCGCGCCGACAATCAGCAGCAACTGCTCGAGCGCCAGGCCGCGCTGAGCGAGCGTCTGCAGCAACTGGTCAACCTCGACAAGCTGCAAGGCTATCTGGCCCTCGATCAATTGGTCAGCCCGCCGAATCAGCAAGAGCAAGTGCGCGAGGCGCTGAACAAACTGCCGCAATACTGGCAGCCACTGCTTGACCTCGGCGTACCGCTCGCCGCGCTGCAAACCGAGCTGCAACAGTTGCAGACCGTGCCCGCCGAAGACATCGACGCGGCATTGGCCGGCCCGCTCGGCGAGCCATATCGCACACTCTGGCTCGGCCCGAGCGAAGATGGCGTGGCGGCGATGACCAGTCTGCAAGGCCTGAACAACCCGGCGCTGTTGCGCGTGCAAGCGCTGGACTTGCCGGGGGTAATGCTGGTCGATCGTCTCGGTGAATTGAATGAAGTGTTTGCCGCGACGCAAATCAGCGCTGCTGAACTGAAACTTGCCTCCTGCGCCTTGATCGTGCTGGTGCTGATGTTGCCGTTCGGTCTCGGCGGGGCGCTGCGTATCGTTGCCCTGCCGTTGCTCGCCGCGTTGTGCAGCCTCGCCAGTCTCGGCTGGCTCGGTCAGCCGCTGACCCTGTTCAGCCTGTTTGGCCTGCTGCTGGTCACGGCGATCAGTGTTGATTACGCGATTCTCATGCGTGAACAAGTCGGTGGTGCGGCGGTGAGCCTGCTCGGCACCTTGCTGGCGGCTGTGACGACGTGGCTGTCGTTCGGTTTGCTGGCGGTTTCCAGCACGCCGGCGGTGAGCAATTTCGGTCTGTCGGTGAGCCTCGGTCTGGCGTTCAGCTTCATGCTCGCACCTTGGGCCGGACGCCACGAACACACCGCGACAGTCGCGGAGCCGGCAGCGTGATGGTCTTCGCCTTCTGGCTCATGGCGCTGGGGTTGTTCGCCGTGGCCACCCGCGTCGGCCGCCACTTCGGTCTGATCCCGATCGTCAGCCAGTTGCTGCTGGCGAGCTTCGGCTTGCCGCTGCTGATGTACTTCTGGATCGAGCCGGGCTGGCAGCTCAGCGGCGCCGAACTGATCGCGCCGGACTGGTTGAAAAACCTCTACAGCCTGAGTTTTGCCCTGCTGCTCGGGCATATCCTCAGTGACGTGATCGATCTGAAACTCGATCGCCAGAGCGTGAAAATCGCCGTGCCGAGTTTCCTCGTGCCGTTCGCCTGTGGCCTTGCCGCCGCGTATTGGCTACTGCCGGCGCAACCATGGCTCAACTCGCTGGCGATCGGCCTGGTATTCGCGATTACCGCGATTCCGGTGCTGTACCTGTACTTGCGCCACATCGAATATCCGCCGGCCGCCACGCGCCGATTGGTGCAGACCGCGATCCTCATTGATCTGACCTGCTGGACATTGTTCGGGCTCGCCCAAGGCAGTCTGCACATGAGCAGTCTGTTGTTGCCACTGAGCCTCGCCTGTGTGCCGCTGTTGTTGCGCGTCATCGGCGTACGCCGACCATTGACCTACAGCCTCGGTTTCTTCGCGCTGCTGGTGATGGCCGAGCATTACAAACTCAACGCGCTGATCTTGGGCATCGGTTATCTGCTGTGCATGGCCGCGCTGAAACTGCCGCTGGTGCTGCCATTGCCGGCGCGCTGGATGAACCGTTTGCAGACGTGGCTGGCGATCCCGCTGATTCTGACGTTCGGCATCGTCCAGATCGACGTGCACAGCGCCCTCTCCAGCCTGGGTCCGCTGCAATGGGCGGCGCTGCTGCTGTTGCCGATTGCCAGTAAACTGCTCGGCAACTGGCTCGGTCTCGGCTGGGCCGGTGCCTCGTTCGAAGGCGCCAGCCGCTGGCGCGAAAGCGTGCTGCTGAATATTCGTGGCCTCAGTGAAATCGTCTTTCTCAATCTGCTCTTGCAACAACAGCTGATCACACCGGCGCTGTACTTCGCGCTGATGCTGATGGGCCTGATCGCGACGCTGCTACCGGCCCTGATCGGCCTGCATCGCGCACCTTTGAATCTGCAACATCCTTTGCCCCGGAGTTCGCGTGCCAATCGTTGAAATGGAATCCCGTCAGGTCGTGATCATCGGCGCCGGCCCGTCCGGCGCCATCGCCGCGGCGTTGCTCAAGCGCAAGGGCCACGATGTGCTGGTGCTCGAGCGCCAGCATTTTCCGCGCTTTTCCATCGGTGAAAGCCTGCTCAGCCATTGCCTGGATTTCGTCGAAGAGGCCGGCATGCTCGATGCCGTCAACGCCGCCGGCTTCCAGCGCAAGACCGGCGCCGCATTCGCCTGGGGCGAGCGTTACAGCGCCTTTGATTTCGGCGATACCTTTACCGGTGGCAAGCCGACTACCTTTCAGGTGCAACGCGCCGATTTCGACAAACTGCTGGCCGATCAAGCGGCGCTGCAAGGCGCGGAAATCCGCTACGGCGATGCCATCGTCAGCGTCGATTTCGAGCGGATGAAACCGTTGCTCGACGTGCGCCGCGAGGACGGCAGCGAGTATCGCGTCGACGCGGATTTCGTCCTCGATGCCAGCGGCTACGGTCGCGTGTTATCGCGACTGCTGGACCTGGAAGCACCGTCGAATTTCCCGGTGCGCCAGGCGGTGTTCACCCATGTCGAAGATCACATCGACAACCCGGCGTTCGATCGCGAAAAAATTCTCGTCACCACGCATCCGGAACATCGCGATGTCTGGTTCTGGACGATTCCGTTCAGCAACGGTCGCTGCTCGGTCGGCGTGGTAGCGGCCGAGGAACATTTCAAGGGTCGCGACAGCGATCTGGATGCCTGCCTGCGCGGCTTCATCGCCGAAACGCCGAGCCTTGCCGGCGTGCTGAACAATGCCGTGTGGGACACCCCGGCGCGCACCCTCGGCGGCTACGCGGCCAATGTGAAATCCCTACACGGGCCGGGCTTCGCGCTGCTCGGCAACGCGGCGGAATTTCTCGACCCGGTGTTCTCCTCCGGCGTGACCATCGCCATGCGCTCGGCGAGCATGGCCGCTGCCGTGCTGCACCGTCAGTTGCAAGGTGAAACGGTCGACTGGCAACGCGAATTTGCCGAGCCACTCAAGCGCGGCGTCGACACCTTCCGCTGCTACGTCGAAGGCTGGTACGCCGGGACCTTCCAGGACGTGATTTTTTATGAAGACAGTCAGGCGGAAATCCGTCGGATGATCTGCTCGATCCTCGCCGGTTACGCCTGGGATGAGCGCAATCCGTTCGTCAGCGAAGCGCGTCGCCGCTTGAAGATGATTTCCGAACTCTGTGCAAAGGACGCCACATGAATTATCTGAGCGACAGCTACGTCGAGGAGACCCGTTTCGGTTTCTGGTTCCTGCGCAGCCACACCTGGCAGCACCATGTGTTGCGGGTGGCGATCAATGATTTGCGCGGCTTGTTCAGTGACGCCCTGCCGGAAAATCCGGTGCTGCTGGACGCCGGTTGCGGTCAGGGCAAGTCGTTCGGGCATCTGCGCCAGACCTTCGCGCCACAGCGTTTGATCGGCGTCGATGCCGATCCGCACAGCCTTGAATTGAGCGGCGCAGAAGCGGCGCGTCTGGGTCTGGACGTTGAACTGATCGGCAGCGATTGCGCGACGCTCAATGTAGCGGACGCCAGCGTTGACCTGCTGTTCTGCCACCAGACCTTTCATCATCTGGTCGAGCAGGAAAAAGCCCTGGCCGAGTTTTATCGGGTGCTCAAACCGGGTGGCTATCTGCTGTTCGCCGAGTCCACCGAGGCTTACATTGATACGTGGGTGATTCGCTGGTTGTTCCGTCATCCTATGCAGGTGCAGAAGAGTGCGGCGCAGTACCTGCAGATGATTCGCGGGCAGGGTTTCGAATTTGGCGAGGGCAATGTTTCCTACCCGTATCTGTGGTGGAGCCGGTCGAAGGATTTTGGTTTGCTGGAGCGGTTTGGCTTACTCAAACCCAAGCCGTTCGGGCAGCGCGAAGAGACGTTGGTGAATGTCGTTGCGCGCAAGCCATTGGCAGAGGCTTCCTGATGCTACCTATAGCCTGTGGGAGCGAGCTTGCTCGCGAAAGCGGTGTATCAGTCACCAGAACTGTTGAATGTGAGACCGCATTCGCGAGCAAGCTCGCTCCCACAGTGTCAGCGGTGTGGCGACTTTTTGTGGTCGGCATGATGTTTCTGTTAAGTGCCTGCGCCAGCCAGGCACCGCTGCCTGAGAGCAACCCGACGTTGCCCCTGCCGCTGCAACTGCACATCGAACGCCAGCAAGCCGAACAACGCCAGGACTGGCTATTGGTGATCCAGCGCGAAGGCTCGGGCATTCGCTGGTCGATGATGGACCCGCTGGGCATTCCCCAAGCGCGGCAGCAACTGATCGACGGCCACTGGCAGGCCGATGGGCTGTTGCCGCCGAACCCGGAAGCCCGGGAATTGTTTGCCGCGCTGTTGTTCGCTCTGACCCCGTCCGGCGAACTGCTGCGCAATTACCCCACCGCGCAACAACAGGCACAGCAACGCTCTCTGCCGGCGCGTTGGGATATCCACTATTCACAACCGTTGAGCTTCGAATTGAATCTGCCTCAAGGCCCGCACTATCGCGTTTCTCCGTTGGGTGAACCGACGCCATGACCGCTTACCTGAATGCCCTCGGCGTGATCTGTTCGCTGGGGCGCGACAAGTCCGAAGTCGCCCGCAACCTGTTCGCCGGCGACTGTTCGGGCATGCGCCGCGAGTCCGGTTGGGTGCCGGAGCGTGAGCTGCCGGTGGCCGCCGTCCACGGCGAACTAGCGCCGATCCCGGCAGAACTCGCCGAACAGCGCAGCCGCAACAATCAGTTGCTGCTGGAAGCGGCGTTGCAGATTCGCGATGACATCGATCAAGCCATTCAGCGCTTCGGCCGCGAGCGCATCGGCGTGGTGCTCGGCACCAGCACCTCAGGCATCGACGAAGCCAGTCGTGGTCTGGCGCACTACATTCGCGAGCAGCAGTTCCCCGCCGAGTACGATTATCGGCAACAGGAACTCGGCGCCCCGGCCAATTTCCTCGCCGACTGGCTGCAACTGAGCGGCCCGGCCTATGTGATTTCCACGGCATGCACTTCCAGCGCCCGGGCACTGATGAGCGCTCAGCGTTTGCTCGATCTGGGCCTGTGCGACGCGGTGCTGTGTGGCGGCGTCGACAGCCTGTGCAAACTGACCCTCAACGGTTTTTCGTCACTCGAAGCGATGTCCGACGAGCGCTGCAATCCGTTCTCGGCCAACCGCAGCGGCATCAATATCGGCGAAGCGGCGGTGCTGTTCGTCATGAGCAAACAACAGGGCAAAGGCCCGGCCATTGCCTTGCTCGGCGCCGGCGCCAGTTCCGACGCCCATCACATTTCCGCCCCTGAGCCGACCGGCCGCGGCGCCCTGCAAGCGATGCAGAAAGCCTTGAACCGCGCACACCTGCAAGCGGCGCAGATCAACTACCTGAACCTGCACGGCACCGCCACCCAACACAACGACGCCATGGAAAGCCTGGCGGTTGCCACGCTGTTCCCCGCAGGCGTGGCTTGTTCGTCGACCAAACCGATGACCGGCCACACCCTCGGCGCGGCCGGCGCGCTGGAAGCGGCGTTCTGCTGGTTGAGCCTGAGCGCCGACAACCCCGCTCACGCCTTGCCGCCGCACGTCTGGGACGCGCAGGCCGACCCCGCGCTGCCGCCGCTGAAGTGGGTGACCGCAAGCGAGCGCTTGTCGTCCACTGCACCCCGCTACCTGATGAGCAACTCGTTTGCCTTCGGCGGCAACAACGTCAGCCTGATTATCGGAGACGCCCCATGACTGATTGGCCGCTCGCCGAACTGCTGCCCCATGCGGGCGACATGATTCTGATCGACAGCATCACAAGCTTTGACGAGGAGCAGATTTTCACCCGCCTCACGGTCAAGCCCGAAGGCTTGTTCAGCCTTCCCGACGGCAGCCTGCCGGCCTGGGTCGGCGTCGAACTGATGGCACAGAGCGTCGCCGCGTTTGCCGGTTGCCACGCGCGACTCAAAGGCAATCCGGTGGAGCTGGGCTTTCTGCTCGGCACACGCAAGTTCGAGTGCAACGTCGAAGCTTTTCCCGCCGGCAGCAAGCTGACCATTCATGGCCTGCGCTCGCTGGAAGACGACAACGGCATGGGCGTGTTCGAATGCCATATCCACGGCGCCGGCATCCACGCAAGCGCGCGGCTGAACGTGTTCCGTCCGCCTCAGGTCACTCAATATCTGCAACAGACACAGGAGTCGAACGATGACTGAATCCGTACTGGTCACCGGCTCCAGCCGTGGCATCGGCCGCGCCATTGCCTTGCGTCTGGCGCAGGCCGGGCACGATATCGTCCTGCATTGCCGCAGCGGCATGGCCGAAGCACAAGCCGTTCAGGCTGAAGTCGAAGCGCTGGGGCGCAAGGCGCGGATCCTGCAATTCGACGTCGCCGACCGCGAAACCTGCAAAACCATTCTGGAAACCGACGTCGAAATCCATGGCGCCTATTACGGCGTAGTGCTGAACGCCGGGCTGACCCGCGACGGTGCCTTTCCGGCACTGAGCGATGACGATTGGGACGTGGTGTTACGCACCAACCTCGACGGTTTCTACAACGTTCTGCACCCGGTGATGATGCCGATGATCCGCCGCCGCGCCGCCGGGCGCATTGTCTGCATCACCTCGGTGTCGGGGCTGATCGGCAACCGTGGCCAGGTCAACTACAGCGCCTCCAAGGCCGGGGTGATCGGTGCGGCAAAGGCGTTGGCGATCGAGCTGGGCAAGCGCAAAATCACCGTTAACTGCGTCGCCCCGGGCCTGATCGACACGGCGATGCTCGATGAAAACGTGCCGGTGGAAGAATTGATGAAAATGATCCCCGCGCAACGCATGGGCACCCCGGAAGAGGTCGCCAGTGCGGTGAATTTCCTGATGTCGGCGGAAGCCTCGTACATCACCCGCCAGGTGCTGGCGGTCAACGGAGGCTTGTGCTGATGAAGCGCGTCGTCGTCACCGGCATGGCCGGCATCACCTCACTGGGCAGCGACTGGGAGACCATCGCCGGCAACTTCGCGGCCAATCGCAGCGGCATTCGCCGGATGGACGAGTGGGATCGCTTCAGCGAACTCAACACGCGCCTGGCCGGGCCGATCGATGACTTTGCAGTGCCTGCGCACTGGACGCGCAAGCAGTTGCGCAGCATGGGCCGGGTGTCGCGGCTGGCGGTTCGTGCGGCAGAAAACGCCCTGGCCGACGCTGGTTTGCTCGGTGACGAATCGATCAAGGATGGCCGCATGGGCGTCGCTTGCGGCTCGTCCACCGGCAGCACTGACGAGATCAAAGCGTTCGGCAACATGCTGCTCAACTCGGTGGCCGAAGGTCTGAATGCCAACTCCTACGTGCGGATGATGCCGCACACCACCGCCGCTAACATCAGTATTTTCTTTGGCCTGACCGGGCGGTTGATCCCGACGTCCAGCGCTTGCACCAGCGGCAGTCAGGGCATCGGTTACGCCTACGAGGCGATCAAGTTCGGCCGCCTGCCGTTGATGCTCGCCGGTGGCGCCGAAGAGCTGTGCCCGACCGAAGCCATGGTCTTCGACGCGCTCTACGCCACCAGCCTGAAAAACGATGCGCCACAGACCAGCCCACGCCCGTACGACAAGGGCCGCGATGGCCTGGTGATCGGTGAAGGCGGCGGCATGCTGGTACTCGAGGAACTGGAACACGCCCTCGCCCGTGGTGCGCACATCCATGCCGAGATCGTCGGTTTCGGCAGCAACGCCGACGGCCAGCACACCACACGCCCGGAACAAGTGACCATGCGCCGCGCCATGGAGCTGGCGCTGGAAGACGCCGGCCTGATGCCGGATGCCATCGGTTATGTAAATGGCCACGGCACGGCTACAGAACAGGGCGACATTGCCGAAACACTGGCAACCAGCAGTTTGTTCGGCGAGCGCATGCCGATCAGTTCGCAGAAAAGCTTCCTCGGCCACACACTCGGCGCCTGCGGCGCGCTGGAGTCGTGGTTCAGCATCGAGATGATGAACCGCGACCTGTACGTGCACACGTTCAACCTCGACGAGGTCGATCCGCACTGCGGCAAGCTCGATTACCTGCGCGGCGAATTCCGCCAGATGCATCACGACTACGTGATGAACAACAATTTCGCTTTTGGTGGCGTCAACACCTCGTTGATTTTCCGCCGCTGGCACTGACCGCAACACCTTTGGAGTGAAGGGAATGACTCAGTTTCACCGCATCGCCGCTCTGTTGGCACTGGCTTTTGTGCTCGGCGGTTGCACCAGCAAACCGGTTTACAACGCCAGGGAAGAGTTCTCGCCCAACCTCGGCTTCACCCAGCAACAGATGAGCCGCGCGATCGTCACCGCGCTCAACGACCGCCAGTGGGTCGTGCAATCGGTGCGCCCGGGCATGATCAAAGCGGCGATCACCGTACGCGGTCGCCATCACGCCGAAGTCGATATTCCGTTCACCCCGACTTCGTTTGAAATCGATTACCGCAGCAGCTACGGCCTCGACGCCAAGGACGGCAAGATCCACGGCAACTACAACCGCTGGGTCAATCGCCTGCGCGACAACGTGCTCAAAGAGCTGTCGATCAACCCGGACATCGAAGCCGTCAACAACCTAGGCATCATCAAACAGGGTGCCGACGAGCCGACTTACCTGAGCTTCCGCGAAGGCGTCAAACGCGCCACCGACGCCGGCCTGCTCGACGGCAGCGTGAAGTTCTACCTGGCCGGCGAAACCCTGCCAAAACAGGTGCGCAAACTCGACACCGTGAGCAGCAGCCGCAAGACCAACGGCTCGAACAAATCCGACGAAGACGCCTGCTTCTGGGCCCTGCAATCGGCCTTGGCGACCCTGCAGAACGCCGCGAAAAAAGCCGACGCCAACGCGGTGATCAACATCGCCAGCGTCGACCAGCGCGATCTGTACAAGGACACCGAGAAATTCCAGTGCCGTGCCGGGCTGGTGGTGTCGAGCGTGGCGCTGCGCGGGGACTTGGCGCACGTGGATTGATGGGATTGTAGAAACGACAAAGGGCGCCATTCGGCGCCCTTTCACAAACAGGTTGGCTTGTCATCGCCGATTACCTGTCTGGCTCTGCGATGGCTGGTCACCCAGGATCCTCAGAGTCTCACAAGCCCCTTGCGGGAACGCTCGCAGTATTGCCCGAATCATCAAGCCGGACAACGGCTGGCGTTTGGCCTCACTGCGCCACTTCTGTAGCCATTACAGCCCAAGCGCCCGCCTGACTGCAGCTTTAACGGCGCAGAACTCTTCTGTTTCAAGGTGTGAGATCAGATAGACGCGCCGTCCTTCACGATCTCTGCTTTTGATCCGGTCCAGTCGAGAAAGGCTGACAGTGGCCACCATATCGCACTTCGCCCAACAGATCGGGCTGGCGCCTTGAAGATGGCTGGAGAGTTCGAAATGGTGATCAAGTAAACAATCCGGTGCAGTGGTACTTAGCGGTACGACCGTCACCAACATACTGTTGGTTCTGTGTTTTCGTATCACGACAACGGGTCTGACCTTGACCATCTCAGGTACTTCATAACCTCTGAAGTCGCAGATCAGAACACTACCTTCCTTGGGCTGGTATCGAAGTGGCATCCATGGCACTCACTTAAAGAAATCGATTCTGCGCAAGAAAACAAACACTCGCTAAAACAGTTCGTAACCGCAAATGTGGTGAACACGGTTCCACAAGCTGAACACTCGCCACACAGGATCTACACTCGCTCATGCAGGCCATCAATACGCCTGTCAGAACGGCGGGCCCGGTCAGTCGAGCACTCGCGGTTCTCTTTCACCGTCAAGGAGATGACCATGCAAGTGAAAGCCCTGATCGCCGCCGCGCTTTTCGCGTTAATGCCCAGCGCAGGCCATGCCACCAACCTGATGTACATGCCCTTCGAAACCGTGCTGTCGGACGCCATTCGCGCCGGGCGGCTGGATGGCAGTGTGAAGTTCTATTTGCTCGGCAATGGGCCGCAGGGCACTCAGCAATTGTTGCGCCGAGGGGTGGTCAGTGATTTGAAGACCAACGGGTTCAACAAGAGCGACCACAACTCCTGCGAGTGGGTGTTGCAGTCGAATCTGATCAAGCTGCAGGCCGATGCCAAGCGGGCCGGGGCGAATGCGGTGGTCAATATCGTCAGCTATTACGACCAGCATGTGCGCAAGGATTTGAATACGTACGAGTGCCGGGCGGGGATTTTTGTCACGCGGGTGGCGTTGAGGGGGGATTTGGTGCGGTTGCCCTGAAATCTGTGATGTTTGGGCCGACGCCTTCGCGAGCAGGCTCGCTCCCACCTTGGAATGCGTTCCCTGTGGGAGCG
>NZ_UTHA01000296.1 GCF_900582195.1 Pseudomonas viridiflava
ACGGTGCAGTGCAGTTAATCCGCCGTTTGAGTGTCGACGCGCGTGACCACGCGCCCGTCGTCGAGCAACAGCTCGTCGCCCACGCCGCAATCCTTGACCAGATCCGGGTAGTCGATACCCACGATCTGCTGGTTGCCACTGGTCAACGGGCGAGCGGTGGAGTAGGTGAACTTGTCACCCACTTTCAGCTCTATCCGCTTGTGGGTGAATTTGGCGATACGGATCTTGGGACCTTGCAGGTCGCCCAGCAGAGCGACGAAGCGCCCGTGTCTGGCGGCGATTTCACGGATCAGCTTGGCGCGAGCCTTGTGCTCATCCGGGGTGCCGTGGGAGAAGTTCAGACGAGCAACGTCAAGACC
>NZ_UTHA01000295.1 GCF_900582195.1 Pseudomonas viridiflava
ACTGTACCCCCTCGACGTTCAGTGTCTTGTGACGCAGGCCCATGATCTCGTCAACCGAGCCGTCGTCATGTGCTGTACATGCAGTCACTTCCAGAGCGTCAGGCAGTGTATCCAGCTTGACTACCAGCGAGTGATAACGCGTGACGACCAGCGGATGGTTCAAGCCTTCGAACACGCCCAGGTCTTCATGGATCACCGGGCTG
The DNA here is from genome assembly GCF_900582195.1 of Pseudomonas viridiflava. Taxonomy (GTDB): domain Bacteria; phylum Pseudomonadota; class Gammaproteobacteria; order Pseudomonadales; family Pseudomonadaceae; genus Aquipseudomonas. The sequence goes on from NZ_UTHA01000295.1 coordinate 204, forward strand.
GTCTTGCCGTGCATGACCTGACGCGCACGGACCACGTCACCGCCAAATGCCTGACCAATGGACTGATGCCCGAGGCAGACACCCAGAATGGGCAGTTTGCCCGCGAAGTGGTTGATCACTTCCAGCG
>NZ_UTHA01000290.1 GCF_900582195.1 Pseudomonas viridiflava
ATTGGCGAACAGCTTGCGGCTGCGGCGCTGATAATCGCCAAACGCGTGATGAACGCCGATCACCGGCAAACGTGTCGCCAACAGCGCGATATAAACTGGTTTGAATCGATGCGCGATGCAGATACTGAAATGACGTGAAGCCACGATGCTGCGCAATTCGCGAATGGCACCCAGCTTGAGGCCACGAATGGCCTTCGAGCTGAATTCCATGAACAGCACTTCGTCCGAACCACAGTCGGCGACCACATCAGGGTCGGCGGCACCGGTCAGAAACACCGTGGTCACCCGATAGCCCTTGCCTGCGAACAGGCTGGCGTATTGGCGGGCGCAGTCCAGAAA
>NZ_UTHA01000289.1 GCF_900582195.1 Pseudomonas viridiflava
GTGCTCGATCCTGTTCGGTTCGCCAGTCGAAGCGAAAAGCGCGCCGATACTGACGCTGATCTTCATTGCCATTTTCGTTCTGCTGACCTTGTCGGTGTCCGGTCTCGGCCATGCAACTTTGCTGGTGATTCAAAAGTGGGCGACCTACGTGTTCGGTGCGCTGAACATTCTGGTGGGCGGCTTCCTTTGCGCGACCATCGACTGGGGCGCGGTGTTCAACGCCACGCCAGCGCCGATGAGCGCAATGATCATCGGTATCGGCACCATGGCCGCCGGTACCGGCATCGGCTGGGCCAACGCTGGCGCCGACATGTCGCGCTATCAGCACCGCAGCGTCAAGGCTGTGCGTCTGGTCGCGTCCGCCGCGTTTGGTGCGGGCATTCCGCTGGTGCTGCTGATCACCCTTGGCGGTCTGCTCTCGGTGGGCAACAACGACCTCGCTTCGGCGACAGACCCGATCGTGGCGATCCGCGACATGCTGCCAACGTGGATGGCCGTGCCGTACCTGATCACCGCATTCGGTGGCCTGCTGCTGTCGAACAACCTGTCGGTGTACTCCGCCGGTCTGACCACGTTGACCCTTGGCCTGAAGGTCAAACGCGTCTACGCGGTGGTGGTCGATATCGTCGCGATCTTCGCCGGTTCGATCTACTTCATGCTGATCGCCGACAGCTTCTACGGCCCGTTCATCACCTTCATTTCGCTGCTGGCGGTGCCGATCACCGCGTGGGTCGGGATCTTTGTCGTTGATCTGATTCACCGTCACTACTACAGCCCGACGGATTTGCTCGACGTCAGCCCGAGCAGCGCATACTGGTATCGCGGCGGCATCGAGTGGCGTGCGTTTGGTGCGTGGGCGATCGCCATCGTCCTTGGCTTCAGTTTCACCACCATCGGCACCACTGCTGAAAATGTCTGGTTCAAGGGCTTCCTGTCCGACTCGTGGCTGGGCCACAACGGCCTCGGCTGGATCGTGACGTTCGTGGTGGCCGGTGGCATTTACTTTGTCCTCGGCGGGGCGAAAGATCGCCGCGCCGCGCAAACCGGGAATGCTCATGCCTAAGATGTTGCACACCGGCCAGGTCATCATCGACCTGGTCATGGCCGTAGATAAACTGCCGCAGATTGGCGGTGACGTGCTGGCGCAGTCGGCCGGTTTCGAAGCCGGCGGCGGGTTCAATGTGATGGCGGCGGCGGTGCGCAATGGCCTGCCGGTGGCCTATCTCGGTCGCCATGGCACCGGTCGTTTCGGTGATCTGGCGCGGCAGGCGATGAACGCCGAGGGGATTCACATCGGCATCACCGAACCCGCACAGAAAGACACCGGTTTGTGTGTGGCGCTGACGGATGCGTCGGCCGAGCGCAGTTTCATTTCCTACATTGGCGCGGAAGGGGAGGTGACGGAAGAGGATCTGAACAGCGTTGCGGCGGAAGCGGGCGATTACGTTTATCTGAGTGGCTACAGCCTGTTGCATGAAGGCAAGGCGCAAGCGTTACTCGACTGGACGTTGGCGTTACCGGATTCGATCAACGTGGTGTTCGATCCGGGCCCGTTGGTGGAATCGCCTGATTCGCCAATGATGCAGGCATTGCTGCCGCGAATTGACGTGTGGACCAGTAACAGCGTCGAGGCGCTGCGATTTACCGGGGCTGAAGATATTGGCGCGGCGCTGGATCGACTCGCTGACCATCTGCCCAAAGAAGTGCTGATGGTGGTGCGTGACGGGCCGCAGGGCTGTTGGATTAATCAGCGCGATGAGCGTCGGCATGTGCCGGGATTTGCCGTGAAAGCCGTGGACAGCAATGGCGCCGGTGATGCCCATGCCGGGGTGTTTGTCGCCGGGTTGGCGCAGGGTTTGTCTGCCCATGAAGCAGCGCGACGGGCGAATGCGGCGGCGGCATTGGCGGTCACGCGCTGGGGGCCGGCGACTTCGCCGGGCGCGGCTGAGGTGGATGCGTTTTTCCTCGATTCCGGCAGCGCCTGATCTACCGCTTTCGCGAGCAGGCTCGCTCCCACAAGGGATGTGTAAACCACATCAATCCCGTGTGGGAGCGAGCCTGATCGCGAAGGGGCCGTCAGCCCTACTCAAAATCAGCCGGCCTTGCGCAACGCCTCAATCAACTCCTGCTTGCGCATCGAAGACCGCCCAGGAATCTGCTTTGCCCGGGCCTCCTTCATCAAGCTATCGACTGTCTGCGTATCCTTCGAAGCCTTGCTATTACGCGAATGCCCCTCGCGACTGGCCACCGCACGCCGCGATGACTCTTTTCGATCTTCAGACTTGGCACTCGCCGGTTTCTTGCGTCCGGAACCGCCGCTCTTTTCACCGCCGCCCGATTGCTTGTTGACCGTGGCCCAAGCGCGCGCCTCGGCCTCATCCTTCGACAGGCCTTTGTTCTCGTAGCTGTCTTCGATGTGCTCGGCCTTGCGCTTCTGTTCGGCGGTGTATTTGTCTTTGCTTCCACGAGGCATGGGATTTCTCCTCTTGTGTGCAGGTTCGGCCACCCGCCGCAGCGACAGCGAGCGGCCTCAGGACTACTGCAGATCCAGTTTGCGCGCTGCTTCAACTCCAGCGGCACTGAGCTTGATCGGCAGGTTCAACGAATGTTCGCCCGCCTCGTTGCAGGTGACATGACCGTGGTGAATCAGTCCGCGTTCCTGCAAGGCGGCGAGGGCGCTGGCCACGACCTTCTCGCCCCGGTAATTGTCCAGCACCTCCTTGCCCAGTCCACTCGGATGAGCGTGCAGCAGGCGGGTGAGGACTTCTTTTTCCAGGTTTTTATCGACGTTCATGGATACCTCTTCATTGGATTGAATAGGACGCTCGCGTCGGCGAACTACTGGCCGGAACCTTCAGAACCGGAGCCACCGGTGGTGGTTTTCGAGCCGACGCCGGGGCCTGCGTTGTCTGGCGTGGCGGGGGCATCGGGGGTGTTCATGCCGCCCTGACGGCCCGGGTCACTGCCCTGGGTGCGCGGGTCAGTACCGGTCGCGGGCGGCTGATTGATCAAGGGCACGCCGGCGCCATCGGTATTCATACCGGGAGCACTGTTGATGGCGGGTGCGCGTGGCGGAGTCGGGTCGGTCGGGCCGGTGCCCGCAGCGGTGGCGGATGCAGCGAAAACCGCAGGGCAGAGCAGGGCACTGAATACGAAAGCGGTCAACCTTGACGAGATCATAGGGCTTCTCCAGTGATTGGAATCCTTACCTGTCGTTGGTCTGCCCTCTGAGCGGATTGGTGCCTGATGAACGACGAACGGTCGAACCCCGGGAGGCTCAGCCGAGGCCAATCTCTTCCTTGAACTGTTCCATGAACCCCTTCAGACGTTGATGACGAACCTGTGCCAGACGCTGTCCGGCGGCGGTCTGGAAACCGCCGGCGAGGTGCAGCAGTTTGGTCTGGAAATGATCTAGGCAAAAACGCCTGTCGTCGTAGTCGCGTTGCTTCGCTTCGGGATCCTGCGGATCGTACAACGCCGCGCCCATGCGCCCGGCGATGTAGAACGTACGGGCGACGCCGAGCATGCCCAGTGAGTCGAGCCGGTCGGCGTCCTGGACGATTTTCGCTTCGAGGGTGAGCGGGGTGATATTGGCGGAAAAACTGTGGGCTTCGATGGCGTGGGCCACGGCAGCGATTTTCTCTTCGGACCAGTTCATCTCTGTGAGCACTGCCGACGCTTTGTCCGCCGCTAATCGCGATGCCTGCGCGCGCAGTGGCGAATTCTTTTCGACGGCTACGCAATCGTGAAGCAGCACCGCAGCGAGCAGCACTTCCAGATCTCCGCCTTCATCAGTCTGCAGCGTCCGCACGTTGTGCCAGACCCGTTGCAAGTGGGCGAGGTCGTGAGCGCCGTCGTTGGACGGCTCCAGAGCGTGGGGCAACAGAGCTACTGCAAGTGCCTCCACGGGGGTAAAAAACGCTAGGTTCATGAGCATCCTTTCAGTTTGTCGAAGTCCCTGTGGGAGCGAGCTTGCTCGCGAAGGCGTCCTTACAGTCACCTGTATTGTCGAATGACAGAATGTATTCGCGAGCAAGCTCGCTCCCACATGGAATGGCGGCGTTTGAAGCATCGCGAGAGGGTATCCTCTGTTTTGCCATGTGACGAGCGCCGTTCTCCGCCTTAGTATGGCGTTTTCCTTTTTCCGACAAGGCCCGTCCATGACGATCGAAATCCGCCCGGCGACTCCCAGCGATGCACCGCAAATCCTCGCCTTCATCACTGAACTCGCCGATTTCGAAAAGGCCCGCCACGAAGTCATCGCCAGCGTCGCCGACATCGAACGCAGCCTGTTTGGCGAAGGCGCCACCGCCCACGGCCTGATCTGCCTGCGTGACGGCGTGCCTATCGGTTTCGCCGTGTTCTTCTTCAGCTATTCGACCTGGCTCGGCAGCAACTGCCTGTACCTCGAAGACCTCTACATCACCCCGGAGCAACGCGGTGGCGGCGCCGGCAAAACCCTGTTGCGTCACCTGGCGAAAATCGCCTGCGACAACGACTGTGGCCGCTTCGAATGGAGCGTACTGGACTGGAACACCCCGGCGATCGAATTCTACAAATCCCTCGGTGCGCAACCTCAGGAAGAGTGGGTACGCTACCGCATGGATGGCCAGGTCCTGCGTGAGTTTGCCGAGGGCTGAACACAATGATGGCAATCCGGCAGTAATTCGATTGTCGCCAGCGCTCTAGTCCGGCATTCTACGCGCCATTTTTGCGTGCTCACGGACGATACCTGCAATGCCTCTGGCACAACTTCTCCACGCCTGTGGAGCCTTCGCTGCGTCAATGAGTGACCGGCGATGAGCGGACTACGGGCGTCAATGCGTCTGTATGGCCTGGTGAAAAACTCAGGCTTGAGCGACAACCCCCAGCGCCAACCGGTCGACATTCTGTGCATGACAAATCGTACGGGCGGCAGCGCCATTCGCGCGTTCGTGTCACGCCTTGATGCCGAGTTGATGATCCGCAGCGCCGGGCTCGCCGAGTACCGCGTGATACCGCTGCGCACCTTCGATCCGACGGCGTTTATCGACGCCCATCAAGGCTGGTTGACGCTGCACATTTGCTGTGGTTTCGTCGCCCCTGCCGGGCATTCGCTGCTCAAGGACGGCGGGTTGATGCCGATGGGCTGGTACGTGTATTCCGAGATCGGCCAGTGGACGGCCCAGCATCATCTCGACCTCGGCGCACAAATGGCCGAACTGCTGCAATCGACTTACGAGCGTAATCACCTGCGCAACTACAACGCCTGGCTCAACGAACTCGACGATGCGACGCCGGCCGAACTGGCCTGGCAAACCGACGAAGCCTGGCGGCACCTGCAAACCACCGCATCACCCGACAGCCGAGAGCATTGCCACGCCCTGTTCGACCCCGTCGACAACCGCTGGCGCTTCGCCGCGACCGACATCGATATTCATCAGCCGCACCCGGAACCCCTGAAGCAAGGAGCTTTGAATTGAGTGGTAAACCCGCTGCACGCGTCACCGACCCGACCGCCTGCCCATTGCCAGGCCATGGCACCAACCCGATTGCTTCCGGCTCGCCGGACGTCTTCTTCGACGGCCTCGCCGCTGCGCGCATGACCGATAAATCGGCGTGTGGCAGCCCGATTACCGGAGCGGTTTCCGGCACCGTATTCATCAACGGCCTGAACGCGGCCACGCTCGATAGCACCGGAGGCCACGGCAATGTCGTGGTTGGTGGTTCGGGGACGGTGATCATTGGGCAGAGTGGTGGAGGGGCGGCGTTTAGTGGGCTGTTGCCGATGCCGGTGCATTTTACGGACAGGTTGCAAGTGGTGAATGAGGACACCGGAGAGCCGGTGCCCTATCACCCCTACACGATTCAGCGCGGCGATGGCAGTGAGGAGCCGGGAATTACGGATGCGTTGGGATTCACCCATACCGTCAGCTCGCATTTGGCTGAAACTATAAATTTGTTTGTGGAGTGATGATAAATGGCAGAAGGAAGTGCGACAGCAGACACTCCAGAAGTGCCGGTAGCTAGAAGGAATCCAGTTACCCATACGCTCACTTGTAAGACTGATCAGTCTGTTAAGCAAGCATCGGTAAAATTGCGGGATGTAATGGTATTTCTTGTTGGCGGAGCGGGCGATCAGGAAAGATATTATGTTGATGGCCCTAACCACAACGTCGATTACGTTCGAGAAATGGTTGATGCAGATATCGAAGCTCTAGAAATAAAGAAGTACTGCACTACCTTGCCTCTTGGTTATAACGCGTTCATGAGTGAAGAGGATCTGGAAAAGAATGTAATTGGTAAGATTTCAAACTGTAATACAGCTGTTTACATTATCGGTCATAGCCTGGGTGGGTGGAATGGCGCGCACCTATCGGCTGTTTTGTCCGATCGTGGATTTAAAGTCAAGATGCTGGTCACCCTAGATCCTGTAGGTCACGGAAAAATTGTCTACGGTATTTCGAAGATATATAGGCAGGTTCCTCAGCCAAAAGCGGAATATTGGGTGAATATCAGAGCTGCTGCAGTTGATTGGAATTTATCGGACGTCGTTGCGGATTTTGGTGAGCAATGGGAAATTTCCGCTGGACCGAATGTAATGGGGCGACTGGACATCAATCACGCGGATGCTAACTTTATGTACGCGCGACCTTTACCTGGTGGCAAGTCAGCTCGACAGATTGTAAGGGAATCAATTTTGAAATGGACCAAGGAGTAACGTATTGTGAGATTTATAACGTTGGCAGTTATGATTCTGATGGTCTCTGCGTGTTCTTTGAATCATGGTCGGCCTATCGCTAATTTACAGTACTCAAAGACTGATCGGCTTCGCAGTACCGGGATTTATCATATTTATTTTTCGTCAGATGTAGAATTGCTTCAGTTGTTCAAGTCGTCTATTGGTCAGGGCCTTGTATGTTCGTTAACGGATGATCAAGATTTTTCACAGGCGCACCGTATAAAGCAATCCGGTTTCGGTTTCATTGAAAGAGTGTCAACTGATTCACTGCTCTATAGGGCGGATGTTCTTTTCGATGAGCAGGTAGATGATAAGGGTGAGGAAAAACGTCTCAAAGGAGATTCATTAGTCCCGTTTTTGAAATCCAGAGATTCCATTTCTTGTGTGTTTAGAGTTCATTCGACTACTTACAAAACGTATTTCTCGAAGATCATGCAAGTCCCGAGTGTCGATTTGATGAATCCAGGTACTGCAGAATAGCCGCATATTTTATCGGCCTTGCCTAATTTGAAGGCCGTTTCTACCATGACCAGTTCGTGCCCATATTATGGGTTTACGACCATTGGGTAATAATAAGACGGCTCGCAGTATTTTTAATAAATTGGTTTCTAGTTTCTTCAAGGAGTGAAGCTCGCGCCACGATATTTTTTTGAGCTGTTCGGTAAATAACGATCATCACTGCTTCTTCGCCTCGAATGGGCATAACCTCCGGTTTGCAGAGGAAGAATTTTTAACCTGCCATATCCCAAAATATGGGATGCAAAATTACATATTGAGATTTCCCTTCTGGGAGGGCTATAGTCCGTCGCACTCACTGCCAAAAACAAAACAGGTGAAGCGATGCTGGCGCAATTGATCGCGCTCGATTGGGGGACGACCTCATTACGTGCTTACAAACTCGCGGCGGGCGGTGTGGTGCTGGAGCAGCGCGCGCTGTCGTCCGGGATCATGCAACTGCCGAAGACTCCGCGAGTCATCAACGGTCGCGAATGCGCCGATGGTTTTGAACTGGCGTTCGACGAGGCGTGCGGCGACTGGCTCGATGCGCAGCCGAATCTGCCGGTGATTGCCTGCGGCATGGTCGGCAGCGCGCAGGGCTGGTGTGAAGCGGCCTACTGCGAGACGCCGGCGAACGTTGCCAATCTCGGAAACTCCCTACAAACAGTTATCAGCATTCGCGGCACCGTCGTGCATATCGTGCCGGGTGTGATTCAGCGTTCGCGTCTGCCGAACGTGATGCGCGGCGAAGAAACCCAAGTGCTCGGCGTGCTGCAGAATCTGCCGATTGAGGCGGGTGCTGATCTGTTGATCGGCCTGCCGGGCAGTCACTCGAAATGGGTCGACGTGGTCGATGGCTGCATCACTCATTTCGATACCTTCATGACCGGCGAAGTATTCGCCGTGCTCAGTGAACACAGCATTCTCGGCCGTACCCTGAAGCAAGGCGCGACGTTCGATGCTCTGGCGTTTGACCGGGGCGTGCAGGTTGCGCAATCGGCGGACGGTGAACTCGGCGTGCTGTCGACGTTGTTCAGTGCCCGTACCTTGGGCCTGACCGGCGAACTCAGCCCGACGGCGCAGGCGGATTATCTGTCCGGCCTGATGATCGGCCATGAACTGGCGGCACTCGCCAGCGCTCAACGCCGTCGCCGCAACAACCCGAATCTTCCTTCGATCATCCTCATCGGCAACGCGCAACTCTGTGCGCGCTACAGCCGCGCCCTCGATGCCTGCGGGTTCGCCAACGTGACGCTGGCCGAGCAGGCCACCGAGCGTGGTCTGTGGCAACTGGCGCTGGCCGCCGGACTGATCGATTCCTCATCCCGTTAACCCTGACTGGAGGCCTGACATGCTCAAGCAAGCATTGGCGCAAAACGGTCTGATCGCGATTCTGCGGGGCCTGCATCCGCAGGAAGCCGCCGCTGTCGGAGAAGTCCTGTATGCGGCCGGATTTCGCGTCATCGAAGTACCGCTAAATTCCCCTTCGCCGTACGAAAGTATCCGCATCCTGCGCAAGACCTTGCCTGCCGATTGCCTGATCGGTGCCGGCACGGTGCTGACGCCGGAGCAGGTCGGGTTGGTGAAAGAAGCCGGCGGTCAAGTGATCGTCATGCCGCACAGCGACGCCAAGGTGTTGCGCGCGGCGAAAGCGGCGGGGCTGTTCCTGTCGCCGGGCGTTGCCACACCGACCGAAGCGTTCGCGGCGCTGGAGGAGGGGGCGGACATTCTCAAGCTGTTCCCGGCCGAGCAGATGGGCCCGGCGGTCGTCAAAGCCTGGCTCGCAGTGTTGCCGTCCGGGACGGTGCTGGCGCCGGTCGGCGGCATCACGCCGGACAACATGCAGGCGTTTATCGATGCTGGTGTGAAAGGTTTCGGTCTCGGCTCCGGCCTGTTCAAACCGGGCATGACGGCGGAGCAGGTGGCGGTGAATGCCAAGGCCTACGTGGCCGCGTGGAAGGCCCTTCGCTAAGACTTTTTTGGCGCTGCGTGCGCTACATCTATAAGAGAGACAAAAGATGAAAATCACCAAACTCACCACCTTCATCGTCCCGCCGCGCTGGTGCTTCCTCAAGGTCGAAACCGACGAGGGCGTAACCGGTTGGGGCGAGCCCGTGGTCGAAGGCCGTGCGCATACGGTTGCGGCTGCCGTTGAAGAATTGTCCGACTACCTGATTGGCAAAGACCCACGCAACATCGAAGACATCTGGACCGTGCTGTATCGCGGCGGTTTCTACCGTGGCGGCGCAATACACATGAGTGCGCTGGCCGGTATCGATCAGGCGCTGTGGGACATCAAGGGCAAGGCCCTCGGTGTGTCAGTGAGTGATCTGCTCGGTGGCCAGGTGCGTGACAAGATTCGCGTGTATTCGTGGATCGGCGGTGACCGTCCGGCCGACACCGCGCGGGCGGCGAAAGAGGCGGTGAGCCGTGGGTTTACCGCAGTGAAAATGAACGGCACCGAAGAGCTGCAATTTCTCGACACCTTTGAAAAAGTCGATCTGGCGCTGGCCAACGTTGCCGCCGTGCGTGACGCGGTCGGACCCAACGTGGGCATCGGCGTCGATTTCCATGGCCGGGTGCACAAGCCAATGGCCAAGGTGCTGATGAAAGAACTCGATCCGTACAAACTGATGTTTATCGAAGAGCCGGTGCTCAGCGAAAACTACGAAGCCTTGAAAGAACTGGCACCGCTGACCAGCACACCGATTGCCCTCGGTGAGCGGCTGTTCTCACGCTGGGACTTTAAACGCGTGCTGAGCGAAGGCTACGTCGACATCATCCAGCCGGATGCGTCCCACGCCGGCGGCATCACTGAAACCCGCAAGATCGCCAATATGGCCGAGGCCTACGACGTCGCACTGGCGCTGCACTGCCCGCTGGGGCCGATTGCGCTGGCAGCGTGTTTGCAACTCGACGCGGCTTGTTACAACGCGTTTATCCAGGAGCAAAGCCTGGGCATCCATTACAACGAGAGCAATGACTTGCTCGACTACGTGAAGGATCCACGGGTGTTCGATTACGACAAGGGCTTCGTGAAGATCCCCAACGGCCCGGGCCTGGGTATCGAGATCAACGAGGAATACGTGATCGAGCGCGCGGCGGTCGGGCATCGCTGGCGCAACCCGATCTGGCGCCATGCCGATGGCAGCTTTGCCGAGTGGTGAGTCCTGCCTGACATACCCCATGAGATCGTTCCCACGCTCTGCGTGGGAATGCCTCAATGGACGCTCTGCGTCCGCTTTTGGGGCGCAGAGCGTCCCGGGCTGCATTCCCCGCGGAGCGTGGGAACGATCAGATGCAAGGCCTCAGGCCGACCTCAATAAACATAAAAAGAGGCTCTCCCCATGCAACCGCAAACCCTCACCGGGCAGGCGTCTTTAGTCACGCCTAGCCGCAAGCGGTTTTTCATCATGGTGTTGCTGTTTATCACCGTGGTCATCAACTACCTCGACCGCAGCAACCTGTCGATTGCCGCGCCGGCCCTGACCAGTGATCTGGGCATCGACCCGATTCACGTCGGCCTGATCTTTTCCGCGTTTGGCTGGACCTACGCCGCCATGCAGATCCCCGGTGGCTGGCTGGTCGATCGCGTGCCGCCGCGCATTCTTTACAGCGTCGCATTGCTGCTGTGGTCGCTGGCCACGGTGATGCTCGGGTTCGCCGCCAGTTTCATTGCGCTGTTCGTGTTGCGCATGGCGGTCGGTGCGCTGGAAGCACCGGCCTATCCGATCAACAGCCGTGTGGTCACGACGTGGTTTCCCGAGCGTGAGCGCGCCACGGCGATTGGTTTTTACACGTCGGGGCAGTTCGTCGGTCTGGCATTCCTGACCCCGGTTCTGGCTTGGCTGCAACACGAATTCGGCTGGCACATGGTCTTCGTCGCGACTGGCGCCGTCGGCATTATCTGGGCAGCAATCTGGTACGCGGTGTATCGCGAGCCACGGGATTTCAAAGGTGCCAACGAAGCCGAAATCGATCTGATTCGCGAGGGCGGAGGTCTGGTTGATATTCAACAGGAAACGGCCAAGGTCAAAGCCAAATTCAGCTGGACCGATCTGGGTATCGTCCTGACCAAACGCAAGTTGTGGGGCATTTATCTCGGCCAGTTTTGCCTGAACTCGACGCTGTGGTTTTTCCTCACGTGGTTCCCGACCTATCTGGTGAAATATCGCGGCATGGACTTCATCAAGTCCGGCCTGTTGGCATCGCTGCCGTTTCTCGCCGCGTTCATCGGTGTGCTGTGTTCGGGGTTCTTTTCCGACTTCCTGATTCGTCGCGGCTACACCGTCGGGTTTGCGCGCAAGTTGCCGATCATTGGCGGGCTGCTGATTTCCACTTCGATCATCGGCGCCAACTTCGTTGAGTCGACGCCGCTGGTGATTGCCTTTCTGGCGTTGGCATTTTTCGGTAACGGTTTGGCCTCGATCACCTGGTCGCTGGTGTCGACGCTGGCGCCGGCGCGGTTGTTGGGGTTGACCGGCGGGGTGTTCAACTTCATCGGCAACCTGTCGGCGATTGCCACGCCGATCGTCATCGGCTTCCTCGCCAGCGGCGATTCCTTCGCCCCGGCGATCACCTACATCGCGGTGCTCGCCTTGGTCGGTGCATTGTCCTACGTGCTGCTGGTCGGCAAGGTCGAGCGGATCGAGTTGTAGTGGTCTGCGTCGGGCGACCATAATGCCGCCCGTTCCCTCGCTCAACGGTAAAAGGCTGGATATGCAGGAAGACGCCCCGGAAAGAACCAAGGACGCCGCACCCACCGGCACCCAGACGCTGTTGCGCGGCCTGGGTGTGGTGCAAGCGGTGGCCAGTGGCGCCCGTGATCTTAAAGAGATTGCCCGGCTGATCGGCACCACGCGCAGCACCACCCATCGTCTGGCCAGTTGCCTGGTCGACGAGCGCTACCTGCGCGTGGTGCCGCAAGTCGGATATTTGCTCGGGCCGAAGCTGATCGAACTGGGTTTTCAGGCCCGCGAAGAGTTGCCGCTGGTGACCTTGGCCGGGCCCTATCTGGACGAGTTGTCGGCGCTGACCGGCGACACCGTGCACCTGGGGATTCGTGAAGGCGATGAAGTGCTGTATCTGCTGAAGAATCCGGGGCGCAACGGCCCGGAAATGCGTTCGCGGGTCGGCCATCGCATGCCGCTGGCACGCACCGGTATTGGCAAGGCGTTGATGCTCGATGACTCGCCGAAAGATTGGCAACGTCTGTACGACATCAGTCTGCCCGCAGGTGGGAAAAGTCAGTTCTGGCCGCAGCATCCCCAGCAGTCGTGGGAACAGCTTGAGCAGCGCATGACCGAGTACGTCGCCGGTGGCTACGCCTTCGATCTGGAGGACAACGAACCGTCGATCCGCTGCGTGGCGGCGCCGATTCGCGATGCGAGCAAGGGCATTGTTGCTGCGATCAGTATCGCCAGCACCGTGCCGTACATGCCGCTGGAAAAAATGGCCGAGCTGATTCCCCTGATCAAAGGGGTCACAGCCCGGCTTTCGGCGGAACTAGGTTTGAAGGTTTAAACCTTGAGCGTCGCCATGTCGATCACGAAACGGTACTTCACGTCGCCGGCGATCATGCGCGCGTAAGCCTCGTTGATCTGGCGGATGTCGAGCATTTCGATGTCGCAGGTGATGTTGTGCTCGGCGCAGAAATCCAGCACTTCCTGGGTTTCTGCAACGCCACCGATCAACGAACCGGCCAGCACACGACGGCTCATCACCAGTTTGCCGGCGTGGACCGGTGGATCGATCGGTTCGATCAGACCGACGAGAATGTGCACGCCGTCGAAGCGCAGGGTGTCGAGGTACGGGTTGAGATCGTGCTGCACCGGAATGGTGTCGAGCAGGAAGTCGAAGTAGCCGGCAGCGGCTTTCATCTGCTCGGCGTCGGTGGAAACGATCACGTGATCGGCGCCTTGACGGCGACCTTCTTCAGCCTTGCTCGCCGAGCGGGTGAACAGCGTGACTTCGGCGCCCATGGCCTTGGCAAACTTGATGCCCATGTGGCCCAGACCGCCCATGCCAAGAATCCCGACCTTGTCGCCAGCCTTGACGCCGTAGTGCTTGAGCGGCGAGTAGGTGGTGATGCCGGCACAGAGAATCGGCGCGGCGCTGGCCAACGCGAGTCTTTCCGGGATGCGCACGACAAAGTGTTCGCTGACCACGATGCTGTCCGAATAACCGCCCATGGTGTTGCTGCCATCAACCCGATCCGGGGTGGCGTAGGTCATGGTCGGGCCTTCCAGGCAATACTGCTCAAGGTTCGACTGGCACGCTTCGCAGGTGCGGCAAGAGTCGACCATGCAGCCAACGCCGACCAGATCGCCGACTTTGTGCTGGGTGACATTCGCACCGATCGCGGTGACTTTTCCGACGATCTCGTGGCCCGGCATCAACGGGTAAACGGCGATGCCCCATTCGTTGCGTGCCTGATGGATGTCGGAGTGGCAGACGCCGCAGTAAAGGATTTCGATCGCGACGTCATCGGCGCGCGGGCTGCGGCGTTCGAATTTCATCGGGGCGAGGGGAGTGGTGGCCGATTGGGCGGCATAGCCGATGGCGGTATACATATGAAACCTCGCAAAAGCAGTGACAGGGGAGGCGGCGCATTTTGGGCGTCGACTGTCGGTCCGGCCATGACGATTCCTCCGGGTCTTATGCCTAATCCTCCGGCATACGGGTTTGATCGGTCGCATTGGCAAAAGGATCTGCGATGATGTTTTCATCCCCTATTTCCGTGATTTTTCGTGAAGAACAATTCGATGCAATTGACCCGTCATCTTGATGCCAATGCGCGGCTGGTTTCGCTGATCGAACCGCTGGCGCTGCGCGATGGTTATTCGCCGACCGGTTTGCCCGGTGTGCAAGTGTTGCGCGCCAGTTGCGATGTCGCCCGTGGCCCGCACATTTACGAGCCGAGCCTGATGATCATCGCCCAGGGCAGCAAACTGGCGTTTCTCGGGCCACGCACCATGGAATACGGCGCCGGGCATTATCTGATTCAGGCACTGCCGGTGCCGTTCGAGTGCGAGACGTTTGCCTTGCCGGATGCGCCATTGCTCGGGGTGTCCGTGGCGATCGATCGGGTGTTGCTCGGTGAACTGGTGCTGGCCATGGGGCTGGCGCCGGGTCGGCATATTCCGGCGCAGACACCGGAGTCGATGACCTCGGTGGTGCTTGACGATGCCATGCGTGGCTGTGTCGAACGCTTGCTGAGCTGCCTGCACGATCCGCTGGAATGCCAGATTCTCGGACCGGCGCGGGTGCGTGAATTGTTGTTCACCGCGTTGCGTGGGCCACAGGCCGATGTATTGCGCGCACTGGTCGAGCAGCAGGGACAGTTCGCGCGGGTGGCGGCGTCGATCAGTCATCTGCACGCGCATTACACCGAACCGTTGAATGTCGAGACCCTGGCCGGTTGCGCGAACATGAGCGTGTCGACCTTTCATGAACATTTCAAACGCAGCACGTTGTTGTCGCCGGTGCAGTATCTGAAGCGTTTGCGCTTGTTGAAGGCGCAGACGTTGTTGGTGGCGGAGGGCTTGGGGGTGGCTCAGGTGGCGCATCGGGTGGGGTATCAAAGTACTTCGCAGTTCAGCCGCGAGTACAAGCGCTACTTTGAACGCAGTCCCGGTGACGAACGCGCCGCCTGAGTCGACGATAATCCCCTGTGGTGTCAGAGAAATTCTGGGCAACAAAAAGGCCCCCAAATCGGGAGCCTCGTTGTTCAGCGGTTCGACTTACATATTCGGGTAGGTCGGGCCGCCAGCGCCTTCCGGCGTGACCCAGGTGATGTTCTGCGCAGGGTCCTTGATGTCACAGGTCTTGCAGTGCACGCAGTTCTGGGCGTTGATCTGGAAGCGCTTCTCGCCGTCTTCCTTGGTGATCACTTCGTACACGCCGGCCGGGCAGTAGCGCTGTGCCGGTTCGTCGTACAGCGGCAGGTTCTTGCTGATCGGAATGCTCGGGTCGGTCAGCTTCAGGTGGCAAGGCTGTTCTTCTTCGTGGTTGGTACCGGAGATGAATACCGAGCTGAGTTTGTCGAAGCTGAGCTTGCCGTCTGGTTTCGGGTAGTCGATCTTCTTGCAGTCGGCGGCGAGCTTGAGGCAGGCGTAGTCCGGCTTGGTGTCGTGCAGGGTGAACGGCAGTTTGCCGCCGAAGATGTTCTGATCGAGCCAGTTGAAACCGCCGCCGACGATGGCGCCGAACTTGTGGATCGCCGGGCCGAAGTTACGGCTGGCGAACAGTTCGTCGTAGAGCCAGCTCTTCTTGAACGCGTCGACGTAAGCGGTCAGTTCTTCAGTGCCATCCTTTTCCGCGAACAGTGCGTCGGCCACCGATTCTGCGGCGAGCATGCCGGACTTCATCGCGGTGTGGCTGCCTTTGATCTTGGCGAAGTTCAGGGTGCCGAGGTCGCAACCGATCAGCGCGCCGCCCTTGAAGACCATTTTCGGCAGCGAGTTCAGGCCACCTTTGCAGATGGCGCGAGCGCCGTAGCTGATGCGCTTGCCGCCTTCCAGGTACTGCGCCAGTACCGGGTGATGCTTGAGGCGCTGGAACTCGTCGAACGGCGACAGGTAAGTGTTGCTGTAGGACAGGTCAACGATCAGACCGACCACCACCTGGTTGTTTTCCAGGTGATAGAGGAACGAGCCGCCGGTGTTCTCGGTGCCCATGATGTCCAGCGGCCAGCCGGCGGTGTGCACCACCAGGCCAGGCTGATGTTTGGCCGGATCGATTTCCCAGATTTCTTTCAGGCCGATGCCGTAGTGCTGGGCGTCGGCATCGCTGTCGAGGTTGTAGCGTTTGATCAGTTGCTTGCCGATGTGGCCACGGCAGCCTTCGGCGAACAGCGTGTATTTGCCACGCAGTTCCATGCCCGGGGTGTACAGGCCTTCTTTCGGGTTGCCTTCGCGGTCGACGCCCAGATCACCGGTGATGATCCCGCGCACCACGCCTTGCTCGTCGATCAGTGCTTCCTGAGCCGCGAAGCCCGGGTAGATTTCTACGCCGAGGTTTTCGGCCTGCTGAGCGAGCCAGCGGCACAGGTTGCCGAGGGAAATAATGTAGTTGCCTTCGTTGTGCATGGTCTTGGGCACAAAGAAGTCTGGAATTTTTTGCGCGTTTTCGGCGTTTTTCAGCACGAAAATATCGTCGCGGGTGACCGGCGTGTTCAGCGGCGCGCCAAGTTCTTTCCAGTCCGGGAACAGTTCGTTCAGAGCGCGTGGCTCAAACACGGCGCCGGACAGGATGTGTGCGCCGACTTCGGAGCCTTTTTCGACCACGCAGACGCTGATTTCCTTACCGGCTTCGGCGGCCTTCTGCTTCAGACGGCAGGCGGCGGACAGGCCAGCGGGGCCGGCACCGACGATGACCACGTCGAATTCCATGTATTCGCGTTCCACAGGCTATCTCCTACTCAAGGCTCAACAGTTTTTTTTCTAATTTGGAGGTTTGATGTCGCATCCGCTATTCCTTTACGTTAACGTCAAGGGGAATATTGGAGAACAGACCTTTCTCTCTAGGCGGCGCATTATATCTACACCACTCCGAGCGTCCAATACAAACGTTTGTTTGAATTGGCTCCAGCCCAGAGAAATCAAAGAAGCGCGGCTTATGAATGGTCATTTTGCTGTATTGACCGGAATAGGCGTTCCGGTCAAGATACGGGCGGTTTTGCGCTCGTCGTAGGCAGACTGGCGGTTTCAAGAGCACGTCTAAAGACAGGGCACAGGCGGTTGAGAGTGCTGCGCAGCGCAGTCTGGCGCGCAGTTTACACAGCGTGAGGATCAATGACCTGTCGGTCACCACTGACGAACGGTCGCATCCCTTCACAGCGTGGAATCACTTCGCACCCCGGTCGGCGTTTTTAGAGGTGCCCTTTTAGCCTGATGAGCATCAACCGCCAGGTTCGCCTAGGCGACTTTCTTTTCACCGGAGAGTAACGAGGAATCCATGAAGGTTCTTGTAGCTGTCAAACGCGTTGTGGATTACAACGTCAAGGTCCGCGTCAAGGCGGACAATTCCGGCGTCGATCTCGCCAACGTCAAGATGTCGATGAACCCGTTCTGCGAAATCGCAGTGGAAGAAGCCGTACGCCTGAAAGAGAAAGGTGTTGCGACTGAAATCGTCGTCGTCTCCATCGGCCCGACCACCGCTCAGGAGCAGCTGCGTACCGCACTGGCTCTGGGTGCCGACCGTGCCATCCTCGTCGAATCCGCTGAAGATCTGACCTCGCTCGCAGTGGCCAAGCTGCTCAAGGCTGTGGTCGACAAGGAACAGCCTCAGCTGGTGATCCTCGGCAAGCAGGCCATCGACAGCGACAACAACCAGACCGGCCAGATGCTCGCTGCATTGAGCGGCTACGGTCAGGGCACGTTCGCCTCGAAAGTCGAAGTCTCGGGCGACAGCGTTGCCGTGACCCGCGAAATCGACGGCGGCGCGCAGACTGTTTCCCTGAAACTGCCGGCAATCGTCACCACCGACCTGCGTTTGAACGAGCCGCGCTACGCGTCCCTGCCAAACATCATGAAAGCCAAGAAGAAGCCTCTCGAAGTGCTGACTCCGGACGCTTTGGGCGTTTCCACCGCCTCCACCAACAAGACCCTGAAAGTCGAAGCGCCGGCTGCACGCAGCGCAGGCATCAAGGTCAAGTCGGTGGCTGAACTGGTCGAGAAACTGAAAAACGAAGCGAAGGTAATCTAAATGACTATCTTGGTTATTGCTGAACACGACAACAAAGTGCTGGCCCCGGCCACACTGAACACCGTGGCTGCTGCGGTCAAAATCGGCGGCGACGTCCACGTTCTGGTTGCAGGTCAAGGCGCTGGCGCCGTGGCTGAAGCCGCGGCGAAAATCGCTGGCGTGAGCAAAGTCCTCAATGCTGATAACGCCGCTTACGCGCATCAGCTGCCGGAAAACGTCGCTCCGCTAGTAGCCGAGCTGGGCGCTGGTTACAGCCACATCCTGGCCGCCGCCACTTCCAACGGCAAAAACATCCTGCCGCGCGTTGCTGCGCAGCTGGACGTTGACCAGATCTCCGAGATCATTTCCGTCGAAAGCGCTGACACGTTCAAGCGTCCGATCTACGCCGGTAACGCCATCGCCACCGTACAGTCGACCGCTGCGATCAAAGTGATCACCGTGCGTGCCACCGGTTTCGACCCGGTTGCTGCTGAAGGTGGTTCGGCTGCCGTTGAAGCCGTTGCTGCTGCGCACAACGCTGGCACTTCGAGTTTCGTCGGCGAAGAGCTGGCCAAGTCCGACCGTCCGGAACTGACCGCTGCCAAGATCGTCGTTTCCGGCGGTCGCGGCATGCAGAACGGCGACAACTTCAAACACCTGTACGCCCTGGCCGACAAGCTGGGCGCTGCTGTCGGTGCTTCGCGCGCCGCGGTCGACGCAGGTTTCGTACCGAACGACATGCAGGTTGGTCAGACCGGCAAGATCGTTGCGCCACAGCTGTACATCGCCGTCGGTATCTCTGGCGCGATCCAGCACCTGGCCGGTATGAAAGACTCCAAAGTGATCGTTGCGATCAACAAGGACGAAGAAGCGCCGATCTTCCAAGTGGCCGATTACGGTCTCGTGGCGGATCTGTTCGAAGCCGTCCCTGAGCTGGAGAAGCTGGTCTAATCCAGCGGCTTCACTTATAAAGAGCCCGGCCTGTTGGTCGGGCTTTTTTTTGTCTCGGATTTGAGTGGGAGCGATTTGCCATGGATCTGCGCTGCGGATTGCGTTACTCGGTATTGCTGGGATTGGCCCTGTTGCCAGGTTTGGCGACAGCCGCCGGCAAGTGCGAGCGCCTCGTCGTAACCGGCAGCCCGGATGCGCCGCCGTACCTATGGCAAGACCCGCAGAATCCCAAGCAATTGATCGGTGCCAGCGCCGACCTGTTGCAACAAGTCGCCAAGGACTTGGGCATCAAAGTCGAGTTGCTCTACGCCGGCAAACGCTCGCAAGCCCTCGACGAAGTGCGCAGCGGCCGCATGGATATGCTGGCCGATGCGCCGCTGACCTTCAGTGAGCTGGAAAACCTTGACTACATCTATCCGCCGCTGCTGGAAAACGATTACCTGGTGTGGACGCGCAAAGACTCGACCCTGATCTACAGCGAAGCGAAGGACTTGCACGGCCACGCGGGTGCGCTGTCGGAAAAGTCGCGAATCACCCAGGCATTCGGCACTTTCGCCGAGCAGAATCTGACCCTGACCCGGACAGCCAACCTCACTCAGGCCTTTCAGAAACTGCTCCTCGGTGAAGTCGAATATGTACTCGCTGGCCGTTACTCAGGCATGGCCGCCGCGCAGGCATTGGGCATGGCCAATGACCTGCTGGTCTTTGAACAACCGATCGACCGCCCGGGTCTGTTTCTCGCGGTTTCCCATAACTCGGCGTGCAACGATCCGTGGTTGCGCGGACAGCTAGCCAAAAAGATGACAGAATTGCCCGCGTCCGGACTGACGGAAGCCGCGCTGCAACGCAATATCGAGCGCTGGAAGGCGCAGCAGCAACAGCCGCAACCACCTGTCAGTGCCCCAAAACAGTAGGGATTCTTAGTGAGTATTCGACCTCTTTTCACGGCTGTGGCCGTTCTGGCTCTGGCCGGTTGCGCAACCGATCCGGCACCCATCGAACAAATGCGCCTGACCGAGCAAGCCATCAGCCAGGCCAAGGCTGTTGGCGCTACTGCCGACGAAGTGCCGGAAATGAAACTGGCCGAAACCAAATACAACCGCGCCAAGGGCAGCATGGCCGACGAGTCCTACCGCAACGCGCGCATGCGTGCCGAGCAGGCCGAACTGGATGCACGTCTGGCTGAAGCCAAAGTGCTGACGCAAAAAAGTGAAGAACAGGTGAATGTGCTCAACACCCGCATCGTCCGTCTGCGCAAGCAACTGGGAGATGCCCAATGAGCCTCAAGTCGAACGTTCTCGGTGCTCTGCTCCTCGCCGGTTGCGCGGGCTTGTACGGCTGCGCCGGTCAACACAGCGAATCCGCGCTGCAAGAGGCCGGCGCCGACTTCCAGAAGGTCAAGGAAGACTCCAACGTGCTGCGCATCGCGCCGAAAGACGTGATCCGCGCCGGTGAATCCCTGGCCCGTGCCGATCGTCTGTCGACCTACTGGGGCAGCGGTGCGGACGTGGTGCATTACGCCTACCTGAGCCAGCGCTACAGTGAAATCGCCCGCGAGCATACCAATCAGGTGCTCAACGAAGAGCGTGCGGCCAAACTCGAACTGGAACGTCAGCGCCTGCAACTGGCCCTGCGTGAGTCGAAATTGCTGAGCGTGCAGCAGCAGGGTAAATGGCTCGAAGAGCAAATTGTCGCCCTGGCCACCACGCAGACTGATCGTGGTCTGGTGATGACCCTTGGCGATGTGCTGTTCGATACCGGCGAAGCGGAGCTGAAGAATTCGGCCAACCGCGTGGTGTTGAAGATTGTGCAGTTCCTGCAACTGAACCCGAAACGCGTGGTGCGCATCGAGGGCTACACCGACAGCACCGGCGGCAAACAGGAAAACCTCAAACTGTCCCGGGACCGCGCACAATCGGTGGCGGACGTGCTGATGGACCTGGGCATCGACGACAAACGCATTCAGGTCGAAGGCTACGGCGATGAGTATCCGGTGGACGCCAACGCTTCCGAGCGCGGGCGGGCACAGAACCGTCGCGTGGAAATTGTCTTCTCCGACGAAAAAGGCCAGCTCGGCGCGGCCCGTTAAGGGTTGCGTCTCTGGAAAGCCCGGGCTGTCATGCAGTGCCGGGCTTTTTTACGTCTGTCGAATGGCCCGCAAATCAGTACAGTCGGGGGCAGACACCGCACTGTATGGTCGAGTAATGTGGCAACTGTCCCAGTACACTTCTAAACTGTTCCGGTATTGTTTCACACAAGAATAAAATGCCCGTGAAATCGAGTGCTGCGTCATGACCAATCTCTTGCTCTATCAACGTATTGCTCAGCAACTGGCCGAAGACATCCGCCGTGGTGTCTATCAACCGGGGGAGCGCGTGCCTTCGGTGCGCAAGATGAGTTCGCAGCTCAACGTCAGCCATGCGACGGTGTTGCAGGCCTACGCCAACCTCGAGGATCAGGGCTTGATCCGCGCGCGTCCGCAGTCTGGTTATTACGTACACCAGACGCCCGCGCTGACCGCGCCGACGCCGGACATTGCCCGGGTCGAACGGCCGGGGCTGGTCACCCGCAGCAGCATCATTCAACAGGTGCTGGTCGAGTCGCGCCGCGAAGGTGTGTTCCCGCTCGGTGCCGCCGTGCCGAGTGTCGATTACTTGCCGGTGCGCGCACTGCATCAGCAACTGGCCAAGGTCACCCGTTTCCATAGCCCGCGTGCCTTCAGCTACATGTTCAGCCCGGGTTTTGAACCGCTGCGCCGGCAAGTGGCGATCCGAATGCGCGATGCCGGCGTGGTGGTCGATCCGTCGGAAGTGGTGATCACCCATGGTTGCGTCGATGCCCTGCAGATGTCGTTGCGTGTGCTGACCCGTCCGGGCGATCTGATTGCCGCTGAATCGCCGACCTATTACGGTCTGCTGCAACTGGCCGATCTGCTCGGCTTGAAGGTCATCGAAATCCCTAGTGATCCGGCCACCGGCATGAGCCTCGAAGCCCTGCAACTGGCCGCCAACCAATGGTCGATCAAAGCGCTGGTGCTGACCACGCGCCTGAGCAATCCACTAGGCGGCACGATGCCCGAAGAGCGACAGAAGCAGTTGCTGCGGTTGGCTTCGGATTTCGATATTCAGATCGTCGAAGACGATATCTATGGCGAACTGATGTTCGAGCAAGGCAAAACCAAAGCGCTCAAGGCTTATGACCGACTGGACCGGGTGATCTATTGCTCGAGTTTCTCCAAGACCTTGTCACCCGGGGTGCGCATTGGCTGGATGATCGCCGGCAAGTATCAGCAGGAAATCCAGCGCTTGCAGACCTTCAGCACCCACTCGGCGTGTAGCGTGACGCAAATGGCGATTGCCGCTTATCTGGAAAACGGCGGTTATGACCGGCATTTGCGGTACATCCGCCAGGAATACCGGAAAAACCTCAGCGCCTTCCAGTTGGCGGTGCAGCAGTACTTCCCCGAAGGCACGCAAATGACCCGGCCCACGGGCGGTTTCATCCTCTGGGTGAGTCTGCCGGGCCGGGTCAATACACAGGAATTGCATGTGCGTGCGTTGCAGCAGGGCATCAGCATCGCGCCGGGACTGATCTTCAGTAATACCGAGCAATTCAACCACTGTATCCGCCTGAACTGCGGCATTCCGTGGAACCGCGAGGCGGAGCGGGCGTTGATGACTCTGGGGTTGCTGGCCACCCAACTGTGTCAGGAAACCGCTGGCGGAATCTGAACGAGCGGTGGGTCGTGCTTGTCTTGTGGCGTCCAACAAGCGAGCATATGGCCCTCTGCCGTTAGTGTCGTTGGGTCCATGAAAGCGATTTTTTCTGCTGCTTGGGTTTTGCTGGGTTTACTGATGATCGGTCATGCGCCTGGGGTCATGGCAGCTGCAGTTCAGGAAAAACCCGCTGCGACGAGTCCCGCTAAAAAAGCCACGACTGCGCAGAAGGCCGTTCCCGCCAGGAAAGCCCAGCAGAAAGTCATCAAGAAGCGCAAGCCAGTCGCCTCGAAATCGAAACCCGCCAGTGAGGTGGTAAAAACCAAGTTGCCGTCGGCCAGACTCGATTTGAGCCTGCCCAAGGACATGGTCGAGGAATTGAAGCCCAAGGGAACTGTTGAATTGCCCAAGCGCGAGCCAATTCTGCCGCAGATGTTTGGCGAGAAAAACAACGGATTCCAGCTCAATGGTCGCTTGCTCAACAACGAAATGCAGCTGCAATTGCGCAACGAAGACCGTCGGGAAATCGAAGGTGCGGCGCTGGATTTCGAATTCAAACAGTGAAACCCCATCTGTGACCCGCAGATCAGACGCTTTGTCGGAGACTGGTCAGTCATTTTCATTTATTGGTTGAAACCCTGGTTCAGGGAATTTGAAACAGCCGTTTTAGCGGTTACTCTGTTCCGCGTCTCTTTAACACATCGCCCGTCGCGAGGATTTTTCCGTCATGAAATGCCGTGAAGGCTGTGGCGCTTGCTGCATTGCCCCGTCCATCAGTTCGCCGATTCCCGGCATGCCTGACGGCAAACCTGCCGGCGAACGTTGCGTGCAGCTCTCGGTCGAAAACCTGTGCAGCATTTTCGGCCGCCCGGAGCGCCCGGCAGTCTGTTCGGGCTTTGCTGCTGATGTCGAAGTCTGCGGCAGCAGCTCGGAAGAAGCGATCAGGTTGATCGGCTGGTGGGAGCAGATGACGGCGGCGTGATGTGTCAAACGAACGGAACTTCAACAATAAGGAATAAGAGTATGGGTTCGCTGCATCGTATCGCTGTGTTGTGTGGCTTGACCGCTGTGTTGGCCACCTCTGTCGCTCAGGCTGAAGACTGGAAAGTCGCCAAGAACGAGGACGGCATCAAGGTTTCCCTCAGTGAAGTGCCGGGTTCGGACTACAAGTCCTACCAGGGCGTTGCGCTGATGAAAACCACCGTCGCCAAACTGCGCGCACTGCAGGAAGACGTCTCCGGCGCGTGCGCCTGGATTCACGAGTGCAAGACCCAGAAACTGCTCAAGCACGAAGGCGACAAGAGCTGGACCTATAGCCAGTTCAATACGCCTTGGCCGGTAACTCCGCGTGACTCGGTGATCGAAGTCACCACCGTCGAGGGCGCCGACGGCAGCCTGACCCGCAACCTCAAAGGTCTGCCGACGTACGTTCCTGAAGAAAAAGGCTTTGTCCGCGTGCAGCAGGTCAATGGCTTCTGGAAGTTCGTACCGAAGGGCGACCAGGTTGAAGTCACTTATCAAGTGCACACCGAGCCAGGCGGCAGCGTGCCGGCGATGGTTGCCAACAAGTTCGTCGTCGATGCGCCGTTCAACACCTTGAAAGCTCTGAAAGAACGCGCCGAGAAGTAAAGTCGCGTTTACAAGCAAGCGCCCCGATCGATACGGGGCGTTTTGTTTTGTATCTATATTGTGTTTCCAGATATGCGTTGCACGAAATTTTCACAAAGTGTTCCCGACAATTCGCCCGCGCTGTTTGCCCCGGCTGTAGATGAAAGTGTCTGGCTGCGGGGCAGTAATCAATGGCAATGGTGCGGGTGATCGTGCAACATTTGCGCACTGCGCAAGCCCCGGGGTCGGGAATGACCAATAGAGGGCATGGCGCCGCTGTATTTTTGCAACTTCAACTTCCAATGGGTCCTAAAACGACATGGCAAACCCGGACGCCCTGAATCAGCAGCGATCTTCTGCTCGCCTGCTGCAACCGACCGTCAAATCGCATCTGGCCTACACGCTGCTTTGTGCGCTGGTCATGATGGTGATGTTTTCCGTGCTGCGCCTCGCGCTGCTGGTCTACAACCGCGAGATGATCCTCGACACCCCGGCTTCGACCTTCCTCGAAGCGTTCGCCAACGGCCTGCGTTTCGACCTGCGCCTGGTGGTTTATCTGTGTATTCCACTGGTGCTGGCGCTGTTCAGTGCCCGTGCCATGGCCGCACGCGGCTTCTTCCGTTTGTGGCTGACCATCGCCTCGAGCATCGCGCTGTTCCTCGGCCTGATGGAAATGGACTTCTACCGCGAGTTCCACCAGCGCCTCAACGGTCTGGTGTTCCAGTACGTGAAAGAAGACCCGAAAACCGTGATGAGCATGCTCTGGTACGGTTTTCCGGTGGTGCGCTACCTGCTGGCGTGGGTCATCGGCACTGTCATCCTGACCCTGGCGTTCAAAGGCGCCGACCGTGCCACGCGTCCGCGCGGGCCTTTCAGCGGTGGCAGTGTCAGCACCCGTCAGATCGCGCCGTGGTACACCCGTCTGGCGGTGTTCGTGGTCTGCCTGCTGATCTGCGTGGTTGCCGCCCGTGGCACCTTGCGTCAAGGCCCGCCGATGCGCTGGGGTGACGTGTACACCACCGATTCCAACTTCGCCAACCAGCTCGGCCTCAACGCCACGCTATCGCTGGTCGAGGCCGCCAAGTCCCGCATGGGCGAAGATCGCGACAATATCTGGAAAGCCACGTTACCGCAGGAGCAAGCGCAGAAAGTCGTGCGTGACATGCTACTGCTGGCGGACGAAAAACTGGTCGATGCCGATATTGCCGCCGTACGCCGTGATTACACGCCGCCGGCCGACAAGACCCTGCCGGTCAAGAACGTCGTGGTAATCCTGATGGAAAGCATGGCCGGTCACTCGGTCGGTGCGTTGGGCGCGCCAGGCAACATCACGCCCTACCTGGACAAACTGTCGAAGGAAGGCCTGCTGTTCGACCGCTTCTTCTCCAACGGCACGCACACCCACCAGGGCATGTTCGCGACCATGGCCTGCTTCCCCAACCTGCCAGGTTTCGAATACCTGATGCAGACTCCCGAAGGCAGCCACAAGTTGTCCGGCCTGCCGCAGGTGCTCAGCGCCCGTGACTATGACGACGTGTACGTCTACAACGGCGACTTCGCCTGGGACAACCAGTCGGGCTTCTTCAGCAACCAGGGCATGACCAACTTCGTTGGCCGTAACGACTTCGTCAACCCGGTGTTCTCCGATCCGACCTGGGGCGTATCCGACCAGGACATGTTCGACCGTGGCCTGCAGGAGCTTAAAGCACGCGAAAACGGCAAGCCGTTCTATGCGTTGCTGCAAACCCTGTCCAACCACACGCCATATGCCTTGCCGACGCCATTGCCGGTCGAGCGTGTGACTGACCGTGGCAGCCTCAACGAACACTTGACCGCCATGCGCTACTCCGATTGGGCACTGGGTCAGTTCTTCGAGAAGGCGCGCAAAGAGCCGTACTTCAAGGAAACCCTGTTCGTCATCGTCGGCGACCACGGCTTCGGCAACGAGCGCCAGATCACCGCAATGGACCTGGGTCGCTTCAACGTACCGATGCTGATGATCGCGCCGGGCATCCAGGAGAAGTTCGGCACCCGAGACCACACCGTGGGTACGCAGATCGACATCGTGCCGACCATCATGGGCCGTCTCGGTGGCGAAGTGCGTCATCAGTGCTGGGGGCGTGACCTGCTCAACCTGCCGGAAGGCGACACCGGTTTCGGTGTAATCAAGCCGTCGGGCAGCGAGCAGACTACCGCCATCGTCACGGCCGATCAGATTCTGGTTCTGCCGCGAGACAAGGACATGGGGCCGAAGATCTGGCAGTACCAGTTGGGTGCCAATCCGCACGCCGAAGTCGTCCCTGATGCACCGCGCACTGCCGAGTTGAAACTCAAGCTTGAAGCATTCCTGCAAACGGCGACCAAAAGCCTTATGGATAACACCGCTGGTGTCATTCATGGCAAGCCGGATTGATCGCTTGCCGACAATAAAATCCGCGCAATAAAAAAGAGGCCCTGAACAGGGCCTCTTTTTTTACGCTTGAATCGTTATATCCGACCGAGTAACAGCAGGACCAACAGCACCACCAACACCACGCCGATAATGCCCGAAGGACCATAGCCCCAACTTCTGGAGTGCGGGAAGACCGGCAGACCACCGATCAGCAACAGGATCAGGATAATGATTAGAATTGTGCCCATGTCGATTTCCTTGTTGATAGTGTTCGAGAAGTCTTGGTATTCAAGGGCGACTGGAGACTAAGTAATTCCAGACGGCTTACAAATTCCGACTGGTGCGCATGAAAGAAAATTCAATGTTTTTTTAATGTATTTGGATCGCAGACTTATTTCCTTTTTCCTCTTGGCTAGTTCAGAACTCAGACCATTTCCGGGAATCCAACGCGCCACGGTTTGCCCTCACCATTCAGCAATCTGATGGAGCGTGGGCGCGCGTCGATCCTTCGCTACACTCGGCGCATCTTCCCCGGAACAACAAGGCTGTGTGCTATGCAAAATCGCATGATGATCACTGGTGCGGGCTCGGGCCTGGGACGCGAAATCGCGCTGCGCTGGGCGCGTGAAGGCTGGCAACTGGCCTTGTCCGATGTCAGCGAACCCGGCCTGCAAGAAACCCTTAAACTCGTTCGCGAGGCGGGTGGCGACGGATTCATCCAGCGCTGCGATGTGCGTGATTACAGCCAGCTCACCGCATTCGCTCAGGCTTGCGAAGAGAAACTCGGCGGCGTCGACATTATCGTCAATAACGCCGGTGTCGCGTCGGGCGGCTTCTTCAGTGAGCTGTCGCTGGAAGACTGGGACTGGCAGATCGCGATCAACCTGATGGGTGTGGTCAAGGGCTGCAAGGCGTTTCTGCCGTTGCTTGAGCAAAGCAAAGGCAAAATCATCAACATCGCCTCCATGGCCGCATTGATGCAAGGCCCGGCGATGAGTAACTACAACGTCGCCAAGGCGGGCGTAGTGGCGCTCTCGGAAAGCTTGTTGATTGAACTGGCGCAACAGGAAGTCGGTGTACATGTGGTCTGTCCGTCATTTTTCCAGACCAATCTGCTCGACTCTTTCCGTGGCCCGACGCCGGCGATGAAAGCCCAGGTCGGCAAGTTGCTGGAAAGCTCGCCAATCACTGCGGCGGATATCGCCGATTACATTTATCAGCAAGTAGCGGCCGGCGAATTCATGATCCTGCCCCACGAACAAGGGCGCATGGCCTGGGCGATCAAGCAGAAGAACCCGCAACTGCTCTATAACGAAATGACCTCCATGGCGGAAAAAATGCGCGCCAAAGCCAGACAGAACAACGGTTGACCTTGCCCGTTGCAGACAGCGTCGTTAGGGTGGCCGCAATGGTCACCCTGTCGAGACGCGTCAATGCTCAATTATCTGTGGTTCTTCCTCGCGGCGCTGTTTGAAATCGCCGGTTGTTTCGCCTTCTTCATGTGGCTGCGCCAAGGCAAAAGTGCCTTGTGGGTGATTCCTGCGCTGCTCAGTCTGACCCTGTTCGCACTGCTGCTGACCCGCGTCGAAGCCAGTTATGCCGGGCGTGCCTATGCCGCGTATGGCGGGATCTACATCGTCGCGTCGATTGGCTGGCTGATGGTGGTCGAGCGCGTGCGGCCATTGGGTTCGGACTGGATCGGCGTGGCGTTGTGCGTGATCGGCGCCAGCGTGATTCTGTTCGGCCCGCGCTTTTCTGCGGCCTGAGGACTGTTTTGTCGGAAACGTCTGACGGCCAGAGGCGAGTATGGGTGTAAGGCAAAACTGATTTGCCCGCCGCGCATTGTAGAGCCACGGGAAGCCGCGCATCTTCAGGGTTCGCTAACCCTGAAGGACGAATCTCATGCTTGTACTCAGCCGTGTCGTTGGTGAGTTGATTTCAATCGGTGACGACATTTCCCTGCGCGTGCTGTCGGTAAACGGCTCCAGCGTGCGCTTTGGCGTCGAGGCCCCGCAGAAGGTCAATGTGCACCGCGCGGAGGTCTATGACCGGATCAAACGCAAGCAGGCCACCGAAAAGCTGCGCTGAAGCCTTCAATCGAACAGATGCTTGGGGACGTCGTGCTTGAGCATCAACTGGCACTGCTCGCTTTCCGGGTCGAAGACGATCAGCGCCTGGCCTTTGGTCAGGGCCTGTCGCACGCGCAGCACGCGGGTTTCCAGCGGCGTGTCGTCGCCATTGTCGGTGCCGTCACGGGTGACGAAATCTTCGATGAGGCGGGTGAGGGTGTCGACTTCAAGAGCGTCGTAAGGAATGAGCATGGGCACCTCGGCTGAATCAATGGCGGGATGCTACGGCGATTGCTGGTCGCCTGCCAGTTTTGTGTTGCCTGAGCCGGCCTCTTCGCGAGCAAGCGCGCTCCCACATGGAACGCATTTCCCAATGTGGGAGCGAGCTTGCTCGCGAGGGCGGCCTAAAGGTCACATCAACTATCGGAACGCTGCCCCACCAGACTGTCCACCGACGGCACCCGCGTATCGCTCTCCATCTGCGTGTCATGTTCAATCTGATGACTGAAGCGATCCAGTGAGGCATTCGCCGGCGCCGCATCGCTGGCGAACACCGGCGGACTCAGAATGTAAGCGCCGAGCAGTCTGCTCAGTGCCGCCAGACTGTCGATGTGCGTACGCTCATAACCATGGGTCGCATCACAACCAAACGCGAGCAGGGCAGTGCGGATGTCATGGCCCGCAGTCACTGCCGAGTGGGCATCACTGAAGTAATAGCGGAACAGGTCGCGGCGCACCGGCAGTTCGTTTTCACCGGCCAGGCGCAGCAAATGTCGCGACAAGTGATAGTCGTAAGGCCCGCCGGAATCCTGCATCGCCACACTCACCGCATGTTCGCTGGAGTGCTGGCCGGGGGCGACCGGCGCGATGTCGATTCCGACGAATTCGCTGACGTCCCACGGCAATGCCGCCGCCGCGCCGCTGCCGGTTTCTTCGGTGATGGTGAACAACGGGTGGCAGTCGATCATCAGTTCCTGTCCGCTGTCGACGATGGCTTTGAGTGCCGCGAGCAGCGCGGCAACACCGGCCTTGTCATCCAGGTGACGGGCGCTGATATGGCCGCTTTCGGTGAATTCCGGCAGCGGATCGAACGCCACTACGTCACCGATGCTGATGCCCAGCGAATCGCAGTCGGCTTTGGTCGCGCAGTACGCGTCCAGGCGCAGTTCGACGTGATCCCAACTGATCGGCATCTCATCCACGGCGGTATTGAACGCGTGTCCGGACGCCATCAGTGGCAAGACACTGCCGCGAATCACGCCGTTGTCGGTGAACAGGCTGACGCGGCTGCCCTCGGCAAAACGGCTCGACCAGCAACCGACCGGGGCGAGGGTCAGGCGACCGTTGTCTTTGATCGCACGAACCGCTGCGCCGATGGTGTCCAGGTGCGCGGAAACGGCGCGGTCGGGGCTGTTTTTCTTGCCTTTGAGCGTGGCGCGGATGGTGCCGCGCCGGGTCATTTCGAAGGGGATGCCGAGTTCTTCCAGACGCTCGGCGACGTAACGCACGATGGTGTCGGTAAACCCGGTCGGGCTGGGAATGGCGAGCATTTCCAGCAGGACTTTTTGCAGGTAATTGAGATCCGGTTCGGGGATTTGCGTGGTCATGGAAACTCCTGATGGGTTGAGCACACCGATGGTTTCGATGAGGGGGATTTGGGGTGAATTTAAGGGCCCCTTCGCGAGCAAGTCGAATCGTCGCACCGTCGCTCTCACAGGGGAATGCATTCCAAATGTGGGAGCGAGCCTGCTCGCGAAGGCGTCAGTCCTGACAAAGCAGATTCAAGAAATAGCCGGCTGACTGTGGGGAAACAACAAATCGACAAACCGCTCCGCCGTCGGCTGCGGCTCATGGTTGGCCAGCCCAGCGCGTTCGTTGGCCTCGATAAACACGTACTCCGGCTGATCCGCCGCCGGCACCATCAGATCGAGGCCGACCATCGGAATGTCCAGCGCCCGCGCCGCGCGTACGGCGGCATCGACCAGCGTCGGGTGCAGAATCGCCGTGACGTCTTCCAGCGTGCCGCCGGTGTGCAAATTTGCCGTGCGCCGCACAAACAGATGCTCACCGGCCGGCAGAATGCTGCTGTAGTCGTAACCGGCCGCATGCAGGGTGCGTTGGGTTTCGTGGTCCAGCGGAATCTTGCTTTCGCCGCTGGTGGCCGCTTGCCGCCGCCGACTCTGCGCCTCGATCAACGCGCCCACCGAATGTTGGCCATCACCAACCACTTCTGCCGGTTTGCGAATCGCCGCCGCGACCACTTCAAAACCAATCACCAGAATCCGCAGATCAAGTCCTTCGTGGAAGCTTTCCAGCAGCACGCGGCTATCAAATTGCTTAGCCGTTTCGATGGCTTGCTGCACCTCTTCGATGCTCTGCAAATCCACCGCCACGCCTTGGCCCTGTTCACCGTCGAGCGGTTTGACCACCACCCGTTGGTGCTCATCGAGAAAGGCCAGGTTGTCGTCGGCATTGCCTGCCAATTGCTGCGAGGGCAGGTTCAGCCCGGCGCCTTTGAGCACTTTGTGCGTGAGGCTTTTGTCCTGACACAAGCTCATGCTGATCGCGCTGGTCAGGTCGCTCAGGGATTCTCGGCAGCGCACGCGACGTCCGCCATGGCTGAGGGTGAACAGCCCGGCATCGGCGTCATCGACCTGCACGTCGATACCGCGTCGATGAGCTTCTTCAACGATGATCCGCGCATACGGATTGAACTGCGCCTCCGGGCCAGGGCCAAGAAACAGCGGCTGATTGATGCCGTTTTTGCGCTTGATGGCGAAGGTCGACAGGTTGCGAAAGCCGAGCTTGGCGTAGAGGTTTTTCGCCTGCCGGTTGTCGTGCAGAACCGACAGATCCAGATAGCTCAGCCCGCGGCTCATGAAGTGCTCGATCAGGTGCCGCACCAGCACTTCACCGACACCCGGGCGCGAGCATTGCGGATCAACCGCCAGGCACCACAGGCTGCTGCCGTTCTCCGGGTCGTTGAAGGCTTTTTGATGGTTCAGGCCCATGACGCTGCCGATCACTGCGCCGCTGTCTTCATCCTCGGCCAGCCAGTACACCGGCCCGCCCTGATGGTGCGGGGTCAGCCGCGTGGCATCGATCGGCAACATGCCGCGCGCCTGATACAACAGATTGATCGCCTGCCAGTCCGCTTCACTTTGCGCGCGGCGAATACGAAAGCCGCGAAACACGCGGGTGGCCTGGCGGTAATCGCTGAACCACAGGCGCAGGGTGTCGGAAGGGTCGAGAAACAATTGCGTCGGCTCCAGGCCGAGAATCTGCTGCGGCGCAGCGACGTACAACGCGATATCACGCTCGCCGGGCTGCTCTTTGAGCAGTTCCTGCGCCAGCGAGGCCGGGTCGGGAAACGTGTGACCGATCAGCAACCGGCCCCAACCGCAATGCACTGCAATCGGCTCGGCGGCCAACGTGCTGCCGTCTTCGGCCAGGCGTGCCTGCAAGCGTTCATACGATGGCGTCTGGCCGCGCAACAGGCGTTGGTTGATGGCCGTGGCGTGGGGTTTCATTATTCAGATTCCTTGTTCACTGAGCCACAGGTTCAGGGCCGCCAGTTGCCACAGCTTCGAACCGCGTAACGGCGTCAGTTGGCCTTGCGGATCGGTCAGCAATTTGTCGAGCATGGCCGGGTTGAACAGGCCGCGATCCTGACTCGGGTCAAGCAGCAGTTCGCGCACCCAGTTCAGCGTGTCGCCCTGCAAGTGCTTCAGGCCCGGCACCGGGAAATAGCCTTTTTTGCGGTCGATCACTTCACTTGGAATCACTCGACGCGCGGCTTCCTTCAAGACTTGTTTGCCGCCATCGGGCAGCTTGAACTGGCCCGGCACACGGGCCGACAGTTCGACCAGTCGATAGTCGAGAAACGGCGTGCGCGCCTCCAGGCCCCAGGCCATGGTCATGTTGTCGACACGTTTGACCGGGTCGTCGACCAGCATCACCGTGCTGTCCAGACGCAGGGCTTTATCGACTGCCGCCTCGGCGCCGGGCCGGGCGAAATGTTCCTTCACGAAGTCACCGGCAGCGTCGTTCGCAGTCAGCCATTTCGGCTGCACGGTGGCGGCGTAGTCGTCGTAGCTGCGGTCGAAAAACGCGTTGCGATAGGCCGCGTAAGGATCGGCTGCGCCATCGACTTGTGGATACCAGTGATAACCGGCGAACAATTCGTCAGCACCCTGACCGCTTTGCACTACCTTGCAGTGCTTGGCCACTTCACGCGACAGCAGATAGAAAGCGATGCAGTCATGGCTGACCATCGGCTCGCTCATCGCGCGGAACGCGGCGGGCAGTTGCTCGATGATTTCTTTCTCGTCGATGCGCAACTGATGATGCTGCGTGCCGTAGTGCCTGGCGATCAGATCGGAGTACTGAAACTCGTCGCCGCGCTCACCGCCGGCATCCTGGAAACCGATGGAAAAGGTCGACAGGTTTTCCACGCCGACTTCGCGCAACAGGCCGACGAGCATGCTCGAATCGACACCGCCGGAGAGCAGCACACCGACATCTACAGCGGCACGTTGACGAATCGCCACCGCTTCGCGGGTGCTGTCGAGGACGCGGTCGACCCAATCTTCCAGATTCAGGTTTTTCTCATCCTCGTGCGGGCCGTAGGGCAGGGTCCACCAGGTTTTCTGCTCGGTGCGGCCGTCGGCTTCTACACGCATCCAGGTGGCCGGCGGCAGTTTCTCGATGCCGGCCAGCAAGGTGCGCGGGGCCGGGACCACGGCATGGAAATTCAGGTAGTGATTGAGTGCCACCGGATCAAGGATCGGGTTGATGTCGCCGCCCTTGAGCAGTGCCGGCAAGGCCGATGCAAAGCGCAGGCGCTGGCCGGTGCGCGACAGGTACAACGGCTTCACGCCGAGACGGTCGCGGGCGATGAACAGGCGTTTGGCGTCGCGCTCCCAAATGGCAAACGCGAACATGCCGTTGAGTTTCGGCAGCAGCGCTTCGCCCCAAGCGTGATAGCCCTTGAGCAACACCTCGGTATCGCCACCGGAATAGAAGGCGTAACCCAGCGCTTCGAGTTCGGCGCGCAATTCCGGGAAGTTGTAGATCGCACCGTTGAAGGCCAGGGAAAGGCCCAGTTGGCTGTCGATCATCGGCTGCGCCGAGCCGTCCGACAGGTCCATGATTTTCAGGCGACGATGGCCCAGGGCAATCGGCCCTTGGGCATGGAAGCCCCACGCGTCGGGGCCGCGAGGGGCCAGGTGATGGGTGATTCTCTCGATCGCTGCAAGGTCTGCAGGTTGTTGATCAAAACGTAACTCGCCAGCTAATCCGCACATAAAGTCCTTACCGGTTTTTCCGTTGGGGAGGGGTCAAGCCATACCTCGCCAGAAGGGCGGGTACTCAGAAACTGACCCGCCTCGGTAAGTGGAGTTTTAGAACGATAAGTTATAAGTGCGGCGCAGGGTATGTTTCTGACTTCAGTCCTTACGTGCTTTGTGATCAATATCCGCTTGAGCATGTGAACGTTGCTCGGCGATCACGTCGTGTTCCACGCTCTCCGGCACCGTAGATTTTTTCTGTAGATAGACCGGTTGCCCGGTTGATTCTCCGGTTAACTCGAATTGGTCGAAATAATCAGTTGCGATGCCTTCGTCCGCCTGCGGTCTGTCGCCATTGTCATCCGCGGGAGACGGTGTTTTTTTCAGATCCAGCAGGCGGACCAGGGCTTGGTGTTTTTCGGTGACCGGCCAGGTATTCACGCTTTTGAATACGGTGCTCAACAGTTTATCTGTGGGATGAGTGCGCAAGCGGTTGATGAAATCGGTGGTCGGGCTTTTGAGATGGGTTAAATACTTGCCCAAGGCTGCTTTTTCACGCCGGTTGGCATAGGCCGGTTCATTGATATTGACGACTGGAACCGCAAATTCCCTGGCATCAGCAAAGAACTTGTCGACGTAACGATCAAACAGATGTTGATATAAGCCTTTCTGGAGAGTGGTAAATTTTATTTCTGAATATATGTTTTCCAATGTGTTCAGAGAAAACTCGTGCTGCTCGGAAATGGGCAGCTGAGACTTGATTAATTGCCGAAACTGCGCTTTTGGAAGAAATTCGTAAACAAACCGGTCCAGGCATTCGCCATAGGTGTTGCATTTGTAGAAACCGTCGCCGGCGTCGTTGGGTACATACAGGATAAAGCTGTCTTTTTTTGCCTCTGTAGAATGACGCCAGGTGATCAATATGGCGTCTGTCGGATACTTGCCAAACAGCTGTAAGGCGTGCAGCTGGATTTTGCCGTTGTTGAACAAGTCGTCAGTACAAATATCTTCTTTGCTGTATACCAGCTGCACAAGGGCGTGGAGCTGATGGGGCGGAAATTCTGCACCGAGATAGTCCTTGCCAACAGGCTTGGTGAAATACTTTTCATAGGCGAAGAGTTCAAAGTTGTGCCTGTGCAGTTGTGCGCCGAGCCGTCGGATGCGCGCATCCTTCAATACTCTGGAGATGTAGGTAAGGTAGGCGCCGCCGAGATCAAGCTCGCGACTCATCGCTGCGAATTCCTCTGCGGTAATCCCGGGACCGGGTGATCCCCGATCAGTCGATTTGCGCGCCTGGGGCAGAGTCCCGCTGTCACTTGAAAAGTACCCTGCAGCTGCTTCCACGTCGGTGAAGTTCAGCATGGCCGCCTGTAGCAGGGTGAGGGTGAGGGGAGCTGAAGTCTGGTCTTGTGTGTTAGCGGGTACCAGCCTGATAAGGTCATCGACGCTAAAGCGCCCTCCGTACTTTTGTTTTAGTTCGTGCAGAAGCCTGATTCTGCAGAATTGTTCCAGGTTGACCAGCTTGTTCACCAGCGACTCAAAATAATGATGAAAGGGGATCGCTTGATCTATTGCCTTGCGAAAATCCGAAAGTTTGCCGGGATCCTCTTTCTTGAACAGGTGGATAAAACGGTTCAGCGGCGCGGATGCGCCCAAACCGTTCAAATGCTCAGTGGGTGCCTTTAGCAATGGTTCGGCTATTGCAGTAACGGGTTGCTGTATGTGTGGCGTATTCATGGGTAAGTCTCATTTTTAATAAGGAGCCTTTATCCTAGTGTGTTTAAGTTTAGGAAACTAACGCGATTGGTTGATGGTTGAGCGTCTCATAAAAGCGATATTTTGATTGAGAACTATATATTTATACCGCCGCCGCGACGCAAAAATATGCATCCCGCTGATGCGTGAAGCCTGGGTTGCACATACCGGAAGTTTGCACTGTTCGGGTGCTGCAGGAGTATTTTTATCAATGATAAAAGTTGATGGTTTGTTTGAGTTTCAATAGGTTTTTCAGGTTTTTAATGTGCGTTCGATCGGGATAAGGTTAAAGGCCGATAAACGCAATAAGGGACTATTGCTGATGACAACCAAGGAAAACAAACAAACGCTGACTCAACGCTCGATCCTGAGCACGTTGCTTGATGCCACAGGCGACCTCGACACCGCCGAAACCCTGGAAAAAACGCTCCCGGCGTATTTGCTCAAGGCGTCGGCCACCAGCCTGGCCAGGCTGGATGAAATCAACCGTGAACTGTTAGCCCGGCAACTCAAGGTCAATAAGGATCTGAGCGGGCTAAAACCCTTGGCCGATTTCTGTATCAGCGAGCTGAACTCGGCACTGAGCGAAAAATGGCCGGCGCTCTATGACGCTGGCGCGGATGTGGTCAGTCTGCCGGGTGTTGATTGTGGCTGCGAAACGAGCGCGACCGATCAGGCCGGGATCGACCTCGTCAAACACGCCACGCAAACGCTCTTGCAGGCTGCCATGCAAAACTTCACCGAAGACGAGGAGCAGGCTGACGCGTTTCCCGATGGCAGTCAGGTGCGCCTGAAAAGCGCGCCGCAGGGCGTAAGCGGCTTGACCCCGGCGGCGTTTGCCGCGTTTTGCCGACAGCTGGATCTGGGCAAGAAATACCAGGAGCATCTGCAGCAAGTGTTCGGTCTGCGTGATGAAAGCGGCAACGTCGTGGCGTCGAGTGCCATGACCCGCGATATCGCCGCATTGAAACAGTCGCTATTGGAACTGGATGCGCACCTGGCGGTGCTCAAGGGCGATATCACAGCGGCAGGCTTGCGCATGTTGCAGGACCTGATGTTGGCCGACGGCGTGGCGTCAACGCAAACCCTGCAGTACGGCAAAGAACCGCTGATCATGCAGGGCATCAAGATACTCGACAGCTGCGTGTGGGGTGTCGTCGTCTTTTCCAGACGCTCCGTGGAACAACACCCTGAGGACGGATGCATGGTGTACATGGCCGGCGAACCTGAGCGTGCCGTGTACGAATACCCGAGTTTCAATGCATTCAAGCGCTACCTGGTGCAACAACTGAAAAGCGCGGATTATCAGGACTACTTTGCCCGCAGTCTCGACGAAGATGACAAGGCGGATTTCTTCAAGACGCTCGCTGAAAAAGGCGATCTGGGCCTGGTCAAACAATGGCCGATCAGCGTGCCGCTCTTCGATTTCATGGTGCAAAGCCATGTCGGCAAGTTGCAGATCGACGCACGCAAGCTGGCAGTGCCAACTGCGGATATCGATGAAGAGGCGCGCCGTCAGCGCCTGCTCGATTTCGTTCAGCGCGGGGTGAGCATCGCCTCGGTGGCCGGGCTTTTCGTGCCGGTGCTCGGGCAATTGATGATGGGCGTCGCGGTGGGGCAATTGCTTGGTGAAGTGTACGAAGGTGTCGAAGACTGGCAGCGCGGTGATCATCAGCAAGCCCTGTCGCATCTGCTCAGCGTGGTCGAGAACATCGCGCTGATGGGCGTCTTCGCCGGCGGGCAAAAAGTGGTGGGGGCACTGGGTCGCAAACTGCTGCGCACGCATCCGCAGTTCTTTGGGGAATTCACTGCCATTCTCAATCACGCCGGTAAAGCGCGCCTGTGGAAGCCCGATTTCGCGCCCTATGAGCATTCTCTTCCGACAGGGTTCACCATCGATCCCGGCTCCAAGGAGTTTTATCAGATTGGCGCGAAAACCCTTGGCAATGTTGACCATCGTGTGTTCGCCGGCAGCTACGATAGCGACGCCAACCTGTGGCGCCTGGAACACGCCAAACGAGCGCAAGCCTATACCCCGGAACTGGTCCGCCACGTCGAAGGCGGTTGGCGGTTGCCCGCTGAAGAGCCGGAGGAATGGGGCAGTTCCGCGTACGCGCTCAAACGCATCGATCCGCACCTGCGCGAATTCGGCGACAGCGACCTGGACATGATGCGTCGACTCAGCGACACCTCGCATCAGACCGTGCTCGACACCTTCAACGATAATCTGCGCCTGCCGGTGCGCCTGCGCGATACCGTCGAGCGTGTACGCATCGGGCGCCAGTTACGGGAGTTGACCGTGGAGCTGGAAAACGGCGAGACCCATTCCGGGCAATCTGTCGAGACGCTGATGCATGCCCTGCCGAAACTGCCGGGCTGGCCCACCGACCGCTATATCGAGGTGGCTGGAGAAGAAGAAGGGGTGGTCGAAGCGACCTATCCTGCGAACAGCACGATTGACGAAACGCTGGGAGTGGTCGTTACCCGGGACCAATTGTCCCGGGGCCAGTTGTTGCAAACGGTTATCGATGGTCTGTACCAAAACGAGGTCGATGCGTTGCTTGGCGGCAAAGTCGAAAAAAACATTGAGGAAAGCGCACTGGCGAAAAAGCTAGGTGCGGCGTTGAGGTCCGATTATCGCGCGGTGTTCGAGCGTCTGTATCAACGCTACGACGAGAGTCAGACGGATGAGTTGCTCAATTTGCGCAAGGTTTTCGCCGACATCCCGGCGCGCTACGGGCAACGGCTGATCGACCGCGCACCCAGTGTCGAGCGCCAGCACCTGCGCACCACCGCACGGGTACCATTGCGGCTGGGGCAGCGGGCCCGGGCCGCTGCCGCCAAGGTGCGGCTCGACCGTGGGCTGACGGGATTTCACTGGCCACGGCTGGCGAATGCCGATACCGACAAACTGGCCATTCAGTTGCTGCCACGCCTTGGCGGCTGGAATAAAAAACTGCGCCTGGAGGTGCGCGACAAGGCCTTGACCGGACCCGTGCTGGAAGCCATCGGCGATGCGTCCGCGACCGCCGACGATACTTGTTACCTGGTGAAATCCGCTGACGGTTATGAAGCATTTGACGGCGACAAAAAATCCCTAGGCAAGGTGGCGTCGGCGCCCGACGCTTTGTACACCGCCATCCTGAAGGCGCTGCCGTCACGTCAGCGTGAGGCGAGCGGATTGATCGGTGCCGGGCAGGCCAGCAGACAGGGCTTGCGCAGCAAGTTGCTCGAGGCAGGGTTCGAAGACCGCGAAGCCACCGGGCGGACACTGGTCAGCGGCAAGTATGAAACGTCGGGCGTCGAGCCGGACTGCGTGCAAGGCGACCAGGCCCCAGTGACGAACCACTCACGCAAGTTGCTGCGCAAAGTGCACAAGCTCTATCCCCGCCTGGATGTCGCGCAGGCCAGTCAATTACTCGATGAGCTGGGCGACGATCCGCTGAGTCGGGCGATTCGGGTCAAAGCCTTGCGTCAGGATTTGAAAACCCTGCGTGACGTGCTCTTTATCTGGAGTGAAGACGGCGCCGGCCTGAAGGCGATGGGAGGGGATCTGGCCGAAGCGCGGCACAGCCGCAAGATGGCGGCCGAGCTGATCGAGAAGGGCTTTCGGCGGTTTGACTGGACCGAGGGAGAACAGGGCAAACCGGTCTATGCCCTCAAGCTCGATCGAATGCGCATTGGCAAGTTGCCGAGCATGCCTGCGGGATTGAGCTTTGACCATATCCGGCATTTGTCGATGAAAGACATGGCGCAGAGTGATGATGTCACGTACTTCCTCAAATCCTTCAAACAGCTTGAGGCGCTGGAACTCGACAAAAATAAAATCACTCGGCTCCCCGAAGTGCTGTCGCATATGCCCAATCTCAAGCGATTGGGCCTGGAGGGCAATCAGGTAAAGCTGACCGAGCAGACATTGACCAAGCTGAACCGGCTGCGCACGCTGACAAATCTTAATCTGAACGACAACCCGTTGGGCGCCACTCCGGATGTCAGTCAAATGAGCAACCTGCGTCTGTTGTTGCTGCGCAATACGGGGATTACCGAACTGCCTCGAGGTCTGCAGAGTCGCGCCCATATCGAAAGGATGGATCTGAGCGAAAACAAAATCAGTGAATTACCCGAATGGCTGTTTCAAAAACCGCATCGATTTACCCGGGCGCTCAACCTTGGGCGCAACACCTTCACTGAAACCAGCAAAACGTATCTGGATAACTATCGCAATAATTACGGGATAGGCATGGGTTACACCGCAGACGACACTGCCCGACTCCACGAACAAACCGCGCGCTCCTTATGGCTGACCAAGACGACCGGTGAGGAATGGCTGACGCAGGTGCGAATCTGGCAGGCGTTTGGCGACGATCCCCGTGCCGAAGGCTTGTTCCAGTTGCTGGCGCGACTGGGCGATACCGCCGACGGGACGAAGGGCCGAGCTGACATGCAGCGGCGGATCTGGGCGGTATTGAAGGCAGCAGAGGCTGATGGCGCTCTCTGCGATGAGTTGCTCGATCTGGCCGCCAACCCGATCAATTGCGATGACACGGCGGCGATCAATTTCAGTCATCTTGAAGTGGCTGTTCACGTCGATCATGTAACCAAGGGCGCCGGCGGCAAGATCACAGCCAAACCGCTGCTCGAACTCGGCCGCAGACTGTTCCGGCTGCATCGACTGAACGAGATTGCCCGCGAACATGCGCTCAAGGTCGGGAAACTGGATGAACTCGAGGTGAACCTGGCTTATCGCATCGGGCTGGCGAAGACGCTCGACCTGCCTGGCCAGCCGCAGAACATGTTGCTCGGACCGGAGAGCGGCGTGACCGCCGCTGATCTGGAAAAGGCGCAACACCGGATCGCTACAGACGAACTCTCCCCCCAATGGCTCGAATTCATGCAGCAGCAGACGTTCTGGCGTGACTACCTGAAACGTACGTTTACGCGCAAGTTCTCGCTGATCGACGAGTCGTTCGCGCCGCAAATGACTGCCCTGGATGAGAAGGCAGACACACTGCCCAGTGCTGACTATCTGAGTCAGGGGCTTGCCCTCAAACTTCAAAAGGAACAGGCGCAAGAGGCAGAGTTCAAGCGCCTGACGCAAGAGTCTATCCGCCTGGTGGACCTGGGCCTGTGCGTGATGCCGGACATGTGAGATTCACTTGCCGCGAATCAACCGACGCAGGGCGAAGCGGTTAGGGTGACAGGCTTCGGCTACGCTGCGTGGCAGTGGCAGCGGCTCGTTGTCCAGCCACGCGGCAAGCAGTTCGCCGGACAAGGGCGCGGTAATCAGCCCCCGCGAGCCGTGGCCGCTGTTGACATACAAGCCGTCCAGCCAAGGGCAGGCGATGTCTGGCACCTGGCGGGCATCCTTGCTCAGTGCGGCATAAGCGTCGAGAAACGCTTCGCGGTCGGCGAGGGGCCCGACAATCGGTAAATAGTCAGGGCTGGTGCAGCGGAAGGCTGCGCGGCCCTGCAGGTTTTCGACAGGCTGTTCGCTGATGTGCAGGCGCGCGACGAGGTCAGTGGAAATCTCTTCGAGCATCGCCAGATTGCCCACGTGTTCAGCCGTGGTCGGGGTCAGGTCATCGCTGTTGAAATCGAAACTGGCGCCGAGGGTGTGCTCGCCCAAACGCGCCGGGGCGACGTAGCCTTCGGCACAGACCACCGTGGTCAGCGCTTGGCTTTCGGTTGTTTCGCCCAGACGAGTGATCTGCCCGCGAATGCGCTTGAGCGGCAGTTCGGCACTTTGCGTAAAACGTTTGATCTCGGCGGCGCCGGCCAGCACCACGATCGGCGCGCTGGCAAGCAGGCGGTCACCGTCGAGGGCTTGCCACTGATCATCGACCTTGCGCAGTTCAAGCACATCGCGATGGCTGAGCAATTCGATGTTCGGCTGCGCCGCTTGCGCCTGACACAGCGCCGGCGGATGCACCCAGCCTCCTTCGGGATAGTACAAACCGCCGTGGGCCACGCCGACCCCGGCGCGGGCCTGCGCCTCGGGCTGGTCAAGCCATCGCAACAGATCTTCCGGGAAAGCTTGTGCCAATTGCGCGTGGCGCTCGGCTTCCTTGGCATTGAATGCCAGTTGCAGCACACCGCAGTCGTCCCAGTCGGTGCCGCGTTGCAGGGTTTCCAGCAGGCGTCGGGTGTAACCAAAACCGCTGACGATCAGTTGCGACAACGCCGTGCCATGGGCAGACAACTTCAGATACAGCACACCCTGCGGGTTGCCCGA
Organism: Pseudomonas viridiflava; assembly: GCF_900582195.1. Classification (GTDB taxonomy): domain Bacteria; phylum Pseudomonadota; class Gammaproteobacteria; order Pseudomonadales; family Pseudomonadaceae; genus Aquipseudomonas. The sequence goes on from NZ_UTHA01000289.1 coordinate 41,917, forward strand.
GGCTTCCTGTGCTACCGCGTCATGGCGCTCGAGCAACGTCACTTGCCAGCCGCGTGCGGCCAGACTGGACGCCGTGGCGCATCCGGCCAGACCGGCGCCGATCACCAGCGCACGCCGCTCAGCGGCGATCGGCGCGGGGCGAGCGAACCACGGCTTGTCCGGCACGGGCGGAGCAACTTCCGCCGGCCAGCCGAGGAATTCGCCACGGAGGATTTCCCACTTGTGACCGATGCCCGGCGTGCGCTTCATTTTGAACCCGGCGGCGTTGAGCAAACGGCGAACCCAACCAGTGCTGGTAAAGGTGCTGATGGTCGAACCGGGCGCTGCCAGTCGCGCCAGTTCAACAAACAGTTCGGCAGTCCACATGTCGGGGTTTTTCGCCGGGGCGAAGCCGTCGAGAAACCACGCGTCGATCTGCGCGTCGAGCTGCGGCAGTTGTTCCAGTGCATCGCCGATCAACAGCGTCAGCGTCACGCGGCCGTTGGCCAGGGTGATGCGCTGAAAGCCTGTGTGGATCGCCACGTAATGCGTCAGCAACTGATCGGCCAGCGGCTTGAGTTCCGGCCAGAGTGCCAAGGCACGCTTCAGATCGGCCGGGCTCAGCGGGTATTTTTCGACGCTGACGAAATGCAGCCGCGCACCGGCGACGGCGTGTTGCTCGAACAATTGCCAGGCACAAAGAAAATTCAGCCCGGTGCCGAAGCCGGTTTCACCAATAACCAAACAACCGCTGGACGGCAACGCGGCAAAACGCTCGGCCAGACGGTTTTGTTCGAGGAACACATAACGGGTTTCATCCAGACCTGATTTGTCGGAAAAATACACGTCATCGAACACCCGCGAACGCGGGCGTCCCTGGTCATCCCAGTCGAGTTGGGCGTGGGGCAATACGGCTTTCATGGCAGGCTCGGCAACGACAAGGCCGCCATTCTAGCCGATCGCGCAGGCGTTGCTTGATCCATGGCAAGGCTTGTCGCCGAGACTGACGGACAATCCGCCACCCGCAGGAATTTCTGCGCCGCTGCTGTGCCCAATCCGCTAGTCTTGCTGAATCCTGGAAGGAGCCGTCCCATGTTTGAATCCGCTGAAATCGGTCACGCCATCGACAAAGACACCTATGAGGCGGCCGTCCCGGCACTGCGTGAAGCCTTGCTTGAAGCCCAGTTCGAATTGCAGCAGCAGAAGCGTTTCCCGGTGATCATCCTGATCAACGGCATCGAGGGTGCGGGCAAGGGCGAGACGGTCAAATTGCTCAACGAGTGGATGGACCCACGCCTGATCGAAGTGCGCACCTTCGATCAGCAGACCGATGAAGAGTTGTCGCGGCCACCGGCGTGGCGCTACTGGCGGATGCTTCCGGCCAAGGGGCGGATGGGGATTTTCTTCGGCAATTGGTACAGCCAGATGCTGCAGGGGCGGGTGCACGGCTTGTTCAAGGATCCGCGTCTGGATCAGGCCATCGCGGGTGCCGAGCGGCTGGAAAAGATGCTCTGTGACGAAGGCGCGCTGATCTTCAAGTTCTGGTTTCACTTGTCGAAAAAACAGATGAAGGCGCGGCTCAAAGCGCTGGCCGATGATCCGTTGCACAGCTGGCGCATCAGCCCGCTGGACTGGCAGCAATCGCAAACCTACGACAAGTTCGTCAAATACGGCGAGCGTGTACTGCGCCGTACCAGCCGTGATTACGCGCCGTGGCATGTGATCGAAGGCGCCGACGCCAACTACCGCAGCCTGGCGGTCGGCAAGATTCTCCTCGAGGGTTTGCAAAATGCGCTGAAGCGTCCAGACGTGCATCCCCACGATGTCAGTGCCGCGCCGCTGGGCACGCCGGTCGATCAGTTGAACCTGCTCGACAGCCTCGACCTGACCCAGCGCCTGGAGAAGAAAGACTACGAAGAACAACTGATCACCGAGCAGGCGCGCCTGTCCGGGTTGATGCGCGACAAACGCATGCGCCGCCACGCACTGATTGCGGTCTTCGAAGGCAACGATGCGGCAGGCAAGGGCGGGGCGATCCGTCGGGTCGCGGCGGCGCTCGATCCGCGTCAATACAACATCGTGCCGATTGCCGCGCCGACGGAAGAGGAGCGGGCGCAGCCGTACTTGTGGCGTTTCTGGCGGCATATTCCAGCGCGCGGCAAGTTCACCGTGTTCGACCGCTCCTGGTACGGCCGGGTCTTGGTGGAGCGGGTCGAAGGTTTCTGCACGCCGGCCGACTGGCTGCGCGCCTATGGCGAGATCAACGACTTTGAAGAGCAACTGGCCGATGCCGGCGTGATCGTGGTCAAGTTCTGGCTGGCCATCGACAAGGACACGCAGATGGAGCGCTTCCAGGCGCGTGAAGAGATCCCGTTCAAGCGTTTCAAGATCACCGAAGACGACTGGCGCAATCGCGACAAATGGGACGCCTACCGGGCCGCCGTGGGCGATATGGTCGACCGCACCAGTTCCGAGATCGCGCCGTGGACCCTGGTCGAGGCCAATGACAAGCGCTGGGCGCGGGTCAAAGTGTTGCGCACGATCAACCGCGCACTTGAAGACGCGTTCGAGAAATCCGACAAGCACGCGAAGAAACACAAGGATTGAGCCGATAGACGCGCATACGCGGGGTGAATGATTGTCGCGGTCGTTGATGCAGTGGACTTATGCTCAGGTCCACTCTCAACAGACCACAACAATGAGGTATGCCATGCGTGAAGTGGTGATCGTCGACAGCGTGCGGACTGGCCTGGCCAAATCCTTTCGCGGCAAGTTCAACCAGACCCGTCCCGATGACATGGCGGCCCATTGCGTCAACGCGCTGCTTGAGCGTAATGACATTGACCCGGCCAGCGTCGAGGATTGCATCGTCGGTGCCGGCTCCAACGAGGGCGCGCAGGGTTACAACATCGGTCGCAATGTCGCGGTGCTGTCGCGCTTGGGCACCGGCACCGCCGGCATGACCCTCAACCGTTTCTGTTCGTCGGGCTTGCAGGCAATCGCCATTGCCGCCAACCAGATTGCCTCGGGTTGCAGCGACATCATCGTTGCCGGCGGCGTCGAGTCGATCAGCCTGACGATGAAAAGCGTCAACACCGATCATCTGATCAACCCGCTGCTCAAGCAAAAGTCGCCGGGCATCTATTACACGATGGGCCAGACCGCCGAAGTGGTCGCGCGACGTTATGGCGTCAGCCGTGAAGCGCAGGATCGCTATTCACTGCAAAGTCAGATTCGCACCGCGCAAGCTCAAGCGGCGGGGCTGTTCAACGATGAAATCGTGCCGATGGCGGTCAAGTATCGCGTCGAGGACAAAAACACCGGTGAGGTGCAGATTCTCGACGGTGTGGTGGATCGCGACGATTGCAACCGTCCCGATACCACTTACGAAAGCCTCGCCGGATTGAAACCGGTGTTCGCCGAGGACGGTTCGGTGACGGCGGGCAACTCGTCGCAACTGTCCGACGGTGCCTCGATGACCTTGGTGATGAGCCTGGAGAAGGCGTTGCAACTGGGACTCAAGCCGAAAGCGTTCTTCCGGGGTTTTACCGTGGCCGGTTGCGAGCCGGACGAGATGGGCATCGGCCCGGTGTTCTCGGTGCCGAAACTGCTCAAGGCCAAGGGTTTGCAGGTGGCGGATATCGATTTGTGGGAGCTGAACGAGGCGTTCGCGTCGCAGTGCCTGTATAGCCGTGATCGGCTGGAGATCGATAACGAAAAGTACAACGTCAATGGCGGCTCGATTTCCATTGGTCACCCGTTTGGCATGACCGGGTCACGGCAGGTCGGGCATCTGGTGCGTGAGTTGCAGCGGCGTAATTTGCGTTACGGCATCGTGACGATGTGTGTGGGCGGGGGGATGGGCGCTACCGGGTTGTTTGAGGCGGTTCGCTAAGCACTGACCTGTTTGGTGTCTGATCTACCGCTTTCGCGAGCAGGCTCGCTCCCACAGTAGATCTTCAGTGAACACCTGTTTTGTGTACACCAGAGATCCAGTGTGGGAGCGAGCTTGCTCGCGAAGGGATCGACCGGGTTTACCGGTTGGAATCCAGCAGCTGCATCCGCGCGATATAAGCTTTTATTTCCAGCTCGGCCTTCTCGGGACTTTCGAACGGCCCTTCTAGGGTATTTTCCCGAGTACTGAAATACAGTTCACCATTGACCCGACACACCCGGTCGCTGCGAAAGTGCGTAGCAGGGGCTGGGTCCTGGGCGCGCATTGCTAACATGATCGGTCTCCTTGGATGATGCGCTGAAAGGGATCCAATGAGCTTATGCCTGAAGCACTTGGAACGCCCGCTCAGCCGATCAACGGCGTCGCGTCAATTTACTGCTGCGACCTGCACAGTTTGATTCGCGTCCTGACCGCAACTGTCCCTGTGTCGCGCCCGGTGGCAAGCCTAGAATGGACGCACTTGTCAGCAGGCTTTGGGGTTTTCATGCACATTTCATCGGGTCGCTGGGTCTACGGCTTGTTCCTGGCGCTGCTGACCGCGTTTCTGTGGGGCATCCTGCCGATCAAACTCAAACAGGTGTTGCTGGTGATGGACCCGGTGACGGTGACCTGGTTTCGTCTGTTGGTGTCCGGCGGCTGCCTGTTCATCTATCTGACGGCGGTGAAACGCCTGCCCAGCCGCAAAGTGCTCGGGCCCAAGGGTGGCTGGCTGGTTTTGATGGCGGTGCTCGGGCTGGTTGGCAACTATGTGTTGTACCTGATGGGCCTTAACCTGCTCAGCCCCGGCACCGCGCAACTGGTGGTGCAGATGGGCCCGATCATGTTGCTGATCGCCAGCCTGTTTGTGTTCAAGGAACGCTTCAGTATTGGTCAGGGCATTGGTCTTGCGGTTTTGTTGATCGGTTTTGTGCTGTTCTTCAATCAGCGGCTGGCGGAGTTGTTGACGTCATTGTCGGATTACACCGCAGGGGTTTTGCTGGTGCTGCTGGCGTCGACGGTGTGGACCTTCTATGCGCTGGGCCAGAAGCAATTGCTGACGGTGTGGAATTCGTTGCAGGTGATGATGGTGATTTATCTGTTCTGTGCACTGTTGCTGACGCCGTGGGTGCACCCGCTCGAAGCGCTTAACCTGAGTCCGCTGCAGGGCTGGCTGCTGCTGGCGTGCTGCATGAACACGCTGATTGCCTATGGCGCGTTCGCTGAGGCGCTGGCGCATTGGGAGGCATCACGGGTCAGTGCGACGTTGGCGATCACGCCGTTGGTGACGTTTGGTGCCGTGGCGATTGCGGCCGGGATCTGGCCCGAGTACGTACATGCCGAACAGATCAACGGGTTGGGTTATGGCGGGGCGGTGCTGGTGGTGCTGGGTTCGGCGCTGGTGGCCTTGGGGCCGTCGTTGATTGCCGGGCTCAAGGCGCGGCGGATGAAGATGGCCGCCAGTTAAACTGCGCTGGCCCCATTCGCGAGCAAGCTCGCTCCCACAGTTGACCGCATTCTCATGAGAGGAATGCAATCGAGTGTGGGAGCGAGCTTGCTCGCGAAGACTGATTTACAGGCGCTACAAAACTAGCCCTTGGCGCCAGCCTCGATCATGTTCTCCGGACGCACCCACGCATCAAACTCTTCATCGGTCAGATACCCCAGCGCCAACGCCGCCTCACGCAAGGTCAGCCCTTCGCTGTAAGCCTTCTTGGCAATCTCCGCTGATTTGTCATAACCAATGTGCGGGTTCAGCGCTGTCACCAGCATCAGCCCTCGTTCCAGATGTCTGGCCATGACTTCAGCGTCCGGCTCTAGCCCGGCAATGCAGTGCTGCTGGAAGTTGCTGCAACCGTCGGCAAGCAAGCGGATCGATTGCAGCAGGTTGTGGATGATCACCGGTTTGAACACGTTCAACTGCAAGTGACCCTGACTCGCGGCAATGCCGATGGTCACGTCGTTGCCCAGGACCTGACAGGCGAGCATCGACAGCGCTTCGCACTGGGTCGGGTTGACCTTGCCCGGCATGATCGAGCTGCCCGGCTCGTTCGCCGGCAGCCGCACTTCAGCAAAACCTGCGCGGGGGCCGGAGCCAAGCAGACGCAGGTCGTTGGCGATTTTCATCAGTGCCACGGCGAGGGTTTTCAGCGCGCCGGAGAGGCTGGTCAGCGGTTCGTGGCCGGCGAGGGCGGCAAACTTGTTCGGCGCGGTGACGAAGGGCAGACCGGACAGTGCCGCCAGTTCCGCGGCAATCGCCTCACCGAAACCGTGCGGCGAATTCAGCCCGGTACCGACCGCGGTGCCGCCCTGGGCCAGTTCACACACCGCCGGCAGCGCCGCACGGATGGCGCGCTCGGCGTAATCCAGCTGCGCTATGAATCCGGAGAGCTCCTGGCCAAAGGTGATCGGCGTCGCATCCATCATGTGCGTACGCCCGGTTTTCACCAGTTTCATGTGCCGTGCGGCCAGTTCGGCGAGGCCGCCGGACAGCTCGGCAATCGCCGGCAGCAGTTGCTCTTGCACCGCTTGCGCAGTCGCGATGCTCATGGCGGTCGGGAAGCAGTCGTTGGAGCTTTGCGAGCGGTTGACGTGATCGTTGGGGTGCACCGGCGTCTTGCCGCCGCGCGGGTTACCGGCCAGTTCATTGGCGCGACCGGCAATCACCTCGTTGACGTTCATGTTGCTCTGGGTGCCGCTGCCGGTCTGCCAGACCACCAGCGGGAACTGGTCGTCGTGCTGGCCGTCGAGGACTTCGTCGGCGGCCTGTTCGATCAGGCGGGCGATGTCGGCAGGCACGTCGCCATTGCGGTCGTTGACCCGGGCGGCGGCTTTCTTGATCAGGGCCAGGGCGTGCAATACCGGCAGCGGCATGCGTTCCTGACCAATGGCGAAGTTGATCAGCGAGCGTTGCGTCTGAGCACCCCAGTAAGCGTCGTCCGGGACTTCGATCTGGCCCAGGCTGTCGGTTTCGATACGGCTCATCGTGCACACTCCTGTTGGTTCGTTTGCGCAGTTTAGGCCGGCTTCGGCCCGGGTGGTTCCATCGAGCCGATTGTTGACCGGTAAAACCCGGCCAATCAAGCGCGGCAAGGCTCGGGGGTTGAGCCACAAGGTTTTTTAGGCGCAGAATGGTCGCCCTTGGGGTTTTACCTCGCCTAGCTGAAAAGGAAACTCGATGACTCGTCTTCGTGCCATCTGCACCGCGGTTGCACTGGTTTGCGCCAGCGGCCAGGTGCTTGCCGATACCGCCAGCCACAACGCCAGTGCTGAAGCTTTCCTGACCCTGGCGCACGCTGACAAGCTGGGCACTCCGGTGTACATGCAAGTGCAGCAAATGTTCGCTCAGCGTTTTGAACAGACCAAAGCCCCGGAAGCCAAGAAAGCCGTACTGGAAACCTACCAGGCGAAGGCCAACGCCGCGCTGGACCAGGCCATCGGCTGGAACAAGCTCAAGCCGGACATGGTCAAGCTTTACACCAGCAACTTCAGCGAATCCGAGCTTAAAGACCTTGTTGCGTTCTACAAGTCGCCACTGGGCAAGAAAGTCCTGGAAAAAATGCCGCAGCTGACCCAGCAATCGGCCCAGATGACCCAGGCCAAACTGGAAAGCGCCGTACCTGTCGTCAACAAGCTGCTCGACGACATGACCAAAGAGCTGGACCCGAAAGGCGCTGCTGCGCCGGCCAAGAAGAAGTAAGCGGAGTTCGTGATGACCATGCAACAACGCATCGAATCGACGCTGGCCCTGCTTCAGCCTGAACACCTGCAAGTGCTGGACGAAAGCCACATGCACAGTCGCGGGTTGCAGACCCACTTCAAGGCAGTGGTGGTCAGCGCGCAGTTCGACGGCCTGAACCGGGTCAAGCGCCACCAGAAAGTCTATGGCACGCTCGGCGAGCTGATGGGCGAGTTCCATGCGTTGGCGCTGCACACCTACACCCCGCAGGAATGGGCAGAGATCGGCGCCGCCCCGGCGTCGCCGACCTGTGCTGGCGGCAGCAAGCATTAAGCTTCGGTTTTTTGCTAGAATCCGCAACGCGCCGCTTACCCGGCGCGTTTTTTTTTGAATCCGGTTCACCCTTTGCGAGGGTAGCCACCTGGAGAAATACCCATGACACAACCGATTGTCGTGGCGGCACTGTATAAGTTCGTCACCCTCGAAGATTACGTCAACCTGCGCGAGCCGCTGCTGCAAGCGATGGTCGACAACCAGATCAAAGGCACCCTGCTGATCGCCGAAGAAGGCATCAACGGCACCGTGTCGGGCACCCGCGAAGGCATCGACGGCCTGCTCGCCTGGCTCAAGAACGACCCACGCATGATCGATATCGATCACAAAGAGTCGTACTGCGATGAACAGCCGTTCTATCGCACCAAGGTCAAACTGAAAAAAGAGATCGTCACCCTCGGTGTCGAAGGCGTCGACCCGAACAAAAAGGTCGGCACCTACGTCGAGCCGCAAGACTGGAACGCGCTGATCAGCGATCCGGAAGTACTGTTGATCGACACGCGCAACGATTACGAAGTGTCGATCGGCACCTTCGAAGGCGCCATCGATCCGAAAACCACCAGTTTTCGTGAATTCCCTGACTACATCAAAGAACATTTCGACCCGGCCGTGCACAAGAAGGTCGCGATGTTCTGCACCGGTGGCATTCGCTGCGAAAAAGCCTCGAGCTACATGCTCGGCGAGGGCTTTGAAGAGGTTTACCACCTCAAGGGCGGCATCCTGAAATACCTTGAAGAGGTGCCGCAGGAAGAAACCAAGTGGCAGGGCGATTGCTTCGTCTTCGACAACCGCGTGACCGTACGCCACGACCTCAGCGAAGGCGACTACGATCAATGTCATGCCTGCCGCACTCCGGTCAGCGTTGAAGATCGCGCCTCCGAGCATTACGTGGCCGGCATCAGCTGCCCGCATTGCTGGGACACACTGAGCGAGAAAACCCGCCGCAGCGCGATCGATCGGCAGAAGCAGATCGAACTGGCCAAGGCGCGCAACCAGCCGCACCCGATCGGCTACAACTACAAGCAAGCATCCACCGAGGCTTAATCATGTCTGCGCGCCTGCTCTATGTGATGGACCCGATGTGTTCGTGGTGCTGGGGTTTCGCTCCGGTGGCCAAGGCATTGGTCGAGCAGGCGCAAGCAGCCGGGGTCGAGCTGCATCTGGTGGTCGGTGGTTTGCGCACTGGCAGTGGCTCGGCGCTGGAGCCGACTACGCGTCGCTACATTCTTGAACACTGGCAAGCGGTCACCGAGGCCACCGGTCAGCCGTTCAAGTTCGACGGTGCGTTGCCCGACGGTTTTGTCTACGACACTGAGCCTGCCTGCCGGGCGATCGTCACTGCGCGCACTCTGGCGCCGGATTGCGCGTGGACACTGGTCGGCCTGATCCAGCAGGCGTTTTACGCTGAAGGTCGTGATGTTACCCAGGCCAGCGTGCTGGTCGAGTTGGCCGAGCAGGCCGGTGTACCGCGTATTGAATTCGCGGCGTTGTTCGATCATGCCGATCAGCACAAAGCAACTCAGGCCGATTTCAGTTGGGTGCAGGATCTGGGCATCGCCGGTTTCCCGACCCTGCTGGCCGAGCGCAACGGCCAATTGGCGCTGCTGACCAACGGTTATCAACCGCTCAGCGAGCTGTCGCCATTGCTCGGCCGCTGGCTGGAACGCGCGGCCTGTGTCTGATCTGGCCGATGACACGCCAGCCGTAAAGCGTGTCGACCGGCTGAGCTGGGCAGAAGTCCGGCGCCTGGCACTGACGCACAAAAAATCCCTTTGGATCGCTAATGGCGTGGCCGTTCTGGCGACGCTGTGCAGTGTGCCGATTCCATTGCTGTTGCCGCTGCTGGTGGACGAAGTCCTGCTCGGCCACGGCGATGCGGCACTGAAAGTCATGAATCACGTTCTGCCCGCTATGTGGCAGCAAGCGGCGGGCTACATCGGTCTGATGCTGTTGCTCACCTTGACTCTGCGATGCGGCTCGCTGTGCTTTGGCGTGTTGCAGTCGCGCCTGTTTGCGCGCTTGGCCAAAGACATCGTTTATCGCATTCGCGTGCGCTTGATCGAGCGCCTCAAACGTATTTCCCTCGGCGAATACGAAAGCCTCGGCAGCGGCACGGTGACGACGCACCTGGTCACCGATCTGGACACCCTCGACAAGTTCGTCGGTGAAACCCTCAGTCGCTTTCTGGTGGCGATGCTGACACTGGTCGGCACCGCCAGCATCCTGATGTGGATGCACTGGAAACTGGCGCTGCTGATTCTGCTGTTCAACCCGTTGGTGATCTACGCCACGGTGCAGTTGGGCAAGCGCGTCAAACACCTGAAGAAACTCGAGAACGACAGCACCTCGCGCTTCACCCAGGCGTTGAGCGAAACCCTCGATGCGATTCAGGAAATCCGCGCCGGCAACCGTCAGGGTTTCTTCCTCGGGCGGCTCGGCCTGCGTGCGCAGGAAGTGCGCAATTACGCGGTCAACTCGCAGTGGAAAACCGACGCCTCCAACCGCGCCAGTGGTTTGCTCTTCCAGTTCGGTATCGACATTTTCCGCGCGGCGGCGATGCTCACGGTGTTGTTTTCCGACCTGTCGATCGGCCAGATGCTCGCGGTGTTCAGCTACCTGTGGTTCATGATCGGCCCGGTCGAACAGCTGCTCAATCTGCAATACGCCTATTACGCGGCGGGTGGGGCGCTGGCGCGGATCAACGAGCTGCTGGCACGTGCCGATGAGCCGCAATATCCCGGCGGCGTCGATCCGTTCAAGGGCCGTGACACTGTCGGCATTCAGGTGCAGGGCCTGAGCTTCGGCTATGGCGATGAGCTGGTACTGGATCAACTGAATCTATCGATAGCCCCTGGTGAAAAAGTCGCGATAGTCGGCGCCAGTGGCGGTGGCAAAAGTACCCTGGTGCAATTGCTGCTCGGGTTGTATACGCCAGTCTCCGGCACCATCCGTTTTGGCGGTTCGACCCAGCAGGACATCGGCCTGGAAACGGTTCGCGAAAACGTCGCGGTGGTGTTGCAGCACCCGGCGCTGTTCAACGACAGCGTGCGCGCCAACCTGACCATGGGCCGCACCCGCAGCGACGAAGCCTGCTGGCAGGCACTGGAAATCGCTCAGCTCGAAGCGACCATCCGCGCCTTGCCCGAGGGCCTGGACAGCATTGTCGGCCGCTCCGGCGTGCGCTTGTCGGGCGGGCAGCGGCAACGTCTGGCCATCGCCCGGATGATCCTTGCCGAGCCGAAAGTCGTGATCCTTGACGAAGCTACTTCCGCCCTCGACGCCGCCACCGAGTACAACCTGCATCAGGCCATGGCGCGCTTCCTCAATGGCCGCACCACGCTGATCATCGCCCACCGACTGTCGGCGGTGAAACAGGCTGATCGCGTGCTGGTGTTCGATGGTGGTCAGGTCGCTGAAGACGGTGATCATCAACAGTTGATTGCCGACGGCGGTCTGTATGCCAAGCTTTATGGTCACCTGCAGCAGATCCAGCGCCCTTGAGTTTCGTCCCGGTTTCTGTGCTTAGTGCTTGAATTGCATTGAGTAAAACCACTCGGAACGCCCGCACAGTCACGCCATTTGCACAATCGACCTAGAGGACGGCAGAGCTGTCCCTTTGACTTGTCGAAAACTAGCCTAGGCTGAGCTGTCAGGAGCGGGATTTTCCGGTGTTCATCTGGCAGTGCTTGCGCAAGGGATCTCATGAAGCAAAAGCGGACTCTCGGAACGCCACGGTTGTTGGGCATCGTCTGGCCATTTATTGCCGTCGTGTTGTTTCAAGCGTTATTGGGCGGCGTGAGTCTTTACGTGCTCTCGGCCGTTCGCGGTTACGTCGCCGGCGAAAGCCTCTGGTCGAAGGGGCAGAAAGACGCGATCTACTACCTCAATCTGTACGCTGACAGTCGTGACGAGGCAATTTTCCTCAAGTACCGTAACGCGATTGCCGTGCCGCAGGGGGGGCATCAGTTGCGTCTGGCGCTGGATCATCAACCGCCGGATCTGGCGGCCGCGCGTGAAGGTATTCTCAAGGGTGGCAACCACCCCGACGACGTTTCCAGCCTGATCTGGCTGTACCTCAACTTCCGTCATTTCAGTTATCTGGAAACCGCCATCGATCGCTGGACCGTCGGTGACGCCTATCTGGTCGAGCTGGATGACGTTGCGCAAGAGATGCATCGCAGCATTTCGCAGAACACTGCCAACAGCGCCGATATCCAGCGCTGGAAGGCGCGGATTTTCGCCATCAACGATGGCGTGACCCCGGCCGCAAAAGCCTTCAGCGATGCTTTGGGCGAAGGTTCGCGGATGATTCTGCGACTGTTGCTGTTAACCAATCTGGCCACGGCGCTGGGGTTGATCGTGCTGGCCCTGTGGCGTACGCACAAATTGCTCAAGCAGCGCCACGCTTTTGCCGAGGCGCTGCAACTGGAGAAGGATCGAGCGCACGTCACCTTGCATTCGATCGGCGATGGCGTCATCACCACCGATGTCGGCGGTGCCATCGATTACATGAACCCGGCCGCCGAAGCCATGACCCACTGGAAGGCCGAACAGGCCGCCGGCCTGCCGCTGGCCGCGCTGTTCAACCTGCTCGACGATAATGCCCAGGCCGAAGGGCTGACCCTGATCGAGCACATCCTCAGTGGCCAGCTCAGTGGCGGCAGCGAGCATTCGAAACTGATCCAGCGCCTGGATGGCACAACATTGTCGGTGACGCTGGTCGGCGCGCCGATCCGCAATGCCGGCAAGGTCAGCGGCACGGTGCTGGTCCTGCACGATATGACCCAGGAGCGGCAATACATCGCCAATCTGTCATGGCAGGCCACCCATGACGCGCTGACCGGGCTGGCCAACCGCCGCGAGTTCGAGTATCGCCTGGAGCAGGCGCTGCACAATCTCACGCGCCATTCCGGACGGCATGCGCTGATGTTCCTCGACCTCGATCAATTCAAACTGGTCAATGACACCTGTGGCCATGCCGCCGGTGATGAGCTGTTAAGGCACATTTGTACGCTGTTGCAATCGGGGCTGCGCGAGGGTGACACGTTGGCGCGCCTGGGGGGTGATGAATTCGGCATTCTTCTCGAGAACTGCGCGCCCGACGCGGCGGAGAAGATTGCCGAGGCGCTGCGCCAGACCGTGCAGAACCTGCATTTTGTCTGGAAAGGACGGCCGTTCCTGACCACGGTGAGCATTGGTCTGGTGCATGTTACGCAGACCCCGACGACCCTTGAAGCCTCACTGCGCGCGGCCGACATGGCCTGTTACATGGCCAAGGAAAAGGGCCGCAACCGGGTGCAGGTCTATCACGCCGACGATTCCGAGCTGTCGCTGCGCTTTGGTGAAATGGCCTGGGTACAACGCCTGCATATGGCGCTGGAAGAAAACCGTTTTTGTCTGTACGCCCAGGAGATTGCGCCGCTGAAGTCGGGTGACAGCAAGGGTGGGCATATCGAGATTCTGCTGCGTCTGCATGATGAAGCCGGGCGGATGATTCTGCCGGACAGTTTCATTCCCGCTGCCGAGCGTTATGGTTTGATGAGTCAACTGGATCGCTGGGTAGTTCAGAACGTATTCAAGGTTATTGCTCAATGTATTGCACAAGAACATCAAGAACCTTTAGCAATGTGTGCGATTAATCTGTCAGGTATTACTATAGGAGATGACGCGTTTTTGCACTTCCTGCGAGAGCAGTTTGTTAACTATGCAATACCGCCTGAAATGATTTGTTTTGAAATTACAGAAACCAGTGCAATTTCAAATTTGGGCAGTGCAATAAGATTTATTAATGAACTCAAAGGCTTAGGTTGCTATTTTTCGTTAGATGACTTTTGTGCCGGAATGTCTTCATTCGCTTATCTGAAACATTTGCCTGTAGACTTCCTGAAGATCGACGGGAGTTTCGTAAAGGATATGCTGGACGACCCGATTAACCGCGCAATGGTCGAAGTGATCAATCACATCGGGCATGTCATGGGTAAACAGACAATTGCCGAGTTTGTTGAAACAACCCAGATCGAGCAGGCATTGCTTGAAATCGGTGTGGATTACGCTCAGGGTTATGTTATAGAGCGTCCACAGTTGTTTACCTGTGACAGTTTGCAAAGTCGGCCCGCCAGACCGCAACCGCTGTTATTCAAAGCGCCTGGCACGTTCCGTTGAAGTCTCTCGCCGATCCTTACAATCACAAATCAAAAGGAGCCGAACAGTGATCGACACATTCAACCGAACCGGACCACTCATGGAAGCTGCAAGTTATCCTGCCTGGGCGCAACAGCTCATAGAGGATTGCAGCGAGAGCAAACGCCGGGTTGTCGAACATGAACTTTACCTGCGCATGCGTGATAACAAGCTCAGCGCCAGAACCATGCGTCAGTACCTGATCGGGGGCTGGCCAGTGGTTGAGCAATTCGCGTTGTACATGGCGCAAAACCTCACCAAAACCAGGTTCGCCCGTCACCCGGGCGAAGACATGGCGCGGCGCTGGCTGATGCGCAATATCCGCGTCGAACTCAATCACGCCGATTACTGGGTGCATTGGAGTCGTGCCCATGGCGTCAGTCTGGAAGACCTTCAGGCCCAGCATGTGCCGCCGGAGTTGCATGCGCTGAGTCATTGGTGCTGGCACACCAGCTCAGCCGATTCACTGATCGTGGCCATCGCGGCCACTAACTATGCGATCGAGGGCGCGACCGGGGAGTGGTCGGCGGTCGTCTGTTCGACCGGTGTTTACGCGGCTGCGTTTCCGGAAGAAGACCGCAAGCGGGCGATGAAGTGGCTGAAGATGCATGCCCAGTACGACGATGCTCATCCCTGGGAGGCGCTGGAAATCATCTGCACCCTGGCCGGGATGAACCCGAGCAAAGCCTTGCAGGCTGAGTTGCGACAGGCAGTCTGCAAGAGCTACGACTATATGTATCTGTTTCTGGAGCGCTGCATGCAGTTGGAGACATCCGAGCGCTTGTTGGTCAACCGAGAGCGCAGAGCGGTAGTCGAGAGCTGATTTCGGCTTAACGCAATACCAATGTGGGAGCGGGCTTGCTCGCGAAGGGGGCGTGTCAGTCAGCATTTTTATGACTGATGCACCGCTTTCGCGAGCAAGCTCGCTCCCACACTGTCTTGTATCGTTTGAAAGGGCTCAGCCCGCCATCGCCAACCGGTTACGACCCTCGCGCTTGGCCACATACAGGGCACTGTCGGCGCGACGCAGCAAGCTGTCGGCCGATTCGCCCGGCAACAACGTCGAACATCCCAGGCTCACCGTCAATTCAATCAACTGCCCATCGGCATAGTATTCAGCTGCCTGCGTCGCATAACGCAACCGTTCGCCGACCATTGCGGCCGCATCCCGGCTGGTATTGGACAGCAGCACCAGAAACTCTTCGCCACCGTAACGAAATACCATGTCGACGTTGCGCAGCTGCGCCTTGATGGTCGCGGCGATCGCTTTAAGTACGTCATCGCCGGCGCTGTGGCCATGACTGTCGTTGACACGTTTGAAGTGGTCGATGTCGAGCATCAGCACCGAGAGCGGCTGCACATGCCGACGCGACATGTCGATCTCGCGCTGCAAGGTCTGCTCCATGGCGATGCGGTTGCCGGCGCCGGTCAACGGATCACGCAGGGCGCTTTGTGTGGCTGCGCGGTAGAGCAGGGCATTGCGCATCGGGTACAGCAGCGACGACAACAGCGATTCAAGGTTGCCCTGATCCTGTTCGTTGAAACGCTGATTGCGGCGAAATATCAGTTCACCCATGTGCTCGCCTTCGTGGCTGAGGCTATAGCTGATCGAGTGGTGGCCGCGTGTACCGAACTCCAGGCGCAGATCGCTGCCCTGGTGCACGTAACTCAGCGCGTCCAGCGGTACAAGGCGCTGAACTTCGCGGAAAAACAGACCGAGGATGCGTTGCGGTTCAAGGCTGGTTTGCAGTTGCAGGCTCATTTGCTGACGCAATTGCGCCAGGCTGGCCGGTCGCTCCAGAAGGGGCGGCAGTTGACCAAAGCCCAGGCGTTGCAATTTGGCACTGTCAAAGTCAATTGCATTGGTCTGGGAGGGTGATTTCATATGGCGTGAACCCTTAGCGGTAAGTCTGTCTTACAGGCTGGGTGAGAGCGGCTATGGGCTGCGCGTCATACTGATCCGTCAGTCCCGTAGGACATTTGGCGTAAGTCTAGTCTGCCGGATGACGATTAGTAAGCTATCGAAATCGCCTTCGCCCCATTGCCTTCACGTGGCTTGTTTTGAGGAAATTTAGAGCGAAAGTCGTGCCATTCAGTTCGGTTTTATTTAAACCGTTTGGAATCAATGGCTTGGCTTGTTAGGTAGGGAGTGGGTGCTGGAAAATTGACTGGATTGTGACGCTCTCGAGCGGCAAATGCATGCCGCGACAGGAATCTGCCGCGGCAACAAATGCGACGTATGGCAGTTATTGCGCGTTGAATGCCTGGCCATTGATGCCGGTGCTGTCCGGACCCATCAGGTACAGGTAGACCGGCATGATCTCCTCCGGTGTCGGATTGTTCAGCGGGTTTTCCCCTGGATAGGCTTGTGCGCGCATGCTGGTGCGGGTGCCGCCCGGGTTGATGCTGTTGGAGCGAACGGGCGCGACGCCGTCGACTTCGTCGGCCAGGGTTTGCATCAGGCCTTCGGTGGCGAACTTCGACACGCCATAAGCGCCCCAGTACGCCCGGCCCTTGCGGCCGACGCTGCTGGAGGTGAACACCACCGACGCATCCTGCGACAGCTTGAGCAGTGGCAGCAGGGTGCTGGTCAGCATGAACATGGCGTTGACATTGACCTGCATGACGCGCATGAAGTTTTCGCCGGACAACTGCTCGATCGGCGTGCGCGGGCCAATGATCGAAGCGTTATGCAGCAAGCCGTCGAGGTGGCCGAATTCACTCTCGATCATTGCCGCCAGCTCATCGTACTGATGGGGCAGGGCGGTTTCGAGGTTGAACGGAATGACCGCCGGTTGCGGATGGCCCGCCGCCTCGATTTCGTCATAGACCTGCGTCAGATTCGCTTCGGTCTTGCCCAGCAGCAATACGGTGGCGCCATGAGCGGCGTAGGTTTTCGCCGCAGCCGCACCAATGCCACGACCGGCACCGGTGACCAGAATGACCCGGTCCTTGAGCAATTCGGGACGAGCGGAATAATCAAACATAAAAACCTCAACAAGTCAGATCGTTCCCACGCTCTGCGTGGGAATGCAACCAATGACGCTCTGCGTCAGGTCTCAGCAACTGCAAAGCGCGCTATCGAGCACCTTGCGCAACTCCGACGGATGATCCACCACCACGTCCGCACCCCAATGCCGCGGGTTGTCGTCCGGGTGGATGTAGCCGAAGGTCACCGCAGCCGTTTTAGTCCCGGCATCGCGACCCGATTCGATATCACGCAAATCATCGCCGACAAACAAAACCGTCGCCGGATCCAGATCAAGCATCTTGCACGCAAGGATCAACGGCTCCGGATCCGGTTTGCTGTTCTTCACATGATCCGGGCAGATCAGCAGTGCCGAACGCTCGGCCAGCCCCAATTGCTGCATGATCGGCTCGGCAAAGCGCAGCGGCTTGTTGGTGACCACGCCCCAGATCAGATTGGCCTTCTCGATGTCGGCGAGCAGTTCGCCCATGCCATCGAACAGCTTGCTGTGTACCGCGCAGCCGACCAGATAGCGCTCGAGGAATTCCAAGCGAAGCTCCTCGAAGCCAGGCGACTCCGGGTCCATCGAGAACGTCACTGCGACCATGGCTTTGGCGCCGCCTGAGATCTCGTCGCGGATGTGCTTGTCGTTGATCGGCGGCAAGCCGCGATCCGCGCGCATCGCCTGGCAGATGGCGATGAAGTCCGGCGCCGTGTCGAGCAGGGTGCCGTCCATGTCGAAGAGAACTGCTCTGATGGCCATCGGCTTATTCCTCGCGCAGGGTCTGGATCATGTAGTTGACGTCAACGTCGTTGGCCAGTTTGTAGTGTTTGGTCAGCGGGTTGTAGGTCAGGCCGATGATGTCCTTGACGGTCAGGCCGGCCATGCGGCTCCACGCGCCAAGCTCCGACGGGCGGATGAATTTCTTGAAGTCGTGGGTGCCGCGCGGCAGCAGCTTCATGATGTATTCAGCGCCGATGATGGCGAACAGATACGCCTTCGGGTTGCGGTTGATGGTCGAGAAGAACACTTGGCCGCCCGGTTTGACCATGCGGAAGCAGGCGCGGATTACCGACGATGGGTCAGGCACGTGTTCGAGCATCTCAAGGCAGGTCACTACGTCGAACTGCTCAGGCATTTCTTCAGCGAGGTCTTCGGCAGTGATCTGGCGGTATTCGACGTTGACGCCGGATTCCAGTTGATGCAGTTGCGCGACCGCCAGCGGTGCTTCGCCCATGTCGATGCCCATCACCGTTGCGCCACGCTGGGCCATGGCTTCGCTGAGAATGCCGCCGCCGCAACCGACGTCGAGGACCTTCTTGCCGGCCAGATTGACCCGTTCGTCAATCCAGTTGACCCGCAGCGGGTTGATGTCGTGCAGTGGTTTGAATTCGCTTTCGCGGTCCCACCAGCGATGGGCCAGGGCTTCGAATTTGGCGATTTCGGCGTGGTCGACGTTGCTCATGTTAAATCCTCTGAAACTTGAAAAAAGGCTGTAGCCGCGGCGTTTGCGCCGGGGTGTTTACGATTCGGTGTGGCCGCTGATGCGTTGGCCCCAGGCTCGGGCAATAGCGCCAAGCTGTTCTTCGTCCAGGCGCGTCAGGCGGCGGTCGTCGAGCAGTTGCTTGCCGGCGACCCACAGGTGTTTCACGCAATCGCGGCCGGTGGCGTATATAAGCTGCGAAACCGGGTCGTAGACCGGTTGCTGGGCCAAGCCGGACAGGTCAAAGGCGACGATGTCCGCGGCTTTGCCGATTTCCAGCGAGCCGACTTGCGCCTCGATCCCCAGCGCCCGCGCGCCATTCAGGGTGGCCATGCGCAGCGCCCGATGGGCGTCGAGCGCCGTGGCGGAACCGGCGACGGCTTTCGCCAGCAGGGCAGCGGTACGGGTTTCGCCGAGCAGGTCGAGGTCATTGTTGCTCGCCGCGCCATCGGTGCCGACCGCGACATTCACCCCAGCCTGCCACAAACGCTCGACCGGGCAGAAGCCGCTGGCCAGTTTGAGATTGGATTCCGGGCAGTGGATCACGCTGGTGTTGCTTTCTACCAGCAACGCCAGGTCTTCATCGCTGATCTGGGTCATGTGCACGGCCTGGAAGCGCGGGCCGAGCAGGCCCAGACGGCCGAGGCGCGCGAGCGGGCGTTCGCCGCGCTGCTCCAATGATTGCTGAACTTCGAAAGCGGTTTCGTGCACATGCATATGGATCGAGGCGTCCAGCTCCTCGGCAATCACACGGATTTTCTCGAGGTTTTCGTCGCCGACGGTGTACGGTGCATGTGGGCCGAAAGTGATCTTGATCCGTTCGTGATGCTTCAGATCGCCGAACAGCTCGACGCCCTGACGAATGGCTTCATCGGCACTGCTGGCGCCCGGAATCGGGAAATCAAGGATCGGAATGGCGATTTGCGCGCGAATGCCGCTGTTGTGCACGCGTTCGCTGGCGACTTTCGGAAAGAAATACATGTCCGAGAAACAGGTGATGCCACCTTTGATCTGCTCGGCGATGGCCAGATCAGTGCCATCACGGACGAAGTCTTCATCGACCCATTTGGCCTCGGCGGGCCAGATGTGGTTTTCCAGCCAGGTCATCAGCGGCAGATCGTCGGCCAGGCCACGGAACAGCGTCATCGCCGCGTGACCGTGAGCGTTGACCAGGCCAGGAGCCAGCAACACATCCGGCAACTCGCGGATTTCAGCGGCGTTACACTTCAATGCTTCGGCGCGCGGGCCGATAAACACGATGCGACCGTCGCGGATGCCCAGGCCATGCTCCTTGAGCACAACGCCTGCAGGTTCGACGGGTACCAGCCAGGTCGGCAGCAATAATAAGTCGAGCGCAATGGCAGGTTTCGGCATCGAGGGTCGGTTCCAGTGCTTTTGTAAAGGATGGCGAAGTATACCCGAGCGTCTTCGCGGGGGGATCGCTATAATCGGCGGCTTTTGTTCATGAGTGCGGAGTGTGGGATGCGCGATCGACTGTTGGCTGCGGAAAAAGTGAAGGCCATCGATTGGCGTGACGGCGCGCTGCACCTGCTGGATCAGCGCATTTTGCCGTTCGAGGAAACCTGGATTGCCTACACCAGCGCCGCCGGTGTGGCTGAAGCGATTCGCTCGATGGTGGTGCGTGGTGCACCGGCCATTGGCATCAGTGCCGCTTATGGCATCGTCCTCGCGGCCCGTGCGCGGATCGCCGAAGGTGGCGAGTGGTACGCGGCGCTGGAAGAGGATTTTGCCTTGCTGGCCGATTCCCGTCCGACGGCGGTCAATCTGTTCTGGGCGCTCGGCCGCATGCACGATCGCCTCGATCGTCTGAAAGACAACGCCGATCCGCTGGCAGCGCTGGAAGCCGAAGCCATCGCCATTCATGAAAGCGATCGCGAAGCCAATCTGACCATGGCGCAGTTGGGCGTTGATCTGATCCGCAAACATCAGGGTAATGCCCAGGCGATTCTGACCCACTGCAACACTGGCGCGCTGGCCACCGGTGGTTTCGGTACGGCGTTGGGGGTGATTCGTGCAGCTTATCTGGAAGGCATGGTCGAGCGCGTTTATGCCGACGAAACCCGCCCATGGTTGCAAGGCTCGCGCCTGACCGCGTGGGAACTGGCCAACGAAGGCATTCCGGTGACGCTGAACGCCGACTCCGCCGCCGCGCACATCATGAAAACCAAAGGCGTGACCTGGGTGATCGTCGGCGCTGACCGCATCACGGCCAACGGTGACGTGGCCAACAAGATCGGCACCTATCAACTGGCGGTAAATGCCATGCACCACGGTGTGCGTTTCATGGTGGTGGCGCCGAGTTCGACCATCGACATGAACCTGGCCAGCGGTGACGATATCCCGATCGAAGAGCGTGACGGCGCCGAGCTGCTGGAAGTTGGCGGTAAACGTGTCGGCGCGGACGTTGAAGCGTTCAACCCGGTGTTTGACGTAACGCCGGCGGATCTGATCGATGCGATCGTGACCGAGAAAGGCATCGTCGAGCGTCCGGATACCGCGAAAATGGCCCAGTTGATGTGCCGCAAACGCCTGCATTGATTGACTTGATGTCCGCGTCATCCTCTTTGCGAGCAGGCTCGCTCCCACAGATTTTGTGATCACCACAGAACAATGTGGGAGCGAGCTTGCTCGCGAAGGGGCCCAAAAAGTCAATAAACATCGCTAATCCAAGCCGCAAATCTGCATTCAAAGAAGCTCTGAGCCTCTCTCGTCCCCGTTAAGCCTGTCACCGGTCAACTAACTATGCTCCATGCGCATCAGGGGGATAGGTGCGTGGCGGCTCTTGTGATAACATCCGGCGTTTTCCGAGGCAGCTCCACGGAGCTGTCTTCACTGCGCAAATCCGCGATCCAATGTTGATTTGTCGTAAGTCGGCGCATGGCACTCGGCCTGCCCCGACGAGCTTCGTTGGTCCCATATGGATATGACGAAGTTTCACCAGAAAAAGGAATCAGGCTTCTCATGGGCGAACTGGCCAAAGAAATCCTCCCGGTCAATATCGAAGACGAGCTGAAACAGTCCTACCTCGACTACGCGATGAGCGTGATCGTCGGCCGTGCACTGCCGGATGCGCGCGATGGCCTCAAGCCCGTGCACCGTCGCGTACTGTTCGCGATGAGCGAGCTGGGCAACGACTTCAACAAGCCGTACAAGAAATCTGCCCGTGTTGTCGGCGACGTGATCGGTAAGTATCACCCGCACGGTGATACCGCGGTGTACGACACCATCGTTCGTATGGCTCAGCCTTTCTCCCTGCGCTACCTGCTGGTAGACGGTCAGGGCAACTTCGGTTCGGTCGACGGCGACAACGCTGCGGCCATGCGATACACCGAAGTGCGCATGACCAAGCTGGCGCACGAGCTGCTGGCTGACCTGCACAAGGAAACCGTGGACTGGGTGCCGAACTACGACGGCACCGAAATGATCCCGGCGGTCATGCCGACCCGTATCCCCAACCTGCTGGTCAACGGCTCCAGCGGTATCGCCGTGGGCATGGCGACCAACATTCCGCCGCACAACCTCGGTGAAGTCATCGACGGTTGCCTGGCGCTCATCGACAACCCAGAGCTGACCGTCGATGAACTGATGCAATACATCCCCGGTCCGGACTTCCCGACCGCCGCGATCATCAATGGTCGCGCCGGCATCATCGAAGCCTACCGCACCGGTCGCGGGCGCATTTACATGCGCGCCCGCTCGATCATCGAAGACATCGACAAGGTCGGTGGCCGTCAGCAGATCGTCATCACCGAACTGCCGTACCAGCTGAACAAGGCGCGTCTGATCGAGAAGATCGCCGAACTGGTCAAAGAGAAGAAGCTCGAAGGCATCACCGAACTGCGCGACGAGTCCGACAAGGACGGTATGCGCGTCGTGATCGAGCTGCGTCGCGGCGAAGTGCCTGAGGTGATCCTCAACAACCTCTACGCCCAGACCCAGCTGCAATCGGTATTCGGCATCAACATTGTTGCGCTGATCGACGGCCGTCCACGCATCCTGAACCTCAAGGATCTGCTGGAAGCCTTCGTTCGTCACCGTCGCGAAGTGGTCACCCGTCGTACCGTGTTCGAACTGCGCAAGGCGCGTGAGCGTGGTCACATTCTCGAAGGCCAGGCCGTTGCCCTGTCGAACATCGACCCGGTCATCGCGCTGATCAAGGCTTCGCCGACGCCGTCGGAAGCCAAAGAAGCGCTGGTCAGCACACCGTGGGAATCCTCGGCAGTGGTGGCGATGGTGGAACGTGCCGGCGCCGATTCGTGCCGTCCGGAAAACCTCGATCCGCAATACGGTCTGCGCGAAGGCAAGTACTTCCTGTCGCCAGAACAGGCGCAAGCCATTCTGGAACTGCGTCTGCACCGTCTGACCGGTCTGGAACACGAAAAACTGCTGGCCGAGTATCAAGAGATTCTCAACCAGATCGGCGAGCTGATCCGCATCCTCAACAGCGCTGTGCGCCTGATGGAAGTGATCCGCGAAGAGCTGGAAGTGATCCGCGCCGAATACGGCGACCAGCGCCGCACCGAAATTCTCGATGCCCGTCTCGACCTGACCCTGGGTGACATGATCCCGGAAGAAGAGCGCGTCGTGACCATCTCCCACGGTGGCTACGCCAAGACCCAGCCACTGGCCGCGTACCAGGCTCAGCGTCGTGGCGGTAAAGGCAAGTCGGCGACCGGCGTCAAGGATGAGGACTACATCGCTCACCTGCTGGTTGCCAATAGCCACACCACGCTGCTGCTGTTCTCCAGCAAGGGCAAGGTGTACTGGCTCAAGACCTACGAGATTCCGGAAGCGTCCCGCGCTGCCCGTGGTCGTCCGCTGGTCAATCTTCTGCCATTGAGCGAAGGTGAATACATCACCACCATGCTGCCGGTCGATCTCGAAGCCATGAAGCGTCAGGCTGATGAAGAAGAAGCCGAAGGCGCCGAGGCTGATGTAGAAGAAATCGAAAACAGCAACGAGACCGACGAAGAGCGCCGCGCCCGTATCAAGGCTGCCGACCGCAAGAAAGCGCCGTTCATCTTCATGTCGACCGCCAACGGTACCGTGAAGAAGACCCCGCTGGTGGCCTTCAGCCGTCAGCGCAGCGTGGGTCTGATCGCGCTGGAACTGGACGAAGGCGACATCCTGATCTCCGCTGCCATCACCGATGGCGAGCAGGAAATCATGCTGTTCTCCGACGGCGGCAAAGTGACGCGCTTCAAGGAATCCGAAGTTCGTGCCATGGGCCGTACCGCCCGCGGTGTGCGTGGCATGCGTCTGCCGGAAGGGCAGAAGCTGATCTCCATGCTGATTCCGGAAGAAGGCAGCGAGATCCTCACTGCCTCCGAGCGCGGCTACGGCAAGCGTACGGCGATCACCGAGTTCCCTGAATACAAGCGTGGCGGTCAGGGCGTTATCGCCATGGTCAGCAACGAGCGTAACGGCCGTCTGGTCGGCGCGGTTCAGGTGCAGGACGGTGAAGAGATCATGCTGATCTCTGATCAGGGCACACTGGTGCGTACCCGTGTCGACGAAGTGTCGAGCCTGGGTCGTAACACTCAAGGTGTGACGCTGATCAAGCTGGCCAAGGATGAAACCCTGGTCGGACTGGAGCGGGTTCAGGAGCCTTCGGAAGTCGAAGGTGAAGAGCTTGAAGGTGAAGAGGGCGAGGAATTCGAAGGCACTGTCGTAAACGACGATGCCGGTGAAGATCAGCAACTCGACGCCGCAGCAGACGAAGAGCCGCAAGAATAAGCGGACAAACGAGGGGGCGGATGAGAATTCGCCCCCTTGTTATTTGTCCGGTATGAAATTCGGCGCCCATGGAGATCCTTGTGGGAGCGAGCTTGCTCGCGAAAGCGGAGTATCAGGCGACATTGTTGCTGAATGTCAGTCCGCCTTCGCGAGCAAGCTCGCTCCCACACACGATTGGCGCCGACTGATATGTGATACCACCAAATCAGAGCGAGATTGGATGTGAGCAAGCGAGCCTATAACTTCTGCGCCGGTCCTGCGGCGCTTCCTGAAGCTGTCCTGCAACGTGCCCAGGGTGAACTCCTTGATTGGCACGGCAAGGGTCTGTCGGTCATGGAAATGAGCCATCGCAGTGATGAGTTCGTGTCCATCGCCACCCAGGCCGAGCAGGATCTGCGTGACCTGCTGAATATCCCGTCGAACTACAAAGTGCTGTTTCTGCAAGGTGGCGCCAGCCAGCAATTTGCGCAGATTCCACTGAACCTGTTGCCTGAAGGCGGCTCGGCCGACTATATCGACACCGGTATCTGGTCGCAGAAAGCCATTGAAGAAGCTTCGCGCTACGGCCACGTCAATGTTGCCGCCACCGCCAAGCCTTATGACTATTTCGCCATCCCGGGCCAGAACGAGTGGAAGCTGTCGAAAGACGCCGCTTACGTTCACTACGCACCGAACGAAACCATCGGCGGTCTGGAATTCCAGTGGATTCCTGAAGTCGGTGATGTACCGCTGGTGGCCGACATGTCTTCGGACATCCTCTCGCGCCCGGTCGATATCTCGCGTTTCGGCATGATCTACGCCGGTGCGCAGAAAAACATCGGCCCAAGCGGCATCGTCGTCAACATCATTCGCGAAGACTTGCTGGGCAAAGCGCGCTCACTATGCCCGACCATGCTCAACTACAAAGTCGCGGCCGATAACGGCTCGATGTACAACACCCCGCCGACTCTGGCCTGGTACCTGTCCGGTCTGGTGTTCCAGTGGCTGAAAGAGCAGGGTGGTGTCGAAGCGATCGCCAAACTGAATGACGTCAAACAGCGCACGCTGTACGACTTCATCGACGCCAGCGGCCTCTACAGCAACCCGATCAACAAATCGGACCGCTCGTGGATGAACGTGCCGTTCCGTCTGGCCGATGATCGTCTGGACAAGCCGTTCCTCGTCGGTGCCGAAGAGCGCGGCTTGCTCAACCTCAAGGGCCACCGCTCCGTGGGCGGCATGCGCGCCTCCATCTACAACGCCGTCGACATCACTGCGGTTAATGCGCTGGTGGCGTACATGGCTGAATTCGAGAAGGAACACGGCTGATGTCCGAGCAAGAACTCAAGGCACTGCGCGTTCGCATTGACGCTCTGGACACTAAAGTCATGGAGCTGATCAGTGAGCGTGCGCGTTGCGCCCAGGAAGTCGCGCGAGTAAAGATGGCCTCGCTGGCCGAAGGCGAAGTGCCGGTGTTCTATCGTCCTGAGCGCGAAGCTCAGGTGCTCAAGCGTGTCATGGAGCGCAACCAGGGGCCGCTGGGTAACGAGGAAATGGCGCGGCTGTTCCGCGAAATCATGTCGTCGTGCCTGGCGCTGGAGCAGCCGCTGAAAGTGGCTTACCTCGGCCCTGAAGGCACCTTCACCCAGGCTGCGGCCATGAAGCACTTCGGTCACGCGGTGATCAGCAAGCCGATGGCGGCGATCGACGAAGTGTTCCGTGAAGTGGCAGCCGGCGCGGTGAACTTTGGCGTGGTGCCGGTGGAAAACTCCACCGAAGGCGCGGTCAACCATACCCTCGACAGCTTCCTCGAACACGACATGGTTATCTGTGGCGAAGTCGAGCTGCGTATTCACCATCACCTGTTGGTCGGTGAAAACACCAAGACCGACAGCATCAGTCGCATCTATTCCCACGCGCAGTCGCTGGCCCAGTGCCGCAAGTGGCTGGACGCGCATTACCCGAATGTCGAGCGCGTGGCGGTTTCCAGCAACGCCGAAGCGGCCAAGCGGGTCAAGGGCGAGTGGAATTCGGCGGCAATTGCCGGTGATATGGCGGCCGGGCTGTATGGCCTGACCCGTCTGGCCGAGAAGATCGAAGACCGTCCGGACAACGCGACGCGCTTCCTGATGATCGGTAATCAGGAAGTGCCACCGACCGGCGACGACAAGACCTCGATCATTGTGTCCATGAGCAACAAGCCCGGTGCGCTTCATGAGCTGCTGGTGCCGTTCCATGACAACGGGATCGACCTGACTCGCATCGAAACCCGTCCGTCGCGCAGCGGCAAATGGACTTATGTGTTCTTCATCGACTTCGTCGGCCATCACCGCGATCCGTTGATCAAAGGTGTATTGGAAAAGATCAGTCAGGAAGCAGTAGCACTCAAAGTGCTGGGTTCCTACCCGAAAGCAGTTCTCTAAGGGGCGGTAGCAAATGAGTGGCAACTTCCTCGCTCTGGCACAGCCGGGCGTGCAACAACTTTCGCCGTACGTTCCGGGCAAGCCTGTGGACGAACTGGCGCGCGAGCTGGATCTGGATCCGGCGAAAATCGTCAAACTGGCGAGCAACGAAAACCCGCTGGGTGCCAGTCCGAAAGCCTTGGCGGCGATCCGCGAAGAGCTGGCCGAGCTGACCCGTTATCCGGACGGCAACGGCTTCGTGCTGAAATCGCTGCTGGCCGAGCAGTGCCGTGTCGAGCTGAGCCAGGTCACCCTGGGTAACGGTTCCAACGACATTCTTGAGCTGGTCGCGCGCGCCTATCTGGCACCGGGCCTGAATGCTGTGTTCAGTGAGCACGCCTTTGCGGTGTATCCGATTGCCACTCAGGCGGTCGGCGCGCAAGCCAAAGTGGTACCAGCCAAGGATTGGGGGCACGACCTGCCTGCGATGCTCGCGGCCATCGATGCCAACACCCGCGTGGTGTTTATCGCCAACCCGAACAACCCGACCGGCACCTGGTTCGGCGCTGAAGCGCTGGACGAGTTCCTGCAGGATGTTCCGGAGCATGTGCTGGTGGTGCTCGACGAGGCGTACATCGAGTACGCCGAAGGCAGCGATCTGCCGGACGGTCTGGATTTCCTTGCCGCCTATCCGAACCTGCTGGTTTCGCGCACCTTCTCCAAGGCCTACGGTCTGGCGGCACTGCGCGTTGGCTACGGTCTGTCGACTCCGGTTGTTGCTGACGTGCTGAACCGCGTTCGCCAGCCGTTCAACGTCAACAGCCTCGCTTTGGCCGCGGCTTGTGCGGCGCTGAAGGACGACGAATATCTGGCGCAAAGCCGTCAGCTCAACGAGTCGGGCATGCAGCAATTGCAGGCCGGTTTCCGTGAGTTGGGTCTGGGCTGGATCGAATCCAAAGGCAACTTCATCTGCGTCGATCTCGCTCAAGTGGCGGCCCCCGTGTTTCAGGGCTTGCTGCGCGAAGGCGTGATCGTGCGCCCGGTGGCTAACTACGGCATGCCGAACCACCTGCGGGTGACCATCGGTCTGCCGGCGGAAAACAGCCGCTTCCTCGAAGCGCTGCGCAAGGTTCTGGCTCGTGGGTGATGTCACTGCACTGCAATCTGCTGCACCTATGATCGGTCGCCTTGTGGTGGTCGGTCTGGGGTTGATCGGTGGTTCGTTTGCCAAAGGCTTGCGTGAAAGCGGTATCTGCCGCGAAGTGGTCGGGGTCGATCTCGATCCGCAATCGCGCAAGCTGGCGGTCGAGTTGGGCGTTGTGGATCGCTGTGAAGATGACTTGGCGACAGCCTGTCAGGGCGCTGACGTAATTCAGTTGGCAGTGCCGATTCTGGCCATGGAAAAAGTGCTTGCGCGTCTGGCGAGCATGGATCTGGGCTCGGCAATTCTGACTGATGTCGGCAGTGCCAAAGGCAATGTGGTGCGCGCGGCGACCGAGGCGTTTGGCGGTATGCCGGCGCGCTTCGTGCCGGGCCATCCGATTGCCGGTTCCGAGCAGAGCGGGGTGGAAGCCTCCAATGCCGAACTGTTCCGTCGTCATAAGGTAATTCTCACGCCGCTCGAGCAAACCGATCCGGCGGCGCTGGCTGTGGTCGATCGTCTGTGGCGCGAATTGGGCGCTGACGTCGAGCACATGCAAGTCGAGCGTCACGATGAAGTGCTGGCTGCAACCAGTCATCTGCCACACCTGCTGGCCTTTGGTCTGGTCGATTCGTTGGCCAAGCGCAATGAAAATCTTGAGATCTTCCGTTACGCTGCGGGCGGTTTCCGCGATTTCACAAGAATCGCCGGAAGCGACCCGGTGATGTGGCACGACATCTTCCTCGCCAACCGCGAGGCTGTCCTGCGCACACTCGATACATTTCGCAGCGACCTCGACGCCTTGCGCGACGCGGTCGATGCAGGGGATGGGCACCAATTGTTGGGCGTTTTCACTCGCGCCCGGGTTGCTCGCGAGCATTTCAGTAAAATCCTGGCCCGCAGGGCCTATGTGGACGCTATGAATTCCAACGATCTGATCTTCCTGGCTCAACCTGGTGGCCGCCTGTCCGGTCGGATTCGCGTACCAGGTGATAAATCGATTTCCCACCGCTCGATCATGCTCGGCTCGCTGGCCGAAGGCGTCACCGAAGTCGAAGGCTTCCTCGAGGGTGAAGACGCCTTGGCGACCTTGCAGGCATTTCGCGATATGGGCGTGGTCATCGAAGGCCCGCACCACGGCCGCGTGACCATCCACGGTGTCGGCCTGCATGGCTTGAAGCCGGCGCCGGGTCCGATCTATCTGGGCAACTCCGGCACTTCGATGCGTCTGCTGTCCGGGTTGCTCGCGGCGCAGAACTTCGACAGCGTTTTGACTGGCGATGCCTCGCTGTCCAAGCGTCCGATGAATCGCGTGGCCAATCCACTGCGCGAAATGGGCGCCGTGATTGAAACTGCTGCTGAGGGTCGTCCGCCGATGACCATTCGCGGTGGGCACAAGCTCAAAGGCCTGACCTACACCATGCCGATGGCTAGCGCACAGGTGAAATCCTGCCTGCTGCTCGCCGGTCTGTACGCTGAGGGCAAGACCACCGTGACCGAGCCTGCTCCGACTCGCGACCACACCGAGCGCATGCTGCGCGGGTTCGGCTATCCGGTAAGCGTTGAAGGCGCTACGGCTTCGGTTGAGTCTGGCGGCAAGCTGACTGCCACTCACATCGAAGTGCCGGGAGACATCTCGTCGTCGGCGTTCTTCCTTGTAGCGGCCTCGATCGCCGAAGGTTCGGAGCTGGTGCTTGAGCACGTCGGCATCAATCCGACTCGTACCGGCGTAATCGACATTCTGCGTCTCATGGGCGCGGACATCACCCTGGAAAACCAGCGTGAAGTCGGCGGCGAGCCGGTGGCTGACCTGCGCGTACGGGCAGCTAAACTCAAAGGTATCGAGATTCCCGAAGAGCTGGTTCCGCTGGCCATCGATGAATTCCCGGTGCTGTTCGTGGCCGCGGCCTGTGCCGAAGGGCGCACCGTGTTGACCGGCGCAGAAGAGCTGCGGGTCAAGGAATCGGATCGTATCCAGGTGATGGCGGACGGTCTGTTGGCGCTGGGCGTCAAATGCCAGCCAACACCGGACGGCATCATTATCGACGGCGGCCAGATTGGCGGCGGTGAAGTGCACGGTCACGGCGATCACCGTATCGCGATGGCATTCAGCGTTGCATCGTTGCGCGCTACTGCACCGATCCGCATCCATGATTGCGCCAACGTCGCGACGTCGTTCCCGAACTTCCTCGCGCTGTGCGGGCAGGTGGGTATTCGTGTGGCACAAGAGGCTCAGTCGTGAAAAACATTGCACCGGTCATCACCATTGATGGGCCAAGCGGCTCGGGCAAAGGCACCGTAGCCGGGATTCTGGCCAAGCGTCTGGGCTGGAACCTGCTGGATTCCGGTGCGTTGTACCGCTTGTTGGCATTTGCTGCGCACAACCATGGTGTCGACCTGACCAATGAAGAGCTGCTGAAGAAGCTTGCCGCTCATCTGGATGTTCAGTTCATTGCGGCGACCGACGGTCAGTTGCAGCGCATCATCCT
This sequence comes from Pseudomonas viridiflava, assembly GCF_900582195.1. GTDB lineage: Bacteria > Pseudomonadota > Gammaproteobacteria > Pseudomonadales > Pseudomonadaceae > Aquipseudomonas. The sequence continues at coordinate 72,239 of NZ_UTHA01000289.1, forward strand.
GGAAGGTGACGAAGTCAGCGATGTCATTCGCACTGAAAGCGTCGGTTCCGGCGCTTCGCAAGTGGCGGCGTTGCCGGCCGTACGCGAGGCGCTGCTGCAGCGCCAGCGTGCTTTTCAGGAAGCGCCGGGCCTGGTGGCCGATGGCCGCGACATGGGTACGGTGGTTTTTCCGGATGCACCGCTGAAGATTTTCCTGACCGCCAGTGCCGAGGAGAGGGCGCGCCGTCGATATTTGCAGTTGAAGGGCAAAGTCGAGGGTGTTAGTCTGTCGAGTCTGCTAGATGAGATCCGTGCACGCGACGAGCGTGACACCCAGCGAGCGGTAGCCCCGCTTAAGCCGGCGGCTGACGCCATACAGCTGGATTCCACGGAGTTGTCCATCGATCAGGTGCTTGAACGCATCATGAGCGAGATCGCCATTCGCGATATCGCCGGGTGACCAAGAAGGCCACAGGGGACCAGTCATAGTCCTGCGGCGCTTCTTCTATATGAAACTAACCCACACCGTCTGGGGTGTGGAGATGGGCGTATCCTTCGCCCTCATTTACAGGAATTAAAATGAGCGAAAGCTTTGCGGAACTCTTTGAAGAAAGCCTGAAAACCCTGAACCTTCAGGCAGGCTCCATCATCACCGGTGTTATCGTTGATATCGATTACCAGGCTCGCTGGGTAACCGTTCACGCTGGCCTGAAGTCTGAAGCACTCATCCCGCTTGAGCAGTTCTACAACGACGCTGGCGATCTGACTATCAATGTCGGTGACGAAGTTCACGTTGCTCTGGACTCGGTTGAAGACGGTTTCGGTGAAACCAAGCTGTCCCGTGAAAAAGCCAAGCGCGCTGAGTGCTGGATCGTTCTGGAAGCAGCATTCGCAGCTGAGGAAGTGGTCAAGGGCGTTATCAACGGTAAGGTTAAAGGCGGCTTCACTGTCGACGTTAACGGCATCCGTGCGTTCCTGCCAGGTTCCCTGGTTGACGTCCGTCCAGTGCGCGACACCACGCACCTGGAAGGCAAAGAGCTGGAATTCAAGGTCATCAAGCTGGACCAGAAGCGCAACAACGTTGTCGTTTCCCGTCGCAGCGTCCTGGAAGCCGAGAACTCCGCCGAGCGTGAAGCTCTGCTGGAATCCCTGCAGGAAGGCCAGCAAGTCAAAGGTATCGTCAAAAACCTCACCGATTACGGCGCATTCGTCGATCTGGGTGGCGTGGACGGCCTGCTGCACATCACCGACATGGCCTGGAAGCGCATCAAGCACCCTTCCGAGATCGTCAACGTTGGTGACGAAATCGACGTTAAGGTTCTGAAATACGATCGCGAACGCAACCGTGTTTCCCTGGGCCTGAAGCAACTGGGCGAAGATCCATGGGTTGCTATCAAAGCCCGTTACCCAGAAAGCACTCGCGTTACCGCTCGTGTAACCAACCTGACCGACTACGGCTGCTTCGCTGAGCTGGAAGAAGGCGTTGAAGGTCTGGTACACGTTTCGGAAATGGACTGGACCAACAAGAACATCCACCCTTCGAAAGTCGTACAAGTCGGCGACGAAGTGGAAGTTATGGTTCTGGACATCGACGAAGAGCGTCGTCGTATCTCCCTGGGCATCAAGCAGTGCAAATCTAACCCATGGGAAGATTTCTCTGGCCAGTTCAACAAGGGCGATAAAATCTCCGGCACCATCAAGTCGATCACCGATTTCGGTATCTTCATTGGTCTGGACGGCGGCATCGACGGTCTGGTTCACCTGTCCGACATCTCCTGGAACGAAGTGGGCGAAGAAGCCGTACGTCGTTTCAAGAAGGGCGACGAGCTGGACACCGTTATCCTGTCGGTTGACCCAGAGCGCGAGCGTATCTCCCTGGGTATCAAGCAACTGGAAAGCGATCCGTTCTCCGAGTACGTCTCGGTTAACGACAAAGGCGCAATCGTTACTGGCACCGTGAAAGAAGTTGACGCCAAAGGCGCCATCATCGTTCTGGCCGACGATATCGAAGCGACTCTGAAAGCCTCCGAAATCAGCCGTGACCGCGTTGAAGACGCGCGCAACGTTCTGAAAGAAGGCCAGGAAGTAGAAGCCAAGATCATCAGCGTTGATCGTAAGAGCCGCGTCATCCAACTCTCCATCAAGTCGAAAGATGATGCTGAAGAGAAAGAAGCTATCCAGAGCCTGAAATCGGCTCCGGAAGGTGAAGCAGCTGACACCACCATGGCTGGCCTGCTGCGCCAGGCAATGGCGGCCAAACAGAACTAAGTTCTGATTGGGCAATAAAAAGGGCGACTTCGGTCGCCCTTTTTTGTGCCCGCGATTTAGTGTCCGCGGCTTGCATGATGGTTTTGGTGAAACCAATCTGGCTTCCGGGCGGTCTGTTTCTTTAATCGGATCAATCGTCTATTCACGTCTAAGCTTGGTCTTAAGCGTGTAGTCGTCGGGCAGTTGCCTGGCATAAGGAAGTGGATGAACAAGTTTATTGTCCTCATGGCTGTACTGGTTCTGGCTGGCTGTACGACCAGTGCCAAGACCCATGCCGTGCGTGGTGTCAGTGGTATAGAGGTCGACTGCTCCGGGTTGGGCTCTGGCTGGGAGAAATGCCAGAAGCGCGCGGCAAAGGAGTGCAAGGGCGCGGGCTACAAAGTGATCACCCGATCGGATGATGCCAAGGATGAAGATGAGTTTCCTTTTGGCTTCAACCCGGCAGGCTACGTGACACGAACCATGCTGGTGATATGCCGTTAAGCATGCTGTGCCCTGTTTGTTGCTGCAATGCCCTGAAAACGGGCGTTTCGACGCGGTGGAAGATATGTCAATCCCTGGGCTGTTCAAAATCTTCCGGGCGTGCTAAAACCTTTCAAGCGCTGATCTAGCTGCTTGAAAAAGAAGGGAAAAATATGACGAAGTCGGAGTTGATCGAACGAATTGTCACCCATCAAGGGCTGCTCTCATCCAAAGATGTGGAGCTGGCCATCAAGACCATGCTTGAACAAATGTCCCAATGTCTGGCCACTGGTGATCGTATCGAAATCCGGGGGTTTGGCAGCTTCTCCCTGCACTACCGTGCGCCGCGTGTTGGCCGTAATCCAAAGACAGGTCAATCCGTCAGCCTTGACGGTAAATTCGTTCCGCATTTCAAGCCGGGTAAAGAGCTGCGTGATCGGGTGAATGAGGAAGAGGAGGAGGGGGTTTGATCTTCGCTATTCAAATTCGAGGGGGCGTGAATGCGTAACCTGAAACGCATACTGCTTGGCGTATTTCTTCTGCTGATGGTTCTGATTGTTCTGGCGTTTGTGCTTGAGAATCAGCAGTCGGTTTCGCTTTTGTTTCTAGGTTTTTCCGGCCCGCAGTTGCCAGTGTCGCTAGTTGCAGTGTTAGCACTGTTGATCGGCATGTTGATCGGCCCTGTATTGGGCTGGTTTCTGGGGCGTTCGTCCAGAGCCGCACGCAAGCGACTGGTCTGAAAATGACAGGCGCAGGGCATCTGTCGAAATTGCGCCTCAGTCTGTCTTTATCCATTAGTAAAACCATCATTAAGCTGTAAAATGCTGCCCTTGTTCGATCGTGCCTTATTGCATGACGATTCAGACTGACTCTGACGGATGCCAATTGCGACTGGCCTCTGCATTCATGGATTAGATGGCGCTCAGTGGCAGCGCTATCCGCAGCTCAAGGGTATCGTTTCGCGTGAAAATTCTAGTAACCGGCGGCGCCGGCTTCATTGGCTCGGCAGTCATCCGTCACATCATCTCCAACACTTCCGATGCGGTCGTTAACGTCGATAAGCTGACTTACGCTGGTAATCTGGAGTCGCTGGCGGAAGTTAGCCAGAATTCGCGCTATGCATTTGAACGCGTCGATATCTGTGATCGTGATCAGATCGACCGTGTCCTGCGTGAACACCAACCAGATGCAATCATGCACCTGGCCGCAGAATCCCACGTCGATCGCTCGATCTCTGGTCCGTCCGAGTTTATCCAGACAAACATCATCGGTACTTACACGCTGCTCGAGGCTGCCCGCCACTACTGGGCCGCGCTGGATGATGCGCGTAAAGCCAGTTTCCGCTTTCACCATATTTCGACTGACGAAGTTTATGGTGATCTCGAGGGGCCGGAAGATCTCTTCACCGAAACCACGCCATACCAGCCAAGCTCGCCTTACTCGGCAAGCAAGGCCAGCTCCGACCATCTGGTTCGTGCCTGGGCACGCACCTATGGTCTGCCGACACTGGTTACCAACTGCTCGAACAACTATGGCCCTTGCCACTTCCCTGAGAAGCTGATCCCTCTGATCATTCTGAATGCACTGGAAGGCAAGCCGCTGCCGGTTTATGGCAAAGGCAACCAGGTTCGTGACTGGTTGTATGTCGAAGATCACGCGCGCGCGTTGTATAAAGTCGTCACCGAAGGCGTGATCGGCGAGACTTACAACATCGGAGGTCATAACGAAAAACAAAACATCGAAGTGGTGCACACCCTCTGTGCGTTGCTCGATGAGTTGCGTCCTGATTCGGCTCACCGTCCGCATGCCAGCCTGATTACCTATGTTCAGGATCGTCCAGGGCATGACGTGCGTTATGCAATCGACGCTAGCAAGATTCAGCGAGAACTTGGCTGGGCGCCGGAAGAGACTTTTGAAACCGGTATTCGCAAAACCGTCGAGTGGTACCTCGCCAACACTGAATGGGTTGAGCACGTGAAGAGCGGTAGCTATCAGCAGTGGATTGATCAGAATTATGCGGATCGTTCGAGCAAGGCATGAAAATCCTTCTGTTGGGTAAAAACGGTCAGGTCGGGTGGGAACTGCAGCGCTCCCTTGCGCCATTGGGTGAGTTAATCGCCCTGGATCGTTCTCCTGTCGATGGATTGAGTGGTGACTTGTCGGACCTGCGGGCATTGCGTGCAACGATTCGTCAGGTGAAACCCGACGTCATCGTTAATGCTGCGGCCTACACTGCGGTCGATAAGGCTGAATCGGAGAACGAACTGGCTGATCGCGTGAACTGTCAGGCCGTTCAGGTCATTGCCGAAGAGGCGGGATCGTTGGGAGCGTGGCTGGTTAATTACTCAACCGACTATGTGTTCAGCGGCGAGGGAATCGTGCCATGGCAAGAGTCGGCTGCAGTCTCCCCGGTCAATCACTACGGTGCAAGCAAGCTGGCCGGCGAACAGGCGATTATCGCTTCAGGCTGTAAGCACCTGATCTTCCGCACGAGCTGGGTCTATGCTGCTCGTGGCAACAATTTCGCCAAGACAATGTTGCGTCTGGCGAAAGATCGCGAAACGCTTAATGTTATCGCTGATCAGGTGGGTGCTCCGACGGGAGCTGATCTTATAGCTGACGTGACGGTTTTGGCGCTGCGACAAGCGATGCGCTCCCCTGAGCTGGCGGGCGTCTATCATTTGGCTGCCGCGGGCGAAGTGTCTTGGCACGCTTACGCCTTACATGTGATCGATTTCGCGAAGGCTTGTGGTGAAGAGCTTGCTGTTACAGACGTCAATCCGATCGATACATCGGCGTACCCGACCCCCGCGCTGCGGCCTTTGAATTCTCGTTTGAATACTAAGAAGCTGCGCGACAATTTTTCTCTACACTTGCCGGATTGGCAAAGTGGTGTAATCCGAATGCTTAGGGAAGTTCTGAACAAATGACAACGACAAATCGTAAAGGCATCATCCTGGCTGGCGGTTCGGGCACTCGTTTGCATCCGTTGACTCTTGGTGTGTCCAAGCAGATGTTGCCAATCTACGACAAGCCGATGATCTTCTATCCGCTGTCCGTGCTGATGCTTGCAGGTATGCGTGAAATTCTGATCATCTCCACTCCTGAAGACTTGCCGTGCTTTCGCAAGTTGCTGGGTGACGGTAGCCTTTATGGCATCAAGCTCACTTATGCTGAACAGCCTAGCCCGGACGGTCTGGCCCAGGCTTTCATTATCGGTGAAGAGTTCATTGATAAGGATCCTTGCTGCCTGATCCTGGGCGACAACATCTTTTACGGTCAGCACTTCTCGGACAACCTCCGTTCCGCCAGCTCGCAGCAGCAGGGCGCTACAGTATTTGGTTATCACGTTTCCGACCCGGAACGCTTTGGTGTCGTTGAGTTTGATAAAACCGGTCGGGCGCTGAGCATTGAAGAGAAACCGGTCAAGCCAAAATCCAATTATGCAGTGACCGGCCTGTACTTCTATGACGACGATGTTGTCGAGATCGCCAAGAGTATCAAGCCGTCCGAGCGTGGTGAGCTGGAAATCACTGACGTTAACCGTGCCTACCTGGAGCGCAAGACGCTCAATGTCGAAATGCTTGGTCGTGGGTTCGCCTGGCTAGACACCGGTACCCATGACTCTCTGCTGGAAGCAAGTCACTTCGTGCACACTATCGAGCAGCGCCAAGGCTTGAAAGTGGCTTGCCTGGAGGAGATCGCTTATAACAACGGCTGGATTACTGCCGAACAGTTGGGATTGCAAGCAGAAGCGCTGAAGAAAACAGGTTACGGCCAGTACCTGCAAAAGTTGCTGGACTTGAGCGCTCATTGAGCTAAGTCAATCTACTCGAACCCTTAGTGTCAATTAGTGCAAGCAGGAATGGCATGCCAGTTAGACTTCCAAAGGTTGCGGTTTTGCTGGCTGCCTACAACGGTGCGCAGTGGATCGAGGAACAGCTTGCCTCGATCCTGTGCCAATCGGACGTTGATGTCACAATTCATATAAGCATAGATCCTTCAACCGATGGTACCGAAGCTTGGTGCGCGGCCTTCGCTGCAGCGCATTCCCAGGTTGTTATCCTTCCGGATGGTGGAAAATTTGGAGGTGCGTCGCGTAATTTTTTTCGTTTGATTCGCGACGTTGATTTCTCTTATTACGACTTCATAGCGTTGGCTGACCAGGATGACGTCTGGCATACGGACAAGTTACGGCGCGCCACTTGTACAATTGATTCCCGACAGGTTGATTGCTTCTCCAGTAACGTAACAGCCTTTTGGAGTGACGGCAGGACCCACCTGCTGGACAAGGCTCAGTCTCAAGTCGCCTGGGATTTTCTCTTTGAGGCAGCAGGTCCGGGATGTACTTATGTGTTCAACAAGCGCTTTGCTGAAGCGATAAAGGCATCGGTGATCGCCAATTGGGAAAAGGTACAGGAAATCCGTTTGCATGACTGGTATTGCTACGCCTTTGCCCGTAGTCATGGTTTTCGATGGTTTATTGATCCTGTACCAACCATGGACTATCGCCAGCACGCGAATAATCAAGTGGGGGCCAACAAGGGTTTGAGCTCTTTGGTCGCCCGTTACAAAACCATTCACGATGGTTGGTGGTTCAGTCAGGTGCGGATCATCTCGCTATTGATAGGGCAGGCTGACAACCCATTTGTAAAGTCATGGTTGCAGTTGAAGCCGGCCCAACTCATCAGGCTTTCATTTGATGCCTGGAAGTGTCGGCGACGGTTGCGCGATAAAGTGTTTTTCTTTTTTGTCTGCTGGGTCTTTGCGTTGTCAGGGAACAAATCTGAATGAACGCCTCAAAAGTAGTTGTGACAGGGGCCGGCGGATTCGTTGGTGAGGCGCTCATTCGCAGATTGTTGCTGGACGGGAAATTTCTACCGATAGCAGCCGCGCGCGGAGCGACTGGTTTGGAAGGTCGGTGTCCGATTGTTTCCCTTGATCTGACTGAGCCCTGCGTCATGCCATCGCTCGAGGGTGTTCAAGTAGTCGTTCATGCCGCTGCACGGGTTCATGTCATGAACGAAACGGCGACTGACGCACTGGCGATGTTTCGCAGCATCAATGTCGATGGAACTTTGAGATTGGCGCGACACGCCGCTGAGTCAGGAGTGGCGCGCTTTATTTTTATTAGTTCAATCAAGGTTAATGGTGAAAGCACCGTTGCAGGAAAAGCGTTCACGGCCGATAGCGTGCCAGCACCTGTTGATCCTTATGGTGTCTCCAAGTATGAAGCGGAAGAGTGTCTAAAGAAGCTAAGTATTGAGACAGGTATGGAGTTGGTCATCATTCGCCCGCCTCTGGTTTATGGTCCGGGGGTCAGAGCCAATTTCCTGAGCATGATGCGATGGCTCAATAGAGGGCTACCGCTGCCACTGGGTGCTATAGGCAACCGGCGCAGCCTTGTTGCAATCGGGAATCTTGTCGATCTGATTATTACCTGTATCGAACATCCTGCCGCTGCGAATCAGACCTTTCTGGTGAGCGACGGTGAGGATCTCTCAACAACGCAACTATTGAGGCATCTGGCGCGGGCGCTGGGTAAAAAGCCGTTGCTTATGCCGGTGCCACAGTGGTTGCTGACTTTGGTTGCTTCTGTGTTTGGCAGGCAGGCGATTGCTCAGCGTATCTGTGGGTCGCTTCAGGTCAATATCGAAAAAAACCGCGATGTGTTGGGATGGATACCTCCTGTTACTGTGGATAAAGCCATGCTTCAAACCGCTCGCTATTACTTGGATGAGCAAACGAAATGAAATTTTGGTTGTTGTTGCTATCGGTTTTTCTGGTGTCTTGGGTGTTGACCCTAACGCTTCGCCGGTATGCATTAGGGAAAAAATTGATAGATGTTCCAAATGAGCGAAGCTCCCACACTATTCCAACCCCTCGCGGTGGTGGTGTAGCAATAGTTTCCGCTTTCATGATTGCTCTGCCAGCTCTGAAGCTACTTGGGCTGCTGAGTTCGGACTTGATGTACAGTCTGATGGGCGCGGGGCTATTGGTTGCAATTATCGGTTTTGCTGATGACCATAATCATATTGCAGCAAGATGGCGGCTCTTGGGTCATTTTGTTGCCGCCGCGTGGGCGCTTTTCTGGCTTGGTGGACTGGCTTCCATTTCTTTTGCAGGTGTGATCGTCGATTTGGGCGTTGCTGGTACAGTACTGGCTCTGATTTACCTAGTTTGGATGTTGAATCTTTACAACTTCATGGATGGTATTGATGGCTTGGCCAGTGTCCAGGCCATCTGTGCTTGCCTTGGCAGCTGCCTGATCTATGGATTGACCGATCACGTTGAGTTGATGTGGATAGCACTCACATTGGCTGCATCCGTCGGTGGATTCTTGTGCTGGAATTTTCCACCCGCACGCATATTCATGGGCGATGCGGGAAGCGGTTTTTTGGGTGTTGTCTTAGGTGTCATGGCTATTGACGCTAGCTGGAGTTCAGGCGATTTCCTGTGGAGTTGGTTGATTCTACTGGGCGTTTTTATTGTTGATGCGACCTGGACGTTGGCTCGCCGTCTGCTAACTGGCGAGAAGGTTTATGAGGCTCATCGAAGCCATGCCTATCAATATGCAGCTCGGCGATATGGAAGCCACAAAAGGGTGGTATTCGCAGTCGCTGCCATAAATATTCTCTGGTTGACACCTTTGGCAATCGCCGTAGGGATTGGGCTGGTTTCTGGTGCAATCGGTTTAGTCGTAGCGTATCTGCCCCTTATATTAGTCGCGTGCGTTTTAGGCGCGGGGAGACGGGAGGATTCGAAATCTTAGGTTCTGACGATATTCAGTAATCAGGGCGGCGGCAATATCACTACCGTAGATGGTGCTATGATTTGTGCTTTTTGGACGAGCTGACCTGAGTCAGTGATTATGACTGGGTGCGTAGTGTAATAGTTTTAGGTCCCGTAACGGCAGCGCGTTTACAGGGCTCGTGGGGACTTCTATGATTGATATTGAGTTACAAACCAATGGATAAAAAATGTAAAGCTTCTGATCGGCGAGTCACATGGAAACTCACCAGGCCGTTTTGCGTCCTTCGGCGTGGTGCTGCAATATGCTTTAATATCATGCGGGCTTTGCTTCGCGGAGACATGGTCACCGTTAGAGGTTATGCTCGAGCTGTGTATTTAAGGATTCCGTTCTTAAAGTTTTTCTGGTCATTTTACTCCTATCGAAAAATGAAGCTGATGCGAGGGATTCGCGATAAGACATTTTCGGGTGATAATATCCAGTCTTTGAATGCCTTGTCTGAGAGCCGGTTCTTTGATACGACTGGTTTAAGTGTGTCTCCTCCGTTAGTTGTTTTTCCTCATATTGATGTTTCCGTTGTTTCTTATAATAGTTCTCGCTGGGTAAAGAAGTTTCTTGACTCGTTAGCTGCGCAAAATTATCCGCTTTCCAGTATTCACTTCAAGGTTGTTGATAACGGCTCCTCTGATAATACAGTCGAATTGTTCAAAACTTATTTGAGTTTGCACGCTGGTGCGTTCGCCAGCGCAGAGGTTATCCAGCAGGAGAATCTGGGTTTTGGTATGGGGCATGATCGAGCGATCCGCAATGGTCATTCGGATTATTGCCTGGTCGTAAATCTTGACCTTGAGTTCCTTCCTTGTTCGATCGTAAAAGCAGTCACGGCTGCGGTTAATGATCGTAATCCTGCGTCGGCAAGTTGGGAGTTTCGCCAGGTGCCGTTCGAGCATCCCAAATACTATGATCCGGTCACATTGGAAGCCAATTGGTCGTCTCACGCTTGTGTTTTACTGCGACGTGACGCTTATATTCGCTGTGGTGGGTATGACAGCGCCATCTTCATGTATGGCGAAGACGTCGAGTTCTCCTATAGGTTGCGCTCTTACGGCTATGTATTGAAGTACTTACCTGCTGCCGCGGTAATTCACCATACTTATGAAGAGGCCGGTGAGATTAAGCCATTGCAATTTGCCGGTAGTGTATTGGGCAATACGTATATCCGGCTGCGGTATGGCTCGTACAGTGACCGTTTTGTAGCTTTGGCGTTGTATGCCATTCTTTTTGTGTACCCGTCGCAATTTCCGGGGGCAAAAAAAATGCTGCTTCGGAACCTGCCAAAGCTGGTGAAGAATATTCCTCGGTTTTTGCGGGGGAAAGGGCCCGTTGGGGCGAAATTCCCGTTTCGTGGTTATGACTATGAACTTGTCAGGGATGGCGCTTTTTGGCAGGCGAAACCTTTTGAATCTGTAGGCTCGGTGCCTAAAGTTACCGTGATCACGCGTACTTATAGAGGGCGCGGGGTTTTTCTGAAGCAGGCTATGCAGAGCGTGTTTAACCAGACGTATCCTAATATCGAGCTTATTGTTGCAGAAGACGGTGGAAACACTCAGTTAGAAATTGTGGAGTCTGCATCCAACTACGCACCTGCACATGTTGCAGTACATTTTTTGGAAAATGAAAAAATCGGTCGCTCAGGTGTCGGCAATGCTGCAATGGCTATTGCTCAGGGCGAGTATTATATGTTTTTGGATGATGATGATCTGTTGTTTTCGGATCATGTCGAAACACTCATGCAATGCTTGTTGTCCGACCCGGATCTTGATGCGGCGTATACCTTGGCATTTGAAGTTCCTACGCATGTTAGCGATGACAAAAGTCATTATGTTGAAGAGCTTTTTTATACGCCTCCTGTGTTTCGCCAAATATGGGATTATGAAGTCATGCAGCGCCATAACTTTATTCCTATTCAATCAATCATGTTTAAAAAGGAACTGTATCAGCGTTGGGGAGGGTTTGATCTCGACTTGGATCAGCTTGAAGACTGGAGTTTGTGGCTCTGTTATGGGTATGAATCCAAGTTTCGTTATATCGAAAAGACTACATCGCTTTTTCGAACACCAGCTGAGTCCAGTATCCGTGCCGATCGTCATGCGCTTTTACATGATGCATACGATAAGGCCGTTAGAAGTGCTCAAGAGCGTATTGCGGCAGATATGAGGGGGGCGGATCAATTTTCTGGAAACTAGCGCCCTTTTTTGAAAATAATATACCCGTCCGCCTGTGAGGTCATCGCTTCACAGGCTCGCTGTATTGTAAGCGCTTAATGAGCCCCACATTAAAAGTCACCACTTGGGTTAATGCCGATCAGTTAAGCCTCGTCGCTTGACCTTTGGCCGTAAGAAATCAAAATCCGATGCCTGAATAGTCACCGGATTTTTTTATGCGTCTGGCTCGGGCATGCCTGGGCAACGCCCACTGGTCGCACCCAGCGCCATAGTCCAGGCCCGTCAGCGATTGGGTAGCGAGGCCGTACGACAAGTCTTCGATCTGACGCAGAAAAGCTGGCATGAAGCGGCCAGCCATCCGACCTGGGCCGGATTGCGTTTATTGGAGGGGGGGGGGGCGACGGTGTCGTCTGGCCAACGCCCGATACACCTGAAAACCCTGCACGTTACGGCTCCGCCAGCAACCAGCATGGCGATACCGGTTTTCCTCAGGTGCGCATGGTTTGCCAAATGGAGTTGACTAGCCATTTGCTGATCGGCAGTGCTTTTGATGGCTATCGCAATAACGAAATGATACTGGCAGAGCAACTGATCGACACCACGGCAGATCACTCACTGACGTTGTTTGATCGCGGTTTCTACTCTTTGGGGCTGCTGCACCAATGGCAGCAGGCCGGCATTGGGCGGCATTGGCTGATGCCGCTGCGCAAAGGTGCGCAGTACGAAGTGATTCAGCGCCTGGGGCGTCAGGATGCCGTGGTCTCGCTCAGCACTTCGCCGCAGACCCGAAAGCAGTGACCAGGCTTGCCTGAGCGTCTGACCGAAAGGCTCCTAAGCAAAACCGTCAAGGGCGAGGTCTGTCAGATTTTGACGTCGATGGTCGATCCGCTGCGTTTCCCATCCGATGAAATCGTCGACTTGTACAGCCATCGCTGGGAGATCGAATTAGGATTCAGAGAGAGGAAACAGACACTGCTCAACAGCAGCTACACGTTGCGTAGCAAGACGCCCGAGATGATCGAGCAAGAGTTGTGGGGGCGTGTTGCAGGGCTACAACCTGTTGCGTTATCAGAGGGTGGAAATGAGCCGCCACTGTCCGGGCATCTATCCGTACGCGCTGAGTTTCACTGCGTGTACCTGGGCGATCCTGGGGTTTATCAATGGCGTTTCTGCGGATCGCTCAGGGAACATCCCCAAATACCTCACCGAATTGCATGCCTCAGCCTCGCATTATGTACTGCCACACCGCCGGGAAGAGCGGGTTTATCCGCGAGCTATCAGGCTGAAATCCCCGAAGTATCCAACAAAAATAAAAATGCCAGTCAGCTTAACTGACTGGCATTAACCACTTGGGCCTCCCATGCTGAGGTCCTAATTCCTTTGCGGCGCAAGCACCTCATAATGCGTACCGACGAAAAAGTCGAAAAAATATATCTCTAACCCAAGCACGTCGACTTCCCCAAACCCATCGATGGCCTGCCAGCTCCGGTCGAACTGGACATACAGCGTGGCCGAGCCTGTAGACGAAACGGTGGAAGAAGAGGTCGTCGCTCCGATCAAGCGACAGGGTTAACGCAAACCTATGCCCGCATCTAATTTATCCACGAACTGCTCAAGCATGAACTGAGCCCCAGTGTCCTGGCGATGCTGCTGACCACCAAGTGTAGTGGTCAACTAATCCCGGACACGACATTAAGTTTTTCTTCGGCCCGAGCTGGCGCCAACCCACCGTTGAATTGATGGGGTCGAACCCAGTTGTACCGATGCATCAAGAAGTGGCTGATATCGCGCTGGGCTTCTTGAGCCGTTCGGCAACCCGTGGTCGGTATCCACTCCGTTTTCAAGCTGCGAAACACGCGCTCCATTGGCGCATTGTCCCAGCAATTTCCCCGACGACTCATGCTCTGGCGCATGCGGTAACGCCACAGCCGCTGGCGAAATAAACGACTCGCATACTGCGACCCTTGATCCGAGTGAAAAAGCAGACCCTGAGGTCTTCCTCGTTGCTCATAGGCCATATCCAGTGCCTTGATAACCAATTTTATAGGCATGTGATCCGGGCTGTTTACTGACGAGGTCAAGCTCGCGCATCAGGCTGCGCACTTTGAACCGACCGAGCTGTTCACCGTCGTCACGCATCAGCGACAGGATGCTGCGGTTGCCCGCAGCACTGCGACTTTGCGAGAACAGCTCGCTCACCCGGCTGCGTAACCGAAGCCGTTCGACATCCGGTATGCGGCGCTTAAGACGCTGGGCGTAATAGCACGAACGGGTAACCTCAAACATCTTGCATAGCCAATCAATCGGCTCATGGACGCTCAGCTGATTGATCAGCGCGTACGCTCGTGATCTTCCGACATCAAGAGCGCGGTAGCCTCTTTTAATATCGATTTTTCCCGTTCAAGGCGGGCGATCCGGGCTTCCAGCTCCTGGATTTTCTGCTGTGCCGGGGTCAGCGCTTTGCTCTGCGGAGTGACGCCTTGGCGCTCCTGCTGAGCCTGATCAACCCAGCGGCGCAGGGCCGACTCGCCGACGCCGAGTGAACGGCTGGCTTCGATGTAGCTGTAGTTTTGCTTGAGTACGAGGTCAGCAACCTCGCGCTTGAATTCAGCAGAAAAGGAACGGCGTTGCTTGGTCATCTGGCACCTTGATCTGGCAAGCATTCTTGCCTAAATGGATGTCCG
>NZ_UTHA01000287.1 GCF_900582195.1 Pseudomonas viridiflava
GGTCCGCAGCTCCAGCGCGAACAACAGGATGCAGGCGACTTTGGGCAGATAGAGCAGCGGGCTGATACCCGCCTTGTCGAAATAGAAGCGCAAGGCCCCGGAAAAGGTCTCGACCAGAATCAGGCTGATCGCGACCAGCACGACCACTGTGGATTTATCGAAGGAAATGATCGACGACGAATCGCCGGCTCTGTTCGCAGGATTCAGCTCCATGATGTCTGCCTTCTGAATGGCGTCAGGAAATTCGAACGGACAAAGCTACCGCCCGACGACCGCGACAGGCGGGTCGATAAAAGGGGAAGCCTTTGGGGATG
>NZ_UTHA01000286.1 GCF_900582195.1 Pseudomonas viridiflava
CTGCTCGCCAGGTCCGCGCTTGCTGTAGATCTCCAGGAACGACCAGACCCGCCGCTGCAAAAGCAGATACGCTTCATGAAATTCCGGGGTTCGACTCAATTGCCGGATCGCGTCCAGCAGGCGCGAGTCAGGGCCGAAGCTGTCCCAGAGTTTCAATTTGTCAGTCAAATCCTGGCCGGGCGGCACATTACGCAGCCAAAGGTTTGCCGACCGGTCAGTACTGGGTTCTCCCAGCCAGATATCCGTGCCCGTTTCCATACGTGCGTGGATCAGCCGTCGCAGGGAGGAAGGATCGGTAACAGGATTGCCACTGAGCTTGAACCCGGCTCTGAGCTCAATGGATTCGGGAATAGATGTAATTCGATTGTTCGTCAGATCCAGCACCTTCCCCGGAATCTCGTGGGTAATGCCCTCCGGAAATCTGTCTAACCGTGCGTTGGAAAGATCCAGCTCCTGCAGCGCTGTCATTCCCTTGAGTGAAGGTGCGACCGAAAGCGCATTGTCGCCCAGTCTCAATACCTCCAGCCTTGACAGCCCGTTGTCGGCATCAAGCCCGATAGGGAGACGGGTTATTCCAGATCCTGTCAGGTCTAACACGCGCAACCCGGTCATCCCGGAGATGTCCGGATCCGTTAGCAAAACAACGCTCGGGTATTGAAGAGATAACCGAGCGCGCACGTCGTCGGTATAAATATCAAATTTTGCCGCCTGTATTTTACCTAGCCTCAACTCCTGCAGTCCGGGCATGCCCCTCAGCGAAAAGTCGTCCTGAAAATCACAATCGGGCAGGTTCAATTCTCGTAAACGGGGGAGCCTCGCTAATTGCTCGGCAAAGCCCGGCCCCACATCGAGTCTTGAGTAAAAACGCTCAGAGGCCCGTAAGGATTTTATGGTGAACATCTGGCTTGTTACCGTCAGACTTTCAATGTTGGGAAATTGCGCAAAAAACACTTCCGGGTTCAGCGGTGCATAACCTCTTAAAGTCAAAGAAACGACTGAGTTGAATTTCAATGAAAGCAGCTTATCGACTGGCCACAGCGTGAGATTGAGTTCCAGCCTGAAGCCCGATAGCCGCCCATCGCTATAGACCCGCTGATCTGGCTGGCTTTGCCACGTGTACACTTGGCGTAGCGTGCTCCACATGTCAAACGCCTCCTCTATCTCACTGGACCCTTGTTTGTGACTTTGGTGGCGCGGGAGGCTGACGTGTTCGCTGCCCAGTTGCGGTAACCCAAGCTGAATCCGCTTGAGTTCCACATCTGCTACATCCTTGTCACCAAACCGGGCGATGAAAGCATCCGCGTCCAGATCGGTCGCTTCCGGAAGGTATCTTCGAACCTGCGCTCGGGTAGTTGGCTCAACCAGCGTTCGCTGGTACCAAAGACCGCTATCGGCGTTACGTAGCATCACCGGGCCTAAAAGCAGCTCGCTTGGCCGTCGGGCATGATGCAATCCAGTCTTCGGATCCACGGCGACAGGAACAAAAACGCTATCGGACACCTCAGCGTAGGGGCGATTGTTAAAAACCCTTAAACCTTCGCCGTTGACTTCAGGAAGTAACGCCTGGACGGGGATTACGTAATCATCCAGCGACGGTTGAGGTGCCAGCCGAGGAGTTTGAACGGGAGCCGTGTGTACGACGACGGCCGGAGCCGCATGGACGGGTTCAATGTCTGGAGTGCCGGATCCCCCGGCTTGCGGCTGCGGATCGTAGTGAGTAGTACCTGAGTCAACGCCTCTGCGGCCTGAGGAACCGGGTAGCGAAGTGTCCACCTCCACCGGCCGATTCGAGCTGCCGGGGCCTTCCACGTGAGCACCGCCACCACGCGATGATTTTACTGGCATGTTTTTTCATCCTTGAAAAAGTCGCCCCAGGCATTCGTGCAAGGGACGAAGGGTTTGGCATCCTGCCGATATCTATGGAGCGCCACGCTTTGGCATTGCCCGTCGAGACCCTTTACGGATCAAGCCTCGGACGCTTGGGTAAATGATGCAGAGGTGGATTTTGCCGCCCCGAGTCATATTCCCGGATCTCGGCTTCCAGCCTGTCGAGCATTTTTCCGGGGCTCGGCTCTGTGAACAAAATGGTGTCGAGCCGTGCCTGCTCGCCAGGTTCGCGCTTGCTGTAGATCTCGAGGAACGACCAGACCCGCCGCCGCAAAAGCAGATACGCTTCATGAAATTCCGGGGTTCGACTCAATTGCCGGATCGCGTCCAGCAGGAGCGAGTCAGGGCCGAAGCTGTCCCAGAGTTTCAGTTTGTCAGTCAAATCCTGGCCGGGCGGCACATTATGCAGCCAAAGGTTTGCCGACCGGTCAGTACTGGGTTCTCCCAGCCAGATATCCGTGCCCGTTTCCATACGTGCGTGGATCAGCCGTCGCAGGGAAGAAGGATCGGTAACAGGATTGCCACTGAGCTTGAACCCGGCTCTGAGCTCAATGGATTCGGGAATAGATGTAATTCGATTGTTCGTCAGATCCAGCACCTTCCCCGGAATCTCGTGGGTGATGCCCTCCGGAAATCTGTCTAACCGTGCATTGGAAAGATCCAGCTCCTGCAGCGCAGTCATTCCTTTGAGTGAAGGTGCGACCGAAAGCGCATTGTCGCCCAGTCTCAGTATTTCCAGTCTTGACCGCGCATTGTCGGAATCAACCCCACCAGGGAGACGGGTTATTCCGGTTCGTGTCAGATCCAATACACGCAACTCAGTCATCCTGGTAACGTCAGGTGCCACCAGCAAAAAATCATTCCGATGCAGATCAAGCACCTGTAAGCGCGAAGGACTGGGCAATTCATTCAACACGCCAGCAAGATCCGGAATGCCTAATGTGTTACCAAGCCTCAACACTTGCAATTCGGTCATGCCGCTCACCGAAAACCGGGCGGGAAAGTTACAATCCTGCAGGCTCAGCACTCGTAAACGGGGCAGTCCGTTCAATAGCGTCGCAAAGCGCGAATTGATACTGAGTCTTGATTGAAGAATCTGATACCGAGAATGCCCAGCGGCGTGATCCCAAACATGTTGCCCGGTGGCGAATTGCTCGCTTGTTACCGTCAGACTTTCAATGTTGGGAAATTGGGCAAAAAACACTTCAGGATCCAGCGGCGCATTTCCTCTTAAAGAAAGCTCAACCACTGATTTGAATTTCAATGAAAGCAGCTGGTTGACTGGCCACAGCATGAGATTGATGTCCAGCTTGTAACCCGACAGTTGCCCATCACGATAGACCCGCAGATCAGGCTGACCTTGCCACGTGTAGAGTTGGCGTAGCGTGTTCCACAGGTCATTTGCCTCACGCATATTAGGGAAATTGGCGTAGGCATGGGACGGGGCGTGGACGTGTTCGCTACCCAGTTGCGGTAACCCAAGCTGAATCCGCTTGAGTTCGAGTTCCGCCACGTCCCGGTCATCGAACCGGGCAATGAAATCATCCGCGTGTTGATCGGTCATCTCCGGAAGATAACTTCGGACCTGCGCTCGAGTGGTTGGCTCAACCAGCGTTCGCTGGTACCAAAGACCGCTATCGGCGTTACGCAGCATCACCGGGCCTAAAAGCAGCTCACTTGGCCGTCGGGCATGATGCAATCCAGTCTTCGGATCCACGGCGACAGGAACCAACTCGCCATCGGCCACTTCAGCGTAGGTGCGATTGTTAAAAACCCTTAAACCTTCGTCGTTGACTTTTCCGAGTATTTCCATGGGGGAGATTACGTAATCATCCAGCGACGGTTGAGGTGCCAGCCGAGGAGTTTGAACGGGAGCCGTGTGTACGACGACAGCCGGAGCCGCATGGACGGGTTCAATGTCTGGAGTGCCGGATCCCCCGGCTTGCGGCTGCGGATCGTAGTGAGTAGTACCTGAGTCAACGCCTCTGCGGCCTGAGGAACCGGGGAGCGAAGTGTCCACCTCCACCGGCCGATTCGAGCTGCCGGGGCCTTCCACGTGAGCACCGCCACCGCGCGATGATTTTACTGGCATGTTTTTTCATCCTTGAAAAAGTCGCCCCAGGCATTCACCTGACGGACGAAAATATCGGCATCCTGCCGGCTTAAAAGAGGAGCGCACGATAACGTGCACAGGTCTTGAAGGAGATAGGAAAGGCAGACTGGCGCAGTGAGAAACAACGCCAGGAAACGTAGGAGAACAGGAGAGAGCGTCGGCAGTTTTTTCGATCAGTCCGTTTGCAAGCGAATCTCCAGCCGCCAGCGGTCGTCGACCTTGCTGCCAGCCCAGCTTCCCTGTAATGGTCGCGCCGCCAGCACCGTCAGCAACAACCCGCCGTCGCTCATGCGCGTACGCCAGTTGACGTCTTTGCCATTGAGCTTGAGCTGGCCTTTCTGCGCCCGGCCTTCAGCCTGAAACAGCAGCGCCACCGTGCCATCGATGATCTCGCCATGCAGCTTTGGCTCATTGTTGAACCACACCACCAGCCCCTGTTCCGTGACCTCGACTTGCTGCAGCACAGTCGGGTCCGGCGTGGTCAGGCGGCCGATCATCAAGCCGATCATCAAGCCGACAATCGCCAGCGAACCGATCACTCGCGGCAATAGTTTCGAACGGTTGTCCACAGGCGGCGTAGAATGCCGCTCATCTTTACCTTCGGAGCCGTGCATGTTTCACGTCATCCTTTTTCAACCAGAAATTCCGCCGAATACCGGCAACGTTATCAGGCTGTGCGCCAACAGCGGCTGCCACCTGCATTTGATCGAACCGCTGGGCTTCGAGATGGACGACAAGCGCCTGCGCCGTGCCGGTCTCGACTACCACGAATATGCCACGCTGCAGCGTCACGCGGACTTGAAAAGTTGCCTGGAAAGCCTGGGCAACCCGCGACTGTTTGCGTTTACCACCAAAGGTTCGCGACCGTTTCATGATGCCGATTTTGTTCCAGGCGATGCGTTCATCTTCGGCCCGGAAAGCCGCGGCCTGCCGCCGGAAGTGCTCGACGCACTCCCCGCCGGCCAGCGCCTGCGCCTGCCGATGCGCGAAGGCTGCCGCAGCCTGAACCTGTCCAACACCGTCGCGGTCGCCGTGTATGAGGCCTGGCGCCAGAACGACTTCAAGTGACACCGCAAAACAAATGTGGGAGCGAGCCTGCTCGCGAATACGGCGTGTCAGGCAACATTGATGTGTCTGACAGACCGCTTTCGCGAGCAGGCTCGCTCCCACATGGGGTGTTGCTGAACCGTCTTACTGAACGGTTGGCGTCTCGCCGCTTTCCTGCATGCGTTGCAGCTCTTGCGCGTACAGGGCGTCGAAGTTCACCGGGGCCAGCATCAGCGCCGGGAACGAACCACGGGTCACCAGGCTGTCCAGGGTTTCACGCGCGTACGGGAACAGGATGTTCGGGCAGAACGCACCCAGGGTGTGGCTCATCGAAGCCGCGTCCAGGTTCTTGATAAGGAAAATACCAGCCTGTTGCACTTCAGCGATGAAAGCGACTTCTTCACCGTTTTTCACGGTGACGGACAGGGTCAGCACGACTTCGTAGAAATCACCTTCCAGTGCTTTCTGACGTGTGTTCAGATCCAGTGCAACGGCCGGATCCCACTGCTGACGGAAGATCGCCGGGCTTTTCGGGGCTTCGAAGGACAGGTCGCGTACGTAGATGCGCTGCAAGGAGAATTGCGGTGCGGTTTCTTCTTCGCTGGCTGCAGTGTTCTGTTGGTCAGTCATCTCAGATCCTTATCGATCTTGGGTCTTTTAGGGAGTGCTGTACGTAGGTGCAGCCGTTCAGGCCTTGAGCAGCGCGTCGAGCTTGCCGGCGCGCTCCAGGGCAAATAAATCGTCACAACCGCCGATGTGCTTGCTGCCGATCCAGATCTGCGGCACGGACGTGCGCCCGGCTTTCTGGGTCATTTCGGCGCGCACCTGCGGCTTGCCATCGACCTTGATCTCTGTGAAGGCCACGCCTTTGTTCTCGAGCAGGTACTTGGCGCGCGAGCAGTAAGGGCAGTAATCGCTGGAGTAGACGATGACCTCGCTCATATCACTTCACCAGCGGCAGGTTGTCGCCTTTCCAGCTGGAAATCCCGCCGGACAGCTTGGCGGCGGTGAAGCCGGATTTCATCAGCTCGCGGGCGTGGGTGCCGGCGGTCTGGCCCAGGGCGTCGACCAGAATGATGGTCTTGGCCTTGTGTTTTTCCAGCTCGGCGACGCGCGCCGCCAGTTTGTCCTGGGGAATGTTCACCGCGCCAACGATGTGGCCAGCAGCGAAATCCTTGGCCGGACGGATGTCCACCACCACGCCTGCATCTTTATTGACCAGTGCGGTCAGCTCGCCGGTGCTCAGGCTTTTACCGCCGCCCTGCATCGTGTGCGCCAGCAGCAGAGCCAGCAGTACGACGAAGATACCGACAAGAATGTAGTGGTTAGTGGCAAATTCAATCAGGTGAGCAACCATCGAAGGAGGTTCCAGGGCGTTAAAATGTCGGCCAGTATACACAGCCACTATGGTCGGCCAAACCCCGTCCGGCGGTGACGCGGTCGGAACTTAGCTTTAAACTCCAACTCCCTTTTCCATCGCCCTCTTCTTTATTAGCCACGAGTGGATTCCATGACTACCACGCCTAAACCTTTGGTCCTGATGATTCTCGACGGCTTCGGTCACAGCGACAGCCCCGAATCCAACGCCGTTTTTGCGGCGAAGAAGCCTGTTCTCGATCGCCTCTGGGCCACTGTGCCGAACGGCTTGATCTCGGGCAGCGGCATGGACGTCGGTCTGCCGGACGGCCAGATGGGCAACTCCGAAGTCGGTCACATGAACCTTGGCGCCGGCCGCGTGGTGTATCAGGACTTCACCCGAGTGACCAAATCGATCCGCGACGGCGAGTTCTTCGAGAACCCGACCATCTGCGCCGCAGTGGATAAAGCCGTGGCCGCCGGCAAAGCCGTGCACTTCATGGGCCTGCTGTCCGATGGCGGCGTGCACAGCCACCAGGACCACCTGATCGCCATGGCTGAACTGGCTTTCAAGCGCGGCGCCGAAAAAATCTATCTGCACGCCTTCCTTGATGGTCGTGACACGCCGCCGAAAAGCGCTGCATCGTCGATCGAGTTGCTCGATGCGACCTTCCAGGCACTCGGCAAGGGGCGCATCGCCAGCATTATCGGCCGTTACTTCGCCATGGACCGTGATAACCGCTGGGATCGCGTCGCTCAGGCCTACAACCTGATCGTCGACGGCAACAGCGAATTCAACGCCGCCACCGCGCAGGAAGGTCTGGACGCTGCTTACGCTCGCGGCGAGAGCGACGAATTCGTTAAAGCCACGACCATCGGTGAGCCGGTAAAAGTCGAAGATGGCGACGCCGTGGTGTTCATGAACTTCCGCGCCGACCGTGCCCGCGAGCTGACCCGCGTATTCGTCGAAGACGACTTCAAGGATTTCGAACGCGCACGCCAGCCGAAGCTGGCCGGTTTCGTCATGCTGACGCAATACGCGGCAAGCATTCCCGCGCCATCGGCGTTCGCTGCGGGCAGTCTGGAAAACGTGCTGGGCGACTATCTGGCGAAAAACGGCAAAACCCAGCTGCGCATCGCTGAAACCGAGAAATATGCCCACGTAACCTTCTTCTTCTCCGGCGGTCGCGAAGAACCGTTCCCGGGCGAAGAACGCATCCTGATCCCGTCGCCGAAAGTCGCCACTTATGACTTGCAGCCGGAAATGAGCGCACCTGAGGTCACCGACCGCATCGTCGACGCTATCGAAAACCAGCGTTACGACGTGATCGTGGTCAACTACGCCAACGGCGACATGGTTGGCCACAGTGGCGTGTTCGATGCGGCCGTGAAGGCAGTTGAATGCCTCGATACTTGCGTGGGTCGCATTGTCGATGCGCTGGAAAAAGTCGGTGGCGAAGCACTGATCACCGCTGACCACGGTAACGTCGAGCAAATGGCTGACGAGTCCACCGGCCAGGCACACACCGCGCACACCACCGAGCCGGTGCCGTTCATTTATGTCGGCAAGCGCGACCTCAAGGTCCGTGAAGGCGGCGTACTGGCGGACGTGGCCCCGACCATGCTGAAACTGTTGGGTCTGGAAAAACCGGCGGAAATGACTGGCACGTCTATCCTGGTGTAATCCGCCCGACCAAACACCACAAAACCCTGTGGGAGCGAGCTTGCTCGCGAATACGATGGATCAGTCGATATCAATGTCGCCTGACACACCGCTTTCGCGAGCAAGCTCGCCCCCACATTGGTTTTGTGGTGTTTTTCAGGCCAGTTATCACACAGCCCCAATTGGGCGTTTTTTTTGCAGCCTCGGGCGGGCATACTAGGCCGTCCCTTACCCTGGTGCCGCCCGCCCCTATGCTTCGCGTCCTGATCGCCCTTGCTCTGACATGCCTGCTCCAACCGGCCTTCGCTGACGAGCGCACGCAAACCCAACAACAGTTGGACGCCACGCGTCAGGACATTGCCGAGCTGAAAAAGCTGCTGAGCAAAGTTCAGGAAGAGAAGTCCGGCGTGCAGAAAGAGCTCAAGGGCACTGAAACCGAGCTGGGCAAGCTGCAGAAGCAGGTCGACGCGCTGCAGAAAGAACTGCAGAAAAGCGAATCCGAGTTGCAGCGACTCGATGCAGAGAAAAAAAAACTCCAGAGCGCGCGCACTGAACAGCAGCGACTGATCGCCATTCAGGCCCGTGCGGCCTATCAGAACGGTCGCCAGGAATATCTCAAGCTGCTGCTCAACCAGCAGAATCCCGAGAAATTCGCCCGCACCCTCACCTATTACGATTACCTGAGCCAGGCACGCCTGGAGCAGCTGAAGAACTTCAACGAAACCCTGCGCCAACTGGCCAATGTCGAAAAAGACATCGGTTTGCAGCAGGCGCAATTGCTGGTACAGAAAAGCGACCTCGACACTCAGCGCGAAGCACTCGAAAAAGTCCGCAAGGAGCGCCAGCAGGTTCTCGCCAAGCTCAACGATGACGTGAAAGCCCGCGACCAGAAACTGGCCGCGCGCGAGCAGGATCAGGCAGACCTGTCTAAAGTCCTTAAAACCATTGAAGAAACCCTGGCCCGCCAGGCCCGTGAGGCAGAAGAAGCGCGACAGAAAGCGCTGATCGCCCAGCAGGAAGCGGAAAAAAAGCGTTTGCGTGAGGCGCAGGCTGAAAACAGCGACGCCCCACGAAAACCCGCCAGATCCACTCCCGGCGCCCTGGTCTCCAGCAGCGGCGAGACCTTCGGTGGCCCTTTTGCTGCAACCCGGGGAAAACTTCCGTGGCCGGTTGATGGTCGACTATTGGCACGCTTCGGCGAAAGCCGTGGGGACGACGCCCGGACCAAGTGGGACGGCGTGATGATCAGCGCCTCCGCCGGTAGCCAGGTGCATGCCGTACACGGTGGTCGTGTGGTGTTCGCCGACTGGCTGCGCGGTGCCGGGCTGCTGGTGATTCTCGATCACGGCAACGGTTTTCTGAGTCTTTACGGTCACAACCAGACGCTGCTCAAGTCGGCCGGTGACGTGGTTAAAGCCGGTGAGTCGATCTCCACTGTCGGTAACAGTGGCGGTCAGGACACACCAGCACTGTATTTCGCAATTCGTCAGCAGGGTCACCCGAGTGATCCGGCGCAATGGTGTCGTGCGCAAGGATAAGCGCACCATCTAATTCAGGAGTTCGTTCGACATGCTGCATTTGTCCCGCCTTACCTCGCTGGCCCTGACGATCGCCCTGGTGATCGGCGCGCCTCTGGCGTTTGCCGCGCAACCGGCCCCGACCGTCGCTCCGGCAGGCACTGCCGCGACTTCCAAGGCGCCACTGCCGCTGGAAGAGTTGCGCACCTTTGCCGAGGTCATGGACCGGATCAAAGCCGCGTATGTCGAGCCGGTGGACGACAAGACCCTGCTGGAAAACGCCATCAAGGGCATGCTCAGCAACCTCGATCCGCACTCGGCTTATCTTGGCCCGGAAGATTTCACCGAGTTGCAGGAAAGCACCAGCGGCGAGTTCGGCGGCCTGGGCATCGAAGTCGGCGCGGAAGACGGTTTCATTAAGGTCGTCTCGCCAATCGATGACACGCCCGCCTCGAAGGCCGGCATTCAGGCCGGTGACTTTATCGTCAAGATCAATGGCCAGCCGACCCGCGGCCAGACCATGACCGAAGCCGTGGACAAGATGCGCGGCAAGATCGGCCAGAAAATCACCCTGACCCTGGTACGCGACGGCGGCACGCCGTTCGACGTGACTCTGGCGCGTGCGGTGATTCAGGTGAAGAGCGTCAAGGCGCAGCTGCTGGAAACCGGCTACGCGTACATCCGCATCACCCAGTTCCAGGTCAAGACCGGCGAAGAGGTTTCCAAGGCTCTGGCAAAGCTGCGCAAGGACAACGGCAAGAAGCTCAACGGCATCATTCTCGACCTGCGCAACAACCCGGGCGGTGTGTTGCAGGCGGCGGTAGAGGTCGTCGACCACTTCATCACCAAAGGCCTGATCGTCTACACCAAAGGCCGCATCGCCAATTCCGAACTGCGCTTCTCTGCCACCGGCAAAGACGAAAGCGAAGCAGTGCCAATGGTCGTGTTGATCAACGGTGGCAGCGCATCGGCCTCGGAAATCGTTGCCGGCGCTCTGCAGGATCAGAAACGCGCGGTGGTCATGGGCACTACCAGTTTCGGCAAGGGTTCGGTACAAACCGTGCTGCCGCTGAACAACGACCGCGCGCTGAAGATCACCACGGCGCTGTACTTCACGCCGAATGGCCGCTCGATTCAGGCGCAGGGCATCGTTCCGGACATCGAAGTGCGCAAGGCCAAGATCACCAGCGAGGCCGACGGCGAATACTTCAAGGAAGCCGATCTGCAAGGTCACCTTGGCAACGGCAACGGCGGCGCGGACAAGCCGAGCGGATCTGGCAGCAAGGCCAAGGCCATGCCGCAGGATGACGATTACCAACTGGCCCAGGCCCTGAGCCTGCTCAAAGGGCTGAGCATCACGTCCGGCCGTTGAGAATGTCGCTGCGCTTCATCTTCGTTCTGCTGTGCTGTCTGGCGGGTGCTGCTCACGCAGAGCCCGCCAGCCCGACACCGCACAAAGCCTACCTGACACTGATCATCGACGACCTGGGGCAGAACCTGCCCCGGGATCGCCGCGTGCTGGCCCTGCCCGGCCCGGTGACCACGGCGATCATGCCGGATACCCCGCACGCCACCGAGTTCGCCCGCGAAGCCCATCGCGCCGGCAAGATCGTCATTCTGCACATGCCGATGGACCCGGCCACCGGGCCGTACGCCTGGCACCCCGAGCTGCCCATCGAAGAACTGCAGAAACGCCTGAATGCTGCGTTTGAAAAAGTCCCGTTCACCGCAGGCATCAACAATCACATGGGCAGCCGCATGACCGCGCAACCGGGGGCGATGGCGTGGTTGATGGGCGAGTTGCAGCGCCGGCACAAGTTCTTCGTCGATAGTCGCACCAGCGCGCAGACCGTGGCGGCGCAGCAGGCGCAGAAAATCGAACTGGCCAGCGTTTCCAGGGATGTTTTTCTTGATGATGAGCGCACCGAAGCGGCCATTGCCACTCAGCTAGAGACCGCGATCGTCTTGGCGCACAAACAGGGGTCAGCGGTGATGATCGGCCATCCGTATCCGCAGACCCTGGCAGTGCTGGAGCGCGAATTGCCCAAACTCAAGGCCCAAGGCATCGAGTGGATCGATATCAAACAGATGATCAGCGTGCGCAGCAATCGCGCCATGGCCGCTCACGGCAAAGACGGCGCCTATCGGTAACAACCGGTAACGTTGCAATACATAGTTACCACCGAACGCCCTACCCCGTTCCGGATAGTGAGACCTGCTTCAGGTCGCGACGCCTTCGAGTCGCTTTCAACTATCAGGAGTGCCCATGACAAACAACGCCCCGATCATCCCGCCCATTGGACGGACTGAACCGATCCGAATCGATAACCTGTTGATCAACTTCACAACAGAGTTTCTGCGCATCTGGGACACCGACGGTGTGTCAGCAAAACCTGCGTCGTTCTGGCGCCCGACCCCGGCGCCCGACGCGCTGCCCGGTTATTTCCCCCTGGGCGATGTCGTCACCAGAGGCCTGGGCAACATAAATGGCAAACAAGTGGTGGCAGTGGCTTGCGAAGCAGACATTGCCAGCACTGATCCAGGCAAAGGCCGGGCACTGCGTCGTCCCGATGATTACGAGCTGGTCTGGAAGGATTCCGGGTCAGGCTCGAAAAGAGATCTGTCGATCTGGCGACCGCTGCCACCAGCAGGCTATGTGGCGCTAGGGTCGGTGTGCTCGAGTGATCATGAAAAACCGTCGCTCAACGCCGTCCGCTGCGTTCGCGCAGACCTGGTGATCGCATCGAATACCACGGATCTGATCTGGGACGACAAAGGCAGCAAGGCCCGTCAGCGCGTCAGCACCTGGAGCGGCGTTCCTCCAGCCGCTCTACCGGGCGAGGTCTACCTGGCATCGGGCAGTTTTTTCAGCTTGGGTGACTACACCAGACCGGCAAGTTTTCCGGTCTATTGTTTGCGTATGCAGATCAGCCTGCAGATGTATACGCGCCCATCGCCACCGGTGCTGTGCGCAGAGACCCCGACACCTCTAGACCCCGCGGATGATCCGTCTTACACCGCCATTCTCCCCTGGTTCACGGTCAAGGATCCGCGTTACGCCGCCCCTGAGCAATTGCGTCACTCGCCCTTCTATCTGCTCCAACGCATGGATCAGTACGTGCTCGTCGGTCACGCACGCAACAGTGGTAACGACAGCCAGATATTCAGATGGACTGCGCCTCGTGCTCAGCGTACCGGCGGTTTGCGTACCTTCACCCAGACGACTACCGTCGAATTCGGCGCCCAATGGCAAACCAGCCTGCCCAATGCGCTGATGTTCTCCGCGCGACTGGGCCATGATTTCACTCAGTGCGAACTACATTCGAACGAATGGCTCAATGCGGCGGCAATTGAAGTGATTGCGGTAGTAGACAAAAACAGGTCCGTGGCGGCCTATCTGGCGCAGAGCGAATACAGACTGGTGCGCGCAGACGGCACCTCAGTGACGGAGGGTTTCCGTTACACCGATGGCAGCAGTCTGCACATCAGCCAGTACACGCCACCCGAGCCAGAGATCGTCGTCTTGCCGGAGACGGACCCGATTGAAGAAGGTACCGTGCAGCCGTCTCTGACCGAGGACGAAATCAGCACCCTGCTGCCAGAACCCGACGAGTCAGCCGCTACAGATAGCGCGCCATGATTTCATCGACCACGCCTTCTTTGCGAAGTTGATCCAGTGCAGTCTGAAGCTTGTTGACGACTTCGTCGGATACATCCTTGTTCAGCGCCAGATACAACTCTGCACTGTTGAAGCGCAGCACGGTCTTGAGACCGGTGACACCATCCTGCCGCGCCAGATAACGCCCGGCAGGATCACCGGTGGCCCAAAGGTCGATCTGCCGATTGACCAGCTTCTTTGCGTTGTCCTGATCGCGCAGTACCACGATCGGCTTCAGGCCTTGCTTGGTCAATGTCTCGGCAATCGCATCGCCCTTGTAGGCGCCGATCTTGTACTTGCGCGCGTCATTGAGGGTTTCAAGGGTGATCTTGCTGTCGGCCTTGGCCAACATGATCCAGTCGTCCGGGCCGATCGGGCCGACCCATTTGAAGAGTTTTTCACGGTCCGGCAGACGCGCCATCACGAAGGCACCGTAACCGGGATTCTCCAGGGCGAGTTTGTAGACGCGTTCCCATGGGAAGCGCAGCGTCAGGCTGTAGGTGAGGCCGGCACGCTGGAACATTTCTCGCACGATGTCGGTGGCGATGCCGTTGATGTTCTCGCCCTGAGCGAAATTCTTGCCGTTCTTCGCCATGTTGTACGGCGGGAAGTTTTCGGTGAGGAGCACCAGATCGGTGTCGGGGCTGTCCTCGGCGCGGGCCGCGTTGATGAGCAACATCGAGGCGCTGGCGAGAACAAGAAGCAGGCGTTTGATCATGTCGGGCTACCGAAATCCATGGCGTGCCCAAGAGTGCCTTGGGTGCGCCATGGTGTCCACTGGCCTGTATCGAATTTGACGCTTAACGCATCACGATGCCGCGTTTGGCCATGTAGGCCTTGGCTTCCTGCACGGTGTATTCGCCGAAGTGGAAAATACTCGCCGCCAACACTGCGCTGGCGTGGCCTTCAAGAATGCCGTCGGCCAGATGCTGCAGATTGCCAACGCCGCCGGAAGCAATCACCGGAATGCCCAGCGCATCGCTGATCGCGCGGGTCACGCCGAGGTCGAAACCGTTTTTCATGCCGTCCTGATCCATGCTGGTCAGCAGGATTTCGCCGGCACCGAGGCCTTCCATTTTCTTCGCCCACTCGACCGCATCGAGGCCGGTTGGCTTGCGCCCGCCGTGGGTGAAGATTTCCCAGCGTGGAGTTTCACCCGGTCCGGAAACTTTCTTCGCGTCGATAGCGACGACGATGCACTGCGAACCAAAGTGCTGCGCAGCTTCGCCGACGAATTCCGGGTTGAACACGGCGGCGGTGTTGATCGAGACCTTGTCTGCACCGGCATTGAGCAGGTTGCGAATATCCTGCACGGTACGTACACCGCCACCAACGGTCAGCGGAATGAACACCTGGCTGGCCATGCGCTCGACGGTATGCAGCGTGGTGTCACGGCCATCGACGCTGGCGGTGATGTCAAGAAAGGTAATCTCGTCGGCACCCTGCTCGTCGTAGCGACGGGCGATTTCCACCGGGTCACCGGCGTCGCGGATGTTTTCGAACTTCACACCTTTGACGACCCGGCCGTTGTCCACGTCCAGGCAAGGGATGATGCGTTTGGCCAGCGCCATGGTCAGTCCTCAGCCTTGGTACGAATCGCAGAAAGCTTGCGCTTCGGCGACGTCGAGGGTGCCTTCGTAGATCGCCCGGCCAGTGATGGCACCGATGATGCCCGGCGCCTTGGCGTCGAGCAGCGACTTGATGTCATCCAGATTGTGGATGCCGCCGGAAGCGATCACCGGGATCCTGGTGGCAGCGGCCAGCGCAGCGGTAAACGGCACGTTGCAGCCCTGCATCATGCCGTCTTTGGCGATGTCGGTATAAACGATCGAGGACACGCCGTCGGCTTCGAACTGCTTGGCCAGATCGATGACCTGCACGGTGCTGATTTCCGCCCAGCCATCGGTGGCGACGAAACCGTCTTTGGCATCGAGGCCAACGATGATCTTGCCCGGGAACGCACGGCAGGCTTCAGCGACGAACGCCGGATCTTTAACGGCTTTGGTGCCGATGATCACGTAGCTCACGCCAGCCTTGACGTAGTGCTCGATGGTTTCCAGCGAGCGGATACCGCCACCGATCTGGATCGGCAGGGTCGGGTAGCGCTTGGCGATGGCGGTGACCACTTCGCCATTGACTGGCTGGCCTTCGAAAGCGCCGTTCAGATCGACCAGATGCAGACGGCGGCAACCGCCCTCCACCCACTTGGCAGCCATGCTCACCGGGTCATCGGAGAACACTGTGGAATCTTCCATGCGGCCCTGGCGCAGACGTACGCAGGCACCGTCTTTAAGATCGATAGCGGGAATAATCAGCATCTGGCAAACCTTCAAATTTGAATGTTCAGCTTGGCTCGGAAATCAGTTTTTCTCGAGCGCCCACAGGTCGCTTTCGATGCTTTCAAACCGCTCTTTGAGGTGGGTCTGCACATCGAAAATCGCCCTGTTGTAATAGTGCGGAGCAATTTCGCGGGTAAACAGCTCAAGAATTTCCGCCGCCTCGAACGAACCCAGGTCCAGTTCGAAACGGTCTTCCATGAACCGCTGAATCTTGCGATTGGCCTCGTTCTCCTGTTCGGGAGTGAGGGTCAGAATCGGCGGTCTGGATTTCTTGGCAGCCATTTACCAGCGACCGTCCCACGCGGCGAAGTTCTGCAGCAATTGCAGGCCATGGGTATGGCTTTTCTCCGGGTGGAACTGCACGGCGAAACGCGAGCCATCGGCCAGCGCCGCAGCGAAATCGACGCCGTAATGACCGCCGCCCACCACCTGCCGCGCGTTAGCGGCTGCGATGTAGTAGCTGTGCACAAAGTAGAAACGCGCCATGTCGGGAATGTCATGCCACAGCGGGTGGCTGACCTTCTGCTTCACTTCGTTCCAGCCCATGTGCGGAACTTTCAGGTGCTCGCCGTCTTCGTGCAGGTCTTTGCCGAAGAATTTCACCGCGCCCGGGAACAGGCCGATGCAATCGACGCCGTCGTTCTCTTCGCTGGTGTCGAGCAACGCTTGCATGCCGACACAGATACCGAGGAACGGACGATCCTGACTGACTTCGCGCACCAGCGAATCGAAACCGAGGCGACGGATCTCCGCCATGCAGTCGCGAATCGCGCCAACACCGGGGAACACGACGCGGTCAGCTTCGCGAATCACCGCCGCATCGCTGGAGATCAACACCTTGCCGGCGCCGACGTGCTCCAGAGCCTTGGCCACCGAGTGCAGGTTGCCCATGCCGTAGTCGATAACTGCAACCGTCTGCATTACAGAACGCCTTTGGTCGATGGCATTTGCCCGGCCATGCGCTCATCCAGCTCGACGGCCATGCGCAGCGCGCGGCCGAAAGCCTTGAACACGGTTTCGATCTGGTGGTGGGTGTTGGTGCCGCGCAGGTTGTCGATGTGCAGGCTGACCAGCGCGTGGTTGACGAAGCCCTGGAAGAATTCCTGGAACAGGTCGACGTCGAAGCCGCCGACGGTGGCGCGGGTGTACGGCACGTGCATCTGCAGGCCTGGACGACCGGAGAAATCGATCACCACGCGTGACAGCGCTTCATCGAGCGGCACGTAGGCATGACCGTAGCGACGGATGCCTTTTTTATCGCCAATGGCTTTGGCAAATGCCTGGCCGAGGGTGATACCGACGTCTTCCACCGTATGGTGGTCGTCGATATGCAGATCGCCCTTGCATTCGATATCCAGGTCGATCAACCCGTGACGGGCGATCTGATCCAGCATGTGCTCAAGAAAAGGGACACCGATATCGAATCGGGCCTTTCCGGTGCCATCAAGGTTGATCGAGGCTTTGATCTGGGTTTCCAGAGTGTCGCGCTCGACAGACGCCTTACGTTCGGCCATCACCAGCTCCGCAAAATCATTGGGCGAAAAAGGCAGCCATTATAGGCACGCGGGGCCGAAACAGAAACATGAGAGGTGAGATGGCTGACGGATAGAACCCCCGGCTGTCGCGGGTAGACATGTCCATACAAGCCATTACAGGCACACCAAAAACAAATGTGGGAGCGAGCTTGCTCGCGAAAGCGGTCGTTCAGCCAACACTGATGTCGACTGACACTCCGTCTTCGCGAGCAGGCTCGCTCCCACAGGGGTACTGCGTTTTACCCACTACTTAGTGAAACAGTACCGCCGTCTTCTGCAGGGTCACCCACACACCCCACGCCAACGGAATACCCACCACCAGCCACGCAGCGATTGCCAGCGGCTTGCTGCCCGGTGCGGCTTTCCACTCCAGAACCGTGCTGGCATCAGCCCCTTTGTCGTGACCCAGCGCCTGTTCGGCAGCCAGTTCAGCGTCGGTCATGAAGTATTTGTCGGCTACCGGACGCACCAGCAGGTTGCACAGGAAGCCCAGCACCAGCAGGCCGGCGAGGATGTACAGGGTGATGTCGTAAGCGGCAGCGCGTTCAACGCCGATGCTCAACTGATATTCACGCAGGTAGTTCACCAACACCGGACCGAGCACGCCCGCCGCCGCCCACGCCGTCAGCAGACGACCGTGAATCGCGCCGACCATCTGCGTACCGAACAGGTCAGCCAGATACGCCGGAACCGTGGCAAAACCACCACCGTACATCGACAGAATGATGCAGAACGCCGCCACGAACAGCGCAACGTTACCCAAGTGACCCATGTTCGGAATCAGCGCGTACAGGGCAAAACCCAGGGCGAAGAACACGAAGTAGGTGTTTTTGCGGCCCAGGTAGTCCGAGAACGAAGCCCAGAAGAAGCGACCACCAATGTTGAACAGGCTCAGCAGACCGGTGAAACCGGCAGCAATCGCCGCGATCGAAGCCAGTTGCCCAGCATCGAGTTGGCCAAACGGCACATCAACACCCAGCAACTTGCCGCCGAACACTTCCTGCAGCAGTGGCGAAGCCATGCCGAGGATGCCGATACCGGCAGATACGTTCAGGCACAGCACCAGCCAGACCAGACGGAATTGCGGGGTTTTCCACGCCACATTCACGTGCACGTGACGGCTGGTAATCATCGCGTTCGCGGCTTTCTTCGCCGGAGCGGTCCAGCCTTCAGGCTTCCAGCCGGTTGGCGGAACACGGTAAGCCAGCGCGCCACCGATCATGAACACGAAGTAGATCGCGGCCATGGCGACGAAACTCTGCCAGACGCCAACGCCTTCAGCCGATGCGAAGTGGCTCATCAGCGCGGTCGCCAGTGGTGCACCGACCATCGCGCCACCACCGAAGCCCATGATTGCCATGCCGGTCGCCATACCGCGCTTGTCCGGGAACCACTTGATCAGGGTCGAAACCGGTGAGATATAGCCCAGCCCCAGACCGATACCGCCGATCACACCGGAGCCAATCCACATCAGCCAGATCTGGTGGGTATAAATCCCCAGCGCCGAGATCAGCAGACCGCCGCACCAGCACAATGCCGATACAACGCCAGCCTTGCGCGGCCCTGCGTGTTCCAGCCAGCCACCCCAGATCGCTGCCGAGCAGCCGAGGAAGATGAAGAACAACGTGTAGATCCAGCCGAGCATGGAGATCGGCCAGTCGCATTGCGACGAAAATACCTGTGCGATGAAGCTCATGTCCGGTGCGCAAGCCACTGGAGCAGTAACGCCCAGCGCCTTGGACAGCGGCAACCAGAACACCGAGAAGCCGTAGGCCATGCCGATGCACAGGTGGATGGCCAGAGCGGCCGGTGGAACTAGCCAGCGGTTGAAACCGGGCTTGGCGATGATGCGTTCCTTGGACAGGAACGCAGGCTGGTCGGCGCGAAGGCCGTCCGCCGTGATGCTCGTGCTCATTGTGTATCCCCCAATTATTAGTATGGTTCGCCAGCCACTGTTCACCCCCGGCCTTTATGCACGCAGGCATGACCGTTTTTTTGGGTGAAGCTCCTTGAAGGCGCGACGTTAAGTCGCAGAAGGACGGACGAACGGGCGAAGGTTACCATTTGCACGTGACAGAAAAACCAAACTGATATCACCTTTTTTCAGTCATCTGTTCTCGTACCACCAGGAAAACGCCATGCCGATCGTTGTCCAAGCCTTGAAAGACGCCAGTTATCAGGATCAACAGGATCTGCAGAAGATCTATCGCGACGCCCCGGAACGGCTGTTCGCGCCGTTTTCCGGGGAGTCCGGGCTGATCGAAAGCGCGCTCGCTGACGGGACTTTCATTGCCGGACGCTTCAACGATCGCCTGCTCGGTGCCGGCATTCTGCAAAGGCACCCCGACGTCTGGTACTTGTCCCATTTATGCGTACGAAAAGTTACCCGTCGCCGCGGAGTCGCCGAACGACTGGTGAACCAAGCACAGAAAATGGCGTCGCAAGCGGGGGCTGAACTGCGGCTGCTGGCGCCTGCCGGGCACTTGGAAGCCCAAGCAATCGCAGCGAAGTTACACGTTCCGCTGGAGGTCCTGGCAACATGACTCCACACCGAACCGGGCAGTTGCAGCGCTATACTCCCCGGCTAAATTACGAATTCGACTAACTACAAGGACTCGCCCATGAAAGCGTTCGGCAAAATCCTGGGTCTGGTACTTCTCGGGCTGTTGCTGATCATTGTGGCGGCGGGGTTTGCCCTGACCCACCTCTTCGATCCCAACGATTACAAAGACGAGATCCGCCAGATAGCCCGCGACAAGGCCCACATCGAGCTGACGCTCAATGGCGACATTGGCTGGAGCCTGTTCCCGTGGCTCGGCCTGGAACTGCACGAGGCCAGCGTCGCCACACTGATCAATCCGACCGAACCCTATGCCGATCTGCAGATGCTCGGCCTCTCCGTGCGTGTGCTGCCGCTGTTGCGCCGCGAAGTGCAAATGAGCGATGTACGCGTTGAAGGGTTGAACCTGCGCCTGAAACGCGACAAGAACGGCCACGGCAACTGGGAAGACATCGGCAAGGTGCCGACAGCCGCCGCACCTGCCGGCAGCCCGGCACCGGCCAGTGCAGCCACTGCAGAGGCCCCCGTCCAACCGGAAAAACCGCCACAGCCGATACGGCTCGACATCGACAGCCTGACCGTCAACAACGCGCGCGTTGAGTACAACGATGAAAAGACCGGCAAGCAGTTCAGCGCCGAAAGCATTCAGTTGAGTACCGGTCCAGTTCACGATTCGACCAATATTCCGATTAAAGCCACGGCATTCCTAGGCACCAATCAACCCGTTCTGCGTGTGCGTACCGAACTCACAGGCGAGTTGCGCATCGAGCGTGCACTGCAGCGCTACAGGTTCGAAGACATGAAGCTGTCCGGCGAACTGGCCGGCGATCCGTTGCAAGGTAAAACCATGACCTTCGCCGCTCAGGGCCAGTTATCGCTGGACAAAGCTGCGAACGTCGCCGAATGGACCGGCATCAAGATCTCCGCCAACCAATTGCGCGCATTGGGCGAACTGAAAGCCAATGACCTCGACAAGACCCCACAGATCACTGGCGGCCTCTCGATCGCCCAGTTCGATCTGGCGAAATTCGTCGACAGCATCGGCCAGAAACTCCCGGCCATGGCCGAAGGCAGCCTGAGCAAAGTCGAACTGGTCAGCCGCGTGGCAGCCACGCCAAGTAGCATCGCCTTCGATAACATCAATCTGAAACTAGACGACAGCAGCTTCAGCGGCCGCGTCGCCGTCGAAGATTTCGCCAAGCAATCCTTGCGGGCGATCCTCAAGGCTGACACGTTCAACGCTGACCGTTACCTGCCACCAAAATCGGAAAAAGCTGCCAACGCCACACAAACGCGCCAGGCCGAAGTGGCCAGCACTGAAGCCGATGCCATGGCCGGCGCGGGCTCAACGCCTCTGCCGGATAAACCGAGTAAAACCGCGTGGAGCACCGAGCGCCTGCTGCCGGTTGAACGTCTGGCCAAACTCGACATTGATGCCGACCTGACCTTTGGCCAGTTGACCCTCGACAAACTGCCGATCCAGAACGCAGCGCTCAAGGCCACCGGTCAGGGCGGTCTGTTGACCCTGAACAACCTGAGTGGTGAGTTGTACAACGGCGAATTCGCAGCCAACGGCACTCTCGATGTACGCCCAAGCGCACCGGTGCTCAACCTGCAGACCAAGCTCAATCGCGTTCCTGTAGAAAAAATCCTCGAAAGCCAAGGCAAGAACCCGCCCGTCAAAGGCCTGGTGACCCTCACCAGCAACGTGACCGGTAGCGGCAACAGCCAACAGGCGTTGATCGACACGCTTAACGGCAACGCCAGTTTCGTGATCAACAACGGTGTGCTGCTCAACGCCAACCTTGAGCAGCAATTGTGCAAAGGCATCGCCACGCTCAATCGCAAAACCCTCAGCGGCGAGCCGCGGGGCAAGGACACACCGTTCCAGGAACTCAAGGGCAACCTGACCTTCCGCAACGGCATCGCCAGCAACCCGGACCTGAAAGTGCGCATTCCCGGCATGACCGTCAACGGTGATGGCGACATCGATTTGCGCGTGCTCGGCATGGATTACCGCGTCGGCATCATCGTTGAGGGCGACACCAGCGCCATGCCTGACCCGGCGTGTCAGGTCGGCGAGAAATTCGTCGGCATCGAGTGGCCGCTGCGTTGCCGAGGCCCACTGGAATTGGGCGCCAAGGCCTGCCGCGTCGACAACGATCGCCTCGGTCAGGTCGCGACCAAACTGGCCGGCGACAAGCTCAGTGAGAAGATCGACGAGAAACTCGGTGACAAGGTCAGCCCGGAACTGAAAAACGCATTGAAGGGGCTGTTCAAGCGATGAGAGCGGAGCAATTTTCCACGGCGGTGCTGGATTGGTTCGACCGCCACGGCCGCCATGATCTGCCTTGGCAGCAGGACATAAATCCGTATCGGGTGTGGGTGTCGGAGATCATGTTGCAGCAAACCCAGGTCAGCACCGTGCTCAATTACTTCGACCGTTTCATGGCCGCGCTGCCGACGGTCGAAGCGCTGGCCGAGGCGCCAGAAGACGAGGTGCTGCACCTGTGGACCGGGCTGGGTTACTACACCCGTGCGCGCAATTTGCAGAAGACCGCGAAGATCGTCGTCAGCCAGTACGGTGGCGAATTTCCGCGTGACGTCGAAAAGCTTACGGATCTGCCGGGCATCGGCCTGTCCACAGCCGGTGCCATTGCGAGCATTAGCATGGGCCTGCGCGCGCCGATCCTCGACGGCAACGTCAAACGCGTGCTGGCGCGGTTTACTGCGCAAGAGGGCTACCCCGGCGAGCCGAAGGTCGCCAAACAGCTCTGGGCCAACGCTGAGCGCTTTACACCGCACGATCGGGTCAACGCCTACACCCAGGCAATGATGGATCTCGGCGCCACGCTGTGTACGCGCAGCAAGCCAAGTTGCCTGCTATGTCCGCTGGAGCGGGGTTGCGAAGCGCACATGCTCGGCCTCGAAACCCGCTACCCGATTCCCAAGCCACGCAAAGCCATCCCGCAGAAGCGCACGCTGATGCCGATGTTCGCCAACGGTGATGGCGCGATCTTGCTTTACCGTCGCCCCTCGAGTGGTTTGTGGGGCGGTCTGTGGAGCCTGCCGGAACTCGATGACCTCGACGACCTGCAACATCTCGCCGATCAGCACTCGCTGACCATGGGCGAGCAGCAGGCGCTGCCAAGCCTTGTCCACACGTTCAGCCATTTCCAGCTGTCCATCGAACCCTGGCTGGTTCAGGTAAAGGAGGCCGCCCATCACGTGGCCGAGGCCGACTGGCTCTGGTATAACCTCGCCACCCCGCCGCGCCTGGGCCTCGCCGCCCCGGTCAAAACCTTGCTCGAACGCGCGGCCGCCGTATTGAATGCAGGAGAGTCATCATGACCCGCACCATCATGTGCCGTAAGTACAAAGAAGAATTGCCCGCGCTGGACCGCGCTCCCTTCCCGGGCGCCAAAGGTCAGGATATTTTTGACCACGTCTCGGCCAAGGCCTGGGCTGACTGGCAGAAACACCAGACCCTGCTGATCAACGAAAAGCGTCTGAACATGATGAACGCCGAAGACCGCAAATATCTTCAGGGCGAAATGGACAAGTACTTCTCCGGCGAGGATTACGCCAAGGCCGAGGGCTACGTTCCGCCTGCTGAGTAAACCCTGCAAAATCGGGGGTCGGATCGTAAGCGACGGAATTAATTTAAGAAATTTTAAAAAAGTCGTTGACGTAAATCCGAAAAACCCTTTTAATGCGCCCCGTTGCCCAGATAGCTCAGTCGGTAGAGCAGGGGATTGAAAATCCCCGTGTCGGCGGTTCGATTCCGTCTCTGGGCACCAAATACCGAAAACCCTGAATCGCAAGATTCAGGGTTTTTTTATGCCTGCGATTTGGTGAGTACTGTTTAAGTCAGCTGAATACGCGCTATTTTGGCGACCCCTTACGGAAGAGGGTCATCCCCGCGATGAACCAGAAAAGAACCCGCGTCCCCCTGCCTCATCCGCAGCCCTATCGTCCGAGCCGCACGAGTTACTGGCTGACCGTACTTGTTGTCGTGCTGATTGCCTTCGCCATTGGTGCATCGATCTGGATGCTGATCGACAGCTGGATCAGCGGCTCCATCACCACCACCAACCGTGGCCCGCGCAGCACCTACACCCTGGCCGAGCAACCCCGGCGGTTCTGGTTTGAATTTGTGCGGCAAAGCGTCGTCATGGTGTTGCTGCTGGCAATTGCGGTGTTCGGCGTGTGGATCTACCGCAAAGTGCAAAAGCCGTCGAGCCCAGCGAAAAGCAAACGCCGCGCAAAGAAAACCTAAAGCGTATTTATGTAATCGATCGGCAACAGAACCGTATCCAGCGCGGCATCCACTGGCAGGGATACGACGGTGATCACCGGGCAGACAATCATCATGTAGCAGACGATCGCCGCGGGCATGCCGTCGCTGCCCCCGCCACGCACACCCAGTAGATGAAAGTTGCCATCAACCCCTCGGTAATACTGAGCATCGGACAAACCGTCATTCAAACGCCCGATAAACGTTCCGCAGCCAACCAACTGCAACACCAGGCCTGCTACACAGCTAGCACGCAAAATCCCTTTCAAACCAGCGTTTCCCTACGTCACAAAAGATGAGGCGCGGGATTGTACCCGCGCCCAGGCTTTGCAATCACCACAACTCCCGGGTTCTTGCAGAACTCAACCATTACTCCTTTTGGATTTTGCGCATCAGATAGCTTTTTAGACTGACTGGAACTCGGGAGCATGTACGAAAAGGCCTACAGACCCTTCCTGTCTGACGCATCTTTCAGCGGCAACGTCCTGCAATACCAATCCCGTCTTCCTTCCGACTTCACCGTCTCGCCCGACATACCCGCGCAGCGACTCTTGGCATGCTTTGACGCCTGTATCCAACGACGTGGAAGAGCCGATGAGCCCGCTAAAACCTGCTGAAACGCAAGACCCGAAAATCGATTCGTTGCTGGGGGAGCTGGGCGAACTGATTCGCCAGGCGCGGCAAAAAGTGCTGCGTGCGGTGGACACGATTCAAGTGCAAACCTGCTGGCAGATCGGCAGGCATATTGTCGAGTTTGAACAAGAGGGAGCCCAGCGTGCGGGCTATGGAAAACAGCTGATTGGCCTACTGGCGAAGGATCTGACCGGGCAGTTCGGAAAAGGCTTTGATGAAACCAATTTGTGGAAGATGCGCCTGTTTTATCAAAAATTTCCAATTCGAGACGCACTGCGTCCCGAATTGAGCTGGACCCACTACCGCCGTCTACTGCGGGTTGAAAACGAGAAAGCCCGCCATTGGTACATGGACGAATGCGCCAACCTGAACTGGTCAAGCCGCGCCCTCGACCGCCAGATCCTTACGCTCTACTACGAGCGGCTTCTCATGAGTCGCGACAAAGCCGATGTGATCGAAGAAGCCACTACCAATATCGAAGCGCTGAAATGCAACCCGCGTGAATTCATTCGTGATCCCGTCATGCTCGAATTTCTCGGTCTGCCCTCAGCAGGCAAGGTCAGGGAAAGCAGTCTCGAACAAGCGCTCATCGACCATCTGCAGGGCTTTCTGCTTGAGCTGGGCAAAGGCTTTTCCTTTGTCGCCCGCCAACAACGCATCAGTACCGATGGCGTCGATCTATACATCGATCTGGTGTTCTACAACTACCTGCTCAAATGCTTTGTGATCATCGACCTTAAACGCGGCAAGCTCAGCGCCCGCGATGTCGGACAGATGGATATGTATGTGCGCATGTACGACGAACTCATGCGCAGCGAGGGCGACAAGCCGACTGTGGGCATCATTCTGTCTGCCGAGAGCAACGATTCGGTGGCGCGCTACTCGATGCTCAATGGCAATGAACAACTGTTCGCCAGCAGTTACAGGACGATCCTGCCGAGTGAAGAAGAACTACGTGCAGAACTCAATCGTGAACAGGCCTTGATCGAAGAGCGCATGCTCACTCAATCCACTGAGTAAAACTTGCGGATTGTTGCCGGGCGTCACGGAGACTATCGTTGGCAGCATACCCGCCAAGGTCGAGCGTCATGAGCTGTCAGGACATGCCCGCAACGCAGGATGTGCAGTCAAGGTCGCCGACTTTGACTGCGACGCAAGGTGATCCTTTCAAGGAAGCTGCCGCCGACGGCTTTGTAGTGGGCGGTTTCACTTGGCGCCATTGCCTGCTCGAAGCCAGGAGGCCAGTCGTCGTCATCAACCCGGCTACATCTGTTCGCTGTCGCCACTACTCGCGCTTCGCGGCTTATCTGTTCGCCAATGGCTTCGACGTAATCACCTATGACTACCGTGGCATCGGCGAATCACGATCCGCTTCGATCAAAGGCTTGAACGCTTCATGGACGGATTGGGGCGCCCTCGATTTCGAAGCGATGCTCAAACGCGCACAACGGGAGTTTCCCGGTCAGCCGATTGACGTGGTCGGCCACAGCTTTGGCGGTTGCGCGGCGGGGTTGGGCGAGTCCGGGCAGGTTATCCGACGGCTGGTCACCGTCGGTGCGCAGTTCGCCTACTGGCGCGACTACGCGCCGGAACATCGCTGGCGAATGTTCGGCAAATGGCATGTGGTGATGCCGTTGCTGACGCTATTCTGCGGCTTCTTCCCCGGCAAGCGACTCGGCTGGCTGGAAGATACCCCGACAGGCGTTGTGCGCGACTGGAGCACGCCTGCCGCGCATTACGAACGGCGCCCCAGTGGTCGCGCACTGATGATAAAGACCGGCGCCCTGCCCTTCGCCAATGTCCGCGCACAAACTCTGGCCATCAGCATCAGCGACGATCCCTACGGCACTACTCCAGCCATCGAACGCCTGCTCGATTACTTCGACAACGCTGAAAAAACCCACCTGCGCATCACCCCGCAGGACATCGGCGAACAACAAGTCGGACATTTCGCCTTTTTTCGCAGCGCATACCAAGCCACACTATGGCCCATCGCTCTGACCTGGCTGCAAACCGGCGCACTGGCCCCTGACACACCTGGGCGGCAGGTCCCGCGCAGCTGAGCCCTTTTCAACGCACGACGGAACACATCATGGCCTCCGCCAACAAGCAGCAAAAACGCGCCACCCGGGCCAAAGCCAAGGCCAAGCAGAATCGCACCAAGCGCGCCGAGGCGCCGATTGAGCTGGACCCGAACGACGATCGCATCGACTTCGAATCGGTGGACCTGACCGAGCTGTTCAAGAAA
Source organism: Pseudomonas viridiflava (assembly GCF_900582195.1). Lineage (GTDB taxonomy): Bacteria > Pseudomonadota > Gammaproteobacteria > Pseudomonadales > Pseudomonadaceae > Aquipseudomonas. The sequence continues at coordinate 26,854 of NZ_UTHA01000286.1, forward strand.
ATGATCGACGCCGAGAAGATCAGCCAGCAAGCGCTGTGTACTGCATTCCTTGAAGACCCGTTGCTGGAGCTGGTTTACGAGCAGGAAGGCGAAGAAGGCGCGATGGATTTTATCCTCGCCGCGCTGATCGAGTATCGCCAGTGGTCGCAGGAAACCGACGAGGCCGGCGCGCTGGCGTGGATCGAATCCTCGGCCTTCCAGGCCGACTATGTGGCGGCGTCCGACGCGATCGCCGCACAAACCCAACAGAAGAACTGAGTTCCCATGGCATCCCTGAACAAGCAACAGAAACGCGCCAAACGCGCCAAGGCCAAAGCCAAGCAAATCCGTATGGTAGGCCGCAAGCCGCTGGACCAGGACGAAGACCTCGGTCACCTCGCCGAGCCGATCCCGGAATACACCCTGGCGATGTTCAGCAAAATGCGCGACGCCGAAGCCGTCAGCCGCAATGAGATGCTGCTGACCCTGCTCCGCGAACTGGCGTTCATCATCGTTGATCATCCAGAGCTGCTGGACATGGAAAACGCCGACAACGAAGGCATGGCCGCCACCCACCTGGCCGCCGACATGCTGATCGACTACCGCATGTGGGCCGAAGGCGCAACGATCGAAGAAGCCCAGGCCTGGCTGAGCGAACCGCAGTTCATCACCGATTTCGGGATTGCGCTGGATGCTTATGGCAAGTCGGTGGAAGACACCGAACCCAAGGCCGAGTAATTTTTTCCGCTTCACGTCCACGCACGATCAGGAAAAGGAAGTCAGATGAAGACAGCAGACTCACGCGAGGACGGGCAAATCCCGAAAGCAGAAGACTCAGCAGCGAACCTCGAGAGCGACCCTGTTAAATCTCTCAAACAACCAACTTGGGATGAATGGTTCGACGGAGAGAAATGCAGCTCAGACTTCATGCTCTCGCGAGAACAAAGCTGATTCGGATCTGAAGCGCAGAATATTTCGAAACCGTTAGCAGAAACAAAAACGGCCGCTAGTCATCACTGACAGCGGCCGTTTTGCGTTACGCGTAACGGATCAGTTCAACACCACCGCGCCACGTTTTTCCAGCTTGCGACGGCGCGCCACCAGCAGACCGGCAGCCACCACCATCAAACTCAGCAGGCCAGTCGCGAGGATCTCCACGCGATGCGCTTCCTGGAACAGCATGATGGTCAGGGCCGCGACGATGAAGATGATCACCGCGTAGGTCAGGCCCGGGAACAGCCACATGCTGAAGACGATTTTCTCGCCGCGTGCCATGCGTTGTTTGCGCATGCGCAGTTGCGAGAACGCGATCACCAGGTACACCAACAATGCGATCGCGCCGGAGCTGGCCAGCAGGAATTCGAACACCGCGGCCGGGGCCACGTAGTTGGCGAAGGTGCACAGGAATGCCGCGCCGGTGGACAGCATCACCGCCCAGTAAGGCGTACCGCTTTTGTTCACCCGCGTCGCCATGGCCGGTGCGTCACCACGCTTGCCGAGGGAGAAGAGCATGCGCGACGAGGTGTACAGCGCCGAGTTCAGGCAACTGGTCACCGCGACCAGAACCACGATGTCGACAATCATCTTGGCGTTAGGGATTCCCATACGCTCAAGCACGGTCTGGTAGGAACCGAGGTTGGCCAGCGTAGGATCATTCCATGGCACCAGGGCGACAACGATGAAGATCGACACGAGGTAGAACAGGCCGATTCGCCAGATCACCGAGTTGGTGGCTTTGGAGATCTGCTTGCCCGGGTTCTTCGATTCCGCGGCCGCGATGGTCACGATCTCGGTACCCATGAAAGAGAACATGGTGGTCAGGATCGCACCCAGTACCGCGCCCATGCCGTTAGGCAGGAAGCCGCCGCTGTCGAACAGGTGCGAAACACCGCTGACCTGACTGTTCGGCAGGAAGCCGAAGATCGCCGCCAGACCGAGGATGATGAAGCCGATGATCGCCAGCACTTTGATCAGGGCAAACCAGAATTCGAACTCGCCGTAATTCTTTACGCTGAACAGGTTGGTGACGGTCAACAACAGGGTGATGACCAGTGCGAACGCCCAGATGCCAACATCGGGGAACCACGCGTGCAGGATGGTTGCGGCGGCGTTGGCTTCCAGTGGAATCACCAAGACCCAGAACCACCAGTACAGCCAACCGATGGTGAAACCGGCCCAGTGCCCGATGGCACGGTCGGCGTACGTCGAGAAGGAGCCAGTGTCCGGCGAGGCAACGGCCATTTCGCCGAGCATACGCATCACTAAAACCACCAGGGTACCGGCGGCGGCGTAGGCCAGCAGCACGGCAGGGCCGGCGGCAGCGATGGCGTGGCCGGAGCCAACGAACAGACCGGCGCCGATTACACCGGCGATCGACAACATGGTCACATGACGCGGTTTGAGCCCCTGTTCGAGGCCATTGGAGCTTGGGGTACTGCTCATCGAAACTACCTTTGCGAGGAAAGCGATTGCGTCCGGCCCGTCTGGCATTTTCTTTCTCGTAAAAAGAAATCAACGGGGCGTTCCTTATTCTGCACGCAAGTTTTGCGCCAAAATGTTTCAAACTCTTCTGTGCCGCGGCTTTGCGCGCGACCGGACAGTGATCGCAAGTCCTTGGATTTAATGGCAATCCGCCAGAGCGTTACCCTGTGACTCACTTTCAGGACAAATTCGCGCACCAGAAACACACTGGAAAAGTGCGAGATGCACAATAAAAGGGCGAATCAGGAACGTTCGGCCGGATAGCGCTTCCAACACCCCGCCAAAGCTGGCAACATCGCGCCTTTTTTTACGCGACACCCACGGGTTTGCACGATCAAACACCCGTTCGGTTGTTGATGGGGCGACAGTCTGCTGTGCCGATGCGACAACCTGCCACATGCCACCCGTTAACCGCTCGTAGCGCTGTTGGCTGCCATTGAAACGCTATGCTAGCTTGGCCGCCTCGCCAGGAAGGCCATCCAACAGCAGGAGCGCAACATATATGAGGAACGCACATGGCTGAGGCCACGCCCGCGCTTGAAATCCGCAACCTGCACAAACGCTACGGACAGCTTGAGGTGCTCAAAGGCATCTCGCTGACCGCCCGCGACGGCGATGTGATCTCGATCCTCGGTTCCTCCGGTTCCGGCAAGTCCACGTTCCTGCGTTGCATCAACCTGCTGGAAAACCCGCACCAGGGCCAGATTCTGGTGGCCGGTGAAGAACTCAAGCTCAAGGCCGCCAAAAATGGCGAACTGGTTGCCGCCGATGGCAAACAGATCAACCGCCTGCGCTCCGAGATTGGTTTTGTGTTTCAAAACTTTAATCTGTGGCCGCACATGAGCATCCTCGACAACATCATCGAGGCACCGCGCCGCGTGCTCGGCCAGAGCAAAGCCGAGGCGATCGAAGTCGCCGAAGCGCTGCTGGCCAAGGTCGGCATCGCCGACAAGCGCCACGCCTACCCGGCGCAATTGTCCGGTGGCCAGCAACAACGCGCGGCGATTGCCCGCACGCTGGCGATGCAACCGAAGGTGATCCTGTTCGACGAACCCACCTCGGCGCTTGACCCGGAAATGGTTCAGGAAGTACTTAGTGTCATCCGCGCATTGGCCGAAGAAGGCCGCACCATGCTGCTTGTGACCCACGAAATGGGTTTCGCCCGTCAGGTCTCCAGCGAAGTGGTGTTCCTTCACCAAGGCCTTATAGAAGAGCAAGGATCGCCTCAGCAGGTGTTCGAAAACCCGCTTTCGGCGCGCTGCAAACAATTCATGTCCAGCAACCGCTAACGGAGCAACATGCATGCAGAATTTCAAGAAGGTCTTCCTGGCCGCCGCCGTCACCCTCGCGTTCAGCGCCGGTGCCATGGCTGAAACCCTGAAGATGGGCATCGAAGCGGCTTACCCGCCGTTCAACAACAAAGACGCCAGCGGCAACGTGGTCGGCTTCGACAAAGACATCGGCGACGCCCTCTGCGCGAAGATGAAAGTCGAGTGCACCGTAGTCACTTCCGACTGGGACGGCATCATCCCGGCCCTGAACGCGAAGAAGTTCGACTTCCTGATCTCCTCGCTGTCGATCACCGACGAGCGCAAAGGCGCGGTCGACTTCACCGACCCGTACTACTCGAACAAGCTGCAGTTCATCGCACCGAAAAACGTCGACTTCAAAACCGACAAGGACTCGCTGAAGGGCAAGTCCATCGGTACCCAGCGTGCCACGCTGGCCGGCACCTGGCTGGAAGACAACTACGGCAGCGATCTCAACGTCAAACTCTATGACACCCAGGAAAACGCCTACCTCGACCTGACTTCCGGTCGTGTCGACGCGATCCTCGCTGACAAGTACGCCAACTATGACTGGCTGAAAAGCGACGCCGGCAAGAACTACGAGTTCAAAGGTGACCCGGTCGTAGAAAGCGACAAGATCGGCATCGCTGTGCGTAAAGGCGACCCACTGCGTGAGAAGTTGAACGCTGCTCTGAAGGAAATCGTCGCCGACGGTACCTACAAGAAGATCAACGACAAGTACTTCCCGTTCAGCATCTACTGATCCTGACCTGTGGGACTGGCGCCGTGATGCAACGGCGCCGGCTCCCGACTTTGCCTGCCGCAATTTGAACAGAAACCCATGATTATCGACCTCTACGGATTCGGCCCGGCCCTCGCTGCCGGCGCGCTGATGACCGTCCAACTGGCTCTCACCGCCCTATGCCTGGGACTGGTGCTCGGCCTGCTCGGCGCCTTGGCCAAGACCTCCACGTACAAGCCGCTGCAATGGCTTGGCGGCACTTATTCGACTCTGGTGCGTGGCGTCCCGGAATTGCTCTGGGTGCTGTTGATCTACTTCGGTACGGTCAACCTGATGCGCGCCCTCGGTGAGTTCTTCGGCAACCCCGACCTGCAACTCAACGCCTTCGCCGCCGGCGTGATCGCCCTCGGTCTGTGCTTCGGCGCCTACGCCACGGAAGTGTTCCGTGGCGCGATCCTCGCCATCCCCAAAGGCCACCGTGAGGCCGGCCAGGCCCTGGGCCTGTCGAAATGGCGGATCTTCACCCGGTTGATCATGCCGCAGATGTGGCGCATCGCCCTGCCTGGTCTGGGCAATCTGTTCATGATCCTGATGAAAGACACCGCCCTGGTCTCGGTGATCGGTCTGGAAGAAATCATGCGTCACGCACAAATAGGCGTGACCGTGTCGAAACAACCGTTCACCTTCTATATGGTCGCCGCGATCATGTACCTGGGCCTGACCGTGCTGGCGATGACCGGCATGCACTTCCTGGAAAAACGCGCCGCTCGCGGCTTTGCGAGGAGCGCTTAATGAACTGGGAAGTCATCATCAAGTGGCTGCCGAAACTGGCGCAGGGCGCGACCCTGACCCTGGAACTGGTGGCCATCGCCGTGATTGCCGGTCTGCTGCTGGCGATTCCGCTGGGCATCGCCCGCTCCTCCAAGCTCTGGTACGTGCGTTCGCTGCCTTACGCCTACATCTTCTTTTTCCGTGGCACGCCGCTGCTGGTTCAGCTGTTCCTGGTTTACTACGGCCTGGCGCAGTTCGATGCGGTGCGCGAAAGCGCCTTGTGGCCGTACCTGCGCGATCCGTTCTGGTGTGCGACCGTGACCATGACCCTGCACACGGCGGCGTACATCGCCGAGATCTTGCGCGGGGCGATTCAGGCGATTCCACCCGGCGAAATCGAAGCGGCGCGGGCTTTGGGCATGTCCAAGCCCAAAGCGATGTTCTACATCATCCTGCCGCGTGCCGCGCGCATCGGCCTGCCGGCCTACAGCAACGAAGTGATCCTGATGCTCAAGGCCAGTGCGCTGGCCAGCACCGTGACTTTGCTGGAACTGACCGGCATGGCGCGCACGATCATTGCCCGCACCTATCTGCCAGTGGAGATCTTCTTCGCAGCGGGCGTGTTCTATCTGCTGATGGCTTACGTGCTGGTACGCGGCTTCAAGCTGCTGGAGCGCTGGTTGCGCGTCGATGCCTGCCAAGGGCGTTGATTCTTCCCACGTGCTGACGGGCGAGGACTTACTCGCTCGCTTCACGGCGCTGGATGCTTTTTTGATTGAGCATCAGGCGCTGTGGAAACCTCGACCGTTCACTCATCTACATCTTCCTTGGGAAGAATCCTACCCGGAGCTGGCCTTGTGGCTACGCGGACGGTCGCTGGAAGACGCGGAAAACGCTCACAATCAACCTGCTGATCTTGTCGATGCGCCGGAGCCGTTTGCTTCATTGGCGGCGTTGTCGGCTGAGCTGAGTGCAGTTGGTGAGTTACCGGGGCATGCACTGGAAGCTGCGGGCCATCGACTGAATGTCGATGTGCCGGGACGCAAGTGGCAGCAGATCGAGGCATTTGCCAGCCGTTTGGCTTTTGCCTCACAACCGACGCACTGGCTGGACTGGTGTTCGGGCAAGGGGCATTTGGGGCGACGCTTGTTGCGCGCGGGGCAGCAGCTGACTTGCGTTGAATACGATCCTTTATTGGTCGCGAGCGGTCAGGCGTTAAGTCAGCGTCATCACTTGCACGCTTTGCATGTGGAGCAAGACGTACTGGCGGCGGACGCCTCAGCCGTATTGAGCGCGACTCACACGCCCGTCGCCCTGCACGCCTGCGGCGATCTGCATGTTCGGCTTATGCAACTGGCCAGCGCCGCCGGTTGCCAGCAAATGGCAATCGCGCCCTGCTGCTACAACCGCATCGATCGCAGCGAATATCAGACATTGTCCTCGGCCGGATCGAGATCGCTCCTACAACTTTCGCTGGAAGATCTGGCGCTGCCAATGAGCGAAACCGTCACCGCCGGTGCACGGGTCCGACGTCAGCGTGACACCTCGATGGCCCGTCGCCTGGCCTTTGACCTGCTGCAACGGCAAGTGCGCGGCGTCGACGAATACCTGCCAACGCCCTCCCTGCCCAGCGCCTGGCTGGAAAAACCGTTCGCCGATTACTGTCGCGATTTGGCTGCGCTCAAGGAGTTATCCACAATCGGCTCGCCAGATTGGCCCGCACTCGAAGCCGCCGGTTGGCAGCGGTTGGCCGAAGTCCGCAACCTCGAATTGCTTCGCGGGCTGTTCCGACGGCCACTGGAGCTTTGGCTGAATCTGGATCGGGCGCTCTTCCTTGAAGAACAGGGCTACACCGTCCGCCTAGGCACCTTCTGCGACACCCCGCTGACTCCGCGTAATTTGCTGCTACTGGCCGAACGCGTTTAAAACATCACAGCCTGTGGATAACTCTGTTGATGGTTTTCCCATGGATCCAATATCTGCGCCTGTTTAGCTGCGTTAACAGCACTGGTCATTTTTTGTTCACATGAATAAAAAACCTGTAAAACAGGGATTTGCAAACAAAATGAGAATGGGTTCACAAAACCTCGCCTGAGTCCGGTTTCGTGCCTCTCAGTTGTGCATAAGCTGCCAATCAAAACGACATAACTGCCGAATAAAGCGTTTACCGAGCGAATAATTGCGGCCTCGCGAAAGCCGAAACTTCACCGCCTGCCCTGCAAAACAGCGCTATCGTGCGTAAGGCGCAAACAACCCGTTACGCACTGCGCAGGACTTAATTTGCTGCGATGCAAAAATAGTCTGAATTCAGGGGTTTACAGGATCTTCCCAATCGCTATAATCGTCGCCCACAACGCCGGTATAGCTCAGTTGGTAGAGCAACTGACTTGTAATCAGTAGGTCCCGGGTTCGACTCCTGGTGCCGGCACCATACAAAACGAAGCCCCTGCAGAAATGCGGGGGCTTTGTTGTTTGTGGGTGTATATATTTTTAGCCGTGTTCCAGCTTCAGTAGAAATAGCGCCTCTCCTCTGCACACGTCGATCTAAACGCCAGACGTCCTTCTCCACAAAGCACGGCTTTTGCCCAAAACGCCCGAATTTCCGCTTTTATGCCAAATTATGAACTGGCAATAATTATGGTGTGCCCATAAAAAGGTGTAATTGCATGAGCAGCGTTTCTCAGCTCACTGAACCGGCGGAGTCAATGGCAACGCGGTTTCCCAGTGAAGAGTGCTTGATGCCTCGACGCTTTGTTCCTCCGCCGCAGAGAGCGGCATCTGCGTTACGCGCGCGGCCTCACCGGCCTTCATCTGACGTACAGACTCCAGTAAGTCCTGCTGGAATTGCTCCAGTTCATCGACCATCGCTGATCTCCTCGTTTTTGTTGCTTAGAAAAGGCTAAGGACAAGTCATGACCGACAAAACGCATGGCGTGAAATCCTGAGAAATTTGTCGTAACGAGAAGCCAAGCAAAGCCACTACTGGCCACGATTGTGCATCGGCTCGCCCTCAAGCTACCGTTCAGTTCGTCGCTGCCAATTCAGCGACCGGGCCTGAGAACCCGCGTAAGATGCAGGCGCACCAACGCCCCAAACCACGATTGCCGACGCTGTTTTAGTGTCCGCATTCACGTGCAATGGCGGCTGTGCGTGGGAGACCTTCGGGTCTGCCGGGTTCCTGTATCTCCGGTTTCTCAGCCTGCGCATAGCTGCCACCTTTTCGCCTGAGAACGAAAATCGCAGCTCTCATTTGATACAGGGAGTTCACAAATGAAAGCCATTGATCCATCCGCAGTCCACCCGTTAGCAACACCGGCCGCTTCACGTCCGCCCTTCCGAACGGCAGGTGAAGCGAAATGACCCACTATCAAGATCTGAAAACCCTCGGCCTCACCCACTTTTCCTTCCAATCCAATCAAGCGATGTTCCGCACCAATCGAGGTGTACCGGTAATCGCCGCCCTTTCCCACGCCTCGCACTTGCTTCACATTTCACGACTGCTCACTGCGGACACTTCAGTCTCTCGCGACCCCGACCTTCACGCTTATGCCTCGCAGTATCTGCAGGAGTTAAGCAAGGCACTGATCGATGATGTCGTGAAAGTGATGGATGCACCGCCGGACAAGTCGTTGATGTAATCAGCCACGTGAAGCCCTCGCCGATGCGAGGGCATTTGCGTTTCAGACCTGACTGATCTCAAACACAAACGAAATCTTCTGCTGACTCGCATTCCACACATAGCGCAAATGCTTGCCCTGCTTCGGAATGGATACCGCTGGAGGTCGAAACGCGGCGACACATTCATGGCCCGGCAGGCGGACGCTGTTGTAGAGCAGTCCCCACGACTCGGTTTCGCGCAGTTGCCGGGCGAATAGCTGAGACGGCCCATAAGCCTCAGGATCCGGATTGTGCAGTTCGGGGTGATCGTGGCGGATATCGTGCAGCGGTTTAACCACCCGATTGACGTAAGTCCGCATGGTCAACTCAAGATCCGCTTCCTGAGTCGCCGCAAGAAATCGCTCCTGGTGATAACAGGTCTCAGCGATGGCAGCAGTCTGGCTGCTCGCAGCGTAGTAAACGCCGAAGGTACCGTCGCAGAAGCGACTGCGTTTACCGATGTGGGTAAATGCGGCCATCACCGGAGTCGATCCGGGGCCGGAGAGTCGATCTTCGGGTCGCACGCGGGCGAGAACGCCGGCCTGTTCGATCAGCCGATCATTGGTCAGCGCTTCAATCGCGTAGGCAACTTCCAGGTCTTCTGGATCGAGCACGTCTTCGAACAGCGCAATCGGCGGGAAGCTGCTGTTGACGATCCGGTAGGCTCGCGGCCATGGCACATCAACCAAATCTGGCGCCTTCAACCGCGCACCCCATCGAGGTAGCGACGCACATCGGCGATGTCGATCACTCTCCCCGCCAGCATGTAATCCAACGCCGTTTGCCCATTGAAAGGCGCCGCCGTGTTTGGGCTGCTGACCCACGTGTAGGCGCGGTCGCGGCTGTTGCTGAAGATGATACTCAACGCCTTGTGAATACCCATCAGGTAAGAGATACGCTCAAGCGTGTCATTGGGCAGACGTACGTTCGGCAGGTGTTTGTATTTGTAGAACGTGGTGTTGCCGACGCCGCCCAGCAATGTACGTTGCTGCTCGGCGCTGCAGCCCCAGCGCTCCATGAGGTTGAAGAAGAACTTCAGCGCTACGCGACCGGCTTCGGGGGCGTCGAGCTGTTCGCGAGGGGTTACAGCCTGCGATGAGGTGGTCATGTGCCGCCTCCTTGATTGGGAACCTGAATATGAGCCTAGTACAGATACGGATAAAAATTAATCTTTAATACATAAACGAATTAGAGTTCGCCAAAAACCGTCGACAAAAACCCATCTCACGCACCAAAATCACGCATTTTTTTTGACCTTCATCACCCCCACGTCACCAAAAACCCCGATCCTGTGTCAGCCTCCAGCCATCGGCGAGGACATCAATTCGCTACTAAACCCGCGACAACTATGCTCAGGTACAGGAATATAGCCAGCATATGGCGCCTGACCGGCCGTCTCGTAAACAACAATACCCAGCCCACTTCAGAGGGCATTACCCATGGATAGCAGAACCTTACGCAACCTCATGCGCATCGTGCAGACCGGCTCGTTGTCGGCCGCAGCCGAGCATTCGTGCCTGACTGTGCAGGCGTTGGCCGCGCAGTTGAACAAGGTCGAAGAGCAGTTCGGTTTCCGCTTGTTTCGACGTTCCAACAAAGGCCTGACGCTGACGCCGCAAGGCACTGAGCTGACGCCTTATATGGACAAAGTGCTGATTGCCACGCGACAGATGGAAGAGAAAGTCGAGGCATTGAAAGTGCCGGGCCAGCGCACGTTGAAGGTTGCGTTGAACAACACCTTGTCGGCTGACTTCAACCGGCGAATGATCGGGCGCCTGATCGAGGTGTTTCCCGATTATCAGATGGAATTCAGTTACGCCGAGTCGATGGAAAACCTCAGCAAGCTGAAGAACGAAGACTTCGACCTTGCGGTGCTGATCGGCCCGCAACGGCCGGGTTTGCCGAGCATCGTCCTGCCCGATGTGCAGGTGCAAGTGGTCGGCGCGCACTGTGGCCAGGAAAACGATCCGCTGACATTGCTGGGCAACAAGTTTCAGGTGCGTCCTGCGGAAGATTGTCCGTATTCCCACAGCTTTTTGCGCTTTCTCGACGCTGGGCTGGGCAATCACGAGAACGGCCAGCGCATGGTCTACTCGTGCAGTGAAACATTGACGCTGTCGTTGATCACGCAGATGGACGCGGTCGGCATGGTCTCGCGTGAGGCCGCGCAGAAGAACGGCCTGACGATTTTCCCCGGGTTCGAGGATTTCCTCGAGGTGCGCCTGGCGGTGAACAATCCGGAGTTGTCGAGCCAGGCGTTGAACGATGTCGTCGATCTGCCGCTACATGAACGAGCCGAGCGCAATGTACGCAGCCGTCCCAACCGCCACACTGAGAAAGAGGTTTTTGCTGAAATACGCACATAACAACGTCGGAATTGCGGCATAGAATTCCGGGCGATCGAGCTGTATGTGCTGATCCTTGATCAACAAAGGTGTCAGGCTGATCGCAGCGACGATCGCCACCGGCAGGTATTCCAGCGCCCGCGCAACGAACGGCGGCCAATGCTCGGTATTGACCTGCAGTGGCAAGGCGCGTGGCAGGAACGTCACGGCCATCATCAGCGCCACTACCAGAATCAGGAACGTTTGGTCAGGCATACACCCACTCCGCAGCCCACAAACGTGGCGATAAACACATTGAACGGCGAACTGCCGACCAGGCTCAGCGCGCCCATGCACAACACCGCGGCGGCGGCAGCGATGAGTTTGTTGCGCGTGTTGCACAGCGACACCAGCACGTAGAGCATCATCGCCGTCAGGGCGTAGTCGAGCTGATACTTGATCAGGTGCGCCGCGTACTGCGCACACACTGCGCCAAGTAATCCACCGAGCACCCATGAGGTGTGGCAGAACAGGTTGAAGCCGATCAGATAGCGCACGTTGACCGGCGCGCCGGTACCGAGTTTGACGCTGTGGAACGCAAAGGATTCGTCCGTCAGGCCGCCGGCGTAAGCCCAGCGTTCCATGCGACTCAAACCGAGGGCGCGCAAGGCCTTGGCCATGTACACCGACATCAGCATGTGCCGCGCATTGATCAGGAACGTAGTCAGTACGATGGTGGTCAGCGACGCGCCACTTGAGATAAGCGCCAATGCGGCGAATTGCGAAGCGCCGGCATACACGAACAGACACATCGCCACTGGCAGCCACATCGGCAGTCCGGCGTTGACGGCCATCAGTCCGAACACGAATGACACCGTGAAGTAGCCAGCGACCACCGGGCTGGCTTCGGCGAACGTGCGCGATGGCTGATGGGCAGCCATCAGCGGCGCACTGCCGGACGTTTCATTCATAGATCCCTCTCAAATGTTCGTTCGCCATGGGGCTCGCAAAAACCCTGGGCAGTCCAGAATCGCTTGCCCGCGAGGTTAGCATCGTCAACGAACAGAAACATCCGTAACACACCGACGCGCTTCATATCGGAGGACGCCGCTTCAACCAGGCGTTGACCGACGCCCTGGCTGCGATAGCGCGGGCTGACCGCCAGATGATTGATCGTGCCACGGCTGCCGAGCATGCCCCCGAGCACCGCGCCGACGATTTCGCCGGCGACGTCAAAGGCGAGATAGGCCGTAGTAGTCTTCTGGATCAGCACGCCGCGCAGGCACTTGGCATCCTGCCATTCACAGAAGGACACTTCGTCGAACTGGCGGAAAAAGCGCTCCATGCGCTGCGCATCCTTGGCCGTGGCGCGTCGAAGCACCACCGGCGTCGAGCACTCGACGCCGTCGATTGGGGTGATCTGATTAGCGAACAATGTCGAAAGCGGTCCCGGGCCGCGAGAAGGAGATCGCCAGTATCTGCCGGTACGCCATGGCATGGGTGTGCGTGTTGCGGGCCGGGGTCACGTAGTGGCGCATGTCGCGATCGAGGAAGTAGGTGGTGTCGAGAATTTCCTGGTAGGTGGTCGACGCCAATTGATGCTCGTGAATGTCGTACAAACGACTCTCCGCGCCCTCGACATTGTTGCGGCCCCAGAAGTGCACACCGCTGAACGGATAGCCGTCGCAGTGAATCCCTTCAGGGGTGATTTCCAGTTGTTTGCCGGGTTTGATCTCGATGCGGATCTGATGGATCTGGCACTGCCAGATTTCATCGTGCAGCTCTTCCGGCAGCACGCTTTTGTACACTTCGAAATCGGTGTCGATCAGGCTGCGCATCACCGGCGAAGTAATCACTTCATCGGAGAAGTCCTGAAAGTGCCGCACGAGGCCACCAACATAGGCGTTGTTCTCTTTCGACTGCACGTAGGCGCGATGCTCGAGTTGCTTGAGCTCGCGGGTTTTCGGGTTGTACTCAAAGTCGCTGTAACGACGGTAACGCATGCCGGCTTCGGCCTGACCGTAGTAACTGTCAGGCTCCATGTTTTCCCAACTTTTGGTCAGTCTGACGAAGTCGGCAAAATGACCGTAGAGATTGAAGTCACCACCCTGGACGTTGACATATTTGTCGCGCCGTAGCGATTCGCCCACTTCTCTGTTCAAAACGATCATTACCAAATTCTCCGCTGCGTTGAGCGGCCTAATCTATTAGGTGGAGAATTTGCGTCCATGAGAAAGAATTTCAGGCATTTAAAGCCCAGTTTGAAACGGCGTTTGCAGCGACCTGAAAACAACTTTTACATGACAAAAACACCGGTTTTTTCCGGTTTTCATCGAAAAACCGTCGAAAAAAAACCCCGAACCAGTCGGGGTTTTCTCACGCGAGTTACAACTGATCGGGCATCAGAAGATGTTGATCGGGTAATCCACGAATACACGCAATTCGTTACCGCTGACGTTGTACTCGCTGGATTTCTGCGAAACACGCAGGATCGAGCTGCGCAGTTTCACGCTCAGGTCTTTGGCCGGGCCAGACTGCACGACGTATTTGAACTGGTTGAAGATCTCACGCTCGGTGCCGCCTTCGCTGGTGGACGTGGTGATGTTGTCGCCACGCACATAAGCGAAGTTGTAGCTCAGGCCCGGTACGCCGAATGCGCCGAAGTCGAGGCCGTAGCCCAACTGCCAGCTGCGTTCGTCTTCAGCGTTGAAGTCGGACCAGTAGGAGTTGGCCAGGTAGATCGTGTTGCCGCCGTCGCCGACACGGCCCTGTTCTTTCTGGTAGCCGCCGTAGGCGTAGCCCAGGTTGCTGTCGCCAGTGGAACGCTGGTGGGCCACGGTGAACGAGTGCGGGCCAGTGGCGAATGTCGCGGCCAGGCTCCAGATCTTGTTGTCGCGCCCGGTCACGATGCTTTCGCCCGGAACGGTGTTTTCGCGAACGTACGAGCTGTCCAGCTTGGTGCGATAGCCGTTGAAGTCCAGGGTCAGGGACTGATCCTTGTTGAACGGCAGCACGTAGTTGGCATTCACGTATTGTTTCTTCAAGACGTCTTCGACGTCGGAAGCGTACAACGCGCCTTTGAAGTTCTCGGTGAACTGGTAGCTACCGCCCAATACGTTGATCGACTTCAGCCCCCCGCTGTCACGGCCTTCCGCGCTCTTGCGCGATTCGGCGGTGAAACGACCGGCGTTCAGCTCCAGGCCTTTGATCTCTTTGGAAGTGATCAACGTACCGGTGTAGCTTTCCGGCAGCAGACGCACGTTATCGTAGCTGAGCACCGGCAAGGCTGGCATCTGGTCGCCGTAGGTCAGCACCGTATTGGAAATACGGAATTTGACGGCTGCACCGCCCTTGGACAGGTCATTGGCCGCTTTATCACTTTCGCCAGGCGCGTGATCAGCTTGCTTGAAAAAGTCGATACCTTGCGCGCCGGTGCGGCCTTCACCACCGTCCAGACGCAGTGCGTACAGACCGAAAGCGTCGACACCGACACCCACGGTGCCTTGGGTGAAACCGGACGAGAACGTACCGATGGCCGCTTGGCCCCACTCGGCTTTGTCCGGACGACCATCTTTGTAGTCACGATTGATGTAAGCATTGCGCAGTAGCACTTTGAGGCTGCTGTCTTCAACGAAACCCTTGGACTCGGCTTGGTCGTTAGCCATGGCCTGAGTGGCACTCAACATCCCCAGTGCGATCAGACTGATTCGCTTGTTCAACATTTTGTTTTCCTTATTACGGGTTGAAACGCGCTGTGTCGAACGGCGGAAACGGCGCTTTTGCACTCTTTTATTCACCCCGAAACAAAAAAGCCCGCCCACAACAATGTGATGGCGGGCCTGCTCCTGATTTTGAGTCATGGCGGTTGGCCACAGGCGTTGGGCCGAATCGTAGCCGTGCCCCGAACAATGTGTCAATTTCAAGAATCGTCTTTAAATAGGTAAAAATCGTCTAAGAAACGTAAATTTTGCGCTCAGTCCTTGCTGGGAAATGCTTGCAGCCAGTGAATCCAGTGCGTATCAAGCGCAGCAGTCGAAACTAAAAAGCGCAGAGGCTTTGCCAGACACATCGAGGACGATTACCTGTTGCAACCGATCGGCAAATGCCTGCGGCTTGCCCAACCAGGGACTGATCGAATGCGCTGAGCAGTCAGATTGTTTCAATTCGGACATAAATTGAAACAATCGCGCAAGGGAACTTATAAGGAATAATTAACGGAAGTAAATGCAAAGCATTACCATTCGCGCGATCGAATTCCTCCACCCTTTCGGATGCGCTTTTCAATGCCTGCCCCGTTCCGTCTTACGCCCGTCACCCTTGGGCTTTCTGCCTTTCTGTCCAGTGGTTTTGCCTATTCGGCGACCGAGTTACCCGCCACCGCGATCAGCGCGGAAGCGCAAACCGATGACCCTCGGGTGAAGCTCAGCAGCACCGCGACCCGCACCTCGACGCCGGTGCGCTACGTACCGCAGGCGATTGATTCGATCAAGACCGCCAACGTCGCCAACTACGGCACCAATGACATCGCCGACGCCTTGAGCGGCATGCCCAACGTCAGCAGCAGCGCCGACACCCGCTTCGACAGCCTGCGTATTCGCGGCTTCGATGCCAGCAACGATTTCTATCTGGACGGCATCCGCGACGACAGCCAATACAAGCGCGATCTGCACAACATCGAACGCGTCGAAGTGCTCAAAGGCCCGGCCGCCGTGTTGTATGGCCGTGGCAGTCAGGGCGGGATCGTCAACCGCGTGAGCAAAATGCCGGAGTTCGGCCGCCGCTCGACCATCGAGGCCCAGGCTGGCAGCGAGGATTTGCGCAGTCTTTACGCTGACCTCAGCACTGACCCGAGCGAAAACATCAGCCTGCGCCTGAACATGGGCAACATGGATGAAAACAGTTTCCGCGATGGCGTCAGCGGCAATCGCCAGCTATTCGCGCCGTCGATGAGCTGGCAACTGACGCCGGATCTGAACTGGCTGGTGCAATACGAATACAGCCGCTACAACCGCACCCCGGATCGCGGCATCCCCGGGGTCAACGGGCGTCCGGCCGATGTCGGGCGTGACACGACCTACGGCAACGACCACGACTTCATCGACGACAAGTCGCAATCGCTGCGCTCGAAACTCACTTACGAAATCAATGACAACTGGCAACTGCGCCAGACCCTCGGCGTGTTCAAGCTCGACAGTGATTTCGACAACACCTACCTCACCGGTTACACGCCGGCGACCAACAAGGTCACGCGCCAGCACTGGCAGCAGGATCTGACCACCCGCAACGTTTATAACAACGTTGAACTCGAGGGCGGATTCGATACCTTCGGCCTAGAACATCGCCTGCTCACCGGCATCGAGATCGGCAGCCAGCGCCGCGACCCGACGCTGTACAACGCCGCCACCGGCAGGACCCCGGGCGCGCAGCCCGTGCCGTCGCTCGACCTCTACAGCCCGAATCGCGATCTGCGCCACACCGGCAGCATGCAGGTCTCGAGCAGCAGCCACACCGAAGTCGAAAGCCGCGCGGTGTACGTGCAGGATCAACTGCGTCTGAACGACCAATGGCAAGTGCTCGCCGGTTTGCGTTACGACACCTTCGACATCGAGTCGACCAACAAGCTGCGCAACATCTCGGAAGACCGCGACAGCCACAGCACCAGCCCGCGCGTCGGCCTGGTCTGGACGCCGTTGCAGAACCACTCGTTCTACGCTTCGTGGTCGAAGACGTTTTCTCCCGTGGGTGGTGGCTTGATCGGCATCACCCCGGGTGCGGCCGGCAACACCAACGACCTCAGTCCCGAGCTGACCAAGCAGAAAGAGATCGGCGTGAAGAGCGACTGGCTCGATGACCGTTTGAGCACCACGCTGGCGATCTATGACCTGGAACTCTACAACCGCCGCACCACCGATCCAAACGACCCGACCCTGACCGTAATGTCCGGTCTGCAGCGCTCGCGCGGGATCGAGTTGACGGCCACCGGCAACATCGTCGGCAACTGGTACATGCGCGGTGGCGTCGGCATGCAGGATGCGAAGATCGAGAAGGACAACAATGGCCTCGAAGGCAAACGCATCAACAACGTCGCCAAGCACAACGGCAGCCTGTTCCTGACCTGGAAACCGGAAATGGGCTGGTACGGCGAAACCGGCTTGACCCTGGTCGGCCAACGCTATGCCGATAACGCCAACACCACCGTTTTACCGGGTTATGGTCGCTGGGATGCGCTGGTCGGCTACCGCTTCAAGGATTGGGATTTGCGCGCGGCGCTGAACAACATCACCGATCGTGAGTATTACGCGTCGGCGACCAGCCAATATCAGATCCAGCCAGGCGCACCACGCAGCGTCGTGATGACCGGCACCTACAGTTTCTGATTTCACACCAATCCTGTGGGAGCGAGCTTGCTCGCGAATGCGGTGGGTCATTCAACGACGATGTTGACTGACCGGACGCTTTCGCGAGCAAGCTCGCTCCCACATTGGATGGGTGTTCCCAAAATAGTCGTGCATAAAAAAGCGCCGCCATCCCGGCAGCGCTTTTACCAATCCCTGTTGTGCTTCTTATCCTTCCATCACAGCCCACAATGCATCCAGTTCGGCCTCGCTGAACAGGCCAGCGGGGTAACGCTCGATCATCATCCGGCGCGGATCAGGTTGCCTGATCTGACGCGTTCCATTGGACTTCAACCAGTGCGCGACAAGCTGGAGCGATTCGCCATTAACGGCCATGGGATGCAACGTCCGCTCGCTGACTACGTTCACTTCGGCGTTCATTTCAGCGCTCTCTCCCCGGTCATGAGCGGCTAAGTTATCCAAGGTTTATGACAGAACTGTTGAAGTTCTCCCCCCTCCCTAGTGCACGGGGAATGAATACAAGAGCTATGCCAAGCTCTCTCAATTGTCGACAAGCGGATACAAAGAAGCCCGCAATCCAGCCGGGCTGCGGGCTTCTTCACATGCATAGCGAGCTAATCGATGCCCGGCTGATTTATTAATCAACTCAAGCTGTTACGACTCAACTCACTCTTTGTGCGGCGCGGGTTGCTGTTGGGTAAGGCAGTGGATATTGCCGCCTCCCAGTAACAGTTCGCGGCCCGGCACCATCACCACTTCGTGCTGCGGGAACAGCTTCTGCAGGATTTCCCTGGCCGGCGCATCCATCGGATCGTCGAAGCTCGGCGCGATAATGCCGCCGTTGACGATGAGGAAGTTCACGTAGGAACCGGCCAGGCGCACGGACGGATTGCGCTCCTGCGTGCCGTCCACCGGATCGACACCGGCGCACTCTTCTTCGGTCGCGAACAGCGGTCCCGGAATCGGCATTTTGTGCACCGTGAACGGGCGACCTTTGGCGTCAGTGCTGCTTTGCAGGACTTTCATCGCCGCCTGGCAGCGCGGGTAGTTCGGATCCTGCGGATCGTCGGTCCACGCCAGCAGCACTTCGCCCGGACGCACGTAGCAGCAGAAGTTATCCACATGGCCGTCGGTCTCGTCGTTGAACAAACCGTCCGGCAGCCAGATGATCTTATCCACAGACAGATTGGCGCTGAGCACCGCTTCGATTTCTTCGCGGCTCAGGTGCGGGTTGCGATTGCGGTTAAGCAGGCATTCTTCGGTGGTGATCAGCGTGCCTTCGCCGTCGACGTGAATCGAACCGCCTTCGAGCACAAAACCTTCCGTGCGATAACGCGGGCTGCGCTCGATCTCGAGGATCTTGCCGCCGACCTGCGAATCACGGTTCCACGGCGAATACAGACCGCCGTCGAAACCGCCCCAGGCATTGAAGTCCCAGTTCACACCGCGCACTTCGCCGCTGTTGTTGATGACGAAGGTCGGGCCGCTGTCACGTACCCAGGCGTCATCGCTGGACATCTCGACCACACGGATATTCGGCACGTCGAGGCGCGCGCGGGCGTTTTCGTACTGGCCAGCGGACACGGCCACGGTCACCGGTTCAAAACGCGCGATGGCTTTGGCCACCGCGGCGTGTGCGGCTTGCGCCGGTTTGCCGCCCAGACGCCAGTTGTCCGGGCGCTCGGGCCAGATCATCCAGGTCTGCGTTTGCGGCGCCCACTCGGCCGGCATGTGAAAGCCGTCGGCGCGCGGGGTACTTTTCAAGGTGGTCATCGGGATCAGGACTCCAGGGAACCGTCGAGGGTTTTCAACGCACCGTACAGGTTCGGACGGCGGTCACGGAATGAACCCCACGCGCTGCGAATGTGTTCGAGCTCGTCGAGGTTGAAAGTGTGCACAAGAATACCTTCTTCGGTTTTATTCAGCTCCTGCACTTTTTCGCCGAACTGGTTGGCGATGAACGAAGAGCCGTAGAAGGTGATGTCGTAGCCATCCTGTTCTTCGTTGCCGATGCGGTTACTGGCGACCAGCGGCATCAGGTTGGCACCGGCATGGCCCTGTTGCACACGTTGCCAGTGATCGCGCGACGAGATGGTTTTGTCGTGCGGCTCGCTGCCGATGGCGGTCGGGTAAAACAGAATCTCCGCACCTTGCAACGCCATGCAGCGCGCAGCTTCCGGGAACCACTGATCCCAGCAGATGCCCACGCCGATTTTTGCGTAACGGGTGTTCCACACTTTGAAACCGGTATCGCCCGGGTTGAAGTAATACTTCTCGTGGTAGCCCGGGCCGTCCGGGATGTGGCTTTTACGATAAATCCCGAGGTTGCTGCCGTCGGCGTCGATGATCGCGATGCTGTTGAAACGCGCACGCCCGGCCAGTTCGTAGAAGCTGATCGGCAGCACCACTTGCAGCTCTTTGGCGATTTTCTGGAAATGCTTGATCGCGACGTTGTCTTCCACCGTCGTCGCCAGTTGCAGGTAGTCCGGGTTCGGCTTCTGGCAGAAGTACGGCGCCTCGAACAACTCCTGAATCAGGATGATCTGCGCGCCTTTGGCGGCGGCTTCGCGCACCAGCCTTTCAGCGATTTCGAGGTTGGCTTCCAGATCCCACGAACAGGCCATCTGAGTGGCGGCAACGGTAACGATACGGCTCATGAATCATCTCCGGGCAAGTGCTTTGACGGTCGACAATTCGACCGAAAAGAAAAACGCATGCACCGGACATGAGATCGCCACGCCGGAGCAACGGCGACTTTATAGCCGATAAATATCGGCTTTAGAAGCTTATTAAATGCCTTTCATGAAAATAAATTCAATAAAAGCCGATACAAATCGAACTAGCAACCCAAGACAAAATGTGGGAGCGAGCTTGCTCGCGAAAGCGGTGTATCAGTAACTGCATAGGGTGACTGACACACCGCTTTCGCGAGCAAGCTCGCTCCCACAGGGGATTGGCTTCGTTCTACAGACCTTCGCTGAGGACTTGATCAAGCATATCGACAAAGAAATCCACGCTCTGGCGCGACGTCACCATCGGTGGCTTGATCTTGAGAATGTTCAGATCATCCCCAGTCGGCTGCATGAAAATCCCCAACTCGCGCAAGCGATCGCACAGCACAGCAGTTTCTTCGGTCGCCGCTTCCAGCGTCTCGCGATTGCGGATCAATTCAAGCCCGAGATAGAACCCGGAACCGTGCACCGCGCCCACCAGCGGATGTTTATCGATCAACGCTTCGAGCCGCGCCTTGAAGTGGCCGCCGACCACCTGCGCGTTCTCCCAGAGTTTTTCTTCTTCCATCACATCAAGCACCGCCATGCCGATCTGGCAGCTGACCGGACTGCCACCCGCCGACGAGAAGAAATAGCCCTCGGCCTCCAGCGCCTCGGCAATTTCCCGCCGAGTGATGACCGCGCCCAATGGCTGGCCGTTGCCCATGCCCTTGGCCATGCAGATGATGTCCGGCACCACGCCCTGCTCTTCAAACCCCCAGAAGAAGTGGCCCATGCGCCCGTAACCGACCTGCACTTCGTCGGCGATGCACACGCCGCCCTGCGCGCGTACCAGCGCGTAAACCTGCTTCAGATACCCCGGCGGCAGCGAAATGCCGCCGGCATTGCCGTACACCGGTTCGCAGATGAATCCGGCCAGTTGGCGCTTCTGTTCGGCAAGCTTTTCCAAATGACGCTCAACGCTGCGCACATACTCTGGCGCAGAATCGAGGCCACGGAACTCACCGCGATAGGTGTTTGGCGCCGTCACGGGATGCACCCAGTCCGGGCGACTTTCCAGGGCTTTCGGGTTGTCGGCAATTGACGTTGATACCGCATCGGCGCCGACCGTCCAGCCGTGATAGGCCTCGAGCACGCTGATCATGTCGCGACCGCCGCTATAGGCCCACGCCAGACGAATCGCCAGGTCATTGGCCTCGCTGCCGCTGTTGACCAGAAACACCCGATCCATGCCTTCCGGCGCCAGTTTCAGCAAACGCTCGGAAAACTCCGCCACCGCCGCATAGTTGAAACGCGAGTTGGTGTTGAGCAACGACCACTGGCGAGCCGCGACCGCGGCCATGCGCGGGTGACCATGACCGAGCACTGCCACGTTGTTGAGCATGTCCAGATAGGAGCGGCCCTGCATGTCGATCAGGTGATTGCGCCAGCCGCGTTCGATACGCGGCGGGTCAACGTAGTAGTGTTTTTGCGTGCGAGCGAAACTGGCATCGCGGCGCTCGAGCAGGGTTTTCGCGTCCAGCTCCGGCTCGGCATTGCAGGCCAGTCCTAACAACGCAGCGGGCGATGGGCATAGCGCCTGCCACGCCGGAGCATGCGCCGGGGTGCAAAACAGCGGCGCATTGAGCTGCGTGCCCCGACACAACTGCACCAACAACGGGCCGCTGACCGCGCCCAGCACCTGACCTTTGACCAGCGCCGCGCCGCTGTACAGCGAAGGTGTCACGCCCCACAGGCGCAGGCTGAGTTGCGGGCCATCCAGTTGCAGCGTGCCGTCAGCCGCGTGATGCACCACGCCAGCGAACGGCGCCTCCACGGTGGTGCCATCGGGCACGCGCAATTCCACGTGCAACGGGAAGGTGTCCGGTTCAACGGCGCTGTCGGGACGCGTGCGCGACAAACGATACTGACCATAACGGCTCGCCGCCAAACCATGCGCCGCAGCCGCTTCAGTCAGCAGGCGCTGGTCGATACCCTCCTGCTCCCAGTTGCCGGCCTCGAAATGCGGACTCAGGACGCCGAGATCGATCAGGGCAAATTCGCGCCCGACCAGACCGGGCAGCAAGGGCGCAAAACCTTCGCTGTCGATCACCGGCAATGCTTGACCGACCGCCGTGAGGATCGCCGCTTCCATCAGTGCCTGTGGCACCGAAGTGGCCACCCGGAAGATTTCCCACTCATGGCTGAGGTTATCGCGGCTGTAAGTATTCGCCGGGTCAATGCTGACCTGTTGCTCGCCACTGAGCACCAGCACCGCCGCACGCGCAACGATCAATGGCCACAGTGCTTGCAGCTCTGCATGTTGCAGCGGGTTGACCGCGTGGTAGGCCTGCACCGCCGGCAGGATGACAAACGGATCACCACCAGCGTGATGCAACAACGCCGCACACGTTACCGACAGATCGGTGATGCGCCAGGTGCGCACCAGATCGCCAAAGTCGATCACGCCCTGCAGCTGCCAGTGACGCTGGGCATCGCGCGCCCAGACGGCGTTGTCATCGGTGATGTCCATGTGGATCGCCTGCACCGGCAGCTTGTCCTGCAACGGCTGCAAACGGCGCTCGGCCTGTTCGGCCGCATCGGCAATCAATGTGCGCTGCGGCTCATCCTTGATCACTGGCAGCAGATGGCTGATCAGTGCGCTGGCGTGGCGCGCATCCCACTGCAACGTGCGCTCAAGGCCCGGATGGTCGAACCCGGCAAGTGCCAGATCCATCTCACCGCAGAGCCGGCCAAACCCCGCCACTACATCACGACCCAAGTGGTCGAGATGCGTAAGCGGCTGCCCCTCGATGTAATCCAGCAGCCGCACATGAACCGCTTCGCCGCCGGCCTCCAGTGACAGCAGATCCTCGCCGTTGTTGGCCGCGATCACCCGCGGCACCGTCACCGCCGAGTGCTCGGCCAGATACTTGAGTCCGGCATGCTGGGCCTGCAACTCGACAAGGGCGTAATCGCCACGGCAGATTTTCAGCACGAACCGCCCGCGTGGACTGTCGACGCGAAAATTCAGATCCTGCTGACTGCCAAGGGCCTGCAACGTGCCGCTGAGTCCGTAATGCTCCGCCAGCCATTGCCGGGCCTGCTCCGCAGAAACCTGCGGGCTGGGCAAACTGGCGCGATGAATCAACGTGGCGAGCGGCATGGAACGACCCCTGAAATGTTATTAGGCGCCTATATCGCCATTGCTTCGCAGGATCCGCAACCCCCCAACCGCGTAAAGGCATCCGGGCTATTTGTCTTCCAGCACTCGCACCCTTCGGCACTTTGCGCAAGAATGTTGGCCATTCACACCTGCCGATGGAAATCCTCATGAATGTAATCTCCACCGACCTGCCCGGTGTCCTGATCATCGAACCGAAGGTGTTCGGTGACGAGCGCGGCTTTTTCTACGAGAGTTTCAACGCCAAGGCGTTCCAGGACGCTACCGGTCTGGACACGCAATTCGTCCAGGACAACCACTCGCGTTCACAAAAAGGCGTGTTGCGTGGCCTGCATTACCAGTTGCAAAACACCCAGGGCAAACTGGTCCGCGTGACCGTGGGTGAAGTTCTTGATGTGGCCGTAGACATCCGCCGCAGCTCGCCGCACTTCGGCAAATCCGTGGCGGTGCGTCTGTCGGCTGAAAACCATCGTCAACTGTGGGTGCCTGAAGGTTTTGCTCATGGTTTCGTGGTGCTGAGCGAGTTCGCCGAATTCCTCTACAAGACCACCAACTACTACGATCCATCGTCCGAGCGCAGCATTCGTTGGGATGACCCGGCTCTGGGCATCGACTGGCAGCTGGACGAAGCGCCGAAGCTGTCCGCCAAGGATCAGGCTGCAGCCCTGCTCAAGGACGCTGACGTCTTCGCCTGAGCCTAGGCATAATGCGCCTGACAACTCAGGCGCATCGGCTCATGAAACCAACTCTTCCCCCCAGACCTCGCTGGCGCAGCCTCGCCCTGCTGGCCCTGTGTCTGGCGCCGCTGCTGTGGCCGCTGGAGCATCTCGCCGAGCGCTATTACCGCAGCGAACTGGCCGGGCAGAACCGCCAGACCCTCGACCTCTACGTCGCCAACCTGCTAGGCACGCTGCACCGTTATGAAGTGTTGCCACAGATCCTCGGCGACCTGCCCGCCCTGCGCTCGGTACTCGGCGCGCCAGACGACGGCGTCACCCAAGGCAATGCCAATCGCCTGCTGAAGAACATTGCCGCGCAGACTGGCGCCGAAGTCATGTACCTGATGGACACCAGCGGCCAGACGCTGGCGGCGTCGAACTGGGACAAGCACGACAGTTTTGTCGGCCGCAATTTTTCGTTCCGTCCCTACTTCAGCGAAGCCATGGCCGGACGTCTCGGGCGCTTCTTCGGCCTCGGCACCACGTCGGCCAAACGCGGTTATTTCTTCGCCGCCGCCGTGCGCAACGGCGAAAAAATCATCGGCGTGCTGGTGATCAAGGTCGACCTCGACCACACCGAAAGCCTGTGGGGAAAAACCCCGGAACAACTGTTGGTCACCGACCACAACGGCGTGGTCATCCTCACCTCGCGCCCGGAATGGCGCTTCCGCTCGACCCGTGACTTGAGCGACGGCGAACGCTCGGCAATTACCGCCATTCAGCCTTACCCGACCCGCGAACCGCGACCGCTGAACCTCAGCCCCAGCGCGTGGCTGATCCAGACTCATGACATCGCCGAAACCGGCTGGAGCGTCAGCATCCTCGCCCCGCGCACGCTGATCGACCGCCCGGTGCGCACCGTGGTTGCCATCGGCGGCGCCACGCTGCTGGTGGTGATGTTGTTGCTCGGCCTGATGATGCAGCGCCGTCGGCATTATCTGGAGCGCATTGCGTTCGAGGCCAAGGCACGCCGTGAACTGGAAGGCCGCGTTGCCGAGCGCACCAGCGACCTCGAAGGCCTCAACCGGCGCCTGAAGGAGGAAGTGCTGGAGCGTGAACAGGCCCAGCAAGAGCTGGTGCGTGCCCAGGATGACCTGGTCCAGGCCGGCAAGCTGTCGGCGCTGGGCACCATGTCGGCGAGCATCAGCCACGAACTCAATCAGCCGTTGGCAGCGATCCGCAGCTACGCGGAAAACGCCGAAGTACTGCTCGATCATCAGCGCACCGACGATGCCCGGGGCAACCTCAAACTGATCAGCGAACTGACCGGGCGCATGGCCTCGATCATCGCCCACCTGCGCGCCTTTGCCCGCCGCGATCGCCACGCCCCGGAAAGTGTCGCCCTGCAACCGGCGCTCGACGATGCCCTTGCCCTGCTGGCCAAGCGTCGCCGCAGCATGGAGGTTGAGCTGATCCGCGATCTGCCGGCCGCCACTCTGTGGGTCGAGGCTGGAGAAACGCGCCTGCGTCAGGTGCTCGGCAATCTGCTGGCCAACGCCCTCGATGCCCTCACCGAAAAAGGCCCGCCGCGCAAACTGTGGTTGAGTGCCGAATCCACCGCCGAAGGCGTCAATCTGTACATTCGCGACAACGGCCCAGGGTTCTGCATGGAAGCCCTCGGCCGCGCCAGCGAGCCCTTCTACACCACCAAGACCCGCACTCAGGGCCTGGGTTTGGGGCTGGCCATCTGTGAAACGCTGATGCGCGCCTTCGGCGGTGAACTGTCGTTCGCCAACCACAAGCAAGGTGGCGCCTTGATTACCCTGCGGCTGCGCGCCGGTGCGCCCGGGGTCAGCCTGCAACCGTCCGAGGATCGAAGTGCATGACCATCGACAATCGCATTCAGGTAGTGTTGATCGACGACGATCCGCACCTGCGTCAGGCCCTCGGCCAGACCCTGGATCTGGCCGGTCTGAAAATTCTGCCGCTGTCCGAAGCCAAGGGCCTGGCCGCTCAACTGGAGCGTGACTGGCCGGGCGTGGTGGTCAGTGACATCCGCATGCCAGGCATGGACGGTCTGGAATTGCTCAGTGAACTGCACGCGCAAGATCCTGAGTTGCCGGTGCTGCTGATCACCGGCCACGGCGATGTGCCGTTGGCAGTGCAAGCCATGCGTGCCGGCGCTTATGACTTCCTCGAAAAACCCTTCGCCAGCGACGCACTGCTCGACAGCGTGCGCCGCGCCCTCGCCCTGCGCCGGTTGGTGCTGGACAACCGCAGCCTGCGCCTGGCCCTCAGCGACCGCAATGAATTGAGTGCGCGTCTGGTCGGCCATTCGACGCCGATGCTGCGCTTGCGTGAACAGATCGGTGCGCTGGCCGCGACCAAGGCTGACGTGCTGATCCTCGGCGAAACCGGCGCTGGCAAAGAAGTCGTAGCCCGAGCGCTGCACGATCTATCGAGCCGCCGTAACGGCCCGTTCGTGGCGATCAACGCCGGCGCACTGGCCGAGTCGGTGGTGGAAAGCGAACTGTTCGGCCACGAACCCGGCGCATTCACCGGCGCGCAGAAACGCCGGATCGGCAAGTTCGAATTCGCCAATGGCGGCACGCTGTTTCTCGATGAAATCGAGAGCATGAGCATGGATGTGCAGGTGAAGTTGCTGCGCATGCTGCAGGAGCGCGTCGTCGAGCGCTTGGGTGGCAATCAACTGATCCCGCTGGACATCCGCGTCATCGCCGCGACCAAGGAAGACTTGCGTCAGGCCGCCGATCAGGGCCGCTTCCGCGCCGACTTGTATTACCGCCTCAACGTCGCGCCGCTACGCATTCCGCCGCTGCGCGAACGCGGCGAAGATGCGCTGGTGCTGTTCCAGCATTACGCCGATGAAGCCAGCGCCCGCCACGGTCTGCCGCCCCACGAGCTGCAACCGGCACAACGCGCCTTGCTGCTACGTCACACCTGGCCAGGCAACGTGCGCGAACTGCAGAATGCCGCCGAACGCTTCGCCCTCGGTCTGGAACTGGCGCTGGATAACAGGGGCGCTGAAGGCATGGGCACCAGCACTGTCGAAGTCATCAACGGCGGCCTCAGCGAGCAAGTGGAAAACTTCGAAAAATCATTGATCGCTGCCGAATTGGCGCGCGCTCACAGTTCCGTACGCAGCCTCGCCGAGGCCTTGGGCATTCCGCGCAAGACCCTGCATGACAAGTTGCGCAAGCATGGCCTCAACTTTGGCGACAGCAGCCAGGGGGACGAGAACGAATGAGCACAGACACTCGCTACCTGCAGTCGGTCCTGCATCACGACATTCCTTTGACTCGGGACATGGGCCTGAAGGTGCTCGACTGGCATGAACAGCAGTTGAGTCTGCATCTGCCACTCGAGCCGAACGTCAATCACAAGAGCACCATGTTCGGTGGCAGCCTTTACTGCGGCGCGGTGCTGGCCGGTTGGGGCTGGTTGCATTTGCGTCTGAAAGAGGAAGGAATCACCGACGGGCACATTGTGATTCAGGAAGGGCAGATCAGTTATCCACTTCCGGTGACCGGGGACGCTACGGCGATTTGCCCGGCACCTGATGCGAAGGAGTGGAAGAGGTTTCTGGCGATGTATCAGCGTTATGGGCGGGCGCGGTTGACGCTCGGAACGCGGATCGTCAATCAGGGCAGCGAAGAAGACGCCGTGACATTTACCGGGCAGTACGTTTTGCACCGTTGAAGATCAAAAGCCCCTCACTGTAGAGACCGGTACATCCTTTACAAATTAGACCGGGGACATCGTTTACACCTTTACAGGCTTGAAACGCGTTTGGCGCCGTTTTCAAGCCTGCCTAAACAGTGGCTGCAAAGGTACAGT
>NZ_UTHA01000285.1 GCF_900582195.1 Pseudomonas viridiflava
ATTCATTATTTAGTATTTATACGGTTCTGAATCATGTAATTAGTCATGGCGTCGATAGGGCTATTTCCAGACTCATTTTCAGCGTGGCCTAGCTCCTTAGGGGTGATCTCCATAGATGGCCAGTTTACTCGACCGATTAATTTGTCCAGCTTTTTTAGTTTCATTAGTTTTATATAAAACTCGTCGTTAGTGTCTCCGGATGTTAGTTTATTTATGTAATAGGCAATGGCGCCGGTTATTATATCTGTGACCTGAACGCCGTCTGATTCATGCGAGGATGTGAAACTTAGACTGCTCAACCTGAGGGGCAATTCAAATTTGTTTGGGCCGTATCCAAGGGTGGCTTTTGAGTTATTTAGTTCGCTTATAGCATTGAAAAAAGATTCTTGTTGTTCAACTGGTGCCGAGTCATCGCAGACAGCGTCAAATGTTTCATGGCTCTGTCCCCAAGCAACACACAGGTTGAAAAAAGCGGGTATTGCAGGGTTGAAAGTGTTGTGTTTAATTCTCTTTAACGTGTTATTTATATTCTGCTCGGTTAACATTATTAGATCGAAGCAAAATCCAAGTTTTTCCTCTTGTTTTTCACATGTTTTACGCATTTCAACAACGTGTCTGTAGAATTTTCGTATATCCTCTCCTTTTTTTGATATCACCATATTGTAATAGTTAGCAAGAAGTTTTTCGAATGCCTCCTCGCCGCAATATGTTGGAAGTGCAAAAAATAGTAGGTTGCTTAGAGAGCGATTTAGACCTCCTGCGTAAAAATCTACATCATTTTCATGTAATAGATTTTCTACTAGGTCGTCTAGTAGCTTGCAGAGCAACATAAAGCGTTTGTGAAATAGGCAAGATTTATAGCGGGAGTCTGAGATGAGCTCTGATGATAGCAGTGCGATAATTTTATCTTGCCCGCTAGCTGTCCTTCTTAGTCTTTTAAAATGAACTTCTGCTGATTGGCGAGACCTTAATGGGGCGAGCAGTTCATTGCATTCTGGTTCTGTAAAATCGCATGAGCCTAGAATAAAAACTGGCTGGTTTAAATCACCTAATTGACGCCCAGTATTGCCCGATTCGTCGAAATATATTTTTGTCAAGGTTGATTCCTTTTTTTGAATGGTTGGAAGGGTTTTGCTCATTTTAAGTTGAATGAGCTACGCCCTGGATGCCAAATTTTTTTAATAGAGCCTGATTGTTAAAGAGCACGGCGCTGGAGTCAGCGGCTATCCTGCAGAATATTTTGAATTGCTTTGTCCTTTTGCCTTCATCAAAATGATCCACGCTTTGTTGAGCTAAGAATTTTAGTATTTCTATATAGTTGTTTGGGTTGAAAACCATTTTTACAATGTCGCCAGATGATATTTTTCTCGATAAAAATCCTGTTCTCTTGAAATCTGATTTAAGCAAATGCTCCCATGATGTATTCCATGCTTCAATAATTTCACGTTTTTGGCCAACCGTATTTGCGTTTGAAATGCTTGAAGTGAAATTTTTCCTTAAGTCCCTTAGCTCTGAGTACTCTTTACGCATGCTATTTAATGTGTCTAAGATGTGCTCGCTATTCTTTGCGCGATCAAGGAGGCATGCGAGTAGCGGGGGGAAATTTTTAATCGTGTCAATGTAAGGGTCTTCAACTGATCTTGAAGCGGAGATTAGCTGCCCTTGGTAATACTTAGAGAATTCGCTATATTTTTCGTGAATATAGTCTGTGTTTTGGCTGTTGATTTTTGTATATTTTTCGAGACTTGCTAGGGAGTTAGGTAGTAGTAGGGTTGATCCATATTTTTCTGATATTTCATTGGTTGCACTTGAAAGCCAGATCCTCATTAAGCTCATGGTTCTGCTATTTGCGATTTCGGAGGTTTGTGATTGCATTTCTTCGTACAAGTCTGGGTCGTGTTGGATCGTCCAATATGCGTCTTCGTTTGCAATATCAGAGAATGCAGCAAGTGCGAGGTTCGCATCGATCGTGATGCCTTTCGTTAAATCATCCGAGTGTAGAATGTCTTTTGCAGGAGTAAATAGAAATGAATTTTCTCCTCCAAGCTCTTTTAATTCATCGTATTTGCTATACCTTTCAGGTAGTCTTATTTTATCAAAAAGTATGAAACCTTCTACAAATGCCGATAGTCTTGATATCAGCTCCGGCGTGAGCCAATTGTAC
The DNA here is from genome assembly GCF_900582195.1 of Pseudomonas viridiflava. GTDB lineage: Bacteria > Pseudomonadota > Gammaproteobacteria > Pseudomonadales > Pseudomonadaceae > Aquipseudomonas. The sequence continues at coordinate 2,165 of NZ_UTHA01000285.1, forward strand.
GATTGACCTCTAGTGAGAGATATTAATGCGTCTACTGACCAGAATGTTAAAGCCCCGGAATTTTCCATGAGTTACCTTGTTCTATTAAGTGTGGTTTTTGCTTGGTAATACAGTTCGGTATATTTTTGTGGGGTCCCAATTTTATTTAAATTTGGTTTTGAGTTGGTAGGCTTCTACTAAATGTGTTAGTGGTGTGTGTTGGCTTTGTTGATTTCTGAGTATTGTTTGGGTTTATTAAAAAACATTTTTGGTTAAGTTGTGAGTCGGGTTTCGCTACCCCCCATGAAATGTCATACAACCACTGAAGTATTTCAGATTTTTGGGTTCGCGATTCCTGAAACAGGAAAAGTTGCTGTTGAGGTGGTAAAAGCTTTGAAGAGTCGAGTGCAGCATTCCAAATGAACATGAGAATTCCTTTTTCTCAGTTGGCGGCAGAGAAACAATCCTTTGAGCAAATCTGAAATTTATGGCTTAGCAACCTCCAGGAATAGGTGTCAGAGTGCCATTAAGTTTATGGTGCTGAAAGGGGGTAATACTAAAGTCGAAGAGACGATATGAGTTGCCGCGGGTCGAATCGTGCACTTTTGGTAGTACGATCACTGAGGGGCAGAAAACCGCACTGTTGCGGTTTTCTGGGTAGTTAAGGTCATCGCTTGATTGGAGTATTGCCCTGCCGTTGCTCAATCATCCGAAACACATCGCCCACATCCCGCACCATGATCCTGGCGATGTTGGTGACGGTGTTGATATCGTGTTCAGCGTGGTCAGGGAGACGAGTGCAGGCGATCAGGTCAAGGTATTTGAGGACGGCATTGAGGCGTTCGGCGGCGCAGGCATGGAGGTCGCGTAGTGGGGCGTTAGCGTCGATAAGGAGAACGGGGTGGTCGATGGCGGGGTGGGACATGTGGGCGTAGTGGTGGAGCGGTGTTTTGATCGTCATAGGTTGCACTCTTCAATGGGTCAGGAAGTGCCAGCTTTCTGCTGCGAAACAAATGGGTGGCAGCTGTATGCGGGTTCGCAGACCGGAGAAGAGTCAAACCGGCAGACCCGAAGGTCTCCCACACACAGCCGCCATAAAATGAAGCGGTGGCGGATTTTGCCGCAGTTGTCATTTGGCAGTGTGTGTCACTTCTGAGGGCTGCGAAACCCATCGCTGACTGCGGTCGGCGACAACCTCACTCAAGGCAGCAATTCGAGACGCCACAACCGACCTGTAGGACGTGAAAACCGTACCCGTGGCGAGACGGCTTGCTCCCGCTCGGCGACACATCCATCGTAATCCGGGGCGTGCGTTATGTCTGAGAGAAACGGACTATCCGGTTTTGGCGCAGCTTCGCAGCCCAGCGGGAGCAAGCTCTCTCGCCACATGGGGTGTTTTCCTACGAGGTTTTCAGACGTCGAAATTGCGCAAGCCGTTTGGGCGATAACCATTCGTCCGACCCACCGCACCTTCACGGCACACCTTCTTCCAATGCTGTAACTCCCCACGCAAAGGAACAGCCACCATGCTGAACCATAAAATTGCGGTGTTAACGCTCGCGGCGTTGCTGTCCGGCAGTTCGCTGTACGCGATCGCGGCTGGCGAAACGCCGACTCCGACAGCCAACGACGGCAACAGCCAGACGCGTGAACCGGCGTCTCCAGCCACCAATGCCGACCCGGATGCTAATTCGCTGCCCAAGGGTGGTGATGGTGGCAAGACCGACAATGGGCCGGTGCCTTCTGCCTCCAAGCCCAGCCCTGCGGGTCAACCGCCCGGTAGCAGCAGTGGTGGTAATGGCGGTGGTTAATGGAATTCGCGCACTAAAAAGCCCGGTCTTTTTGAGCCGGGCTTTTCTTTGCCTGTCGCGAACGCAGATATCAGGCGTTCACTTTGCCTTCCACTGCCCGCCACCATTCTCACAATCAATCCGCGCTTGGGCCAAATGCTCCACGTCGTAGTAATACGTGGTCACTTGCGCGTTGTCGGGGATGTTCAGCGCTTTGGCATTCTTGTCCTTACTGGTGGAGTGCGGATTAGCCAGGGATTCCTGGGTGATCGTCGCGATACACGTAGCCTGGTAGTGATCGGCACAGTGTTCGACCTTGGTTTTAGTGCTGCTGAGCATGTCCTTGCTTTCGTTGCTACACGACCAGTCGATTGAGTTGACCGGCATGCCTTCGTATTCATAACAACTATGGGTTTCCACCGCTGGCACCGAGGCGCTGGAGGATTGGGTCTGGACGTCGCAGCCTTCGGCCATGACGCAGGTGGGGATGACGGCGAAGGTGGCGATCAGAAGCAGGAATCGAATGTTCATCGGGGTTTCCTCTTCAAAGGCGCCGGGTCTGATCGATGATTTGGCGCTGATACAGTTTCGAGATTATGCGGAGGAGGGAGGTTCCATCGGGTTTTTGATTTGCTCCCGTGGCGTACACTGCGAAACAATCGGAAACACTCAGCGCCCAAGGATTGGAACATTGCCCATGATCGAAATCGGCAGCCGCAATAACGCGCCCCCCTCACAGCATCCATTCCACGACATCTATCTGTTTCACATTGACCCCGCAAAGCCAGAAACACCGTTCTGTTTCGAGCAGTCGATGTCCGGCGGACATATGGAGCACGGCGGTGCCCGGTGGTTGGCGCTGGATGAGCTGGATGCTTGGCCCGGCGAGTGGCGTGAGCATCTGAAAAAGGCTGATTGCGCGTGGGTTGCCGAATTGATCGATGCCCATCCGAAAGCCGATCAGGCCACATTGGTGTCGCTGATCCTTCAGCGTCACTTTGGGCCAGCCAAACCAGTCGGAAGGCTGAAGGCAATCGGCAACTGGCTCAAACGCAACATCCATGTCGGCGGCCGCTACGGCGTCTAACCCTCGGAGACTCCCATGACCCAGACCCTCGAACGCGCTATCGCCATCGCCGCCATGGCTCATGCCGGGCAGGTCGACAAGGGCGGTGCACCGTACATTTTGCATCCGCTGAAAGTCATGTTGCGCATGAACACGCTGGAGGAACGCATCGTCGCCGTGCTGCACGATGTGGTTGAGGATTGCGGTATCAGCGTCGATGACTTGCGCAAGGAAGGTTTCAGCGAAGAGGTGCTGATGGCGATTGAGTCAGTGACCAAAGTGCCGGGCGAATCCTATGAAGACTTCGTTGACCGCGCCGCGCAGAACCCGATCGGGCGGGTGGTGAAACTGGCGGATCTGGAAGAGAACAGCGACCTGTCGCGGATTGCCTCGCCGAGTTGGGAGGATCTGGAACGAATCGAGAAATATCGGCGGGCGATTGGACGGTTGCGCGGTTAACCGGGGATTGCCCTTATAGGTCATTTCCCGATCGATTTACTGCCATGCAAGGCACAGAAGGAGTAACCAAGGATGGAGTTTGCAACGATCGTTCAGCTACTGACGGTAATCGGCGTCGTCGCTGCTGCGACAAAGGTGATTCGCGAATTATCGTTTATGGGCAAGAGCCGGCTTGCGGAGGAGTACCGGGTCGCGAAAGAGGTGTTGAAGGATATTGAGCAAAACCCTGATTTACCTCTTTTGGTCAAAGAGCGCGGCTACTTGGCGATCGCGGGGACTTCGACGATCAATCCCGCCGATGTCGCGTACCTGATTTCCCTCGTTAATCCGGCCAGAAACCTCAGGGACTATGTGCTTTCCAGAAAGTACGTTGAGCTTGATGTCGAGCGCCACAGGATTGATTTCCGCCCGAAGTATAGAAAGCGTTTTTCCCGGATCTGGAGAAAAGCCTGGAGTTTCACGCTGTATATCGTGTGGTCCGCTATTGCGATGTCTCCACTCCTGCTGATCCAGCCAATGGGGCTTGAACCGAAATTCGCCTTTTGGATGGGAATCACCGTGCCGATCGCGGGTTTTTTTGGTGTCAGCTCGTTGCTTGAATGCCTGAAGATTATCAAGGGCGAGAAGCTGGTTCAGTCACAGGAACAGCACACCCGCAGAATACTGGTTGCGCAAACACCGAAGAAACCATCGATCACACGCCATGAAAGTACATCCTGACTCATTGGTTCAGACAACGTAAGTCACACTTACAAGTCGATGGAGGATTGATGAAATCCATTCTGTGTTTGTTGATTGCGGCTGGTTTCGGCGCACTGTTGCAGTTCGAAGGCGTACCCCATGGCCTGCTGCTGGGTTCGATCGTCGTTACCGCATTGTTTGCCAGTAAAACCGGTATCGCCCCGGCAACCCCCTATGGACTGGGTTACATCCAGGTCACGCTGGGCATCGCCACCGGGCTGATGTTCGAAGCGTGGGACAGCGAGACGGCCACGACGATGTTGCCTAGCCTCGGCGTGTTGCTTATCTGCCTGGCAGTGCAGATCGCATTGGCCGGATGGTGGCTGACACGCGGCGCGGGCTGGAGTCGCACGGATGCGCTGTTAGCGGTTTATCCCGGTGCACTGGCAGCGGTGTTCGATTTACTAGAATCGGAAAAGGCCTCGAGCAAAGTCATCATCGTGCACTTGATGCGCTTGCTGTTGATCACCGTGCTGGTGAGTTTCCTGATTCCCGGGCAAGCCGCTGCGGTGGCGGTTGCCGATGGCGATCCTTTGACGACAGGCATGGCGCTGACCGCTTTTTCAGTGATCGCATTGAGCGTGCTGCTCGGGCGCTTGCTGCTGGTGATCGGCGTCCCGGCGCCGTTCATGCTCACCGCGATCATCATCACGGCAGTGTTTGTGAAATCGGGATGGTTGCACGGCTTTCACATGCCGGACTGGAGTTTGAATCTGGCGGCGCTGATTCTCGGTGTGCGGATCGGTTCAAGGTTTCAGGGGCTTGGCTTCGCGGAACTGGGACGGCACGGTCGCACCGCGTTAGTCTCGGTCGGTTTGATGATCGTGGTCGCCGCAGTATTTGCTGAAGTCGCGGCACGCTGGTTGGGTAGTGATCCGCTGTCGTTGTGGCTGGCGTACATGCCAGGTGCGATTGAGACGATCGCGATTGTTGCGTTTGGTGGTGGGCTGAATGTGGTGTTTATCCTGACGCATCATTTGAGCCGGATGGTGTTGCTGCATTTTGCACCGGCGTTGTTGGTGCAGGTGCGGCGGGCGCGCGAAGAGGCCTGACTGGAGCCTCTGATGCCAGCATGTTGCGGCGTGCCAGTTAGATCCATCCCCCTCACCCCAGCCCTCTCCCTGTATGTACCGGAGACATGGTGGACACATGTTCGGAGACATGGTGGACGGTTTTAGATCTTCTTACCTGCCGTAACGATCTGCAAGTTCAAGTCGATTCGGGCGATACGATGTCTGCTCCAGTAGACATCGTGGATGCCGTCCTCCGTCGTTTCCCGGATAGCTACTGACCTCCCGTGAAAAGCCTTTCCGACTGTGTATTCACGGTTCCTCCAGTAGATCTCTCCTTTTACCTGAACCTTCCTGACCACATCCCCATCGTCGTACTCCGGTGCCGCTGGTTGCTCCTGGTATTCCCGTGGGCTGCTGCTGTAACGAGTAGCAGGAACCTGCATGTCCAGCGCTTGATGCGGACGCTTCTGGTTATAGATATCACGCCAGATATCAAACGCCCGTTGTGCATCGTCCAGATCGATGAAGAGTTGGCCTTGCAGGACTTCCCTTTTCAGACTGCGGTGGAAGCGCTCCAGCTTTCCCTGGGTTTGCGGGTGATAAGGTCGGGAGTGGCCGACCTTGATGCCCTGGCTCATCAGCCAGACCTCCAGCGCGGTATAAACGCCGGTCTGGTCACCCCATGGCGAACCGTTGTCCATCGTCATGCGCAGAGGCAGACCGTAGCGCCGAAAGGCCCGCATTAGCTGCTCCTGGACGGTTCGGCGCTGCTCATTGGCGCACGCAGCGATGCACAGTGAGAACCGTGAGTGATCGTCCAGTATCGTCAACGGATGGCAACGCCCCTGAGCCAGGCTGATATGCCCCTTGAAGTCCATCTGCCAAAGATCATTGGGCGCTTCATGCTCGAACCGGATAAACGGTTTGATCTCAGCGGCCTTTGGATCAACGCGCGAATGACGCTGTAAAACCGTATGCACGGTGCTGACAGAGGGCATCACTTTGCCGTCGTCTTCCAGCACGCGCTTGAGCTTGCGAGCGCCCCAAGCGGCGTACTCCTGACTCAGGGTCAAAATCTGCTGCTCAACCTCTTCAGCGCAGCGTTTGGGTGACGTCTTCGGTCGTCGAGACTGATCGAGCAAACCTTGCGCACCGAGGTTTTCAAACCTGTTGAGCCATTTGTAGGCAGTGCTTGGGCTGATATTGAATCGACGGCAAAGCTGCCGAACATTGGCCCCTTCTTGCCGAGCCAACAGCACGAATTCTGAACGAAGCTGCACGGTGGACACCTCTTCCCAAGACACAGGCCATCTCCTTCGCGATGAGCAATGTGTCTATTAAAATGTGTCCACCATGTCTCCGAACACCTGTCCACCATGTCTCCGGTACATACACTCCCCCAGGGGGGGCGAGGGGAAAGGGAGCCGATCTCGGTGCCTTTCAAAAGCTGAGTTCAACTCGAGATATCAGGTCGGCGTAACTCGAAAGCACAACTCGGTCAGTCCCCTCTCCCTCTGGGAGAGGGTTAGGGTGAGGGGCTTTTGCTCTACGTGGTCGATGCGGCGCTAGCGGATGTGTGCGTCGAAGCCTTCCTGCCCCGGTGCAACCTCATCCTTCAAGGTCAAAGCAGGAATTTCGTATTCGCCGGCATTCTGCTGCCGAAACCCAATCGGCCGCGCACTCCACAACTCATCCAGCCGCCGCCCCAGCTCATGGCAAGTCTCGGCATACCGCGCCGCATCCATCCGACTCGTCCGATACACCACAAACGGTGGCACCACTTCAAAACCGGGGTAGTACAAAATCCCGTGTTGAATCGGAAACAACAAATCATCCATCGGCCCGTTAATCCCACGCGGTGCGTAGTGCGATTCCCAGCCGCCGGTGGTGACCATCAACATCGCCCGTTTGCCTTTCATTTTCCCTTCGCCATAACGCTCGGCCCAACGACTGTCGGAATGCTCGCCGACGCCATAGGCAAAACCGTAGGCGTACACCCGATCAACCCAACCTTTGAGAATGGCGGGCATGGTGAACCACCACAGCGGAAACTGCAGGATTAGCGCATCGGCCCACAACAGTTTCTCCTGTTCGCGAGCGATGTCAGCGGCCTGAGTGCCTTCGGCGTACGCGACTTTCGAGTCGAGGGAGGCGTGGAACGGTTTTTTCGTATCGCGCTCCGGGGCGTCGTCGGCGTCGAGGGTGGCCTTCCAGTTCATCGCATAGAGGTCGGAGACCTGCACGGTGTGGCCGGCGGCTTGCAGGCGCTGGACGCTGAAGTCGCGCAGCGAGCCGTTGAGGGAAGTCGGTTCCGGGTGTGCGTAGACGAGTAAGACGTTCATGTTGAAGCTCCGTTAGCTGAGTGCCTGCAGGATCGGCGTTCAACCGGTATATTGGAAATGAATGTCTGATATGTCTGGTATAGCCATGAATAATTTGAGACGGCTGGATATCAATCTGCTGCTGACCCTCGATGTGTTGCTGTCGGAGCACAACGTCACCCGCGCGGCGCAGCGCCTGAACCTGTCGCAGCCATCGGTGAGTGTGCATCTGGCCAAGTTGCGCGACATCTTCGGTGATCCGCTGCTGTTACCCGGGCCGCGCGGCATGCGCCCGACGGCGCGCGCCGATGAATTGCGTGAGCCGTTGCGCGAGGCGCTGGAGGCATTGGAAAGGGCGGTGGCGCCGGCCAGCGCGTTCGATCCGACGCTGGCGACGCACACGTGGAAAATCGCCGCGACCGATTACGGCGAGTCGACGGTGGTGTTGCCGGCGCTGAGCGGTTTGCGCGAACAGGCGCCGGGCACGCGCCTGGCGGTGATCGATCTGACCCCGGCGCATCTGGTCAAACAGGCCGAGCAGGGCGTATTCGATCTGGCTCTGCACATCAGCGAAGACGCGCCGCCGGAGTTGCATCGACGACCGCTGTTCACCGAGCGTTATGTGCTTGCGGGTCGGGTAGGGCATCCGGGGCTGAAGTCTGCACCCACGCGCAAACAGTTCTGCGCGCTGGAACATGTGATGGTGTCGCGCGAGGGCGGGGGCTTTTTCGGGGTGACTGACCGGGCATTGGCCGATGTCGGGCTGATGAGAAAAGTGGTGTTGTCGGTGCCGCACTTTCTGATGGCGATGTCGGTGCTGGCCAGCACCGATCTGGTGGCGATGCTGCCGTCACGCCTGGTGCGCGGCAACCCGGCGTTGCAAGTGGTCGACGTGCCGCTGGAGGTGCCGGGCTACGAGATGGCGATGTTCTGGGGTGAACGTTCGCACCGCGATCCGGCGCATAAATGGCTGCGTGAGCATTTGTTGGCGTCGGTCTGAGGCACTGTCAGGCGTGGCCGAGGGCAATCGCAAACGACACGACGATCATGCACGCAAACGCAAAATTGAGATTCATGAGGTGTTCATCCTGAGCCTTTTAGAGTGGGGCCATTCTGAACAGGTTGAAAGCAAAGAAAAAATTCGCCTTGTTGATTCCAAAGATCGAAATCATTGATACCCCGTCGGTTTGTATTTGCTCAAGGCTTTCGCTAATCTCGCCAAAACCTGCAACTACAAGCACAAACAGGCATAACCATGCACGATCATTCCGCATCCGAACTGCCTTCCCTGCGCCGGCAGAAAATCCTTTTGCTCCTCGAACGTGACGGTAAAGTCATGGCCTCCGAGCTGAGCCAGCACTTCGCAGTCTCCGAAGACACCATCCGCCGCGACCTCGCTGAACTGGACAACGCCGGGCTGGTGCAACGGGTACACGGCGGGGCGCTGCCGCGTCCAAAAGACTCCGGCAAGGATTACTTCACCCGGCTGGACGAGACGGATGAGGTGAAAATTCGCCTGGCAGAACGGGCGGCGCAGGAGATTGAGGACGGGCAGATTGTGCTGTTCGACTCTGGCTCGACCACGCTGCAAGTGGCGCGCTCGTTACGTGCAGATATCAGCATCACGGCGGTGACGGCTTCACCGATGACGGCGATTGCCTTGTCCGAATTCAAGGGTGTGAAAGTGATTCTCGCTGGCGGCCAGTTGAACCCGCGAACGATGGCGGCGGGTGGGCATGAGGCGCTGCGGCTGCTGGCCGGGATCCGGGCGGATCTGGCGATTACTGGCGTGTGTGCGATTCATCCGGACGTGGGGATTACCTCGCTGCATTTTGATGAAGTGCCGGTGAAGCAGGCGATGCTCGAAGGCGCGGCGCGGGTAATTGCGGTGACCTCGGCGGACAAGCTCGGAGCGGTGGAGCCGTTTGTGGTGGCGCCGTGTTCGCGCCTGCATACGCTGATTACCGAGCGGCATGTGGCGTCGGGGAGTGTCGAGGATTACCGGCGGTTGGGGATTGTGGTCGAGCAGTTGCCGGATTGAGGTTTTGTGGTGGTTTTGATGGCCCCTTCGCGAGCAAGCTCGCTCCCACATTCGAACGGGTTTCTGAGATAGAACTCGGTCAACTGTGGGAGCGAGCTTGCTCGCGAAGGGGCCGGTACATTCAATCCATCTTTCAGCGCAACCGCTCAAGCATCTGGTAGTACCACATCCCGGCAGCCAGTAACGGGTTACCGAGCAAATCCCCCATCGGCACACGAATATGCTGGCACGCGGCAAACGTATCGAACTGTTCCATTTGCCCGGTGATCGCCCGGCTCATGATTTCGCCCATGATGTGCGTCGTTGCAATGCCGTGCCCCGAGTAGCCCTGGCAATACCAGACGTTGTCCGAGAGCTTGCCCAGCTGCGGGATGCGGTTGATCACGATGCCCATCGCGCAGCTCCACTGGTAATCGATCTGCACGCCTTTGAGCGCCGGGAAGGTCTGCTCGATGCAGGGGCGCAGTTCGGCGGCGATGTCCCGTGAATCCTTGCCGCTGTAATTGGCGCCGCCACCAAACAACAGGCGGCCGTCGGCAGTGAGGCGGTAGTAGTCGAGGACGAAGCGGCAGTCGTACACCGCAAGGTCTTCGGGGTTGATCTGTTTCGCCAGATCGCCGAGCGGCGCGGTGGTAACGATGCCGCCCATGGCCGGGAAAATCTTGCCCTTGAGCTGCCCCGGTTCAAGCTTGTGATAGACGTCGCCGGCGAGCATCACCTGATGGGCGTCGATCTGGCCGTGAGCCGTGCGCACGCCAGGCGTAGCGCCGTGAATGATTTCCAGCACTTCACTGTTTTCGAAGATCAGCGCCCCGAGACTTTCCGCCGCCCGCGCTTCACCGATGCACAGGTTGAGCGGGTGCAGATGCATGTTGCGCGTATTCTTGATTGCGCCGTGGTAGAGGTCGCTTTGCAGCAGGTCACGCACTTGGCTGCGGTCGAGCAGGCTGACCTCGTCACCCAGTCCGCGACGCACGGCTTCTTCGTAATCGTTGCGCAGGTCGGTCATGTGGCCGGGCTTGTACGCGGCGTGTAAATGGCCGTGTTTGAGGTCGCATTGAATGCCGTATTTCTCGACCCGATGCTGGATGATTTCATGCCCGCGCCAGCGCAGGTGCCAGATGAAATCATCGACGTCGTCGCCGAGTTTCGCGCGCATTTGTTTGCGCATCGCTCCGTCGCCGGAGAGGCTGCCGGTGACTTGGCCGCCGTTGCGCCCGGTGGCGCCCCAGCCGATCTTGTGGCTTTCCACGATGGCGACTTTGAGGCCTTTTTCGGCGAGTTCGACGGCGGTGGCGACGCCAGTGAAGCCGCCGCCGATGATCACCACGTCGACCTTGTGCCGGCCTTGCAGGGTCGGGTAGTCGGTGTCCTGGTTGAGGGTGGCGGTGTAGTAGGAATTGCAGCGTTCGGTCATGTCAGTGTCCACACAAAGTTCGGAAGTCGGAGTGCAGTCCCGTGTGGGAGCGAGCCTGCTCGCGAAAGCGGTGTGTCAGTCAGCCAAAATGTTGAATGTGACGACGCCTTCGCGAGCAAGCTCGCTCCCACAGGTTCGGTGTCGGATCGTTAAGCCTCGGTGAGATACCAGCGCCAATCCTGCTCACCCACTTCGGCCATGAACTGCCGATACTCGGCACGCTTCACCGCCAGATACACCCCGAGAAACGCCTGCCCCAGGGCATCCCGCGCCCACACCGAATGCTCCAGCGCCTGCAGCGAGGTCAGCCAATCCGTCGGCAGCAATTCCTTCGCCTGCGCATAACCATTGCCTTCAACCGGCGCGCCGGGATCAAGGTCTTCACGAATGCCGCGATGAATCCCGGCAAGGATCGCCGCCGCCGCCAGATACGGGTTGGCATCGGCGCCGCAGATGCGGTGTTCGATGTGCCGGGTGTTGGCCGGGCCGCCCGGTACGCGCAGGCTGACGGTGCGGTTGTCGACGCCCCAGGTCGGCGCCAGCGGTGCGTAGCTGTTGGCCTGAAAGCGCCGGTACGAGTTGGCGTTCGGGCAGAACAGCAACAACGTATCGAGCAGCGAGGCGAGCATGCCGCCAATCGCCGTGCGCAGCAGCGGGGTGCCGGCCGGGTCCTCCGAGGCGAATAAATTACGACCTTCGTCATCGGCCAGACTCACGTGCATGTGCATGCCAGTGCCGGCCAGATCATCGAACGGCTTGGCCATGAACGTCGCCTGCATGCCGTGCTTGTGCGCCACGGCTTTGACCAGCCGCTTGTAGCGCACTGCCTGATCCATCGCCTCCAGCGCATCGCCATGTTCAAGGGTGATTTCCACCTGGCCCGGTGCGTATTCGGAGATTGCCGTGCGCGCCGGAATGCCATGCAGTTTGCAGGCGCCATAAAGGTCGGCGAGGAACGGTTCGATCTGTTCCAGCTCACGCAAACCGTAAACCTGAGTGTGTCGCGGTCGACCACCGTCAGCGTCCAGCGCCGGTTGCGGGCGGCCGTTGTGATCGCGTCTGGCGTCGAGCAGATAGAACTCCAGTTCACACGCCATCACCGGGTGATAACCCTCGGCCTTGAGTCCGTCGATAATTTTTATCAGCAAATGGCGCGGATCGGCGATGCTCGCGGGCATGCCCTCGATCGGGTGCATGCTCACTTGCACGGCGGCGGTTGGAATCTTGCGCCACGGCAGGCGCACCAGACTGCCTTCCAGCGGATAGGCGCGGCAGTCGATATCGCCGACGTCCCAGACCAGACCGGAGTTCTCGACGTCTTCACCCTGCACGGTCAGACCGAGAATGGTACTCGGCAGCGGACGGCCGCTTTCGTATACGGCGAGCAGTTCTTCGCGGTGCAACAGCTTGCCGCGCGGCACGCCGTTGGCGTCAAGAATGAACAACTCGATCATGTCGATGTCGGGATTCTGGTCAAGGAACAGGCGTGCGTCTTCGATGGCTGCGAATTTCATAGTCCATATCACTCATGTTGGCGCCACGCAGGCGCGCAGATTCGGGCCAAAGGACATTAGTGGGTGAAGGCCCAAGTGTCTTGGCGGGGATATCGAAAGAGAAAAGTCCTACGCGTTGATCAGATGCGATCAGGCGTAGAGGCGGATATCCGGCGGGCGTGCGGAGTGACGCAGCTTGGAACGGCGCAGGGCCATGGGGAGATTGACGATACGATTCATACGCCGCCCCTGTGAGGGAGGGCGCGCAGGGTAGAGACGTTCAACGATTCTGATTGTTGTGGTGACGTACTCATAACGCGTATTTCCGTTGGCGGAAAACGTCGGTGGCGGGCTGACCCGCCGACCGGTGTGCCCGGATAGTAAGGGGGAATTCGCGGGCGTGTAAACGGGAGATTCTCAGGCCAGGGCTCAGCGCATCAGCTCGAAGCCCAGCCCGGCGAGGGCGCAAACGATCAACACACTGATCACGCCGCGTTTGAAAACGAACAGGGCCAACGCCGCCGCCACTGCAAGCATCAGCGAAAACACATCCAGTGCCCCGGCAAAACCGTTGGGCCAGAACACGTGATAGGCGAAGAAGCACGCCAGATTCACAATCACTCCGACCACGGCGGCGGTGATGGCCGTCAGTGGTGCGGTGAACTTCAGTTCGTTGTGCGTTGATTCCACCAAAGGACCGCCGGCGAGGATGAACAGAAACGAGGGCAGGAAGGTGAACCAGGTCACCAGCGTGGCCGCCAGTGCGCCGGCGGCAAAGGCATGTTCGGGGCCGAACGCCGGTTGCACATAGGCGCCGACGAAACCGACAAACGCCACCACCATGATCAGCGGGCCCGGGGTGGTTTCGCCGAGGGCGAGGCCGTCGATCATCTGCGTCGGCGTCAACCAGCCGTAGTGCCCGACGGCGCCCTGATAGACATAAGGCAGCACCGCGTAGGCGCCGCCGAAGGTGAGCAGGGCGGCTTTGGTAAAGAACCAGGCCATTTGCGTGAACGTGCCGTCCCAGCCGAACAATGCCGTCAACAACGCCATGGGTAAACACCAGAGCACAGCGCCGATCAACGCCAGGCGCAGCAACTTCGCCAGGCTGAAACGGGCGTGTTCCGGGGCCGGTGTATCGTCGTCGATCAACGCCGCGCCGAAGGATTTTTCGCTGTTGCGCGCCCCCGCGTTGCTGAACCGTTGCGGCGCGAATCGTCCGCCCAGATAGCCGATCAACGCGGCCCCGAGGACGATCAGGGGGAAGGGCACATCGAAGGCGAAAATCGCCACGAACGACGCCCCGGCAATCACCCACAGCCAGGCATTCTTCAATGCACGCGAGCCGATGCGATGCGCGGCGTGCAACACGATCGCGGTGATTGCCGGTTTGATCCCGTAAAACACCCCGGCCACCGCTGGCACGTCACCGAAAGCGACGTACAGCCAGGACAACGCGATCAGAATGAACAACGACGGCAGTACGAACAGCGCACCGGCAATGACACCGCCCCAGGTGCGATGCAGCAGCCAGCCGATGTACGTCGCCAATTGCTGAGCCTCGGGGCCGGGCAGCAACATGCAGTAGTTGAGCGCGTGCAGGAAACGTTTTTCGGAGATCCAGCGCCGGCGCTCGACCAACTCCTGATGCATGATCGCGATCTGCCCGGCCGGGCCGCCGAAACCGATGCAGCCGAGTTTCAGCCAGAAGCGCCAGGCCAGGCGCAGGGTGACGGGGTCGGGGCGGGGCAGGTTGTTCGGCGCTGTGCTCAAGCGAGACTCCGGGTTGAATCCTGGCGGAGCGGCTATCTAATCAGACTTTTAACCCTCACCCCAGCCCTCTCCCGGAGGGAGAGGGGGCCGACCGAGGTGTCTGGCGTTATTCATCGACCTGAAAGATCGAGTCGATTATGGGATTCAGAGCCAATCTTTCAAGTCGATGAATCTCTGCAATATCCCCCAATCAGTCCCCTCTCCCTTTGGGAGAGGGCTAGGGCGAGGGGCTTCTGCTTTCAGGCATGCGCCAGACTCCAGCGCAACGCCGCATCCCGATCGCTCGCCCGGCCTTCGACCCAGTGAGAACCCTCAGGCGTAGTCTCACGCTTCCAGAACGGTGCACGGGTCTTGAGCACGTCCATGATGAACGCGCAGGCTTCAAACGCCATGTGCCGATGCTTGCTGCTGACCCCGACAAACACGATCGGCTCACTCACCGACAACGCACCGACCCGATGCACAATCTCCACCCCCAACAGCGGCCAGCGCTGGCGAGCTTCTTCGGCGATCTGCTCGAGGGCTTTTTCAGTCATGCCCGGATAGTGTTCGAGAAACAGTTCATTCACCGTCTGACCAATATTCAGATCACGCACATAACCAATGAAATTCACCACCGCGCCCACCCGTGGATTGCGCGCGTGCAGATCAGCCGTCAACTGGCCGACGTCGAAACTTTTGTGCTGGACTCGAATCGTCATCGATCAACCCCCGGTCACTGGCGGAAAAAACGCGATTTCATCGAAATCCTCAATCGCCTGACCGGGCTGACACAACTCTTGATTCACCGCGCACATCAGGTTGCCGGCGCCGAGCACTTCGCGCCAGAGTTCGCCGCGTTGCATAAGCATCTGGCGCACGTCCTCAACGCTGCCCAAGGCCTCAGTCAGCGGAATCTTTTCACCGCCCAGATTCAACCGGTCACGGTAGCTGGCGAAGTAGTTGATCAGGATCATTGCGCGTCCTCCCATTGAAAGTGGCCGGAGCGTCCGCCCTGTTTACTGAGCAGGCGGATATCGCCAATGACCATCGCCCGGTCCACCGCTTTGCACATGTCGTAAATGGTCAGCGCGGCGACGCTCGCGGCTGTCAACGCTTCGAGTTCGACGCCGGTCTGGCCGGTGAGGCGACAGGTACTGGTGATCTGCACCCGGTCCGGCTCGCAGGCCATGAGTTCGACGTGAATCGAGCTGAGCAACAGCGCGTGACACAGCGGGATCAGTTCGTGAGTGCGCTTGGCGGCCTGAATGCCGGCAATCCGCGCCACCGCGAAGACATCGCCTTTCGGGTGACCGTTGGCCTGAATCATTTGCAAGGTTTCCGGGCGCATCTGCACCCAGGCTTGCGCCGTGGCTTCGCGGCGGGTCGCAGCTTTGTCGCTGACGTCGACCATGTTGGCGCGGCCCTGCTCGTCGAGGTGGGTGAGGGTGTGGCTCATGCGGAATACTCCTGGATCGGGCTGTAAATTCTCGGGGCGTTGCGGTGTGGCACGTGGATCAGATTGAGCCGGTGCCTGAGCGCCCAGCGCACGGTCAACGCGGTAGGGGCGGACAGGCTGACGAGGGTGCCGAGGCGCGCACGCACGGCTTTGTGGATCAGTTCGAGGCTGCAACGGCTGGTGACCACGACGAAGCCTTCAGCAGCATCGACGGCGTCGATCTGCATCGCACCGATCAGCTTGTCGAGGGCGTTGTGGCGGCCGATGTCTTCGCGGCACAGCAGCGCTTCACCGTCGCCGTCGAAATACAGTGCGGCGTGCAGGGCACCGCTGCTGCGCGCCAGTTGTTGAGCGGCTTCGATGCGTTGGCGAATGCCGTCGAAATGCGCTGCCGGTGGCAGCGGTGAAGGTTGCAGGATCTGCAGATGCGGCAGCGCCTGCTCCAGCGCTTCGACGCCACAGATGCCGCAGCCGCTGGTGCCGGTCATTTGCCGACGATGATCCTTCAAGGCCCAGAACGCGCGGCTGGAAATCTGCACATCGGCCTGACAGGCCTGATCGAAATGGGTGAGGCGGATGTCGTAGATCTCGTCGACGTTGTCGATGATCGCGTTGCTCAGGCTGAAGCCACGAATGAAGTCTTCAAGGGTACCCGGCGAGACCATCATCACCGCTTGGTTCAGGCCGTTGTAGCTGATGGCGAGGGCGATTTCCGAGGCCAGCGCGGCGTGCGAGAGAGCGGCGCCGGGCAGGTATTCGCGAAACGCCACTTGCGCCGGTTGCGGTGCGGGGGCGTTGGGTTCGGTGGTGGATTCTGTGATGGTTTCGGCGTGGCAGAGCATCTTGAAAATCCCGAAGCGCTGAAGAGTGTTCAGGCTACGGGGGTGTTAAAAAAGCGTCCAATCGCTTGTTCCGATGTGGTGATTGCTTTGCTCGATCAACACCTTTAGATCCAAAATATTTGCTGTCTGGTCGGGCCTCTTCGCGAGCAAGCTCGCTCCCACAGGGGAACGCATTTCACCTGTGGGAGCGAGCTTGCTCGCGAAGGCGGTCTGACATTCAACATTAATTATTCGGCTGGAACTTCAACCCCAAACAACTTCCGCGCCTCGGCAAAACACTTCTCGGCAATCGCCGAGCGCGGTTCGGTCTTGCGCATCACCAGGCCCAGCGGTGCGAGCACACTGGCATCCGGCAACTGCATGAACGACAGGTGCTCGATCGGCTCTTCCAGGCCACTGTCTAGCGGCATGATCGCGCAGCAGAAGCCTTGGTGAATCGCCTGCAGCAGCTGATAGGTGGAGTCGCTTTCCATGATCGGCTGCGGGCTGAGGCCACGGCTGCGGAAACTCAAGTCGATGGATTTGCGGTAATGCATGCCGGCGGTGATCATCCCCAGCGGCAGTTCGGCAGCATCTTCCCAGCTCATTTGCGAACCTTCGAACTGGAAGTGGCGATTGTCGTAGAGCAGGCCAACGCGGGTTTCGCCGATCTCGAAAAACTCGAAATAGTTCGGGTTGACGTGGTCCAGGTAGCACACGCCCAGATCCAGTTGGTTATTGCCCAGCCCTGCAATGATCTCGTCAGAACTGAGCGACGACAGGCTGAACTTCAACTCCGGGTACGTCCCCGACAACCCCTGAATGTAATTGACCGGGTTGAAGCTGCTCAGCGGCACCAGACCCAGACGCAAGCTACCGACCAGTTGCCCGCGACAGGCCGCCGCTTCGGCAAACAAACCATCGTGGGCCGCCAGCAAAGTGCGCGCCCAGGCCAGCACACGTTCGCCGGCCTGGGTGAAACCTTCAAAGCGCTGGCCACGGTTGACCAGCACCAGATCCAGCTCGTCTTCCAGATTGCGCAGACGCATCGACAACGTCGGTTGGGTGATGTGGCAGCGGGCGGCGGCCTGGCCGAAGTGACGGGTTT
Organism: Pseudomonas viridiflava; assembly: GCF_900582195.1. Taxonomy (GTDB): domain Bacteria; phylum Pseudomonadota; class Gammaproteobacteria; order Pseudomonadales; family Pseudomonadaceae; genus Aquipseudomonas. The sequence continues at coordinate 19,625 of NZ_UTHA01000285.1, forward strand.
CGTCCAGCGCGATCAGGAACTTGAGTTGTTTGATGTCCACGATGGCACCTGCTCGATGAGGATTTTTTGATTGAGTATTGACGCAGATGCGCGAGGCGCACGAAAAGCGTAGGGTACGACGATCTCACTTGAACAGTTGTTCGTCCAATCGGAAGTATTTAAGGCACTATCGATCAGCTCTATCAGGCCCGGTTTTACTGGCCCTGAACAACGTGAAAGTTACCGATAGAGCCGGTCGATAATGTGGTTGGCCAGAGTGATTAGACAGTACTCATAAGTGGCACTTAGGCTGCTCGGCAATGTTGATTGACTGCTGCCGGAGAACTGCCATGAGCGCCAAAGCCGATGCCCTGTTTGTCCCCCTGAATATTGCCGTGCTGACGGTCAGCGATACGCGCGATTACGCCAGCGATACGTCGGGCCAGTTGCTGGTCAGTCGATTGCTGGAAGCCGGTCACACGTTGAGCGAGCGCAACTTGCTCAAGGACGATCTGTACAAGATCCGCGCTCAGGTAGCGAACTGGATCGCCGATGAGGGCATTCAGGTGGTGCTGATCACTGGCGGCACTGGTTTCACCGGTCGCGACAGCACGCCGGAAGCGGTGGCCTGTTTGTTCGATAAACAGATCGACGGCTTCGGCGAACTGTTCCGGGCGATTTCGATTCTGGATATCGGCACGTCCACCGTGCAAAGCCGCGCGCTGGCCGGGCTGTCGAACGGCACGCTGGTGTGCTGCCTGCCGGGTTCGACCGGCGCTTGCCGCACGGCGTGGGAAGGCATTCTTGCAGAACAACTGGATAACCGTCATCGCCCGTGCAATTTCGTCCCGCACCTGAAAGCCGTGCAAGCCTGCGGGCCACGCGGATGAGCAAGGCACCGTTGATGCCGGTCGAGGATGCCCTCGACCAATTGCTCGGCATGGCCAATGAACAACGTCTGACCGACAGTGAACTGCTGGCCCTCGACGATGCGCGTGGGCGGGTGCTGGCCAGTGATCTGGTGGCGACACTCGACTTGCCGCCGTGGCCGAACAGCGCTATGGACGGTTACGCGCTCAATCTCGCCGATCTGCACCGACAACCGCTGAAGGTCTCGCAAAAGGTTTACGCCGGGCTGGCGCCGGACACCTTGCTGCCCGGCACCTGCGCACGGATTTTTACCGGCGCGCCACTGCCGCCCGGCGCTACCTGCGTCGAGATGCAGGAGAACGTCGACGTGCTGGAGGACGGCCGCGTGCGCTTCTTGCAGCCGCTGAAGGCGGGGCAGAACATCCGCGCGCAAGGTCAGGAAAATCGCGTCGGCGACATCCTGCTGCGCGCCGGCAAACGCCTTGGGCCGTTCGAACTGGCGATCGCCGCCGGGCAAGGGCTGGCGCAACTGCACGTGGTACGTCGCCCGCGCGTGGCGCTGTTGTCGACCGGTGACGAACTGGTCGAACCGGGTCAGCCGTTGCGCCCCGGCAGCATCTACAACAGCAACCGCGTGTTGCTCGGTCACTGGTTGCGGGAGCTGGGCTGCGAAGTGATCGACGCCGGCATCCTCCCGGATCGCCCGGCGCAGACGCGGCTTAAACTTGAGCAACTGCAAGTGCGCGTTGATCTGATTCTGACTACGGGTGGCGTGTCTGCCGGTGATGCCGATTGCCTCGGGCAGGTGCTACGCGACAACGGCAAACCGCTGTTGTGGAAACTGGCGATCAAGCCAGGCAAACCGCTGACGGTCGGGCATTTCGGCACGGTGCCGGTGATTGGTTTGCCGGGTAATCCGACATCGGCGCTGGTGACGTTTGGCTTGTTGGCGCGGCCGTATTTGCTGCGCATACAAGGCGTGGAAGAAGTCATGCCGCTGAGTTTTACAGTCAACGCAGGTTTCGATTGGCACAAGGCGGGTGGTCGTCGTGAATATCTGCGGGTGAGGCTTGAAGCGGGGCGTGCTGTGCTTTATCCGAATCAAAGCTCCGGCGTCCTGCTCGGCGCGACCTGGGCCGATGGCCTGGTGGAAATCCCCGAGCACAGCACCCACAACCTCGGCGACCCGCTGCGCTTCATCCCCTTCAACGAACTCTTCTGACCTCACCACCAATCAAACTGTGGGAGCGAGCCTGCTCGCGAAAGCGGAGTGTCAGTCAACATTGATGTGACTGACAGGGTCCCTTCGCGAGCAGGCTCGCTCCCACATTGGTTTTGTGGCGGTCATCAATATCCGCGGTGTACGCAAACCCTGTGGGAGCGAGCTTGCTCGCGAAAGCGGAGTGTCAGTCAACATTGATAGTGACTGATAGGGCCCCTTCGCGAGCAAGCTCGCTCCCACATTGGCTTTTTGGCGGTCATCAATATCTGCGGTGTACGCGAACCCTGCGGGAGCGAGCCTGCTCGCGAAAGCGGAGTGTCAGTCAACATTGATAGTGACTGACAGGGCCCCTTCGCGAGCAGGCTCGCTCCCACATTGGCTTTTTGGCGGTCATCAATATCTGCGGTGTACGCGAACCCTGTGGGAGCGAGCTTTTTGGCGGTCATCAATATCCGCGGTGTACGCAAACCCTGTGGGAGCGAGCTTGCTCGCGAAAGCGGAGTGTCAGTCAACATTGATGTGACTGAAAGGGCCCCTTCGCGAGCAGGCTCGCTCCCACATTGGTTTTGTGGCGGTCATCAAT
>NZ_UTHA01000282.1 GCF_900582195.1 Pseudomonas viridiflava
CGGTCTGGTGATGATGCCCGACGACCAGCACGTGCCCAGAGTCGTGCGGATGGCGCAGGAGCAACTGACCGAGTTCTTTCGCGGCGAGCGCCGGGTCTTCGATGTACCGCTGCGCATGCGCGGTACGCCGTTTCAGGAACAGGTCTGGGCGGAACTGGCGCGCATCCCTTATGGCGAGATGATTTCCTACGGATCGATGGCAAGAAAGATGGGCCTGAGCCCCGGCCATTCGCGGGCAGTGGGCACGGCCAACGGCAAAAACCCGATCTCCATCATCGTGCCGTGCCACCGGGTCATCGGCTCGGGTGGCGATCTGACCGGTTATGCCGGTGGCGTCGACCGCAAACGCGC
>NZ_UTHA01000281.1 GCF_900582195.1 Pseudomonas viridiflava
ATCCAGCCTTGACGAGGATCCTGGTCGTAAGGGTGCAGCATCGAATCGGCGAAACCGTCCCAGTCGTACTTGCCTTCCCAGCCCGGCGAAGGCAGCAGTCCCTGGCCTTCACGACGGTTCGGGAAACGCCCGGTGACCTGCCAGCCGATGTTGGAGGCGTCGGCAAACACCATGTTCAGGGTGATCGCCCGAATCTCGCGGCTGGTGTCGAACGCTTTCTCTACGTTGGGCGCGCGGGACAGATCGAAGAAAGCATCCAGCGTCTTGTCGTCCTTGAA
>NZ_UTHA01000277.1 GCF_900582195.1 Pseudomonas viridiflava
GGTATTAACCAGCCTGCGCCCGAAGAGCTGCTGAAAAGCCTGCTGTTTTACATCGCCAAGTCCGACAGCCTTGCGCCGAAGATGCTTGATCTCAAGGATCAGTACGCGCTCGCCGATGCGTTGCCCGGCAACGACGTGGTCGACGAAGAACGCGCCCGCATGGCCGGGCCGGACCGTGATGCCATGCGTTCGGTCATCGTGGCGTTGTGTGAAGGGCTGGTGCGGGTCAAGGAGCGGCTGGATGTGTTCGTGCGCGGCGACCGGGAGCACGTCAGCGAGCTGAACCCCTTGC
>NZ_UTHA01000276.1 GCF_900582195.1 Pseudomonas viridiflava
CGGTCACGTCCATGACCTTGAACCAGGACAGGTCGGTGAACACGGTCAGACCAAACAGGAACAGCGCGATGAACAGCAAAGTGCTGCCCTGGATGTTCAGTGCCTTCTTGGCCAGGTCGCCCAGGACTTCACCCAGCACACCACCGGCAGAGCCCGGAAAGCCTGCTGCGAAGTGAAAATGGATGTGCGCCAGCGCAGCTCCTGCCAGCACCAGAAACACCAGACCGATCAGGCGCCAGGAGAACAGCCAGCCGCTCCACTGCCAGGGTTCGTGACGATGACGAAACACCTGCCAGGCCTTGATGGCCAGCAGCAGCGGAAAGATATAGGCGAAGTAACCCAGCACCATGAACAGGATATCGGCACAGAACGCACCGGCACGCCCGGCAGCATTCCGCACTTGCGCGGCGCTGCTGGTATGGCTCCAGCCCGGATCGCTCTGATCGTAGGT
>NZ_UTHA01000275.1 GCF_900582195.1 Pseudomonas viridiflava
GCAGAACAGCGCCAGCCCCAGACCGATGGCGCGCCAGTCCCAGTAAATGGCAGCGCTGCGCCCAGCAGGGTGATCAGCAGCACTTCCATCGCTCGTTCTACCAGACTGCCGAACGCCAGCATGGCGCCCATCATGACGCCTGCAGCCAGTTGTGAGTCGCTCAGTTCTTCGGCTTCAGCCACCGTGCCTTTCTCGATCGAACCGGTCATGTGCCCGAGCACCGGTTGCGCGACATGTTCGGAAGGCACCTCCGAGCGAGTGATGCGCGCTTCTGCCTGACGCAAGCCAACCC
>NZ_UTHA01000274.1 GCF_900582195.1 Pseudomonas viridiflava
CCTTGATATTGTCCTCGTTCAGCTTGGCCTTGCCAGTAACGTGGCGAAGCGTCTGCGAGAGGCGGTCCGTCAGATTTTCAAACATGGGCGATCCTTTCAGGCTCTCGTCGAACCCCGGTTGATGCGGCCCGGCCCGTGATGCAGAAATGGCGCTCGGCGAGCCTGCGGCTTGAGCAGGTGGCGGATTATAGCGAAGACTCCGCTGCACGGACACCACGCAGACTGCTTCTGTGGTCTTTCGTGATTTGCCGGTTCTATGCCAAACTCAGCGTCTTTTCAGGCCCGTCCATCAG
>NZ_UTHA01000273.1 GCF_900582195.1 Pseudomonas viridiflava
GTGTACAAGCCCTTGCTCCAGGCGCTGGGGCTGACCTATCCGCAATACCTGGCGATGATGGTGCTGTGGGAACAGGACGGCCTGACCGGCGGCGATGTGAGCACACGCCTGCTAACTGATCCGGGGTCGCTGACGCCGTTGCTCAAGCGCCTGGAAGGCGAAGGCTTCATCAGTCGCACGCGCAGCAAGGAAGATGAGCGCGTAGTGCTGCTGCACCTGACCGAGCAGGGCCGTGCCTTGCAGCAAAAAGCGACGACCGTGCCGGGATGCATTCTGTCTGCCAGTGGCCTGAATATGGATCAGCTGCGCGAGTTGCAAGGCAAGCTGCTGGGCTTGCGCGGGCATTTGCACGACAGTCTGTGAAGGGCATCCGCC
>NZ_UTHA01000271.1 GCF_900582195.1 Pseudomonas viridiflava
GATCTGCATTGCCACAGCACCGCTTCGGACGGGGCCTTGTCGCCCACCGCACTGGTGACGCGTGCTTATGAAAATGGCGTGCGTGTCCTTTCGCTCACCGACCATGACACCCTCGAAGGCCTCGAAGAAGCCCGCGAGACGGCGCATTCATTGGGTATGCAGCTGGTCTACGGCGTCGAGTTGTCCTGCACCTGGGGCGGGGCGACCATCCATATATTGGGTTACGCGTTCGACACCAAGGCCCCTGCACTGACCGAAGCAATCGCGCGTTTGCACGAAGGGCGCTGGTTGCGGGCTGAAGAAATCAGTCGCAAATTGGCGATCAAAGGTATG
>NZ_UTHA01000269.1 GCF_900582195.1 Pseudomonas viridiflava
ACCGAATACCGCTACGACTGCCAGCACCGCCTGATCGGCCTGACCCGCCCCGACGGCCAGACCGCGTCTTACAAGTACGACGCCTTCGGCCGACGCATCAGCAAAACCGTCGACGGCCAGACCACCGAGTTCTTCTGGCAAGGCGACCACCTCGTCGCTGAAAGCAGCGACAGCGAATACCGCAGCTACGTCTACGAACCCGGCACCTTCCGCCCGCTGGCGCTGCTCGACGGTAAAGGTCCACAAAAAGCCTGCCCCTTCTACTACCAACTCGACCACCTCGGCACCCCGCAGGAACTCACCGACTACAGCGGCGACATCGTCTGGTCCGCGCAATACGACGCCTACGGCAAAGTCGCCGCCCTGACCCTGGCCGGCGAGGACTACCTGAACCAGCCGCTGCGCTTTCAGGGGCAGTATTTCGATGCGGAAAGCGGGCTGCATTACAACCGGCATCGGTACTACGACCCGAGGTTGGGGCGGTATCTGACGCCGGATCCGATCAAGTTGGCCGGTGGCTTGAATCAGTACCAGTACGTGCCGAATCCGACGGGGTGGGTGGATCCGTTGGGGTTGAATGGATGTCCGGGTGGCGATGGCTGCAAGAAACCAACCCTCGAGTCAATCGATCCGACCAAAAAAATAAAGGGTGGAGATGAAGACTCTTCCCGCTCTGTACCCCAAAAAACTTACTTGTACCGTGGGTCTGGAACAGATCCATCAGAAGTCTTCGAAAACGGTTTTAAAAGCAAAGGAAATAGCAATGACCTATTTCTTCACTCAATCGATAGTGGCTTTCCTCCAAGTAATTTTATTAGCACCTCTCTTTCCAGAGAGATGGGGAAGGCATTCGCTACCAGCTATTTCACACGTCCCGGATTTCTCTACACACTGAAAATGATCCCAGGCCATGACTTGAAAAAAGAGTTAGGTGCATCTTATAGATTTAGTAAGGAACAGGAAATTGCCATCCCTGGTCAGATCAAAAGGGAAGATATTCTTGGTGCTACACTGATTATTGATGATGGCAGAGAGTTTGGTTACTCAATTCCTAATCCGCACAGGAAAATAAACAATTGAGAAAAATATTTACAGTTGATGTTGAGAAGAATGGCAATAAGAAGAGAATTGATCTTGCTTGTGACTGTGTAGATGTGTCTATAACAATCGAGCTTGGTGGTGGGCCAAAAAAAACGTATTTCGGAAGTGATTTTTATAGGTGTTTTGCGGCGTTAAGAAAAGATAATGATGATTTGGTTTTTTATTGTAAGGGGGCGAAGACTAATGTTCATCCATCAAGCATGGCTTCGCAGATGTCTCTCGGGCTGAAAGCATACGAGTTGGTGAAAGGCAAGGAACCGTCGATAGATGACCTCGTATTTATCTTTGATTATGAGGAGAAAAACTTGTCAAACGATCCCGATGAGCAACGGCAGTTTTATTTGAGTTGGATAACTTCTTGAGTGTTTCGAAAGTAAAACGAGCTTTTGGTGTATTAGTGATTAAGCATTGAGCTTAGGTTGTTGTTGGAAGCATTGCTTACGTAATGGTCGGTTTATTGTGAGCTGGATGTTGCTTTGATACGAAAGAGGAAGGTCGTGAGTAAAGTCTATAGTGATGAAGGGAAAAAATTCGGTCTTGGTGGTCATCAAACAGCCGATGGAAAAAGTGACATTGAAAGAGATACATTCAGAGGCGTTCCTAGCTCTAGATTTATTAGTAATCGGGCGCAAATGAACGCATATAATGAAGCGCTGACAAGGGAGATCAGAAACATGCCGCGCTTTACGGGTGAGGACAGTATGGGGAATTTGGTCGTGCGGATGCCCGCGGAAGGTGTGGGTGAAGGATATGAGCCTAATCCATCTGAACCGACGGAGCCTAGATTCATGCCTAAAATGAATGGGTTTGAAATGAAGTTTGATTTTGAAACTTTACAACCCTACGCCCTGTATCCGGTGGAGAATGTTTTATGTTGATGCATCCCTATCTTGATGTTCCTTATAAACCCCAGCTGAAGCACTTTCTTGGAGGGTTCGATATATACGATCGCGAGGAGACGCTGGGCTCGGAGTTGGCGAAGTACGACCCTGAGTGTCCTTCGGACAGAATAGGTCTGATATCTAAGTTTGTTGTTAAAAGATTTTCAGGTTTGACTTATCGGCACAAGCTCGTCTTGTTTTCCGTGTTGGGTGAGGCTTTGGATGGCGAAATAAGTGATCTTGCTAAAGTCTTTAAACATGATCCGTTTTCTCATTCATTGCTTCCATTTGGTTGGAACGAAATGAAAGATCCGAAGAGTTTTTTTGAGCATATATACTCTGTCCTGTCCGAAGTCTGGGTTGATGATTTATACCTGGCCAGTCAGGAAGACTACTCAACGTGGTAGCCGGCATTAGAAGCAGAACCTAGAGTGACTTTACTGACCCCTTTGCGAGCAAGCCTGTTCGCACAGGGATCTGTGGGTTTGGGGGGAATCAACGTTGTCCGATTAGCTGCGGTGAATGAACATCGGCAGAGGCGAGACTATCAATCACATGCACGCTATACCCCGGAACATTCTTCGCATGATGCTTCGCCTGCGAGGCCATCTCAGCGAGTTGGCTAGCATCAAGGTGCGCGCAAGCTTCTGGGTGCAGATGAACGACACCAATGGACAGTGACAACAGCGGAAACTCCTGCCGCACCCCTTGGCGATTCGGCGCAATAAAACATCCCGCCTCAAGGTGTTCGGGACGATAGAAGCGCCGGCACTGGCTTTGAAAGTCGTCGAGCAACTGGTTGAGTCGTTTGCGCCACTCTTCAGGGCCGAGGACGAGCAGGAAGTCGTCGCCGCCAATATGGCCAACGAAGTCGCGGCTCGGGTCTACTCGCTCGTTGAGGCATTGCGCCAGACACAGCAACACTTCGTCACCCCGTCCGTAGCCGTAGATATCGTTAAAGGGTTTGAAACTGTCGATGTCGACGTAGCAAATGACGGATTCTCGTCCCTGTTGCAGCAGGCGAGTCAGGCACTGCTGGATCGGCACATTCCCGGGCAACAAAGTCAGCGGATTAGCGTAGCGCGCCTGTTGAATCTTCAGTTCGGTAATCAGTTTAAGCACGTCGATCACCCGGCCAAGACCGAGGTAGCCGCCGTTAAGAGTAATAATGAAATCCTCTTCGATGCGCTGGCGGGCGCGGCTGGTGATCAGGCGGCTGACCTGCTGCAACGACTGGCTCATTTCCACGGCGAGGAAGTCGTCGTTCATCAGGCGGCTGATCGGTTTACGGGCGAACAGGTCGGTGGCGAACGGTTTGAGCAGGGCATCGGACAGGGAGTGACGATGGACGATGCCGCAGGGTTGGCCTTGTTCGTCGAGTACCGCCAGTGAGTTGAGGTTGGCCTGGCGGCGGAAGGCTTCCAGCACGGTGGCAGTCGGTGTATCGCGAGGTACGGCCGGTTGCTCGTTGAGCAGGGCGCTGAGGTCGCTGCCTTCGTCGTTCAGCGCAACGGCGCTGCTGTCGTGTTTGGGCATCAAGGCGCGGGCATCGCGCGGCGGGTGTTCCTGGGGGCGACTGAGCAAGTAACCCTGCACCAGATCGACGCCCATTTCCGTTAGCACTGCGAGTTCTTCTGGCAGTTCGATGCCTTCGGCAATGACTTGTGCGCGTGAGGCTTTGGCGATTTGCAGGATCGAGCCGACGAACTCACGCTTCAACGCGTCCTGATGAATACCGTCGATGAAGTGCCGATCGATCTTCACGTAGTCCGGACGCAGTTCTGACCACAACCGCAGGCTGGAATAGCCGGCCCCGAGATCATCCAGCGCAATGGAAAAACCCATGGCCCGGTAGTGATGCAAGGCGGTTTGCAGCAACTGAAAGTCGTCGATGGGCGTCTGTTCGGTCAGCTCGATGACCACCTGGCTGGGCGGAATGCCGAAATCCTGCAGTAACTGCAACGTGCGGCCCGGTTGATGGGCGGCTTCAAGCAAGGATTCCGGCGAGACGTTGAGAAACAGTTTGCCCGGCAGTTGCTGCTCGTTGAAACGACGGCAAGCGCTTTGCCGGCAGGCGATTTCCAGTTCGCTCAAACGCCCAGCCTGACGCGCTACAGCGAACAGTGCGATCGGCGAGTGAAGAGGGCTATTGGACGGGCCGCGAGTGAGCGCTTCGTAGCCGAGGATACGGCGTTCGGAGAGACTGATGATCGGTTGGAACAGGCTGTGTAAACCGCTTTGAGTCAGGATCGAGCTCAAGGCACTCAGCTGTTCGGTCGTGGTCATGGCAATCTCTGGCGATAAAAAAAGGACTGGAAGCGTTCTCGATGAAGAGAATGGCTCCCAGTCCTTTATTGCACGACAGAATGATGACTGTTTGATGACGATCCAAGGATCGTCAGCACTAAATTGCCATCATCTTACTTCTTGGCCACCTGATTGCTCAGCTTCAGGTAATCCAGCAGGACGCGCCCGGTTTCGCTCAGGTAGGCATCGTCTTCTGGTTTGACCTTGTCCGGGTCAGCGGCCGCAAGGGCGTCTTCGTCTTCTTTCTTCAGCTCTTTAAGCGGCTCTTCGCCTTTGGCTTTGCGACGGATGTTCTCCATCGTCAGTTGCTTGGCGTCGATGTCGTTGTGCTGGGCACGGCGCTCGGCTTCGTTGAGGCTGACGGTTTTTTCTTCCATCAGTTTCTGCGCCAGGGCCAGCTTGTCGCGGATGAACACGAACTCGGCATCCTTGGCGGTGCGCGTGTCATGTTCTGACTTGAGCTGAGCCAGGAATGGTTTGAACGGATCGGCCGCCGGTTTGATCGCCGCGCGGATGGTGTCCCACGGCATGGCTTCCGGCAGTGCGCTCTCGCCGATTTCCTTGGTGTCGATCAGCGACGGATAGTCGATGTCCGGCAATACGCCCTGATGCTGGGTGCTCTGACCGGATACACGGTAGAACTTGGCCAGGGTCAGCTTCAGTTCGCCATGGTTGAGCGGCTGAATGGTCTGTACGGTGCCCTTACCGAAGGTCTGGCCACCAATGATCAGCGCGCGGTGGTAGTCCTGCATGGCGCCGGCGAAGATCTCCGAAGCCGAGGCGGACAAGCGGTTGACCAGCAACGCCATCGGGCCTTTGTAGAACGCGCCCGGGTTTTCATCTTCGAGTACGTCGACACGGCCATCGGCATTACGCACGAGTACGGTCGGGCCTTTGTCGATGAACAGACTGGTCAGCTCGGTGGCTTCCTGCAGGGAACCGCCGCCGTTGTTGCGCAGGTCGATGACCACGCCGTCGACTTTGTCTTTCTGCAGCTCGGTGAGCAGCTTCTTGACGTCGCGGGTGGTGCTCTTGTAATCCGGGTCACCGGCACGGAACGCCTTGAAGTCGAGGTAGAAGGCCGGGATCTCGATCACGCCGAGCTTGTAATCCTTGCCGTCCTGTTTCAGGTTGAGCACGGACTTCTTCACGGCCTGATCTTCGAGCTTCACCGCTTCACGGGTGATCGGCACGATCTTGGTGGTCTGGTCGTTCGGCGCATTGCTCGCCGGAATCACTTCCAGACGCACCACGGTGCCTTTCGGACCACGGATCAGTTTGACCACTTCGTCCAGACGCCAGCCGACCACGTCGACCATCTCTTTGTTGCCTTGGGCAACGCCGATGATCTTGTCGGCCGGGGCGACCTGTTTGGTCTTGTCGGCCGGGCCTGCCGGCACCAGGCGCACGACTTTCACCTGGTCGTTGTCGCTCTGCAACACGGCACCGATGCCCTCGAGGGACAGGCTCATGTTGATGTCGAAGTTTTCCGCGTTATCCGGCGACAGGTAGTTGGTGTGCGGATCGTAAGACATGGCGAAGGTGTTGATGTACGCCTGGAAGATGTCTTCCGGACGGGTCTGGTCCAGGCGCGCCAGCTGGTTCTTGTAGCGCTTGGTCAGGGTTTCCTGGATCTGCTTCGGCTCTTTGCCGGCGATCTTCATCCGCAGCACTTCGTCCTTGACGCGTTTGCGCCACAGGTCGTCGAGTTCAGCGGTGGATTTGAGCCAAGGGGCGTCCTTGCGGTCGATCAGCAAGGTTTCCCTGGTGGTGAAGTCCATCTTGTCGACGCCTTTGTTCAGCTCGGCAAGGGCGAAGTCCAGACGCGCCTTGACGCGGTCCAGGTAGCGCTTGTAGATGGTGAACCCGGCGTTGAGGTCGCCGCTTTTGAGGAAGTCGTCGAACTGGGTCTTCCACTTGTCGAATTCGCTGATGTCGCTGGCCATGAAGTAGCTGCGCGACGGGTCCAGCAGCTTGAGGTAGCTGTCGTAGATGATCACCGAGCGCGCATCGTCGAGCGGCGGCTTGCTGTAGTGGTGACGCTTGAGCAACTCGACGACGTTCAGGCTGGCTATGACTTCATCGCGATCAGGCTGCAACTTGTCCCAGCTGTTGGCTGCGAATGTAGTGCCCGACACCGGCAACAAACCGATACCGATGAAAAGAGCGAGGGCGGTGCTGGGGAGCAAATGCTTCATGCTGATTCGACGCGGGGACAATTGATAACGCATATTAGGCCGTCTTTGAAGTCGCCGGTTCTACGAGAGCCGGTCGCATAATGCAAAAAGCCCGGCGCTACAGCTTCGGGCTCAGTCCAGACTCACTATGGAGGCACTGTGAAGGCATTGCAAGGCGTTGACGGTCAAGTGGCATGGGTTGAAGAGCCGAGTCCTACGTGTGATGTAGGACAAGTCCGCATCCGAGTGGCGGCAGCGGGCCTCAATCGCGCCGATTTATTACAGAAAGCAGGGCTTTATCCGCCCCCGCCAGGCGCCAGCCAAGTGCTCGGTCTTGAGTGTTCCGGGGTGATCAGCGAGGTCGGCGCGGGCAGTGCCTGGCAGGTCGGCGATCGGGTTTGCGCCTTGCTGGCCGGGGGCGGGATGGCCGAAGAAGTGGTCGTCGACGGACGGCACGTGCTGCCGGTTCCCGAAGGCGTTTCGCTGATTGAGGCGGCGGCATTGCCTGAGGTTTATGCAACAGTCTGGCTGAATGTGTTTCAACTTGCGGCGCTCAAACCGGGTGAGAAAGTTCTCCTGCATGCCGGCGCAAGTGGAATCGGTTCAGCCGCCATTCAGTTGTGCAAGGCGTTCGGCAATCCGTGTTGGGTCAGCGTCGGTTCGGCCGAGCGGTTGGCTTACTGCGAGTCGCTGGGGGCTCAAGGCGGGGTGGTACGCACCGATGATCTGGAAAGCCTGCGTGATTTCGGCCCGTTCGATGTGATCCTCGATCCAGTCGGCGGCAATTACTCCGCGCTGAATCTCAAACTGATCGCGCTGGACGGACGTTGGGTGTTGATCGGTCTGATGGGGGGACGCGAGGCGAAGCTGGATCTGGCGCAGGTCTTGGGCAAGCGCGTGCAATTGCTCGGCTCGACGTTGCGCAGTCGGGGGGATCAGTTCAAGGCCGATCTGTTGAGTGATCTGGGTCAGCAGGTGTGGCCGCTGTTTGCCGAGGGGCGGTTGAGTCCGCAGTTGGCCAAGGCGTTTGCGGTGAAGGATGCCGAGGCGGCGTTTGCGGAGCTGGCGAGTAATACCGTTTCTGGAAAATTGGTGTTGGTGATTGACGAAAGTCTGAGCTGAGATCAAGGCAAAAAGCCCCTCACCCTAACCCTCTCCCAAAGGGAGAGGGGACTGACCGGGTTGTTCTGCCGGGCTACATCGACCTGATGCATCGGGTCGAACTCAGGTTTGGAATATCAGCCTGCCTGTGCAGATTAAATCTTTGTCATTTCCAGAGGTGGATTGGCCAGCCGGCTTTTTCGGCGTGCTCCAGTAGCACTGGATCCGGGTTGACCACGTGCGGAAAATCTACCTTCAGCAACAACGGCAGATCATTGCGTGAGTCGGAATAAAAACTCGCGCCTTCAAGGTTCTCTTCTTCAGCATCCAGCCACTCCAGCAAACGGGTGATCTTGCCTTCGCGGTAGGTCAGGGTGCCGACTGTGTGGCCGCTGTACACGCCATGGGCGACTTCCAGTTCAATCCCCAGAATCTCATCGATGCCCAGTCGTTCGGCAATCGGTTTGACCAGATGCGTGCCTGACGCCGAGATCACCAGAATCCGGTCGCCTGCCTTGCGGTGGGCGGCGATGGTCTTGGTCGCGTCGCTGAAGATGATCGGTTCGATGAAGTCTTCAACCCACGGCCCGACCAAATGATCGACTTCTTCGGGCGTGCGGCCGATCAGCGGTTCGAGGCTGAATTCCATGTAGTCTTCCATGCGCAATTTGCCATGGCTGTAGGCATCCATCAGCTCGTTGTTCTTGCGCATGAACGACTCGGGATCGACCCAGCCCAGACGCCCCATCTGCTCGCTCCAGAGGGTGGCGCAGTCGCCGTGGATCAAGGTTTCGTCCAGATCAAAAATTGCCAGGGCCATCAGTGCAGTTCTCTCTTCAACGTCAGCAAAGTCATCAGGCTACCTCACACAGGGCTGTCGGATCGATGGAAAGCGCCAAACGCTGACCGTCGGGATGCAAGTCGGCGGCCGAACGGTTGAGCACATCCACCACCAGTTCCACGCCGCGCGCTTCGATCCGGTAGCGGATAACGTTACCGAGCAGGCTGTGGCTGCGGATCTGTGCGTCAAGCTCACCTTGCAGGCTCAGCTCGATGGCTTCGGGGCGAATGGCGATGCGGTGGTTGATCGGGCGCTGCAGCAACTTCGACGCGTCGTCGGCATCGAGCAGGTTGTAGTTGCCGATGAAGCCGGCGGCGAACACATCGACCGGCGCTGTGTACAAGGTTTCGGCGTCGCCGCTCTGTACGATTTTTCCCTGATTCATCAGGAAAATTCGATCAGACATGGTCAGCGCTTCTTCCTGATCGTGAGTGACGAAGATTGTCGTCAGGCCGAGTTCGCGTTGAATCTGGCGGATCTGTTCACGCAGGTGTTTACGAATCCGTGCATCGAGGGCCGACAGCGGCTCATCCAGCAGCAGCAAACGCGGGCGAGTCACCAGCGAACGGGCGAGGGCAACCCGCTGGCATTGACCACCAGAAAGCTGATGCGGATAGCGGCTGGCGAAGTCGTTCAGTTCAACCAGTTTCAACACCTCGGAAACGCGTTTATGACTGTCATCGGCGTTGACCTTCTGCATGCGCAAACCGAAGACAACGTTCTGCTCGACGGTCATGTTGGGGAACAGCGCGTAGCTCTGGAACACCATGCCGATCCCGCGTTTCTGCGGACTCAACGGCACGATATCGACGCCATCCAGCAGGATCTTGCCGCCATCCACCGGCGTCAGTCCGGCGATGCAACGCAGCAGGGTGGATTTGCCGCAACCGGACGGGCCGAGCAGGGTGACGAACTCGCCCTTGTTGATTTCGCAGTCGATATCGCTGAACACGGTGGTACCGGCGTAGCTTTTCTGCAGGTGTTGGACGCTGACGTAGCTCATTCGCTTTTGTCCTTGTTCAAGATGTTGGCGATCCAGGTCAGGACCAGCACGAAAAAGAAATACGAGATGACCAGCGCGCTGGTGAAGTGGCCGCTGCTGTTGCGCATGTTGTTCAGATAAACCTGCAGGGTTTCGTAGCGTGTGCCGACGAGGATATTGGCGAACACGAACTCACCGAACAGGAACGAGAACGACAGTAGCAACGCGACCATCAGGCCTTTGCGCAGGTTGGGCAGCACCACCAGAAACGCCGCCTGAAAGGTGCTGGCGCCGAGCAGTTGCGCGGCGTCCATCAGGTCGCGCAGGTTGATCGCTTGCAGGTTGTTGGTGATTGCCCGGTACATGAACGGCAGCGCCACGGTGAAGTAGCAACCGATCAGAATCCACGGAGTGCCAACCATCGCCATCGGCCCGGAACCGTAGAGCTGCAACAGTCCCACTGAGGACACCACCGGCGGCACCGCGAAGGGCAGCAGGATGAGGATGTTCATCAGTGCATCGAGTTTCGGGAAGTGGTAATGCACCACAAACAGCAGCGGCAGAATCAACACCACCGACAGCACCAGTGCACCGACACACACGATCAATGATTGACCGAAGGCGTGAAGGAAGCGCGGATCGCTCCACAACTGGATGTACCACTTGAAGGTAAAACCGCTGGGCAGGATGGTCGCCGACCAACTGCTGGCGATCGAATAAATCAGCGTTCCCACGAGTGGCAGCAAGAGGATGGCAAACAGCAGGTAAACCACGACGCGGTGGTAGACGCCGGCCGGGCCGGATTCAGCGCGAGACATGGTAGCTCCTCTTCAGCAGCAGTTGATGCACGACGGTGACGATGGTCATCAGCGCCACCAGCACCACGGCCAGGGCGCTGGCCAGATTCGGATCGAGGGAAATATCGCCGGAGACCATCGCCGCGATTCGAATCGGCAGGACGTTGAAGTTGCCCGTCGTCAGCGCATACACCGTGGCGTAGGCGCCGAGGGCGTTAGCCAGCAGGATCACGAATGTACCGAGCAACGCCGGGGTCAAAACCGGCAGACCGATGTGTCGCCAGAACTGCCAGCCGTTGGCACCGAGCAGCGCGGCGGATTCGCGCCAGTCTTCACGCAAGGCGTCGAAGGCCGGGTAGAGCAGCAGCACGCCGAGGGGAATCTGGAAGTAGGTGTAGAGGATGATCAGGCCGGTTTTCGAGTACAGGTTGAAGTCCTGAATGATCCCCGACTGCTTGAGCATGATGGTGATGCTGCCGTTGAAACCGAGCAGGATGATGAACGCAAAAGCCAGCGGCACGCCGGCGAAATTGCTGGTCATGTTGGCGAAGGCATTCACGAAATTGCGCAGTTTCGAGTCGACCCGACGCAGGGAATACGCACCGAGTACGGCGATGATGATGCCGAATACGCTCGACCAGAAGCTGATTTCGAGGCTGTACTGGATCGCCTGCAAGTAGAACTTCGAACTGAAGATCTTGCTGAAGTTGGCCAAGCCCCAGCCGAATTCTTCCGATTGCAGACTGTTGATCATCACCCAGACCAGCGGGGCGATTTCAAAGACGATAAAGAACAGCGCGAAGGGCACCAGGCATAGGGCCGCCAGCCATTTGCCGCGAGTCATCGAGTTCACTTGAGCAACTCCCGGCAGACAGGTTTGTCGTGGGGCACGCCGAGCAGTTCGCAGACGGTGCCGCAGATTTCCGTCTGTTTCGGTGCGGCATCGGCGTCGAGGCTGAAGGCGTCACCGAGGACAAACAGCGGCACCTGGCGTTCTTCCGGCAACAGGCCGTTGTGCGAACGATCGTTGTTCATGCCGTGGTCGGCGGTCACCAGTATTTGATAGCCGGCGTCGAGCCAGCTCTGCAGATAGTCGGCGAGGATGATGTCGGCGAAGCGCGCGCTGTTGCGGTATTGCGAGGAGTCGAGGCCGTGTTTGTGCCCGGCATCGTCGATGTTCATCGGGTGGATCAGCAGGAAGTCCGGATCGTGGCGCAGGCGCAGGTTTTCGGCGTCGGCGAACAGGTGCGAATCCGGGTAGTGATCGCTCCAGTAGAAATGCCCGTGCTGGATCGGCAGCGACAGATTGTCGGTGTGGCGGTCGCGCGCGGCTACGAACGGTGAGCGGTTGTACAACTCGCTGACCCAGTGATACGCCGCTGCAGCGGTTTTCAGACCGGCATCGCGGGCGTAGTGATAAATGCTGCGCTGGTTGGACAGGCGCGAGACATTGTTGTGGACGATGCCGCTGTCGATCGGCGGCACGCCGGTGAGGATGCATTCATAAAGCGGTCGGGACAGGGCCGGCAACTCGCACTCCAATTGATAGAGCGCGGCGCGTCCTGCGCCAACATAAGCCTGCAGATGCCCCATGGCGTGACGCGCGACTTCATAGTTGAGGCCGTCGAGCACGACAAGGATGACGTTGTGCTTCATAGGGGCAAAAACTCCGCGAAATTCGAATATTCCGAAATCAACTCAATCCCTTGTGGGAGCGAGCTTGCTCGCGAAAGCGTCATGTCAGCCAACATCAATGCTGAATGAATAACCGCATTCGCGAGCAAGCTCGCTCCCACATTTGGAACTCCAGCGGATCCCGAAGAGGGATCTACAGGCTTATTTCATCTCTACGATGACTTCTTCATTCCACGCCTGTGGCAGGGCTTTGGAGGTTTTTTCCCACGCATCGGCATCTTTGATCGGGGTGACTTTCTTGTACTGCTCGTTCGGCAGCAGTTTGGCCTTCACGTCTTCCGGCAATTGCAGGTGTTCGGCGCGGATCGGACGGGCGTTGCCGCGCGCCAGATTGGTCTGGCCGGCATCGCTGAAAATGTATTCGCGGGTCAGCTTGGCGGCGTTCGGGTTTTTCGCGTACTTGTTGATGATCGTGGTGTAACCGGAAATCACCGAACCGTCGGATGGGATCAGCACTACGTAGTCATCCGGGTTGGCCATCTTGGCCTTGTAGCTGAGGCCGTTGAAGTCCCAGACCACACCGACTTCGATCTCGCCTTTTTCCATGGTGGCGATGGTCGGGTTGGCCATCGACAGGCGACCTTGTTTGGCGATGTCGGCGAACAGCAGCAGGGCCGGCTTGATGTTTTTCTCGTCGCCACCGTTGGCCAGTGCCGCAGCGAGTACGCCGTTGGCAGCTTGGGCAGCGGTGCTCACGTCACCGATGGAGACCTTGTATTTGCCGCCCTTGAGGTCAGCCCATTTGGTCGGCACTTCGGAGCCGTGCAGCAGCTTTTTGTTGACGATGAAGGCGATGGTGCCGGTGTAGGCCAGTGCCCAGTTGCCGTCCTTGTCCTTGGCCCAGTCCGGAACCTGGTCCCAGGTGCTTGGCTTGTACGGTTGCACCACGCCTTGCTTGACCGCGATCGGGCCGAATGCCGCACCAACGTCGCCGATGTCGGCGGTGGCGTTGTCTTTTTCGGCGGCGAACTTGGCGATTTCCTGGGCCGAACTCATGTCGGTGTCGATGTGTTTCAGGCCATAGGTTTTGGCCAGGTCTTCCCAGGTGCCTTTCCAGTTGGCCCAGTCATCGGGCATGCCGACGCTGTTGACGGCGCCTTCCGCTTTCGCAGCGGCTTCGAGGGTTTTCAGATCGGTGCCGGCCGCCATGGCGGAGGTGCACATTGCAATGGTCGAGCCTAACAGTGTTGCCAGGAAAAGCTGTTTCATTCCGAAGCTCCTTGGTCGTGTTCAACGCTGCGATTGCGGTGTGTGTTGGTCTAGGTCAGCAATACCTGAGCCAATGTAAGGGGGGTGGATGACACTTTGATGTCGGCGGCTTTGTGGCAGGCCTTTTATTTGCCCGGTATTGGCGGGTGTCAGATAAGCGTAGACCATGCTCAAAGGCCCGCAGGGCAAGGGACTTGGCCGATGTATTGCAAGTCGTGAAGACGACCGTTCGGTAGTTTTGTCATCTCTCGGTCATCTGCACTGCCTAGGCTTGCAACATCAGCAAACGGCGCATTCGCCGTGCGGTTTTGCTCCGAAACAGTGCTGGTCTAGTCCAGATAGGTAACGTTGATGCGCGATGAGGCAACAAAAGCGGTGACAGCGATTGGCCAGGTGTTGCAGGAGCAGCTCGATCACGGGTTGTTGGCGGCGGGCAGCAAGTTGCCGGCCGAGCGCAAGCTGAGTGAGTTGTTCGGTACGACGCGGATTACCGTGCGTGAGGCGTTGTTGCAGTTGGAGGCGCAGGGGCAGATTTATCGTGAGGAGCGCCGTGGCTGGTTCGTTTCGCCGCCGCGTCTGGCCTATAACCTGATGCAGCGCAGTCACTTTCACGCGATGGTCAGTGCGCAGGGGCGGGTGCCGTCGACCGAGGTGATTTCGGCGCGGTTGCAGCCGGCGTCGGCGGCGGTGTGTGCGTGGTTGCAGTTGCCGGCGTTGTCGAGCGTGATTCAGATTTGTCGGTCGCGGCGCATTGATGGGCGCTTGGTGTTGTATGTGGAGCACTATTTGAATCCGCAGTTTTTTCCGGGGATTCTTGAGTTTGATTTGAATCAGTCGATGACCGAGTTGTATGCGCGGCATTACGATTTGCACTATGGGCGGGTGCGGTTTGAGATCGTGCCTACGTCGTTGTCGGTGGATGCGGCGGCGGCTTTACGGGTGTCGGTGGGGAGCCCGGGGTTGCGGATTGCTCGGGTCAATTATGATCAGCATGAGCGGTTGATTGATTGTGATCTGGAGTTTTGGCGGCATGATGCGATTCACGTATCGGTTGATGTGGTTTGATCGTTTTGGGTGTATATCCGTTGCTGCGGTAACGGCCACTTAGGGTTCCGCCCTTACGGCGGGTCACCTTTTCCAAACGCCGAAAAGGTAACCCAAAAGGCTTGCTCCTACGTGCGGCCCG
>NZ_UTHA01000268.1 GCF_900582195.1 Pseudomonas viridiflava
CTCCCCGGTGAACACGCGGGGCGGTTCGACGTTCATCTGCTTGACGGTATCGCCATCGTAGTAAGTCGCAGGGATCGGCTTGTCGAGCGCCATCAGCTCATCCACGTAGCCTTTGAGTTCCTTCAGGGTGAAACCTGAAAACACTTGGGCGACCCATGGATAGCAGACCATGTAGTCGACCTCGTAGAGGCGATAGTAGTAACTGAACAGTCTTTCCTTGTGCTCGGCCGTGTCTTTGAACGGCATCAGCTTCAAGGAAGGATCCAGCTTCTCCCGGGTGATCAGGCCTTTATTTTCCATGTACGGCAACAGCGACTCTTCGAGGTCGGAGCGGTAGCTGGTGTTG
>NZ_UTHA01000267.1 GCF_900582195.1 Pseudomonas viridiflava
CGCTGACGCTGTTCCTGAAAGTCTGGCAGCCGCAGCGCGCATCCGACACAGTCGTGGTCAGCAGCGGCTCGGCAGCGATCATGGGCGGCCCGGGCGGATTCAACAAAACCCGCTCTTCGGTGGCGTCGCCCTACAGCCTCGGCCAGATCATCAAAGCCTGGTCGCCGTTCCTGATCCTGACCGGCATGGTCACGATCTGGACACTGAAACCGTTCAAGGCGCTGTTTGCCGCCGGTGGCGCCCTTCGGGCCTTCACCTTCAACATTCCGGTGCCGCACCTGGATCAGTTGGTGATGAA
>NZ_UTHA01000266.1 GCF_900582195.1 Pseudomonas viridiflava
ATCTGGACTGGCATCCGAACGGCATGCTGGACCAGAAACCCGCGCTGACCGGCGCGGACTGGAAAGGCCTTGGCGCGCTGGCGAAACTGAGTAATGAAGCGTTCGAACAGGCCGGTCTGCCGCAATTCGAAGGCAGCAATGCCTGGGCGATTTCTGGCAGCCGCACGCAAAGCGGCAAACCCATTCTGGCGGGCGACCCGCACATCCGCTTCTCGGTGCCTGCCGCCTGGTACGAGGCGCAGCTGTCGGCACCGGGCTTTGAGCTGTATGGGCATTTTC
>NZ_UTHA01000263.1 GCF_900582195.1 Pseudomonas viridiflava
AACGAACGTCGTCGAACCTTTCGTCTTTAGCTCCAAGCAGCTCGTCCCCAGAGCGTTGACACGCACTTTTTTGGGGCGCGAAATAGTTGCTCGATTGAAACGCGCCAACTCAATGGACGGAGAATGACACATGGCTAATATCAAGATTTTAGCGGGTGATTTTCTTCAAGGTGATGGGGAATACCGTGCTGGCACCATCACTCTCGTAACTCCCCTCTTCCCGTGGCCGGGTATCAGCTTCAAGCACAACGACATCAAGTCAGTCGAAATGGCCAGCCAGGCATCCAGTAAAAAAATCGACGGCGCTATCGGCTACGGTCTCGCGGGCGCGCTGGTGCTCGGGCCTGTAGGCGCGGCAGCAGGCGTCATGC
>NZ_UTHA01000260.1 GCF_900582195.1 Pseudomonas viridiflava
GGTACTTGGCCGCGTGGCGCGCTTTCTGATTCTCTATACGATGAAGATGCTGGGCCGACAGCCTGCCCTGCACTGGCTCAACGACTTCCGCCATAACAAGGTCTTCCACCGACTGGCGCAGATCGTGCCGTCGGTGGTCATCCAGTTCGGCCTGAACCTTGTCCCCGGCCTGAGCGCAACCGGCAAAGGCGTGATCGCCAATATCACCCTGGCGTTCACCATCCTGTTCATGACCCTGACCATCGGCACACTGCTCAACGCCCTGCTGGACATCTACGCCCGCACCGAGCACGCCCGCACGCGCTCCATCAAGGGCTACGTGCAACTGGCGAAAATGATCCTC
>NZ_UTHA01000311.1 GCF_900582195.1 Pseudomonas viridiflava
GAGCGAACCCTGCGCTATCGCTGGGACCGTCTCGGACGGTTAACGGTGCTGGAAAACGAAAACGAACAACGCGCGCACTTTCACTACGACCCGGTCGGACGCCTGCTCGAAGAGCGCGGTTTCGATGGGCGCAGCACGCGTTATCAGTACGACCCGCACACCGGTCGCCTCGCGCAATCGATCAATGGCCAACGCGTCATCTCGTTGAGCTTCGACCCGATGGGCCGCTTGACCGAGCGTCGCGCCACCCTGGGCGAGCAGTCGCAAAGCGAAACCTTTGCCTATGACGGCAACGGCAACCTGGTGCTGGCCGACAACGCCGACAGCCGCCTGCAATGGTTCCACGACCCGGCCGGCAATCTGCTGCGCGAACACCAACATTACCTCGGACTGGAAAAGCCCACCGTCGCAATTTGGCAACACGAGTACGACGTGCTCAATCAACGTGTTGCCACCGTTCGCCCCGACGGTCACCGCGTCAGCTGGCTGACGTACGGCAGCGGTCACCTGCTCGGCCTGCGCCTCGATGAGCACGAACTGATCGGCTACGAACGCGACGACCTGCACCGCGAAGTCGCCCGCCATCAAGGCAATCACCTGCTGCAAACCCAAAGCTGGGACCCGGCCGGCCGTTTGCAAGAACAACTGCTGGGACGCAGCGACGACAAATCCACACTGCTCAAACGCGAATACAGCTACGACGCCGCCGGCCAACTGACCGACATCAACGACAGCCGTCGTGGCCCGCTCGCCTATCGTTACGATCCCGTCGGCCGACTGCTCAGCGCTACCACACGTCAAGGCGTGGAAACCTTCGCCTTCGACCCGGCCGGCAACCTGCTCGACGACAAGGCGACAGAGATTCGCCGCCCACTGGACCTGACCCCACCGCGCAGCAAACTGGTCGACAACCTGCTGCGCGAATACGCCGGCACGCACTACGACTACGACGAACGCGGCAACCAGATCCAGCGCTGGCACAACGGCCAACGCAGCGACCTGCGCTGGGACCTGTTTGATCGACTGGTGCATTTCGAAGACCCGCGCCTCAGTGTTGATTTCGCCTACGACGCACTGGGACGCCGCCTGCACAAAAACTCGCGCGCGCACTACAAGCAGCGGCCTGAAGCAGGCTCTCTCTGGAACAGAAACGAACACGCGCGCAAACAGCGCGAGCTGGGCTGCGGCTTCACCTTGTACGGCTGGGACGGCGACAACCTCGCCTGGGAAAGCAGCCCGGCACAAAGCGATGGCGAGCCCGGCCGCACGGTGCACTACGTCTTCGAACCGGGGACTTTTGTCCCTGTTGCACAGGCTGTACGGCACGCGCCGATCGATCTGATTGGGCTGCCGGATTACAGCGGTGAATACAGCCTGGACGAGGACCCGTTGTGGAATCACAAGGCCACAGCATTACCGTTTGACGCGTTGGCCTGGTATCAGTGCGATCACCTCGGCACCCCGCAAGAGCTGACTGATTCACAAGGCAACATGGCGTGGACCGCGCAGTACAAGGCGTGGGGGCAGGTGGTGGAACAGCGCTCGGAATGGGCGCGGCAGCATGGCGTGATGAACCCGATACGGTTCCAGGGGCAGTATCACGATCATGAGACGGGGCTGCATTACAACCGGTATCGGTACTATGATCCGGGGGTTGGTCGGTTCATAAGCAAAGATCCGATAAGTTATACCGGAGGCATTAACCTTTATGCCTATGCAGCGAATCCGGTTGAGTGGGTGGATCCATTGGGCCTTTGGGGCTCAAACCCGATAACAAAATATCGTCACAATGAGAACGGATCGCTGAAGAGCGTAACCGCGAAAATTCGACCGGAAGATTTGGGAACTGGGACAAATACCAACACCAGTTCACGGGGGTTTGCGCGTAACTTGGGCTGTAATACGGACGACGCTGGCCATGCCATCGGAAATCGACTGGGTGGAAGCGGTGGTAAGGGGAACATTTTTCCTCAAGCCCCTAGTGTTAACCGTGGTGAGTTCCGTGACTTTGAGGGAGATATTGCCGAAGCTGTTAAAGGCGGTAGTAACGTAATAGTACGTGTCACCCCTCAGTACGATGAAGGTGCCACTCGACCTCATTCTGTTCTGTACCAGGCGAGAGTTGACGGGAATACTGAAAGTCGGCTATTCCACAACCCTTGTTCGTGCGATTGTTGATAGGAGTGTTTTATGTCACCTAGTGAGCGATTACAAAATTTTCTTTCGCAGATGCATGAGTGGGAGGTGGGATTTCATGCCGAGAAGCGATGCGACGCATATAAGACGGATTCGGGGTATCGGACTAAGGCGAATGAAGCAGCAAAATCAAGGTTGGAAGCGATATTCTCTGAAAATCTGAGTGTGAAAGCTTCAATTGCCCTTGGATCAGCAAGGCTCGATACATTAGGTACTGGACAGCCTCCGGAGTATGAACAGACCATTTTGACTGATACCGAAGAACAGCTAGATAAGGAAACGAATATTCAGGCAGTCAGAAAAAAAGGGCTGAAACAACGTTATCGATACACCGTGATCGTAGAGCGTGATGAACCAAAAATTGATGGGGTTAGCGTTTGGCGCGCTAGCAGTGAGAAATGGGAGCGTCGTCATGCGATTTAGCCCTAAACCGGTCTCTGAAGAAAATCACCTGTGCACGAGTTGATGAAAACTGCTCTGGGACAGACCACGTTTCTGAAGGTTTTTTAAACGTGGTTTGCCTAATAAAGTCTAGTCGGCTTATCACCCTGAGTGTATAGAATGAAAGGTACCTTTCACAAGATTGTCTTTGAGTTGACGCCTGACGAGGATGATTATCCTCCTGTATCTGCTGAGTCGATCTGGGGCATCTATGCCGGTGATGGCACCTATACCTTAGACAATACTCCCTATTACGTTGATGGCGTGAGTAAGGGAGATTCCGTGCAGGTAAAGTCCAGTGGCGATGAGATGATAGCTGTGCGTGTCGCAAAACAGGGCGGCCGTTCGACTGTCAGAGTTTTTGCCAGTGATACTGAAGGGAAAAGTAAAATAATCGCTCATCTTCATCAGTTAGGTGCCTCGTGCTCAGCTAGTCAGGAAATGTCGCTGTTTACAGTGGATATTCCCTCAGATTGTGATTTTTTCGCAATCGACAGATATTTGTCTGATATTGCTGATGGGGAAAATATTGCATATGAGGATGCTTGTCTGCAGCACTCAGATATCGAGTCATTTCGTCTAGGGGAGTGCCTGTCATTGGCTTCTTTACCACTACTAGCTCATTGATTGAGTCAGCCCTAAGGGGGACATGGAGACAGGCCGTGAGCTGGAGTTTATTAATCGTAGTCTGTCCCTATTAATACTGTTGAAGTCGGTTCATCACCGGTTTTGCGTTTGATTGATCCCTCTGATCAATTTGAAGTATCAGTGACTTGGTCAAAGGAGTGACAACATGAAAGAATTTTCCGCCCATGCCGCGGGGACGAATATGGTAGCGCGTAATAAGGGAATATATGGATGTCGTATGTCGAACTTGGAAGTTGTGGAACGCCACATGGACTCTGAAAAAGAGTCTGTTCTGATTCAGGTGTTTGTAGCAGATGACGATAGCCCTGTCTTCGAGGAGCTACCTGCTCATCAGTTGGGCCAGGATACTTATGAACTGCTGTCTACGCCTGGCCTTGCGTTGAATCTGGCGCGGGGTGATGTCATCTCGATAAAGAACAAAAATGCACACGCTGAGGTTCTGAAAAGGGGCGGGAACTTTAGCATTCATATTTACGCGAACTACATACCTGAAGAGGACATTTCTGAACTCGAAAGTGATGTCGGTCGTGAGTTGGGCGGAACCCTGGATGGCGTTTTTGAGGGCAACCTTTCGTTGGCTGTTCCCGCCAGCAACGGAATGGACAAGATTAATGAATTTTTCGATCGGTTTGGCGAAAAGACCGGGCTTCAATGGTATTACGCGAACATTTATAAAAAACTTGATGACGACGATGATGAAACGCTTTTGAATTGGTGGCTGCAAAGCTGACGGTACTTAAACCTGTATGCGCACTGGCACGAGGTGTCTAGGATTCTGTGATGAGTACATTGAGTGACGCTATTCAAGCGGCAGAAAAGGAACTCGGCCGAACACTGCCAAAATCCTTTTCGGATTGGCTTTTGGCAAATAACGGAAAGTCCTTGGGGGCGTTAACGATATTTCCTGTGCTTGACGCTCGTGACCCACGGAAGACGTGGGAGTCGATCGTTCACCACTTTAAAAAAGACTGGCAGGAGTGGTTGGAGAATTTTTCCGATACCTCCACCGATTTCTCGGCACTTCTACCGTTCGCCGAGTTTGGCACAGGCGACTATTACTGCTTCAACTATGCGGTAAATGGGCAAACCGGAGAGCCTGTCGTTGTTTTGTGGTCCCATGAAACGGGTGAGATTGATCAGGTAGCGGAAAGTTTTGCAGCGTTTCTTGCAATGCCGGGACGGCCGGGCTGATTGTTTCCGGACCACAAGTCAAAGGAGTGACAACATGAAAGACGCGATTCGCTTGGGCGATTCCACCACCCACGGTGGCAAGGTGCTCGAAGCCTTTTCTCAGACCGACCTCAACGGCAAGCCGATTGCCGGTGTCGGTCACAAGGTCAGTTGCCCGTTATGCAAGGGGATTTTCCCGATTGCCGAGGGCAGCAGCACCTACACCGTCGATGGCACGCCCATCGCCCTCGACGGCATGAAAACCGCCTGCGGCGCTGCGTTGATTGCGAGTGGGCCGAAAGGCGCCGTGATCAGCTAGGCATCAAACATTCTGGATTCAATTAATACCCCCGCTGTAAACCTTAAAGGACTAAACATGAAATACACCGCTTTGATCTTCGCCATGACCGCAGCCCTGGGCACCGCCAGTCTCGCCCATGCGGAAGAGATGGATCCTGCAGCGCTGAAAAATGCCTACGACATGGGGCGCAACTCGGTTGGTTTGATCAATTACTGCGTCGACAAGGGTTTCTTGAAAGCTGACAGTACAAAAAACGTTAACAAGATGGCCGCGTTTATTGCGGGCATGCCTGGGCAGGTGGACAAACGCGACGGCGACAAGATGGAAGCCCAGGGGCGCAAGGGCGAAGTATTGGTAAATGGTGATTACCAGAAGCTCGAAGGCAACCTGCCGCCGACGCTGAGTCTCAAGCAGTGGTGCGAGCAGGCGGATCAAGGCATGCGTAATGGCCTGGAGCAAGCCGGTTTGTAAGTGAGTCTGTCCTTGTGGCCTGGCTCGAAAAACGCTCGCTGATTGCGAGCGTTTTTTATTCCGCTGCAAGTGCTTGATGTCGTTCTATTGGCTCAGCCCCTTGGAATCCGCCAACCCGCCCTCATAACCATCGCTATACCCAACACCCCGAAGAGGAACGACACGCCATGACCACTCAAACCGAAACCGCCATCCTCGCCGGCGGCTGCTTCTGGGGCATGCAGGATTTGCTGCGGCGGTATCCCGGTGTGTTGCAGACCCGCGTCGGTTACACCGGCGGTGATGTGCCGAACGCCACGTATCGCAACCATGGCGACCACGCCGAGGCCATCGAAATCACCTTCGACCCTGCGGTGATCAGCTATCGGCAGATCCTTGAGTTTTTCTTCCAGATCCACGACCCGAGCACGCCAAACCGTCAGGGCAACGACCTCGGTCGCAGCTATCGCTCGGCAATTTACTACCTCAGCGAAGAACAGCGCGATGTCGCTGAAGACACGGCTGCCGATGTCGACGCCTCAAAACTGTGGCCGGGCCGAGTAGTCACCGAGATCGAACCGGCGGGGCCGTTCTGGGAAGCGGAGCCGGAGCATCAGGATTACCTTGAGCGTATTCCGAATGGCTACACCTGCCATTTCATTCGGCCGAACTGGAAGCTGCCGAAGCGCGCGTGAGCGGTGCACGCCGCTCATTCAGCGCTAGCACATAGGCGCTGAACATATCCGCCAGCCCGTCGGCGCATACCGAGATTTCCTCCTCGGTACGTGGGCTGGCGGAAAAGTCTTTGCCGACCGAACTGAGCGTGGTCAGGATCAGATCGCACGCCGACGTGCGAATTTGCTCACCGACGTCGGGCAGCAACTCTTCCATGAATGTCGCGAAAATCTGCCGCCCGGCCGCGCGCACTGCGTGAGCCTCTGGGGCGTTTCGGTAGAGCGGGGCGGCGTCGTTCAGTGCACCGCGCATCTGCGCTTCGTCGCACTCTGAACGAATGAATGCCTGCACCAGGGTGCGCAGGCGTACGAGTGGCGGCTGCTCAAAATCCTGCAAAATCCGCTGCAACATCTGCGTAGTGTGCAGCCACTCATCGCTCTGCAAGCGGAAAAGGATCGCCGCTTTGTTGGGGAAGTACTGATACAGCGAGCCGATGCTCACGCCAGCCTTTTCCGCGACCCGTGCGGTGGTAAAGCGAGTGGCGCCGTGTTCGCTCAAAACCTGAATAGCCGCTTGCAGAATCGCCGCCACCAGTTCGCTGGAGCGTGCCTGTTGCGGCTGTTTGCGTGAGGAAATACGGGCATTCTGGCGGTGGGTCATGGGCAGCTCGGGCGTCCGTGGGAATGCGAATAGCGCAAGAAGCGAATCGCTCGCATCATTTAAATGCGACGAATTGCTCGCATTTTAGTCCCCAACTAACGGAAAGCAATCATGACGACCCTGACCTCTGAACCCCTCGCGAGCCTGATCGAACGCCTCTACACCCAGGCCAGCGCCGCTACCAGCCCGATGCTGGAAACGGTGTCCGGCGAAGAGCGCGAACGCCTGATGCACAGCAAAACCGAATACCTGAAACTCTATGAAATGCTCAACGACCTGTGGCTGCCGGTCTCCCGGGACACCGGTAAATTACTGTACATGCTGGCGCGTAACACCAAGGCCAAAGCGATTGTCGAGTTCGGCACCTCATTCGGCCTTTCGACGCTGCATCTGGCGGCGGCGCTGCGGGATAACGGTGGCGGTGTGCTGATCGGCAGTGAGTTCGAACTGTCGAAAGTTGAAATGGCGCGGCATCATTTTGTTGAGGGGGGCGTCAGTGATCTGGTGGAGATTCGCCAAGGTGATGCGCTGGTGACGCTGGCAACGGATCTGCCGGAAACGGTGGATATGCTCCTGCTCGATGGGGCCAAGGCGTTGTATGGCGATGTGTTGGGGCTGGTCGAAAAACACCTGAAACCGGGCGCACTGGTGGTAGCGGATAACACCGATTATTGCCCTGAGTACCTGGCTTACGTGCGCGCGCCGCAGAACGGTTATCTGTCTGTGCCGTTTGCGGGTGATATTGAGTTGTCGATGCGGCTGGGTTGAGGCACCGAAGGTAACGGGTTCTCAGTGTTCTTTCAGTTGCTTCACTGGTGAATGGGCTACCGTCTTCGCGGGCAAGCCCGCTCCCACAGGTTTAAGTGTTGCCCGCAAAATCGCAGTACAGCGCAATCACTGTGGGAGCTTGCCTGCAAGCGATGGCGGTAGGTCAGTTGGCTTCTTCGCAACAGATACGCCGCCATCGCCAGCAGGCTGGTTCCCACTGGGGTAGGGGTCAGAGCAAACTCCACGAAACCCCGATATAAACCCCCATCCCTTCACCCGGCGTAGACCGTGCCGCATCCAGTCCCTTGTCGTCATACCCCGGCGTAACCGTTGCCGCGTAGTGTTTGTTGGTCAAATTGCGCATATCCACCCACGTCTGCCAGTCACCCTTCGGTGCGTTGTAACCCAACGTCGCACCGAACAGTGCATACGGATCGGCGTAGTAGCTGTTGGCATAATCCACCGCCACCTTGGACACCAGTTGCGTGTTCACCGCCGCAAAGAAACCCTGCGGCCAGTCATAACGCAATTCGCCCTGGTAGTAATGCATCGGCAGACCGGGCAGGCGGTTGTCACCAAAGCGATCATCATCGCGATAATGGAAGTCGCTGAAGGTATACGCCTGACGCAAACTCAACTGACGACCATCGGCCGCCGACCAGAGTTTGCTGTTCAGGCTCGCTTCAACGCCTTGGTGCACCGTGGGGCTGGCGTTGAGTTCGTACGGGGTGACAGCGGTGGCATCCGGCAACACCGACAGCAACTCATGCCGCACCTGCGCGTAGTACCACGCCAGACTCCATTCGCCGACGGCGCTCTCACCCCGGCCGCCCAGTTCCAGTGTGGTCGCGGTCTGGTTCTGCAGTTCGATCGGGTCTTTTTGCGTGCCTGTCGCTGCGCCGTTGCCGGTCGGGAAGCGTACGTTGGAGCTGTAGATCAGCGACCACGGATGCGGCGCTTCAACCGAGCGGCTGAGGTTGCCGAACACTTGCAGATCCGGGGTGATCTGATAACGCAGGCCGAGGCGCGGTGCGTAGTCCCAGTCGTTCATGCTGGTTTTGCCGCCGCTTTGCGGGTAGGTGACATCACTTTCGCGGCGGGTGTAGATGGCGGCAAGGCCGGTGGTCAGCCACAGGTCGTCGGCGATTTCCAGATCGTTGCCAAAGTGCAGAACGGTGTCCGAACCCTGATAGGTGAAGTTGCGCATGCGGGTGCCTGGCGCATAGCTGGCGGTATTACCGGTGGGAATGCGCACGAACTCGCTGGCGCCGTCGTTGGGCAGGTGTTTGGTCACGCGCAGGCCGACGTTGCTGCGGCTTTCCATGCCGAAAATCGTATCGCGGCGTTTGTAATCGAACGTGCCACTGATGTCGGTGTAGGCGACTTTCAGGCGATTCGGACCTTCGCGCAGGTCCATCGGATAGTCGTGATAAACGAGGCCGGTCTGGATGCTTGAATCGTCGTCGATGTACCAGGTGGTCTTGTTGCCGATGAACGTGCTGCCCGGTTGTTTGCGGCTGTCATCGCGCGCCACATAGGACGGATTGGCCGCGCGAGGCGAGTGTTCGATGGAGTGTTTGGTCACGCGGCCGGCGAGGTCGTTGTCGGTTTCGCGGTAACGAATGTAGAAGCGCGTCTCCAGATTCGGGTTGAAGCGATAGCCGAAGTTGGCGATCACGCCTTTGCTCTCGCTGGCGGTGTGATCCTGATAGCCGTCGGCGTTGGAATCGGTCAGCGACACGTAGTAATCGAAATCGCCGAGCACTTGCCCGGAACTGACCTGACGCTGCTGATAACCGTGGCTGCCGGTGGCGTAGCGCACTTGCAGTTTCGGCGCGGTGTAGCCGGTGTGGCTGACGTAGTCGATGGCGCCGCCCAGTGCCAGCGAACCGCGATCAAAGCCGTTGGCGCCGCGCAGTACTTCAACGTGATCGACCCACAGCGGCTCGAGCAATTCATACGGCGTGCCACCCGGGCCGGTCAGCGGCAAGCCGTCGAGCATCGTGTACAGCCCCGACGCATGGGCGCCCGGTGCGCGGTTGATGCCCGAGCCACGCACCGAGATTTTCACGCCTTCGTTGCCTGCCGACTGCGCATAAACCCCGGGCTGATAAGCCAGTACATCCTGATTGCTTGCCACGCGGCCCTGCAATGGCTGACGCATGTCGATCACATTGGTGCCACCCGGCACTTGTTCGAGACGGGTCTTGGCTTCTTCAATGCTTGCGTCTGAAGCGCTTTGCTCATCGGCCGAAATCAGCACTTGCCCCAGTTCCAGACCTTGAGTCTCGGCCATTGCCGGGCAGGCGAGGGCCAAGCCGAGCAGGGCGGTGGGCAGGGATTTGGACGCGGGCATCGAGAAAACTCCAGGCAGACAAGGGCAGGGCAATGAACAGTGCGACGCAACAAAGAACGAACGAAACACATGGCAATTTTGCTTTTTGCCCGGCAATGGCAATCAGCACGTCATGAACTAACCTCACGTGTCTGGGTTTTCCCGTCAATCAACATTGTGTTGCTGCATTCATTGGAGAGGGCTTGGTCATGGCAAAAGACAAAAAGAAGGCCGCCAAGGCGCCTGAAGGTCCGAAGTTGAAAAACAAGGAATACCTCGACCATTTGCGCAAGCTGCACGTCGAATTGGTCAAATTGCAGGAATGGGTGATTGCCAAGGGCGTCAAGGTTTGCATCGTCTTCGAAGGCCGTGACGGCGCAGGCAAGGGCGGGACGATCAAGGCATTGACCGAGCGCGTCAGCCCGCGTGTCTTTCGCGTGGTCGCGCTGCCGGCGCCGACCGATCGCGAGAAAAGCCAGATGCATGTGCAGCGCTACCTGCCTTATCTGCCGGCGGGCGGTGAAGTGGTGATCTTCGACCGGAGTTGGTACAACCGCGCGGGCGTCGAGCGGGTGATGGGTTTCTGCACCGACGAACAGGCTGACAAATTCCTCAAATCGATTCCGTGGGTCGAGCACGCTATCGTCCAATCAGGAGTGATCCTGCTCAAGTACTGGCTGGAAGTCAGCCCCGAAGAGCAGACCCGCCGGCTGGAGGCGCGAATCAACGACGGGCGCAAGACCTGGAAACTGACGCCGATGGACCTTAAATCCTACAGCCGCTGGTACGACTACTCACGGGCGCGGGACGAAATGTTCAAACACTCCGATACTGAACACGCGCCGTGGCTAGTGGCCGACTCCAACGACAAGCGCCGCGCCCGGCTGAACATCATCACCGATGTGCTCAGCCGCATTCCCTATGAAGATGTGAAGCGCGAGAAGGTCGAGTTGCCCAAACGGCAGAAACCGGGCAAGTACAAAGATCCGGATTATCCGTACCGGCGCGTGGCCGAGAAATTCTGACGAACCGAGTCGCCTTTTAGAAGCAAGTCGTCCATCCGTCGATTACGCTGAACCACTGGGATCTCATGTCTTTCTATCAAGGAAGTCCTTCACGAGATCATTCCCGATGTTCGATCAGCGCAAGCAGGAAAAACTGGCGGCATGGCGAAAACTGGCGACGCAGTCGCAGATGCGTCTGGATCCGGAAGAACAGTACGACGAGCTGCTCAAGGCAGCCGATGAAATGGAGGCGCAGGGGCTGATCACCAGCGCCGAGTGGCGGCAGTTGGTGCGCGACGCAGGCAACGTGTTTACCAGCGATTCGGGGCGATCACACGGTTGACTGTGTTCAGGTCACGCGCCCCTTCTTCGCTTGCAGTTTTGTGCCCCTGGAATCCTGCAGCAACCGTGCAAATGCTGCTTTATCGATCGGCCGACTCATGAAGTAACCCTGCACCTCATTGCATTGATCGACCCCGAGAATATCCAGTTGCTCTTCAGTCTCGACGCCTTCGGCGGTCACGGTCAGGCCCATGGCCTTGCCCAGGCCGATAATCGCTTGCACCACCGCGCGATCATTGGCACCGCTGCTGATCGAGGCGATGAAGCGCTTGTCGATCTTGATTCCGTCGAACGGATAGGCGCGCAGATAGCCAAGCGATGAGTACCCGGTGCCGAAGTCGTCCATGTTCAGGCGCACACCCAGTTCCTTCAGGGCGTTCATGGTAGTCAGGGCACCGTCGGTGTCGTTGAGCATCACGTTCTCGGTGATCTCCAGTTCCAGGCGGCTGGCCGGGAAGCGGGTTTGCACCAGCACTTCACGCACATCCTCGACCACATCGCTGACGGCAAACTGCGCGGGCGACAGATTCACCGAGAGCAGTATGTCTTCGGGCCAACCCAGCGCGGTTTCGCAGGCTTCGCGCAACACCCAGCGCCCCAGCGGCACGATCAGGTCGGTCTGCTCCGCCAGCGGAATAAACACGTCCGGCCCCAGCAACCCTTGGGTCGGGTGCTGCCAGCGCACCAGCGCCTCCACTGAAACGATCTGTTTGCCATCGACCTTGTAGCGCGGCTGATAGTGCAGGACGAACTCGTTGTGCTTGAGCGCATGACGCAGGTCATCCTCCATCTGCCGGCGCGTCTGGATCTGGTCGCTCATGTGCGCTTCGAAATAGCACCAGGTGTTCTTGCCATCGGCCTTGGCCTGGTACAGCGCGATGTCGGCGTAGCGGATCAGATCGCTGGCGACGAAACCGTGGCGACGGCTGAGCGCGATGCCGACACTGGCACCGATATGCAGTGGATGCTGTTCGTAAAGAATCGGTTGGTGCAGGCTGTCGATCAATCGCGTGCAGAATTTATCGATCTCGTGATGACTGTCCATGCCGTTGAGCACCACGACGAATTCATCACCCCCGAGGCGGGCGACGATGTCGTGCTCGCGGGTACATTCGCGCAGGCGTGTGGCGACGTCCTGCAGCACCGCGTCACCGGCCGGGTGGCCGAGGGAGTCGTTGATCGGTTTGAAATTGTCCAGATCGATCATCAGTAGCGACAAGGGGGGCGCGTGTTCTTTCAACAGCAGAACTTCATCCAGGTAACGCGCCAGTTTATTGCGGTTGGGCAGGCCGGTCAGAGCGTCGTGCATCGACAGGTGCTGGATCTGCGCATGGGCGGCAACTTCGTCAGTGATGTCGCTGGCGGTGCCGCGATAACCGACGACGCTGTCTCTGGCGAAAATCGGCCGCGCGGAAAGCCGACAATGACGCGGTTGCCCGGAGTGGTCGCGGTAGGTGCAGCGCAAATCGCCGGCGCTGTTTTCGTCGCTGAGTTTGCGCAGCCACAGCTCCAGCGGAGTGGTGTCGCACGTCAGCAACTCACCAATGTTCTGTCCCAGCCACAGGGCTTGCGGGTAACCGGTGACTTCGCTGAAACGGGCCGACAGATAGGTCAGCGACAGATGCCCGTCGACTTCCCAGATCCAGTCCGACGCCGCCTCGGCGACGGCGCGAAAGCGTTCTTCACTGGCTTCAAGCGCATGGTTGGCCGCTTCGAGTGCCAGATTCGAGGCGTGCATCGCGTCAATGCTGTTATCGACGTATTGCGACGAGCGCAGCGCGTGGCGGAAAAAGTACGCCGTGAGCAGCATCAGCACCAGGAACGTCGCGCCGAGTGGCGGCACCAACGACCACAAGAGTTGCTGGCCGGGTCGCTGCAGGTCGGCGACCAGGCTGTAACCGGTGCTGTCGAGCGGCACGCGCGGCTGACCGGTTTCGATGGTCTCGTCCGGCGCCAGGGTCAGGTTCGTCAGGCCATAACCGCTGCCGATCTTGCGCAGTTTGGTCGGGGTCAGCTTGTCGACGAACACCAGCACCGAAGTGTTTTTCAGTTCGTCGAGGGGACGTTCATCGTTGGGAATGATCGCCGCAGCCGTGATCAACGCTGGCCAGCCTTCGAACAGCGAATAGCTGCTGAGCGGTTTGGTCAGGTCGGGCTGAGCCAGTACCTGCTCGACCAGTGTCGAGGCTGACGCTTGCAGGACCGCGGAAACGTCGGTGTCGACCATTTGCCCGCGAATGACCGCGTATTTGGTGCGGTTGCGATCCAGCACGAACACGCCGTCATAACCGTCGCTGGTGAACAGGGTCTTGCCCATGTTCTGCTCAGTGTAGGCCCAATTGATATCGACCGGCCCGCTCAAGGCTTCATAGGCGGTGGTCCAGTAGGCGTAACTGGTGATGTAGTTTTTTGACGTGGTGATGCGGTTTTCTACGGCTCGCGCAGAATAGAACTGGTTCTGCTCAAGATCCTTGGCGTCGAGGGAGTTGGCGATTCCGAGCAGGGTACTGATGGCGGCGGCGACCCCGACGACAAACAGCGCCCCGACGGCAATTGCCAAGCGGCGCGTCACGGCACGTTGCGGGGTGGGGATTGGCGGCGCAGCGAGATTAACGGCCATGTGCTCGTCCTTGATCCGGTGTCTTCTGAATCTAGAACAATGGGGCGGCCACAATGTTCCGATTGTTGTTCTATGGCATTGCCAGGATTTGTTCAAAGTGTAGCGAATCTGCCGGAATTTCCAGCATGGCCGGCCGGCGGCCAATCCCGAAAGGGCAAGACTTCCCGCGCAAAAACCGGATAATGGCGGCCATTCGTTTAGCCGTATTCTGGTAATCCCGCATGGAAATCAAGGTCAACTTTCTCGACAACCTTCGACTTGAAGCCAAGTTCGACGACTTCACGGTGATCGCCGATCAGCCCATCCGCTACAAGGGTGATGGCTCGGCACCGGGGCCGTTCGACTACTTTCTGGCGTCGTCGGCGTTGTGTGCGGCGTACTTCGTGAAGTTGTACTGCGACACGCGCAACATCCCCACGGAACACATTCGTCTGTCGCAGAACAACATCGTCGACCCGGAAAACCGCTACAACCAGATCTTCAAGATTCAGGTCGAATTGCCGGCGGACATCTCCGAGAAGGATCGCTTGGGCATCTTGCGCTCCATCGATCGCTGCACGGTGAAGAAGGTCGTGCAGACCGGGCCGGAATTCATCATCGAAGAAGTCGAGAACCTCGATGCCGATGCTCAGGCGCTGTTGATGCCGGTTACCGGTTCGGACGCAGGCACCTTCATCGCCGGTAAAGACCTGCCGCTGGAACAGACCATCGCCAACATGTCGGGCATCCTCGCCGACCTCGGGATGAAGATCGAAATCGCATCCTGGCGCAACATCGTGCCTAACGTCTGGTCGCTGCA
The DNA here is from genome assembly GCF_900582195.1 of Pseudomonas viridiflava. Lineage (GTDB taxonomy): Bacteria > Pseudomonadota > Gammaproteobacteria > Pseudomonadales > Pseudomonadaceae > Aquipseudomonas. The sequence continues at coordinate 14,410 of NZ_UTHA01000311.1, forward strand.
TATCCGCGATGCGCACTCGCCAATGTGCTTTACCAACGGCAAGGGCGCGACGAAAGAGGGCGCCCTGGCCTCGGCGCTAGGCGAGTTCATCGAGCGCCTGAACTGCAACTTCTTCTACAACGACCAGTTCTGGGGCGAAGAAATCGCCAACGCCGAATTCGTGCATTATCCGGACGAGAAGTGGTTCAAGCCGGGCCCGAAGGACGAATTGCCGAGCGAGATTCTCGACGAATACACCCTGAAGATTTACAACCGTGACGGCGAGTTGCGTGGCTCGAATCTGTTCGACACCAACTCCGGCAATATTCAGCGTGGTATCTGCTCGCTGCCGTTCGTGCGCCAGTCCGACAATGAAGTGGTGTACTTCCCGTCCAACCTCATCGAAAACCTCTACCTGAGCAACGGCATGAGCGCCGGCAACACCCTCGCCGAAGCGCAGGTGCAGTGCCTGTCGGAGATCTTCGAGCGCGCGGTCAAACGCGAAATCCTCGAAGGCGAAATGGCCCTGCCGGACGTGCCGCAAGAAGTCCTGGAGAAATACCCGAGCATCCTCGCCGGCATCAAAGGCCTGGAAGAGCAGGGCTTCCCGGTGCTGGTCAAGGATGCGTCGCTGGGCGGCGAATTCCCGGTGATGTGCGTGACCCTGATGAACCCGCGCACCGGCGGCGTGTTCGCTTCGTTCGGCGCACACCCGAGCCTGGAAGTCGCGTTGGAGCGCAGCCTCACCGAACTGCTGCAGGGCCGCAGTTTTGAAGGTTTGAATGACTTGCCGCAGCCGACCTTCTCCGGTCAGGCCGTCACTGAGCCGAACAACTTTGTCGAGCACTTCATTGACTCCAGCGGTGTCGTGTCGTGGCGCTTCTTCAGTGCCAGACCGGACTTCGAATTCGTCGAGTGGGACTTCTCAGGCCAAGGCGAAAACTCCAACGCCGAAGAAGCTGCAACCCTGTTCGGCATCCTTGAAGACATGGGCAAAGAAGTCTACATGGCGGTCTACGAACACATCGGCGCCAAGGCCTGCCGCATTCTGGTGCCAGACTACTCGGAGATCTACCCGGTCGAAGACCTGATCTGGGACAACACCAACAAAGCCCTGCAATTCCGTGCCGACATTCTCAACCTGCACAACCTGAGCAAAGTCGGCCTGCGTAACCTCGCCCAAGGTCTGGAAAACAGCGAGCAGGACGATTACACCGAGATCACCACACTGATCGGCATCGAGTTCGACGACAACACGCCGTGGGGCAAGCTGACGATTCTCGAACTGCGTCTGTTGATCTATCTCGCTCTGCAGAAGTACGAGCAGGCCAAGGATCTGGTCGAAGCCTTCCTGCAATACAACGACAACACCGTTGAGCGCGGCTTGTTCTATCAAGCGGTCAACGTGGTGCTGGAGATGGAACTCGACGAAGACCTCGAGCTGGAAGACTACGAAGCCAACTTCCGCCGGATGTTCGGTGACGAGCGTATGGATGCGGCGATTGGCTCGGTTAACGGCAGCGTGCGCTTCTACGGCCTGACGCCGACCAGCATGAAGCTGGAAGGGCTGGATCGGCATTTGCGCTTGATCGAGAGCTATAAGAAGTTGCATACGGCGCGGGCGAATGTGAAACAGGTTTAAGCCTGTTTCACATTGGGTCCGGTGGTGAATTCTCCCCTCACCCCAGCCCTCTCCCCAGGGAGAGGGGGCTGATCTGTGAGCTTCTCAACATCCGAAGTCGATTCGATATCTCAGGTCGGCGTATTTCAACCAGACACCTCGGTCAGTTCCCTCTCCCTCTGGGAGAGGGCTAGGGTGAGGGGCTTTGGCTTTTCCGCCCATGCGCCGCATCGGCCAGTTGCCCGGTATCGACTCGCACAAACACCGAATCGCCCACCGCCGTCAGCACTTCCCCGGCAAACACCTCACAAATCACCCGGGTCTTGCGCCCGACTTCACCTTCGACCTTCGCCCGCAAAACCAGCGGCACACCCATCGGTGTCGGCTTGATGAACTTGATGCCGAGGTTGCCGGTGACGCAGTCGATGCGCGGCAGGCTGCCGGGCTCACGATTTTCTGCGCGGTAGTGATACGCCATGGCCGTCCAGTTGGAATGGCAGTCGACCAGCATCGCGATCAGACCGCCGTAGACCAGATCCGGCCAGCCGCAGTACTTGGCGTCCGGCAAGTGCTCGGCGATCACGTGCACGCCGTCTTTGTGCCAGTGGCTTTTGACGTGCAGGCCGTGCGGGTTGCGGCCGCCGCAGCCGTAGCAAACGCCTTCGGGGGCGGCGAGGTCTTGCAGAGGAGTATCGAGGCTGGACATGGTTTTTATTATCCTGGCGTGGTGAGTCCGGTCAGGCGCAGGCGATTGCGCCCGCCGCGTTTCGATTCGTAGAGTGCCGCGTCGCCTTGCTCGATCAGTGCAGTCAGGTTGGCGGGCGGCTGGTCGAACAGGCTGGCGCCGATGCTCAGCGTTACGGCAGCGGTGGTGGGGAATGATTGTGAGGTGGTGCTCAAAAACTGCTCGCGCAATATGTTGCCCAGTTCCAGGACGCGCTCACTCGATGCGCTGCTGAGCAGAATGACAAACTCGTCTCCGCCCAGGCGCGCCGTCAGTGCATTGCGCGGCAGCACCGAGCGGATCATTTCGCTCAAGGCAATCAGCAAGCGGTCACCGGCGGTGTGGCCGTATTGATCGTTGACCAGTTTGAAGTTGTCGATGTCGATCAGCAGCAGGGCGCCGGGATGTTGCGGCGAAACCTGCTCGAGCAGGCGCGGCGCGCGTTTTTCCAGGGCGCGGCGGTTGTACAGGGCGGTCAGCGGGTCACGCTCGGCGAGGCGGGCGATCTGTTTTTCCCGGCGGTAACGTTCGGTGCCGGTCATCGACAGGGCGATCAACATGATTGCCATCGCGCCTTCGACCAGGGAAATCTGAATGATCTCGCCGCGAAACGCCGCCAAATCGATCAGCGTGCCGGGGATCACCACGGTCAGGGCTTTGGCCACATAGAAGATCCCGTGACCAAGCAAAACGTAACGCAACTGCACCGCGCCGACGCTCAGCGACTTGCCGTGGGGGCGCAGCAGCGAGCTGGCCTTGAGGGTCGACAGCGCCACCAGCAGCGAATTGGCCGCGAGCATGACCTTCGACCACAGCGGCCCGTCCGGCAATAACAGCATGACCAGCCAGGTGACGAAGATCAGATACCAGGCCGGCGACAGGCGTATCTGGGTGAAGCGCGCCACACCGAGCAGGAACAGGAAGTGCGCGGTCACCAGCAAGCCGTTGGCGAACCAGATGCCGATCAGCAGAAAACCGCTGCTGCGCAGCAGAGCCAAGGTGGAACCGACGGTGATGGTGGCGAAACCGGCGCTCCAGAACAGTAGCGAAGGCTCACGAATGCTGCGCCATTCGATCGCCAGATACAGCGCGGCGGCGGCTGCGAGGGCGACGGAAATGGTCAACATCGTAGGTGGGTCGAGCGGCATTTCGTGCTGAGCCTGTCTGAGTGGCGGTTAGACCGGCGATTGTAAGCGTTCGGGCGGTTTTTTCGCAGAGGTCGTGTTGCCGCGCAGACCACTGGCAGCGGGGAGGGCGTGGTTGCTGGCCGCCGCCCTGATCACCGCGCCGATCGGTCATTGCTTGGGCGCGAGCCAGGTGTCCACAACCCGACGGTCCAGCTCTTCCCAGTAGGCCATACCCAGCACGCGCGTGGTGTTGAGCCCGCGCAGGTAGCCGCGCAACTGGTTGGCGGTGTCTTGGATGAGCTGCGGGTCGGTCGTCTCTTTGTTCAGCAATACGCTTTCGTACTGAACCAGATACTCGGCCACGCGCTCGCGGAAATCGGGCAGAACGGCGTCGCGGATCAGGTCAAACGTTCTCAAGGCGAACTCCTCATTTGATGTTTTTCTCGTTGTGATTGAGTGTGTATCAGTCTGCACGTCGCGCAACTATTGCTAGAAGTAATAGTGACCATCAAGAAACGCAAGTTCTGCTTTGGCGGCAATCGGCGGAAAATCGCCTCCATCGAACACGCCGCTCAAGGAATCTGCGCGATGAAGACTATGACCCGACTGGCTTTGGTCGCCCTGCTGACAGGCAGCGCACTGTTCACAGCCCCGACTTACGCAGCCGACGCCGGGTCGTGTCATTTCCAGACCATCACCGGCAGCAGCGCCACGTTGCAGCATTCGCAAACCGTCGGTGTGTTGCTCAGCGAGAACACTCTGGACAACCTGCAATACCTTGAGCGTTACCACGACATGGCGATCAACGGCGCAAAAGATGCGCTCGACTCGCGGGTTCGCGAAGCCTTTGTCAGCAGTTCCGATCCGCAGCTGGCCATCGACTGGCTGGTGAGTTCATTGCAGCAGCAGTTCTTGTCGGTGACCGTTTACGACAACCTCGATGCGCTGGTGCAGGCTCATCCGGACGTGGTGGTGAAGCTCGACACGTTCAATCGGCTATTGACCCAACGTAACAGCCTGGTCGAAGCGCGGTTCACCGCACGCTTCTACGACGCCGACCTGCAATACATCGGCAAGGCTGAAGGCGCCGTCGAAAAACAGCTGCCTTCGGTGTGGGTGCATAACCAGGCGGCGCCGGCCATTGCTGCACAGATCGACAGACAGCGTGACTTGCAACTTAACGCCTTGAAGCAATTCGATGTGTCGCTCAAGGCGCTGGTGGCGTCGAGCTGAACACTTAAAACATAAATGGCAACGGCGGCTCCGTGAGGCTGAACCGTTGCCGGTTGAACCGAACCTTTATTTTCAGGATGTCACCGATGCGTCTTTTATTCGTGCCTGCCATGGCTGTCGCTTCTTTGTTGCTCGCTGGTTGCGCTTCGGCGCCGAACAATCCGAGCCTTACTTTGCAGACCAGCAAGACGCCTGCGCAGTACGCCGATTGTGTTGTGCCGAAGTTGCAGGGCAGTTCGCTGAACCCGACGGTTTCGCAGACTCAGCGTAGTTACCGGATTGTCGTGCCGAGCAAGATTTCTGCTGACAACGTGCTGGAGGCCTACAAGGCTGGCGCTGGCGGCAAGGTGTTTATCTATGAGCGCCATTTGTTGGCTTCGAATCTTTTGCCTTCGAGTTTTGAGCGGGCTGCGCAGGATTGCATCTGATTTTGGCTTTTGTACGTATTTGACTGAGCTCCTTTGGTTGGCCGCAACCAACCAATTTTTTGCCTCACGCCCTTATGTGGTTGTGGGGCTTTTTTTTTGGCTTGGCGGCCTTTGGGCCGACCATGCTCGGGGTGTTCTTTGTGAATATCCGTTGTTGCGGTGATGGCTTATTACGGTTTCGCCCTTACGGCGACTCACTTTTTTTCAAACGCCAAAAAAAGTAAGCAAAAAACGCTTGCTCCTACGTGCGGCCCGCTCGCTGGGGCTCGGGGTTCCTTCGCTCCGGGATCGATCCGGGCGCAGCGTCTACGGTTTGCTTCGCTGCACCTCCTCTCGCTGTGTTTGGCTGCGCCAAACGGTCGCTGCGCTCCCACGCCCGGATCAATCCCTCCACTCAGCCTTCCGACGTCGCCCTACAGATCAAGAGCTGCAGCCGAGCTAACGCTCATCCTGTTGAGTGGTGAAGAGCGGGTGTTCGGCTTTTGGTTTGTTGGGTTTGCCCCTCATCGGAACGCACCAGCCCTCTCCCGAGGGAGAGGGGGGCCGATATGTTTGCTTTTCAAAGCCAGAGTTCGACTCGATATTGCACGTCGGCGTAGCTCTCTCAAACACCTCGGTCAGTCCCCTCTCCCTTTGGGAGAGGGTTAGGGTGAGGGGCTTTTCAGCTGTGGCCGGGGATTGCGGGATTTTGTGGTTATCCAGCACGCGGTTCACCGCCAGTTCGGCGAGCATGATGATCTGCTGAATCGCCAGAATCGTGCGCCGTTGCGGCAGGTCGATGTAGGCGGCGATGGCGCTGGTCATGAGGCTGGCTTGGGCCAGTGATTCGCAGGCGTGGGCCAGCAGGCTTTCGCTGTGCTGTTCGGGGGAGATCTTGGGGAAGCGGTATCAACATTGGTTGATACCTGCTTGTTCCTGCACTTGGGTCAGACTTAGCGACCTACCTTTACCCCTCGATAATTTCAAGGCCTTTGACATCAATCTGACCATCATGAACTTGATGCAATTCCCATGTGTCGAAATCCAGGAATGTGAAGTTGAAGGCGGCCTTGAAAATGCCTTTGGCGATGTTGAACTCTTCTACAACAATAAATCCTGCGTTTTTGGCGCTTGTATAGCCTTTTGTATGTGAGCCTGATGTATATGAAAATCTGAATGGAGAGGGAAAGTGGTTCGTGCTGAATTCATGCCTTCCAGGCTTGATGTTTGCGTCAAAAGTGAGGTTGATAGTGAATGAGTCGGTAGAGGATTTCTGGTAAGTGGCTTTTAGCGCGACTAGCTTGTTATCGGTAACAAAATGGTCGGGTTCTCCTTGGAACTTGTCGATGACGTAGTCTTTGTTTAGTTGAGCACTTATAGTGCCTTCACCTGATTTCTTAAGTTTGTCGAGTTCCTGATTTTTAATGGACATGTCTTGCTCCTGCAAGGTTAGGTCGGTGTGACGGCATCCATTGTTCGGCTAAAGCGATAAAATGGGTACTGTCAGATCTGACAGGTTTCCTATATCGATTGGCTATTAAAAACTAATCGGAAGATGATTTTTGGAACTTGATTGCCCACTTCAGGTTTGCGTCCACTGGACGATGCTTAAATGTGTCAGGCCGTCATCCGCCATCATTCAAGGGAGAGGGAGCCGATTTCTGAGCCTTTCAGAATTTGAATTCGGCTCGGTATTTGACGTCGGCGTAACTCTCCCAAACACCTCGGTCAGTCCCCTCTCCCTCCGGGAGTGGGTTAGGGTGAGGGGCTTTTCAGCTATGTGCCGGGGATTGCGCGATTTCGTGGTTATCCAGCACGCGGTTCACCGCCAGTTCGGCGAGCATGATGATCTGCTGAATCGCCAGAATCGTCCGTCGTTGCGGCAGGTCGATGTAGGCTGCGATGTCGCTGGTCATCAGGCTGGCTTGTGCCAGTGATTCGCAGGCGTGGACCAGCAGGCTTTCGCTGTCCTGATCGGGGGCGACCTGGAACATGGTGCTGGGTTTGTGAAAGCGCAGGGTGAGGGCGTTGGGTTTGAGGTAGTGGTCGAGGGCGCGTTCGGCGGCTTCGTGGAATTTCTTCGAGCCGGGGAATTCGTAGGGGGTGGTGTCGTCGGTTTCAGGCGGATTTTGAGGGGGATTGAGCACGGTGGAACTCCTTGAAGTGCTCCATTCATAAGCCGAGCGACCAAGCCCGGTTGCTGATTCGTCAGCGACGCCCAAATCCTAGCCACCGCACTTCCGACGGACAACCTGCAAAACCTGTCGGAAACATCCGCGAAATCCCTGTTTTTGTAGGCTCTGCCGTAGGCCGCGATCTGTTGATTTTTTAAACAGCAAGATCAAAAGATCGCAGCCTGCGGCAGCTCCTAGAGATGAGGCGTTTAGTTTAGGAGACAGTTGGGGCGATGAAGAGAGCCGTGGGTCAAAGGTCTGCGCGGCGAAGAGGGTCAGCTTTTGCTCTTCTGCCACAGGCCGCGGCAGATTCAGAGCGAAATACTGTCCCGCCCTTTGATGGAGAACGTACCACTATTGACCTCCAGTTCCCTACCTTCAGCGCCAGCAGATTTGAACTGAAAGCTCCCCTTGTACAGTTCTTGATCATGATCAAAGCTCAAGGTGATGGAGCCTGTATCAGCACTGTAGGTTTCAAAGCGGATATGGGTCTCCACTTGCCATATCTTCCAAAAAGTCGCACAGACCTTTTTATCTTCGAAGTTATAGGTGCCGCTCGAGATGTCGGGTGGGAACACTATTTCAATCCCGCGCTCGATTTCGTTTCCATTTGCATCGGTAGTGAGCTGTACCGTGTTTAAAGACAAGTGCAGTTTGTTGTCGGTGGTGTAGTGGTCGTAGGAGAAGCCTGAGTTTTGCGAGGTGAAGTCCAGATCACCCGATATGCGGGCCGTCATACGACCGATGCTGGGAGAGGTTTTGATAATGGGAAACTGATGCCTGGTGAACATGATGAACTCCTTGGCGTTGACCGTTCCGTGAACCAGACAAGGTCTGGCGACGTTTTCAAGCTAGGAGTGGGGGGGAACACTGTCAACTGTCAGAGTTGACAGTTGACAGTAGTGGAGAATTGAACGTCAGAGGGACTGCCAACGCCAATTGCCCCGGTTTTCAGTAACGTCGCCAGAACGCTACATTCAGTTGGCGACGCGCGCGCCGGCGAGGCTGCCGCTGAGTTCGTAGGCGGCCAATTCCGCCTGATGCGCCGCGAGAATTTCCGGCAACGACCCGCGCAAATACTCAACCCACGTCTTGATCTTCGCATCCAGGTATTGCCGCGACGGGTAGATCGCATACAGGTTCAGCTCTTGCGAGCGGTAATTCGGCATGACCCGCACCAATGTGCCGTTACGCAAACCTTCGATCGCCGCGTACACCGGCAACACGCCCACGCCCATGCCACTGGTGATCGCGGTTTTCATCGCGTCGGCGGAGTTCACCAGAAACGGCGAGCTGTTGATGGTGACCATTTCCTGACCTTCCGGGCCGTCGAAGGCCCATTTCTCCAGGGGGATCACCGGGCTGACCAGGCGTAGGCAAGCATGGTTGAGCAGGTCGCTGGGCTTTTGCGCGGCACCGTTGGCTTTCACGTAGGCCGGTGAGGCGCAGACGATGCTGTAGGTGATGCCCAGCCGTTGCGAAACAAAACCCGAGTCTGGCAACTCGCTGGCGAGCACGATGGACACGTCGTAGCCCTCGTCGAGCAGGTCCGGCACGCGGTTGGCCAGGGTCAGGTCGAAGGTGACGTCGGGGTGAGTCTTGCGGTAGCGGGCGATGGCGTCGATGACGAAGTGCTGGCCGATACCGGTCATGGTGTGCACTTTCAATTGCCCGGCCGGGCGCGCGTGGGCGTCGCTGGCTTCGGCCTCGGCCTCTTCGACGTAGGCGAGGATCTGTTCGCAGCGCAGCAGGTAGCGTTTGCCCGCTTCGGTCAGGGCGATGCGCCGCGTGGTGCGGTTGAGCAAGCGGGTTTGCAGGTGGGCTTCCAGGTTGGAGACCGCGCGCGAGACGTTGGCAGTGGTGGTGTCGAGTTGCACGGCGGCGGCGGTGAAGCTGCCGGCTTCGGCGACACAACTGAAGGCGCGCATGTTTTGCAAAGTGTCCATGGGGTGCTCTCAAGGGAGATGGCAAATTGTGACACGAAGTTTCAGGGGCGAGACCCCCGACTTAGGGATTATCTCGTTAACCGTAACAAAGATTCACAGAAATCCCAGCTTATCGCCATTGAGGGCGCCCCCTAGAATTGCGCCGATCCCTGCGGGAGCTGCCGAAGGCTGCGATCTTTTGATTTTGTTTTAAGGGAATCAAGATCAAAAGATCTCAGCCTTCGGCAGCTCCTGCACGGGTCCTCGATCTACCCCTCTCTCAGGAATTCGCAGCTGTGCCGCGTCGCATCAACAGAGCGCTTTTGCCGCTCAGTGTTCTGGCTTTCACCCTGGGTCTCAGCGGCTGCATCTCAACCGAAGGCATTGCCCCGCAGGGCAAAGCATTGGAGGCCAACACACTGGCCACCGACGACGCCATTGCCCATGCCGCGCGTGACGCCAACTGGCCCACCGCGCAATGGTGGCAAGCCTACGGCGACCCGCAACTCAACCGCTGGATCGACCTCGCCGTGCAGGGCAGCCCGAGCATGGCCATGGCCGCTGCGCGGGTGCGTCAGGCCAAAGCCATCGCCGGTGTCGCTGAAGCGGCCGAGTCGTTGCAGATCAATGGCGAGTCGACCCTCAAACGGCACAACTGGCCGACCGATCAGTTCTACGGCCCCGGCGATCTGGCCAACACCACGACTTGGGATAACAACGCGGCGCTCGGCTTCAGCTACGCCCTCGACCTCTGGGGGCGCGAAAGCAATGCCAGTGAGCGGGCGGTGGATCTGGCGCACATGAGCGCCGCTGAGGCGAGGCTGGCGCAGCTGGAATTGCAGAACAACATCGTCCGCGCCTATATCGAACTGTCGCTGCATTACGCGCAGCGCGACATCGTTGCCGCGACGCTCAAGCAGCAACAGCAGATTCTCGATCTGGCGCAGAAACGTTTGAACGGCGGAATCGGCACGCACTTCGAAGTCAGCCAGGCCGAAACGCCGCTGCCGGAAACCCATCGCCAGCTCGATGCGCTGGACGAAGAAATCGCCCTGAGTCGCAATCAGATCGCTGCGCTTGCAGGCAAAGGTCCGGGAGCGGGCGCGCAGTTGCAGCGTCCGACTCTGTCGCTCGGTGCAGCGTTGAAACTGCCGACGGCATTGCCTGCCGAACTGCTTGGCCAGCGTCCCGATGTGGTCGCCAGTCGCTGGCAAGTGGCGGCGCAGGCACGCGGTATCGATGTGGCGCACGCCGGGTTTTACCCCAATGTCGATCTGGTTGGCAGCCTCGGCTACATGGCCACCGGCGGGGGCGCGCTGGAGTTCTTGACCGGCAAGAAACTCAACTACAACGTCGGCCCGGCGATTTCACTGCCGATCTTTGACGGAGGCCGACTGCGCGCCGAATTGGGGGAAGCCTCCGCCGGTTACGACATCGCCGTCGCGCATTACAACCAGACGCTGGTGAATGCGCTGAAGAACATCTCCGATCAGTTGATCCGCCGCGAGTCGATGGACAAGCAGCAAGGCTTCGCCGCCGAGTCGGTGGCCACGGCGCAGAAGACGTACGACATCGCGATGATCGCTTATCAGCGTGGCCTCACCGATTACCTCAATGTGCTCAATGCGCAGACGTTGCTGTTCAAGCAGCAGCAGGTGCAGCAGCAGGTGCAGGCGGCGCGGTTGAGTGCGCATGCCGAGTTGGTGACTGCGCTGGGTGGAGGGCTGGGTGCCGGCAACGACGTGCCGACCGCCGAGAAAACCCAGGCGCCGAAAACCCCGGTTCTCCTGCATTGAACACACAACCTGTGGGAGCGAGCTTGCTCGCGAAGAGGGAGTGTCAGCCAGCACATTGGTTGCCTGACTCACCGCATTCGCGAGCAAGCTCGCTCCCACAGGGTCCCGCTCGACCCGACTTTTCTGAGCAGAATTCATGACCCCCTTGCCCGCACCGCTGCGCTGGCTCTACGCCCTGGAATGGCGCCGTGGTTTCTTCGACTGGGCGCGCAGCGATGGCGTGACCTGGGTCTATATCTTCAAGGTGTTGCTCGCCGCCTTCATCACGCTGTGGCTGGCGATGCGCCTGGAACTGCCGCAACCGCGCACCGCGATGATCACCGTGTTCATCGTCATGCAGCCGCAGAGCGGCCAGGTGTTTGCCAAGAGTTTCTATCGCTTCCTCGGGACGCTGGCCGGGTCGGCGATGATGGTCACGCTGATCGCGTTGTTCGCGCAGAACACCGAGCTGTTCCTCGGTTCGCTGGCGATCTGGGTCGGCATCTGCTCGGCCGGTGCTGCGCGCTGCCGTAACTTTCGCGCTTACGGTTTTGTGCTGGCGGGCTACACCGCGGCGATGGTCGGGCTGCCGGCGCTGGCGCACCCGGACGGCGCATTCATGGCGGCGGTGTGGCGGGTGCTTGAGATCTCGTTGGGGATTCTCTGCTCGACCCTGATCAGCGCCGCGATCCTGCCGCAAACCGCCAGCGCGGCCATGCGCAATGCCTTGTATCAGCGCTTTGGTGTGTTCGCGTTGTTCGTCACCGATGGCCTGCGCGGGCGCAGCAAAGCCGAGTCTTTCGAGGCGAGCAACGTGCGCTTTATCGCCGAAGCCGTGGGCCTCGAAGGGCTGCGCAGCGTGACTGTGTTCGAAGACCCGCACATGCGTCGGCGCAACGGTCGCCTGAGCCGTTTGAACAGCGAGTTCATGGGCATCACCACCCGGTTCAACGCGTTGCATCAGTTGCTTGAACGCTTGCGCGGCAATGGCGAAGAACACGTTGTTGCGGCTATCAGACCGGGCTTGCAGGACTTGGCCGAAGTGCTCGACGGCTTCAGTGGTCGTGCCCTCACCAGCCCCGATGCTGCACGCTTGGCGACAGCGCTGGCGAGCTACAAGGAAGGCCTGCCGGCACGCGTGCGCAGCCTGCGCGCCGTCTTCCAGGAGAGCGAGCCGAGCGACGCCGAGCAACTGGATTTCCACACCGCGTACGAATTGCTCTATCGCTTCGTCGACGACTTGCACAGTTATGCACAGACTCACGCATCCCTGGCCGATCACCGCCACGAACGCGAGCGCTGGGACGAGCCGTTCACCCCGCAAACCAACTGGTGGGCCGCTGCTGCATCGGGCATTCGCGCCTCGTTCATTCTGGTTGTGCTGGGCAGTTACTGGGTGGCGACCGCGTGGCCAAGCGGCGCGACGATGACTCTGATTGCGGCCGCCACCGTGGGCCTCTCGGCTGCTACGCCGAACCCGAAACGCATGGCATTTCAGATGGCGTGCGGGACCTTCCTCGGTGCCCTGATCGGCTTCGTCGAGATGTTTTTCATCTTCCCGTGGATCGACGGTTTCCCGCTGCTGTGCGTGATGCTCGCACCGGTGATCGTGCTCGGCTCATTCCTCACGTCGCGGCCGCAATACGCCGGTGTGGGCCTTGGTCTGCTGATCTTCTTCAGTACGGGGTCGGTGCCGGATAACCTGACTATTTACAACCCTTACACCTTTATCAACGACTACATCGCCATGGTCATGGGCATGCTGGTCTGCGCCGCTGCCGGGGCAATTATCCTGCCGCCGAACAGCCGTTGGTTGTGGAAACGTCTGGAGCAGGATCTGCGCGGGCAAGTGGTCTACGCGATCAGCGGCAAACTCAAAGGCCTGGCCTCGAGTTTCGAGAGCCGTACCCGCGATTTGCTGCATCAGGCTTACGGTCTCGCGGCCGGGCAGCCGAAGGTGCAAAAGCACCTGCTGCGCTGGATGTTCGTGGTACTGGAAGTCGGTCACGCGATCATCGAGTTGCGCAAGGAACAGGCGATCTTGCCGGTGCACCCGGCCTATGCCGAATCGCAGCCGTGGCGCCAGGCAATCCGCGTGATGGGCCGTGCGCTGGTGCGACTGTTCCTGCAACCGAACTCCAGCAATCTCGAGCGCGCACTGGTCGCGGTCGATCACGCAATCAGCCGTGTGGCGGCCACCGATGAGCCGTTCGCGCCGCATTTCGATACCTCCGCGTTGCGCCGGGTGAAGAGCTATCTGCATTTCATCCGCACCTCGCTGCTCGATCCGCAATCACCGCTCGCTGCCTACGCCGTCGCCAAGCCCGAAGGACTTGCCCATGCCTCGTGAAATCGCCTTCCACGGCGTGTACATGCCGACCATGACTTTGATGTTTTTCATCGCTGCGGCATTGGCCTGGGCGGTGGACCGGTTCTTGTCCGGGTTCGATCTGTACCGCTTTTTCTGGCACCCGGCGCTGCTGCGTCTGAGTCTGTTTACCTGTCTGTTCGGCGCCATGGCGCTGACTGTCTACCGTTGAGAACGATCTGATGAAAAAGTTTTTCAGCCTGCTCGCGACCCTGCTGGTGCTGGCCCTGGCGCTGTGGATCGGCCGCACGTTATGGGAGCACTACATGAACACGCCGTGGACCCGCGACGGCCGCGTGCGTGCCGACATCATCAACGTCGCCGCCGACGTCACCGGTGAAGTCATCGATGTGCCGGTGCGTGACAACCAGTTAGTGAAAAAGGGTGATTTGCTCATGCAGATCGACCCCGAGCACTACCGCATCGCAGTGAAACAGGCGCAGTCGCTGGTCGCCTCGCGCAAGTCGACGTGGGAGATGCGCAAGGTCAACGCCCATCGCCGCGCCGATCTGGACAACCTGGTGATATCAAAGGAAAACCGCGATGACGCCAGCAACATCGCCGACGCCGCGCTCGCCGATTACCAACACGCGCAGGCGCAACTGGAAGCCGCCGAACTCAATCTGAAACGCACCGAAGTGCGCGCGGCGGTCGACGGTTATGTGACCAACCTTAATGTGCATCGCGGTGACTACGCGCGCATCGGTGAGGCGAAAATGGCCGTGGTCGACATGAACTCGTTCTGGGTCTACGGATTCTTCGAAGAGACCAAACTGCCCCACGTGAAAGTCGGTGACAAAGCCGACATGCAGTTGATGAGCGGCGAAGTGCTCAAGGGCCATGTGGAAAGCATTTCCCGCGGCATCTACGACCGCGACAACCCGGAAAGCCGCGAACTGATCGCCGATGTGAACCCGACGTTCAACTGGGTGCGGCTGGCGCAGCGGGTGCCGGTGCGGATTCATATTGATGAAGTGCCGGAAGGTGTGCTGCTGGCGGCGGGGATTACCTGCACGGTGGTGGTGAACCAGAGCGCTGTGGACAACTGACAGACGGGGTCGCTGCCATTCGCGAGCAAGCTCGCTCCCACCTTGGATCTGCGGCACAGCCAGGATCTCTTGTGGGAGCGAGCTTGCTCGCGAAGAGGGCTGCGCGGTATTTCAGGAGACTGCCGCGCAATCACTCAGCGCAAAACGTCTCCTGCAAATGCAGCCACAACACCCGCCCGGATTCGAGCTTTTCAAACACCACCGTCGAGCGCCGATCCGTGTGCACACCGCTCGCATCGCTCTGCTGTTCGCGGTAACTCACGGTCGCGCCGCGCTGATGCAAGGCAATCACACGTAACTCACTGAGCTGGATTCTGAAACCTTTCTTTTTCCCGCCTGCGTCTCGGAACAGCAGGCGCAAGGCATCGACATCCAGCGCTCGGCCCAACGGCGTCACCATGGAGAAGCGTGGCGAAAAACGCGCCAGCAAGCGCTGCAGCGCGGCGTCATCTTCTTCTACGGCAAACCATCGTTCGATGGCTTCGTGCGCCTGGATCACTTCGTCCAGGTAGGGCGTGGCGTCATTCATGCAGTTTTTCCTCAAGGGCAGGTGGGTTCAATAGCGCTAGCACGTGGGTCGAGTCGAAACGCAGGACGGCAACCATCGGCAACAGCGTCAGCAGCGCGGCGGCGATAAAACAGGAGCGGAAATCGTCGCCGCCCAACGCGCCCAGAAGGGCGCTGAGCAGCGCCGCCGCAAGGCAGAAACCGAGTTGGCGATTGATGTTCCACAGGGCGCTGGAGTGACCCATTTTTTCTGGCTTAATGCCGACGAAGGCCAAGGTCTGCGCGGTGACGCTGCACAGGCTACCGCCCAGCCCCATCAAGGCGTAGGCGATGATCAGCGGTGTGCTCGCCGGTTGTTCGATGCGCATCAGCAGGACGATGCCCATGCATTGCAGGAGCATGCCGATGCTGAGCAATGGCTTGGGGCCGATGCGGTTGAAGCTGCGTTTACCGAGCATGATCGCCATACCCGAACCGACTGCCCAGGGCAGCATCAGTGCGCCGGTTTGCGCCGCACCGATGCCGAGGTGGTGCAGGTACAACACGGCAATCATGTGGGTGCCGGTGAACACCCCGGGCACACACAAGTAGATCAACATCGCCAAACGCAGCGACGGGTGCTTGATCAGTTGCAGGTCGAGGATCGCGCCGGGTTTGCGCCAGCCATCGCGCAGGTAAATGCACAAGGTGACAAGGCTCAGCAGCAGAATTAAGGCGCCAGGGGCTCGGGTGTCGGCATCGCTCAAGAGGCTGATGGCGATCAACAATAAACTCAGCGCCGACGCGCCGAGCAACAGGCCACGGGCGTCCAGCGTCGGGCGCTCATGCAAGGGCTGATCGGCTTTCAACCAGAGCAGGCCGAGCCCGAATGCGAGCAGCGTCAGCGGCAGATTCAGGTAAAAAATCCAGCGCCACGACAACGCCTGAACGATCAACCCGCCGGCCGCCGGCGACAGTGCCGGCACCAGCAGCGCCACCAGCAACACCACACCGGTGAAGTGCGCGCGTTGCGTCGCCGGAAACTGTCGATACGCCAGGGCTTGGCCCACCGGCAGCAGCAGTCCGCCACCGAGCCCCTGCAGGAGTCGCCAGGCAATCAGGCTTTCAATCGATCCGGCCTGCGCCACCAGTGCCGAACCGACGCCGAACAACAGCAGCGACGCGAGGATCAGCCGCCGTTCGCCGACCCGAGTTGCCAGCCAAACGCTCAGCGGAATGATCAGCGTCAGGCCGAGCATGTAGGCGTTGCTGATCCACGCCAGTTGCGTCACCGAGGCGTGCAATTGTCGGGCGATGTCGGGGTAGGCAATGCTGGCGACAAACATGTTCAGCAAGTCGAGCGCGAATCCCAACAAATACACCAGCGCGACTTTCGAGCGATAAGCCATGGCAGCTTCCCTATGATGAGGCGTGCAGGGTAGGGATCTTCTGGTCATAGGAAAACGCTGGTTTGGCTGCTAGTTTGTCAAAATTATTTTGACGAAGAGTGCCGTGGATATGGTCAGCCTGGATCGTTTTGACACCTTCAAAGCCGTGGTCGAGGCCGGTTCGCTGACCGCTGCCGCCGATACGCTGGGGCAAACGCGGGCGGTGGTCAGCTTCAACCTCAAGCGCCTGGAGGAAGAACTGGGTGTGACCCTGCTCACGCGCAACACCCGGCAACTGGCGTTGACCGATGCCGGTGAGCGCTTTTATCGACGCTGCCTGCGCACGCTGGACGAAGCGCGGCTGGCCATCGAGGAGGCGCGTTCCGAGCACGCACAGCTCAAGGGCACGTTGCGCATTACCACAACCGTGGAGTTTGCCCTGGCTCAGGTCGTGCCGGCGCTGGAATTGTTTCGCCAGCAGCAACCGCAGCTGAACATTCATTTGTCGACGTCTTCGACCCATGCCGATCTGATTTCCGAGCGCTTTGACATGGCGATTCGGCTGGGGCGCATGCACGACTCCAATCTGCGTGCCGTGCAGTTGTCGACGTTCGAAATATTTGCCGTGGCGGCGCCAGGGTTGGTCGAACGCTTTGCGCCGGTGGCCACGCTGGCAACGCTGGAGTCGATGCCGACGTTAGGGCATGGGCGGGTGCCGGAAATGACCGTGAGCGATCCGGCCGGTACAGAGCATTTCTACCAGCCGAAACCGGGAACCACCGCCATCGTCGCGGACAACTCGGCGACGCTTCGAGCATTTGCCTTGACCGGGCAAGGCGTGGCGATTCTGCCGCAATGGCTGATTCAGGACGATCTCGATGCCGGGCGGCTGCAGCGTTTACTGGTGGATTACCGCTTTGCGCCGCAAGGCGTGTATGCGCTGTACCCGGACACCCGGCATTTGCCGCTGAAAGTGCGGGCGTTCATTGATTTCATGAAAGGCTGGGGATGAGTGTTGGCTGATCTGGCCTCTTCGCGAGCAGGCTCGCTCCCACATGGGTCTCTTTCATGCCGAAGATCCCCTGTGGGAGCGAGCTTGCTCGCGAAGGTGTCGACTCTAGTTCAGAGCTTTGCGCGCAACCCGAACCGCTTCATCAACGTCGACTCCAGCAAGCCTTTAGGCAACAACGCCGCCAATAACGGCAACGCCCTGCTGCCATTACCAATCCGGATCAGCCGTGGCGGTTTGCTCTGCTGCACAGCTTTCAACAGTTCAGCGGCAAACTCACTGCTCGGCGTCGGCTTGTCCTGTGAAGCCTTGGCCCGCGCGCGAATACCCTCACGCAGCGGAAACCACGGCGACTGTTCATTGATCAACTGCTCGGCTTCATGCCCGGCGTTCTTGGCAAAACTCGACTGAATCGCCCCCGGCTGCACCTCCATCACGCGTACACCAAACGGTGCCAGCTCCATGCGCAAGGCATCGCTCAATGCATGCACCGCCGCCTTCGATGCGCAGTACGCGCCGGCGAATGGCGTGACCAAAACCCCTGACACACTGCCGATATTCACCACCAGCCCCTTGACCCGACGCAACACCGGAAACAGTGCGCGAGTGACGCCGACAATCGAAAACACATTGGTCTCGAACTGGCGTTGCATCGCCGCCACACCGCCATCGAGCAGCGGCCCCATGGCGCCGTAACCGGCGTTGTTGATCAGCACGTCGAGGCCGCCGTGTTGCTGGTTGATGCGCGCGCCAAGCTGCTCCAGTGCCTGGTTATCGTTGACGTCGAGTTGCACCGCAGTGAACCCGGCTGACGCCAGCACCGCCACGTCTTCAGCCTTGCGCGCACTGGCCCAGACTTCGTAACCAGCGGCTTTGAACGCATCGGCGAGGGCGCGGCCGATGCCGCTGGAACAACCGGTAATCAACGCAACGGGCATGGCGCATTCCTTGTGCAAAAAATGGGGGAGGGGAATCAGTCGGAGAAACTACCCTGCAAGCGCTCGGCGCGAAACTCCAGGGTTTGCGGGCGATATCCGGGGCGCAGCGGTGGCAGCGGCAGGCAGTCTTCCCATTCACCGCCGGCCTGCAATTCGCCGGGGCCACGATAGCGCGGGGCGGTGTATTGGTTGTCGGCCAGATTCACCGTGTCACCCGGCGCGTAGGCGGCGATGCGCCAGCGCAGTTCGGTCAGGGGCACGTCGTTGCCGTTTTTCATTTTCAGTTGCAGCGGACGATCCGCCGGGCATTGTTCGGGCGCGTAGGCGATACGCATCTCAAGGCGCGCCAGTTGTTTGATCTCGCGGTTGTCCAGCCACACTACCCACATGGCCACGAACCCCAGGCCAATCGCCGCCGCCACTGAAACCGGCAAGGCTTTGGCCGGATAGCGCAGCAGCAGTATCAGCCAGGTGATGACCAGCAAGATGCCGATGAACATGTGGGAAGGCTCCATGAGTTCGTGCGCACCATCCTACCGAAGGCACAGCGCAATGGACATTCGTTGCGCATGGGATTTAACCGTTGGTCGGAACTGTAATTTCTGACAGTAGGCACATCGCCAAGCGTCTGCTCAGATCATTGCAGGCGCAGAGGACACGGTTATCGTGCGGGGAGCTACATGGACATGTTCAGCAAAACACCGGTGCTGGCAGTGAACGACCCTCGCGGTCTGGCCGTTCGCAGGGTCGATTACTGGCGTGGCGACGTCATTCAAACGGCAGAACCCCGCATCCATCGTACGGCCCACGACGCGGCGGGTCACGGCGTGAAGCAGTGGGACCCGCGATTGTGGACACTGCAAAACACTGATCCGCTGACACCGCCCAATCTGAGCGCCGTTTACACATTGAACGGACAGGTTCTGCGCTCGAACAGCGTCGACGCCGGGACGCAGATCAGTCTGTTCGGTCTGGGTTCAGAGACATTGATGGATTGGAACAGCCGAGGTACCCGCCGGGACATTGAGCGTGACCTGTTACTGCGGCCGACGGCGGTGTTCGAAGCTGGCGGGTTACAACCACGCCATTGTGCTGAGCGTTTCAGTTACGGGCAGCCGGGGAGGGCGGACCCGGCCCGTAATCAGCTCGGCCAATTGATTCGTCACGATGACCCGGCGGGAAGCGTGCTGTTCGAGTCATTCGCGATCACTGGAGAGAATGTCGAAAAAAACCGGCATTTCACCCTTGTACCCGTCTCCCCGGATTGGCCTGAGCCGATCGAAGAGCGTCAGCGTTTGCTCGAACGCGTTGAGGGCGCAATGACTCATTGGCGTTTCGGGCCCCTCGGTGCGCTGCTCGAGCAGATCGATGCGAAGGGTAACCGACATGCCTGTGAGCTGACCCTCGATGGAGGCTTGCGCGCTCGCCATCTGCAGCTGAGCCATCAGACTGAACGGTGGGCGGTGGTCAGCGATATTCACTACAACGCAGAAGGGCAGGTGACGCAGGAACTGGCGGGCAATGGCGTGCTGACAACGCTGACCTACCGTCATGAAGATGGGCGTCTGATGGCGCGTCACGCCGAAAACAGTCAGGGCGTGGTCTTGCAGCATCTGCTGTACCAATACGACCGGACAGGCAATGTGCTGAGCATCGAAGACAAGGCGCTGCCCGTGCGCTACTTCGCCAACCAGCGCATCGAACCGGTCAGCCGCTTCACCTACGACAGCCTCTACCAGTTGACTGAGGCCAGCGGATGGGAGGCGGGGGCGGGCGATGGCGGCCCGACAGCGATCGCCAACTATTGGCAAACCTATCGGTATGACGCTGGGGGCAATCTGCTCAAGCTGACCCACGTTGGCGCGCAGAGTCCAGGTCATGATCTGCAGGCTGCCCGCTACAGCAATCGCTGCCTGCCCTGGCGCAATGGCGTGCCACCCGACGAGGCAGAGATCGCCATGGCGTTCGATACCTGCGGGAATAGGCTGTTGCTGGATCAAGGGCGACAGCTGCAGTGGAATTTGCGCAATCAACTGGAAGCGGTCGTGGCGGTACAACGCGATTGCGGTGCGGATGATCGCGAAGTTTATCTCTACGACGGCGCTGGCCAGCGCGTACGCAAGATTCGGTCGCTGCAGACCAGGGTTCGTGCTGTCGTTACGCAGGTACACTACCTTCCGGAACTGGAATTGCGCACCGACAACGGCACCGCAGAGGTGCTGCAAGTCATCACGGTGCAGACCGCCCTGAACAGTGTTCGTGTTCTGCACTGGGAGAGCCCGCCGCCGGCAGGCATTAACGATCAGTATCGCTACAGTTTCAATGATCATCTGGGATCGATCAGTCTGGAACTGACGGCAGATGCGCAACTGATCAGCCGCGAGCATTTCTATCCATTCGGTGCGACCGCGTGGAGTGAGGAAAGCGACATCAGTTACAAAACCGTGCGTTATTCGGGCAAGGAGCGCGATGCAACAGGTCTTTACTACTATGGTTTGCGTTATTACATGCCGTGGCTGCACCGCTGGCTCAACCCTGACCCGAAAGGTTTTATCGACGGGCCGAATCTGTACCAGATGGTCGGTAACTCACCGATGCGGCATGCCGACAGCGACGGCGGTAAAAAGACCGATACGTCAGAGTTGGCTAACAGTGCGCAAAAGCAGAAGGCATTGCTGGATTCGATAACTTCGGCTGCTGCGGATGTCAGAAATTCATTACTCAATCACACTCAGGCGCGGCACCGCTTTCAGGCGCTGGCCAGGCGGGTGACGACGCAACTGGGCAGCAGTCTGGTCAGAACTGGAGCTAAAGCATTGGGTGGCGCGGCAGGCACAGCCTTGGGGGGAACATTGGGGCCGGCAGTGGGTGCACTCGGGGGGCAGTTGGGTGCGAAGGCCGGCACTGCCCTGGCGAACGCCGCCATCGACAAGGTCGTGGACACCTTTGAGTTGAACCGTCCTATCAACTTCAAGGGCAGTGAGATGAATCCGAAGGCGTTCGTCGAAAGCGTGGAGCCTGAAACGAAACTCAGCCTCGCCAAGGTAAAACTGGAGTTGGCCGCCCATGATCCGCGCACTGCCGACGGTCGATCACGTCTGGTGAAAATGGCTGGCACCAAGGCGCAGGACAACGTAATGGAGATAGTCGCCGACAAACTGGGATCGGAGGCACCGGGCCTGATCCAGACGGGACGGGAGTTCGCCCATGCTTCGCGAGGTTTGAATGCGGGGGCGTTGAGTGAAGCTTACGAACATATTCCGGTAAATATCGACATGGCAACGTTCAGGACGTTAGCCATCGTGAACGAGTTGGCGACTGCCGGCAGTTCGGATCCTGAGCTTTTCGAAACGGTTGCAGGGCTTTCAATGCAAACATCGAGCACCGTTCAAACGCTGGAACGGACTCAGGACTTCATTGGATTGATTGCACCTACGCCATACGCCGGGAGGCAGCAATCGCTGGGAAGAAGTTCCCGGCCGAAACTGATCAGGCAACGTTCGCTCGGCTGACAAGAAGCCCCCGCCCAACCCGCTGCGGATAGGGGACGCAGTGGGCTGGACGGGGGCTTCTTGTCTTGCTGATCGCGTTACTGCGCGATGGTTTTCACCGACACGCCGCGCTCGACCGGGGTGGAGCGGCCGTAGATATCTTCAAAGCGTTCGATATCGTCTTCACCCAAGTACGAACCCGACTGAACTTCGATGATTTCCAGCGGGATCTTGCCCGGGTTGCGCAGGCGGTGCACCGAGGCGATCGGGATGTAGGTCGACTGGTTTTCGCAGAGCAGGAACACGTTTTCATCGCAGGTCACTTCGGCGGTGCCGCTGACCACGATCCAGTGTTCGGCGCGGTGGTGATGCATCTGCAGCGACAGGCACGCGCCCGGTTTTACCGAGATGTGCTTGACCTGGAAGCGCCCGCCCATGTCCACCGAGTCGTAGGAACCCCACGGACGATAGACTTCGCAGTGGTTCTGGGTTTCGCTGCGGCCCTGCTCGTTGAGCGTGTTGACCATCTGCTTGACGCCCTGAACCTTGTCTTTGTGGGCGATCATCATGGCGTCTTTGGTTTCGACCACGACGATGTTTTCCAGACCGATCACCGACACCAGTTTGCCGTTGCCGTGGATCATGCAGTTCTTGCTGTCCTGGATGACCACATCGCCCTTGGTGACGTTGCCGTTGGCGTCCTTCTCGTTGACTTCCCACAGCGACGACCAGCAACCGACATCGCTCCAGCCAGCGGTCAGCGGTACGACGCAGGCGCGCTGGGTTTTTTCCATGACGGAGTAGTCGATGGAATTGTCCGGGCAGCAGGCGAAGGTGGCTTCGTCGAAGGTAATGGTGTCGGCGTCCTGCTGGCTGCGCTCGAGGGTCAGCAGGCAGGTGTCGTAGATGTCCGGATCGTGTTTTTTCAGTTCTTCGAGGAAGCGGCTGGCGCGGAACAGGAACATGCCGCTGTTCCAGTAGTAACCACCGGACTCGACGTACTCGGTGGCGCGTTTGACGTCAGGTTTTTCGACGAAGTGCGAAACGCGGCTGACGCCTTCGGGCAGCAGCGAGTCGCCGGTGGATTTGATGTAGCCGTAACCGGTTTCCGGTTTGGTCGCCGGTACGCCGAACAGCACCATTTCGCCGTTTTCGGCAGCGACGGTGGCCAGGGCCAGCGCACGTTGCAGGGCTTTCTGGTCTTCCAGCACGTGGTCGGCCGGCAGCACCAGCATCAACTCGTCACGACCTTCATTGACCAGCATCATCGCGGTCAGCGCCACGGCCGGCGCAGTGTTGCGGCCGAACGGTTCCATCAGGATGCGCTGGCATTCCAGATTGCGATTGGCCAACTGCTCGTTGACGATGAAACGGTGATCCTTGTTGCAGACCACGATCGGGGTGTCCATGCCTTCGAACACCAGGCGCTCGAGGGTCTGCTGGAACAGGGTGTGTTCGCCGGTCAGGGCGAGGAACTGTTTAGGGAACTGCTTACGCGAAAGCGGCCAGAGACGCGAACCGCTACCACCTGACAAGATCACCGGAATCATATTGTTTACTCCATAAAATCGATTGGTTAGAGGCACGAACGCTGTGTCGTTTCACTCTTGTTTTTGTCTCGTATCCGAACTGACAACCCGATTCATTGTGGGAGCGAGCTTGCTCGCGAAGGCGGCGTATCAGTCGACACATCTGTTGAATGTCAGACCGCTTTCGCGAGCAAGCTCGCTCCCACAGGGGATATGCGTCAGTCAGGAAAAATGATTAGCGAGTCGATACCGGGCGTTTCACCCAGACTGGCGACAGGCTGCTGCCGCTGCCGGTGACGTACAGCACTGCGGCTTCACCGCGCTCCAGGGCGACCGGTTTCACGTCGCCGACTTTCTTGTCACCTTCGTACAGCGCCAGGCTGACTTTCACTGGGTTGATTTCACGTTCGCCACGGCCCTTGGCGGCCACGTTCGGGACCACGTCGGTCTTGCCGTCGGCGGTCTTCAGGGTCAGCGGTTTGTCGCTGAGGTTCTGCACGCGTACCAGGGATTTCTGCTTGTTCTTGAACGGCGGCTCTTCGATCAGTTGCGGCGCGCCGGAAGCGTTGTTGACCAGGGTGTAGTAGTGGTCGCCAGCGAGTTTCACCGGCAGGGTTTGGCTGCCGACCTTGGCGCTGTAATCACCGCCCGGCATGAAGCTGAAGTCGCTGCTGGCCAGTGGCGCAACGTCGCTCAGGTTGGTGCTGCCGACAGTGGCGCTGACTTCAGCGTTGCTGGCGTTGTAGACACGCACAAAGGTCGAGCCTTTCGGTGCGGTCGGGCCGTACAGCGCGGCGTCGCCACCGGCAAAGGCAGGCACGGAAAGCACGCTGAGGCCAGCAACCAGTGCGAAGCTTTTAGCGAGACGACGAGGAGTAGTAGTGAAAGTCATGGTGTACCTCTCTTTCAGTTTTGCGCCCGATCGGGCGTCTCGGATTTAGTGTTGATTGCTACGTTTTGTTGGCGTGCGCCGGCTTGTTTAAGCTCTGCGACCCACTGCGGGTCGGCGTCGCCGATTTCGTTGTTCACAGGCAGATAACGTTCAGGAAACTCCCAGATCAGCACCTGTGGCGGGCTGTTCTTGAAGTCATCGCTTTTCAGGTAGCTGAGCATCGGCAGGATCGGGCCGTGGCCGTCTTCGGCGTAGCTCACCACGTCGCTGTGCAGCGCTTGTTTCAGTGCACCGACGAAGTTCCAGTTGGGGTTGGCGCTGTAGCTGGTGCCGACCAGCGCCACCGGCACTTCATTGCTGGCGAACAGCGCGTCGTCACCGGCAGGCTGCTCGCCGGCCGCGACGGTGTTGCGCTTTTGCAGCGGCTCTTGCGCCGGCATCAGGTTTTCGAACAGCGGATCGAGCGGCAGGAACAAGCGCAGGTCGCCCTTGTGCGTGACCTTCTCCGCTGGCGTGGTGACGAAGCGCTGCGGCTCGCCGCTGAGCGGGAACTTGTCGGCGATGGTTTTCGCCAGGGTGTTCGCGGCAATTTCAGCGCCTTCCGGGGTCCAGTGGGTGTCGGTGCGCAGGAACACTTGCTGACCATTCTGCTTGGCCTGTTGCAATGGCTTGAGCAGATCAGGGGCGAGGATCTTGTCGGCCGCCACACGTTGGTGGAAATCCTGATAGAGGTTTTCGTGGATGCTCGCCGGTTTCACTTCACCCAGATGCTCCGGGTACAGACGAACCTTGGCCGGCACGATCGCCATCACCAGTTTCACGCCTTTCTCTTTCAGGGTCTGGCGCACGCCTTCGACCAGCGCGTAGTTGCTTTGCAGGTTCAGCTCTTCGTTAACGATCGGGTTGAATTCCTCGTCGCTGTACAACCACTGATCGCGACCAAGCACCACGCCCGGACGACCTTCGTTGAACAGTTTGAAATCCAGCGCGGCCCAGAGATTGGTACCCAGACGCTTGATCGGGAATTCATCGTCGTAGTGAGTTTCCACAGCCTTGGTCCAGCGGCCGTTGAGCACCGTTGCGTCGGCGTTGGTGCTGAAGCCGAAGAAGCTGCGAACCGACCACAGACCGAGGACCAACAACGTCACCAGGAACAGGGCGATGTAGAAGATGCGTAATGAGCGGGTCATGTCAGATCCCTCAGAACTGGAAGTAAAGGAACGGCGAGAAGCTTTGCGCCGAGAGTTTGAGAATCGAGGCGATGAACAGCAGCAGGATCAGGCCGCGCATCACGTAACGGGACCAGTCCGCCGTCCAGTAAGCCGGTTGCACCTGGGCTTCGACGCCAACGGTGTAGCCAGGTTCATGAATGCTCGCCGGGTTTTCGCCGGGTGCGGCTTTGATCATTCCCGGAGTCGCCGTGGCAGGGCCGTTGGCCTCGACGTTGACTTCAGGTTTGCTCTTGGCCGGCGGTTGGTTGGTGTACAGATCGCGCAGGCCGAAGAACGCCAGCGTCACGTAAGCCACCACCAGGGTTGCCACTTGCAGGCCGGTGAGGCTGGCCTGATTGAGTTCCGACAGCGACCAGTCGCCGAAGCTGAACATCGCGCCGTACATACGACCGGCAACGTGCAGGTTCTCGGCACGGAAGATCACCCAGCCCATGACCACGAGCAGGAAGGTCAGCGCCCAGCGGATCGGGTTGAGGCTGCGCGGCGAGGTGTTCAGGCCCAGCGCTTTTTCAATCGCCAGCCACATGCCGTGCCAGGCGCCCCAGACGATGTAGGTGATGTTCGCGCCATGCCACAGACCACCGAGAAGCATGGTCAGGAACAGGTTGCGATAGGTCATCAGCGTGCCTTTACGGTTGCCGCCGAGGGTGATGTACAGATAGTCACGCAGCCAGGTCGACAGGCTGATGTGCCAGCGACGCCAGAACTCGGTGATCGACTGGCTGATGTACGGCTGTTTGAAGTTTTCCATGAAGCGGAAACCCATCATCAAGCCCAGACCAATTGCCATGTCGCTGTAACCGGAGAAGTCGAAATACAGCTGCGCGGTGTAGGCCAGCGCGCCGAGCCAGGCATCACCCGTGGTCGGGTTTTGCAGGGCGAAGCAATGGTCGGCGACCACCGCGAGGGTGTCAGCGATAAAGACCTTTTTGATGAAACCCTGCATGAACCGTGTGCAGCCCTCGGAGAACTTGTCGAGGGTGTGCGTGCGGTTGTTGAACTGGTCGGCGAGGTCGCGGAAACGCAACACCGGGCCGGCAATCAGGTGCGGGAAGATCGCTACGAATGCGGCGAAGTCGATCAGGTTGCGCGTGGCCGGGGTATCGCCGCGATACACGTCGATGATGTAGCTGATCGATTCGAAGATGTAGAACGAGATCCCGATCGGCAACAGCACGTGGGTGAGGATGAACGGCTCAAAACCGACCGACGTCATCATCGCGTTGATGCTGTCGACGCCGAAGTTGGCGTACTTGAAGTAGCCGAGGATGCACAGGTCGACTGCGACACCGAGCAGCAGCCAGCGCTGCGCCGGTTTGGTCCGCACGCCGGCGGCACCGACTTTGAGGCCGATCCAGTAGTTCCACAATGTGACGGCGGCGAACAGCGCGAGGAAGTCCACACGCCACCAGGCATAGAACACGTAGCTGGCGATCAGCAGCAGCAGGTTGCGATAGCGTTGCCCGCTCAAGTAGTACAAGCCGAGAAAGATCGGCAAGAACAGAAACAGGAACACGTTGGATGAAAATACCATCCCGATCTCTCCATGTTTGAACCAACAGTCAAGGGCCAAAGCCCCCCCAAACCCCCCGTGGTAGTGGAGGGGTGAAACGGTGTTTCTGTCAGGGTTGTGCAGGGCCTTGAAAACTTGCCCTCACCCCCCGCCCTCTCCCGGAGGGAGAGGGAGCCTGATCTCCATGGTTTTCAAAAATGGAGATCGACTCGGTATTTCCTTGCAGCCTGATCTCGATTTTTTAAAAGCCTGAGATCGACTCGGAATTTCATCTCGGCGTAACTCGCACAGCCACCTCGGTCAGTTCCCTCTCCCTTCGGGAGAGGGTTAGGGTGAGGGGCTTCTGCTTTATGAGCCCTTGTTGCCCTTTTCATGCGACGGGTCATAGACCTTGGTCAAATCCCCGCCCAGGCGGAAAGTCTTGAACGGTTGCATGTCGCGCTTCTTCTCGATCACATCCGGCGCACAGGTGTAGAGCGTGCAGAACGGTTCGAGCCAGGCGAATTTCATGTCCTCTTTCAAGTCGGTCATGTCCTGCTCTTCGCCGTTCTTCTTCTCGAATTCATCCGGGTCTTTCACCCCCGACAGCACCCGATCACCGAGACGCTTCAGCGCGCCGTTGTTTTCCTGACGCAAATCAACACCATTGACCTGAGCGAAACTGGCGATCATCGCCAGTGGCGGCAGGGCGTAGTTGTGATAGGCGAGGGCGCGCTGCTGACGCTTGAGTTCGTTCGGCAGGAAGCCGTCGGCATCGACTTGATTGACGCCAACCTTGTATTCCTTCACTGCCCAGTCGAACAGGTCGCGGCGGTTGGTCGCGACTGAAGTCGCCATCACCGACCAGGCGGCCCAGTAGGAATGGTTGTTGGTTTTTTCCAGCGGCAGGTTGTCCCAATCGCTGACCACCTGATCGGCCATTTTGCTGAACCACGCCTCGATCAACTGCGCTTGCTGCTGATGCTGGGCCAGCGGGTGTGAGTCGGAGAATTTCAGGCGAATGTACGAAGAGGCCATGCTGCCCAGCGCCCATTTGCGCATCGACTTGCCGGTGTGGTTGAAGTCTTTCGACATCAATGCATCGGCCTTGGCCCACGCGGTCAGCCAGTTCAGCGTGCAATCAAGCTGCTCCGGACGACCATCGCGCATGAACTGCATCACCCGTTTGGCGGTGCCGCGTTCCAGGGTGGTGATGTCTTTGGTGGTGTCGCGAAAGGCTTTTTCCGACTGCACGTTCAGCGTTGCGCGGGCCTTGTCCGAACCTTCGTATTTGCTGCGAAATTGCAGCGGCCCGGTGTACGGCGTCGGCATCGCGTCGCAGCCTTCGCTTTTGTCACCGGTCTTGAATTTATCCACAGGCGCGAAATAGCCCTGAGGTGGACGCAGTGGCGCGGCGGCCTGCGCGGTGCCGGCGAAGATCGCCAGCCCCAGCAGCGTCGGCGCTAAAAGAGTTTTCAGTTTCGAGTTTCGCATAGCAGACCTCATTGCCCGACCTGAGCGGTTTGTTGCCCAGCGCCCGGGAATACGTTGCGTTTGCAGATTTTCGCTTCGACTTTCTGTGGCGCGGTGCCCGCTTCCGGGCCCTGGACTTCGACCGCCAGCAGGTTTTGCGAGGCCCAGTCTTCGTCCGTGCGCAACTCAAAGGCGAAACGACCGTCGGTGTCGGAGGTTTCCGGTTTCTCGATCTTGATGTCCTCGTGGCGACCGTTCATGTACCAGAGGGTGGCTTGCAGGGTTTTCACCGAAGGGTCGGCGAAGCGGATGTCGACCTGATGGCTGCTGTTCTGCAGGTTCAGGTTCTTGCTGTTGACCAGCAGTTCTTGTTTGCCGCCCGGCTTGAGCGTGGTGCTCGCGGACATTTGCGCGTCTTTGCCTTCGCAGCCGTTGTCGAGAAGAGACATCATCTGACGATAGATGGTTTCCTGGTCGAGGCGGTACAGCGGCGAGAATTCCCAGATGAGAATCTTCGGCGGCGTCTTCTGGAATTCGTCGCTGCCCAGGTACTGCAACATCGAACCTTCCAGACCACCGCCGGGGAAGGCGACGTTGAGAATGTCGGCGCCGATGGCTTCTTCGAGGAAACCGGCGAAGTTGTAGTTCTTGCCGCTGTGCGAAGTACCGACGAGGGTGATTTGCGGGTTGCCGGAATCACCGAACAGGTCGCCGTCACCCGCTTCGCCCTTAGGCTCGGTGGTGAACTGATCCATGTACTGGATCGCGTAACTGGTGCCGCACAGTTGCCCGGCCATGTTGTGCAAAGTGCCGGTCTTGCCCATGCGCCCGGAGCGCTTGGTTTCGAATTCACGTTTGGGAATGTCGGCGAAGGACGGGATCTGCTTGACCTTTTCGGCGACGATTTTCGCCGTGCGCTGCGCACCGTATGGCGTCCAGTGTTGGTCGCCGCGGAAGTAGAAGTCGTGGGCGGGCAGGGTGTCCGGCAGCGATTCATTGGTCAGCGGCGACAGGTCCGGCACCACGTAACCCATCTTGGCGAAACGGCCGAGCATGGTCTTGTAGTTGCCCAGCGCTTTCTCGTAATCGAACGCGGCTTTTTCCTGCGGGTTGAGCTTGTTGCGGTTCACCAGGCCACGGGTCGGCTGGTAAACGATCACCAGCTCAACGCCTTTGGCCTTGAACGCATCGTGCAGCTGTTGCAGGCGTTTGTAGCCGGCTGGGGTGGTGTTGAACTCGGTGCGCAAATCTTCCTGCGTCCGGAACAGCCAGTCGCCTTGCGCCTGCACCAGGGTGGTGAAGTTCTGCTGGTAACGCGTGGTGTAGTTCTTCGCGTCATGGGCGGCCGGGCACAGGTTGCAGCACGGTTCGGCGCTGAACTTCGGCGGCGTGGCGGCGGCGCTTTCATCGGCGCGGGCGCCGTTGCTGGCCGCGAGAATGCCCACGGTCAGGGCCGACAGGCTGAGTAATCTGATCAAGTGTGGGTGCATAAAATTATCCTCAGTCCTGCATTTCGGTCTGGCGTTCGACAGGGTCGATCAGCACGGCTTTCTGCTGGCGCACCAGCAGGTCGAGAATTTCATCCTGGCGCTCGCCGAGGATGCCGTTGAAGCTGATGCCGCTGGATTTGGTCGGCGCCAGCATCGACACGCGATACAGCTCGACACTCAACGGCGAATCGATCGACAGCGGGCCGCTGCCGTTGGCCGCCAGTTCACCGCCAACGACGATCAGCGACACCTGGGCATCGAACGGGTCGAGCTTGATGTCACGGTCGGTGTCGGTCAGATCTTTGATGTGGCCGTAGACGCCGGTCAGACCGTTGGCCATGGCGACGTTTTCGTAGAGGCGGATGTTCACGCTGTTACGAATGCGTATGCCGTGGCGCTTGTTGCTGATGACCTTGTTGCCCCACAGCAGGTTGTCGGCAGACTCGTAGAGGGTGATGCCGTCGGTGTGGTTCTTGTAGATCTCGTTGTAGGCAATGATGTTGTTGACGCTGTTACGGTCGATCACCAGGCCCGAGAGTTTGTTGTCGTAGCTTTTGTTGTTGAAGATGAAGCTGTCGTTGACCTCACGGGAAATAATGATCCCGTGCTTCTTCTTCGTACCGTACACAGTGTTCTCGGCGATGATCAGACCGTGGGAACGGTCGTGCGGGTCGATGCCGTAGACGATGTTGTCTTTGTAGGTGTTGCCCTTGACCACGAAGTCGCGGGTCTCGTAGCAGTAGAAGCCGTACCACATGTCGGAGAACTCGGAGCCGACGATCCAACCGGTCGGTTCAGGGCGCTTGAGGACCTTGGCCATGTTCGGCGTGTACTGGGAAATACTCACCCCGTACGACTTACTGTTGGCGTAGCCGAAACTGGCCATCTTGCTGTTGACGATGTAGGTCTCGGTGCCACCCCAGGCGAGCAGGAACGGACGGAATTCCTTCGGCGAACGGAACGTCGCCGGGCCGTTTTCCTTTTCGCGCCAGCCGGTGACTTTGGTGTCACGCACGAACAGTTGGCCGTCGTTGACCATGAACGCACCGGCCTCTTGCGACAGGCGCAGTTCCTGGGTCTGACCGTCGATTTCGAGGATGCCTTTACGGCCAACGACGATCGGCAGCTTCGACAAATACACGCCCGGCGAGGTCTCGCTGAAATACTGCTTGGGCAGTTTCTGCGCCAGATCCTTGAGGTTCATGTAGCCGTCGTCGACGAAGATCGCCTGCGGGATGCCGTGCTGACGCACCACCCATTCGGCCATCTTGTTGTCGCCGCCGATGAAGTCCTTCAGCGCGTCTTCCTGCATCATCCGGCGCACGCTGATCTTGCCCGGTTTGCTGCGGACGATTTTCGCCGCAGCGGCTTCGGCGGTGTAGCCGGAAATGTCCGGCAGTTTCGGCGCGGCCAGATTCAGCGCCTCGGTGGGTGCGCTGCTGACGGTGTAGGTCTTGGCTTGTTGCAGCTCTTTGGCGGTGGTCACCGGCTTAACCGGCTCCACAGTCGCGAAGGCGCTGGCGCTGGCCAGCAGCATCGCGCCGGCCAGCAGGCTGAGTGAGCCTGTCCTGGTGCTGATCATGTCGGGCACTCCCTTGGCGGTTTGCATCAGAAGCGCCAGATCACGTCGATGAACGCGCGGTGCATGTACGAATCAACCTGCTTGCCATAGGCATCGCCCGGTTTGAACACACCGCCACGGAAACGCACCAGTGCCGAAGGCTCGTCGATCGACTGGCTCAACGCCGCCGGCAACAGGCCTTGCTTGAAGTACTTGGTGACGACCAGGTCCATCTCCTGACCCAGATCCTTGTTGCCGTCTTCAAGCGGCAGCGAAGTGCTGGAGAGGATCGCGCCGGTGGCGTCGTCGGTGTTGTTTTCCACCGCGTTGATACCGTTGCTGCCCACCGGCTTGTTGCCGTCGACACGCCAGAACTTGTGGTAGATCAGGCTGGCGTCGTACTCGTCGTTGACCATCCACGAACCGAACAGGGTCGCGGTCTGCATGTTGTTCATTTCGCCACGGAAGGCTTCGCCGAAACGGTGAACCCGCGAGCGCGTACCGGTGTAGTTGGAGCGGTTGCTCTCCAGACCGTTCTGCTCGTAATCAGCGCTGGCGCGGGCATAGGCACCGCCGACTTGCCATTGCGGATCGAGGCGCAGACGCACACCGATGTCGGTGGCCCAGCCGTTGACGTCATCGCTGCGCTTGGCTTGTGCCGGGCGCGAGCCATCGGCGTTCAACGCGTTGACCGTGTCGCGGTCGCCGCTCATGCCGGTGATGCTGCCCCAGTAGTTCAAGGTGTTGGTGTTGCGCCAGTTGTAGGCGTCGCTGTCAGCGGTCAGGCCGATCCAGCTGATGTCGCCATTCTCGGTCTTGTCCAGCGAGTCGCGCGGCACGCCCGGTTCGGCGTAATCGAGTTTGCCGTCATCGTGGGTGTGATGACCGCGAATGCCGACCCAGTTGCCCGGCGTCCACTGGTAAGCCGCATCGGCGTAGGCGTGCAGGCGATCCTTGTCTTTCGGCGCCAGCTCTTTGAGGTCGGTGCGGTATTCGCTGAACCGTTCGGCGACACCGGCGTTGGCGCGCAGCAGGGTGGTATCGAAGGTCCAGTTCAGCGCTTCGATGTTGGTGTCGCGCCATTGGCCATCGTCATTGCGCAAACGCTGGCGACCGAACTTGAGCATTTCGCCCGGGTACGGGGTGAGGCCGCTGTAGCCGACCCAGAACTCGCGCATCGCCAAGTAGTTTTTCTTGGTTTTGCGATCACTGTTGTCGGTGGCTTGTTCACCGTCGGATTGTTGCAGGGTGTCGGTTTCGATGATGTCGGTCGAGGTCACGGCCTGACCCATGGCGTAGGCGCTCCACGCGCCGCTTTCGCCGTAGACCCACGGACGCAGGTCGAGGCCGACGCCGTTGACGTCGCCGCCGCTGGCGGTGCCGAGGTCACGGTCGTCTTCGGACTGGCCGGTGACTTTCACTTCCAGGCCAAAGTTCTTGGTTTCAGTCATCGCGGCCAGTGTCGGGCAAGACCAGATCAGCGCGAACGAAAGGCCAATGCCGGCCTTCACGAATGGATTCAACTTCATAATTTTTCCTCGCCGTCTTCTTCTTGCAGGGCGTGCAGTTGCAGCGTGTTCGGGTTCAGAGCGCCACGGCTGGCTTGCTCTTGTTGCAGCAGACGTTGCGCTTCGGCGAGACGCTCGGGCGGCAATTGCGCGGCGAGGGTGGTCGCCAGCTCATCGGCTTGCGGGGTGTTTTGCGCCTTGGCCAATTGGCTGAACACGTATGCGTTGACCGGGTCGGGCTTGGTGCCCTTGCCTTGGGAAAACAGTTGGGCGATGGCGAAGTCGGCGCTGTTCTGGCCGTTGCGCGCAGCGGTCAGCAGGTGGTTGAGAGCCTTCTGCGGATAGACCTTGCCCAGGTAGCCACGGCGATAGATCTGGCCGAGGTAGTAGTCGGCGGCGACTTCGCGGCCAACGGCTTTCTGGAAATGTTCTTCGGCGACTTTGGCGTCGGCCGGGACCATTTTGCCTTCGTAGTAGAGCTTGCCCAGCAACAACTCGGCGCGCGGCTGGTCGGCGGCACGGCCATTGTCGAGGTACTTCATCATCTGATCGACGTCGCCCAGTTCCGGGTAGTCGTAGAGCAATTGTGCGAGGGTGACCCACGACGCCGGATAGCCCGGAGCGATCGGCTCAAGCAGCGACTGCGCGGTTTTTTCGTCGGGCTTGCCGAGGGTCGAATCGGCCAATACACGGGCCACGGAATCGACGCGCTGCGCGGTGACGGTGCCACGGCTGTAACCAGCCTGCATCTGCTTGATCAGCTCGGCTTGTTGCTCAGGCTGCGCGCGTTTCTGGTAAACGGTGGCCAGTTCGACGTAGCAGATGTCGGTGGTGTTGAGCGCGGCTTTGCAGATCTTTTCTACGTCATCCAGGTGCTGGTCGTAGGTGCCTTGGGTGCGATACAGCAGCACCTGCGCCAGACCCGCTTCCGGGTAGCCGGATTTGCGCCACTGGTCGATCTGCTGCTGCGCGTTGATATTCGGGAAGCTGTGCGGGTATTGCAGGTAGAGCATCGCCAGCGGGATCAACGTGTTGCCTTCGCCATTGGCGGCGGCTTTTTTCAGCAGGGTTTCGGCTTCGTGGTGTTCGGCTTCGGTAGAACCCGGTTTGGCCACCAGCAAGCGGCCGAGACGTGCCTGAGCACGCGGCGAAACACTGGCGGCGGCGCGGTAAGTCGCTTCGGCCTGTTTCATTTGCGCAGGGTCGCGGCTGTCGACCTGGATATCAGCGAGGCCGACTTGCGCTTCGCTGTAACCCAGATCGGCCAGTTGCTGATAGTTCTGCGCGGCGGTGGCGGTGTCGCCACGCTTGAGCGCTTCGTTCGCCAGACGCTGATCGGGCAGGCCGGCGCAACCGGCCAGGCTCACCGCCAATGCCAAGGCGCACACTGAACCCATGTGGGAGCGAGCTTGCTCGCGAAAGCGGTGTGTCACTCGGCACTGAGGCTGAATGTCAGAATGCATTCGCGAGCAAGCTCGCTCCCACAGGGTTTGTGGTGTGCTTGAGATGGGTGGAGTAGTCACAGGCATGTCCTCGACTTAAAGACCGGCAGCCATGGCTTTGTCGATCAGCCAGTTCAGGTTCGGGCCACGGTCGCTGTTCACTTCCACCGGGCGGCCGGCGAGGCTGCTGTCGAGCGGCTCGTCAGGCTGGATCTGTACGCGGATGTCGGAGGACAGGTCGGCGCTTTTCAGGCTGGTGCTGCTGACGATCTTGCCGGTGCGGGTCTTGTCTTCGCCGGCGATCTGGAAGCTCACCGGGGTGCCCGGACGCACGTCGCCGAACTGGCGATAGGAGAAGCGCGCATCGACGGTGGCCTGGGTGTTGCGCGGCACCAGTTGGAAGATCACATCGCCCTTGCTCGCGTATTGACCGTCGGCGACCAGTTGCTGGGCCACGGTGCAATCGCATGGCGAGGTCAGGGTGCCGGTCATTTGCTTGCCGAACAGTTCTTCAACCTTGGCCGGCGACAGTTGATCTTCTTCCAGATGACCCTTGAGCACGTCGAGCATGCTGGTGCTGAAGGTCGCCAGTGGTGCGCCTTTGGCCGCGACGCCGTCGGACTTGACCAGACTCTGCACGGTGCCGTCACGCGGCATGGTGATGTTCATCCCCGGCACGCTGACCAGACCGGCCTGCGCATGGCTGACGAAGTACATGCCGTACACCGATTTGAAAATGAAACCCGCCGCGACCAGGCCAACGGCGAAGATACCGGCGCTGAAGGTCACCGCTTTCAGTCGACCGAACGGGGTCATGCCGGAGCCGCCGTCCTTGACCTTGCGTGCCTTGGTGAAGTTGTCGCGCTGCAGGGTCGCCAGCACTTCGCCGATGCTGACGATGTCGCCGGCCAGGTGCGAAGTGATCAAGTGGCGCAGGGTGGAAATATCCTGCGGCTCCAGATTCTGGAACTGGCAGCCGGCGCGGCCGGTCTGGCGGTCGAAGGAACGCACTTGCAGTTCAACGTCCATGGCGATGCCAAGGTTGTCGATGACGAATTGCAGACGCGCCTTGTACACCTGGCCAATGGTCAGCTGCAGTTGCCCGGCGTTGAACGCCAGACCACCGGCCGACAGGTCGATGACCCGCGCTTCGACCGGCGTCCGGTCAGGACCGAAGAAGCGCAGTTTGGCCGGGATTTTCACGCGGGCGTGTTGGCGCTGGGCTTCGGATTCATGCACTACGTTGGCGTTGACGGCGGTATTCATAGGGGCGATTTCCTTGTTAATTCAATAGGGGCGGGTCAGACCATCATCAGCAGCACGGCGACGAAAATGCTGCCGGCGGAGAAGGTCATGGTCCGAGACGACCAAGTGTTGAACCAACGTTGAAAGCTGGCGAGATCACGGGTCAGGGATGTGGGTTGGCGAGTCCAGGATTGCTGGTCGAGGCGGAAGAACACGTAGATCTTCACCAGCGCGCCGACGATCTGGTTGTAATACAGAATCGCGGGGTAAGCCGGGCCGATGCGGTGACCGGAGCACGACAGCAACAGGGTCAGGATCAGGCGGGTGATGCCGATCCACAGCAGGTACACCAGGATGAATGCGGTGCCGTACTTGAAGCTGGCAATCAGCGCCACGGTCAGGCCGAGCAGAGAGGTCCACATCGATACGCGCTGGTCGAACAGCACCACCGAGGTGAAGGCGCCAAGGCGTTTCACACCCAGGCCCAGCGCTCGCGAGTTCTGCCGCAGGTTGTTGCCGTACCAGCGGAACATCAGTTTGCGGCTGGCCTTGATGAAGCTCTTTTCCGGCGGGTGTTCAACGGTGTTGATCGCCGCGTCAGGCACGTAAAAGGTGTCGTAGCCAAGCCGCATCAGGCTGAACCAGCTCGACTTGTCGTCGCCGGTCAAAAACTTGAAACGGCCCAGACGCCAGTGTTGCAGCGAGTCGCTTTCAACGTCGGCGATGAATTCCGGGTTGGTCACCACGGTGGCGCGGAACACCGACATACGACCGGTCATGGTCAGTACGCGTTTGGACAGGGCCATCGAGCACATGTTGATGTGGCGCTGGGCGAAACGCAGCTTGTGCCATTCGCTCATGATGTAGCCGCCGCGCACTTCGCAGAATTCGTTGGTGGTCAGGCCGCCGACGTTGCCGAACAGCTGGAACCACGGCACGGTCTTGCGCACGGTGCCTTCACCGAGCACGGTGTCGCCATCGATCACGGCAACCACGGCGCGGTCGTCCGGCAGGTGGCGGGAGATCGCGCGGAAACCATAGGCCAGGCCATCACGTTTGCCGGTGCCGGGAATACGCACGAAGTCGAGCTTCACGCGGTCTGGCGGATTCATCCGCGCCCACAGTGCCTTGACCAGCAGCTCATCGGACATTTCCACGATCGAGCAGACCACGGTGGTCGGCAGTTCGCAGTCGATGGCTTCACGGATCACCGAGCTGTAGACCTGCGCGGTAGTCAGCGCGTCGATACGGAAACTGGTGACCATCAGAAACACATGCGATGGGTCCGCCGCCTTACCCAGCTTGCGCACTTTGCGGCGCAGGTGCGGGTAAACGATGTAGAGAAAAATCATGCCGCGCACAAAGTGCGTTGCACCCATCGAGTAGCGCCAGATACCCACGGCGCCAATCAGGAAAATGAAGTCCTTCGACTCGGAGTCGAATGTGGACGTGGGCAGCATCAAGGCCAGGCCCATCAGCAGACTGAGATAAAAAAGCCAGCCGGCTGATTGCAGAAAAAAATGTTTGAGCTTGCTCATCAGCGTCATCCGAAGGTAAGGGAGGCTTCAAGCTGCAAGCTC
This sequence comes from Pseudomonas viridiflava, assembly GCF_900582195.1. GTDB lineage: Bacteria > Pseudomonadota > Gammaproteobacteria > Pseudomonadales > Pseudomonadaceae > Aquipseudomonas. Next base: position 51,548 of record NZ_UTHA01000311.1, read on the forward strand.
CGAGCTGCAAGTCCTGCAGCTCGAAGCTTGTCGCTTAGGTCTGCGTTACCAGCAGATACCCTCGGTGCGCGTACCAGCGTCGGTGGCTTTGGCCATGAAACCGACCAGGTCGATGACCTGTTTGCCGTGCGGCGCTTGCTGCGCCAGCGGGCGGAACTTCTCGTCACGGTTGCCGAGGATGATCACGTCGGAGTTGTCGATCACCGAATCGAAGTCCGAATTGAGCAGGGACGACACGTGCGGGATTTTCGACTCGATATAGTCTTTGTTCGCGCCGTGAACACGGGCGTACTCGACGTTGCTGTCGTAGATGCTCAGGTCGTAACCCTTGCCGATCAGCATCTCGGCCAGTTCCACCAGCGGGCTTTCGCGCAGGTCATCGGTGCCGGCCTTGAAGCTCAGACCGAGCAGGGCGACTTTGCGTTTGTCATGGCTTTCAACGATGTCGAAGGCGTTCTGCACTTGCGATTCGTTGCTGCGCATCAGCGAGTTGAGCAGCGGCGCTTCGACGTCCAGGGAACCGGCGCGGTAGGTCAGGGCGCGCACGTCTTTCGGCAGGCACGAACCGCCGAAGGCAAAGCCCGGGCGCATGTAGTACTGGGACAGGTTGAGGGTCTTGTCCTGGCAGACCACTTCCATCACTTCCCGGCCATCGACGCCGACGGCTTTGGCGATGTTGCCGATCTCGTTGGCGAAGGTCACTTTGGTCGCGTGCCAGACGTTGCAGGTGTACTTGATCATCTCGGCAACGGCGATGTCCTTGCGGATGATCGGTGCGTCGAGTTCTTCGTACAGCGATTGCAGAACGTCGCCCGAAGCCTTGTCGAACTCGCCGATGACGGTCATCGGTGGCAGGTCGTAGTCGGCGATGGCGGTGGATTCACGCAGGAATTCCGGGTTGACCGCAACGCCGAAGTCGACACCGGCCTTCTTGCCCGAGCAGTCTTCGAGAATCGGGATCACCACGTTGGCAACAGTGCCCGGCAGTACGGTGCTGCGCACGACGATGGTGTGGCGAGTGGTTTTTTCACGCAGAACGAAACCGATCTCGCGGCATACCGCTTCGATGTAGTTCAGTTCGAGGTCGCCGTTCTTTTTGCTCGGCGTACCGACGCAGATCATCGACAGGTCGGTGTCGCGAATCGCCTCGGCGAAGTTGGTCGTGCCACGCAGACGACCGGTCTGGATACCCTGTTGCAGAAGTTCGCCCAGGCCCGGTTCAACAATCGGCGACTTGCCGGCGTTGATCATGTCGATCTTGTCTTTGGCAACATCGACGCCAACTACGTCATGGCCCCGTGCAGACAGGCAACCGGCACATACTGCGCCAACGTAACCCAAACCAAATATGCTGATGCGCATCGCAATTACCTCTGTATATATCAGGCCTTAGAGGCCGGAGTTAATGGTGTTCAGCGTTCATTAGTGCACTCGAAAGTGCGGCACGCAGGCGCCACAATGCCGTGTGCAGGCATACTAAGTTTCGAGTGTCTAAATAAGTGCACTCAAGATGTGCGCAACCAGGCCTTGTTGTTATGACTTGCCCTGTTATGCAGCCGATCTTCTTTGGAGAAGACTCTTGTGCAATCGTCTTACGCGCTCGATGTCGGGATGAAAGGCCCGTAAATCAAGCGGTTGGGTGCTCAGGCGAGCACGTTTATAAGGGCGCGGCCATGGCCTTTGTAGGGGATATTAATGGTGCGTATCTCCTGTCCATCGTCTGTTTTGAGACTAGTTAGTCATCCAGGCAAGTTGCTGTGACAACTTGGTTACATGGCTATCTGCTCTGCGTAAGTTATCTCGTACAAACTCGGCGAGAATCGTTACCGGTGGTATGAGCTATGCATTCGAACGAAGTTCCTGCCCGCTCATCGTGAAAACTGAAATTTCTTGAAATATTGTCAGAGATGGCACTAGTCTCAATTTGATAGCACTTTCGTTTTCGACCTTTAATAACAGGCGAAAAATCACGTTAGATAGTTTTGTGCCACTACGGTGAAAAAATTTAGGTGCCACTACTGAAAAAAATGATCAGTGTCGAGTGAAACTAATCTTAGAAAAGACAGGGAGGTTTTTCTGGCGCCAGTAAAATGGCGAAATGTGGCGAGGGTTTTTTGACATCGTGCGAGCTGCACGACTCTTTATAGAAAGAGTCGTGCATTGGGCATGCTTTATTCGGGGGCGTGGTCGCGCAAAAACACCAGATTGTCTGGTTTCGACTGCTCGGCGCTATAGCGATAACCCTGCACATCGAACTGCTTGAGCAGGGCCGGATCGTTGATTTTTTCCTGGATCACGAAACGGCTCATCAGGCCTCGCGCTTTCTTCGCGTAGAAACTGATGATTTTGTACTGGCCGTTCTTCTGATCCTTGAACTCGGTGTTGATGATTCGCGCGTTCAGGGCTGTGCGTTTGACCGCCGAGAAGTATTCGTTGGAGGCCAGGTTGAGCAGCACGTCGTCGCCCTGATCGACCAGCGCTTCGTTAAGCCATTCGCTAATGCGCATGCCCCAGAAGGCATAAAGGTCTTTGCCACGGGCGTTGGCCAGTTTGGTGCCCATTTCCAGGCGATACGGTTGCATCAGGTCGAGCGGGCGCAGCAAGCCGTACAGGCCGGAGAGCATGCGCAGGTGTTTTTGCGCGTAGTCGAAATCGGCTTCGCTGAAAGATTGCGCGTCGAGACCGGTATACACGTCGCCCTTGAACGCGAGCAGCGCCTGCTTGGCGTTTTCCGGAGTGAAGGCGGGTGTCCAGCTGCCGAAACGCGCGGCGTTGAGCCCGCCGATCTTGTCGGACACGTGCATCAGTTCGCTGATCTGCGCCGGCGTCAGGTCGCGCAATTGCTGGATCAGTTCCTGGGAGTGGTCGAGGTATTGCGGCTGGGTGAAGCGCTGGGTCGCCGGCGGTGTTTCGTAATCGAGGGTCTTGGCGGGGGAAATCACCATCAGCATGAAGTCGTCTCCTTTAATCGTGGGGGCGATTCTAGGGGGTTGTCGGTGTTGACTCCAGCTATCAAGCCCATAGGTGATCGACGGCTGTACACAAATCCTGTGGGAGCGAGCTTGCTCGCGAAGAGGTCGTGCCAGTCGACTGATGTGCTAGATGACACACCGCATTCGCGAGCAAGCTCGCTCCCACAATGGATATGTGTTGCTGCGGGGAATGGGGCAGGATCAGCTATAGTGCCGCGCGGGTTTTGTTATGGAGACATCCCTTTTGCGCATTGTTCTTTTATTCACCGCGTGGCTGTTGAGCTTCGGTGCCGTCGCGGCGCCGGGCGATGTGGCGACGCTGGATCGCAGCACCTGGCCAGAGCAGCTCAGCAATCCGACGCTGTTTGACGTGGCCTCACGGGCGGAAATCCTGATGTTCGCCCGTGGCCTGCTCGGCACCGAATCGATGGACGAAGCCGCACTGGCTCAGCGTCTGGGCCTGCGCACGGTCAATGTCGACGCGATCAACAGCCTGCGCCAGCGTCTCTGGCAGCGGCTGTTGGCCAACTACAACTACGCCCAACAAAGCTGCGATCAGGACGCTTCTTTCTGCTTCCTTGTAGAAGACTTGCCAACGCTGCGCGAGCAAGCTGCCAAGTTCGTGGTCAGCGACGACAGCTATTACACCAAATGGGCCGAGCCGAGCCGGATCTTCCATCTGCAGTATCTGGACGAACTGATGCGCAAGGCTGCGTTATCGCCGCAGACCAGCAACGAATTCGATCGTTTCGGCGACTACGAGCGCAACGGCGACGAGATGCATGACCGGCTGTTTCTGCTGACCTTCGACAGTGCCGCCAACCTGCAACCGGACAACACCGACTGGCTCACCGAATACCTGCGCAAGTCGAACGTGAGCGGCACGTTCTTCGTGTTGGGCAAGGATATTCAGGCGCGGCTGGCCGATCGATCGGTCAGCAGCCTGCAAGCCGGGTTCTCCAAACAGTGCGTCGGCGTGCAGGGTTGGGAGTTCCGCTCCCACAGCCACTGGCAGGACTGGCAGGATTCGGTGCGGCGCAGCGCTGATCTGGTGAAGAGCAAGCTGCCGGAGAACTATGTGCCGCTGTTCCGCCCGCCTGACGGGCAGCGTCGCAGCGACGCTCAAGGCTTCTTCAACAGCCAGGGCCTGCAAGTCGCGTTGTGGGACATCGATGCCCAGGACGGTGCCGGTAAACTCAAGGGCTCAGCGAGTGCGCAGCGGGTGCTGACCTTGATGCTGCTGTGGCGGCACGGGGTGATCAATTTCAACATGAAGCAGGACGCGGTGAAGACCTCGTTGCCGTGGTTGATCACGCAGACCGCGCAGAGCGGTATCGGTTGGGAAGACTGTCAGGACGCGTTTCGCTGAGAAACGGCATAAAGCCCGGAAACATTGGACTTTGGGCGATTTTTTGCAGGATTTAGGTGCAGGCGGACTTCCGACTTTAGCGGGCTACGGACAGTCCGCCAAGGGCTTTTCGTCACTCTGCAAAATAAACTTAAAAAAACCGTCAAAGTACTTTTTTATGTCATCGGTTTTGGAGTATTACGAAGACAGACCGCCGAAACCTGCAACACAGGTGGCGTCTTCCAAGACCCGTTTGTTTGCAGTCACTTGAATCTCCGCAGGTGAGATTTCGGCAGTCACTTCGAGGCGCAGCACCGCCCAGGTATTGCGTCTACTGGCTCTGACAAAGGTGACCGAGTATGGATGATCACGGACGTAGCCCTTCCTCCAACCAGCCAATCCTTTATGTACTCGATACCAACGTATTGATTCACGATCCAAATGCCCTGCTGAATTTCGAAGAACACCACGTCGCGATCCCGATGACCGTGCTTGAAGAGCTGGACAAGCTCAAGAGCGGGCATCACAGCGTTGCCGCCGAATGCCGCCAAGCCATCCGGCTGATCGACAAGACCTTGGGCGATGCTTCTCCGGAAGACGTCGAACTGGGCGTGCCGATCCAGCGCGGCAAGGGCGGGCCGAAGGGCTTGCTGTCAATTCTGATGAGCAAACAGGCCGAATCGAACCTGATTCTGCCCGAGCATCTGAACGACAACAAAATCATCAACCAACTGATCGACCTGCACACCCGCGATCCGAAAAAACCGGTGGTGCTGGTCACCAAAGACATCAACATGCGCCTCAAGGCGCGCGCCTGTGGCATCGATGCCGAGGATTACAGCACCGACCAACTGGTCGACGACGTGTCCCTGCTGCCCAACGGCTACCACAACATGACCGGCTCTTTCTGGGACCGCGTGAGCAAGGTCGACACCCGTCAGGATCACGGCCGCACCTGGCATCAAGTGCAACTGATCGACAACCTGCCGGCGGTGCACATCAACGAGTTCATCATTGACGAACAGGGCTTCGTTGGCTGGATCAAGGAGATCGATGAGGCCAAGCTGCTGATCCTCGACCTGCACCAGGAACCGCTGCTGCATCAAGAAGCCTGGGGTCTCAAGCCTCGCGACATTTATCAGAGTCTGGCGCTGTACGCGTTGCTCGATCCGGACATTCATCTGGTCAATCTATCGGGGGCCGCCGGTTCCGGTAAAACCATTCTGGCGCTGGCCGCTGCGATCGAGCAGACCATGGTCAGCAAGCGTTATCGCCGCATCATTGCCACCCGTAGCGTGCAGGGCCTGGATCAGGAAATCGGTTTTCTGCCCGGCACCGAAGCGGAAAAAATGGAGCCTTGGCTGGGCGCCATTACCGACAACCTCGAAGCCTTGCACATGGATGACGAAAACACCCATGGCAGCGTCGACTACATCCTCAGCAAAGTGCCGTTGCAGTTCAAATCGCTCAACTACATTCGCGGTCGCAGTTTCCAGCAGAGCCTGATCCTGATCGACGAATGCCAGAACCTCACGCCGCACCAGATGAAAACCATCATCACCCGTGCCGGCGCCGGTTCCAAAGTGGTGTGCCTGGGCAACCTCGCACAGATCGACACTCCTTACCTGTCCGCGACCAGCTCCGGGCTGACGTACCTGACCGAGCGCTTCAAGGATTTCCCCAACGGTGTGCACATCACCCTGCAAGGGGTGCCTCGCTCGATTCTGGCTGAATACGCTGAATCGCATTTGTAACCCTTTACGCAAAACCGGGCGGCCCAACAGCCGCCCGGTTTTTTTATGGATAGATACACAACCCAATGTGGGAGCGAGCTTGCTCGCGAATGCGGTGTGTCAGTCACCATCAATGTAGCCTGATGCAGCGCCTTCGCGAGCAAGCTCGCTCCCACAGGAGATAGTGATGAATTCATAATCAGTGATGCGGAAATTTGACCCGCAGGTTTACAATCCACGCTCCTGATCAGGAGTAATCCCGTGCTGACTCATCTCGATTCCCAAGGTCGCGCCAACATGGTCGACGTCACCGAAAAAGCCGTGACGTTCCGTGAAGCGACGGCCCAAGCGCTGGTGCGCATGCTCCCCGAAACGCTGCAGATGATCGTCAGCGGCGGTCACCCAAAGGGGGACGTGTTCGCCGTGGCGCGCATTGCCGGTATTCAAGCGGCGAAGAAAACCAGCGATCTGATTCCCCTGTGCCATCCGTTGATGCTCACCGGCGTCAAAGTCGAACTCAGCGCTGATGGCGAAGACACCGTGCGCATCGTCGCCCGTTGCAAACTGTCCGGGCAGACCGGCGTCGAGATGGAAGCGCTGACCGCCGCCAGCGTCGCCGCCCTGACCATTTACGACATGTGCAAAGCCGTCGATCGCGGCATGACCATCGAAAGCGTGCGCCTGCTGGAGAAAGTCGGCGGCAAGAGCGGACACTTTCAAGCGGAGCAGCCATGAACCTGACCGTGAAGTTTTTTGCCCGTTACCGTGAAGCGCTGGGCGTGGATTCGGTGAAGGTTGAAGGTGATTTCGCTACTGTTGACGACGTGCGAGCGTTGCTGGTGCAGCGTGATGGCGCTGATGTGCTGAGCGAGCAGAATCTGATGTGCGCGCGCAATGAAGACCTCTGCCAGCTTGATGAACCCGTGGTCGAAGGCGACGAAGTCGCGTTTTTCCCTACCGTGACCGGAGGCTGAGCCATGGCGATTCGCGTGCAGGCCACGCCGTTCGACCCTGGCGCTGAAGTCAACGCGATGCATGCGGCCAATGTCGGCGTCGGCGCGGTGGTGAGTTTTGTCGGCTACGTGCGCGACTTCAACGACGGCCTGGATGTAGCGGGGATGTTCCTTGAACATTATCCGGGCATGACCGAAAAAGCCCTCGGCAAGATCGCCATCGAAGCCGAACAACGCTGGCCGCTGCTGAAGCTGGAAGTGCTGCACCGCATCGGCGCGCTGGAACCGGGCGAGCCGATCGTGTTTGTCGGCGCCGCGAGTGCCCATCGCCAGGCCGCCTTCGATGCCTGCGCCTTCGTCATGGACTACCTGAAAACCCGCGCGCCGTTCTGGAAGAAGGAAAACACCAGCGACGGCCCGCGATGGGTTGAAGGGCGGGACAGTGATCATGCTGCCGCCGATCGCTGGAACAGGTAATTCCTGTAGCGCCTTTCAGTAGGCCTTCGCGAGCAAGCTCGCTCCCACATGGAATCTGCGCCGTTCACAAATCCAATGTGGGAGCGAGCTTGCTCGCGAAGGGGCCATCTGCAGCACCAGAACACTCGCAGACACTCTCTTCTCCCGGATTGACGACTTGTACCTATAAGTCCAATATGGATTTACAAGTACAAAAAAGCTTCAATCTTGCCGCTCGAAGCTATCCGCTTCCGGCCGCTCTTCTTCATCTTGCCAAACCAACAACAACCCGCGAGAGAACGAACATGAAGAAACTCCCCCTCATCACCGGTCTGGCCCTCAGCCTGTTGTCCTGCGCCAGCGCGTTCGCCGCCGAACAGACCCTACGCATCGGCATCGAGGCCGCCTACCCGCCATTTGCCTCGAAAACCGACAAGGGCGAAATCGTCGGTTTCGACTACGACATCGGCAACGCTCTTTGCGCGCAGATGAAGGTCAAGTGCGTGTGGGTCGAAGGTGAGTTCGATGGCCTGATTCCTTCGCTGAAAGTGAAGAAAATCGACATGGCCCTGTCCTCGATGACCATCAACGAAGACCGCAAGAAGTCGGTGGATTTCACTCACAAGTATTACTTCACTTCGTCACGACTGGTGATGAAGGAAGGCGCCACCGTCGATGATCAGTACGCCAGCCTCAAGGGCAAGAACGTCGGCGTGCAGCGTGCGACCACCACCGATCGTTATGCCACCGAGGTGTTCGAACCGAAGGGCATCAACGTCAAGCGCTACAGCAACAACGAAGAGATCTACATGGACCTGGCGGCGGGGCGGCTGGATGCGATTTTTGCTGACACCATTCCACTGAATGACTTTTTGTCGATGCCGCGTGGCAAGGGTTACGCGTTCGTCGGTCCTGAGCTGAAGGATCCGAAGTACGTGGGCGAAGGTGCGGGGATTGCAGTGCGCAAGGGTAATGCTGAATTGGTCAGCCGGTTGAATGGCGCGATTGATGGTATTCGTGCGAGTGGCGAGTACCAGAAGATTTCCGAGAAATATTTCAAGTCTGATATTTACGGCGACTGATCTACCGCTTTCGCGAGCAGGCTCGCTCCCACACTGGATCTGTGGCGTTCACAAATCCCCTGTGGGAGCGAGCCTGCTCCGGGCGGCGTTCCGACGAAGAGGTCATTCCAGGCAACACAACTCCTGGGTCTTCAGCCCTTCAATTCCTTCAAATGCTTGTACACCGTCGCCCGTCCCATGTTCAGCACATTGGCCACATAGTTCGAGGCACTCTTGCCCTTGAATGCGCCCTCGGCGTGCAGCGCCAGTACCAGTTCACGCTTGTGATCGCGGGTCAGCAGGTTCAGGCTCAATTGCCGCTCGCGCAGCCAGGCGTGGAGGAAGGTGTTGATGCGTTCCTGCCAGTCATCGCGAAACAGTGAATCCGGTTGCGGAATCAGTTTGCTTGGCGAGAGGAACAGGTCCAGCGCTGCCTTGGCATTCTCGAACAGCGAAATATTCAGATTGATGCACAGCACCGCCAGCGGCAGGCCTTCGCTGTCGCGCAGGACGCTGCTCAGGCTGCGAATCTTCTGGCCATCCCAATTGAGCTTTTCGTACGGGCCGATATTGCGGTCGCTGACATCCTCGCTGAGCATGTCTTCCAGCGACGAGTCATCGCCGATCTCACGCTTGGACAGGTTGTTGGCGATGTAGTCGACCTTTTGCGTGCGCAGGTCGTGCAGCACCACTTCGGCGTGCGGAAAGAACAGTGTGGCGATGGCGTCGGCGATGGCGCGGAAGTTATCCAGCGCCGGGTCGAATTCGGGGGCGGTCATGACAGTGGAACTCCAGGCAGCGTCAACGCCTCCTTGATCAGGAGGCGCTGCGAGTGTGCCGCAATCCGTTGGGCGCGTCATCCGCAGGGGCGTTCAGGCGAGGCGAGCAGGGGAGAGCATGGCGCTGCTCAAACCGAACTGCAGCAATTGCTCCGGCAGCGGTTGACCACGCACCAACGCCGCACTGGCCTGGCCCATCGCTGGCGAAGTCTGAATGCCGTAACCACCCTGCGCCGCGACCCAGAACAACCCCGGCACCTGCTGATCGAAACCGCTGAGCAGATCACCGTCGGCGACGAAACTGCGCAGGCCGGCCCAGGTGCGGGTCGGGCGGCGGATGGTCAGCGTGGTGGCTTCTTCGATCTGATAAATACCCATGGCGATGTCCAGTTCTTCCGGCTGCACATCGTGAGGTTCGACCGGGTCGGCGTTAGCGGGCGAGCCGAGGAACATGCCGGCGTCGGGCTTCATATAGAAGGATTCGTCGAGGCTGACCAGCATCGGCCAGTGATGAATATCGACGCCTTCGGGGCCGGCGAAGATGAACGCGGCGCGGCGTTTTGGTTGCAGGCCCAGCGGACGGGCGCCGGCCAGTGCGCCGATCTTGTCGGCCCAGGCGCCGGCCGCGTTTATGATCACTGGGGCGCTGAAGGTCTGGCCGTTGGTCTGAACACTCCAGAGACCATCGGCGTCACGGCTTAAGCCGAGCACTTCGCAATCGGTGTGCACTTCGCCGTTGTTGCGACGGATGCCGCGCAGGTAGCCTTGATGCAGGGCGTCGGTGTCGATGTCGCTGGCGCTCGGGTCGTAGATCGCGCCGTGGACTTTTTCCCGGCGCAGGATCGGCAGTCGCGCACAGGCTTCGTCGGCAGTGAGCAACTGCATCTCAGGGACTGTGGCTTTGGCGCTGAGGTATTGGTTGTTCAGTTCGGCAGCGTCGCCGGTGAAATCCACGGTCATTTCGCCGCGTGGGGTCAGCAATGGATGTTCGCAGAAACCGGCCGGTGGATGATCGAAAAACTCACGGCTGGCCTGGGTCAGTGCGCGCACTTGCGGAGTGCCGTAGGCGGCGGTAAACAGCGCGGCGGAGCGACCGGTGGAGTGATAGGCCGGGTGCGATTCACGTTCGAGCACGATCACTTTGCCGTGCGGCGACAGCCAGAAACCGCTGGAAGCGCCGGCAATCCCGGCGCCGATGATGATGAAGTCTGCCTGGCTCATTAAGGTCTCCGGTGGGTACGCAATATCAAGGCGTTCGCTAGTCCCTTGTGGGAGCGAGCCTGCTCGCGAAAGCGGCGTATCAGTCGACATCTTCGGCGAATGTCAGACCGCATTCGCGAGCAGGCTCGCTCCCACAGGGGGATTTTGGTGTTAGTGGGTTAGGTGGTAAACCGCATTGGCCAGGGCAATGTCTTCCAGGCCCAAGCCGATTGAACGGAAGAACACGTGACGATCGTAATCGGGGCGCTGCACTTTCTCGCTGAGCAGATCCGCCAGATCGCCAACAATCGAATCCTGGCTCCAGCCATGCTGCTCAGCCGCAATCAGCATCTCACCGGCCGACCCCGGCGTGGTCAGACGATAGTCGCAGAACACCTGCATGTCGTTGAGGCTTTGCGGTGGAACTTCGTGGGCGCGTGGGGCGTTGGTGCTGATCGAGGTGATCAGGGCCGGTTTGCTCAATGTGTCCGGATCGATCACCGGCCCGGCGGACGAGGTGCAGAGCATGATCACGTCGGCCTCGGCGAGGGCGGCTTCACGACTGTCGGCGATCTGCAGATTGGGCGTGATGGCTTTCAACAGTGCCTGGGTTTGCGCGTCGGCGGACAAGCTCGGCGAGTACAAACTGATGCTCTGCCAGTCACGCAGCGACCTCACGTAATGCAAGTGCGCCTGGGCAACCTTGCCGCTGCCAATGATTGCCAGTCGCGAGGTATTTAACGGCGCGAGGGCGTCGACTGCCACGGCGGTGGTCGCGGCAGTGCGCGCGGTGGTCAGTTCACCGGCATCGCAGAGCAGCAGCGGTTGACCGGTTTGCATCGACATCAACAAGGTCCATGCCGTCACCAGCGCACCTTGCTCGCGAACGATGTACGGCGAAGTCTTGACCCCGTAAACGCCATCTTCGGCCAGCACGCCCAGATAATTGATGAAGTCGCCGGCGCCTTGGGGGAACTCCACCAGTTGCTGAGCTGGTTGCACGGCGTGTCCGGCAGCGAGATCGCGAAACAACTTGCGCAGGATCTGCGGTACATCAATGCGCGCCAGCAACTCGCGGGCCTGGTGCTGGTCGATCACGTAGGGCGTACTTGACATGTCAGGCTCCGGAGTCTGGATATAAACTTATTTGTCCATTATGGACTTTTAGTTTTCTCTCGCAAGTATCTGAACAAGTGCCAGGCAAAAAAAAGCGCAGTCCGTTGCCGGCTGCGCTTTTTTGATCGCGTCTCTTACTGCGGACGCTTGCGCTCAACCGCGCGCAACAGATGCGTCGGCGGCGTTTCGCAGCTGATCTTGCGACCTAGCTTCTCTTCGATGGACGGCAACTGATAGGAGTCGTCTTCGCCGGCGAAGCTGATCGACACGCCATCGGCGCCAGCACGACCGGTACGGCCGATGCGGTGCACGTAGTCGTCCGGAACTTCCGGCAGGGTGAAGTTGATCACGTGGCTGATGCCGTCGATGTGGATGCCGCGACCGGCCACATCGGTTGCGACCAGTACGCGAATCTTGCCTTCGCGGAAACCTTCCAGGGTCTTGATGCGTTTGTGCTGCGGCACGTCGCCTGACAGTTGCGCGGCGTTGATGCCGTCGCGCACCAGGCGCTCTTCAATGCGACGCACTTCGTCCTTGCGGTTGGCAAACACGATCACGCGTTCCCAGCCGTTATCGTTGACCAGGTTGTAGAGCAGTTTGTATTTGTCGGCACCGGCCACCGCATAGATGTGCTGCTCGACGTTCTCGTTGGCGACGTTGGTGACTTCGATTTCGACGATGGCCGGATCGGTGGTCCACTGCTTGGCAAGGTTCATCACGTCTTCGGTGAAGGTCGCGGAGAACAGCAGCGTCTGGCGCTCGGACTTCGGCGGGGTCTGGCGAATGATCTGGCGTACTTGCGGGATGAAGCCCATGTCGAGCATGCGGTCGGCTTCGTCGAGCACCATCACTTCGACCATGTCCAGGTGCACGTCGCCGCGCTGGTTGAAGTCGAGCAGACGGCCCGGGGTCGCCACAAGAATGTCGCAGTGGCGCGCTTCGAGGTGCTTGAGCTGCTTGTCGAAGTCCATGCCGCCAACAAACGTCATGACGTTGAGGCCGGTGTACTTGGTCAGGTCAGCGGCGTCCTTGGCGATCTGCACCACCAGCTCACGGGTCGGCGCGATGATCAGCGCACGGGGTTCGCCCATGTAGCGTTCTTTCGGCGGCGGCGTTTGCAACAGCTGGGTGATGATCGAGATCAGGAACGCGGCGGTCTTGCCGGTGCCGGTCTGCGCGCGACCGATGGCGTCTTTGCCGGCGAGGGTGAAGCCCAGCACCTGCGCCTGGATCGGCGTGCAATACGGGAACCCCAGATCCTGGATGGCGTGCATCAGTTCTGGAGACAGCTTGAAATCGTGAAAGCGGGTTTTGCCTTCCTGGGGCTCGACGACGAAGTCCTCGAGTTTCCACGGAATAACCGCTGCCTTGGGCTTCGGTTCGCGACGCGGTTTAGCCGGTTTTGGCGCTTCGCTGCGGGCGGGCTCGGCGGCGATGGGCGCGGCCGGTGCAGCTTGCGGTGCTTGCTTCGGTGCCGCTACGGGAGCGGGGCGGTCGGCCTGCGGGGCATCGTTGCGATGACCGGGGGCATGCGACGGCGCACTGGGAACTGGCGCGAGCTGCTCAGCCTCGCTTTTACCGAACATCTTCTTGAGTGCTTTGAGCACGGTCATCTCATCAATTGGTTAAGGAATGTACGCCGGCCAGTGTAATGCAAGAAACGGGCGCGGCGTAGGGGGAGGGATCAAAGGGCGATTTTAATCTCGACGCTTAGCGCAGGCGCTCGCTCAACCAGACACCGATGTCGCGAATTTCCTCGGGTAACACTTCGTGCTCCATTGGGTATTCCTGCCATATCACGGTGACACCATGCTTCAGCAGATGCTCGTAGGCACTGCGGCCCATCGAGTTCTGCACCACGCCATCGAACTGACCGTGCAGGCACAGTGCAGGAATCCGCTGTTGACTGGCTGAAAGCTCCATCTCGTCACTGAAGGTCGGCGCATACGTCGACAACGCCAGCACGCCACCCAACGGCCCCTGCCATTTCACAAAAGCGGTGTGCAACACCACGGCTCCACCCTGGGAAAACCCGGCGAGAAATATCCGCGAGGCGTCTATTCCGCTGGCGCGCTGGTTTTCGATCAATTCGATGATGCGATCGGCGGACGCTTCCAGCTCGTCACGATCGATCGCTCGCGCCGGGCTCATGGCCTTGATGTCGTACCAGCTCGGCATGGCATATCCGCCATTTATCGTCACTGGACGGGTCGGCGCCTGCGGCAGAACGAAGCGCGTGCTCAACAGGCTTTCCTGCAACGCTTCGGCCACCGGCAAGAAGTCGTAGCGATCGGCGCCGAGGCCGTGCAGCCAGATCACGCAGGCGTCTGCGGGCTTAACAGGCTGAAGAATCAAGGGCTCGGTCATGTCTGCTCCAAAAATGTGCGGGCGCTCTCATTAAGTGCGTGATTGGAGTGCGCGCCCGGTTGATCCGTTAAGAAGATGTCGCAAGGTTACAAGTTTTGCTATTGACCTGTCGCCGAATCGATTCCGCGACAGGTGTGGTACGGGCTTTGCTATGGAAGGTTCCGTACGAAGCATCCTACGCGTGGCGGTAACACTATCAGTGTTCGACCCGCGACGGGATTGCAAAGAATCCGGTGATGGATGTTCGCCAATGGCCGCTACGGCTTAGCGAACGTGAAAGGGCTACAGCCCGTTCGGCCGATTGGTGAGAAGTGAGTTGTCCATGATGTGGATTTTCTCCTGAAAGACTCATAGCGAAGGTCCTGACGTCGGTTGACCCCAAAAAAAGCCAACACGGGTCAACAACGCCTCAAAAGGGTGCGATTGGACTCAAGCTCCGACACAACAAGAGCAAAACTGGAGGTTTGAATGAAGATGTTGAAATCCACTTTGGCGATCGTGACTGCAGCAACAGTTCTCGGCGTCAGCGGGTTCGCTCAGGCGGGTGCAACCCTGGATGCCGTGAAGAAGAAAGGTTTCGTGCAGTGTGGCGTGAGCGACGGTCTGCCGGGCTTCTCGGTACCGGACGCGACCGGCAAGATCCTCGGGATCGACGCTGACGTCTGCCGCGCTGTGGCCGCTGCCGTATTCGGCGACGCGACCAAGGTCAAATTCAGTCAGTTGAACGCCAAGGAGCGCTTCACCGCGCTGCAATCGGGCGAGATCGACATCCTGTCGCGCAACACCACCATGACCAGTTCGCGTGACGCGGGCATGGGCCTGAAATTCCCGGGCTTCATTACCTACTACGATGGCATCGGCTTCCTGGTGAACAACAAGCTGGGCGTGAAGAGTGCCAAAGAGCTGGACGGTGCAACCATCTGCATCCAGGCCGGTACCACCACCGAGCTGAACGTCTCCGACTACTTCCGTGGCAACGGTCTGAAATACACCCCGATCACTTTCGACACCTCCGATGAAAGCGCCAAATCGCTGGAATCCGGTCGTTGCGACGTGCTGACCTCCGACAAGTCCCAACTGTTCGCCCAGCGCTCCAAGCTGGCATCGCCGAAGGACTACGTGGTTCTGCCGGAAACCATTTCCAAAGAACCGCTGGGCCCGGTCGTGCGTAACGGCGACGACGAGTGGCTGGCGATCGTGCGTTGGGTTGGCTACGCGCTGCTCAACACCGAAGAGGCCGGCATCACGTCGAAGAACGTCGAAGCCGAAGCCAAGTCGACCAAGAACCCGGACGTCGCCCGTATGCTCGGCGCTGACGGCGAGTACGGCAAAGACCTGAAACTGCCGAAAGACTGGGTGGTACAGATCGTCAAACAGGTCGGCAACTACGGCGAAATCTTCGAGAAAAACCTCGGCAAGAGCACTCCGCTGGAGATCGACCGTGGTCTGAACGCCCTGTGGAACAACGGCGGCATTCAGTACGCACCACCAGTGCGCTAATGGTTCTATCACCCGGCGGGCCAACCGCCGGGTGATGTTCTTGTTCCATTTTTTCCGGGGCACTTCATGCAAAATTCAATCGGCGCACCAAAGCAGAGGCTCAGCCTCAGCGATCCACGAGTGCGTGCGTGGCTATTCCAGATCATCACCGTTGTGGCGGTGGTCTCGCTGGGCTGGTACTTGTTCGACAACACGCAAACCAACCTTCAGCACCGGGGCATTACCTCCGGTTTCGGCTTTCTGGAGCGCAGTGCCGGGTTCGGCATCGCTCAACACCTGATCGACTACACCGAAGCGGACAGCTATGCCCGCGTCTTTGTCATCGGTCTGCTCAACACCCTGTTGGTGACTGTGATCGGCGTGGTTCTGGCGACGATCCTCGGTTTCATCATCGGTGTGGCACGGCTGTCGCAGAACTGGATCATCAGCAAACTGGCGACGGTGTACGTGGAAGTGTTCCGCAACATTCCGCCGCTGCTGCAAATCCTGTTCTGGTACTTCGCGGTATTCCTGACCATGCCGGGACCGCGCAACAGCCATAACTTCGGCGACACCTTCTTTGTCAGCAGCCGTGGCCTGAACATGCCGGCCGCGCTGGCCGCTGATGGTTTCTGGGCATTCGTGATCAGCATTGTGGTGGCCGTCGTCGGCATCGTGCTGATGTGTCGCTGGGCCAACAGACGCTTTGAAGAGACCGGCGTGCCGTTTCACAAGTTCTGGGTCGGCCTGGCGATTCTGCTGGTGATCCCGACCTTGTGCGCATTGATCTTCGGCGCACCGCTGCACTGGGAGATGCCTGAGCTTAAAGGCTTCAACTTTGTCGGCGGCTGGGTGCTGATCCCGGAACTGCTCGCCTTGACCCTGGCCCTGACCGTTTACACCGCGGCGTTCATCGCCGAGATCGTGCGTTCCGGGATCAAGTCGGTCAGCCATGGCCAGACCGAAGCGGCGCGCTCGCTCGGCCTGCGCAACGGCCCGACCCTGCGCAAGGTGATCATTCCGCAAGCCCTGCGCGTAATCATTCCGCCGCTGACCAGCCAATACCTCAACCTGGCGAAAAACTCTTCGCTGGCGGCCGGTATCGGTTATCCGGAAATGGTCTCGCTGTTCGCCGGCACGGTGCTTAACCAGACCGGTCAGGCGATCGAGGTGATTGCCATCACCATGAGCGTGTACCTGGCGATCAGTATCAGCATTTCCCTGCTGATGAACTGGTACAACAAGCGCATTGCGCTGATCGAGCGGTAAGGAAAAGCGCATGAGTACTCATACTTTCAAACCCGACATGCCCCCACCGAACAGCAGCATCGGCGTGGTGGCGTGGATGCGCGCGAACATGTTCTCCAGCTGGCTCAACACCCTGCTGACGCTGTTTGCGTTCTACCTGATTTATCTCGTGGTGCCGCCGATCCTCAGTTGGGCGATTGTCGATGCCAACTGGGTTGGCACCACCCGCGCCGACTGCACCAAGGAGGGCGCCTGCTGGGTGTTCATTCAGCAGCGTTTCGGCCAGTTCATGTACGGCTACTACCCGACGGAGCTGCGCTGGCGCGTGGACCTGACCGTGTGGCTGGCGGTGATCGGCGTGGCGCCCCTGTTCATCTCGCGCTTCCCGCGTAAAGCGGTGTACGGGCTGAGCTTCCTGGTGCTGTACCCGATCATTGCCTACATCCTGCTGCACGGCGGTTTCGGTCTGACCACCGTGGCAACCAGCCAGTGGGGCGGCCTGATGCTGACCCTGGTGATCGCCACTGTCGGTATCGCCGGCGCGTTGCCGCTGGGGATTGTGCTGGCGCTGGGTCGTCGCTCGAACATGCCGGCGATTCGTGTGGTCTGCGTGACCTTCATCGAGTTCTGGCGCGGCGTGCCGTTGATCACGGTGCTGTTCATGTCCTCGGTGATGCTGCCGCTGTTCCTGCCTGAAGGCATGAACTTCGACAAGCTGCTGCGGGCACTGATCGGCGTGATCCTGTTCCAGTCGGCCTACGTGGCCGAAGTGGTGCGCGGCGGTCTGCAAGCGATCCCCAAAGGTCAGTACGAAGCGGCTGCAGCGATGGGCCTCGGTTACTGGCGTTCGATGGGCCTGGTGATTCTGCCGCAAGCCCTGAAGCTGGTGATCCCCGGCATCGTCAACACCTTCATTGCGCTGTTCAAGGACACCAGCCTTGTGATCATCATCGGCCTCTTTGACCTGCTCAACAGCGTCAAGCAAGCCGCTGCCGATCCGAAATGGCTGGGCATGGCCACCGAAGGCTACGTGTTCGCCGCCCTGGTGTTCTGGATTTTCTGTTTTGGTATGTCGCGCTATTCCATGCATCTGGAACGCAAGCTCGACACTGGCCACAAGCGTTAGGAGTTGTGTAAATGAGTGAAGCAATCAAAAAGCCTGCAGGTCCTGAAGGGATTATTCAGATGCAGGGCGTCAACAAGTGGTACGGCCAGTTCCACGTGCTCAAAGACATCAACCTCAACGTCAAACAGGGCGAGCGTATCGTTCTGTGCGGCCCGTCGGGTTCCGGTAAGTCCACGACGATTCGTTGCCTCAATCGTCTCGAAGAGCACCAGCAGGGCCGCATCGTCGTCGACGGCGTAGAACTGACCAACGACCTCAAGCAGATCGAAGCGATCCGCCGCGAAGTCGGCATGGTGTTCCAGCACTTCAACCTGTTCCCGCACCTGACCATTTTGCAGAACTGCACCCTGGCGCCAATGTGGGTACGCAAGATGCCCAAGCGCAAGGCCGAGGAAATCGCCATGCACTACCTGGAACGCGTCCGCATTCCGGAGCAGGCGCACAAATTCCCGGGGCAACTGTCCGGTGGTCAGCAGCAGCGTGTGGCGATCGCCCGGGCCCTGTGCATGAAACCGAAAATCATGCTGTTCGATGAACCGACTTCAGCGCTCGATCCGGAGATGGTGAAAGAGGTTCTGGACACCATGATCGGTCTGGCTGAAGACGGTATGACCATGCTTTGCGTGACTCACGAAATGGGCTTCGCCCGCACCGTGGCGAACCGTGTGATCTTCATGGACAAGGGGGAGATCGTTGAGCAGGCAGCGCCGAATGACTTCTTCGATAATCCGCAGAATGAGCGGACGAAGCTGTTCTTGAGTCAGATTTTGCATTGATGGTTTTTGCGTAAAAACAACCCGGCCTTGTGCCGGGTTTGTTTTTTATGGGTCAGGAGGCTGTCGCAGATTCCAGTTCAGGGTGACGGGCTGCCATGAGCCGTTTGAGATCGTTGCCTTCGATGAGTACCTGTATTTCGGCGAGTAAATGCGGGTGGCGATCCAGAAGCTGCATCAACGTCAACAATGGCTGCGGTGGAGAAAGCTCTCCGCGTTCATAGCGCGAAAAAGCATTGTGCCCACCCCCCGATAGCAGCTTCACCGCGTTTCTTTGGGTGAGATGGAGCTTGCGACGAATACGCTTTATTTCGGCACCGATCAGGCGAAGCGAGTCCTCGAGCAACCGGTCGCCAGCATCCACATAGCGAGTCGCGCTGTCGGTGTCATTGTCAAAAATGACTTCACCGCATACCCGGCACTGCCAACCGGCAAGGTTGTGCACGAGCCGCGAAAACTGTTTGTAATTGACGGTCAGGCTGCGATCTCGGAAGTGACTCATTCCATCATCGGTACCGCAGCTGATGCACTGTCTTGTACTCATATGTTTTTCTCCTTGAAGGAGATCACCGGGGGCCCACCGCTGTGGCAGTAAGTCACTTTGATGTAAATCTCCAGGCCACGAAACGATGCGTGATAAACGTCGTGCCAGTTACGATGGTTGGCATAGGACGTCATGGATTTGTAAAGCATTCGACGTTCTAGCGAACAGACAATCTGCGTCATTACGTCATACGACATTCCCATGTCCCTACCGGACTCAAGCGCCTGTCGGGTAAAGGCTTCTTTGCCCCGTCTAACGACATCCGCCTTGATCACCGCCAGCTCATAATGGGGTGTGTTCTTTTCCATAAGAAACCAAAACCCTGTCCCTGAAATTACCCTTAAAGGGTAATTTTCACCAATCGAAAATGCCGCTCCATATGTCTCCGATTGACCCTAGGTGGTTGCCGTCCTACACGGGGCTGACTAACATGTCAGAAAATTCATCCTATGATTGGATGAAAGGGCGAATCCTATGTCAGACATTTCTCCACTCATTAAGCGATCTTTGGTCGATCAGGCCCTGGATCAGCTTCGTCAGCGCATCAGCAGCGGTGCCTGGCAGGTCGGCGAGCGATTGCCGACCGAACCCGAGCTGTGCGCCGAGCTGGGCATCAGCCGCAATACCGTGCGCGAAGCCATGCGCGTACTGGCGTTTTCCGGGTTGATCGAGATTCGCCAGGGCGATGGCAGTTACCTGCGCGCAGTGGTCGATCCGATGGATACCCTGAAAGCGCTGTCGCAATGCTCGCTGGATCAGGCGCGGGAAACCCGGCACATCCTCGAAGTCGAGGCGATAGGCCTGGCGGCGTTGCGCCGCACCGACGAAGACCTCGTCGCATTGCGTGAAGCGCTCGGCACCAGCGGCAGTCACTACCATGGCGATCTCGACACCTACATTGCCTGTGATCTGGTGTTCCACCGTCGTCTGGTCGACGCCGCGCACAACCCGACCCTCAGCGAGCTGTATCGCTATTTCTCCAGCATTGTCGGCGCGCAATTGCGCCAGACCCTGAACATCGTCCCGCGCCGTCAGGAAGTGTTCGACCTGCACATCGCGTTGCTCGATGCGGTCGAGCAACGCGACCCGGAACGGGCCAAAGCTTTGTCGAGGCAGTTGATCAATGAACCTTGAAACCGAGAAATCCATGTCCCGCAATGAGATATCCACAACCCCCAAGCGCACGGCAGAACTTGAAGAGCTGCTGATCGACGCCGAGGCCGATGACGAGCAAGTGCAACAAAGCCAGCCGCTGGTGCGCCGGCCGTGGCTGTTACTGCTGGGTCTGATTCTGGTGGCGCTGAACTTGCGCCCGGCGTTGTCGAGCATGGCGCCGTTGCTCAGCGATGTTTCCAAAAGCCTTGGTTTGTCGGCAGCTCAAGCCGGACTGCTGACCACGTTGCCGGTGTTGTGCCTCGGCTTGTTCGCACCACTGGCGCCGATTCTGGCGCGACGTTTCGGCGCTGAACGGGTGGTCTTGGGGATTCTGCTGACGCTGGCCGGCGGGATTATCCTGCGCAGCAACTTCGGTGAGATCGGCTTGTTCGCCGGCAGCGTATTGGGCGGCGCGAGTATCGGCATCATCGGAGTTTTGCTGCCGGGGATCGTCAAGCGCGACTTCGCCAAACACGCCGGCACCATGACCGGCGTCTACACCATGGCGCTGTGCCTGGGCGCGGCGATGGCCGCGGGTTCCAGCGTGCCGCTCAGTGAGCATTTCGGTGGTAGCTGGGCGATGGGCCTGGGCTTCTGGGTGATTCCGGCACTGGTTGCGGCGGTGTTCTGGCTGCCGCAAATCGGGCAAAAGCATGGCGCACACAACGTCGCCTACCGCGTGCGCGGTCTGCTGCGTGATCCGCTGGCCTGGCAGGTGACCTTGTACATGGGCCTGCAATCGTCGCTGGCCTACATTGTGTTCGGCTGGTTGCCGTCGATCCTGATTGGTCGCGGCCTGACGCCGACGCAGGCCGGTCTGGTGTTGTCCGGTTCAGTGATCATTCAACTGGCCAGTTCGTTGGCTGCGCCGTGGCTGGCCACTCGCGGCAAGGATCAGCGCCTGGCGATTGTGGTGGTGATGGCGCTGACCCTCGGCGGTCTGTTCGGTTGCCTGTATGCGCCAATCGAAGGCCTGTGGGGCTGGGCGATTCTGCTGGGACTGGGGCAGGGCGGTACGTTCAGTCTGGCGTTGACGCTGATCGTGCTGCGTTCGCGTGATTCACATGTCGCGGCAAACCTGTCGAGCATGTCTCAGGGCTTCGGCTACACGCTGGCGTCGATGGGGCCGTTCGCGGTCGGCGTGGTGCATGACTGGACCGGCGGCTGGAATGCCGTGGGCTGGATCTTCGGCATCATTGGCACCGGCGCGATCATCGCCGGGCTTGGCGCCGGGCGTGCGCTGTACGTGCAAGTGCAAAGCGAGAAGATCTGATGCGTAACCTTTTTTGGGGTCAGTGATATCCAATGTGGGAGCGAGCTTGCTCGCGAAGACGGTGGTTCAGGCACAGAAGATATTGAATGTGCCGGCCTCTTCGCGAGCAAGCTCGCTCCCACAGTTTTTGGGGCGCCTTTAAGATCTTGCGTGGTATTCGCTCTGCGAATGCCGATAGTGTTTCCGCGCATTGCAGACTATCGTGCTGGCACTCTGTACCTATTTTGGAGTTTGCCCATGAGCGAAGCCCACGCCGCATTGATCACCCGCTTCTACCAGGCCTTCCAGCGCCTGGATGCCGAAGCCATGGCCGCGTGCTACACCGACGATGTAGTGTTCAGCGATCCGGCCTTCGGCGAACTGCGCGGGCGCGATGCCGGCGACATGTGGCGCATGCTCACAACCCGCGCCAAAGACTTCTCGCTGACTTTCGATAATGTCCGCGCCGATGAGCGCAGCGGCGGCGCACATTGGGTCGCGACCTACCTGTTCAGCCAGACCGGCAACATCGTCGTCAACGATATCCAGGCCCGTTTCGTCTTCCGTGACGGCAAGATCTGCGAACACCACGATCACTTCGATCTGTGGCGCTGGTCGCGTCAGGCTCTCGGTTTCAAAGGCCTGCTACTGGGCTGGACACCGCTGGTACGCAACGCCGTGCGTGCCCAAGCGTTGAAGGGACTGAAGGCATTTCAGGCCGGTCGCTGATAAGATCGCCGCCTGTTTCCTACACGTCTTGATCCCGAAGTGACTAGCCTTAGCGAAAAATCTGTCGAAGTTGCCGAACCGGTGAGCAAGTCCTGGTTCGTCTACCTCGTTCGCGCCGCCAATGGCTCGTTGTACTGCGGAATCAGCGACGACCCGGTGCGTCGCTTCGCCAAGCATCAAAGCGGCAAAGGCGCGCGGTTCTTCCTCTCCAGCCCGGCGATGGCGCTGGTCTATACCGAGCTATGCCGCGATAAAAGCGATGCGTTGCGCCAGGAACGGTTAATCAAAAAACTCAGGAAGAGCGCCAAGGAATGTCTGGTCGCGTCTTATCAATCTGACTGATTGGTTCTCGTCAGTCTCATTCCTGGCCTGGGTACGTTTCAGGCCGCTCAGGTTCAAAAAATCTGCGAGCACTTCAATGTTGAGCACATCGACATCAATGTCACGGGTGTGGGCTACGGCGTATTCGACCTAGTGCGCGATTTTTACCCACGCGCCACGCCGATTCATTACAGCCTGGAGACCAAAAACATGTTGGTGCTCAAGGCTCAGGATACGATCCAGGCACGGCGCATTGAGTGGGACGCGGTTGGAATGACATCGCCGCAGCCTTCCTGACTATCAAGCGTGCCGCGACAAACAGCGGCCAGATCACTTACAGCGCTTCACGCACCGACGCCACCGGCCACGCCGATATCGCATGGGCGGTGATGCATGCGCTGACTAACGAACCCCTTTCAAGAAGCGGCGCAGTCGCTGGTCAACCCTCGAAGGCACTCATGAGCGAACCCACGCTACAAACCCTGCCGGCATCAGCGGTGCACTCAACCGGACGCAGGGTGCGGACGTCCAGCTTCGGCGAGCCGGAGTCAGTGTTGGCCGGCCACATGGGCGAGTACCTGGGCGTGTTCGCCAGCGACGACGGGCAAATCTATACGCCGCCTGTGTCGCGCACGGCACTATCCCGCGCTTCAAGCGCAACCTGTTGTTGCGTGATTTTATTCCTTCGGCCGGGTGTAGCGCGCAGACCATGGGCCGGACTGCGCTGGATTTATGGTGTTTGGTGAAGGTTATTTCCAGCGTAAACGAAATATATTGGGGCAGGTGTTGGAGCTTGGACACCTGCCTGCGTTGAATATGCGATGCAAAGTGCGGGGCGGCTTTGTGATGTTGCTGCCTGATGGTAAGCAGCTGCACTTCGACGAAGAGGAGGTTGAGCACGTCATGGATTACGACGTGGAACAGAACATCTACGGGGTGCCGGACTACTTGGGAGGAATGCATGCGTTGCTGCTCAATGAGTCAGCGACGCTGTTTCGTCGGCGATATTTCAATAACGGCGCGCATGCCGGATTTGTGTTTTACACCAATGATCCGAATCTTACGGAAGAGGACGAAAAAGCATTGCAGGCTAAAATTGCCGGGAGCAAGGGGGGGGGATTTGCGTTCGCTATTCGTCAATATTCCTGGAGGGAGCGACAAAGCCATCCAGATTATCCCGGTGGGCGATATCTCCACGAAAAACGAATTCGAACGGATCAAAAACATCACCCGAAATGACGTGATTGCAGCGTGGCGGATGAATCCGGCGCTAGCCGGGGTCATGCCCGAAAACGCCGCCGGATTTGGCGATATTGAGAAAATAGATCGGGTGTATACAAATAATGAGATACGCCCGATCTGCCAATTATTCTTGCAGGTTAATAATAATCTAAGGGGGGCAAGAAAATTGGTTGGAAGTCGATTATGTGATTTGCAATTGTGTGGACTAACTTTCATTTTGTGGTTTTTTTTGAATCAACGATTTTTTACTTAGGTAGCTGCATGGGGCCGATATGTTTGTAATTGCTAATCCAGTCTATCGGAGCGTGCAAGATATTGGCTTTGTCTGAAATGCTCGTGAAAAAAACATACGATTTATCGGCTCTTACCAGTATCCATGTGTCTTGCATGGTGTGTTCGGGGGTCTCAAACTGAAAGGTAACCTCTATTTCTGGATGTTTAAGTTTGTTTCCACTCCATGCCCAGAAATACATTTTTGTTTCTTTGTCGGTAGCCATAGTCGCTTCCTCAAGTTGTTTGCGAAATAAAATTAGGATGAATGTTGTTTTCGGTGTTTTTTTTTGCGAGCACGTATATTTTATAAATGTTTGATGTTTTGCGCACCTGTCATAGTTGACAGTTTTTTAGAATGAAATGTAATAATTTTTAGAGCGCGTGGATATAAGTTGAGGAAGTTAAGATGATCAAATATGCATAAATGTAGCGTGTGAGAAGATCAATGCGAGTGGTTTGTAAGTCGTGCGGGGAGAAAGGACGGATTGTCTCTCGTGATGAACTCTCTTTGGAATTTGTTCGGCTTTATTGTCAGTGCAGTGCTGTCGTCTGCGGTCATACGTGGGTCGCTAATTTGACGTTATCCCATACGTTGAGTCCTTCGGCTCAAGCGGTTGATCGATTGCTGTTCGATCGCTTACGAAATCTGCCGTGTGAAAAACAACGTGATTTGTTTGAGCAATTGAATTCGGTCATGTAGGGGCCGCAGGAGCGATCAGCTATGGACAGTATCTATGCCAATGAATTCCTTGTTGTATCAGGAAAGACAACTATTTCCAATTGATCTCAATACCTGTCAAGTATGACAGTGGTCGAAAGTTTTGGATGGGTGTAAAAAACGTCATCTCCACTGTCTTAGTGATTTAGAGGCAAAGAGATGTTCTTGGTTTTATAGCGCAAAGCCAAATAATCAAAATTCTGAAAGTTGGTGGTGATATGAGCGATAGAGTTGCTGGTAAGGTGATTATGGTTAGCTCCGGAGGGCGCATGGGTTTAGCCAAGTTAACCGATAATTTACGTACGGAAACGTATCAATTTTCCTTCGGTGATGTATTGAGCGGTGCTCCCCTAAAAGTTGGTCGGGACATCACGTTCAAGTCGAGAGTGTAAATCAGTCCGGTTACTGGACCTATTATGCCAAAGAGGTACGTTGATTGTTGAAGCTTGGATGATCAGCCAGAAATGTCTGTTAAGTGGCGAGAGTGCAACTCTCGCCACCTCTTTATTACTCTTTCGGCACCATCATATCCAACACTTGATTGACTGCCATTTCCGCCACCATGACGACTTGGGCAATGCCTTGTATGGTTTTCGCGGGGATAGGAACATCAGTTGGTATTGCTGAGGTTGGAGTGATACCATATCGCACGCAATATATTAGTTACTAGTTACAAAGTTTTATATTGTATCTATGCTAAGGATTTGATCGCTGCTTCTACTGCTTTTTCATTAGCGCCAAGAACTTCCGCTACTTTATCTCCATTTTTAAAAATGATAAAGGTAGGCATCGCATTGATGCCAATTTCCTGTGCCCTTGCAGGGCAGTCATCTACGTCCAATCTGTAAAATTTAATTCGGTCACCATAGGTCTTTTCAAATGTTAAAATCCGGGGTGCAACTACTTTGCACGGTCCGCACCAAGTGGCAAAAAAACTAACCAGTACTGGAGTGGTGGCCTGAAGAACTTCGGCATCAAAAGTTTCATCTGTAAGATTGATCATGTGATTATCTCAACGTGGCATGGAATGCATTGTCGGTGGAGTTTACGCAATCCAATGTAAGCCAGTGTCGCTCCATTTTTTTCAGATGACACCTGTCAGAGTTGACAGGTTTTTAGCATTAATTGTAATAATTAAATGTGCAATGTGTAATAAGCTTTTAGCGTGTCGGATGATAAAGTGTGCGTGAATACATTCGTATGAGAATCGCTAATTAGAGTGGTTTGTAAGTCGTGTGGGGAGAAAGGAGGGGTTGTCTCTCGTGATGAGCTGTCTCTGGATTTTGTTCGGCTTTATTGTCAGTGCAGTTCTGTCGTCTGCGGTCACAGGTGGGTCGCTAATTTAAGCTTTTCCCATATGTTAAGCCCTTCGGCCCAAGCGGTTGATCGGCTACTGTTTGACCGCTTGCGAAGCCTTCCACGTGAGAAGCAGCCGAACAACTGGGGTCGTTGACGTAGTGGCGAGAGCGAGGCTCCCGCCACTGGACATTACTGTTCAGTCGGTACTAACTTATCCAATACTTGGTTGACCGCCATTTCCGCCACCATGACGATTTGGGCAATGCCTTGAATTGTTTTGCGGTGGGGACCCTCAAGCACTCCGGCGAAGTCGTTGAGCATCACACTCGCCGATCCCAAGGTTTCGCACGCGTCGACCAACAGGGATTCGGCGTCCGATTGCGGGTTGGCCATGTAGAGGCGATTGGGTTGGTAGGGCGTGGCCATGATCTGGGCGGTGGGTGGCCCTAAATAATGGTTGAGTGCGCGTTCGGCGGCTTCGTTGAGTTTTTTCGAATCGAGGGATTCGTAGGGGGATGTCGGATTGGTGATGGCTGCCGGGTCTATGACCGGTGGGTTTGGCGTTACTTTGAACATGGTGACTAACCTCTTTGAGGCCACCATCCTTAAGCCGCTAAGCGAAAGGGTGGCGGCTATGCGCAAGTTAGCGGACCGGTAGTCACCAAAACCCGGCGCACCCGAAGGTGCCATGCGCACAGCCACCATCAAGTGCAGGCGAATGCCTGACTGGATAGACATGTGCAACCGTGGTGACTCGCCGAGCCGCTAAGCTCGATCACTGCGAATCAGTGACCGTCCCAAATTACGCAGCAAGTCCAAGGCGCACAAGCCGGCGGATTCTGGCGTACACGTAGGCAGCGGCGCAAGAATTTGTGGGCCTTTGCGCGTAACACTGAGTGTCTTTAAACGTATTTGCAGAATGGCGTGTAATAGCTGATTAGGTTGATGGATTTATCTGTCAGGCAGTGCGCTGGCGCCGTCTGGACTACGCGCTGACTGTGTCGCGTCTTATCAATCTGACTGATCAGTTCCCATCAGGCAGATCTGTAGGCTGCCAAGCCAATGCACGCTAAGCTGCTGGCTCACTATCTGAGCGGCGGAGCCGAGCATGTCCGAGTTGATTCTGCATCATTACCCGACCTCTCCATTTGCCGAGAAGGCCCGCCTGCTGCTGG
Organism: Pseudomonas viridiflava; assembly: GCF_900582195.1. Classification (GTDB taxonomy): domain Bacteria; phylum Pseudomonadota; class Gammaproteobacteria; order Pseudomonadales; family Pseudomonadaceae; genus Aquipseudomonas. The sequence goes on from NZ_UTHA01000311.1 coordinate 78,867, forward strand.
GCTTCAAAGGCTTGTCGTGGCGCTCGGTGCATATTTCGCCAGTGATGCCGAAACCGGATCTGACCGCCCTGACCGGTGGCTATCGCAAGACCCCGGTGCTGCAGATTGGCGCTGATATCTATTGCGACACATCGTTAATCGCGCGGCGTCTGGAGCAGGAAAAGGCGTTGCCGGCGTTCTTCCCCGAAGGCCAGGAATTCACCGCTGCCAGTTTTGCCACGTGGGCTGACTCGGTGGTGTTTCAACATGCGGTGAGCCTGGTGTTTCAGCCGGAATCAGTCGCCGTGCGTTTCGCCCAGCTGCCGCCGGAAGCGATCAAAGCTTTTATCGCCGACCGCGCCGGTTTGTTCAGTGGTGGCAGCGCCACGCGTTTGTCTGCCGAACAGGCCAAGCATCAATGGCCGACGATCATGGCCCGCCTTGAGCAGCAGTTGCAGCGCGAACAGGGCGACTACCTGTTCGGCGAGCCGTCGATTGCTGACTTCGCGCTGGCGCATCCGCTGTGGTTCCTCAAGGCTACGCATGTCACGGCTCCACTGGTGGATGAGTATCCGGCTGTTGCGGCCTGGTTGGGCCGAGTGCTTGGTTTTGGCCATGGCGCGGCCAGTGCGATGACTTCGGAAGAGGCGCTTGAGGTTGCTCGTAACGCGACACCGGCGGCATTGCCGGATGAGCAGTTCGTAGATCCGAATGGGTTCAAGGCTGGGCAGCAGGTGGCGATTGCCGCGACCGATTACGGGGTTGATCCGGTGGTGGGTGAGTTGCTGTTTGCCGGTAGCGAAGAGCTGATCATTCGTCGCGAAGACGAGCGTGGCGGTGTGGTGCATGTGCACTTTCCGCGTTTTGGTTTCCGTATCGAAGCCCGCTAAAGATCCATTGTGGGAGCGAGCCTGCTCGCGAAAGCGGTGTGTCAGACAACAACAGTGTTGAATGATCAGCCGTCTTCGTCGGAACGCCGCCCGGAGCAAGCTCGCTCCCACATTGGTTATTTCAGGGCAGCGAGGATTTCGTCCGGGTCAAACCCGCGAATCAACGTGCCGTTAACGTCGATCAACGGAATCCCGCGTCCACCCAATGCCTCATACGCCTTGCGCGCCTCGGCATCCTTCTCGATATCGAACTCCTTGAACGCAATCCCCTTGCTGTCGAGAAAGCGTTTGGTCTGCTTGCAGTAGCCGCACCAGTCAGTGGCATAGAGCACGACGTTGGCCTGCGCCCGCGTCTGCTCCGAGACCATCTGCGACGGGTTGAACACCCGTTCGATCTTGCCCCAGTTCTGATAGACCACGACCACCAGCAGAACCAGCGCAACCTTTTTCAGCACATTGCCGAGCATCAGTTACGGCGCTTCAACTGATCGGTCAGCGACGTCGGCAGGCCTTTGATCACCAGGGTGCCAGCCTCTTCGTCGTATTCGATCTTCGAGCCCAGCAGGTGCGCTTCAAAGCTGATCGACAGGCCTTCGGCGCGGCCGGTGAAGCGGCGGAATTGATTCAGGGTGCGTTTGTCCGCCGGAATCTCCGGCGACAGGCCGTAGTCCTTGTTGCGGATGTGATCGTAGAAGGCTTTCGGGCGTTCTTCGTCGATCAGCTCGGACAGTTCTTCCAAGCCCATCGGTTCGCCGAGTTTGGCCTGGCTGCTGGCGTAATCGACCAGGGTCTTGGTCTTCTCGCGGGCGGATTCTTCCGGCAGGTCTTCGCTCTCGACAAAATCGCTGAACGCCTTGAGCAACGTGCGGGTCTCGCCCGGACCGTCGACGCCTTCCTGGCAACCGATGAAGTCGCGAAAGTATTCCGAAACCTTTTTACCGTTCTTGCCCTTGATGAACGAGATGTACTGTTTGGACTGCTTGTTGTTCTGCCACTCGGAGACGTTGATCCGCGCCGCCAGGTGCAATTGGCCGAGGTCGAGGTGGCGCGACGGGGTCACGTCCAGCTCATCGGTCACCGCCACGCCTTCGCTATGGTGCAGCAGGGCGATGGCCAGGTAATCGGTCATGCCTTGCTGATAGTGGGCGAACAGCACGTGGCCGCCGACCGACAGATTCGACTCTTCCATCAGTTTTTGCAGATGTTCGACCGCGACTTTGCTGAACGCGGTGAAGTCCTTGCCGCCTTCCATGTATTCCTTCAGCCAGCCGCTGAACGGGAACGCGCCGGACTCCGGATGGAACAGACCCCAGGCTTTGCCCTGTTTGGCGTTATAGCTCTCGTTGAGGTCGGCGAGCATGTTCTCGATGGCTGCAGACTCGGCCAGCTCGGTGTCACGGGCGTGCAGAACTGCGGGCGTGCCGTCGGGTTTTTTGTCGATCAGGTGGACGATGCAATGACGGATCGGCATGGGCTTCTCGGCTGTTGGAAGGGAGGAGGGCAGGCTCCCCCGAAAAAGCGCTAAGTGTACCGCAACCACTGGTTTTGGCGCGGGTTGTAGGGCAAAACCGGGGCGCGCTCTGGCGCTTATGCAGTTTTTTACCGATTTAGCGCAATAAAGCTGACCAAATGGGTAGCTAGAGGCGGATATTTCCCCGGCTCTGTGCTAGTTTTGCCCGGTCTTACGCGAAGTCACTGCGTTAAGCGTGCAATCAGCATTTGTCAGGTCGAACCAAACCCTGATTTCGGTATCTATAACCCGACTCGTCGTGGTTATCGCCGAGGGTGCCAGATCCAGAAGATCGGGCTCGATGGCTGACACTGCACTCTGCAATCCATATGAATTTGATAGGGAAGGAACACTACATGGCTCTTACTAAAGACCAACTGATCGCCGACATCGCTGAAGCTATCGACGCGCCGAAAACCACCGCGCGTAACGCTCTGGACCAACTGGGCCAAATCGTTGCCGATCAGCTGGAAAACGGCGGCGAAATCACCTTGCCTGGTATCGGCAAGCTGAAAGTGACCGAGCGTCCTGCCCGCACTGGCCGTAACCCTTCGACTGGCGCTGCCATCGAAATCCCTGCAAAGAAAGTGATCAAGCTGGTTGTGGCCAAAGGCCTGACCGACGCTGTGAACAAGTAAGACGCAGCGATAAAAAAACCGTGCACCGGAGCGATCCGGGCACGGTTTTTTTGTGTCTGCGATTTGTCGACTGACTCATGAATGCCATAAACCATTGTGGGAGCGAGCTTGCTCGCGAAAGCAGTGTGTCAGTCAACTTCAATGTCACTGATATACCGCATTCGCGAGCAAGCTCGCTCCCACAGGGGATCTGCTGTGTCTTAGCGAACCCAGCGCTCGCGGCGCCAGATCTGCTGTTCGGACTTGGTCTGGAACGTCCAGGCGACGAAACGACTTTGCTTCTGACCTTGCGACATCTCCACGACCTGGCTTTCCAGCACCCCGGCCTTTTTCAGCGCAGTTTCGATCGCCGGCAGGTTCGACGCTTTCGACACCAGCGTGCTGAACCACAGCACCTTGTGCTGGAAGTTCGCGCTCTCGGCGATCAGTTGCGTCACGAAGCGCGCTTCACCGCCTTCACACCACAACTCCGCCGATTGCCCGCCGAAGTTCAGCACCGGCAGTTTGCGTTTCGGGTCGGCCTTGCCCAGCGCACGCCATTTGCGCTCGCTGCCCTTGGTCGCTTCGTCCATCGAAGCGTGGAACGGCGGGTTACACATGGTCAGGTCAAAGCGTTCGCCCGGCTCCAGCAGGCCGATCAGGATGTGCTTGCGGTTTTCCTGTTGGCGCAGCTGGATAACCTTGCTCAGATCGTTGGACTGAACGATGGCTTTGGCGGCCGCCACGGCGGTCGGATCGATTTCCGAGCCGAGGAAGTGCCAGCGGTATTCGCTGTTACCGATCAGCGGATACACGCAGTTGGCGCCCATGCCGATGTCCAGCACGTTGACGATCGCGCCGCGCGGGACTTTGCCGTCGTTCATGCTGGCCAGCAAATCAGCGAGAAAATGCACGTAATCGGCACGACCCGGCACAGGCGGGCAGAGGTAGTCCGCCGGAATGTCCCAATGCTGGATGCCGTAAAACGACTTGAGCAGCGCCCGATTGAACACGCGCACCGCATCGGGACTGGCGAAGTCGATGCTTTCCTTGCCGTACGGGTTGGTGATCACGAACTTCGCCAGTTCCGGCGTGGTCTTGATCAGCGCCGGGAAGTCGTAACGACCCTGATGGCGATTGCGCGGGTGCAGGCTGGCCTTTTCACGCGGCTCGACGGTCTTGGCCGGGGTCGCGGAGTCAGGCTTCTTGCGCGCAGGTTTGGGTGTGCGGGGGGCGTTCATGGGCGTGGTCGATTCGGGTATGGCTGAAAGTGGCGGGTATTGTCCCACATCCAGCCGTTGCGAACTCAATATCAGCAACACCACCGATCTCTGTGGGAGCGAGCTTGCTCGCGAAAGCGTCCTGTCAGTCAACATCACTTTCGCCTGACACGGCCTCTTCGCGAGCAAGCTCGCTCCCACAGGGATTGGCAGTGGATGAAGGAAAGTAGGCAATAAAAAAGGCGCGTCACCCAATCGGGTGGCGCGCCTTTTTATTGCGATTTGCCGTTACAGGCTGGCAATCCGCGCGTGCTGCTCGGCCAGTTTGCCCAGGGCTTGTTCAGCCTCGGCCAGTTTGGCGCGTTCCTTCTCGATGACTTCAGCCGGGGCCTTGTCGACGAAACCGGCATTGGACAGTTTGCCGCCAACGCGCTGGACCTCGCCCTGCAAACGCAGGATTTCCTTGTCCAGGCGTGCCAGTTCGGCACCCTTGTCGATCAGGCCGGCCATCGGCACCAGCACTTCCATCTCGCCAACCAGTGCGGTAGCGGACAGCGGTGCTTCTTCGCCAGCCTTCAGAACAGTGATCGATTCCAGGCGCGCCAGCTTCTTCAGCAACGCTTCGTTCTCGGTCAGACGGCGCTGGTCTTCAGCGCTGACGTTCTTCAAGTAGATCGGCAGCGGTTTGCCCGGGCCGATGTTCATTTCGCCACGGATGTTACGCGTGCCGAGCATCAGTTCCTTGAGCCATTCGATGTCGTCTTCGGCCGCCGGATCGATGCGCTCTTCATTGGCCACTGGCCACGCTTGCAGCATGATCGTCTTGCCCTGAATGCCGGCCAGCGGCGCGATGCGCTGCCAGATTTCTTCAGTGATGAACGGCATGAACGGGTGCGCCAGACGCAGCGCCACTTCCAGTACGCGTACCAGCGTGCGACGGGTGCCACGCTGACGTTCAACCGGGGCGTTCTCGTCCCACAGCACAGGCTTGGACAGTTCCAGGTACCAGTCGCAGTACTGGTTCCAGATGAACTCGTACAGCGCTTGTGCGGCGAGGTCGAAACGGAACTGATCGAGTTGACGCGTCACTTCGGCTTCGGTGCGTTGCAGTTGCGAGATGATCCAGCGATCCGCCAGCGACAGCTCGTAGGCTTCGCCGTTCTGGCCGCAGTCTTCGCCCTTGTCCAGCACGTAACGCGCGGCGTTCCAGATCTTGTTGCAGAAGTTGCGATAGCCTTCGACGCGGCCCATGTCGAACTTGATGTCACGACCGGTCGAAGCCAGCGAGCAGAAGGTGAAGCGCAGGGCGTCGGTGCCGTAGCTGGCGATGCCGTCGGCGAACTCGTCGCGGGTCTGCTTCTCGATCTTCTTCGCCAGTTTCGGCTGCATCATGCCGGAGGTGCGTTTCTGCACCAGCTCTTCCAGCTCGATACCGTCGATGATGTCCAGCGGGTCAAGGACGTTGCCCTTGGACTTGGACATTTTCTGGCCCTGGCCATCACGTACCAGACCGTGCACATAAACGGTCTTGAACGGCACCTGCGGCGTGCCGTCCTCGTTCTTGATCAGGTGCATGGTCAGCATGATCATCCGGGCAACCCAGAAGAAAATGATGTCGAAGCCCGTCACCAGCACGTCGGTGGAGTGGAATTTCTTCAGGAACTCGGTCTGCTCGGGCCAGCCCAGGGTGGAGAAGGTCCACAGGCCGGAACTGAACCAGGTGTCGAGTACGTCGTTGTCCTGTTGCAGCGCAACGTCCGGGCCGAGGTTGTGCTTGGCACGCACTTCGGCTTCGTCGCGACCGACGTAGACCTTGCCCGACTCGTCGTACCAGGCCGGAATCCGGTGGCCCCACCACAGCTGACGGCTGATGCACCAGTCCTGGATGTCGCGCATCCACGAGAAGTACATGTTTTCGTACTGCTTCGGCACGAACTGGATGCGGCCGTCTTCAACGGCAGCGATCGCAGGCTCGGCCAACGGTTTGGTCGACACGTACCACTGGTCGGTCAGCCACGGCTCGATGATGGTGCCGGAGCGGTCGCCTTTCGGCACTTTCAGACCGTGGTCGTTGACGCTGACCAACAGGCCTGCGGCGTCGAACGCAGCCACAATTTGCTTGCGCGCTTCGAAACGCTCAAGACCGGCGTATTCAGCCGGGATCTTGCCGTCGATGCTGTCGTTCAACGTGCCGTCGAGGTTGAACACCTGCGCCGCTGGCAGCACGTTGGCATTCTTGTCGAAGATGTTCAGCAGCGGCAGGTTGTGGCGCTTGCCGACTTCGTAGTCGTTGAAGTCGTGGGCCGGGGTGATTTTCACGCAGCCGGTGCCGAACTCAGGATCGCAGTAATCGTCGGCGATGATCGGGATGCGGCGGCCAACCAGTGGCAGCTCGACGAACTTGCCGATCAGGGCCTGGTAGCGCTCGTCGTTCGGGTTCACCGCGACGGCGGAGTCGCCGAGCATGGTTTCCGGACGGGTGGTCGCGACGATCAGGAAATCGTTGCCTTCAGCGGTTTTCACGCCGTCGGCCAGCGGATACTTCAAATTCCACAGGAAACCTTTCTCGTCGTGGTTTTCCACTTCGAGGTCGGAAATCGCCGTGTGCAGTTTGGTGTCCCAGTTGACCAGACGCTTGCCACGGTAGATCAGACCGTCTTCGTGCAGGCGCACGAAGGCTTCTTTAACCGCTTCCGAGAGACCGTCGTCCATGGTGAAGCGTTCGCGGCTCCAGTCAACGGACGAGCCGAGGCGGCGGATCTGACGGCTGATGTTGCCGCCGGACTGATCCTTCCATTCCCAGACTTTCTCGAGGAATTTTTCGCGACCCAGATCGTGGCGATTCTGGCCGGTGGCTTCGAGTTGACGCTCCACCAGCATCTGCGTGGCGATACCGGCGTGGTCGGTGCCCGGCTGCCACAGGGTATTGCGACCCTGCATGCGGCGGAAACGGATCAGGGCGTCCATGATCGCGTTGTTGAAACCGTGACCCATGTGCAAGCTGCCGGTGACGTTCGGCGGCGGGATCATGATGGTGTAGGAGTCGCCCGCGCCTTGCGGGGCGAAGTAGTTCTCGGACTCCCAGGTGTTGTACCAGGAAGTTTCAATGGCGTGCGGCTGGTAGGTCTTATCCATGCGCGGCGGGACCCTATTGGCATTTATTCAGGAAAAGCCGGGAAGTATAGCCGTGGGGGCAGCTGCAAGCTACCAGCCACAAGCTGCAAGGAGAGAGTGGCGGTTGCTTTGGCTTTTGCTTGCAGCTTAAAGCTTGCCGCTCGTAGCTGCGGCGAGCAGCCGTTCCATACGCGCATCGAGGCGGCGTTTGATTTCGGTTTCGATGTGCGGGGCGAAGTCGTCGATCACGTCTTGCATGATCAGTTGCGCGGCAGCGCGTAGTTCGCTGTCCAGGTGAAGCAGGGCGTCCGGACCTTTATCCACAGGCGCGGCGGGTTGCGCTGAAGGTGTCGGGGCTGGCGCGGGGGGTGGTTCGACAGCCGCCGGCTCGGCGCCGACAGAGTCGAACAACATCGGAATCTGTTCCTGTTCGCCGTCATCGACCGTGTCGGTCAGCAGTGGCGGTTGCAGGTTGTCATCGCCGAGCAGCTGGCGGATCGATTCAAGATCATCCAACAGGTGTGCGGACTTTTGCTGCGGTTTCGGAGTGTCCATTGGAATGCTCAGAGTCGCTGTAAACGGTGATCTTGCAGAGGATAGCCCTGTTCGCGGTAGAAACGGAAACTCTCCCGCGCGGCCGCTCGAATCGTCGGATCTTCGACAACCACTTCCGCCACCCGGGCGAATTTGCTGGCGAAGGCCGGGACTTTCAGGTCGAGATTGACCAGCAAATCCTGGTGCTGACCGCAGTCGTCGCCCAATCCCAACACAATCAAACCGTCCGGTTCGCTGTCAGCCGGGCCGTGAGGTACAAACGTTTCTCCCTTGAATGCCCACAGGCGCGCATCGAGATCGTCGCGCTGAGCCGCATCGCTGCAATGCAGATAGATGCGGTGGCCCATGCGCCAGGCTTTCTCGGTGAGCTTGCAGGCAAAGTCCAGGCGAGCCGAAGGGTCGGCGCTGGGCAGGATATAGAAGTCGACTTTGGTCATTGCAGTTCCAGAGCAGCAGGCGGCGTCACCCGAAAGTGACGCCGCCCGTCAGCGGGTTCAGGCTTTGGCACGATCCAGCAGGTACTGGGTCAGCAACGGTACTGGACGGCCAGTGGCGCCCTTGTCCTTGCCGCCGCTGGTCCATGCGGTGCCCGCGATGTCCAGGTGCGCCCAGTTGAGGTTCTTGGTGAAGCGCGACAGGAAGCATGCAGCCGTGATGGTGCCGGCTTTCGGCCCGCCAATGTTGGCGATGTCGGCGAACGGGCTGTCCAGTTGTTCCTGGTACTCGTCGAACAGCGGCAATTGCCAGGCGCGGTCGTCAGCGGCTTTACCGGCGCTGAGCAGTTGGTCGATCAGTTCATCGTTGTTACCCAGCAGGCCCGAGGTGTGCGCACCCAGTGCGACGACGCAAGCGCCGGTCAGGGTGGCGATGTCGATCACCGCTTGTGGCTTGAAGCGCTCGGAGTAAGTCAGCGCGTCGCACAGCACCAGACGGCCTTCGGCGTCGGTGTTGAGGATTTCCACAGTCTGGCCGCTCATGGTGGTGACGATGTCGCCCGGGCGCGAGGCGTTGCCGCTCGGCATGTTTTCCGCGCAGGCGAGGATGCACACCAGGTTGATCGGCAGTTTCAGCTCAAGCACGGCGCGCAGGGTGCCAAACACGGAGGCCGCGCCGCCCATGTCGTACTTCATCTCGTCCATGCCGGCGCCGGGCTTCAGGCTGATGCCGCCGGTGTCGAAGGTGATGCCTTTACCGACCAGTGCGTACGGCTTCTCGGATTTCTTGCCACCGTTGTATTGCATCACGATCAGGCGTGGCGGCTGCTCGCTGCCCTGGCCGACGGCGTAGAACGAGCCCATGCCCAGGGATTTGATCTTCTTCTCGTCGAGGACTTCGACTTTCAGATCCTTGAATTCTTTGCCGAGGTTCTTCGCTTGTTCGCCGAGGAAGGTCGGGTGGCAGATGTTCGGCGGCAGGTTGCCCAGATCGCGGGTGAAGGCCATGCCGTGCGCGATCGCGGTGGCGTGATTCACGGCGCGTTGCACTTCGGCTTGGGCAGCCTTGATGGTCAGCAGGGTGATTTTCTTCAGGGCGCGCGGTTCGGCTTTCTGGCTCTTGAACTGGTCGAAGGTGTATTCGCCATCGACCAGGGTTTCCGCCAGCAGACGGGTTTTGCCATAGCTGTCACGGTTTTTGACAATGACTTCATCCAGCGCCAGCACGGCATCGCTGCCGCCCAGCCCCTTCAGGGTGTTGAGGATGCCGGCAACGATTTTACGGAACGGACGGTCGCCCAGTTCTTCATCCTTGCCCACGCCGACCAGCAGCACGCGCTCGGCTTTGAGGTTCGGCAGGCTGTGCAGCAACAGGCTCTGGCCGACCTTGCCGGCCAGATCGCCACGCTTGAGGACGGCGCTGATCGCGCCACCGCTCAGTTCGTCGACCTGTTTGGCCGCGACGCCGAGTTTGCGGCCTTCACCGACAGCAACCACCAGGGTGGCGGTTTTCAACGTTTCTGGGCTAACGCTTTTTACAACCAGTTCCATGTCCGGATCCCTGAATGAATGGTCAACACGCAGGCGTTCGACGCTGTCCGCAGTCGCCTGCTTATAGATAGAAGAGGCGCAGGCCAAAGCCTGCGACAAGGGCCGCAGTTTGAACCTCGCTCCCCGCGCCTGACAACCCTAGGGGGCGTTCTCAATTAGTTTTCACACCGCGTTGTCGCCTTAAAGCCAGCCAGGCAAGGCGCAGGCCGCTGGGAATGGTTGTTCCCTTTCCAAGGCCTGCAACGCAGACTGGCCGGCTTTAAGGCACAACCCGAAGGGCCGGGCCTGCTGTTGTGCAGGGCTGCGTTGCTCGAAGCTTATTTGGAATGACCAAACCACGCTTCTCGCGCCTTGCCCTGCACAACAGCAGACCCGGCGCGGTGTGAAAACTAATTGAGAACGCCCCCTCGGTTGTACGATCTGCAAAGGATTACAGACATGGATGAGTGTGCGCAGTGACAGGCGCCTCCAATCACAGGATAATGCCGCATCTTTTTTCGACGGCTCTGCGTTGCGGGCCGGTCGATGTGTTTGCTTGTTTGGCCGCCTTAGCCTGACAACCCTGGAGTGTCTGGTTTGATCGTCTTCCGTTATCTGTCCCGCGAAGTCCTGTTGACCCTCAGCGCCGTGAGTGCCGTGCTGCTGGTCATCATCATGAGCGGTCGCTTCATCAAATATCTGGCTCAGGCCGCTGCCGGCCAGCTCGATCCGGGCTCGCTGTTCCTGATCATGGGCTTTCGTCTGCCGGGTTTCCTGCAACTGATTCTGCCGCTGGGCCTGTTTCTGGGGATCCTGCTGGCCTACGGTCGCCTGTATCTTGAAAGCGAAATGACCGTGCTGTCGGCCACCGGCATGAGCCAGCAGAAGCTGTTTCGCATGACCTTGTTCCCGGCGACGCTGGTTGCGCTGGTCGTAGCGTGGCTGAGCCTGGGCCTGGCCCCGCAAGGCGCCAACCAGTTCCAGTTGCTGCTGAACAAGCAGGACGCGCTGACCGAGTTCGATACTCTCGAGCCTGGGCGTTTCCAGGCCCTGCGTGATGGTACTCGGGTGACCTACACCGAAACCCTGAGCGACGATCGCGTCAATCTGGGCAGCGTATTCATTTCGCAGAAAAACCTCGGTGCCGATCAAAAGGATCGCGGGATTTCCGTGCTGGTGGCCGAAAGCGGTCGCCAGGAAGTGCGCCCCGACGGCAATCGCTACTTGATCCTCGATAACGGCTATCGCTACGACGGCAGCCCGGGTCAGGCCGATTACCGTGCCATTCATTACGAAACCTACGGCGTGCTGTTGCCCAAGCCGGACGTCAGCGAAGAAGTCACCGACCGTGACGCCATGCCGACCTCGTCTCTGCTGGGCAGCGATGACATTCGCTCGAAAACCGAACTGCAATGGCGTTTGTCCCTGCCGCTGCTGGTATTTATCGTGACCCTGATGGCGGTGCCGCTGTCGCGCGTCAATCCGCGCCAAGGGCGTTTCCTCAAGCTGCTGCCGGCGATTCTCCTTTATATGGCTTACCTGACCATTCTGATTGCCGCCCGCGGCGCCCTCGAGAAGGGCAAGATCCCGCCGGCCCTCGGCCTGTGGTGGGTGCACGCGATCTTCCTGGTCATCGGTCTGGGCCTGCTTTATTGGGAGCCGCTACGCCTGAAGATGGCCAGCCGTCGCTCCGCAGCGCTGGAGGTGGCCCGTGGTTAAACTCGACCGCTACATCGGCAGCAGCGTATTCATGGCGATCATTGCCGTGCTGGCAATCATTCTCGGCCTGGCGACCTTGTTTGCCTTCATCGATGAAATGGGTGACGTCAGCGACACTTACACCCTGGTCGATGTCCTCAGCTTCGTTCTGCTGACCGCGCCGCGCCGTCTCTACGAAATGTTGCCGATGGCCGCATTGATCGGTTGCCTGATCGGCCTCGGCAGTCTGGCCAGCAGCAGTGAGCTGACGGTCATGCGCGCCGCAGGTGTTTCCATCGGTCGTATCGTCTGGGCGGTCATGAAACCAATGCTGGTGCTGATGCTGGCCGGCGTACTGATCGGCGAGTACGTCGCTCCGGCGACCGAAAGCATGGCCCAGGCCAATCGCTCGCTGGCGCAAGGCAGTGGTGATGCGCAAAGCGCCAAGCACGGCATGTGGCACCGTCAGGGTGAGGAATTCATCCACATCAACGCCGTGCAACCGAACGGCCTGCTGTATGGCGTGACCCGCTATCACTTCGATAAAGAGCGTCATCTGCTGAGTTCGAGCTTCGCCAAGAAAGCCGAGTTCGACGGTAATCACTGGCAGCTCACGGATGTGGCGACCACCAGGTTTCATGAGCGCAGCACTGAAGTCGTCAATGCCCCGAGCGAGCAATGGGACGTGGCGTTGAGCCCGCAATTGCTCAGCACCGTGGTCATGGCGCCGGAATCGCTGTCGATCAGCGGCCTGTGGGGCTACATCCACTATCTTTCCGAGCAAGGTCTGAGCAATGGACGTTACTGGCTGGCATTTTGGGTCAAGGTGTTGCAACCGCTGGTCACCGCCGCGCTGGTGCTGATGGCCATTTCCTTCATCTTTGGCCCGCTGCGTTCGGTAACACTCGGTCAGCGGGTGTTCACCGGCGTGCTGGTGGGCTTCACCTTCCGTATCGTCCAGGATTTGCTCGGCCCGTCGAGTCTGGTGTTCGGTTTCTCGCCGCTGTTTGCGGTGCTGGTACCGGCCGGCGTCTGTGCGCTGGCAGGTGTCTGGCTGCTGCGAAGAGCCGGTTGATGCGCGCATTTTTACTCGCGCTTTAAACTTGAAAACGCCCCGGTCGACAGATCGGGGCGTTTTTGCATGCAATCCGGATGACAGGCGAACGTGACGCTTGCGCCGTGTATCAGGTACAATTCCCGGCTATTTTTCGGCGGGCCATGCCTGCAGCCTTTTTGAGTGTTGATCCGTGAGTGATTTGAGTCATATCCGCAATTTCTCCATCATCGCCCACATTGACCATGGCAAGTCGACGCTGGCCGATCGCTTCATCCAGATGTGCGGCGGCCTGGCCGAGCGTGAAATGGAAGCCCAGGTACTGGACTCCATGGACCTGGAGCGTGAACGCGGGATCACCATCAAAGCCCACAGCGTCACCCTTTATTACACGGCCAAAGACGGCATCAAGTATCAGCTGAACTTCATCGACACCCCGGGCCACGTCGACTTCACCTACGAAGTCAGCCGTTCCCTGGCCGCGTGTGAAGGTGCTTTGCTGGTAGTCGACGCCGGTCAGGGCGTTGAAGCCCAGTCCGTGGCCAACTGCTACACCGCAATCGAGCAGGGCCTCGAGGTCATGCCGGTGCTGAACAAGATCGACCTGCCGCAGGCTGATCCTGATCGCGTAAAAGACGAAATCGAGAAAATCATCGGCATCGATGCCACCGACGCCGTCACCTGCAGCGCCAAGACCGGCCTGGGTGTCGACGAAGTGCTCGAGCGTCTGGTGCACACCATTCCTGCGCCGACCGGCAACATCGAAGATCCGCTGCAAGCGTTGATCATCGACTCCTGGTTCGACAACTACCTGGGCGTTGTTTCCCTGGTGCGCGTGCGTCATGGCCGCGTGAAGAAGGGCGACAAGATCCTCGTCAAGTCCACCGGCAAGATCCATCTGGTCGACAGCGTTGGCGTGTTCAACCCGAAACACACCGCCACGACCGATCTGAAAGCCGGCGAAGTGGGCTTCATCATCGCCAGCATCAAGGACATTCACGGTGCACCGGTCGGTGACACCCTGACTCTGGCCTCGACCCCTGACGTAGAAGTGCTGCCCGGCTTCAAGCGCATCCAGCCACAGGTATACGCCGGTCTGTTCCCGGTCAGTTCCGACGACTTCGAAGATTTCCGCGAAGCGCTGCAGAAGCTGACCCTCAACGACTCGTCGCTGCAATACACCCCGGAAAGCTCCGACGCACTGGGCTTCGGCTTCCGTTGCGGCTTCCTCGGCATGCTGCACATGGAGATCATTCAGGAGCGCCTCGAGCGCGAATACGACCTGGACCTGATCACCACCGCGCCAACCGTAATCTTCGAGCTGGTGCTGAAAACCGGTGAAACGATTTACGTCGACAACCCGTCCAAGCTGCCGGATGTGTCGTCGATCGAAGACATGCGCGAGCCGATCGTGCGCGCCAACATTCTGGTGCCGCAGGAACACTTGGGCAACGTCATCACCCTGTGCATCGAGAAACGCGGCGTTCAAGTCGACATGCTGTTCCTCGGCAATCAGGTGCAGGTCACTTACGACCTGCCGATGAACGAAGTGGTCCTGGACTTCTTCGACCGCCTCAAATCCACCAGTCGCGGCTATGCTTCGCTGGATTACCATTTCGACCGTTACCAATCGGCTAATCTGGTGAAACTGGACGTGCTGATCAACGGCGACAAGGTCGATGCTCTGGCGTTGATCGTGCACCGTGACAACTCGCACTACAAAGGTCGCCAGTTGACCGAGAAGATGAAAGAACTGATTCCTCGTCAGATGTTCGACGTAGCCATCCAGGCCGCCATTGGTGGTCAGATCGTTGCCCGGACCACCGTCAAGGCGCTCAGAAAGAACGTATTGGCCAAATGCTACGGCGGTGACGTCAGCCGTAAGAAGAAACTGCTCGAGAAGCAAAAGGCCGGTAAGAAACGCATGAAGCAGGTCGGCAACGTGGAAATTCCACAGGAAGCCTTCCTTGCAGTGCTCAGGTTGGATAGTTAGGTCCTATGTCACTAAATTTCCCGCTGTTGCTGGTCATCGCCGTGTTCGTCTGCGGCCTGTTGGCGTTGCTTGATCTGTTGATCCTGGCGCCGCGTCGCCGCGCTGCCATTGCCTCTTATCAAGGCAGTGTCAGCCAGCCCGATGTCGTGGTCGTCGAGAAACTGAACAAAGAGCCGCTGCTGGTTGAATACGGCAAGTCGTTCTTTCCAGTGTTGTTCATCGTGCTGGTACTGCGTTCGTTCCTTGTGGAGCCGTTCCAGATCCCGTCCGGTTCGATGAAGCCAACCCTGGACGTCGGCGACTTCATTCTGGTGAACAAGTTTTCTTACGGGATCCGCCTGCCGGTGATCGACAAGAAAATCATCGAAGTCGGTGATCCACAGCGTGGTGATGTGATGGTGTTCCGCTACCCGAGCGATCCGAACGTCAACTACATCAAGCGCGTGGTTGGCCTGCCGGGCGACACGGTGCGTTACACCGCCGACAAGCATCTGTTTGTGAATGGCGAGTCGATTGCCGAGCAGATGGTCGGCGCCGAGCCGGGCACGCTGGGCAGCGCCGAACTGTACAAAGAGAAACTGGGCGCCGCCGAGCATCTGATCCGCAAGGAAATGAGCCGCTACCGCGCCACGCCGGACCGCTCGTGGACAGTCCCCGCCGGGCACTATTTCATGATGGGCGACAACCGCGACAACTCGAACGACAGTCGCTATTGGGATGATCCGAACATTCCCAAGGATCTGCTGGGCATGGTTCCCGACCAGAATATCGTCGGCAAGGCCTTCGCGGTCTGGATGAGCTGGCCGGAGCCGAAACTCAGTCACCTGCCGAATTTCTCGCGGGTTGGCCTGATCAAGTAATTACACACGGCGCTGTTGACCACAGCGCCGAATGCATTTCTGGAGCCGGCACAATCGGCTTCGCAATCGCCAGGATTTAATTTTTGAACACAGCGTTAATTGTCCCAGGCCTGCGCCGTATCCCGGCGATGGCAGTGGAATCCAGCCACGAACTCAGCGTGGGTAAACCGTGAGCGTTTCTCTAAGCCGTCTCGAGCGCCAGCTCGGTTACACCTTCAAGGATCAGGAGCTGATGCTGCTGGCCCTGACGCACCGCAGTTTTGCCGGACGCAATAACGAGCGTCTGGAATTCCTCGGTGATGCCATCCTCAATTTCGTCGCCGGTGAGGCGCTGTTCGATCGCTTCCCGCTGGCCCGCGAAGGCCAGTTGTCGCGTTTGCGCGCACGTTTGGTAAAAGGTGAGACGCTGGCCGTACTGGCCCGCGGTTTTGACCTTGGTGATTACCTGCGACTGGGTTCCGGTGAGTTGAAAAGTGGCGGTTTCCGTCGCGAATCGATTCTGGCCGACGCCCTCGAAGCCTTGATCGGTGCGATCTATCTCGACGCCGGCATGGACATGGCGCGCGAGCGCGTGCTGGCCTGGCTGGCCGGCGAATTCGAAGGCCTGACGCTGGTAGACACCAACAAGGATCCGAAGACCCGTTTGCAGGAACACCTGCAATCGCGCGGTTGCGAACTGCCACGCTACGAAGTGGTGGATATCCAGGGCGAGCCGCACTGCCGAACCTTCTTCGTCGAGTGCGAAGTTGTCTTACTGAATGAAAAAAGCCGAGGTCAGGGTGTCAGCCGTCGTATTGCCGAACAGGTAGCGGCCGCTGCAGCACTGATTGCCCTGGGCGTGGAGAATGGCAATGACTGATACAAACGCAACTCGCTGTGGCTATGTTGCCATCGTCGGCCGTCCCAACGTCGGTAAGTCGACGCTGCTCAACCACATTCTTGGCCAGAAGCTCGCGATCACTTCGCGCAAGCCGCAGACCACCCGCCACAACATGCTCGGGATCAAGACCGAAGGTGACGTGCAGGCGATCTACGTCGACACCCCCGGCATGCACAAGGGTGGCGAAAAGGCCCTGAACCGTTACATGAACAAAACCGCTTCGGCGGCGTTGAAAGACGTCGACGTGGTGATCTTCGTGGTCGATCGCACCAAGTGGACCGACGAAGACCAGATGGTTCTCGAGCGCGTGCAGTACGTGACCGGCCCGCTGATCGTCGCGCTGAACAAGACCGACCGCATCGAAGACAAAGCCGAGCTGATGCCGCACCTGAGCTGGTTGCAGGAACAACTGCCAAACGCGCAGATCATTCCGATTTCCGCGCAACACGGGCATAACCTTGAAGCGCTGGAAAAGGTCATTGCCGATCATCTGCCGGAGAACGATCACTTCTTCCCGGAAGACCAGATCACTGACCGCAGCAGCCGCTTCCTCGCCGCCGAGCTGGTGCGCGAGAAAATCATGCGCCAGATGGGCGCCGAGCTGCCGTACCAGATCACTGTCGAGATCGAAGAGTTCAAGCAGCAGGGCAAGACCTTGCACATCCACGCCTTGATCCTCGTTGAACGTGACGGCCAGAAGAAGATCATCATTGGCGACAAGGGCGAGCGCATCAAACGCATCGGCACCGAAGCGCGCAAGGACATGGAGCTGCTGTTCGACTCCAAGATCATGCTCAACCTGTGGGTCAAGGTGAAGGGCGGCTGGTCCGACGACGAGCGTGCGCTGCGTTCGCTGGGTTACGGCGACTTGTAAGTACGCGGTTGTCGCAACACCGAAAAAACCTGTGGGAGCGAGCTTGCTCGCGAAGAGGATGTAACATTCAGCATTGATGTTGACTGTCACACCGAATTCGCGAGCAAGCTCGCTCCCACAGTGGTTTTGAGGTGAATATAAAACCGCGTTTTATCCATGAGAGTTCCATGTCCTCAAACCCGCCTCCCGCCCAACCCGCCTACGTCCTGCACAGTCGCGCCTACCGCGAAACCAGTGCGTTGGTGGATTTCCTCACGCCGCAAGGTCGGCTGCGAGCGGTGTTGCGCAGTGCGCGGGGCAAGGCCGGGACATTGGCGCGGCCGTTCGTGTCGCTGGAAGTGGAGTTCCGTGGCAAGAGTGAGTTGAAGAACGTCGGGCGCATGGAGAGTTCTGGTACTTCAGCGTGGCTTAATGGTGAAGCGCTGTTCAGCGGTCTCTATCTGAATGAATTGCTGATTCGCCTGTTGCCTGCCGAAGACCCGCACCCGGGGGTCTTCGATCATTACGCCGCGACCTTGCTGGCACTGGCCGAAGGTCGACCGCTCGAGCCGTTGCTGCGCTCTTTCGAATGGCGGCTGCTGGACGATCTCGGCTACGGCTTTTCGTTGAATACCGATGTTCATGGCGAACCCGTCGCGCCGGACGGTCTCTATCGTCTGCAAGTGGACGCGGGTCTGGAGCGAGTCTTCCTGCTCCAGCCGGGCCTGTTCAACGGCGTAGAACTACTGGCCATGGCCGAAGCCGACTGGACCGCCCCCGGCGCGCTGTCCGCCGCCAAGCGCTTGATGCGTCAGGCATTGGCTGTTCACCTGGGCGGTCGTCCTCTCGTCAGTCGCGAGCTGTTTCGCAAGCCCTGATATGCTGTGCGCCGAATCTCTCAATTCAGGAGCGCATCCGTGACCACCAGCAATCGCATTCTTCTTGGCGTGAACATCGACCACGTCGCCACCCTGCGTCAGGCCCGTGGCACGCGCTACCCGGATCCGGTTAAAGCGGCGCTGGACGCGGAAGAGGCGGGCGCCGATGGCATTACCGTGCACCTGCGTGAAGACCGCCGGCACATTCAGGAGCGCGACGTTCTAGTGCTCAAAGATGTGCTGCAAACCCGCATGAACTTCGAAATGGGCGTCACCGAAGAAATGATGGCGTTCGCCGAACGCATCCGTCCGGCGCACATCTGCCTGGTACCGGAAACCCGTCAGGAGCTGACCACTGAAGGTGGTCTGGATGTAGCGGGGCAGGAAGAGCGGATCAAGGCCGCGGTTGAGCGTCTTTCGAAAGTCGGCAGCGAAGTGTCGCTGTTCATCGATGCCGACGAGCGGCAGATTGCTGCGTCGAAGCGTGTTGGTGCTCCAGCCATCGAGCTGCACACCGGGCGCTACGCCGATGCAGAAACTCCGACCGAAGTGGCAGAAGAACTCAAGCGTGTCGCGGATGGTGTGGCGTTTGGTCTGGCCCAAGGCCTGATCGTTAACGCGGGTCACGGCTTGCATTACCACAACGTTGAAGCCGTAGCGGCGATCAAAGGCATCAACGAGCTGAACATCGGTCATGCGCTGGTGGCGCATGCGTTGTTCGTGGGCTTCAAGTCTGCCGTGTCCGAGATGAAAGCGCTGATCCTGGCCGCCGCGTTGAAAGGCTAAAGGTCGACGCCTAACCCCTGTGGGAGCGAGCTTGCTCGCGAAGGCGGAGTGTCAGCCGACATATTTGCTGACTGACACACAGCATTCGCGAGCAAGCTCGCTCCCACATTTGGTTATGAGGTGTTGCTTAGAGCGGGGCAGGTTCTTGCGCCGGTTTTGACTTGTCGATGCCCGGCACATGCAAATTGCCCTCGGCCACTTGATCACCTTCAAGCTGCGGCTGGGTCACCCAGGTCAGAATGTCGTAGTAGCGACGAATGTTCGCCACAAAGTGCACCGGCTCGCCGCCTCGGGCATAGCCATAACGCGTCTTGCTGTACCACTGCTTTTGCGACAGGCGCGGCAGAATCTTCTTCACGTCCAGCCATTTGTCCGGGTTCAACCCTTCCTTGGCCGTCAGTTTGCGCGCGTCATCCAGGTGACCACTGCCCACGTTATATGCCGCCAGAGCAAACCAGGTGCGATCTGGCTCCTTGATCGAGTCGTCGAGCTGATCCTTCATATAAGCCAGGTACTTCGCGCCGCCCATGATGCTCTGCTTGGGGTCGAGACGGTTGGATACGCCCATCGCTTGCGCCGTGTTCTGGGTCAGCATCATCAGCCCGCGCACACCGGTCTTCGAGGTGACGGTCGGTTGCCACAATGATTCCTGATAACCGATCGCCGCCAGCAGGCGCCAGTCGACTTTCTCTTTCTTCGCGTAGTTCTTGAAGTGCTGTTCGTACTTCGGCAGGCGCTGCTGCAAGTGCTGGGCGAAGGTCGTGGCGCCCATATAGCCGAGGACATCGACGTGGCCGTAGTAACGGTCCTTCAGGCGTTGCAGCGTGCCGTTCTTCTGCACCTTGTCCAGATAGGCGTTGATTTCGTTGAGCAGGCTGTTGTCTTCGCCCGGGCCAACGGCCCAACTCTGGCTGCGCGCATCGCCAAGATCGAAGGCCACGCGGATATTGGTGAAGTACACCTGGTTCATCGCTACTTCATTGGAGTCGACCAGGGTCAGGTCGATCTGGCCTTCATCGACCATGCGCAGCAGGTCGACCACTTCAACCGCGTCGGACTCTTCGTATTCGATGCCGGGGAATTTCTTTTTCAGCTCGGCCAGTTGTTCGGCATGGGTACTGCCTTTGAGCACCATGATTTTCTTGCCGACCAGATCACCGGGATCGGTCGGCCGCGACTGGCCGTTGCGATAAATGATCTGCGGGGTGACTTCAAGGTAGGAGTGCGAAAAGCGGACTTGCTGCTTGCGCTGATCGCTGCTGACCAGGCCGGCGGCGGCCAGCACCGGGCCGTTGGGTTTGCCGATCTGATCGAACAGGTCATCGAGGTTGTCGGCGGTCTCGATCTTGAGTTCTACGCCCAAATCGTCGGCGAAACGCTTCACCAGCTCGTATTCGAAGCCGGTTTCACCGCTGCGATCCTGAAAGTAGGTGGCGGGGCTGTTACGGGTAATCACCCGCAGCACACCATCCTCCTTTACGCGCTCGAGTGTGTTGGGTTTATCAACACAGCCACCGAGCATCAGGAAGAGTCCGGTTGCGATCAGCCATTTGGCGTACCGCGGACGCAAAGCCGTTGGAAAAAACATCTGCGCAGTATACGCAAACGGCCACGGGCGCCATATCTCGACAGCACGGGGCCAGTCTGCTAGAGATCACAAAATCGAGCGAAACCCCGCAGAAACGGGCGTCTACGGCTTTTTGTTACAGTAAAAATTAGGCGTCGTTACACAGTCGATTTACCTGACTCTGGAGTCGGAAACACAGATTGATACCCGAGTGCAACCGTGCGTAGCGTTTCGGGTGATGTTGAGGGCGGTTTAGGCTAGAATGCACGGCCTCAAAGCACACCCCTTCCCGAGGCTGTCCCGAAGATGTTGATCCTGCGCGGCGCTCCTGCCCTTTCTGCCTTTCGCCACAGCAAACTCCTTGAGCAACTGAGCCAGAAGGTTCCAGCTGTCAGTGGCCTGTATGCTGAATTCGCTCACTTCGCCGAAGTCACCGGCGTCCTGACCGGCGACGAACAGCAGGTGCTTGCGCGCCTTCTGAAGTACGGTCCAAGCGTTCCGGTACAAGAGCCGACCGGTCGTCTGTTTCTGGTGTTGCCGCGTTTCGGCACCATCTCGCCATGGTCGAGCAAGGCCAGCGACATCGCCCGCAACTGCGGCCTGAGCAAGATCCAGCGTCTGGAGCGCGGTATCGCGTTCTACGTGGCCGGTCAGTTCAGCGAAGCCGAAGCCCAGCAGATTGCCGATGTATTGCATGACCGCATGACCCAGATCGTTCTGGCCAACCTCGAACAGGCCGCCGGTCTGTTCAGCCACGCCGAGCCGAAGCCGCTGACCGCAATCGATATCCTTGGTGGCGGTCGCGCCGCGCTGGAAAAAGCCAACACCGAGCTGGGCCTGGCCCTGGCCGAAGACGAAATCGACTACCTGGTCAACGCCTTCAACGGTCTCAAGCGCAACCCGCACGACATCGAACTGATGATGTTCGCCCAGGCCAACTCCGAGCACTGCCGCCACAAGATCTTCAACGCCAGTTGGGATATTGATGGTGAGAACCAGGAAAAAAGCCTGTTCGGCATGATCAAGAACACCTACGTGATGCACAGCGAAGGCGTTCTGTCGGCTTATAAGGACAACGCCTCGGTGATCGTCGGCAACGTTGCCGGCCGTTTCTTCCCGAATCCTGAAACCCGCCAGTACGGCGCGGTGCAGGAGCCGGTGCACATCCTGATGAAGGTTGAAACCCACAACCACCCGACCGCGATCGCCCCGTTCCCGGGCGCGTCGACCGGTTCCGGCGGCGAGATCCGTGACGAAGGTGCAACCGGTCGTGGCGCCAAGCCAAAGGCTGGCCTGACCGGTTTCACTGTGTCGAACCTGCAGATCCCGGGCTTCGAACAGCCGTGGGAAGTGCCGTACGGCAAGCCTGAGCGCATCGTTACCGCGCTGGACATCATGATCGAAGGCCCGCTCGGCGGCGCCGCGTTCAACAACGAATTCGGTCGTCCGGCCCTGACTGGCTACTTCCGTACCTTCGAACAGTCGATCACCACCCCGCACGGTGATGAAGTTCGTGGCTACCACAAGCCGATCATGTTGGCCGGCGGCATGGGCAACATCCGCGAAGAGCACGTCAAGAAAGGCGAGATCGTGGTCGGCTCCAAGCTGATCGTCCTCGGCGGCCCGGCAATGCTCATCGGTCTGGGTGGTGGCGCGGCTTCCTCCATGGCCACCGGCACCAGCTCGGCGGATCTCGACTTCGCTTCCGTACAGCGTGAAAACCCTGAAATGGAGCGTCGCTGCCAGGAAGTCATCGACCGTTGCTGGCAACTGGGTGACAAAAACCCGATCAGCTTCATCCACGACGTCGGTGCGGGCGGTCTGTCCAACGCCTTCCCGGAGCTGGTCAACGACGGCGACCGCGGTGGCCGTTTCGAACTGCGCAACATTCCCAATGACGAGCCAGGCATGGCCCCGCACGAAATCTGGTCCAACGAATCCCAGGAACGTTACGTTCTGGCCGTCGGCCCTGAAGACTTCGAGCGCTTCCAGGCGATCTGCGAACGCGAGCGCTGCCCGTTTGCCGTTGTCGGTGAGGCCACTGCCGAACCGCAACTGACCGTGACCGACAGCCATTTCGGCAACAATCCGGTGGACATGCCACTGGAAGTGTTGCTGGGCAAGGCTCCGCGCATGCACCGTTCGGTGGTTCGTGAAG
Source organism: Pseudomonas viridiflava (assembly GCF_900582195.1). Classification (GTDB taxonomy): domain Bacteria; phylum Pseudomonadota; class Gammaproteobacteria; order Pseudomonadales; family Pseudomonadaceae; genus Aquipseudomonas. Next base: position 101,443 of record NZ_UTHA01000311.1, read on the forward strand.
CTGAACTGGGCGATGACTTCGATCCGTCCAACCTCGACATCACCGAGTCCATCGAACGCGTTCTGCATCACCCGGCCGTAGCGAGCAAAAGCTTCCTGATCACCATCGGCGACCGCACCATCACCGGCCTGGTTGCCCGTGACCAAATGGTCGGCCCATGGCAGGTGCCGGTGGCCGACGTTGCCGTCACCGCCACCAGTTTCGACGTCTACACCGGTGAAGCCATGGCGATGGGCGAGCGCACTCCGCTGGCATTGCTGGACGCTCCGGCGTCGGGCCGCATGGCCATCGGCGAAACCCTGACCAACATCGCCGCGTCGCGCATCAACAAGATCTCCGACATCAAACTGTCGGCGAACTGGATGTCCGCTGCCGGCCACCCGGGCGAAGACGCGCGTCTGTACGACACCGTGAAAGCGGTCGGTATGGAATTGTGCCCTGAGCTGGGCATCACCATTCCGGTGGGCAAGGACTCGATGTCCATGGCCACTCGCTGGAACGATAACGGCGAAGAAAAAACCGTGACCTCGCCGATGTCGCTGATCGTGACCGGTTTCGCGCCAGTGGCTGACATCCGTCAGACCCTGACCCCGGAACTGCGCATGGACAAGGGCACCACCGACCTGATCCTGATCGACCTCGGTCGCGGTCAGAACCGTATGGGTGCTTCGATCCTTGCTCAGGTTCACGGCAAACTCGGCAAGCACGCGCCGGACGTCGATGACGCCGAAGACCTGAAGGCCTTCTTCGCCGTGATCCAGGGCCTCAACGCCGACGGTCACCTGCTGGCTTACCACGACCGCTCCGACGGTGGTCTGCTGACCTCCGTGGTGGAAATGGCCTTCGCCGGCCACTGCGGTCTGAGCCTGAACCTCGACAGCGTTGCCGAGTCCTCGGCGGAAATCGCTGCGATCCTGTTCAACGAAGAACTGGGTGCAGTGATCCAGGTTCGTCAGGACGCCACGCCAGACATCCTCGCGCAATTCAGCGCGGCCGGCCTGGGCGACTGCGTGTCGGTGATCGGTCAGCCGATCAACAATGGCCAGATCAACATCACCTTCAACGGTGACACCGTGTTCGAAGGCCAGCGTCGTCTGCTGCAACGTCAGTGGGCCGAGACCAGCTACCAGATCCAGCGTCTGCGCGATAACGCCGACTGCGCCGAGCAAGAGTTCGACGTGCTGCTGGAAGAAGACAACCCGGGTCTGAGCGTCAAGCTCAGCTACGACGTCAACCAGGACATCGCCGCGCCTTACATCAAGAAAGGCATCCGCCCACAGGTTGCCGTGCTGCGTGAGCAGGGCGTCAATGGTCAGGTGGAAATGGCCGCTGCGTTCGACCGCGCCGGTTTCAACGCGATCGACGTGCACATGAGCGACATTCTCGCCGGCCGTGTCGACCTGAACGAGTTCAAAGGTCTGGTGGCGTGCGGTGGTTTCTCCTACGGCGACGTCCTCGGCGCCGGTGAAGGCTGGGCCAAGTCGGCGCTGTTCAATAGCCGCGCCCGCGACGCGTTCCAGGGTTTCTTCGAACGTAACGACAGCTTCACCCTCGGCGTGTGCAACGGTTGCCAGATGATGTCCAACCTGCACGAGCTGATCCCGGGCAGCGAGTTCTGGCCGCACTTCGTGCGTAACCGCTCCGAGCAGTTCGAAGCCCGCGTGGCAATGGTGCAGATCCAGGAGTCGAACTCGATCTTCCTGCAGGGCATGGCCGGTTCGCGTATGCCGATCGCCATCGCTCACGGTGAAGGTCACGCCGAGTTCTCCAGCGAAGAAGCATTGCTGGAAGCCGATCTGTCCGGTTGCGTGGCGATGCGTTTCGTCGACAACCATGGCAAGGTCACCGAGCGTTATCCGGCCAACCCGAACGGTTCGCCGCGCGGGATCACCGGCCTCACCAGCCGTGATGGCCGTGTGACGATCATGATGCCGCACCCGGAGCGTGTGTTCCGCGCGNTGCAGAACTCGTGGCGTTCGGAAGACTGGAACGAAGACGCACCTTGGATGCGTATGTTCCGTAATGCGCGCGTCTGGGTGAACTAAGGCCTGTGTACAAGCTCGCTTTTTTTGTTCCTGACACTCATGTCGAAGTGGTCAAAGGGGCTGTGTTCGCTGCCGGTGGTGGGCGGATCGGTGACTATGACCACTGTGCCTGGCAGGTGCTTGGTCTGGGCCAGTTTCGACCGTTGGACGGCAGCCAGCCGTTCATGGGTGAGGCGGGGCAGGTTGAGCGGATCGAGGAATGGAAGGTTGAGCTTGTGGTAGCGGATGAGTTGATCGTTGCTGTCGTGGCAGCGCTCAAGTTGAGCCATCCCTACGAGACGCCGGCTTATGAGGTGTGGCGGCTGGAAGATGTCTGATCTTCCTTGCTGCTGAAACAGGCAACCCGCTGAAAGTGATTTCAGCGGGTTTTTTGTTGCGGGTCACTTTTACCCGACGGCGGTCATATTCTTTTCTTCCTTGAGCATATCGATCAGCTTCTGCAGATATTTGAAGCGCAGGTCTTTCTTGCCCCACCGATCAATGTAAAACAAGCCTTTGTCATCCACCTGGATCGGCGTGGTGACGATGTCGCCGGTGTTTGACTTGTGCACCAGCCTGGTTTCGGTCGTGCTGGGGCGTTCGATCAGGAAGTGTCCGGCGTGGGTCAACTTGCTTCGATCGGGAGATACAATCGGCCGGGGCCTGCTCGTTCCGGGAACAGCGACTTCCATGAGGAAATCGGCGCGTAACGCCTGGGTAGTAGAACCGGAGGCAGGTCTGGAGGCCGGCTCTGTGGCTTCCCATACCCCGCGACGGATACCGTGGGCCAGTTCAGGAGCGGCGTCACGTACATGGACGCCCACGGCCCCGAGCGTCTCGGCCAGGCCAGGCACGCCAAGGTTGTAATTGGTGTGCGCACTGCCAATCAGGGCGACCCATTTGTGCGGCCCGTGTGCCAATTGATCGGCTTCGATCACTCGAGTGGCGAAATAGCTGAACATCTCGTTGCGTGCCAGGTCCGGGTCATCCACACCTTTTAGATGGTAGCTGGCGGTGCAATCGAGCGCCCGGATACGCATCTTGTATTTGGCGGCTGCCTGAACCACCTCTGTATAGGTATCGTTACCGATATAGAAACGCATGTGGCCGCGGTCCTGTTCCTTCAGGAAGTTTTTGAGGCGCTCGGGCATACGCTGGGTGCGATAAAAAAGATCCAGATCAACCTGGTGCAGATCGGTCATCAGGTGTTCCATGTACAGGGTTTCGTACCCGGCCTTCTTCAGCTCCTTCATGAAGGCTTTTAGCACCGCCTTGCTTGCTACATGTGAATGTACCTCACCGATCAACAGGTTCAAGCCATCGTCGGCCATTTGTTTTAAAAATGCATTGAAATCGCTGCCATCGACAATTTGTGGCAACGTGACGGCGGGTGGTGGGGTGAAGTCGGTGAAGGCGTCTCTTGCGGACTTCTCCAGACGTGCGCGGCTGGCAAAAAAGGCATCGTATGCCTCCCCCTGGGTTTTTCCTGGCGGACGGTAGGAGGGGTTCATTGCGTATGGCCCCCTGCGCTGTTGAGCAATTTCGTCACGCATCGACGTCGGTATGTCGAAGTCGCTGAAGTGCGAGGTGCTTGGGCTGGCAGTCTCTGATGGCCCTGGCAGTGGTTGACGGGCCCTGAATGACCCGGGCAGTGCCACATGATAATCGCCCTTGGCCGCTGCATCGCCGATGATCTGGCCGGGGGAATCCACGCCGATGCGTGCTGGCTGACCCGGTGCGAGATCCTCGATGCGGACAGCGACCGCGTCGTGCAGGTCGGCCAGGCCCGGCGTATTGTCAAACGTGGTCATACGCGTCTGGTCAGTCAGGACGATCCAGCGCTCTTCGGGTGCATCGGCAATATCGTCAGCAAGGGTCTTGTACGAGTAGAAATTTCTGATCTCGTTACTACGGGGGGTCAATGGCGACACGTCAGCCAGCACCAGGGCGTCTTCCACCTGGTAACTGGTAGACGCGTCCAGTGCGTGGACTTTCAAACCCTTCTCCCGAGCCGTGCGCACCAGCGCCACGTAGGAGAATGGCGCGTCGGATCCGTGGCCCAAGGCCTTGTCGACGGCTTCCAGATGGCGTTTGATGTGGCGCCAGGATTTACCTTTGTTGAATTTTTCCAGTTTGAGATGGAAGACGTCGCCTGGCAGATATTCCACATAGATGCGCTTGAAGCCACTGTCGACCAGCGCATCCATATAGGTGATCAACGTCTGTTTGCTGGCGGTGGATTCTGGCAGCGCACCGATGACCAGATTCTTGCCGGCAAAGGCGTCGCTCGCGATCAATTGTGGAAATGTCGTGCCGGGTTCGACGACGGGTACGCTGCCGCGCGCGGGCAAACGCATGCCAGCAAAGTGAAGCCCGGCATCCCGGGTCAGTTTTTCGACCTTTTCCAGGTAGACCCTGCGCGTGGGGGCCAGTTGTCCGATCACCCCGACGATAATCGATTGCGGCGAGTCCCCCATATAGTCCTGGCTGCGCATCAGGATGTCGTCTCTGGTTTGCGGGTTCATTGCCGCCTCGATACGGTCGCGGTATCTGGACGGCATGCCGTAGTCCTTGTGCGGGCCGGGTGTCTCAGGCACGGGCTCGAATTTCGGCGCGCCGCCGGAGATGCCACTGCGCACCATCACGCCTTCGGAGTTGGGCACAGCCTGAATGGCGGTGGATAAAAACCTGCCGGTTTCAGTATCGTGGCGATACAGCAAGTAACGACCGATGGCGTCGGTCTTGTCTGATGCCCAGAGGGTCTGGCCTCTGTAGATCACCGGTCGCATGTCTGACGACAGCGGGTTGGGCTCAAGTTGATCGACCAGGGTCATGACACGCGCTTGTTCTTTGCCGACGCTGCCGGTACTGCCGGTACTGCCGGTACTGCCAGTGCCGCCGGTATTGCCAGCCCTGCCGGCACTACCCGTGCTGCCGACGATGTCGACGCTGCTGGAGCTGGTGCTGTCCGCGCTGCCGGCGCTCAGGCGTGAACGACGGTTGACGGGGTTGAGTGAACGCAGGGCGGGGCGCAGATCGGTCAGTAGCGCACCTGTACTGTTGAACAGATAGCCAAGAAAATGCTTGAGTGCCTCACTGTTTTCACCGTGACGATAGGCGTGCAGGGCGAGCATCGCGTCCTTGAATGCCAGCAACAGACCGGTGCTCAGACTCAGCAATGGAAAGGGCGCAGTGGCGATGGCGGTGAACCATTCGACACACATCCAGGCCAGACCGGAGATCATCTCGGCGCGGCTTTTCGTCGTGGCCTCAACGTCGTCGATCTTGCGCTGCAATTTCATGTTGTACAAACCCTGGCGCAGGTCGCTGACGGGTACCACCGCGTGGGTCGAGTCGTAACGTGCAGGGCTGGAGGTGGTTTTGTCGAGGTCCTTGGGCAGGTTTTTTTTGGCGGTTTCAAGGAAGTTGCGAATCTTCGTCTGGGATTCGATGCCCACCCGCCGGGTGAAGTATTCGACCATACCGTCCTGCTGTTTCAGCAGATAATTGAACAGTCTGGCTTCGCGAAAACCGACGCCATCAGGGGCGCCGGGGGTATAGAGCAGCGGCGGATTTTTCTCATGGCCGAACAGCCAGTTGTCGAGCACCCATTCGCCGTCGATCATCAGTCGGTGGATCGGGTATTTCGTTTGCCTCTGCTGCGATGTGTCGCCCATGCTGTCGATGCTTTGCTCGAGCCATGCCAGATCGCTACTGGCAATATGGCCTTGCAGACGGCATTCCAGCGCTGCGCTTTTCATCTGGCGCTGGGTAATGGCCAGCGTGGTGTTGCGCCTGAATTCGTAGCCTTCACTTGTAGGGCTTTGCAGGTCACTTTTGACTTTGTTTGTGTACTGTTCACCGATCCAGACCCCGGTCACCGAGCGTGCGACGTTCTGCGCAGTCAGTTCGCTGATATCGATTCCCGGCGGGCCTTTGAAACGCGCCGAACGGGAAAATTTTTCGTCGAGAAAACCGATCCCGTCAGCATAACCATCGCGGTAAAGCCGGGTATAAGTCTGCGGTTGCGGTGTCGATGAGCGCACCATAGAGAGGGGCGAGTAGGCCCAGACAGTGTCCGGGTCGACATCGTTGGCCGAGCGCTTGAGCAATCGGTTCAGACTTTTTTTTGCTTGCTCATGCAGGAAGGCTTCAAACGTCGGGAAGCGACTATCCGATAACGTGTGTTTGTCGAATGCCTGCAATGCGCCTTCGGCCTCTTCGGTCAATGTCGTCAGCTTTCTGCGGTTGGCCGCCGTGGCCGAGCGATACCACGCGGGTGTGCTGAAGTCATAGTCGTCGAGCCGCGTGGCCAGCACATGATCAGCCATCGCCCGCAGGCAGACGACATGATTGCCGATGTTTTCGAAGGTGATCTTTTTATACTCGTGGTCCTCAGGTTTGAGGCTCAGACCTGAAAGCACTTTGTGCAGGCCTTGGCGAAACCGTATCGGTGCACGGCTGATCAGATACCCGGCCATGCTGTCGGCAACATCGCTGTGGCTGGCCCAATCCAGAATGTGGGTCTGGCATCCGAGCTCGCTGTTGAACGCCTGGAACTGCCGTTTTCGCGGTGCTTGTGGCGTGCAGAGCAACACCCGGGTGACGGCGCCTGTGCTGTTGCTTTGACGCAGTACCCACAAATCCTGAAGTTGTGCGCCATGCACCGACAGTGTCGCGGCACGCAGACGCGAATGGCTGCCGCTGCGCAGATCCCGGATCAGTTGCAGATCACTCTCGAGCAGATGGCCTTGCAGCACTGCCGAATACGCCAGCGCAAGGATCCGTTGATCCAGCATGTGCTCGATGGCGGGTCTGATGGCAGGCCGCGCCTGCATCTCTTTTTGCAAGTGATTGAAGTCGACGCGAGGCTTCAGGCTCAGCGCTTGCTCGACCAGCCATGCCGGCGTCACGTCCGAGTACGACGCCGGCAGCGGTGCGTCGTTGTAAGTGAGGGTGGTATGGCTGAGAAACTCCGAACCCGACAATTCATCCCCGGTATGCGGCCCGCGCAAGGACAGATCGAGCAGGTTGCGCTGGTGCACGAAGACACCAAACCCGGGGACCCGACGTTGCGTGCTGATCTGCAGGTTTTGTGGTTCCAGATCATCGATTTCCAGCTCATCGCTGAGGCGCTCAAGCCACTGCTGCCGGGCCAGCTCCATCAGGCTGGCCGCCGGACCCATCAGCTCCAGCAGCTGTTGCCGTGCCTGATGATAGTTGCCTGTCAGCTGCGCCAGCTCGGTCTGCTTCGTTGCGCTAGCGCTTCGATACCAATCCGGTGCGGTGTTGCGCAGGTGGCGTTCGAACAGGATTTGCGCTTTCAATTCCAGGCGCGGCGCAAGATCCGGCAGTGCTGCGGTGATGGCGCGGTCGAGGGCTGCGAGCAATCGGCTCGCGTCTTGTCGTGGGTTGTCGTCGAAGCTCAACGCGCGCTCGATATCCTGCGTGCGTTTAGCGATCAGCGCATCGTAGATATGCTCAAACAGTGGTTTGTCGTCGATTGGCGATAGTTGCAGCGGCCAGATTCCGGCGGCACCGACGTTGTGATAGCGCGTGGGCAGCATTCCCATGAATTCGCCCGAGCCGGTGCTTTGTTTGAAGTACTCAAGCAGTTGTGTGTCGAGATCTGCCAGAGAGTCGAAATACTCGACACCTCTTGCCGGCGTAAACAACACGGCATAGCCGACGCTCTGATCGGTCAGCAGGTCGCTGACCCGATGACTGTCCTTTTCAGTGACGACAAAGGCACCGGCCAGCTCGACGGTGACTTCCTGATAGCTGAACTGCAAAGCGTACATGGCTGGACGCTGCATCGACGCCAGTGCGGTTTTCTCCAGAAGCGCACCGGCTTCCGGCGGTAGCAGGCGATCCCTGACGGCCTGTCGTGCCTCGTGGCCGAGGGCGGTGGAGCCGGCGTCGTTCTTCAAGAACGTTCTGGCGGGTTTGTCATCGATCAGATCGCCAAGATCCATGTTGATCAATTGCGTGTCGAGCTTGATTTTCAGTGTCGCGATCAGCTTCTTTCCTTCGTCGCTGTGCAGGTCAGTGGTTTCCAGCGCCTGATAAAGCGCGCGGCTACGCTGCAGGAAGTGCTCGCGGTAGGTTTTCAGCTGTTCGTTCAGGCGTTTCAGGCAGGCCTGCTCGGCCGTCGGTGGATGTTCAGGCAGCAGCGGGGTTTCGATCCTGAAAAGATGATGGCCGATCTGATTGAGATCGTTACTGATCTCGGCGGGCGTGGGTACAGTGGAAGTGCTCATCGGCACAGCCTCCATGCTGGTGGGAAGAGTCTTCAGCATGGCGAGGCTGGCAGTGTCGGGGGTGGTACATATGTATTGAAGAAAACGCCAGCGCGCCTGGCGTTGTCTGTCGCTCAAGATTCATGAATCAATTGTGGGAGCCAGCCTGCTGGCGATCAGGCCGGCCCGGACACCTCAAGTCAGACCTTGGCGCCCATCTCGCTGCGGTTCACCAGGCTGTCCAGTGCCCCACTCAGACTTGCCGCCTTATCCCCCACCAGCAAATGCCAGACGCCCCCCTCCAGCTGGCTGACGCCCTGACACCCCAGCTCTTTCAAGCGTGCTTCAGACAATGCTTTGCCATCCGCCAACTGCAGGCGAATTCGCGTCATCGCGATGCAGTCCAGTTGCAGCACATTGTCGCCACCGCCCAGGGCGGTCAGCCATTGCTGCGCCTCGGAGCCGGCAATCCCAATGGCTTTCGGCTCATCAGCAACCACAGCGGTTTCAATCTGAACGGTACGTCCCAGAGAAGGCATCGCCAGGCGAATCTCATCCGCAATGCTGTCCGCCATCGGCCCGACAACAACCTGCAAGCTGCCGCCTTTGCCCGGGCGCACAACTGCCATCGCACCTAGGGCTTTCAGATCCGCATCCGACGCCTTGTTGCGATCGATCATCTCCAGGCGCAACCGCGTGGTGCACGCGCCGACAGTGAGCAAATTCTCTGCTCCGCCCAATGCCTTGATGTAAGCACTGGCGCGTTGGTTTTCCGTGAGCACGGTTTTTTCACTCAGCGCCACATCTTCGCGCCCCGGCGTCTTCAGATTGAAGCGACGAATGCAGAAATCAAACACCGCGTAATACACCACGGCATAGGCCAGCCCGACCGGGATCACCAACCAGCCATTGGTCGAACGCCCCCAACCCAGCACCATGTCGATAAAACCACCGGAGAAGGTGAAGCCGAGGTGGATGTTCAGCGCATTGGTAATCGCCATCGACAACCCGGTCAGCAATGCATGCAGCAGATACAACAGCGGTGCCAAAAACATGAAGGCGAACTCGATCGGCTCGGTCACCCCGGTCAGAAACGAGGTCAGCGCCATCGACAGGAATATCCCGCCCATGACCTTGCGGCGTTCCGGCAGGGCATTGCGATACATCGCCAGACACGCCGCCGGCAGGCCGAAGATCATCATCGGGAACATGCCGGTCATGAACTGGCCGCCCTTCGGATCACCGGCGAAGTAGCGCGACAGATCGCCCGTCACCAATGCGCCTGTGGTCGGATCGGTGAAGTTGCCGAAGACGAACCACGCCATGTTGTTGAGGATGTGGTGCAGGCCAGTGACGATCAGCAGGCGGTTGAACACGCCGAAGACGAACGCGCCGAGGCTGCCGCTTTCCATCATCAACGCACCGAAGGCGTTGATGCCGTGCTGAATCGGCGGCCAGATGTAGCCAAACACCACGCCCAGACCGACCGCCGCGAACCCGGTGACAATCGGCACAAACCGCCGTCCGCCGAAGAATGCGAGGTACTCCGGCAACTTGATGTCCTTGAAGCGGTTGTACAGCGCGCCGGCCATCAGGCCGCTGACGATCCCGGCGAGCATGCCCATGTTGATGCTCGCATCGAGCACCTTCAGCGTGGAGATCATCACCAGATAACCGATCACCCCGGCCAGGCCGGCGGTGCCATTGTTGTCCTTGGCGAAACCGACGGCGATGCCGATGGCGAAGATCATCGCCAGGTTGGCGAAGATCACTTGGCCGGCGTCGTGGATGATTGCGATGTTCAGCAGGTCGGTGTCACCCAGGCGCAGCAGCAGACCGGCAATCGGCAGGATCGCGATCGGCAGCATCAGCGCGCGGCCGAGGCGTTGCAGGCCTTCGATGAAGAGTTGGTACATGGCGTTTGTCCTTGTTGTTTTTGTTAGCGCAGAGGCCAATGTTGATGACAGGCGTGACGCACGGCGGCGGCGCTGCTCAGTTTGAGCAGGTCGCGGCTGAGGCGCTGACATTCAGCTTCGTGCAGCTGGCGCACGCGATCCTTGATTTCACCGATCTGCACCGGGCTGACCGACAGTTCGGTGACGCCCAGACCGATCAACACCGGTGTGGCCAGCGGATCAGAGGCGAGGGCGCCGCAGACACCGACCCAGCGTTTGTGCACCGCCGCGCCTTCGCAGGTCATGGCGATCAGGCGCAGCAGCGCCGGGTGCAGGGCGTCGACGCGGGCGGCCAGACCGGCGTGATCGCGGTCCATGGCCAGGGTGTATTGCGACAAATCGTTGGTGCCTATCGAGAGGAAGTCGGCGTGTTCGGCGAGTTGTTCGGCTTGCAGCGCGGCGGCGGGGACTTCGATCATCACGCCGATTTCCGGGCGCTGAGCGATATTCATCTCCAGGCACAGCGCATCAACGCGCTGGCGAATGTGCAGCAGCTCATCCACTTCAGTGACCATCGGCAACAGGATTCGGCAACGACGCAGCGGGCTGACTTGCAGCAGCGCGCGCAATTGTTGATCGAGGATTTCCGGGCGGGCCTGAGCCAGGCGAATGCCACGCAGGCCGAGTACCGGGTTGGCTTCGATCGGCAGCGGCAGGTAATCGAGTTGCTTGTCGCCGCCGACGTCGATGGTGCGGATGATCACCGACTGGTCGCCCATCGCATCCAGCACGCCTTGATAAGTCGCACGCTGTTCTTCGACATCCGGCGCGGTCTGACGATCAACGAAGAGGAACTCGGTGCGCAGCAGACCGACGCCATCGGCGCCGTTGGCAAAAGCATCTGCCGCTTCAGCGCTGGAGGCGACGTTGGCGACGACTTCGATGGCCACGCCATTGCGGGTTTCGGCCGGCAAATGTGCCTTGGCTTGTTGCGCGTCGCGGCGTTGCTGACGGTCGATTTGCGCCTGTTGCACTTCGGCCAGACGTTCGGCATTTGGCGTCAGTTCGAGGCGACCACCGTCGGCGTCGAGCACCACCGATTGCCCTTGCGGTTGATCAAGCAATACCGAACCCAATGCAACCATGCACGGCAGACCTTTGCCACGAGCGAGAATCGCCACATGGGAGGTCGCGCCACCCTCGGCCATGCACAACCCGGCGACACCTTGGGCGCTGAGTTGCAGCAGATCCGATGGCGTCAGCTCATGAGCAGCAACAATGGCGCCGGCCGGCACATCGTAATGCCAGGCTTCACCGAGTAACGCACGCAGCACGCGTTGTTTGAGATCGCGCAGATCGTTGGCGCGCTCAGCCAGCAATGCGCTGCCGGTGTCTTGCAGCACTTGGCATTGCACATCGATCGACTGACTCCATGCGTGAGTGGCAGCGCTGCCTTGTGCGATGGAGCGTTGCGCGGCATCGAGCAGCGCCGGGTCCTCCAGCAGTGCCAGATGCGCGGCGAAGATCGCTTCCTCGTCGATGTTCCTGTGCTTTTTCGCTTGAGCGAGGGTGCCGTCGATTTCACTGCGCACCTGATCCAGCGCAGCCTCAAGCACCTGCTGTTGTTGCAGTGGATCATGATTGCCCGCATCCACCGGCAAGCTGATCGCATTCAAACGATACAGCGGCCCACCGACCAGTCCCGGCGCGGCGCAGACACCGTGCAATACGCCAGCCTCGGCCGGACGCTTAAGCGCTACGACACTCACCGGCGCTGCTGCGTGATGATCATCGGGCAGCGCCGTGGCCAGCGCGGTGAGCAATGCTTGCAATGCTGCCTCAGCATCCGGCCCCTGACAGCTGACCTGCACTTCGTCCTGCTCACCAACCGCCAGGCCCATCAATCCAATGAGGCTGTTGCACTGCGCCGACTTCCCGGCGAAGTGCAGTTGCGACTGGCTTTTGAAACCTTGCGCGGTCTGTCGAATCAACGCCGCCGGGCGTGCATGCAGACCGCCGCGATGGGCCACCCGCACATGCCCGTGAAACTCTGGCCCGCCCATCTCTTCGACATTCGCCGCCGAACCGTTGCGCGCAATAATGTGCAACAACGGCTCGCCAACCTTCACCGCTTTAAGCGTGATCGGGCGTACCTGAAAATCCTGGCTATTCGTCAGGATCAACAGGCTGACCAGGCTTTTGCAGTGCTGGCCGACCTTGTCCAGGTCATAGCGCAACAACGGCTGGCCCTTGCTGACACGCGTGCCATCCTTGACCAGCATCGAGAAGCCATCGCCGTTGAGTTCAACGGTGTCGAGGCCCAGATGCAGGAGGATTTCCGCGCCATTGTCGGCACGCACAGTGAGCGCGTGGCCAGTGCGCGCGACGTGAATGATCACTCCTGCGCACGGTGAGTACAGCGTGTCGTTGATCGGGTCGATGGCAATGCCGTCACCCATCGCGCCGCTGGCGAACACCGCGTCCGGAACGTTGGCGAGCGTGAGCACCGGACCGCTGAGCGGGGCGCTGAGGGTCAGCTCTTTATTGTTGTTGTACATGGCTCGGTCTCATCAGGTCTGCAGTCATTCGGACTTAGTGCGTGCGGGTCACTTTGCTCAGGTGGCGTGGCTGATCCGGGTCCATGCCACGGGCCACGGCCAGACCGGCGGCCATCACGTAGAAACTCTGGATCGCCAGAATCGGATCGAGGGCCGGGTGTTCGGCACGGGTCAGGGTCAGGTCGCGCTCGGTCACGTCATCCGGTGCGGCGAGCAATACGCGAGCGCCGCGTTGACGCATTTCTGCGGCCAGACTCAACAGGCCGGCCTGTTCGGCGCCGCGTGGGGCGAAGACCAGCAACGGATAGTGTTCGTCGATCAGGGCCATCGGGCCGTGACGTACTTCGGCGCTGCTGAAGGCTTCGGCCTGAATCGCTGAGGTTTCCTTGAATTTCAACGCAGCCTCTTGAGCAATGGCAAAACCGGCGCCACGACCGATGACCATCAAACGCTCGCAATCGCGCAGGGCTTCGATGGCCACGCTCCAGTCCTGTTTCGCTGCTTCGCGCAGGCCTTCCGGCAGGGCGTTGCCGGCCTCCAGCAACTCGCTGTCCTCTTTCCAGTGCGCGATTAAACGGGCGCTGGCGCTGAGGGTGGCGATAAAGCTCTTGGTCGCAGCGACACTGCTTTCCGTACCGGCGAGCAATGGCACGCTGAATTCACAGGCTGCTTCCAAGGGCGAATCGGCAGCGTTGACCATCGACACACTGAGCGCGCCACGCTTGCGCAACAGACGCAGGCTGTTGACCAGATCCGGGCTCTGCCCCGATTGCGAAAACGCGAACGCGACCTGGCCGCTGACCTTCAACGGCGCCTGCTGCATGGTCACCACCGACATCGGCAGCGACGCCACCGGCACGCCCAGTTGCTGCATGGTCAGGTAGGCGAAATAGCTCGCCGCGTGGTCGGAGCTGCCGCGCGCAACCGTCATCGCCACTTGTGGTGGCTGACGGCGCAGGCGTCCGGCGATCTCGATCATCTGCGGGTCGAGCTGTTGCAGTTGGGCTTGCACGGCCTCGAACGAGGACAGCGCCTCCTCAAGCATTTTTGAAGTCAATGTCTTCTCCTTCGACCATGACGGCGGTCAGTGTGAGTGAGCGATCCAGCCGCACGCAGTCGGCCCAGGCGCCAGGTGCAAGGCGCCCGCGTTCGTTGATGCCGAGGTAGTCGGCGGGGAATTGCGACAGACGTTGCGAGGCTTCGGCGATCGGCAAACCGATCTTCACCAGATTGCGCAGGGCCTGATCCATGGTCAGTGTGCTGCCGGCCAAGGTGCCGTCGGGCAGGCGCACGCCGCCCAGGCATTTGGTCACGGTATGGCTGCCGAGCTTGTACTCGCCGTCGGGCATGCCGGCGGCAGCGGTCGAATCGGTGACGCAATACAGGCACGGAATCGAGCGCAGAGCTACGCGAATGGCACCGGGGTGCACGTGCAGCAGATCCGGAATCAGCTCGGCGAATTTGGCGTGGGCCAGCGCGGCGCCGACGATGCCCGGCTCGCGGTGATGCAGCGGGCTCATGGCGTTGTAGAGGTGAGTGAAACTGGTGGCGCCGGCCTCCAGGGCGGCGACGCCTTCCTCGTAACTGCCGAGGGTGTGGCCGATCTGCATGCGCACGCCACGGCTGCTCAGTTCACGAATCAACGCGTCGTGGCCGGCGATTTCCGGAGCGATGGTGATCACCCGGATCGGTGCCAGTGCCAGGTACTCTTCGACTTCAGCCATCAATGCGGTGTGGGCGAAATTCGGTTGTGCACCGAGTTTGCCGGGGTTGATGTACGGGCCTTCGAGGTGGACGCCGAGGACGCGCGCGGCACCTTTCGGACGCTGCTCGCAGAACGCTCCGACTTCCTTCAAAACCCTGGAGATCTCGGCACTCGGCGCGGTCATGGTGGTGGCCAGCAGCGAAGTGGTGCCGAAACGCACGTGGGTTCTGGTGATGGTTTCGAAAGCGCTGGTGCCTTCCATGATGTCCTTGCCACCGCCGCCGTGGACATGCAGGTCGATGAAACCCGGCAGCAGATAGGGCAGGTCATTGCTCGCCGGATCGCAGGGCACGCCTTCGATCGAGACGACTTTGCCGTGTTCGTGGACCAGCCGGCCGCGAATCCAGCCGCTGGCGGTGAGGATGTTGTCTTCGGACATTTTGATTCTCGCTTTTGGCTGCGCTTAACGGCGCAGCTCTGCAACAAAGTCGTAGTAGTCGTTGCGGCAATAGGTGTCGGTGACTTCGATCGGTGTGTTGTCTTCCAGATAGCCGACCCGGGTCATCAGCAGCATCGCGGTGCCGGGGGCGATGCCGACCAGCGCGGCGAACTCGTCCGAGGCGTTGATTGCCTGGATGTGCTGCAAGGCGCGGACGATCGGTTTGCCGATGCCGTCGAGGTATTCGTAGAGCGAATCGCCGACCAGTTGCGGCTTGGGCATGATCGAGGCGGGCAGGGTGCTCATCTCGATGGCCATGACCGTGTCATCGGCTTTGCGCAGACGTTTCATGCGCGCGACCTTGTCGTTCGGCGACAGGCTGAGGCGGATCAGTTCTTCGTGAGTCGGCAGGGTGATTTCGCGCTCCAGCCACTGCGAGCTGGGTACGAAGCCCTTGAGGCGCAGCATCTCGCTGAAACCGGAGAGGCGCGACAGCGGTTGTTCGAGGCGCGGGGTGATGAACGTGCCGGAACCTTGCAGGCGACGGATCAGACCTTGATCAAGCAGAACTTCCAGCGCTTTGCGTGCCGTCACCCGGGAGATGCCCAGTTGCTCGCTGAGGTTGCGTTCCGAAGGCATCGCCTGCTCGGACTTCCACTGCCCGGCATGAATCGCCGCTTCCAGATTGCGTGCCAGTTGCAGGTACAGCGGCGTCGGCTGGGAGTCGTCCGGACGTAGGGTATGGAGGTCGTTCATGTAGGGCATTTCCGTCGCGAGTATAGGATTGTTGTGGCTCGCTTGTGGGGCGGAAATTAATACCACTTGAATACCATGTCAACGCGATGAAACGGCGTCATGTGCAATGGATTGGCGGTATTCAGCGGATGTGGTTTCAAGTGGTATTAGGGGTGGGCTATGAAAAGCAAAAGATCGCAGCCTGCGGCAGCGCCTACAGTTGAGAGTGGTATCACCTCTGTAGGCGCTGCCGCAGGCTGCGATCTTTTGATTTATTTTTTTGTGGGTGACCAGCGGTCGCTGCTCAAGGGCGGATTTCGACCATCGTGCCGTCCGGCACCAGATTCCACACTTCGCGCATGTCGACGTTACGCATGGCGACGCAGCCGTCAGTCCAGTCGAGGGTGTGGAACAGGTCTTCCGGGGTTTCTTCCGAATCCGGCGTGCCGTGGATCATGATCATCCCGCCGGGCTCGACGCCTTCACGCCGGGCGCGGGCCGAGTCGCTGATGTTCGGGTAGGAAATGTGCATCGACAGATTGAATTTGTCGCTGGTCTTGCGCCAGTCGATCCAATAGAAACCTTCCGGTGTGCGTTTGTCGCCTTCAATCAGTTTCGGGCCTTTTTTCGCGCCCTTGCCCAGGGAAATGCGATAGGTTTTCAGCGGCTTGCCGTCGGCGATCAGCTGCAATTGATGAGCCGATTTGAGCACCAGGACTTTTTCGATAAGCGGGGTATTCGAAGGCGTCACAGTGGTCACGAATGACGCTTGGGAGACGGTAACGAACGACAGGCAGAACAGGGCAAGCAACCAGCGCATTGAAACGATTCCCCAGGGAGTGACGCAGATATTTTATTTATGGATATTTTAGGTGATGGCAGGCTGAGCGAGCGGCGGAATCGATTCCGAACGAACTGGATACGCCTCGATACGCCGATCAGCGAAGAAGCATTCTAAGGTACGCCCCACCGTGCGGAAAGCCAGCTCGTCCCAGGGAATGTCGGCTTCGTCGAATAGTTGCACTTCAAGGCTCTCGGGGCCGGCGGCAAAGTCCAGATCGACCAGCTCGGCACGGAAGAACACATGCACCTGACTGATGTGCGGCACGTCGATCAGCGTGTAGATGCTCAGGTTGCGCACCCGGGCGCAGGCTTCTTCTGCGGTTTCGCGTACGGCGGCCTGCTCGATGGTCTCGCCGTTCTCCATGAAGCCTGCCGGCAACGTCCAGTAGCCGAGACGCGGCTCGATGGCGCGGCGGCAGAGCAACACTTTCGTGCCCCAGGTCGGTACGCAACCGGCGACGATATTGGGGTTCTGATAGTGAATGGTCTGACAGCTGTCACAGACAAATCGCAGCCGCGAATCGCCTTCGGGGATGCGCTGGGTGACCGGGTTACCGCAGTGGCTGCAAAATTTCATGCTGGGCTTCCTGAATGCTGCGCCTATCTTGGCGTGCAGCGGTGTCGGTCGGCAAGTTGTCGTTTCGCGACACGACGGGTTTCGGGGGCTTGGGCGCTCGCATTGATTGGTGCATGATGCAGGGTAAGGCACTGATCGAGAACACTCATGCTGGACGAGCTACTGCATAGGGTAAGCAACCACACACCGCGCACGCTGGAGACCGACACACGTTTCCCCGAGGCCGCCGTTCTGGTGCCGATCACCCGCAGTGACGAGCCGGAACTGCTACTGACTCTGCGCGCCAGCGGGCTTTCGACCCACGGTGGCGAAGTCGCCTTCCCTGGGGGGCGCCGCGATCCGGAAGACCCGGACCTGATCTTCACCGCGCTACGCGAAGCCGAAGAAGAAATCGGCCTGCCGCCGGGCCTGGTAGAAGTCATTGGTCCACTCAGCCCCTTGATTTCCCTGCACGGCATCAAGGTCACACCGTATGTCGGCGTCATCCCCGATTTTGTCGAGTACCGCGCCAACGATGCCGAAATCGCAGCCGTGTTCAGCGTGCCGCTGGAGTTTTTCCGCAAAGACCCTCGCGAGCACACTCACCGTATCGACTATCAGGGGCGCAGCTGGTACGTGCCGAGTTATCGATTTGGTGAATACAAGATCTGGGGGCTGACGGCGATCATGATCGTAGAGTTGATCAACCTGCTCTATGACGCGAAAATCAGCCTGCATGAGCCCCCCAAAAGCTTTATCAATACCTGAAGCCGTCGTTCGAACGGTCATTCACCGTGAGCCCTGAGGGAAACAAGATGAAATACCGCTTGGGCGACGCCCGTGTCGAGACCCACCCACAGAGCTGGGTCGCCCCCAATGCCGTGCTGGTGGGCAAGGTCAGACTCGAAGAGGGCGCCAACGTCTGGTTCAACGCTGTGCTGCGTGGCGACAACGAACTGATCCTGATCGGCAAGAACAGCAATGTGCAGGACGGCACGGTGATGCACACCGACATGGGATTTCCGCTGACCATCGGTACCGGCGTGACCATCGGCCATAACGCCATGCTGCATGGCTGCACGGTTGGTGATTACAGTCTGATTGGTATCAATGCGGTGATTCTCAACGGCGCGAAGATCGGCAAGAACTGCATCATCGGCGCCAACTCGCTGATCGGCGAAGGCAAGGACATTCCTGACGGCTCGCTGGTGATGGGCTCGCCGGGCAAGGTCGTGCGCGAGCTGACCGAGCCGCAGAAGAAAATGCTTGAAGCCAGTGCTGCCCACTATGTGCATAACTCCCAGCGTTATGCGCGCGATCTGGTTGAGCAGGAAGAATGAGCACGCCCGAAAGACCGGTCGCCTCGCCATGCGTAAATATTTGTGCGCTGGATGAGGCTGACATCTGTACTGGCTGCCAGCGTACGGTCGAGGAGATCACCCGCTGGGGCCGCATGACCAACGACGAGCGCCGCGTGGTGCTGGGGTTGTGTCATGAGCGGGCGAAGGCAAGTGGGTTGGTGTGGATGATCCCTGGCAAATCAGGCGTCTGAACTACCGCTTTCGCGAGCAGGCCGCTACTGTCACTGCAACTATTGGCGCAATACCATCGCTCAAGTAACCTGTGCGCCAATCTGACAGGTCGCCCCCATGATTTTCCTCATCGCCTACATCAGCAGCGTCGTGCTGATCAACTTCGCCTTTTCCACCGCGCCGCACCTGGACATCATCTGGTCGGCCTGGGGTGGCTTGGTGTTCGTGTTGCGCGACATGGTGCAAACCCGCTTCGGCCACGGCGCGATCGTCGCGATGCTGGCGGCACTGGTGCTGTCTTACGTCACGTCGGATCCGTCCATCGCGCTGGCCAGCGCCACGGCGTTCGCGGTCTCCGAGTGTATCGACTGGCTGGTGTTCAGCATCACCAAGCGACCGTTGCGCGACCGCTTGTGGATCAGTTCGGCACTGAGCATTCCCCTCGATACCTTCATCTTCTTCGGCATGATCGACCTGCTGACACCACCGGTAATCATCACCGCGCTGGCCTCCAAGTTCGCGGGCGTGACGGCTGTCTGGCTGATCATGGCCTGGCGTGAGCGCAAACAGGCCGTCGCCGGCTGAAGCCAAACCCTCAGGTTCATGTAAAATGCCGCGCTTTCTCCCCATGGAAAGCGCGTCTGGCGTTGCTTTCCTCGATGATCCGCTTCTTTGAGGACCTGAGATGACCCGTATCGGAACTCCATTGTCGCCAACCGCGACCCGCGTATTGCTGTGTGGCTGTGGTGAGTTGGGCAAGGAAGTGGTAATCGAGCTGCAACGCTTGGGCGTTGAAGTGATCGCTGTCGACCGTTACGCCAACGCGCCGGCCATGCAGGTTGCGCATCGCAGCCACGTGATCAACATGCTCGACGGGGCCGCTCTGCGCGCGGTGATCGAAGCCGAGAAGCCGCACTTTATCGTGCCGGAAATCGAAGCCATCGCCACCGCCACTCTGGTCGAACTGGAAGCCGAAGGCTTCACCGTGATCCCGACCGCGCGCGCTGCGCAGCTGACCATGAACCGCGAAGGCATCCGTCGTCTGGCTGCCGAAGAGCTGGACCTGCCGACCTCGCCGTACCACTTTGCCGACACCTTCGAGGACTACAGCAAAGCCGTTGAGGACCTGGGTTTCCCATGCGTCGTCAAGCCAGTGATGAGTTCGTCGGGCAAAGGCCAGAGCTTGCTGCGCAGCACTGATGATGTGCAGAAAGCCTGGGATTACGCGCAGGAGGGCGGTCGCGCCGGCAAAGGTCGGGTGATCATCGAAGGCTTTATCGATTTCGACTACGAAATCACCCTGCTGACTGTGCGCCACATCGGCGGCACCACGTTCTGCGCGCCGGTCGGTCACCGTCAGGAGAAGGGCGACTATCAGGAGTCGTGGCAGCCACAAGCCATGAGCCCGATTGCCCTGGCTGAATCCGAGCGCGTTGCCAAAGCGGTGACTGAAGCGTTGGGTGGCCGTGGTCTGTTTGGCGTTGAGTTGTTCATCAAAGGTGATCAGGTGTGGTTCAGCGAAGTCTCGCCGCGTCCGCATGACACCGGTCTGGTGACTTTGATTTCGCAGGACCTGTCGCAGTTCGCGCTGCACGCTCGGGCGATTCTGGGCTTGCCGGTGCCGCTGATCCGTCAGTTCGGGCCATCGGCTTCGGCGGTGATTCTGGTGGAAGGGCAGTCGACTCAGACTGCCTTCGCTAACCTCGGCGCGGCGTTGAGCGAGCCGGACACGGCGTTGCGTCTGTTTGGCAAGCCAGAAGTGAATGGTCAGCGTCGCATGGGTGTGGCGCTGGCGCGGGATGAGTCGATCGAGGCTGCTCGTGCCAAGGCGACCCGCGCTGCTCAGGCTGTTGTCGTAGAACTCTAAACCGAGTTGCGACATTCGCGAGCAGGCTCGCTCCCACATGGGATTGGGTGAACACAGAATCTGTGACCAACCCCAAAACCCTGTGGGAGCGAGCCTGCTCGCGAAGCTTTTGATCTTCTGTCAGGCAACCTGATTCAGATCGTTATTCTTCGTTTCCTTCAGGCACAGCACCGCAATCAAACTCAGCACCGCCGCCGCCGACACATACCCGCCGACATAACTCAAACCACCCATTGCCACCAGTTTCTGCGCAAAGAACGGCGCCGCCGAAGCTCCGACAATGCCGCCCAGGTTATACGCCGCCGAAGCGCCGGTATAACGCACATGGGTCGGAAACAGCTCAGGCAACAGTGCCCCCATTGGCGCAAACGTCACGCCCATCAAGAACAGCTCGATGCACAGAAACAGCGCCACGCCCCAGGTCGAACCTTGAGTCAGCAACGGCTCCATCAGAAAACCGGAAAGAATCGCCAGTACGCCACCAATGATCAGTACCGGTTTGCGCCCGTAACGGTCGCTGGACCAGGCTGAAAGTGGCGTCGCAGCGGCCATGAACAACACGGCAAAGCACAGCAAGCCAAGGAAGGTTTCGCGGCTATAACCTAGGGTAGACACCCCGTAGCTCAGGGAAAACACTGTCGAGATATAGAACAGCGCATAACAGACCACCATCGCCGCCGCGCCCAGCAGTGTCGGCGCCCAGTACTGGCTGAACAGCTCGACCAGCGGCACTTTCACCCGTTCCTGACGGGCGATGGCGTTGGCGAACACCGGTGTTTCGTGCAGTTTCAATCGCACATAAAGACCGACCATCACCAGCGCTGCGCTGAGCAGAAACGGAATCCGCCAGCCCCAGCTGCGGAACTGCTCGTCATCAAGGGTCATGGCCAGCGTCAGGAACAAACCGTTGGCCGCGAGAAAACCAATCGAAGGGCCGAGCTGCGGGAACATGCCGAACCAGGCGCGTTTGCCTTTCGGCGCGTTTTCCGTGGCGAGCAGGGCGGCACCGCCCCATTCACCACCCAATCCCAAGCCCTGACCGAAGCGCAGCACACATAACAGAATCGGCGCCCAGGCCCCGATGGTGGCGTAACCCGGCAGCACGCCGATCAGCGTCGTACACACGCCCATCAACAGCAGCGAGGCCACCAGCGTCGATTTGCGCCCGATACGGTCACCGAAGTGGCCGAACAACGCCGAGCCCAGTGGTCGCGCCAAAAATGCGATACCAAAGGTAAGAAACGCCGAAAGCATCTGCGCCGTGCCCGACGTTTGCGGAAAGAACACCGGCCCGATCACCAGCGCAGCGGCCGTGGCGTAAACATAGAAGTCGTAGAACTCGATCGCGGTGCCGATAAAACTCGCCGTCGCCACGCGGGTGGCGGAATTCGTCGGTTGGGCAGGCGCGGTGTCGCTATAAGCGGTACTGGTCGTCATGCGGTGATCCCTGACAGTCATGAGCTCCGTTGGAGCGAATTATTATGGTCGAACACCCAGGGATGTGGGATGAGGCGCGGTCGCTGTTTCAGGTAGGAACAGTCGCCGGTGTAATGCAGAAATGGCCGAAACGTGTCAGGTGCGGGGTAAGCACGCGGTTCGGCGGCGCTTGGGTAAGCGCCTCGATTATAGGAAGGGGGCTAACGATTGAACAAGCGCAAAAAAATCGTCTATCGGGCAGGCGTCAGTGCAGGTACGGGAGAGGTGTGCCAGATGAGCACTTTGCTGACCCGGTTATCTTCGTTTTCAAGAATCTCTAAACGATAACGCCCGATTTTCAGGCAAACCGCACTTTCCGGAATGGTTTCCAGCGCCTCGGTGACCAAACCATTGAGTGTCTTCGGGCCATCGCTCGGCAAATGCCAGCCCAGGCATTTGTTCAGTTCACGGATCGACGCGGCACCGTCAATGACCATGCGGCCATCGCCCTGCGGATGAATATGCGGATTATCCAGGCTGTGCTCGCTTTCAAACTCGCCGACGATCTCTTCGAGAATGTCTTCCAGGGTGACGATACCGAGCACTTCACCGTACTCGTCGACCACCATACCCAAGCGCCGTTGTTGCTTGTGGAAGTTCAGCAGTTGCAGTTGCAGCGGCGTGCTTTCCGGCACGAAGTACGGCTCGTAACTGGCGGCCAGCAAGGCTTCGAGCGTCAGGTCTCCGTTGCTCAGCAGATGGCGGATCTGCCGGGTGTTGAGCACCGCTTCAACCTGATTGATGTCGCTGTGAAATACCGGCAGGCGCGTACGTTTGTTGTGGCGCAGTTGCTCAATGATCTCTTCGAGAGAATCGTCGAGGTTGATACCGTCGACGTCACTGCGCGGCACCAGAATGTCGTTGACCGTGATGTTGTCCAGCGCATGAATACCTGAAACCGGGTGCGCCCGGACCGGGTGTTCTGGATCATCGTATCGATCGGCAGGCGAGTCATCCTCGCTTTGCTGCACGACTTGAACCTTGCGTACGAAAGGACTCATCAGCAAGCCACTGATACGACTGAACAGCCAGGCAAACGGATAAACAATCTTCAGCGGCACCGCCAGCAAGGTATTGCCGAACGCGAGCACGGCATCGGGATAGCGCTGGGCGACGGTGCGCGGGAAGTAATCGGCAAACACCAGCAGAATTGCGCCGGCACCGAGGCATGCTGCCCATGGGCCATTTTCCTCGCAGAGGAAGATCGCCAGCAACGTCGCGATAACCACCGCGAGCGCCCGGCACAGGGTATTGCAGAGAATCAGGCTGTCGAGCGGGAAGCTCAGCTTCGCCAGCGGTTTATCGCTGGCGCGCGAGGCGGTGCGTTGCGCGAGCAGGTGCTGTTGCGCGATTTCGACGGCGGTAAACAGCCCTGACCATAAAATCAGCAGGACAAATACCGCGAGCATCGGCCCTAAGGGCAAACCGTCCATTTATGCCGCCCGTCAGATGTGCAGGATGTATTCGCGAACCAGTTTGCTGCCGAAATACGCCAACATCAGCAGGCAGAAACCGGCGAGGGTCCAGCGAATCGCCTTGTGACCGCGCCAGCCGAGACGGTTGCGGCCCCAGAGCAGCACGCTGAACACGATCCAGGCCAGGCATGCCAGCAGGGTCTTGTGCACCAGATGCTGGGCGAACAGGTTTTCGACGAACAGCCAGCCAGAGATCAGCGACAGCGACAGCAACGTCCAGCCGGCCCAGAGGAAGCCGAACAACAGGCTTTCCATGGTTTGCAGCGGCGGAAAGTTCTTGATCAGCCCGGACGGGTGCTTGTGTTTGAGCTGGTGGTCTTGCACCAGCAGCAACAAGGCCTGGAACACCGCGATGGTGAACATGCCGTAGGCGAGGATCGACAATAGAATGTGCGCGAGGATGCCCGGCTCTTCATCGATGATCTGCACCGTACCGGTCGGCGCGAATTGCGCCAGCAGCACCGTGATCGCTCCGAGCGGGAACAGCAGTACCAGCAGGTTTTCCACCGGGATTCGCGAGCAGGCGATCAGTGTCAGGGCGATCACCGCTGCGGCGATCAGGCTGGACGCGCTGAAAAAGTCCAGGCCCAGACCGATTGGCGTCAGCAAATGCGTGAGCAGGCTGGCGGCATGGGCCACCACGGCGAAGGCGCCGAGGCTGACCAGCAGGCGCTTGTTCACCTTGGCACCAGTGGCCAGGCGGGTGCTCTGATAAAGGGTCGCAGCGGCATATAGAAGGGCGGCGGCGAGGGTGGTCAATAAGCTGGGTGACAAGGGGAGCATAAATCCTGTTAGGCGAGCCCGAAAGGGGCTGAGTTTGGCATAGAACCGCCATGGCACGAAAGACTCAGGAAGCTGACAGCGAGGTGTCCGCCAGCCGCAGTCTTCGCTATAATCCGCGACCTGCCCACGCCGCAGGCTCGCCGAGCACATGTTGATTCCGGTCTGGGCCGCCATTATCCCGGTCTACACAGGGCCTGAAAGGATCGCGCAATGTTTGAAAACTTAACCGACCGTCTCTCGCAGACGCTGCGCCATGTCACCGGCAAAGCGAAGCTGACCGAGGACAACATCAAAGACACCCTGCGTGAAGTGCGCATGGCGTTGCTCGAAGCCGACGTCGCCCTGCCGGTGGTCAAGGACTTCGTCAATTCGGTCAAGGAGCGCGCTGTCGGCACCGAGGTGTCGCGCAGCCTGACGCCGGGCCAGGCGTTCGTGAAGATCGTCCAGGCCGAACTCGAAAGCCTGATGGGCGCGGCCAACGAAGATTTGAACCTGAGCGCTGTGCCGCCCGCCGTGATTCTGATGGCCGGTCTGCAGGGCGCCGGTAAAACCACCACCGCTGGCAAACTCGCGCGCTTCCTTAAAGAGCGCAAGAAGAAGTCGGTCATGGTCGTGTCGGCGGACGTTTACCGCCCGGCCGCTATTAAACAGCTGGAAACCCTGGCCAACGACATCGGCGTGACGTTCTTTCCGTCCGATCTGAGCCAGAAACCGGTGGACATCGCCACCGCAGCCATTAAAGAAGCCAAACTGAAATTCATCGACGTGGTCATCGTCGACACCGCCGGTCGTCTGCACATCGACGAAGAGATGATGGGCGAGATCAAGGCGCTGCACGCCGCGATCAACCCGGTCGAAACCCTGTTCGTGGTCGACGCCATGACCGGTCAGGACGCGGCCAACACGGCCAAGGCCTTCGGTGATGCACTGCCGCTGACCGGTGTGATCCTGACCAAGGTCGACGGCGACGCCCGTGGCGGTGCCGCCCTGTCGGTACGCGCCATCACCGGCAAGCCGATCAAGTTCATCGGTATGGGCGAGAAGAGCGAAGCGCTCGATCCGTTCCACCCTGAGCGTATCGCCTCGCGCATTCTCGGCATGGGCGACGTGCTCAGCCTGATTGAACAGGCTGAAGCGACCCTCGATAAAGACAAGGCCGACAAACTGGCCAAGAAGCTGAAAAAGGGTAAAGGCTTCGACCTCGAAGACTTCCGCGATCAGCTGCAACAAATGAAGAGCATGGGCGGCCTCGGCGGGCTCATGGACAAACTGCCGAGCATCGGCGGCGTCAACCTGTCGCAAATGGGCAATGCCCAGAACGCCGCAGAGAAACAATTCAAGCAGATGGAAGCCATCATCAACTCCATGACCCCGGCCGAGCGCCGTGACCCTGAGCTGATCAGCGGTTCGCGCAAGCGCCGGATCGCCATGGGTTCCGGCACTCAGGTGCAGGACATCGGTCGCTTGATCAAGCAGCACAAGCAGATGCAGAAGATGATGAAGAAATTCTCCGCCAAGGGCGGTATGGCGAAAATGATGCGCGGCATGGGCGGTATGTTGCCCGGCGGCGGTATGCCGAAGATGTGAGGTGTCCCGGCTCTTCCATTCTGCATGCCAAAAGTGAGCGAAATGGATGAGGCCGGACACTAAGACTTCGCCGGTCGTCGCACCGGCGCAGACCCTGCAAGGACGCAGGATCAACAGCAAACCCGCACTCGGCGGGAGCTGACTGGCCGTTTTCATCGACGGCTCTATATGCAAATCTGCACGGCATGCCATAGGCGCCGGAAAAAGTCATTTGCAAAAGTCCGGATATTCCTTAGAATATGCGGCCTTTCGGGCACCCATGCCCGCTGTGCATTTAGATTTGCAGCACCGACTACAGGAACGATGTTCACATGCTAACAATCCGTCTTGCCCTTGGCGGCTCCAAAAAGCGCCCGTTTTACCACCTGACCGTAACCGACTCGCGTAACCCGCGTGACGGCTCCCACAAAGAACAGGTTGGTTTCTTCAACCCTGTTGCCCGTGGTCAGGAAATCCGTCTGTCCGTGAACCAAGAGCGCGTAGCCTACTGGCTGAGCGTTGGTGCACAACCTTCTGAGCGCGTTGCTCAGTTGTTGAAGGAATCTGCCAAGGCTGCGGCCTGAGCAATATGAACGCGACGCCTGCTGTTGCCGATGATTTGATCGTTATTGGCAAAATTTATTCTGTTCATGGCGTTCGCGGCGAAGTGAAGGTTTATTCCTTTACTGATCCGACTGAAAACCTGTTGCAGTACAAAACCTGGACGCTCAAGCGCGAAGGCAATGTGAAACAGGTCGAGCTGGTCAGTGGACGCGGGAGCGACAAGTTCCTGGTCGCAAAGCTCAAGGGTCTTGATGATCGTGAAGAAGCTCGTCTTCTGGCCGGTTACGAGATCTGCGTGCCGCGCAATCTGTTCGCTGAATTGACCGAAGGCGAGTACTACTGGTACCAGCTGGAAGGTCTGAAGGTCATCGACACCCTTGGGCAATTGCTCGGGAAAATCGATCATCTTCTGGAAACCGGCGCCAATGATGTAATGGTCGTCAAGCCTTGCGCGGGCAGCCTGGATGATCGCGAACGCCTGTTGCCCTATACGGAGCAATGCGTGTTGGCCGTCGACCTGGCCGCGGGCGAGATGAAGGTGGATTGGGATGCGGACTTCTAAACGTGGCTAATTTGCGCGTAGAAGTGATCAGTTTGTTTCCCGAAATGTTTTCCGCCATCGGCGACTACGGCATCACCAGTCGTGCGGTCAAACAGGGGCTCTTGCAGCTGACCTGTTGGAATCCGCGAGATTACACGACGGATCGGCATCACACTGTGGACGATCGCCCGTTTGGCGGTGGTCCGGGCATGGTGATGAAGATCAAGCCCCTGGAAGATGCTCTGGTTCAGGCCAAAGCAGCAGCCGGGGAGGCGGCGAAGGTGATTTACCTGTCCCCCCAAGGCCGTCAACTGACTCAGTCGGCGGTACGCGAGCTGGCACAATCGGATGCATTGATCCTGATTGCCGGCCGCTATGAAGGCATTGACGAGCGCTTTATTGAGGCTCATGTCGATGAAGAGTGGTCGATTGGCGACTATGTACTGTCTGGCGGCGAGCTGCCGGCCATGGTCCTGATCGATGCGGTTACACGACTGCTGCCTGGAGCTTTAGGGCATGCGGATTCCGCTGAGGAAGATTCCTTTACGGATGGTCTGCTGGATTGCCCGCACTACACCCGACCTGAGGTGTATGCGGATCAGCGTGTTCCCGACGTGTTGCTGAGTGGCAATCACGCGCATATCCGGCGTTGGCGTTTACAGCAGTCCCTTGGTAGGACCTTTGAACGACGCGCCGATCTTCTGGAAAGCCGCTCGCTTTCTGGAGAAGAGAAGAAGCTGCTCGAGGAATACATCCGCGAGCGGGACGATAGTTAACAACGTATCGATGGTAGATCGAACGATTTACCTTAGGAGCACAGCATGACCAACAAAATCATCCTTGCACTCGAAGCAGAGCAGATGACCAAAGAAATCCCTACCTTCGCCCCAGGCGACACTATTGTCGTTCAGGTGAAAGTGAAGGAAGGCGATCGTTCCCGTCTGCAAGCGTTCGAAGGCGTTGTAATCGCCAAGCGTAACCGCGGCGTGAACAGTGCGTTCACCGTTCGTAAAATCTCCAACGGTGTTGGCGTAGAACGTACTTTCCAGACCTACTCCCCGCAGATCGACAGCATGGCTGTTAAACGTCGCGGTGACGTACGTAAAGCCAAGCTGTACTACCTGCGCGATCTGTCGGGTAAAGCAGCTCGCATCAAGGAAAAACTGGCTTAAGTCCAGCTTCCGATGCAGAAAAAAGCAGCCTACGGGCTGCTTTTTTGTTGCCCGAAATTTATCCACAGCATTTTTGTTTCAGGCCAGAACCATGACTACCCGCGACCAGGAAATCGAACGCCGCACCGAACTCTCGGTGACTCGCGTAACCAAAGCCGTCTTCCCGCCTACCACCAACCATCACAACACCCTGTTTGGCGGCACGGCGTTGGCATGGATGGACGAAGTGTCGTTCATCACCGCCACGCGCTTCTGCCGGTTGCCGCTGGTGACCGTGTCCACCGACCGCATCGACTTCAATCACGCGATCCCGGCCGGCTCCATCGTCGAGTTGGTCGGGAAGGTGATCAAGGTCGGCAATACCAGCCTCAAGGTCGAGGTGGAAGTGTTTGTCGAGAGCATGAGCTGTGATGGCCGCGAGAAGGCGATTCATGGGCAGTTCAGCTTTGTCGCCATTGATGATGACAAGCGACCGGTGCCGGTGCTGCCAGGGTTTGCGGGCTGATCCAGATCCGAGTCGCGCCATTCGCGAGCAGGCTCGCTCCCACAGTGATCGGGGTGAACACAACTTTAGTGTCCGGCACAGAACCTGTGGGAGCGAGCTTGCTCGCGAAGGCATAAAGTCAGGCGCCGCTGCTCTCAGGCTGAATCAACGCCAGAAGCGTCCAGCCCGCACCAGGCTTCACCGCCGTCTCCGGCGTCACCACATGCACCCAACCGCTGTCATCACGCATAAACAACAACGTTGCGCGATTACCGTGCAGCGCCCGGTAATCCTCCCAGCCAAATCCATCCGTCAGCGTCGTGCTGTACAGCTCGGCACCTTGGCCCATCTGGCTGGCCAACCTGGCATAGGTCAACGCCTCACTGCCCAATTGATTGCCGCGATGCTCAAGGCTCGCGCGGTGCTTGTCGCTGCGACGGCTTTCATGACCACTGGCCAGACCAAACAAGCGTTGATGGCCGAAATCATGCCGAAAGCGCATCGCCGCCAGAGTATTGAGTTCGCCCGACGGCGACAGCGCCAGCAAATGCCCCAGCCCGACCAGATCCAGATGCGCATCAGCATGCTGCGAAGCCGGATTGCCAAAATACGTCGGCAATCCTTCCATGCGCGCCGCACGAATATTCTCCCAGCTCGAATCAGTCAGCAGCACTCGACTCCCGAGTTGCTGTAACGACTTGCCCAGCTCCCGGGCCGGACCGTTGGCGCCGACGATCAGGAAGCCGCTCGGTGCCGGCTCCGCGACCTTGAGCAGTCGGGCCAGTGGTCGGGCCGTCGCACTTTGCAGGACAACGGTGCCGATAATCACCGCAAACGTCAGCGGCACCAGCAGCAATGCGCCCTCGTGCCCGGCCTCATGCAGGCGAATCGCGAAAATCGCCGACACCGCCGCCGCGACAATCCCGCGGGGCGCGATCCAGCACAGCAATGCGCGCTCACGCCAACTCAAACTGGACCCCGCCGTGCTGAGCAGCACGTTCAGCGGTCGAGCGATCAGTTGAATCACCAGCAGCAGAATCAGCACCAGTGGTCCCAGTCCGATCAATGCGTACAAATCCAGGCGCGCCGCCAGCAGAATGAACAACCCGGAAATAAGCAGCACGCTGAGGTTTTCCTTGAAGTGCAGGATATGCCGCACATCCACGCCTTTCATGTTGGCCAGCCACATGCCCATCAGCGTCACCGCCAACAGACCGGACTCGTGCATCACTTCGTTAGAGGCAATGAAAATCCCCAGCACCGCCGCCAGCGAGGCGAGGTTATGCAAATACTCTGGCAACCATTGTCGGCGGATCACCGTGCCGAGCAGCCAGCCACCGACAATGCCGAACGCCGCGCCGCACAGAATCACGCCGCCAAAGGTGAACAGGCTCTGTTTGAGCCCATGGCCCTCGGCACTGGCGATGATGAAGCTGTACACCACAACGGCGAGGAGGGCGCCGATCGGATCAATGACGATGCCTTCCCAGCGCAGGATGTTGGCGATCGAGGCTTTCGGCCGCACCACGCGCAGCATTGGCACAATCACTGTCGGGCCGGTGACCAGTGTCAGGCTGCCGAAGAGGATGGCCAGCATCCAGTCGAAGCCGAGTAGATAGTGGGTGGCGACCGCAATAACCACCCAGGTCGAAAGCGCGCCAATGGTCACCAAACGATGGACGACGCTGCCGATCTCTTTCCATTCCGACAGGTGCAGGGTCAGGCTGCCCTCGAACAGAATCAGCGCCACCGCCAGTGACACCAGCGGCATCAACAGCGGGCCAAACATTTCCTGCGGGTCGAGCCAGCCCAGTACCGGCCCGACCAGAATGCCGGTCAACAACAGAAACAGAATCGCCGGCAGCTTCAGGCGCCAGGCCAGCCATTGGCAACCCAGCGCTGCTGCGCCTATCCCGCCAAATGCCAAGAGAATTTGCTGCTCGTTCATTGATGCTCCCTGTTCCTTGAATTAGCGGGCTATGAAAGACTAGCGCCCATTCCTACAGTTCACTCTACATTTGCGCACAGTCCTTGAGACTGTGTGACTTGAGCGCCCATGCCTGCCATCGACCATCCGCTGATTGACCAATTCCTCGACGCTCTATGGCTGGAGAAAGGCCTGTCCGATAACACCCGCGGCGCTTATCGCAGCGATCTGGCGCTGTTCAACGGTTGGCTGCAGGAAAAGAACCTGGAGCTGATCAACGCCGGCCGTGAGCTGATCCTCGATCATCTGGCCTGGCGTCTGGAGCAAAACTACAAACCGCGCTCCACTGCCAGATTCCTCTCCGGGGTGCGTGGCTTTTATCGCTATCTGCTGCGGGAAAAACTGATCAGTGTCGACCCGACTTTGCGCGTCGACATGCCGCAGCTCGGTCGGCCGTTGCCTAAATCCCTGTCGGAAGCGGACGTAGAAGCCCTGCTTAAAGCACCGGATCTGAGCGAAGCGATCGGCCAGCGTGACCGCGCCATGCTTGAAGTGCTGTATGCCTGTGGCCTGCGCGTGACCGAACTGGTCAGCCTGACACTGGAACAGGTCAACCTGCGCCAAGGCGTGTTGCGGGTGATGGGCAAGGGCAGCAAGGAGCGGCTGGTGCCGATGGGCGAGGAGGCGATTGTCTGGGTCGAGCGCTACATGCGCGACGGGCGCGGCGAACTGCTCGGTGGCCGGCCCAGCGATGTGCTGTTCCCCAGCCAGCGCGGCGAGCAGATGACCCGCCAGACCTTCTGGCACCGGATCAAGCATCAGGCCAAGGTCGCCGGGATCGGCAAGTCGTTGTCGCCGCACACCTTGCGCCATGCGTTTGCCACGCACCTGCTCAACCACGGCGCTGATCTGCGCGTGGTGCAGATGTTGCTTGGCCACAGCGACCTCTCCACCACGCAAATCTACACCCACGTCGCCCGCGCCCGCTTGCAGGATCTGCACGCCAAACACCACCCGCGCGGCTGAAAACAGTCCCTGTGGGAGCGAGCTTGCTCGCGAAAGCGATGTGTCAGGCAGCACATATCTGGATGTGCTGGCCTCTTCGCGAGCAAGCTCGCTCCCACAGGGGATATGTCGTCCTGAAAGTGTGGCGACAGGCGCATTCGGCCACCGTGGCCTTATGTGTTAGGCTTTGCCGGTTTGCACGATGGACGGTTATGACCCGGTGTTCCGGCACGGGCGTTCTGATCGATCCATTTGTCCGCCTTCAGGAGTTCTCATGCGTCTGACCCAGATTTTCGCCGCCGCAGCCATTGCGTTGGTCAGCACCTTTGCCGTCGCCGATGACGCGGCCGACAAAGCCATTCGTCAAAGCCTGGAAAAACTCGAACTCGAGGTTCCGGTAGAAAGCATCAATGCCAGCCCGCTGCCAGGCATGTACGAAGTCAAACTCAAAGGCAGCCGCGTGCTGTACGCCAGCGCCGATGGCCAGTACATCGTTCAGGGTTACCTGTTTCAGCTCAAGGACGGCAAACCGGTCAATCTGACCGAGAAGACCGAACGCCTGGGCATCTCCAAACTGATCAACGCTATCCCGGTCGCCGAAACCGTGGTTTACCCGGCCGTGGGCGAGACCAAATCGCACATCACCGTGTTTACCGACACCACCTGCCCGTACTGCCACAAGCTGCACGCCGAAGTGCCTGAGCTGAACAAGCGCGGCATCGAAGTGCGTTACGTTGCGTTCCCGCGCCAGGGTCTGAACTCGCCGGGTGACGAGCAACTGCAAGCCGTGTGGTGCTCGAAAGACAAGAAAGCCGCCATGGACAAAATGGTCGATGGCAAGGAAATCAAGGCCGCCAAGTGCGATAACCCGGTTTCCAAGCAGTTCGCCCTCGGTCAGTCGATCGGCGTGAACGGTACACCGGCCATCGTTTTGGCCGACGGACAAGTGATTCCGGGCTACCAGCCTGCGCCACAAGTCGCCAAACTGGCGCTGGGCGCGAAGTAATTCGCATCGTCACGGTCAGCCGTGACGATCATGGCCTGGCAGCACCATCGCCGGGCCATCAATAGAGAGCCGCGAGCACGCGGTTGTTTTCCGGCCGACCCCGCGTCGGCCGTTTTATGGGGAGTTCACAGTGAATCCGGTCAAAGTAGGCATCTGTGGGTTAGGGACCGTCGGTGGCGGTACCTTCAACGTACTTCAGCGCAACGCCGAGGAAATTGCTCGTCGTGCCGGGCGTGGAATCGAAGTGGCACAAATTGCCATGCGCACGCCAAAGCCTCAGTTCCAGACGACCGGTATTGCGATTACCAACGATGTCTTCGAAGTGGCCACGAACCCTGAGATCGACATCGTCATAGAGCTGATGGGCGGCTACACCGTTGCCCGCGAGCTGGTACTCAAGGCCATCGAGAATGGCAAGCATGTGGTCACCGCGAACAAGGCTCTGATTGCCGTTCACGGTAATGAAATTTTTGCCAAGGCTCGTGAGAAAGGCGTGATCGTCGCGTTCGAAGCGGCCGTGGCCGGTGGCATCCCGGTGATCAAGGCTATCCGCGAAGGCCTGTCCGCCAACCGCATCAACTGGGTGGCCGGGATCATCAACGGCACCGGGAACTTCATCCTCACCGAAATGCGCGAGAAGGGCCGTACCTTCGAAGACGTGCTGGCCGAAGCCCAGGCACTGGGTTACGCCGAAGCCGATCCGACCTTCGACGTTGAAGGTATCGACGCCGCGCACAAGCTGACGATTCTGGCCTCTATCGCGTTCGGCATTCCGCTGCAATTCGACAAGGCTTACACCGAAGGCATCACCAAGCTGACCACCGCTGACGTCAACTACGCCGAAGCGCTGGGCTACCGCATCAAGCACCTCGGCGTGGCGCGCAGCACTGCCGCCGGCATCGAATTGCGCGTGCACCCGACGCTGATCCCGGCCGATCGTCTGATCGCCAACGTCAACGGCGTGATGAACGCAGTGATGGTCAACGGTGACGCTGCCGGTTCGACGCTGTTCTACGGCGCTGGCGCCGGTATGGAGCCGACCGCTTCGTCGGTGATCGCCGATCTGGTCGACGTGGTTCGCGCCATGACGTCCGATCCGGAAAACCGCGTGCCGCACCTGGCCTTCCAGCCAGACTCGCTGTCGGCCCACCCGATCCTGCCGATCGAAGCCTGCGAAAGCGCCTACTACCTGCGCATTCAGGCCAAGGACCATCCGGGCGTACTCGCTCAGGTGGCGAGCATCCTCTCGGAGCGCGGCATCAACATCGAGTCGATCATGCAGAAGGAAGTCGAGGAACACGACGGTCTGGTGCCGATGATCCTGCTGACCCACCGCGTGGTCGAGCAGCGCATCAACGATGCCATCGCCGCCCTCGAAGCGCTGGCCGGCGTCAATGGTCCGGTTGTACGGATCCGCGTCGAGCACCTGAACTAAACAGAAGCAGCTGCAAGCTTCGAGCTGCAAGCGGCAAGAGAAAAGCGGTCTGGCTTTTACTTGCAGCTTGTAGCTCGTAGCTTGAAGCTCAAACCGAAGGTTTGAAATCATGCGTTATATCAGTACCCGCGGCCAGGCACCGGCCCTGAATTTCGAAGACGTCCTGCTGGCTGGTCTGGCGACCGATGGCGGTCTGTACGTTCCGGAAAACCTGCCACGTTTCACCCAGGAAGAAATCGCTTCCTGGGCCGGCCTGCCGTATCACGAGCTGGCCTTCCGGGTGATGCGCCCGTTTGTCACCGGCAGCATTCCTGATGCCGATTTCAAAAAGATCCTTGAAGAAACCTACGGTGTGTTTGCCCACAGCGCCGTTGCGCCGCTGCGTCAGTTGAACGGCAACGAATGGGTGCTGGAGCTGTTCCACGGCCCGACCCTTGCGTTCAAGGACTTCGCCCTGCAACTGCTCGGTCGTCTGCTCGATTACGTGCTGGAAAAGCGCGGTGAGCGCGTGGTGATCGTCGGTGCCACCTCCGGTGATACCGGTTCGGCTGCCATCGAAGGCTGCAAGCACTGCGAAAACGTCGACATCTTCATCCTGCACCCGCACAACCGTGTGTCCGAAGTGCAGCGTCGCCAGATGACCACGATTTTCGGTGAGAACATCCACAACATCGCCATCGAAGGCAACTTCGATGACTGCCAGGAGATGGTCAAGAACAGCTTCGCCGACCAGAGCTTCCTCAAAGGCACGCGTCTGGTCGCGGTGAACTCGATCAACTGGGCGCGGATCATGGCCCAGATCGTTTACTACTTCCACGCAGCCCTGCAGTTGGGCGGCCCAGCGCGTTCGGTGTCGTTCTCGGTACCGACCGGCAACTTCGGCGACATCTTTGCCGGTTACCTGGCGCGCAACATGGGCCTGCCGATCAACCAGTTGATCGTCGCCACCAACCGCAACGACATCCTGCACCGCTTCATGAGCGGCAATCAGTACGTCAAGGAAACCCTGCACGCCACGCTGTCGCCGTCGATGGACATCATGGTCTCGTCGAACTTCGAACGCCTGCTGTTCGACCTGCACGGTCGCAACGGTGCGGCAATTGCCGGCCTGATGGATACCTTCAAGCAAGGTGGTGGTTTCAGCGTCGAACAAGAGCGCTGGACCGAAGCGCGCAAGCTGTTCGATTCGCTGGCCGTGGATGATGCGCAGACTTGCGAAACCATCGCCGAAGTCTACGAGCAGACCGGTGAAGTGCTGGATCCGCACACCGCCATCGGCGTCAAGGCCGCGCGCGAATGCCGTCGTAGCCTCGATATCCCGATGGTGATTCTCGGCACCGCGCATCCGGTGAAATTCCCGGATGCAGTGGAGAAAGCCGGTGTAGGAAAAGCGCTCGAGCTACCTGCACATCTTTCTGATTTGTTTGAGCGAAACGAGCGTTGCACCGTTTTGCCAAACGAGCTGAAAGCCGTGCAAGCCTTTGTCAGCCAGCATGGCAACCGCGGCAAGCCGCTTTAAGTCAGTCAAACTGTCACATTTTGAAGCCCGTCTCCTGACGGGCTTTTTTGTTTCTGCTGCCACACTGCTCGGGTTTTCACCCACGAAGGACGGGTGAGTCGATCACGAAGGAAGTGGCAATGCTGTTTTATAGAGGTTTGAAACCGGCACTGGGTGGGCTGTTCTTGTTCGCATTACTGGCTTTGATGCGCAGCAGTGAGGCGGCGCAACTGGCGCTGCATGACGATGCCGTGGCTGGCAAAGTCCAGCCCATCGAACTGGCCGCACACGAGCGTCAATGGATTCGCGAAAACCCCGAGGTGACGGTGACGTCGTTGCAGTACCCGTTGTATCTGTTCCAGGATGAGCACGGGCAGTGGAGCGGCTTGAACAACGATGTACTCAAGCGTGTGACGGCGATGACCGGTTTGCGGTTCGTGCATCAGGAATCGTTTTCCACCGATCACATGCTCGAACGTCTGGAGAGCGGAGCGGCGGACATCAGTACGACCCTGGCCATGAGCGAGGAGCGCAAGGCGTTTCTGGATTACAGTCACGCCTTCGGTGGTGCCGGCTGGGTATTCGTCGGCCGGGCTGATGCGCCGCGGCTGGAATCCTTCGAGCAATTGAGCCAGCGGGTATTGGTGCTGCCGGCCCGACATGCGCTGGAAGACATGATCAGGCGTGACTTCCCCTCGATCGAGATTCGCTCGGTCAAGACTTACGCCGAGGCGCGGGCGCTGGTCGAGAGCGGCGAAGCCGACGCCACCATCGAAAACGAAATCGGCGCACAGCTTTACCCCTTGGGGTTGCTCAAGGTGGGGGGGCTGGTCGAAGGCAAATGGGAGGCTGACAACCTCGCCGTGCGCAAAGGCATGCCGGTGCTGCTGAGTATTCTCAACAAGGCCCTTGAGGCGTTTCCCGCGGCCGAATTACGGGCGATCCGCCTGAAATGGCTGGAAGGTATCGCGCCAGCACCCGTGCCATCGGTCTGGCAACAGATGCTTGAATGGGGCGGGTGGGGCATGGGCGGGCTTGGCGTGTTCGGCTTGCTGTCGCTGGTGTGGAATCGGCGTTTGACGGCAGTGATCAAACTGCGGCGCGCGGCAGAAAAGGATCTGGGCGATCAACTGGCGTTTCAGCATGCGCTGATCGACTCCATGCCTGATCCGGTGTTCGTCCGCGATCTGCAAGGGCGGCTGGTCATGTGCAATCGCAGCTATGAGGAGGCGTTATCGGTTCGACTGGATCAGGTGCAGGGGCGCTCGCTGATCGAGGTTGATTCGCTGCCCGACGCCACGGCGCTGATGTTGCACGATGAGTTCATGGTGCAGCTGCGCACGCGCAAGTCGCGCTTCAGCAAACGGCGATTGCAGTTCAAGAGTGGTTTCCGTGAGGTCTATCAATGGACGGTACCGTTCTACAGTGCCGACGGTAAATTACGTGGGCTCTTGGGTGGCTGGACGGACATCACCCAGCGTCGTACGGAGAGCGGGTGTCGATGTCTGCACTGAAGATGGGAAATGTCCTATACGACGCGGCTACTTTTCCGATGGGAGGCTTAGGACGGCTGCCCTAGAGTGACAACAACCGCGGTGAGAGTCCGCGATTGTCGCCTCAGAGGTCGCTTATGCGCTCGCTTAAAGTCCTGATACTTGAACCCAATCCGTTCCAGCTGATGGCGTTGCATCAAATGCTCAATGCCATTGGCATCTATGACGTGCTGACGGCGCCGTCGCTGGCTTCGGCGCTGTCTTCCTTGAGCTACCGCGGCGTGGTCGACATCGCGATTTGCGATCCGCAACTCAAGGGCGGCGATGGCCTGGCGCTGATCCAGCATCTGGCGGTTCAGCATGAGGCGCGTGCGCTGATCCTGCTGGGGACGGTCGCGCCGAGCCTGCTGAACGATCTCGAGCCCTTGCTGTGCGAGCACCGTTTGCGACTGCTGGGGCGCCTGCAAACTCCGGTGTCGGCGGTGTTGATGCGCGGTTTGCTCGACAGTTACCTGATCGGCGCTGCGCCTCCACCAGGGGGGTGACGGTTATGGTTATTTTTCTGTCATCTTCGCCGTGCATGCTCTGACAGACCGGTGACACTCCAGGAACGGAGCGATCGGTATGCAGAACTTTCTTCTCGGGCCGGTGGTCATTTATTGTGGACACGCCCCAGGCACACAGTTTTCGGACTATTGAGTGGAGATCGAGATGGAAAGTATCAGTCTATTGCTCGGTGAGGCTCTGAGCCCGTATCAGGTTTCGTTGTCTCCAAGCGGTTCCCATGGCGAGTGCCGGGTGACCTTGAAAAACAGTCACGGCGCCATTGTGGTGGAGCGCGAGTTCAATCACGCGCAACTGACCGACAAGCGCCAGTTGACCGATGTCGTCGACGGCTTGCACCGCGACGTTCTGATCGCTGAAGGAAGGCTGGAGCCTTGTGTGATCGCGGCCTTGCGCAACGCTGCGCTGGACAAGCGTGCGGCGCTCTAAAGATGAAATATTTTTTGTGGGAACCTTCCTGCATCCCTGTCAGTCAGACCCCATAACAGCAGGATCAAGCATTGTGCTCCGGTGCTTGTCGCTTGCTGCTACGGGTCTTTATGTAGACCGCGTTTAACCCCGAGTCGTCTCCCCACTTCTCGGGGTTTCTTTTTGTCTGCAACTTGCTCATGGCGCTGCTTGTTGCTCGAAGAACGATCGGGCCTGTGCGAGGTAGTCGCTTCGCATCGCGGGGTCCAGCCAGTCGGCGTACAACTGGTTCAGTTGATCGTGGGGAAGGGTGCGCAGCAGTTGGTTGATTTCGCTGATTGCCTGACGGCCCTGGTGTGTGTCGGAGCAGCCGATGTAGCCCGACAGGTATTTACCGGTGCCGCGGATCGGATAAAACAGCAACTCGTCTTCGGCGATTTGCGCCAGGTGAGCCTGATAACGAATTTCTGGCCAATAGCCCAGCACCACCTGTAATCGTCCCAGACGCTGCATCAGTAGCAGACTGTTCAAGGCGTCGTTGCCGTAATGGGGAGTCAGGGCGTCCCTGGGTGCCTGGCGCAGCAAGTCATCGACTATTTCACCGTAACTGCGTTCAGCCACGACACCGATTTTCTCTTTGCCACTGGCTAGAAGCGATGCCAGATCGACTTCACCCTCCACCAGAAACGGCGCCAACACTTCGCGATCTTTCTGACGCACCACCAGCCCATTACTGACGGCTCGGAAGGCCGGAATGGAGTACGCGATCCACTGCGCGCGCTCTTTGCTCCAGATCAGCGACGGGTCGCAGGTGAAGGAGGCTTCGTGAAGCATCTGGATGCCTCGGGCTCGATTGACTCGCATCAACTTGTGTTCGTATTGCGGCATGCCGGCGATCAGCATCGGCATGAGGTGATCAATGACGCCCAGGCCCTTTTTCGGGCCTTCGAAAATCGTCAGTGGTGGCAGGTCTCGCAATAACCAGATCAGCGTCGGTTTCGCCTGCACGCCGGTCGACAGCGTGAGCAAAAACAACAAGCCGAACAACCGCCACGTCCACCACTGGTGAGCGCGGTTGGCGTCTTGTGTCGGCAGGCGTTTCAGCTCAAATGGCTCCGTCTTCGCGCAACCGGGCGATCTGCTTTTCGTCGTAGCCAAGATCGTGGAGTACCTGCGCATTGTGTTCACCGAGCTGCGGCCCGACCCATTCGGAGGAACCCGGTGTCTCTGAGAGTTTCGGCACGATCCCCGGCATCTTGAAGTCTTTGCCGTCAGGCAGCTTGGCGTGCAGGAACATTTCCCGGGCCAGGTATTGCGGATCGTTGAACATGTCCTCGGCGCTGAAAATTCGGCTGGCCGGCACCTCGGCCTGATTGAGCAGATCCAGCACGGTTTGCAGCGGCAACGAATTGACCCAGCGATCGATCACGCCGTACAACTCGTCGCGGCGACTGTCGCGCCCGTCATTGCTGGCCAACGTCGGATCGCTGGCCAGATCGTCGCGGCCGATGATCAACATGAACCGCTTGAAAATCGCGTCACCATTGGCGCCGATCTGCACGTGCTTGCCGTCGGCGCTGGTGTGGATCGACGACGGTGTGATGCCGGGCATGATGTTGCCGGTGCGCTCGCGGATAAAACCGAACACGTCGAACTCCGGCACCATGCTTTCCATCATCGCAAAAATGGCTTCATACAACGCCACATCGACAACCTGACCGGTGCCACCGTTGACCTCGCGATGACGCAGCGCCATCAATGCGCCAATCACGCCCCATAGCGCGGCA
Organism: Pseudomonas viridiflava; assembly: GCF_900582195.1. Classification (GTDB taxonomy): domain Bacteria; phylum Pseudomonadota; class Gammaproteobacteria; order Pseudomonadales; family Pseudomonadaceae; genus Aquipseudomonas. Next base: position 141,020 of record NZ_UTHA01000311.1, read on the forward strand.
ATCGAATCGCCTATGGAGATCCCGGTACGCACCGGTGGCCGGTCCTCGAAACCGGTGATATAGCGCAGGCCGCCCATGGACTCACCAACCGCGCCGAAGCCCGGCTGATCTTTCATCGGACCGGTCTGACCGAAACCGGACAGGCGCACCATCACCAGTTTCGGGTTCAGCGCGTGCAGGGTTTCCCAGCTCAGGCCAAGTTTTTCCAGGACGCCGGGGCGGAAGTTCTCGATGAGAATGTCCGCTTCACTGAGGAGTTTTTTCAGGATCGCCAAACCGTCAGGGTGTTTGAGGTTCAGCGTCAGCGACTTTTTGTTGCGCGCCTGGACAAACCACCACAGCGATGTGCCTTCGTACAGTTTTCGCCATTTACGCAGGGGATCACCGCCGTCTGGCGACTCGATCTTGATCACCTCGGCGCCGAACTCGCCGCAAATACGCGAGGCAAACGGCCCGGCAATCAACGTACCCAATTCAATGACTTTCAGACCCGAGAGCGGTTTGCTGGTGGACGGCATGCGAAATCCTGTAGGACAAGGCTGAGCGGATACAGCGTTTTAACATAGCCGGCTGTCAGACGCCGCAGCTTGATCGCCATCAATTCGATGATTGCCTACCGCATCGGTTAGACTTGCCGACTTTCCTCGTATCAAGAAGCCCGTTCATGGCCCAGCCGTCCACTACCTACAAGTTTGAACTGAACCTCACCGACCTCGACCGCAGTGTCTACGAGAGCGTCAAGCAGACCATCGCCCGTCACCCTTCGGAAACCGAAGAGCGCATGACCGTGCGCCTGCTGGCCTACGCCCTCTGGTACAACGAGCAGTTGTCGTTTGGTCGCGGTCTGTCAGACGTGGACGAACCCGCGCTGTGGGAAAAGAGCCTGGATGACCGTGTTCTGCACTGGATCGAAGTCGGCCAGCCCGATGCCGATCGCCTGACCTGGTGCTCGCGTCGCACCGAACGCACCAGCCTGCTGGCCTACGGCAGCCTGCGCGTCTGGGAAACCAAAGTGATCCCGGCGATCAAGAACCTGAAAAACGTCAACATCGCTGCGGTCCCGCAAGAAGTGCTGGAAACCCTGGCCAAGGACATGCCCCGCGTTATCAAGTGGGACGTGATGATCAGCGAAGGCACGATCTTCGTCACCGACGACCGTGGTCAGCACGAAGTCCAGTTGCAATGGCTGCAAGGTGAACGCGGCTGATCCTGCACCGCCAGCGAATTAATCCCACATATTCAAGAGAAGTCTTCGTCACCCCATGCGCATCGAACCTCGCCAACTGCCTGCCACTCTGCCTTTTCTCGGTGATCTGCCGCCGCTGTTGACCCGTTTGTACGCGGCGCGGGGCGTGCAGTCCGAGGCGGAGCTGGACAAGAGCCTGGCGCGGTTGATTCCGTTTCAGCAACTCAAGGGCATCGACGCGGCAGTGGACCTGCTGGTGACAGCGCTGGAACAACGCCAGCGCATTCTTATCGTCGGCGACTTCGATGCGGATGGCGCGACGGCCAGCACCGTCGGCATGCTCGGTTTGCGCTTGCTCGGTGCGGCACACGTCGACTATCTGGTGCCGAACCGTTTCGAATATGGCTACGGCCTCACCCCGGAAATCGTCGAAGTTGCGCTGACCCGCGAGCCGCAATTGCTGATCACCGTCGACAACGGCATTTCCAGCGTCGAAGGCGTGGCCGCTGCCAAGCGCGCGGGCCTCAAGGTCCTGATCACCGACCACCACTTGCCCGGCGATGAGCTGCCGCTGGCCGATGCGCTGGTCAACCCGAACCAGCCCGGTTGCGGGTTCCCGAGCAAGGCGCTGGCCGGCGTGGGGGTGATTTTCTATGTGTTGATGGCGTTGCGCGCGCGCTTGCGCAGCCTCGGCTGGTACGAGAACAAGCCGCAGCCGAACATTGGCGAACTGCTCGATCTGGTGGCGCTGGGCAGCGTCGCCGACGTGGTGCCGTTGGACGCCAATAATCGGATTCTGGTGCACCAGGGGCTGGAGCGGATTCGCGCCGGTCGCGCACGACCGGGGATCAAAGCGATACTTGAAGTCGCCAAGCGTGACGCTGCACGCATTACCTCCACCGATCTCGGGTTTATCGTCGGCCCGCGCCTGAATGCCGCCGGACGGCTGGATGACATGAGCCTGGGCATCGAATGCCTGCTCACCGCCGACGCCAACCAGGCCCGGGAAATGGCCGCGCAACTGGACGGCATGAACCAGGATCGCAAATCCATCGAGCAGGGCATGCAGCGTGAAGCGCTGGCGCAGCTCAAGGACTTGCCGGTCGAGTCGATGCCGTTTGGTTTGTGCCTGTTCGATCCGGAATGGCACCAGGGCGTGATCGGCATTCTCGCGTCGCGGATGAAAGAGCGTTACTTCCGTCCGACCATTGCTTTTGCTGATGCCGGTGATGGTTTGCTCAAAGGCTCGGGCCGTTCGGTGCAGGGCTTCCACATTCGTGACGCGTTGAGCGTGGTGGCAGCGCAGCACCCAAACCTGATCGCCAAGTACGGTGGCCACGCGATGGCGGCCGGTCTGACCTTGCCGCAAGAGAATTTTCCGCTTTTCGCCGAGGCTTTTGACGCTGAAGTGCGTAGGCAGCTTCGCGAAGAAGACCTGACCGGGCGCATGCTGACCGATGGCACGCTGGCGGTTGAAGAATTCCACCTCGAACTGGCCCGTGCCCTGCGCCACGCTGGGCCTTGGGGACAGCACTTCCCGGAACCGCTGTTTCATGGCGTGTTTCAGTTGGTCGAACAGCGGGTGGTCGGCGAGCGGCACCTGAAAGTGGTGCTGAAGAGCGAGTGCGGCTCGGTGAAACTGGATGGCATTGCGTTTGGAATTGACCGGGATATCTGGCCGAACCCGACGATTCAATGGGTTGAACTGGCTTATAAGCTCGACGTTAACGAGTTTCGGGGTAACGAGACCGTGCAATTGATGATTGCTCATATCGAACCGCGCTAAGCCCTTCGCGAGCAGGCTCGCTCCCACAGGTACGGTGTTGTCCTTGTGGGAGCGAGCCTGCTCGCGAAGGCGGACTTTCACACACTGAATCACTCTGAACCCTCCCTCATCCCCCGTTGTCGACTAGGCTCTAAGCACTGCTTGATTGGCCTTGTGACGTCTTGTCAAATTTTTTGCCCGCGGGGGCGGGTGCTGCACCTTTTTACTGTCACTCGTCGACTATTCAAACAGAACCCTGGAGCCTGCCCACTGAATCGAGAGGTGCCCCATGAGTCTGCTGCTTGAACCCTTCACCCTGCGCCAACTGACCCTGCCCAACCGCATCGCCGTCTCACCGATGTGCCAATACTCGAGCGTCGACGGCCTGGCCAACGACTGGCATCTGGTGCATCTCGGCAGTCGCGCCGTGGGCGGCGCCGGACTGGTATTCACCGAAGCCACAGCCGTTACGGCCGACGGGCGGATCACCGCCGAAGACCTTGGCCTGTGGAACGACGAACAGATCGCACCGCTGCAACGCATCACCCGCTTCATTACCGCCCAGGGCGCGGTTGCCGGCATTCAATTGGCCCACGCCGGGCGCAAGGCCAGCACCCACCGGCCGTGGATCGGCAAACATGGCAGCGTCAAACCCGATGATGGCGGCTGGACCCCGGTCGGGCCGTCGCCGATTGCTTTCGATCCGCAACACACGCAACCGAAACAGCTGGATGAGGGGCAGATCGCCGAGGTCATTCAGGCTTTCGTCGACGCCGCCAAACGTGCTTTGACGGCAGGTTTCAGTGTGGTTGAAGTCCACGCCGCGCATGGTTATCTGCTGCATCAATTCCTTTCTCCGCTGAGTAATCAGCGCCGGGATCAGTACGGTGGTTCTTTTGAAAATCGTATTCGCCTGGTGCTGCAAGTGACTGAAGCGGTAAGGGCGGTCTGGCCTGAGGAGTTGCCGGTGTTTGTCCGTGTATCCGCCACTGACTGGGTGGAGGATGGCTGGAACCCGGATGAAACCGTGGAGCTGGCGCGACGCCTGCACACCTTGGGCGCGGACCTGATCGACGTGTCGTCCGGCGGGACGGCGGCCAACGCGGAAATTCCGGTCGGGCCGGGTTATCAGACGCGCTTCGCCGAACGTGTGCGCAAGGAGTCAGGCATCGCTACCGGCACCGTCGGAATGATTACCGAGCCGGCGCAGGCCGAGCACATTCTGCGCACCTGTCAGGCTGACATCATCTTCCTCGCCCGCGAACTGTTGCGTGATCCGTATTGGCCGCTGCACGCGGACGATGATCTGGGTGGGCGCAAAGCGGTGTGGCCGGCGCAGTATCAGCGTGCGACTCATCGGGATCAGCCGATTCATGAGTCTGATTTGCGCGACTGAGTCAGTCGCGGTAAAGCAAAAAAGCCCCGGTCAGTGATGGCCGGGGCTTTGTTTTTGTCTGCTGAAGGTGTTTTGCCTGTGCTGCCGCCTTCGCGAGCAAGCTCGCTCCCACATTGGATCGAGGTCGGTCATGATTTTTGTAATCGGCCGAGATCAACTGTGGGAGCGAGCTTGCTCGCGAAGAGGCCCATGCAGGCGCCTCAAACCCTCAAGGGTATTTGCGCTTGTCCGGCGCCGGCGGGAAGTACTGGTACAACCAGGTCTCGCTCAACGTGCGGTCATTGGTTCGAATGAACAACCGCAGTTCCACCGGCTCGACGCTGTCGTTGGTCGGGTACCAGTCGAACAGGATCCGGTAACCCTTGATGTCATCCAGCACCAGCACGCTGAAATCCTGCACCTTGCCGTTCGAGCAGGTCACCACAGGCTCGATCCCGGTGCCCTGCGGCAGACGTTCCAGGCCACCGCCGGTAAAGTCCACGGCAAATCGACGTGCCCAGACTGGCGGGTAGTGCTCGCCCGGTGCCCAACCTTCGGTGAAACCGCCCATGCCGGAACGGGTCGCGTGCACCCGTGCCAACGGCGTACCCACTGGCGGCAATGCGCTCCAGTAAAGCTTGTAGCCGTAGTTCAGCGAATCCCCGGCAGCGACCGGTTTTTTCGGGGTCCAGAATGCCACGATGTTGTCGAGAGTCTCGCCGGTAGTAGGAATTTCCAGCAGATCGATAGAGCCTTCGCCCCACGCGGTGGTCGGTTCTACCCACAGGCTCGGGCGCTTGCTGTACCAGTCGACGGTGTCCTGATAGTTGGCGAACTCATGGTCGGTCTGCACCAGCCCGAAACCCTTCGGATCCTTGTCGGCAAACGCGTTGAACTGCAGTGTTGCCGGGTTGTTCAACGGACGGCAGATCCACTCGCCGTTGCCGCGCCACATCGCCAAGCGATCCGAGTCGTGAATCTGCGGGTGAATGGTGTCGCACATACGGCGTTCGTGGGTGCCGCAGCTGAACATGCTGGTCATCGGCGAGATGCCCAATTGCTCGATCGCCGTGCGCGCATTGATGTGCGCATCGACCTCCATCACCACGCGCTCGGCCTGGCAGTCGATATCGAAACGGTAAGCGCCAGTGGCACTCGGCGAGTCGAGCAGGGCATACACCACAAAGCGGGTGGCGTTCTTGTCCGGTGTCTCGAACCAGAACTTGGTGAAGTCAGGGAATTCTTCGCGTTTTTTCGCGTAAGTGTCGATCGCCAGCCCGCGAGCGGAGAGGCCATATTGGCCAGTCGCATCCACCGCGCGGAAATAACTGGCGCCGAGGAACGACAACACATCGTGGCGATCCAGCTCCGGCGCTTTGAACAGCTTGAAGCCGGCAAAACCGAGGTCACCCTTGAGCTGCTGAGTGTCGACCGAAGTGTTTTCATAGTTGAACAGTGCCGGGCGGAAATGCACTTCGCGGGCGGTGCGCGTCCTGGCGTCGACGCTGTACATGCGCACCGGCTGACGGAACCCCATGCCGACGTGGAAGAACTGCACGTCCAGTTGGCCCTTGTTCTCCTTCCACAGCGAATGCTCGCCGTCGTAACGGATCGCATTGAAGTTCTGTGGCGTCATCGTCGCCAGGGTCGGCGGCAGCACCTGTTTGGTGTCCTGATAGGCGCTGCCGGCCAGTTGCTTGGCCTGACGCTTCAGCGCTTCGAAGTCGAAGGCCTGCGCCTCGCCATCGGCGGCGCCGCCATTGGCCGCCCACGCGCGGGTGGCCAGCAGGCCAGTGGCCGAAAGACCGGTGTAAGCCGCAATGGCCATGGACGCTTTGAGCAAATTCCTGCGGTGCATAAATACAACCTGTCGTGAGCAATCCCGCGCCGTTCCTGGCACGTGCTGGATCAGAAATAACGGTTCGGACAAGCCTTCGGCCAAACGCAACGGACTATTAACAGATGCCCGCTAGCTTAAACGGTTCGCTCGCATTGCAAAATTCGTTGATTCACCGCACCAGTGTGTCAATGAAACAAGACATGTCGGTTAAAAATCTGACAGGGCGTTCTGATTTACACGGCATATCTGCTTTTTTCGACTAATTACTCTAAAAACCGCTTTTCAGCGCCGATTTAATTTCTATTCTATGGGCATGACCGGTGCTGACCGGTAGGGCACACGGCGCTGCTGTAAGGGGCAGGGCGATGTGGTGGTTTAGCAATTCTTTGAAGTATTGAAGGACATCGTCCATGGCAAAAATACAAGGGATCACCGACATGTTGGGCATTTTTCCTTGCCTGGGCAGCGGCCGCAAAAGGCGTCGGCTCAGCTCTGACGAAGTGAAGCTGGTGGAGCGTTATCGGGAGCTTTCGGAGAACGACCGGATTGCGATGCGGTATCTGGTGGATGCGATGCGGAGTGTTTCGCGGTTTTAACGCTGGGGTGGGCACCGTGAAAGCCATTTGGCTCTTACGGTGGCCAGGTCAATCAAATTGCCTGCGTCGGCATCGGTGATGCCGACGTGAATGGCTTTCTGAAGCTCGGCACTGTCGTTTAGTTTCAGGTAAAAGATCGCAAAGCTTTCATCACAGGGAATGACTTCCTCAATCTGAGGACATTTGAGAACAGTTCTACTCATCTGAATTCAACTCGCTAGAGGGGACACGCTAAACCTGTGGCGAGGGAGCTAGCTTCCTCGCCACAGGTTTTTTGTTTATGAGCCTTAGCTACAAGTGCTCAGAACCGGATACGGCCGCTGGCCGCGCATCAACTCCGGCACATCCCGCCATTTGACCCACGCCTGCTGTTGCCAGTGCAGCAGCGGCACGGTGACGCCTGCCCAGTGCATCGAACTCAGGCTCGGGTGGTTTTCCGCAGGGTTCGATTGGTTTTCGCGCAGCATCGGGATGACTTCATGGCTCAACCACTGGCGCAGGTGACGGTTTTCCGGGACGAAGTGATGGACGAGCAGGGCGAACAGGCCGGACTCGCTGACCATCGCGCAATCGATGATTTCGCCGTCCCGACGCAGAAGGACATGGCGACGCTGGTCGGGTCGAGTTTCAGGGTGAGGCGTTCGTTCAGGGGGTAACCCATCAAGCGACCGAGATCTTGCACGCAGAACCAGGCTTCGTGGTCTTGCATGAAGGCGTGGAGGAAGCGGTTGTGGCGAGTGAAGATGGTGGGGGTGAAGAAAGCGGAGGTTTCAGAAGGAATTTGTACGTGGTTAGGCATTTTTCGACTCCAATATTGAGAATAGAGCCACCACTCAAGTGAGTGCGGTCACGCCGTGTTGATATTTATTCCGGCTCCGACACCGGGCCGCTGATTTCGCCGCCGAGAGAAAGCCTATCGGCTAGCCACCTACTACGCCAAGTCGGCTTTATCGATACCTTCTGTAGGAAAACGAGCTTATCTCTGAAGGCAGCATCTGTAGGAAATGCCTGATTTTGTAGTGTCGGCAGCAACCGACCGCCCAAGCCGCAGTTTTTCCTTTATCTATTCGGGTCCACGGAATGAACTGCATGAGTGCCATAAGGGCTAAGAGGTCGAGGCCTGCAATCCGGTAAAAATAATCCTGCGATAAGCGGAGGTTGCAGATATCTCGATCAAGTAATACGTTGTTCCATTGAGTAATACTTTAGGGGTATGACATGTCGACGACCATGACCAGCAAGGGGCAAGTCACAATCCCCAAGCCAATTCGTGATGCTTTGCATCTTACGCCGGGCTCGGCCATTGAGTTCAGCGTCAACGATCATGGCGAAGTGGTTCTGCATAGTGCTAAGCGCGAATCGGGGAAAGCGCGAACTCCTGATCGATTTGATGCCGTAAGGGGCAAAGCCGATATCAAATGGCGAACCGATGATTTGATGGCCTTGCTCCGAGGGGATGATTGATGGTGCTGGTCGATACGAATGTGTTGATTGATGTGCTCGAAGACGATCCGGTCTGGGCCGATTGGTCGATTCAGCAACTTCGTGCTCAATCACTGATCCATGAGTTAGCCATCAATCCGATAGTTTATGCAGAGCTATCACAGACATTTTCGACGTTTGAGGCATTGGACGGAGTAGTGAGTCAACTGGGATTGGTCATGCAGGAGATTCCTAGACCCGCACTGTTTTTAGCTGGTAAGGCCTTCGTGAAGTATCGGAAGGTTGGCGGTGGAAAGCATAATGTTCTGGCGGATTTTTTCATCGGAGCACATGCGGCCGTAAAAAAATTACCCTTGTTGACGAGAGACTCCAAGCGTTACCGCAATTATTTCCCTTCAGTCGAATTGATAACGCCGTCCTGAGCTTATGGATTGCTACACGACGTGCGGTCTCGCAAATCGCCCCGGTAACAATCACCTACCGGGGCGATTCTGCTTTAGCGACTCACCTTCCACGCATCCCCAGCCGGCGCCTTGCCATGGTCATACGGCTTGCCAATCCACATATAAACCAGCCCCAAACCAATCACGATTGCCGTGCTCAACACCATCGCATAGTTCATGTACCACGCCGCATCCGGCGTGCGTGGCCAGGCCATGTTGATGAGAATCAGCGGTTCACGGACGAAGTTGGCGAGATGATGCTGTCGTGCTCCATCAGTGGACGCTGGGCTGCCAGCCATAAGCGGTGGGGCGAGTGGCTCAGCACTTCGGTCTGCAAGACGTGGCGGTCTTCGAGACTGGCGAGGATCAACACGCCGACATCGAACTCGCCGCTGACCCGCAAATGTTCGATGTCAGGCCGTTTTTGCGAAGGGGCTGCGCGTCCTGAGCAACATCTGGAAGCACACTCGCAGGTCGGACAGGGGCACTTTCGAACTAGGCTGAGGGCCTTATAGATCCGGATAACCCCTGTTTTGGAGGCGGAACATGAACACCCGTGGATTGCTCGATCAACTGCTCAAATCTGGCCAGGATCTGTTGCAGAACAAGGCTGGCGGAACGCAGAACAAACCGGCGGCCGGTGGCTTGGGCGGTTTGCTCGGCGGCGCTTCTGGCTCCGGTGGCCTCGGCAGTCTGTTGTCAGGTGCAGGTGGTGGTGCATTGGCCGCAGGTGCGATGGGCTTGCTGCTTGGTAACAAGAAAGTGCGCAAGGTCGGCGGCAAAGTCGCGATTTACGGCGGGCTCGCGGCTCTGGGTGTGCTGGCGTACAAGGCTTACGGCAACTACAACGCGCAAAAAGGCACCGCCCCACAAAGTGAACCGCAAACCCTCGATCGTCTGCCACCGGCGCAGGCCGAACAACACAGCCAGGCCATTCTCAAGGCGCTGGTCGCTGCTGCCAAAGCTGACGGCCATATCGATGACCGCGAACGTGAGCTGATCGAAGGCGAATTCACCAAACTCGATAACGACCAGGAACTGCAGCACTGGCTGCACGCCGAACTCAACAAACCCCTCGACCCCACCGACGTCGCCCGCGCCGCGAGCACGCCGGAAATTGCGGCGGAGATGTATATCGCCAGTGTGATGTTGGTGGACGAGGAGAACTTCATGGAGAAGAGCTATCTGGATGAACTGGCGCGCCAGTTGAAGCTCGAGCCGGGGTTGAAGTCGGAACTGGAGAAGCAGGTGCGCATCGCATCGGTGTAAACCCGGCTGGCCCTTCCGCGAGCAAGCTCGCTCTCACAGGGGATTGCGTACCAATGTGGGAGCGAGCTTGCTCGCGAAGGCATTTTCCGCCGCACAGCAAAAGCAATGACCGATCCACCGCCCCTTTTTGCCATTATTCCACTGGTACGCCCACCCCAAATTATCGGACAGTCCCACCCCAGAGCCTTGCCGCCAACCACGTCGGACAGGCCCGAGGGTTAAAAAGCGTCTTATAAATGAAACACCGCCCTCGGCTATACTCCCCGCATTTCGATCAGGCACGAGGAATCACTGTGAAGAACTGGACGTTGCGCCAACGCATTTTGGCGAGCTTTGCGGTGATTATCGCCATCATGTTGCTGATGGTCGTCGTTTCGTATTCACGGCTGTTGAAGATCGAAGCCAGTGAAAACAGCGTGCGTGATGACGCAATTCCCGGCGTCTATTACAGCTCGATGATCCGTGGCGCCTGGGTCGACAGCTATCTGCAGACCCAGGAACTGCTCGGGCTCAAGGAAGGTCAGGGGATTTCCAGCGAGGACGCGGCCGACTACAAGGCGTTCGAGGCGCGTTTGCAGGAGCAGATGGCGAACTATCGCAAGACCATGGCCACCGACGAGGACCGTACCGAGTTCGCCGCCTTCGAGAAATACCACGACGCCTACATCCAGATTCAGGATGCCGTGCTGGATCTGCACAAGCGCAATCTGGAAGCAGATGCAGTCAAGATGTTCGACGACAAGCTCACGCCTGCCTGGTATTCCGGGCGCATGAAGCTCAACGACATCATCGGCGAAAACAAGAAAGTCGCCGACCAGGCCATGAACAATATCGACGATGCAGTCGCGGCAGCCAAAGTCAGCATGTTCATTTCCCTGTTGGTTGCTGTGCTCGCCGCCGGCCTGTGCGGCCTGTTGTTGATGCGCGCGATCATGGCGCCGATGAACCGCATCGTGCAGATCCTCGAAACCATGCGCACCGGTGACCTCAGTTCGCGGCTCAACCTCGACCGCAAGGACGAGTTCGGCGCCGTCGAAACCGGCTTCAACGACATGATGACCGAGCTGACCGCGCTGGTGTCCCAGGCGCAGCGCTCGTCGGTGCAGGTGACCACCTCGGTGACAGAGATCGCCGCCACCTCCAAGCAACAACAAGCCACCGCTACCGAAACTGCCGCGACCACCACAGAAATCGGCGCGACGTCCCGCGAGATTGCGGCCACCTCGCGCGATCTGGTGCGCACCATGACCGAAGTGTCCACCGCCGCCGATCAGGCTTCGGTGCTGGCTGGCTCCGGCCAGCAAGGCCTGGCGCGCATGGAAGACACCATGCACTCGGTGATGGGCGCGGCGGATCTGGTCAACGCCAAACTGGCGATCCTTAATGAGAAGGCCGGCAACATCAATCAGGTGGTGGTGACCATCGTCAAGGTTGCCGATCAGACCAACCTGTTGTCGCTCAACGCCGCGATTGAAGCCGAAAAGGCCGGTGAATACGGTCGCGGTTTTGCCGTGGTCGCCACCGAAGTGCGGCGTCTGGCGGATCAGACCGCTGTCGCCACGTATGACATCGAACAAATGGTTCGCGAGATCCAGTCGGCGGTGTCGGCGGGTGTCATGGGCATGGACAAGTTCTCCGAAGAGGTGCGCCGGGGTATGTCTGAAGTGCAGCAGGTTGGCGAGCAGTTGTCGCAGATCATCCATCAAGTGCAGGCGCTGGCGCCGCGGGTGTTGATGGTCAACGAAGGCATGCAGGCGCAGGCCACCGGTGCGGAGCAGATCAACCACGCGCTGGTGCAGTTGGGCGATGCCAGCAGCCAGACCGTCGAGTCGTTGCGTCAGGCCAGTTTCGCCATCGACGAACTGAGCCAGGTGGCCGTCGGGCTGCGCAGCGGCGTTTCGCGATTTAAAGTCTGATGAGCGAAATCATCGCCAAACGCAGCGCCACGCAGGTGGCGAAGCCGGCGTTGTTCCTGCTGTTTCGCATCGGTAGCGAACGTTACGCCCTGCGCGCCACTGAAGTCGCGGAAGTGCTGCCGCGCCTGCCGTTGAAGCCGATCGCCCGGGCGCCGCAGTGGGTCGCTGGAGTTTTTGCCTATCGCGGTGCGGTGGTGCCGGTGATCGACCTCAGTGCGCTGACCTTCGGTCATCCCGCCGAGGCGCGCACCAGCACGCGGCTGGTGCTGGTCAATTATCAGCCGGATGAATCGCAATCCGCGCAATGGCTCGGGCTGATTCTGGAACAGGCCACCGACACCCTGCGTTGCCATCCGCATGAGTTTCAGCCTTACGGCCTCGACAACCGCGAGGCGCCTTACCTCGGCCCGGTGCGTGAAGATGCCCAGGGATTGGTGCAATGGGTGCGGGTCAATGACTTGCTCGATGACGCCGTGCGCAGATTGCTGTTCCCCGATCCGCCGCTGAGTCCAACGCAGCTTGAGGCGCAATCATGAGCAGTGATCAGCGCTTTTTCGACTTTCTCAAGGAGCGCATCGGCCTCGATGTAACGTCGGTCGGCCCGGCGATCATCGAGCGGGCCGTGCGCCAGCGCACAACGCTCTCGCAAGCGGCACATGCCGATGAGTATTGGCAGCTGCTGCAAGGCTCGCGGGATGAACAACAAGCGCTGATCGAAGCGGTGATCGTTCCGGAAACGTGGTTTTTCCGCTACCCGGAATCCTTCGCCACGCTGGGCAAACTGGCGCGCAATCGCCTTGCTGAACTGAACAACATGCGCGCACTGCGCATTCTCAGCCTGCCGTGCTCCACCGGCGAAGAACCCTATTCGATTGCCATGGCTTTGCTCGATGCCGGGCTTCAACCCCATCAGTTCAAGGTCGATGGCATGGACGTCAGCCCACTCTCGGTGGACAAGGCCCGGCGTGCGTTGTATGGAAAAAACTCGTTTCGCGGCCAGGATCTGGACTTTCGCGAACGGCATTTCACCCCAGAGCAGGACGGCCATCGGGTCAACGAGAACGTGCGTGAGCAGGTGCGCTTGCAGGTCGGCAATGTACTCGATCCGGCGCTATTGGCCAGTGAGCCAGCGTTCGATTTCGTGTTCTGCCGCAACCTGCTGATCTATTTCGATCAGCCGACGCAAAAGCTGGTGTTCGAGGTGCTCAAGCGCCTGACGCACTTCGATGGCGTGCTGTTTATCGGCCCGGCCGAGGGCAGTCTGCTTGGGCGGTTGGGCATGCGTTCGATCGGCATCCCGCAATCCTTCGCCTTCAGCCGCCACAGTGATCCGCATCCCGAACCGCTGCCGACACCCAAACCGGTCGCGGTGCCGCTCAGCCAACCACTGCGCAGTCCGCCACCGGCGGTTTTGCGCACTCGACCGTTTGCCGCAGTGACCCCACTGCCGATTGCCAGCAAAAGTGCGAACCCGGACGCCGCGACGTTGCTGGCCAACATCGCCGCGCTGGCCAACGAAGGCAAAAGCGCCGAGGCCCGCGCCGCGTGCGAACAGTATTTACGTAGCCATGAACCGGTGGCGCAGGTGTTTTACTGGCTCGGCCTGCTCAGCGACGTCGCCGGCTTGACCCTCGAAGCTCAGGGCTTCTATCGCAAAGCCTTGTACCTTGAACCGCAACATCCCGAAGCGTTGATGCACCTGGCCGCGCTGCTGCAGGCCCAGGGCGACACGACGGGTGCCAGACGATTGCAGGAGCGCGCCGCCCGCAGCGGACGCACCGCCGACAGTGAGCGCAAACGATGATCCCGTCCGACACCTTGAACGTCACCCACGAAGACGCCCGGGCCATCGATGATTGCTGGAACCGCATCGGCATCCATGGCGACAAGTCCTGTCCGCTGCTGGAAGAACACATTCATTGCCGCAATTGCTCGGTGTATTCCGCCGCCGCCACGCGCCTGCTCGACCGTTATGCGTTGCAGCAGGACGAGCGCGATCCGGTAGCGATCGCCGTGGAAAGCGATGTGAAAACCCGCTCGCTGCTGATGTTCCGGCTCGGCGAAGAATGGCTGGGGCTGGCGACGCGCAGCCTCGTTGAAGTCGCGCCGCTGCAGGCGATTCACTCGTTGCCGCACCAGCGCTCGCGCGCCTTGCTCGGTGTGGCCAATGTGCGCGGCGCACTGGTGGCGTGCCTGTCGCTGGTTGAGTTGCTTGATCTGGATGGCAACGCTGCGCCAGCCACCGGCGCGCGCATCATGCCGCGCATGTTGATCATCGCCGCCCATGGCGGGCCGGTGGTGGTGCCGGTGGATGAGGTTGACGGCATTCATGCCATCGACGAGCGCATTCTCGATGCCGCATCGCAATCCGGCGCGCAAACCAGTGCCAAATATACCCGGGGGGTTCTGCAATATCGCGGTCGTAGCCTGCGTTGGCTGGATGAAGATCAACTGTTGTCCGCCGTGACCCGGAGCCTCACATGACCCCCGAGCAAATGCGCGACGCCTCGCTGCTGGAGTTGTTCAGCCTCGAAGCCGAAGCCCAGACCCAGGTGCTCAGTGCCGGCTTGCTGGCACTGGAACGCAACCCGAGCCAGGCCGATCAACTGGAATCGTGCATGCGCGCGGCGCACTCGCTAAAAGGTGCGGCGCGAATTGTCGGCATCGACAGCGGTGTCAGCGTCGCCCATGTCATGGAAGATTGTCTGGTCAGTGCGCAGGAAGGGCGCTTGCTGCTGCGGCCCGAGCACATTGATGCGTTGTTGCAGGGCACTGATTTGCTGATGCGCATTGCGACGCCGACGAATGCGCCGCAGCCGACTGACATCGAAGCGTATGTGGCGTTGATGGCGCAGTTGCTCGACCCTGCGTCCCCGCCTGCCGTTGCAGCTCCAGTCATGGCCGAATTGCAACTGGAGGCTCCGCGAGTTGAGCCGACGCCGACAGCGCCCATCATCGACGTTGCAAGTGAGACGCCAGAACCGGCATCCCGCAAAAACAAACGCACCACCGAAGGTGGCGAACGCGTCTTGCGCGTTACCGCAGAACGCCTGAACAGCTTGCTCGATCTGTCGAGCAAATCGCTGGTGGAAACCCAGCGGCTCAAGCCGCATCTGGCGACCATGCAGCGCCTCAAACGCATGCAGAACAACGGTCTGCGCGCGTTGGAAAACCTTAACGTGCACCTCAAGGAACACGCGCTGAGCCTTGAAGCACTGGAAGCGTTGGAAGACGCGCGCCGCTTGCTCGCCGAATCCCAGCAACTGCTGAGCGAGAAAAACGCCGAACTCGATGAGTTCGCCTGGCAGGCCAGCCAGCGCGCGCAAGTGCTCTACGACACAGCGTTGGCCTGTCGCATGCGGCCATTTGCGGACGTGCTTACCGGTCAGGTGCGCATGGTTCGGGATCTGGGCCGCAGCCTTGGCAAGCAGGTACGGCTGGAGATCGAAGGCGAGAAAACCCAGGTCGACCGTGATGTGCTGGAAAAGCTCGAAGCACCGCTCACCCATTTGCTGCGCAACGCGGTCGATCACGGCATCGAAACCCCTGAGCAGCGTCTGCTTAAAGGTAAATCAGAAGAGGGCCTGATCCGCCTGCGCGCTTCGCATCAGGCCGGTCTGCTGGTGCTGGAGTTGAGCGATGACGGCAATGGCGTCGACCTGGAAAAGGTCCGTCGCAGCATTGTCGAGCGGCAGTTATCCCCAGCCGAAACGGCGGCGCAGTTGAGCGAGGAAGAACTGCTGACGTTCCTGTTCCTGCCCGGTTTCAGCCTGCGCGACACGGTCACCGAAGTGTCTGGTCGGGGCGTTGGCCTCGATGCAGTTCAACACATGGTTCGCCAGTTGCGCGGTGCCGTGGTGCTGGAGCAGACGGCGGGCGAGGGCAGTCGCTTTCATCTGGAAGTGCCGTTGACCTTGTCGGTGGTACGCAGTCTGGTGGTGGAAGTCGGCGAAGAAGCGTATGCCTTCCCCCTGGCGCACATCGAGCGCATGTGTGATCTGGCGCCGGAAGACATTGTGCAAGTCGAAGGTCGGCAGCATTTCTGGCACGAAGGCCAGCACGTCGGCCTGGTGGCAGCCAGCCAGTTGCTCAACCGCCCGGCCAGCCAGAACAGTGGCGAAACCCTGAAGGTCGTGGTGATCTGCGAGCGTGATGCGGTTTATGGCGTTGCTGTGGAGCGCTTCATTGGCGAGCGCACCCTTGTGGTCTTGCCACTCGACGAGCGTCTGGGCAAAGTGCAGGACATCTCCGCCGGAGCTTTGCTCGACGACGGCTCGGTGGTGCTGATCGTCGATGTCGAAGACATGCTGCGTTCGGTGGACAAACTGCTCAATACCGGGCGCCTTGAACGCATCGCCCGTCATGGCAATCAGGCCGCCGAGGCGGCACGCAAGCGCGTGCTGGTGGTCGACGATTCGCTGACCGTACGCGAGCTGCAACGCAAACTGCTGCTCAATCGCGGCTACGATGTCGCGGTGGCGGTGGACGGCATGGACGGCTGGAACGCACTGCGTTCGGAGGACTTCGATTTGCTGATCACCGACATCGACATGCCGCGCATGGACGGCATCGAACTGGTCACTTTGTTGCGCCGCGACAACCGCCTGCAATCGCTGCCGGTGATGGTCGTGTCGTACAAGGATCGTGAAGAGGATCGCCGCCGTGGCCTCGATGCCGGTGCCGACTATTATTTAGCCAAAGCCAGTTTTCATGACGACGCCCTGCTCGACGCAGTGGTCGAGCTTATCGGAGGAGCGCGGGCATGAAGATTGCCATCGTCAACGACATGCCCCTGGCGGTGGAGGCGCTGCGCCGGGCGCTGGCCTTCGAGCCGGCGCATCAGGTGGTCTGGGTCGCCCGCAACGGCGCCGAGGCGGTGCAACTGTGCGCCGAAAATACCCCGGACCTGATTCTGATGGACCTGATCATGCCGGTGATGGACGGCGTCGAAGCTACCCGCCGGATCATGGCCGAAACCCCGTGCGCGATCGTCATCGTGACGGTCGATCGCCAGCAAAACGTGCACCGGGTCTTCGAAGCCATGGGCCACGGCGCGCTGGACGTGGTCGATACCCCGGCGCTCGGCGCCGGTAATGCCCAGGAAGCGGCGGCGCCATTGCTGCGCAAGATCCTCAATATCGGCTGGCTGATTGGCGAAAAACCCACGCGTTCCCGCCCGGTGCCGGCAGCCCAGCGCAGCTCTGCTTCGTGTCAGCGGCTGGTGGCGATCGGCTCATCCGCAGGCGGGCCGGCGGCACTGGAAGTGCTGCTCAAAGGCCTGCCCAAGGATTTCTCGGCGGCCATCGTATTGGTACAGCATGTCGATCAGGTCTTCGCCGCCGGCATGGCCGAATGGCTGGCCAGCGCCAGCGGCCTCGATGTGCGTCTGGCCCGCGAGGGCGAGCCGCCGCAAGCCGGCGCGGTGCTGCTGGCCGGCACCAATCATCATATTCGCTTGTTGAAAAACGGCACGCTGGCCTACACCGCCGAGCCGGTCAACGAGATCTACCGCCCCTCGATCGATGTGTTTTTCGAGAGTGTCGCCAGCTATTGGAATGGCGACGCCGTCGGGGTTTTATTGACCGGGATGGGACGTGACGGCGCGCAAGGGCTTAAGCTCATGCGTCAACAGGGTTACCTGACCATCGCGCAGGATCAGCAAAGCAGTGCGGTGTACGGCATGCCCAAAGCCGCTGCGGCGATTGATGCCGCGGTTGAAATCCGTGCACTGGAAAAGATAGCGCCACGATTGCTGGAGGTTTTCCCCAAATGAACAGGTTTATCGGCAATCCTGGCCCCCGCAGTACACAGGTGACCGCCCATGAATGACTTACAGATCGACGACATTAAAACCGACGAAAACGCCGCCATGGTGTTGTTGGTGGACGATCAGGCGATGATCGGCGAAGCGGTGCGCCGTGGGCTGTCGAACCAGGAAAACATCGACTTCCACTTCTGCTCCGACCCGCAGCAGGCCATTGCCCAGGCGGTGCGGATCAAACCGACGGTGATCCTGCAGGATCTGGTGATGCCCGGCCTCGATGGCCTGAGCCTGGTGCGCGAATACCGCAATCATCCGGCGACCAAGGACATTCCGATCATCGTCCTGTCGACCAAGGAAGACCCGCTGATCAAGAGCGCGGCGTTCTCCGCCGGCGCCAACGATTATCTGGTGAAACTGCCGGACACCATCGAACTGGTGGCGCGCATCCGCTATCACTCGCGCTCCTACATGACCTTGCTGCAACGCGACGCGGCGTATCGCGCATTGCGGGTCAGTCAGCAGCAATTGCTCGACACCAATCTGGTGCTGCAACGGCTGATGAACTCCGATGGCCTGACCGGGCTGTCCAATCGCCGCCACTTCGACGAGTATCTGGAGCTGGAGTGGCGCCGTTCGTTGCGCGATCAGAGTCAGTTGTCGTTGTTGATGATCGATGTCGATTACTTCAAGTCCTACAACGACAGTTTTGGCCATGTTGAAGGCGACGAAGCGCTGCGCAAGGTCGCCACGGCGATCCGCGAGGCCAGCGCGCGACCGTCGGATCTGCCGGCGCGTTATGGTGGTGAGGAGTTTGTGCTGGTGCTGCCGAACACCTCGCCGGGCGGCGCGCGGCTGGTGGCGGAGAAACTGCGCCAGACCGTGGCCTCGCTGAAAATTCCGCACAACACCCCGGCGGAAGGGGCGAGTCTGACGATCAGTATTGGTCTGGCGACCATGGTGCCGCAGGCGGGTAGTGATTGCCGGTTGCTGATTTCGGCGGCGGATCGTGGGTTGTATCTGGCGAAGAACAACGGGCGTAATCAGGTCGGGATCGAATAGATCTCTCTGACAATGCAAATCCCCTGTGGGAGCGAGCTTGCTCGCGAAAGCGGCCGCACAGTTGACATTGATGTTGCCTGACATGCCGCCTTCGCGAGCAAGCTCGCTCCCACAGGGGTCTACGTCAGGCCATGTCAAGCGAATCGCCTCAACACCCGCCAGACGGGCTGCCGTCACAGCCTGATTACGTTATACTCGCCGGCTTTCAAAAGTTCGCCAACGAGTGCTGCCCGTCATGGAAATCAACCCGATCCTGAACACCATCAAGGACCTGTCCGAGCGCTCCGAAACTATTCGGGGGTATCTTTGACTACGATCAAAAGCATGAGCGTCTGACCGAAGTCAATCGCGAGCTTGAAGATCCGAGCGTCTGGAACAAACCTGAATACGCCCAGGAACTGGGCCGCGAGCGCGCCGCGCTGGCACAGATCGTCGATACCCTCGACGAGCTGAACGGCGGTCTGGCCGATTGCCGCGACCTGCTGGACATGGCCGTCGAAGAAAACGACGAAGGCGCAGTGGGCGATGTCGTCGCCGAGCTGGCCCGTCTCGAGGAAAATCTGGCCAAGCTGGAATTCCGTCGCATGTTCAGCCATGAAATGGACCCGAACAACGCCTACCTGGACATCCAGGCCGGTTCCGGCGGCACCGAAGCCCAGGACTGGGCCAACATCCTGCTGCGCATGTACCTGCGATGGGCGGATAAACGCGGTTTCGACGCGACCATCATGGAGCTGTCGGCCGGTGAAGTTGCCGGTATCAAAGGGGCGACCGTGCACATCAAGGGCGAATACGCCTTTGGCTGGCTGCGTACCGAGATCGGCGTACACCGTCTGGTGCGCAAGAGCCCGTTCGACTCCGGCAACCGTCGCCACACCTCGTTCTCCGCGGTTTTCGTCTCGCCAGAGATCGACGACAAGGTCGAAATCGAAATCAACCCGGCAGACCTGCGGATCGACACCTATCGTTCCTCCGGTGCCGGTGGTCAGCACGTAAACACCACCGACTCGGCCGTACGTATCACCCACGTACCGACCAACACCGTGGTCAGCTGCCAGAACGAACGTTCCCAGCACGCCAACAAGGACACCGCCATGAAAATGCTGCGGGCCAAGTTGTACGAGCAGGAAATGCAGAAACGCAACGCCGCGTCGCAAGCGCTGGAAGACACCAAGTCCGACATCGGCTGGGGTCACCAGATTCGCTCGTACGTGCTCGATGCGTCGCGGATCAAGGATCTGCGCACCAACATCGAACGCAGCGACTGCGACAAGGTACTCGACGGTGATATCGACGAATACCTGGAAGCCAGCCTGAAATCCGGGCTGTAAAAGACGCAATACAGCATCGGCTGATTCAACCCGATCCCTGTAGGAGCCAGCCCTGCTGGCGATCCCCGGGCCGCAAGGCCCGGGGGCAACGAACCTGATGGAATATCTAAAGACATGAGCGACCAACAACTCGACCCGCAAGCCCTGCAACAGGAAGAAAACTCCCTGATCGCCCTGCGCAAGGAAAAGCTGGCTGCCGAGCGCGCCAAGGGCAACGCCTTCCCGAACGACTTCCGCCGCGACAACTACTGCGATGCCTTGCAGAAACAGTACGCGGACAAGACCAAGGAAGAGCTGGCCGAGGCTGCAATTCCGGTCAAGGTTGCCGGTCGCATCATGCTCAACCGTGGCTCGTTCATGGTGATCCAGGACATGACCGGTCGCATCCAGGTCTACGTCAACCGTAAAACCCTGTCGGAAGACACCCTGGCCGCGGTGAAAACCTGGGACATGGGAGACATCATTGCTGCCGAAGGCACCCTGGCGCGTTCCGGCAAGGGCGACCTGTACGTGGAAATGACCAGCGTGCGTCTGCTGACCAAATCCTTGCGTCCGCTGCCGGACAAGCACCACGGCCTGACCGACACCGAACAGCGCTACCGTCAGCGTTACGTTGACCTGATCGTCAACGAAGAAGTGCGTCAGACCTTCCGCGTACGTTCGCAAGTGATCGCGCACATCCGCAGCTTCCTGATGAAGCGCGACTTCCTCGAAGTCGAAACGCCGATGTTGCAGACCATTCCGGGCGGCGCTGCGGCCAAGCCGTTCGAAACCCACCACAACGCGCTGGACATGGAAATGTTCCTGCGTATCGCGCCTGAGCTGTACCTGAAGCGTCTGGTGGTCGGTGGTTTCGAGAAAGTGTTCGAGATCAACCGCAACTTCCGTAACGAAGGCGTTTCGACTCGTCACAACCCGGAATTCACCATGTTGGAGTTCTATCAGGCGTACGCCGATTACGAAGACAACATGGACCTGACCGAAGAACTGTTCCGTGAACTGGCGCAGCTGGTACTGGGCAGCACCGACGTGCCGTACGGCGACAAGGTGTTCCACTTCGGCGAGCCATTCGTGCGTCTGTCGGTGTTCGATTCGATCCTCAAGTACAACCCTGAGCTGACTGCCGATGATCTGAACGACATCGACAAGGCCCGCGCCATCGCCAAGAAGGCCGGCGCCAAGGTGCTGGGCTTCGAAGGTCTGGGCAAGTTGCAAGTGATGATTTTCGAAGAGCTGGTCGAGCACAAGCTGGAACAGCCGCACTTCATTACTCAGTACCCGTTCGAAGTGTCGCCGCTGGCCCGTCGTAACGACGACAACCCGAACGTCACCGACCGCTTCGAGCTGTTCATCGGTGGCCGTGAAATCGCCAACGCCTACTCCGAGTTGAACGACGCGGAAGACCAGGCCGAGCGCTTCATGGCGCAGGTGGCCGACAAGGACGCCGGCGACGACGAAGCCATGCACTACGACGCCGACTTCGTTCGCGCGCTGGAGTACGGCATGCCGCCAACGGCCGGTGAAGGTATCGGCATCGATCGTCTGGTGATGTTGCTGACCAACTCGCCGTCGATCCGCGATGTGATCCTGTTCCCGCACATGCGACCGCAAGCGTAAACGTTTCAGTTAAAAAGCCGCCTAAAACAGGCGGCTTTTTATTGCCTGTCTGGTACAAATGTATCAATTGGTTAATTTTGCAATAGCAGAGGAAGTTCTGTCGTGATGGGTGCAATAGCTCAAGAAGGTGCAGCGGGTATCGCCACTGCGGTCGCTGAAAGCGTTCAGTACCAGGGTCGCAAGGCCAGCCGACAGGGCAGTGAGCAGCGTAGACAGGACATTCTCGACGCGGCGATGAGGATTGTCGTACGTGATGGCGTGCGCGCCGTGCGCCATCGTGCAGTGGCCGCCGAGGCCGGCGTGCCGTTGTCGGCGACCACCTATTACTTCAAGGACATCGATGACCTGCTCACCGATACCTTTGCCCAGTATGTGGAGCGCAGCGCGGCCTACATGGCCAAACTGTGGATCAACAACGAAGGTTTGCTGCGCGAGATGGTGGTCAGCGGCGACGGCAGCCCCGAGTCACGCTCGCAATTGGCTGACGACATTGCGCGGTTGATGGCTGACTACGTGCATCGGCAATTGGTTAACCGCCGCGAGCATTTGATGGCCGAGCAGGCGTTTCGTCAGGAAGCGCTGCTCAACCCGCGTCTGGCGATTCTGGTGCGTTCACATCAGCAGATTCTGCTGCAGGGCACCTGCCAGTTGTTCCAGGTATTGGGCTCGCGTGAACCGCAGCAGGATGCCAAGGTGTTGACGGCGATTATCGGACGGATGGAATATCAGGGCCTGCTCAACGAGGCCGAGCCTTTGGCCGAAGAGGACATGCTTGGCATTCTGACGCGCTACATGCACCTGGTGCTCGCGTCCGTCTGATTCTCTGGGAGAAACACCTTACCCTGTGGGAGCGAGCTTGCTCGCGAAGACGGACTGACATTCAACATTAATGTTGGCTGTGCTGACGCTTTCGCGAGCAAGCTCGCTCCCACAGGTTCAGTGGTGTATTCATGGGCGGCGAATGTTCATAGGGAGTATTGAATGAAAGCCTGGCGTGGCGTACTGATCGCCTTGTCGTTCCTGCTGCTCGGTGGCTGTCTGGTGACCTTCAAGGAGCCGCTGGCCGCAAGTGATCCGGCGCCCAAGGGCTTGCTCGGCAAATGGTCGAGCACCAATGCCTGGGGCGAACCGATGAACCTTGAACTGACGCGTCTGGGCAATGACCGCTATCAGGCCGTCACCTGGTTCAAGGCCAGACCCCACGAACGTGAAGCTTATCCCTTCACCGTGTCGCGCCATGGCAACCGCTGGTATCTGTCGGCGAAAGTCCCGGCGCAGTACGGTGGCCATTTCACCATTGCCGGTTTCGAACTCACCGACAAACACGAACTAGTGGTCTACAGCCTCGATCTCGAGCAGATCAATCAAGCGATCAAGCAAAAAGCCCTCGACGGTCAGTCTTTCCAGACCGACGATGGCGACGGCGTGCACGTCGACAGTAGTCTGGACAAGGTCTTTGCTTACCTCGACGATCCGGCCAATTCCGATGTCTTTGTTGAAACCGGGCGCTACCAGCGCCAGGCCCGCGCCAAATAATTCACACGTCAGGTGTTCTACAGGAGTTTCGGGTGGACGATTACCAGCAGACGATACGCATGTTGTCCGACCGCATTGTGCTGGCGCAGACGCCGATCCGCGTGCTCGACGCGGTCAAGTGGGACGAGAACATCCGCAAGGGTTTCCTCAAGGCCAAAGGCAAGGAAATGCCGGCGGTGGATCGCGATTACTACCTCAATCGGCCACTGAGTTTCGATTCGAGCAAGGTCAAACTGGAATTCCAGAACATTGAGCGTGACATCACCCGTCAGCTCGGCCAGTTCAACCCGGTCGGGCAGATCATGCGGCGCATGTGCAAGGAATACCGCATGGTGGTGCGCATGCTCGAAGCGCGCGGCACCGAGGATTTCGGCCTGATCTCGCAAGAGCTGTACGGCGCCGCCTCCGATGCCTTCCACGCCGGTGACCCGACCCTGGCCGACCTCGGCTTGATGATGTCCGACTACCTGAACAATATCGACGGCCGTGGCGACCTGAAGGACGAGCCGAAAATCCTCACCGCCAAGGACGCCGTGCACCTGCTGCAAACCCGTCTGAACAAGGTTTTTGGCGAGGCCGAGGAAACCATCCGCGTGTTCGAGTCCGACGGCATTGTTGCCGACGCAGCGGCAGGCGCTGACTACATCAAGATCCGCACCGATGCGTTGTTCAACGACCGCGACGTACGTGCGCTGGAAGTTCACGAAGGCCTGGTGCACGTCGGCACTACGCTCAACGGTTTGAACCAGCCGATCTGCACCTTCCTGTCCAAAGGCCCGCCGTCGTCGACGGTGACCCAGGAAGGCCTGGCGATCCTGATGGAAATCATCACCTTCGCCTCTTACCCGAGTCGTCTGCGCAAACTGACCAACCGTACCCGTGCCATTCATATGGTCGAGGAGGGCGCGGACTTCCTGCAGATTTTCGAGTTTTTCCGCGAGCAGGGCTTTGAGATGGCGGAAAGCTACGGCAACGCCAGTCGCGTTTTCCGTGGATCGACACCGACCGGTCTGCCATTCACCAAAGACTTGTCCTACCTCAAGGGCTTTATCATGGTTTACAACTACATTCAGTTGGCCGTGCGTAAGGGCAAACTTGAGCAGATCCCGCTGCTGTTTTGTGGCAAGACCACGTTGGAAGACATGCGGACCTTGCGTCAGTTGGTGGATGAGGGGCTGGTGGTACCGCCGAAGTATTTGCCGGACCAGTTCCGCGATTTGAATGCGTTGTCGGCGTGGATGTGCTTCTCCAACTTCCTCAATCATTTGAGCCTGGACCGGATCGAAGCGGATTACTCCAATATCCTTTAACCCACACCGATCGTTCCCACGCTCTGCGTGGGAATGCCGCCATGGATGCTCCGCGTCCACTGTGACGCAGAGCGTCACAGGATGCATTCCCACGCGGAGCGCGGGAACGATCTCAACCCGAACTTTTGCGAGGTTTCACCGGATGAGAATCCTCGGCATCTTCTGCCTGCTCCTGACCCTCGGCGGTTGCAGCTCTTTGTTGTTCTACCCCGAACCGGGTCAGATCTTCACCCCGGAAAAAGCCAAGCTTGAATACCGCACCGTCACGCTGGTCACGGCTGACGGCCTGAAGCTCAATGCCTGGTGGCTGCCAGCCAAGCCCGGTGTCGAGGTCAAAGGCACCGTCCTGCACCTGCACGGCAACGGCGGCAATCTACCGATGCATCTGGGCGGCAGTTGGTGGCTACCGAAAAACGGCTATCAAGTGTTGCTGGTCGACTATCGCGGTTATGGTTTGTCCGAGGGCAAACCGAGCCTGCCGGCGATCTATCAGGACATCGACGCCGCGTTCGCCTGGCTGGACAAGGCGCCGGAAGTCAAAGGCAAGCCGCTGATTCTGCTCGGTCAGAGCCTTGGCGGTTCGATGGCGGTGCATTGGCTGGTGCAGCATCCCGAGCGGCAGAAACAGTTGAAAGCGCTGGTACTCGACGGTGTACCCGCCAGTTACCGCAGCGTCGGCCAATATGCGCTCAGCACTTCGTGGTTGACCTGGCCATTCCAGGTGCCGCTGTCGTGGCTGGTGCCGGACGGCGACAGCGCGATCAACTCGATGCCGCAACTCAACGGCGTGCCGAAACTGATCTTCCACAGCATCGACGATCCGCTGGTACCGATGACCAATGGCATCCGCCTGTATCAGGCGGCGCCGCCACCGCGCGTGCTGCAATTGACCCGTGGCGGTCATGTGCAGACGTTTGGCGACCCGGTCTGGCGCCAAGTCATGCTGCGCTACCTTGACGACCCCGAGCATTTCAACGGCCTGCGCCGCCTCGGCGAAATCCCCAATTACCCGCAACCCCCGAATTCTGAAGACGAGAGTCCGCAATGACTGAAGAACGCAACGCCATCCCGCTGATCATCACCGGTATCTGTAGCATCCTCGGCACCGTCGGGGCGCTGTGGTACTACGGCTACCTGCACTTCGCCAAACCCGAGGATGCGTTGTTGCTCAATGAATTCACCATGCTCAAGACGGTGCCGGGTGAGGATTACAAAGTCTCTCTGGCCCCGGCGCCGCAAGTGGCGCAGTGCATTGATGGCGTGCTGGTGTTGTTTGATACCGAACAGAAAGGCCTGACCGGTGTGCTGATCAACGCCCAGAAGAAAGCGGTGCGTTGTATGGGCGAGGAGACACCGCAGAAGCTGCAAGAGTGATTCTGCAGGTTCAGCCCTCACCCTAACCCTCCCGAAACGTCGGACCGCCCAGAGGGAGAGGGGACTGACCGAGTTGTCTTTCGCTATACACCGACCTGAAAGATTGTGTCGATTACGGATTCGGCAAAGCACTCCCAGGTCGGCGTATTTATTGAGCATCCCCCAATCGGCCCCCTCTCCCTCGGGAGAGGGCTGGGGTGAGGGGCTGCGATTTCAGCCCGCACAAAAAAGCCCCGCCTGATCACTCAGGCGGGGCTTTCGCATTACAGCGTGCTGCTTAGTTCGAGCTAACCGCCGAACGTGGCATCACTGGCTGGTTGTCGTTGGAAATGGTCACTTCCACACGACGGTTCATCGCACGGCCGGACGCGCTGCCATTCTCGGCAACCGGGTATTCCTTGCCGTACCCTTGAGTAACGATACGTGCTGGATCTACGCCCATTTTCACCAGTGCGGTGCGCACAGAGTTGGCGCGACGCTCGGACAGCGACTGGTTGTGGCTGGCGGTACCGGTGCTGTCGGTGTAACCCTCGACGATCACTTTGCGATCCGGGTTTTCCTGGAGGAACTGCGCCAGTTTGTTGATGTTGACCAGACCGCTGGATTTCAGGTCGGCACGGTCGGTGGCGAACAGCACGTCACCGAAAGTCACCAGCGTACCGCGATCGGTCTGCTTGGCATTCAGGCTGTCTTGCAGCTGTTTGATCTGCTGATCACGCGCATCCAGACGCGCCTGGGCACGTTGGGCGGCAGCGTTCTTCAGATTGTTTTCAGCGGTGCGCAGGGCGATGGTCTGCTTGGCCACTTCCACGCGCTGGTTGGTCAGGTAAGCCAGTTGGTCAACCTTGGCCGCGTCTTGTTTGTCCAGATAAGCCTTGTCGGCCTTGTCCAGGTAATCGCTGGCGTCTTTGGTTTCCAGCGCCGCGACCTTGCTCGCCTGTGGGTTGGCTTGCAGGCCGGCGTAGTTGGTGCGCGCCTGTTCCAGGTTCGGGTTAGGCGGAGTGGAGCAGGCAGCCAGAGCAACGCTTGCGGCGAGGAGAGCGGGGATCATCAGTTGCTTACGCATAATTTGTCGTCCTTTCTATCGGTAAGAGATTCAGCTTTGCAGTCGGATGCGCGCTTATTGCACGGTGCGCTGACTTTCCTGACGCAGTTCCTGAACACCTTTCTGGGAATCCTTCACAGCCTGTTCGGCTTTGGCGGCCTGAGCCTTGCGCTCTGCAACGCGAGCGTCCCACTCGGCTTGCTCGGACAGGATGCGAGCTTCGTCATACTTCTTGTCGTGCATGGCGATTTCAGCTTGTTTCAGTTTGTCCTGCGCTTGCTTCATCTCAACGGCAGCAAACTCGGTACCGCCGGCGCTGACCGCGCTGTTGACCGCCGATTGGGTCACGGCGTATTGCTCGGTCGGTGGGTTACCGGCGCAACCGGCCAGTACGAAGCTGGTACCGATGGCCAGAGCCGCCAGTTTCAGACCGCGCAGGTGGGTAAACGAGGTTTGGTTTTTCATGGTCTTCAACTCCATTAGGCATCTCCTGAATACATCTGAATCCATCCTGGTCGAGGAGCCGCAAGCGTCGTTTAAAAGGCGTTTTTGAAACGCTCGTTCCAGGCGTGGTTACAGGTTCCGACCGGCGGGATTTTTCAAAAGTTCAGAAAAGATGGCCTATCGCCAAAAAAAACTTTGACCGAATGGACAAGGCTCTAAAGCGGGAACTTTGGCAGGATGAAGCGGTACGCGCGGGAGTATTCAAGATGAATTTCATGCGGTTTTTCAGCATGTCGTAGATCCCTGTGGGAGCGAGCTTGCTCGCGAAAGCGGTGGTTCAGACACAGTCATTTCTAATGTGCCGACGCCTTCGCGAGCAAGCTCGCTCCCACAGGTTTTGAGGTGTTAGAAGTTAATGTTTTTGCTTGCCGGCAGCGGCCGACAGGTCATGCAAATGCCGGCGTGACAACGCCAGAAACCGCGGTGTCGGCCCGACATCCTCATACAACGGATCACCTTCCTCATCCGTCGCCACCACCGTCGAACCCTTCACATACGGCAGGCTCGCTTCAAACTCTTCAAGTGCCGCCCCAATCAGTTCGCCGAGCAGTTCTTCGGCATGCCGTTTGGGATACATCTCGGCAATCGCAGCCAGACGCGCAGCGGCTTCAACGTCCAGGTGAATCGTGTAGCCAGTGTCGGTCAGGCGACCCTTGGCGTTTTCTTCCCAATGCTGGGCGAGTTCACGAATTTTCATGATGCCTCATTTCGCGCCTGCTCATGGCAGGCCTGGGTGAGTGTCCGGCAGCGCCGGCGGCCAGCCGTTGTACGGCTTACTCTTGAGACTAGCTTTCGCCCGCAAGGTTTAACGTCCCTTCGTCGGCTGCTTGTAAGAAGCGCCGTAGAGCGGCACTCTCTAGGTCATGCACTCGTTTCTAAGCCGTCCGGATTACTGCTGGGGAATTGCTGATGACCGATATTGATGCACGCTTGCGCGAAGACGTTCACCTGCTCGGAGAGCTGTTGGGCAACACCATTCGAGACCAGTACGGCGAGGCGTTCCTCGACAAGATCGAGCAGATTCGCAAGGGCGCCAAGGCCGATCGCCGGGGCTCGATGGACGCCGAACTGAGCGCCAGCCTCAATCAATTGAGCGAGGACGAATTGCTCCCCGTGGCGCGGGCGTTCAACCAGTTTCTCAACCTGGCGAACATCGCCGAGCAGTATCAATTGATCCATCGGCGCGAAGAATCGCAGCCGGCGCCGTTCGAGTCCCGTGTGCTGCCGGAGTTGCTTGCGCGTTTGCGCAACGAAGGCCACAGCGCCGAATCCCTGGCCCGGCAGCTGGCGCGGCTGGAAATCGAACTGGTGCTGACCGCGCACCCGACGGAAGTCGCGCGGCGCACGCTGATCCAGAAATACGACGCGATCGCCGGGCAACTCGCCGCGCAGGATCATCGCGACCTGACCACAGCCGAACGCGAACAGATTCAAAACACCTTGCAACGGCTGATCGCCGAAGCCTGGCACACCGAAGAAATCCGCCGCACACGACCGACGCCTGTCGATGAAGCCAAATGGGGGTTCGCGGTGATCGAACATTCGCTGTGGCAGGCGATTCCCAACCATATGCGCAAGGCCGACAAGGCTTTGCATGAAGCGACCGGCCTGCGCCTGCCATTGGAAGCGGCGCCGATTCGCTTCGCGTCATGGATGGGTGGCGACCGTGACGGCAACCCCAACGTCACCGCCGCAGTGACCCGCGAAGTGCTACTGCTGGCGCGCTGGATGGCTGCCGATTTGTACCTGCGCGATGTCGATCATCTGGCGGCTGAACTGTCGATGCAGCAGGCCAGCGCTGCCCTCAAAGCCAAGGCCGGCGACAGCGCCGAACCGTACCGCGCGGTGCTCAAACAATTGCGCGAACGCCTGCGTGCCACGCGCAACTGGGCGCATGCCGCGCTGACTGCACCAACGCCAGCACCGGCCGATGTGTTGCACGACAACCGCGATCTGCTCGATCCGCTGGAGCTGTGTTTCAACTCGCTGCACGAATGCGGCATGGGCGTGATCGCTGACGGCCCGCTGCTTGATTGCCTGCGTCGGGCGGTGACCTTCGGCCTGTTCCTTGTGCGCCTCGATGTTCGTCAGGACTCGTCGCGCCACAGTTCGGCGATGACCGAAATCACCGACTACCTCGGTCTCGGTCGCTACGAAGACTGGGACGAAGAGCAGCGCATCAGCTTCCTGACCCGCGAGCTGAGCAATCGCCGGCCATTGCTGCCGGCGCACTTCAAGCCTTCTGCTGATACCGCCGAAGTGCTCAACACCTGCAACGAAATCGCCGCGGCACCGGGCGCTTCGCTGGGCTCCTACGTGATCTCCATGGCCGGCGCCGCTTCCGATGTGCTCGCCGTGCAACTTCTGCTCAAAGAGTCCGGCGTGTTGCGGCCGATGCGCGTGGTGCCGCTGTTCGAAACCCTCGCTGACCTCGACAACGCCGGGCCGGTGATGGAGCGGCTGTTACTGTTGCCGGGCTACCGCGCACGGCTGCAAGGCCCACAGGAAGTGATGATCGGCTACTCCGACTCGGCCAAGGACGCCGGCACCACGGCGGCCGCGTGGGCGCAATATCGCGCGCAGGAACGCTTGGTGGAGATCTGCCGCGAGCAGCAAGTCGAATTGCTGCTGTTCCACGGTCGCGGCGGCACTGTAGGACGTGGCGGTGGCCCGGCGCACGCGGCGATTCTGTCGCAGCCGCCGGGATCGGTGGCGGGGCGTTTCCGCACCACCGAGCAGGGCGAAATGATTCGATTCAAATTCGGCCTGCCAGATATCGCCGAGCAAAATCTCAATCTGTATCTGGCGGCAGTGCTTGAAGCGACTTTGTTGCCGCCTCCACCGCCAACGCCCGAATGGCGCCATCTGATGGACGAATTGGCGGCGGACGGTGTCAGCGCTTATCGCCAGGTCGTGCGGGAAAATCCGCAATTCGTCGAGTACTTCCGTCAGTCCACGCCCGAACAGGAGTTGGGGCGTTTGCCACTGGGCAGTCGTCCGGCCAAACGCCGTGCCGGCGGCATCGAGAGCCTGCGGGCGATCCCGTGGATCTTCGGCTGGACACAAACGCGGCTGATGCTGCCGGCGTGGCTCGGCTGGGAGTCGGCGTTGAGCAAGGCGCTGAAGCGTGGCGAGGGCGAGTTGCTCGGGCAAATGCGCGAGCAGTGGCCGTTCTTCCGTACGCGCATCGACATGCTGGAAATGGTCCTGGCCAAGGCTGATGCCGATATCGCCTTGTCCTACGATGAGCGTCTGGTCGAGCCGGATCTGCTGCCGTTGGGCGCGCAGTTACGCGACCTATTGTCGCAGGCATGCACCGTAGTGCTCGGCCTGACCGGCCAGTCGCAGCTGCTCGCGCACAGCCCTGACACCCTCGAATTCATCCGTCTGCGCAACACCTACCTCGACCCGCTGCATCTATTGCAGGCCGAATTGCTGGCCCGTTCGCGGCAGCAGAATGTCGAGCAGGGCAGCCCGGTGGAACAGGCGCTGCTGGTGTCTGTGGCGGGGATTGCCGCCGGTTTGCGAAATACCGGCTAATGTTTTTGTCTGGTCACGCGGCCCCCGGAACGTGCACCGGATGCCGCTTTGCCTGACGGGGGGAAGTTCTGCCAGGCGACAGTTAATGATGGGGTTGCGACTTGGGTCACCGCGTCGCAAGGTCGCGGGGGGCGTCGGTTTCTCCGACTTTTGGCGTCTTGTGTGGGCGCAGCCTGCTGTGTATCTTGATCAGCCTTTGGCCGTTTGTGCGGCCACGACCCGTATTTTCAGGATTCGTCCCAAGCGGCGAATCCTTTGTTTTGTAAAAGCTTTTTATAAAAAAATTGAGGAGCACATCTAATGCGCGTCATTCTGCTGGGAGCTCCCGGGGCCGGTAAAGGTACTCAGGCTAAGTTCATCACCGAAAAATTCGGCATTCCACAAATTTCCACTGGCGACATGCTGCGCGCAGCGGTCAAGGCCGGTACTCCGCTGGGCGTTCAAGCCAAGAGCATCATGGATGCCGGCGGCCTGGTGTCGGATGACCTGATCATCGCACTGGTTCAGGACCGTATCGCTCAGCCTGACTGCGCCAACGGTTTTCTGTTCGACGGCTTCCCGCGCACCATTCCGCAGGCTGAAGCGTTGGTCACTGCCGGCGTCGAGCTGGATGCCGTGGTTGAAATCGCTGTTGAAGACGAAGAAATCGTGCAACGCATCGCCGGTCGTCGTGTTCACGAAGCCAGCGGCCGCGTTTACCACGTCGTCTACAACCCGCCGAAGATCTCGGGCAAAGACGACATCACCGGCGAAGAGCTGGTACAGCGCAAGGACGACACCGAAGAAACCGTGCGTCATCGCCTGTCGGTCTACCATTCGCAGACCAAGCCACTGGTGGAGTTCTACCAGAAGCTGTCCGCCGCCAATGGCAAGCCGAAGTACAGCCACATTCCTGGCGTCGGTTCGGTAGATGCGATCACCACCAAGGTGCTGGCCGCGCTGAGCTGAAAAGTCTGAATCGTAGCATCATCTACGGCCCGCTTGCGGGCCGTAGTTGTTTATACTGACGCACTTTTTCCCTCCCCTGTTTTGGAAACATCGATGAGCACCTTGCTGGCCCTGGACACCGCGACTGAAGCTTGCTCCGTTGCCCTGCTGCATGACGGCAAGGTCACGAGCCATTACGAGGTGATCCCGCGCCTGCATGCGCAGAAGCTGCTGCCGATGATCCAGCAACTGCTGGCCGATGCCGGCACCACGTTGCAGGCGGTCGATGCGATTGCCTTCGGTCGTGGGCCGGGTGCATTTACCGGGGTGCGGATCGCCATTGGCGTGGTGCAGGGCCTGGCGTTTGCGCTGGATCGCCCGGTACTGCCGGTGTCCAACCTTGCCGTGCTGGCCCAGCGCGCGTTGCGTGAGCACGGCGTGAGCCAGGTCGCGGCGGCCATCGATGCGCGGATGGATGAAGTGTATTGGGGCTGCTACCGCGAAACGGCGGGGGAGATGCGTCTGGTCGGTGCCGAAGCGGTGTTGCCGCCAGAAGTTGCTGCGCTGCCGGCTGATGCCAGTGGCGACTGGTTCGGTGCTGGCACGGGTTGGGGATATGGCGAGCGCATCGCGGTCAGTCTGACAGGGGCCGATGCGGGCATGTTGCCCCATGCCGAAGACCTGCTGACGCTAGCGCGCTTCGCTTGGGAACGCGGCGAGTCGATCCCGGCGGACGACGCACAACCGGTTTACCTGCGCGACAAAGTCGCCACCCCCAAGGCCCGCTGATTCACCACAAAATCTGTGGGAGCG
This sequence comes from Pseudomonas viridiflava, assembly GCF_900582195.1. Lineage (GTDB taxonomy): Bacteria > Pseudomonadota > Gammaproteobacteria > Pseudomonadales > Pseudomonadaceae > Aquipseudomonas. The sequence continues at coordinate 173,673 of NZ_UTHA01000311.1, forward strand.
AGCCTGCTCGCGAAGGCGTCCGGCCAGTCAATATCAATGTTGAATGTGCTGGACTCTTCGTGAGCAAGCTCACTCCCACAGGGAATTGGGTTTCCTCCAAATTGGCCAATCGTCAGTTTCTAACCCCTCGCTTTAAACCTTTTGCGCTTTATGTGTTCTAGTTATCACTCGGCGGTTTGCTAAGTCGGTCAAGTGCCGCTAAATTGCCATCATCGATACCGAGCATGAATTTATGCGTATAGACGGCCTTTCCTCTCAGTCCTACCCCATCAAGCGCAAGCCTCGCAAAGGCAATGTGGCGCTGGATGAATCCGTCGACGATATCGACGGCGAGCTGGAATTTCCGACTGAAGAGCAATTGGCCGCCCGCGCTGCTGCCAAAGCCGCCGCGCAACGCCTGAGCAATCTGCCCGCCCGTCAACAAGACATGATTTACCACCGTGCGATGAAAAAGAGCGTAGCCATGGCGCTCGCCAGCTATCTGAGCACTGCCGGTTTTGTCGATTGGGATGCAGACGTGCTGGGCCTCGATCTGTACATCTGATGGGTCTGCCTTACTACCTCGGTTGTCCGTCCTGGAGCGAAAACGCCTGGCGCGAGTATCTGTACCCAGTAGATGCAAAAACCTCGGATTTCCTCGGTCTCTATTCGCAAGTGTTCAATGCGGTTGAAGGCAACACGACCTTCTACGCCAGCCCGTCGCCCGCCACCGTGCAGCGTTGGGCCGACGTCATGCCCGATCACTTTCGCTTCACCGCCAAATTTCCCGGCGACATCAGCCACAGCGGTGACCTGCGTGAGCAACTGACCACCGCCGAAACCTTCCTGCAGTTACTCAAACCGCTCGGTGAACGCGTTTCACCGCTGTGGCTGCAACTGTCGAAAAGCTTCACGCCGCATCGGTTGCCGGAACTGGCGGCGTTCATCGACGCGCTGGATTGCCCGTTGGCAGTGGAAGTGCGCCATGAACAGTTCTTCGCCAAGGGCGAGAGCGAACGTTTGCTCAATCGTCTGCTACTGGATCGTGGCGTTGAGCGCATCTGCCTCGATCCCCGTGCGCTGTTCAGTTGCCTGTCGACCGAGTCCTCGGTGATCCACGCGCAATCGAAAAAGCCACGCGTGCCGACGCGCCCGGCGGCGTTCACCCAGTTCCCGCAGGTGCGTTTCATCGGCCATCCGGAGCTGGAAGCCAACGACCCGTTCCTGGTGCCGTGGGTGGCGAAAATTGCCGAGTGGATCGAAGAGGGCCGCACGCCGTACATCTTCCTGCACACCGCCGACAACCTCCTCGCAGCGAAGTTGGCGCAACGTTTTCACACGCAACTGATGCAACGTTTGCCTGGCCTGCCAGCGCTGCCTGAGCTATACAGAGAACCCGCCGCGGAGCAACTTGGCTTGCTCTGAAGCGGATTTTTATCCTGCCCAGGAGCCTGCCGATGGATGCCCAAGCCGTTAAAGCACACGCCTTCAAAGCCCTGCACGAACGTCCGGGGATTTTCGTCATTCCCAATCCGTGGGATGCCGGTTCGGCGAAAATGCTCGCCAGTCTCGGCTACCAGGCCTTGGCGACTACCAGTGCCGGCTATGCGTTTTCCCAGGGCAAGGCCGATGGGGCTTTGAGTCTCGACGAGACCCTGGCCAATGTCCGCGCGATTGTCGCGGCCACCGATTTGCCGGTGGCGGTGGATCTGGAAAACGGTTTTTCAGACGACCCGGTCGAGTCTGCGAAAAGCCTGTTGCTTGCCGCTGAAGCGGGTGCGGTCGGTGGCTCGATCGAAGACGCCACGGGCCGCGCGGATGCGCCGATCTATTGTTTCGAACACGCCGTGGCGCGCATTGAAGCCGCCGTCGCCGCTGTGCGCACGCTGCCATTCCCGTTCATCCTGACGGCGCGGGCGGAAAACTACCTGCACGGCAATCCCGACATCAACGACACCATCCGCCGCTTGCAGGCCTTCGCCGAGGCGGGCGCCGACGTGCTGTACGCGCCGGGTTTGCGCAACGCCGAAGAGGTGCTGGCGGTGGTGCGCGCGGTGGCGCCGAAACCGGTCAATATATTGATGTCCGGCGGTTTGAAACTGACCGTGCAGGAACTGCAGGAAATGGGTGTGCGCCGCATCAGTACCGGCTCGGCACTAGCGCTGGCGGCGTTCGGTGAATTCTTCCGCGCTGCTGAAGAGATCCAGCAGTCCGGCACATTCGGGTTTACCTCGCAATCGATGCCGTACGCCAAGGCCAATCAATTCTTCAAAGGCTGAACATGGGGCGGTGGATATTCTGGCTGGTGCTGCTGCTGATTGGTGGCGCTGCCATCAGTGTCTGGCGCGGTTGGCTGGACGTGCCGCCGCCATGGAATCCATGGGCGCCGCTGGACGTCAAAGCCGCGCCCAATTGGCTGACCGGTTACAAGCTGATGCGCTTGCGCAGCGATCCAGAACTCTGTGCCCAGGCGTTGAGCAGCTCTGCTCTGCGCGTTACGCGACAATCCGACAGCCCGGATGCCAAGTGTCCACTGATCGGAGCCTTACGCGTACAGGGCGGTGAGGTGGCGCTGAGCAGCAGCTTCCTGGCCAGTTGTCCGCTGGCGGTGGCCTACGCGATGTTTGAACACCACACGCTGCAACCCGCCGCTCAATCCGTTTACGGGCAAAAGGTCGCGCGGGTTGATCACCTCGGCAGCTTCGCCTGCCGCAATGTCTACAATCGCGAAAGCGGGGCGCTAAGCCGTCATGCCAGCGCCGACGCATTGGACATCGCCGGGTTTCGTCTCACCGATGGCCGCACGGTCAGCGTGCTCAAGGACTGGCCCAAGCAAAATCAGGACGCGCAGTTTCTGCGTCAGCTGCGCGATGGCGCCTGTGAGGCGTTCAGTGTGGTGTTGAGTCCGGATTACAACGCCGCCCACCGTAATCATTTTCATGTCGATGTCGGGCGCTGGAGCGTGTGCCGCTGAGGTTTAAGCGGCGAGGCGCAGGTTCTGCAGAACGATCGGGCGCGCCCAGCCGTTATCGAAGTCCAGCGCCTTCTGTTGCTCGACGATTTCTTCCGGCGGGAACGGCGGGAAAGGCTTCTGCATCAGGTCGAGGTCGAACTCGGCAATCGGCAGGTATAGCGGTTTCTTCTGCGGGGCCGGGCCAGGCTCTGGAACGGGCTGACCATTGTTGATCACCACCGGGCGCACCCAGCTGCTGTCGAAATCCTGTTGGGCTTGCTGAGCCTTGAGTTCTTCTGCCGGGAACGGTGGGAAAGGCTTGTCCAGCAAGTCCATTTCGAACTCGGCGATCGGCAGGAACAGCGGCTCTGGCGGACGCACTTCGGTTTCGACCACATCGCATTCGCGCTGGCTGACGATGTGCGCGTGCAACTCGCTGCCGATAGTCGGCTCTTCCGGGCTGTTCAGGTCAACCGGTGGAAATGTGCCACAGGCCGGCACCACTTCACTCGTCTGTTCGGCCATCGCCTGGGCAAAGAAATCCTGCCACAGGTGACTGACGCCGCTCAGTGCTTGAGTGTTGTGACGGCTAAAATCGCCATGGGGCGAGATGTAGCCAATCGATGTGGGAAGAATGCCTGACATTTTTTTCGGTTGACGCTCAGCTCTGGCAAAATGTGCGTTGAATGAGTTATCGGCGGTTTTTGCCGATCCTTGAATTTTTGAGCGTGTTTTCCATGATCGAGCAACCTGCGGCCTGCCGCATCCATGTTCAGGCCCTCGGCCCGACGTTTGAAGCGCAAGCCGGGCAGTGGGCCGAGCGCCTCGGTCTGCCGCTTGCAGTGGCGGACGGCGAGTTTGCCTTGCAGGTCGGCGAACAGGGTTTGCAGCTGCAACAGCTCGGCCCGGATGCACCGGGACCGGTGCGCGTCGACTTCGTTGAAGGTGGCGCGGCGCATCGCCGGCTATACGGTGGTGGCAGCGGGCAGATGATCGCCAAGGCGGTCGGCATTGCCCAAGGTGTGCGCCCGCGCGTGCTGGATGCCACGGCGGGGCTGGGCAAGGATGCGTTTGTGCTGGCCAGCCTCGGTTGCGAAATGAGCCTGATCGAACGCCAGCCGTTGATTGGTGCGCTGCTGGAGGACGGTCTGGCGCGCGCGGCGGAAGATTTCGATGTGGCGCCCATTGTGGCGCGGATGAAGTTGCTCAAGGGCAACTCCATCGAAGTCATGCAGAACTGGGAAGGTGAGCCGCCGCAGGTGATCTATCTCGATCCGATGTTTCCCCATCGCGAGAAGACCGCGCTGGTGAAAAAGGAAATGCGCCTGTTCCGGCCGCTGGTGGGCGATGATCCGGATGCGCCGGCGCTGTTGCAGGCGGCTTTGGCATTAGCGACGCACCGGGTGGTGGTCAAGCGACCGCGCAAGGCACCGTGCATTGAAGGGCCGAAGCCGAGTCATGCGCTGGATGGCAAGTCCAGCCGGTATGACATTTATCCGAAGAAGGCGCTCAAGCCTTAAACCGAGTCGCCTCATTCGCGAGCAAGCTCGCTCCCACATTTGAAATGCATTCCAATGTGGGAGCGAGCTTGCTCGCGAAGGCGTCCGCTCAGACACCTTAAAAGTCAGGGCCTGTAAGCGCGCATAAACAAAGCCACAACTTCCTGAATATGGCTCTCCGCAGCCTCTTCGCTCAGCGGCTCCCCACACCCATACAACAACCGAAAATTCCCGGCGCCCTTGATCAGGCAGAAGAAATGCTCGGCGGCGTTGCGCGGCAGATCGATGCTCAGTGCACCCGTCTCATGGATGCGCGTCAACAACCGCTCCATCCCTTGCACCATGCGCTGCGGGCCGGCCTCGAAGAAGATCAGCGACAGGTTCGGATCCTGGCTGCCGAGGGCCATGATCAAACGGTGCAAGTTCACCGATTCATCGCTGTTGATCAGGTGATGAAAGCCTCGCGCAATGTTCAGCAATACATTTTCCACGGCGATGCCTTCGGGCAACTCGAAGAACAATGGCGGTAACTGCTCCTCGCATTTGGCCACCACGGCAGCAGAGAACAACGTCTCCTTGTCGTTGAAGTGGCTGTAGACCGTCAACTTCGACACGCCCGCTTCGCTGGCGACAGCGTCCATGCTGGTGTTGGCATAGCCATGACTCAGAAACAGAATTTTCGCCGCGTCGAGGATTGCCTGGCGCTTGGCCAGATCCTTGGGGCGGCCCGGACCGTTTGGAGCTGAAAGATTGTTCGACATTCTTCGCTTTTAATACTGGACTGGTGAGTTTGCTATTAATACCATACCCGCCAGTATAATTATTCCAAGCACCATTAGCGAAAGGTCCGTCACCATGTTCCGCCATGCGTTGTCCCTCGCGTTGCCAGTGAGTCTGGCGTTCCTTTTGTCAGCGTGTGGTCAGGAAGAGGCGACGCAAGTCACCGTGCGACCAGCCATGGTGGTGCAGCCAGAGCCGTCGGCGCAGGCGATGGAAAGTTATCCGGGCGAAGTACGCGCCCGCTACGAACCCGATCTGGCGTTCCGTATTGGCGGAAAAGTCAGCCGACGACTGGTCGATGAAGGTCAGCGCGTGAAGGCTGATCAACCGCTTGCAGAACTCGATCCGCAGGATGTGCGACTGCAACTTGAAGCTACTCGCGCACAAGTCGCCGCTGCCGAAGCCAATTTGAATCTGGTGCGCGCTGAGCGCGATCGTTACAAGACCCTGATGGATCGGCAAATGGTCAGCCGCTCGGCCTACGACAACGCCGAAAACCTTTACCGCTCCGGTGAGGCCCGACTCAAACAAATCAAAGCTGAATTCAACGTATCGACCAATCAGGCCAGTTACGCGGTGCTGCGTGCGCCACAGGATGGCGTGGTGGCCAAGCGTTCGGTCGAGGTGGGGCAGGTCGTCGCCGCCGGGCAAACCGTGTTTACCCTCGCCACTGACGGCGAGCGCGAAGTGCTGATCAGCCTACCGGAGCAGAGCTTCGGCCGCTTCAAGGTCGGTCAGCCGGTGACTGTTGAATTGTGGACGCAGCAGAACCAGCGCTTCACCGGACAGATCCGCGAATTGTCGCCCGCCGCCGATCCGCGCTCGCGCACCTTTGCTGCACGCATCTCGTTCACCAGCGGCAAAGTCCCGGCCGAACTGGGCCAGAGTGCCCGCGTGTTCGTGCAATCGGCCGACAGCGTTTCCCTGTCGGTGCCGCTCTCGGCGCTCACCGCCGAAAACGGCGCGACCTACGTCTGGGTCGTCAACGGCAACAACACCTTGAAGAAAACACCAGTGCGCGTCGGCCCGTTCGGCGAAAAAACCGTGCCGGTGCTCGAAGGCCTGAACGCCAGCGACTGGGTGGTCGCCGCCGGCGTTCACGTGTTGCTCGAGGGTCAGCAGGTGCGTCCGGTGGATCGCTCCAACCGTGTGGTCAATCTGGCGGACAAGGAGTAAGCCCCGATGCGCTTCAACCTTTCAGAATGGGCGCTGCGTAATCGCCAGATCGTACTGTTCCTGATGCTTTTGCTGGCCATTGTCGGTGCGCTGTCCTACACCAAACTCGGCCAGAGTGAAGACCCGCCGTTCACGTTCAAAGCCATGGTGATCCAGACTCGCTGGCCGGGCGCGACCGCGCAGGAAGTCTCGCGTCAGGTCACCGAACGCATTGAAAAGAAACTGATGGAAACCGGCGAATACGAGCGCATCGTGTCGTTCTCGCGCCCCGGTGAGTCCCAAGTCACGTTCATTGCCCGTGACTCGATGCATTCCAAGGAAATTCCCGACCTCTGGTATCAGGTGCGCAAGAAGGTCAGTGATATTCGCCAGACCTTGCCGCCGGATATTCAGGGGCCGTTTTTCAACGATGAGTTCGGCACCACGTTCGGCAATATCTATGCGCTGACCGGCGACGGTTTCGATTACGCCGTGCTCAAGGATTACGCCGATCGCATCCAGATCCAGCTGCAGCGGGTCAAGGATGTCGGCAAGGTCGACCTGCTCGGTTTGCAGGACGAGAAAATCTGGGTCGAGCTTTCCAACGTCAAACTGGCCACTCTCGGTTTGCCGCTGTCGGCCGTGCAACAAGCGCTGCAAGAGCAGAACGCGGTGTCCACGGCTGGATTCTTCGAAACCGGCAGCGAGCGCTTGCAGCTCCGGGTCTCGGGGAATTTTCAGACGGTCGAGGAGATAAAAAACTTCCCGATCCGCGTCGGTGATCGTACGTTCCGCATCTCCGATGTCGCCGATGTGCGTCGCGGTTTCAACGATCCACCGGCGCCGCGCATGCGTTTCATGGGCGAAGACGCGATTGGTCTGGCGGTGGCGATGAAGGATGGCGGCGACATTCTGGTGCTGGGTAAGGCGCTGGAAGGCGAGTTCTCGCGCATCCAGAAAAACCTCCCGGCCGGCATGCAATTGCGCAAGGTCTCCGACCAACCGGCGGCGGTGAAAACCGGAGTCGGCGAGTTCGTTCAGGTGCTGGTCGAAGCGCTGGCGATCGTGTTGCTGGTGAGCTTCTTCTCCCTCGGCGTGCGCACCGGCATGGTCGTGGCGCTGACCATTCCGCTGGTGCTGGCGATGACCTTCGCCTGCATGTATTACCTCGGCATCGGCCTGCACAAAATCTCCCTTGGCGCGTTGGTGCTGGCGCTGGGCTTGCTGGTGGATGACGCGATCATTGCCGTGGAAATGATGGCGATCAAAATGGAGCAGGGCTTTGATCGCATCCGCGCGGCGAGTTATGCCTGGACCAGCACCGCGTTCCCGATGCTCACCGGTACGTTGATCACCGCCGCAGGTTTCCTGCCGATTGCCACGGCGCAGTCCGGCACGGGCGAATACACCCGCTCGATCTTTCAGGTGGTGACCATTGCGTTGCTAGCGTCCTGGGTGGCGGCCGTGATGTTCGTGCCATATCTGGGGGAAAAACTCCTGCCGGATCTGGCGAAAATTCATGCGGCCAAACATGGCACGGGTGACGGTCAGCACGATCCGTATGGCACGCCGTTCTATCAGCGCGTTCGGCGCTTGGTGGAGTGGTGCGTGGCGCATCGCAAGACCGTGATCGTGCTGACAGTCGGGCTGTTTATCGCGTCGGTGATGTTGTTTCGTTTCGTCCCGCAGCAGTTCTTTCCGGCCTCGAATCGGCTGGAATTGATGGTCGATCTGAAGCTGGCCGAAGGCGCGTCACTGGCCAATACCACTGGCGAGGTCAAACGTCTGGAGACGATGCTCAAGGATCACGCCGGCATCGACAACTACGTCGCCTATGTTGGCACCGGATCGCCGCGTTTCTATCTGCCGCTCGATCAGCAATTGCCGGCGGCGAGCTTCGCCCAGTTTGTGGTGTTGGCGAAGAACATCGAGGAGCGTGAGGCGTTGCGCAGTTGGTTGATCGAAACGCTTAACGAGCAATTTCCTGCATTGCGTTCGCGGGTTACACGCTTGGAAAACGGTCCGCCGGTGGGTTATCCGGTGCAGTTCCGCGTCACCGGTGAACACATCGAAGAAGTCCGGGCGTTGGCGCGCAAAGTGGCGGCCAAGGTTCGCGAGAATCCGCATGTGGTCAATGTGCATCTGGATTGGGAAGAACCGAGCAAGGTCGTGTACCTGAATATCGATCAGGATCGCGCCCGGGCCTTGGGTGTAAGCACGGCCAATCTGGCGAAATTCCTGCAGAGTTCGTTGACCGGTTCGAGTGTCAGTCAGTATCGCGAAGACAATGAGTTGATCGAGATTCTGCTGCGCGGCACGGTGCATGAGCGTACCGAGTTGTCGTTGTTGCCGAGTCTGGCGGTGCCGACGGATAACGGCCGCAGTGTGGCGTTGTCGCAGATTGCCACGCTGGAATACGGCTTTGAGGAAGGGATTATCTGGCATCGCAATCGTCTGCCGAACGTGACCGTGCGCGCTGATATTTATGGCAAGGAGCAGCCGGCGACGTTGGTGAAGCAAATCATGCCGACGCTGGGTCCGATTCGCGCCGAGTTGCCCGATGGTTATCTGCTGGATGTCGGCGGTACGGTGGAGGATTCCGAGCGTGGGCAGAAGTCGGTGAATGCCGGGGTGCCGATGTTCATCGTCGTGGTGCTGACGCTGTTGATGGTGCAGTTGCGCAGTTTTTCGCGCACGGCGATGGTGTTTCTGACGGCGCCTTTGGGGTTGATCGGGGTGACGTTGTTTTTGATGGTGTTTCGTCAGCCGTTTGGGTTTGTGGCGATGTTGGGGACGATCGCGCTGTCCGGGATGATCATGCGCAATTCGGTGATTCTGGTGGATCAGATCGAGCAGGATATTGCTTCGGGGCTTAGGCCTTGGCAGGCAATTATCGAGGCTACGGTTCGACGCTTCAGGCCGATTGTGTTGACGGCGTTGGCGGCGGTGCTGGCGATGATTCCGTTGTCGCGGAGTGTGTTTTTTGGACCGATGGCGGTGGCGATCATGGGGGGGTTGATTGTTGCGACTGCGCTGACGCTGTTGTTTTTGCCGGCGTTGTATGCGGCTTGGTTCCGGGTGCGTAGGGACGCTTGATTCTTTTGTGACTTGGCGGCCTTCGGGCCGACCAGGCTCTGGTTGTTGTTTGTGAATATCCGTTTCTTCGGGTGCTGCGGCTGGCGGTTTCGCCCTTACGGCGAGTCACTTTGGCAAACGCCCCAAAGGAACCAAAGGTCTTTGCCCTGACGTTCGGCCCGCTCGCTGGGGCTCGGGGTTCCTTCGCTCCGGGATCGATCCGGGGGCATCGCCTACGGTTTGCTTCGCTGCACCTCCTCTCGATGTGTTCGACTTCGTCGAACGGTCGCTGCGCTCCCACCCCCGGATCAATCCCTCCACTCAGCCTGCCGACGGGCTTCCAGATCAAGATCAAAAGCTGCAGCCGAGCTAACGCTCATCCTGTTGAGTGGTGAGGAGCAGAAGCGATCTGCTTTTGCTCTTCTGTGGGAGCGAGCCTGCTCGCGAAGGCGGCCTGACAGCCGACCAGTCTCTAGCTGACTATCCAAGACCCGCTCTGCCTCCGCCGCTTCCTACATCTTTTTCAGAAACCTCCGATATTGAGCCTTGGTGCCTCGGATGCTGTACTCCGGCCTCTGCTTTCCAGCGTTCCTGAGTTTGTCTTGATGAAAAAGCCGCCAGCATTGAAAGGCAGAACCGACCCGGTTTTCGACTTGTTGGTGCGCCCGCCCCACAAGCATCGTCTGTTGGACTATCTCGCGCTGCTCAAGCCGCTCGATGATCAAGGTCGTTATCTGCCATTCGAGGCTTTGCGTTATCGCTGGCCGCCAGGGCTGGATGCCAAATTGTGTTGGGCTTTGGTCAAGAAGGCGCGGGCTGCCCAGCATGTCAATCTGCTTCCGCTGGGCGATCCGGTGCAGTGGGGCAAGTATCTGTTGACACCGCTGGCACAGAAAACTATCTCCATCGTCGATCGACAGGGCAGTACGGCCGCACTGGAGTACATGACCAGCCAGATCGGAGAGCGGGCGCATTTCACTTATCTGCTCAATGACTTGATCGAAGACGAGGCCATCGCCAGCAGTCAGCTGGAAGGCGCTGCGACTACCACTCGTGTGGCCAAGGACATGCTCAAGCAGCAGCGTCTGCCTCGTACTCCGGATGAACGCATGGTGTTGGGGAATTACCGGATGATGAATTTTGCCTGGGAGAAACGTTACGAACCCATGAGCGTGGATTTGATTGCAGCGATTCATCGGGTGGGTGTCGAGGGCATCGATGACGGGCAGTATTCCCCCGGAGTGTTCAGGAACAATGACGAAGTGGTCGTTCAGGATGGGGCGGGCAACACCGTGCACCGGCCACCACCTGCTGCAGGGTTGGTGTCGCGGCTGGAGCGACTGTCGCACTGGATCAGCATGCCCGAAGGCTCACCGCAAGAGACGAGCTACCTGCATCCACTGATCAAGGCGATCACGCTGCACTTTGCCTTGGGTTACGAACATCCCTTTCGCGACGGCAACGGGCGGGTCGCCAGGGCGTTGTTTTACTGGTTCATGTTCAAGAACGAATTTGCGGCGTTTCGCTACATCGCGATCAGTTTGTTACTGCGTAATGCGCCGGTGAAATACGGACGCTCATATTTGCATACCGAGTCGGATGAGCTGGATCTGACGTACTTCATCGAATTCCAGTGTTCGGTCATTCAGCGAGCGGTGCTCGGGTTTACCGATGTTTACCGCAAGAGCGTGGGGTGCACCGAAGAGTTCGAGCGCAGGCTGAAGAACTGCGGCTTCTTTGATCAGCTCACGGAAAAACAACGCGCGTTGTACGAGGTAGCCAAAAACGGAGTGGCGAAGGAGTTCACCGCGAGCAATGTGGCTGAGAATTTTGCTTGCTCGTATAGCGAGGCGGCGTCGGCACTAGACGGATTAGACGAGTTGCGGGTTTTTGAACGAAGGAAGATGGGGCGGGAGTGGGTGTTCTTTTTACGTAGCCCTTTACGTGGAGGGAAGCACGGGAGCGAATTGAATCACCCCCGTGTTGCGACTGCTTAGAGCGTGCCGAACACCTTCTTCGCCAGACTGGTCGCCGCAGCGGCCGGGTTCTGGCGGATGGTTTCTTCCTGTTTGCCGATCATCTCGAACAGGCCATTGAGCGCTTGTTCGGTGACGTAGTTTTCAACGTTGGCGCTCTTCGCATCGACTACGCCAAACGCAGCAGCCTGGCCGGCGAACGAGTTGTACTTCTGCGCTACGCCAACCTTGTCGGTCGCCTGCTTGACGATCGGCAGGAACTTGGCGCGGATTTGTTCGCGGCTGGATTTGTCGAGGTATTGCGTGGCCGAGTCCTTGCCGCCGCTGAGGATGCCTTTGGCGTCTTCCACGCTCATTTTCTTCACGGCGTCGACGAGGATTGGCTGGGCCTGCGTCACGGCGGATTCCGCAGCCTTGTTCATCGCGGTTTCCAGCTCTTCGACCTGGGCGCCCATGCCGAAGGCTTTCATTTTGCTCGCGGCTTTGCCGAGTTTGCCCGGCAGTTCGATTTTCACGTCAGGGTTGTTGCTGAAACCGCCGGGGGTGCCCAGTTGTTTGACGGCGATTTGTGCACCTTGGGTCAGGGCATCCTTGAGGCCGCCGGTGGCGTCTTTTTGCGACAGGTCACTGAGCGACAGCGCCAGCGCGCTGGCGGAGATCATCAGGCCTGCACAGAGGCCGGCAAAGCGAAGGGTAGGGCGGAGCATGGCGGCTTCCTTGTTGTGGAAAAGGGTTGCGGAAAATGAATTAACGAACGGCGTCGACGCGGATTTTCAGCGGCTGCGGGTCGTTACCGTCGAGTTGCACCGCGTGGTTTTCGGTGGTGATGAACATCAGTTCGCCGTTGACTTCAATGCGCGCGCTGACCGAGTAGCGATGGCCGGGTTTGACCTGCGCCGGATCGTAGCTCAAGTGGAAGGGCAGCGGCACCTGGCCTTTGACCGGGCCTTTCTGCTCGTCCAGGATCACGGCTGGCGCATCGGCCAGCGAGACGTCTTGCAGGCTGACGCTGAGGGTCGCGCTCGGCGGCAGGGCGATGCGCTGCAGGTAGAACACTTCACCGTCGAGGCCGACCTTGCCGGCCGGTGTGGTCGATTGGCAGGCGCTCAGCAGCGTGGCGGCGGCGAGCAGGGTGAGTTTTTTCATGGAAAAGCTCCTTTTCAATGTGGGAGCGAGCAAGCTCACTCCCACCAGGTTTGCATCAGGTCTCGGGTTGGGCGACGACCTGATCCGCAGCGTCTTCACTGCGATGCAGCGCGACCTGACGGATCGACAAGCGAATCTCCGCCGGCAACACGCGTTTGGCTGCACCTTCGGCGAGTTCGCCGAGCAGCTCGTGATAACTCAGTTTGCCGGCCTCGTCGCGGCGCAGCACGTCGAGGTCGAGCATCGTCTGGATGAAATGACGGAACAGACTCTTGTCGAAGAACTCCGGAGCGTTGAGGCCGTGGAGGATCGACAGGCGCTGGGCCATGACCGTGCAGAGGTCTTCCAGCTCTTCGGCGCTGATGCTGTTCTGGCCGCTGTTGAGCAGCAAGGACACGGTCATGTAGAAGCGCTGCAAGGTCTGCGCGATACTCTTCGACAGCAGCGTCAGCAGCACGAAATGCCGCGAACTTGGTGCCGGACGCAGGTACACATCCTTCTCGAAACGCAGCAGACCTTGCTCGACGAATGCTGCGAGCCACTGATCAACCACACCGTCCAGTTCATCCAGCGACCAGCGAATGAACAGCTCCGACTGCAAGTACGGGTACAGCGCGCGGGTGTAGCGCAGGATCTGTTCGCGGCTCATGCGCGAAGCGCTCTGGAAGAAACTCGCCAGCAGCGCAGGCAACGCGAAAATGTGCAACACGTTGTTGCGGTAGTAGGTCATCAGGACGGCGTTCTGCTCGTCCAGATAGAGAATCTTGCCCAGCGCATCGTTCTGCTCGGCGAGCAGGTCCATGTCCTTCACATGCTCGATCAGCGCCCGGCCGTCACCTTCCGGCAGCGTGGTGTGCGGCGAGTACGGGACTTTGCGCAGCAGCGCCAGATACAGATCCAGCACGCGAGCCATGGCGCGATCATCCAGTGCCAGGCGCGTAGTCGACAGCAGCGCCAGCGCCACCAGATTGACCGGGTTGATCGCGGCGGCTTCGTTGAGATGCTGCGCGACTTTCTCGCCAAGACGATTGGTGGTTTCGTTGAGCCACGCCGGCTTGTACTGCGGGCCGAGTTCCTGCTGGCGCCAGTCCGGTTGCTCGGCGTCGAGGAATTCCGCCAGTTTGATCGGCTCGCCGAAGTTCACCGCGACCTGCCCAAAACGTTGCTTGAGCGCACCGATGACTTTGAAAATATCGAAAATCGATTCTTTCTTCTTGCTCGCGCCGCGCAGTTCGCCGAGGTAGGTACGACCCTCAAGCACGCGCTCGTAACCGATGTACACCGGCACAAACACGATCGGCATGCGCGACGAACGCAGGAAGCTGCGCATCGTAATCGCGAGCATGCCGGTTTTCGGCTGCAGCATGCGCCCGGTGCGCGAGCGCCCGCCCTCGACGAAGTATTCGACCGGGAAACCTTTGGTGAACAGCGTGTGCAGGTATTCGTTGAACACTGAGGTGTACAGCGGATTGCCCTTGAACGTGCGGCGCATGAAGAATGCGCCGCCACGGCGCAGCAGGCTGCCGATCACCGGCATGTTCAGGTTGATCCCGGCGGCGATGTGCGGCGGGGTCAGGCCGTTGCGGAACAGCAGGTACGAGAGCAACAGGTAGTCGATGTGGCTGCGGTGGCAGGGCACATAGATCACTTCGTGACCCTGGGCGACTTTCTGCACGCCTTCGATGTGGTTGACCTTGATGCCGTCGTAGATCTTGTTCCAGAACCAGCTCAGCACCACTTCAAGAAAGCGGATCGCGGTGTAGGTGTAGTCCGAGGCGATCTCGTTGCCGTAGCGCAGGGCCTGGGCCTTGGCTTTTTCCGCGGAGATGTTTTCGCGCTCGGCTTCGTCGAGGATCGCTTGCTTGACCAGCGGCTGGTTGAGCAAGCCTTTGACCAGATTGCGGCGGTGGGAAATGTCCGGGCCGATGACCGCTGCTTTCAGATTGCGGAAGTGTACGCGCAGGATGCGCTGGGCCATGCGCACGGTGCGTTCGTGGCCCTTGTTGTGCTCGATCAGTTCGCGCAGATGGATCGGTGCGGAGAATTGCACGCGGGTTTTACGCCCGAGAACAATGATGCTCAGCAGCCGACGCAGACGCCCGGTCACGGCCCAGCTGTCGGCGAACAACAACTTCCACGGACTGTTTTCGCTGTCCGGCGACTGACCCCAGAACACGCTGACCGGAATGATCTGCGCATCTTCAGCAGCGTTCTGCGTCAGTGCGCTGACAAGGCGAGTCAGGGTTGGCGGCGCGCCGCGTTTGTCTTGGCGCCCGAGCCAGTCCGGATCCGGCGTCAGGTAGAAAAACGCCGCCGGTTCGATCAGCGAACCCACCGACACCGGCAGCACCGGACGCGGCAGGCCGGCCTTGGTGCACTCGGTGTCGACCACGGCCAGATCGGTCAGCGAAGGGTTTTGCAGGACGTAGAACACCGGACGACTGCGGTCGAGGTTGAGGGTGAACGACGACTGGTTGATCGTCTCCGAGCGAACCCAGAGGTACAACAATCGGCGCAAGGTGCCAAACACAAGACGGCGGAACGGGGAACGGGTCATACGGCTTCTGCGTGAGTGGATAAACCGAGCGGTTGCTCGGGAGGTCGACAGTTTGCCGTATTCACCGAAAATCGGCAAAAAAGCGGCGAAGTAATCTCCTGTTGAGAGTTTTCGCGCCTGTCATATACTCGGCGGTCTGTCGCCGGGGCCCTTTTATGGACGTCGGATGCAGGCTGACGTTCCTCAAAGGCTTTCCTGCGAAAAGCCTGTTCAATAATAAAAAAGGAGTATGAACAGATGGCAACACGTGAAACCGGCAACGTGAAGTGGTTCAACGACGCCAAAGGCTACGGCTTTATCCAGCGCGAAGACGGGGTGGACATGTTCGTGCACTACCGCGCGATTCGCGGCGAGGGGCATCGGTCGCTGGCTGAAGGCCAGCAGGTCGAGTACGCGGTGATTACTGGCGAGAAGGGTTTGCAGGCTGAGGATGTTGTAGGCCTGTAATGATCGTTCCCACGCTCTGCGTGGGAATGCCTCAACGGACGCTCCGCGTCCGCATTGGGACGCAGAGCGTCCCGGGCTGCATTCCCACGCGGAGCGTGGGAACGATCAGTATCAGGCAGTTTTCCAGGTGATTTCTTCTTCACCGTCTGCACTGATGCGAATCCAGCGGTCCGCTGTCTCTTCACCTTCCTCTTCAACCCACGTCCCCGGCGCGCAACGCACTTCGACGTTCAGCGCAGCAAAGGCGGCGCGGGCGCAGGCGATGTCGTCGTCCCATGGGGTCTGGTCGCTTTCCAGGTACAGGCTGTTCCATTTGCCCACGGCTTTCGGCAGCCAGGTCACCGGCACGTTGCCGGCCTTGCACTTGTAAGTCTGGCCTTTCTGAACCCAGTCACTGCACGGGCCCAACGCTTCGCCCAGCCAGGCGGAAATGGCCTTGTGGTCGACGTCGGCGTCTTTCAGGTAAATCTCGATGTCCGGTTGGCGCATGGATGTCCTCACTGCGGGTCTGAAAAATCCATTCGCGGATTTAGCCGGCCCCGGGCACTCGCCCGGGACCAAAAGTTATTGAAGAACGAAATAATCGTAGCGCATCGACACGGTGGTCTCGAACGGCTCGGCCTGTTCGATCACCGCCGCGCGGCGCTCGGCACTGGCGCGCCAGCCGTGGGGTGTCATCGCCAACAGGTTGGCGCGATCCTCGGGCTTGTCCAGCGTCAGTTTGAATTCCAGGGTTTCACTGTGCGCCAGCGCCATGCCTTGCGGCACCAGGGCCAGGTGCTTGTCGTCGGTGTATTCGCGCACTTCGTCGTACAGGCATTCGCGCAGTTCCATCAGATGGCCGCTGGTCGGGCCGACTTTCATCAGACCGCCGCCAACACTGAGCAGGCGCTTGGCTTCTTCCCAGTCCAGCGGGCTGAAAACGCTGGCGAGAAACTGGCAGCTACCCGATGCCAACGGCACGCGGGCCATGCTGGCGATCAACCACGTAATAGCCGGGTTGCGTTTGCAGGCGCGCTTGACGGCCTCGCGGGAGATGTCCAGCGCGTAGCCATCGGCATTCGGCAAGGCCTCGGCGATTTGCGCGGTGTAATAACCCTCGCCACAACCGATGTCGACCCAGCGATCCGGCGCATAACTTGCTGCCAGCTCAGCCAGGCGCTTGGCCACCGGCGCGTAATGGCCGGCGTTCAGGAAGTCGCGACGCGCTTCGACCATGGCCTGGTTGTCGCCAGGATCGCGGCTGTTTTTGTGCTGCACCGGCAGCAGGTTCAGGTAACCCTGCCGCGCACGGTCGAAGCGGTGGCCGGCGGGGCAGACCACGCCGTTATCCACCGCATTCAGCGGCTCATTGCAGATGGGGCAAGCGAGCATCAGGCGAGCAACTTGATCAGGGTCTGGTAGTAGATCTCGGTCAGTACATCGAGATCCGCCGCCAGCACGCGTTCGTTGACCTGGTGAATGGTCGCGTTGACCGGGCCCAGTTCAACAACCTGCGTGCCCATGGTCGCGATGAAACGGCCATCGGAGGTACCGCCGCTGGTCGACGCCTTGGTCTCGCGACCAGTGATGTCCTTGATGCTCGCCGACACCGCGTCGAGCAGCGCGCCCGGCTCGGTGAGGAACG
The DNA here is from genome assembly GCF_900582195.1 of Pseudomonas viridiflava. Taxonomy (GTDB): domain Bacteria; phylum Pseudomonadota; class Gammaproteobacteria; order Pseudomonadales; family Pseudomonadaceae; genus Aquipseudomonas. Next base: position 190,867 of record NZ_UTHA01000311.1, read on the forward strand.
GCAGGCCGGACAGCGCCCAGTCGATGTGCCAGTCCAGATCGTGCTTGTCGAGGATGTCCGCTACACGTTTCTGCAGGCCTTCAACGGTCGATTCGGTAGAGAAACGGAAGTTGAACACCGCCACCAGATCACCCGGAATCACATTGGTCGCGCCAGTGCCGGAATTGACGTTGGAAATCTGGAAACTGGTCGGCGGGAAGAAATCGTTGCCGTGATCCCAATGCTCGGCGGCCAGTTCGGCCAGCGCTGGAGCGGCGAGGTGGATCGGGTTCTTCGCCAGATGCGGGTAAGCGACGTGACCCTGAATACCTTTGACCGTGAGCTTGGCGCCCAGCGAGCCGCGACGGCCGTTTTTCACCACGTCGCCAACCAGTGTGGTGCTCGACGGTTCGCCGACGATGCACCAGTCCAGACGCTCGTTACGCGCAGCAAGACGCTCGACCACAGCCTTGGTGCCGTGGTGCGCCGGGCCTTCTTCGTCGCTGGTGATCAGGAACGCGACCTTACCCTTGTGGTTCGGGTAGTCGGCGACAAAACGCTCAGCGGCGACGGTCATCGACGCCAGGCTGCCTTTCATGTCTGCCGCGCCACGGCCGCAGAGCATGCCGTGTTCATCGATCACGGCGTTGAACGGGTCGATCTGCCACGCGGTGACCGGGCCGGTCGGCACCACGTCGGTGTGGCCGGCGAAGCACAGCACCGGGCCGTCGTTGTTGCCGTGTGTGGCCCAGAAGTTATCCACATCTTCGATGCGCATCGGCTCGAGAGTGAAACCGGCATCGCCCAGGCGCTGCATCATCTGCTTCTGGCAATCGGCGTCGACCGGCGTCACGGACGGACGGCGGATCAGGTCGATGGCGAGTTGGAGGGTCGGCGAAAGGTCGGCGTGGGCCGTCATGGAAAACTCCGGGATCATGAATTTGAGCGAGGGCCAATGTGGGAGCGAGCTTGCTCGCGAAAGCGGTGTATCAGGCAACATAAGGGTTGAATGTTACAAAGCCTTCGCGAGCAAGCTCGCTCCCACAGGGATTGGGTTCGGTCGGTTACACCGCGTATCACGCCAAGCCCCGCAAAATGGCGGTTATCTTAAAGCAAAACGGCGACCATTGGCCGCCGTTTAGTGCATCGATGAGGATTTAGACGACCGGCGCCGGCTCAGGCGCAGCGGCCGGTTTCGGCAGCGACGACAGGAACGCCATGATCAGCGCCGCCAGATACGGCAGCGACTGCACCAGCAACATCACCACCCAGAAGCGCATGTCGTTGCTCGGCATGCCGTTGACCAGGAAGATCCCCAGCGCCGCGCCCCACAAAAGCAGCATGATGAACAGCTCTTCCCGCGCCTCGGAAATCGCCACCCAAAAACCATGGTTATCGGCGTTTTTCGGCGTGCGGAAGAAAGGAATGCTGCTGGTGAAGAAGCCGTACAGCACCGCTTTGGCGATGGTGTGCGACAACGCCAGTCCGGCCAGTGCCGCGCAGAAGGCATCTTTCAGGTTCACGCCGACGGCGCGACGATACAGGAAGATGATCTTGCCGACCTTGAACACGAACAGTGCCAATGGCGGAATTGCAAAGATCAGCAGCGGCGGATCGACCCGCTGCGGCACGATGATCATCGCCGCCGACCACAGCAGCGCGCCGACGGTGAAGAAGATGTTCATGCCGTCCGCGACCCACGGCAACCAGCCCGCGAGGAAATGGTAACGCTGGCCGCGCGTCAGCTCGGTGTCCTTGCCGCGCAGCAGGCTGCCGGTGTGACGCTTGATGATCTGGATCGCGCCGTACGCCCAACGGAAACGCTGCTTCTTGAAGTCGATAAACGTATCCGGCATCAGGCCCTTGCCGTAGCTGTCGTGGTAATACGCCGCCGACAGACCTTTTTCGAATACGCGCAGACCGAGTTCGGCATCTTCACAGATGCACCAGTCAGCCCAGCCCAACTCTTCCAGCACCGAGCGCCGGGTCATGGTCATGGTGCCGTGCTGAATGATCGCGTCACGGTCGTTGCGGGTGACCATGCCGATGTGGAAGAAGCCTTTGTATTCCGCGTAGCAGAGCTTCTTGAAGGTGCTTTCGTTCTGGTCGCGATAATCCTGCGGCGACTGCACAACGGCGATTTTCGGGTCGGCGAAGTGCGGCACCATGTGTTTGAGCCAGTTCGGGTGCACGCAGTAATCGGAGTCGATCACGGCGATCACTTCGGCGTCCTTGGCGGTGTGCGGAATCAGGTAGTTCAGCGCGCCGCCCTTGAAACCGGCCAGGGGTGAGACGTGGAAGAACTTGAAGCGCGGACCGAGGGTTTCGCAGTAGTCGCGCACCGGTTCCCACACCGCCGGGTCCTTGGTGTTGTTGTCGATGATCAGGACTTCGTAGTCCGGGTAATCGAGTACGGCGAGGGCGTCGAGGGTCTGTTTGACCATCTCCGGCGGCTCGTTGTAGCACGGCACGTGGATCGAGACTTTCGGGCGATAGCTGGAGTCGCCCTCGACCGGCAGGAACTCGCGCCGACGCTTGTGAATCCACACCGCTTCGGCCAGCTCATGCGCCTCCGTCAGCAAGACGATAAACACACCGAGCGCGCCGAGCGCCAAGAGGAACCCGACCGTCAGACTGAACCACGTGCTGTATTGCAGGCTGTAGTCGTAACCGATCCACACCAGCACCGAACCGCAAAGAAACGCGATAAAGGTCAGGAAGATCCGCCCACGCTGACGCAACGCCGAGCCGTCGATCATCAGCAGGGTCAGCGACAACAACGCCAACACCACCGAACCGACTGCCAGCACACGCCATTGCGGAATCGCCACCACCGGGCCTTCGAAGTTGAATTTCTGCTGGCGCGCGGCGTTGAACACGCCCCAGTAGGCGCCCACCGAACCTTCGTCGCTGGCTTTCCACGGCTGATCGAACGCTTCGATCACGAAGTAGTTGAAGCCTTGGCGGTTAAGCTTGTTGACCAGCGTACGCAGATAGATCGCCTGATCCGCCGGCGACGCATCGGCGCCACCGCGCATGCGCCCGTTGCTCGGCCAGCCGACCTCGGAGAGCAGCAACGGCTTTTTCGGGAACAGCTTTTTCAGATCGCGGGCACGGTCGAACACGAACTGGCCGGCCTTGTCGACGGGGATGAACTCCCAGTACGGCAGAACGTGGGCGGCAATCAGGTCAACGTGCTTGGCCAGTTCCGGGTGTTCTTCCCATACGTGCCATTGCTCGGACGTGGTCACCGGCACTTTCACCGCCGCGCGCACGCGATCAAGCAGCACGCTCAGCTCTTGGGCGGTGATTTCCTTGCGGAAGATCGCTTCGTTACCGACCACCACACGAACCACACTGCGCGAGGTGTTGGCCAGTTCGATGGCGCGGGTGATCTCCCGTTCGTTGCGTTCCTGGTCGGGGCTGATCCAGATCCCCAGCGTCACGCGCAGACCGAATTCCTCAGCCAGTTTGGGGATGTCTTGCAGCGAGCCGTCTACCGAGTAGATGCGGATGTTGTCCGTCAGCTTGCTCATGATCTCCAGGTCGCGGCGCATTTCGTCGTCAGTCGGGTACTGATCTTTTTGCGGATATTGTCCCTGCTGGAACGGCGAATAGGAGAAACCGGAGATCTGCTCCGGCCAGTTCGGCGCGGAAACCGGGCGATTGATCAGCGCCCAGAAACCGGTGAACAGGGCGGCGATTGCCAGAACCACCACCAGGTTGAGTCCAAATTTACGCGATGACATAGCTATTTCGGGTTCCAAAGGCTGTGGAACGGAGGATCGGTCGGCTAGACGCCCGAGGGGCGCGCATCCTACACCGGCAGTTCGCAAGTCGTACATCAGACAGGGAAATGCCCGACATTGGGCAGCCGACTTTGACTTAAGTTCTTACACTTGTAGTTCGAAGCTTAAAACTTGTCGCTGTGTAGCCCTATAATGCGCGCCGGTTTTTGGGGTAATGGTCATGAGTACAGAAGATCCGCGGTTTGCAGGCATCGCCCGTTTGTATGGCATCGAAGGCATGGAGCGCTTGCGCGCGGCCCATGTGGCGATCGTCGGCGTCGGTGGCGTCGGTTCCTGGGCGGCGGAAGCCATGGCCCGTTGTGGCGTCGGCGAGATTTCGCTGTTCGACCTCGATGACGTCTGCGTCAGCAACGCCAATCGCCAGTTGCACGCGCTGGACAGCACCGTCGGCAAGCCCAAGGTCGAAGTGATGGCCGAGCGCCTGCGCGGGATCAACCCGGATTGCACCGTGCACGCCGTGGCGGATTTCGTCACCCGCGACACCATGGCCGAATACATCACGCCGAACATTGATTGCGTGATCGACTGCATTGACGCGGTCAACGCCAAAGCTGCGCTGATTGCCTGGTGCAAACGCCGCAAGATCCAGATCATCACTACCGGCGGTGCGGGCGGGCAGATCGATCCGACGCTGATTCAGGTGTGCGATCTCAACCGCACGTTTAACGACCCGTTGGCCTCGAAAGTGCGCTCGACGTTGCGTCGCGATTACGGTTTTTCGCGCACCGTGACCCGGCATTACAGCGTTCCGTGCGTGTTCTCCACCGAGCAACTGCGTTATCCGAAACCGGATGGCAGCATTTGTTTGCAGAAGAGCTTTGTCGGCGATGGCGTGAAGCTCGACTGCGCCGGCGGGTTTGGCGCGGTGATGATGGTCACGGCGACGTTTGGCATGGTCGCGGCGACCAAGGCTGTGGACAAGATTGTCGCGGGTGTTCGGCGCCCGGCGGATCGCATTAAGCCTGAGGTTTGATCGGTGAGGCCGATGGCCTCTTCGCGAGCAGGCTCGCTCCCACATTGAAATGCATTCCCCTGTGGGAGCGAGCTTGCTCGCGAAAGCGATTAACCGGCCAACTCATTCATCCGCTTGAGCACGGCATTCAGGCCATTACTGCGCGATGGCGAGAGTTGTCGCGAAAGACCTAACTGATTAAACCAGTCCGGCAAATCAACCTGCTGCAATTCAGTTGCCGACAAACCGTTAACCCGCAACAGCAACAACGCCACCAACCCACGAATCATCCGCGCATCGCTGCTCGCCGCAAATTGCCAATGGCCGTCGCGCAATTCCCCAACCAGCCACACCTGACTCTCACAGCCATGCACCCGGTTGGCCTCGCACTTGTCAGCATCACTTAGCGGCGACAGACGATCACCAAACTGCATCAACAACCGCGCCCGCTGTTCCCAGCCGGCCGCGTTTTGAAAAGTCTGCAACGCCTCGGCGGCTTCGACCGGCAAGCTCATCGCAACAACTCCAGTGCCTGATCCAGTGCTTCAAAGAAGCGCTCCAGATCCTCGGAGTCGTTGTACAGCGCCAGCGATACACGAATCGCTCCGGCCAACTCGAAGCTTTTCAACAGCGGCATCGCGCAGTGATGGCCGGCGCGCACGGCAATCCCTTGTTCGGTCAGCAGGTGCGCCAGATCAGCGTTATGCACACCCTCGACGACAAAACTGGCCAACGCCAATTGCGGCTTGCCGAGCAGACGAATGCCGCTACGGGCCGCGAGGCCACGCAGCATATAATCATGCAGCGCGGCTTCGTGGGCAGACACCGCGTCCTGATCCAGACCCGCCAGATAATCCAGTGTCGCGCCGAGGCCGATGACACTGGCAATCGGCGGTGTACCCGCTTCGAAACCCAGCGGCGCCGGGCGGAAGCGCGAATCGTGATAGTTGGCATCCAGCACCATCTCACCGCCGAACTGCCACGGCTTCAATTGCTCAAGCGCAGCATTGCGCCCGAACAACACGCCGAGGCCATCCGGGCCATACAACTTGTGGCTGGAAAACACATAAAAGTCGCAACCCAGCGCTTGCACGTCATGCCGACCATGGACCACGCCTTGCGCGCCATCGACCACGGTCAGCGCATTCTGCGCCTTGGCCATGCCGAGCAATGCCGGCAACGGCTGCCAGGCGCCGAGCACGTTGGACAACTGACTGACCGCCAGCAATCGCGTACGCGGGCCGATCAGATGCACGGCGGCCGCAAGGTCGATCAAGCCGTCGGTATCCAGCGGCAGGACCACCAGTTTCAGGTTGCGCCGTTGCGCCAGTTGCTGCCACGGCAGCAGGTTGGCGTGATGCTCCAGGGCGCTGATGACAATTTCATCGCCCGGTTGGAAAAGATGTTCCAGACCATAAGCCAGGAGATTCAGCGCACTGGTGGCGCCGTGGGTAAAGATGATCTGCCCGCTGTCACCGGCATTCAGCCACTGGGCAGCCTTGAGCCGACTGTCTTCGAACGCCTGCGTGGCATGGGCGCCGGGCAAGTGTTGCGCGCGGTGCACATTGGCTGCGCCATTGGCGTAGTAATGCGTCAGCGCGTCGAGCAGGGCTTGAGGTTTTTGCGTGGTGGCGGCGTTGTCCAGATAGGTCTGGTCTTGCCGTTGCAGCGCGGCGATGGCCGGAAAATCGGCACGCCAGGGGGAGGGAATCATCATCTGTTCAGCCCTGTGAACTTGGGCGGGTATACACCGAACCTTGTGGGAGCGAGCTTGCTCGCGAAAGCATCGTGTCATTCAGTACTGTTGTTGACTGACCGGACGCCTTCGCGAGCAAGCTCGCTCCCACAGGGGGATCGTATGGCTGCTTAGTTGTGAGCGTGCAGCGCTTCGTTCAGTTCGATCGCCGATTTGTGGGTCTTGCATTCCACAGCACCGGTTTCCGAATTGCGACGGAACAGCAGGTCAGTCTGACCGGCCAACTCACGGGCCTTCACAACCTTGACCAGATTGTTGTGTTCGTCGAGCAGCGCCACCTTGGTACCGGCCGTCACGTACAGGCCCGACTCAACGGTGTTGCGGTCGCCCAACGGAATACCGATACCGGCGTTGGCGCCGATCAGGCAGCCTTCGCCGACCTTGATCACGATGTTGCCGCCGCCCGACAGGGTGCCCATGGTCGAGCAACCGCCGCCCAGGTCGGAACCCTTGCCGACGAACACGCCGGCGGAAACGCGGCCTTCGATCATGCCCGGGCCTTCGGTGCCGGCGTTGAAGTTGATGAAACCTTCGTGCATGACGGTGGTGCCTTCACCGACGTAAGCGCCCAGACGCAGACGCGCGGCGTCAGCGATACGCACGCCGGCCGGAACCACGTAGTCGGTCATTTTCGGGAACTTGTCCACCGAGAACACTTCCAGCAGTTCGCCGCGCAGACGGGCTTCCAGTTGCAGCTCAGCCAGTTCGCTCAGGTCGATTGCACCCTGGCTGGTCCACGCTACGTTTGGCAGCAGCGGGAAGATCCCGGCCAGGCTCACGCCGTGTGGCTTGACCAGACGGTGCGACAGCAGGTGCAACTTGAGGTAAGCCTCAGGCGTCGAGGTCAGCTGTGCGTCTTCGGCCAGCAGGGTAGCGACCAGCGGCTTGTGGCTTTCGGCCAGACGGGTCAGCAGCTTGCCTTGCACGGCGTCGATGCCTTTTACGGCTTCAGCCAGTTGCGCAGCCTGGGCGGTGGTGAAGGTAATGGCCTGATTGCCTTCGGTGTAACCGAGGATCGGCGCAACAGCGGCGACCAGTTCGGCCGATGGGTTGAGCAGTGGTTGCGCGTAGAACACTTCCAGCCATGCGCCTTGACGGTTCTGGGTGCCGACACCAAAGGCGATGCTGAACAGGGAATTGGACATGTGAATACCTCTACAAAGAGTGACGGGCTGCTTACTTCAGAGCGGCCGCGTAGATATCTGGCTTGAAGCCAATCAGGGTTCGGTCACCGAGATCGAGCACCGGGCGCTTGATCATCGAGGGTTGAGCGAGCATCAGTTCGATGGCTTTCGATTGGTCGAGATCGGCTTTGCGTTCGTCGTCGAGTTTGCGAAAGGTCGTGCCTGCACGGTTCAACACCGTTTGCCAGCCGTGTTCGTCACACCATTGGGTCAGGTGCTCACGGTCGATACCGGCGGTTTTGTAATCGTGAAAGTCGTAGCTGACAGCGTGTTCATCGAGCCAGGTGCGCGCCTTCTTCATGGTGTCGCAGGCTTTGATGCCGAAAAGGTGCAACGTTTTACTTGAAACGGTCAAGGAATTGCCCCCTTTACAGGTGCTGGAGAAAAATGGTGTCGGATTATGCCATGACCAAACGGTTTCGGGCGCCCGGCTTCATTTGGCAATGCAAAACCCTGTGGGAGCGAGCTTGCTCGCGAAGGGGCCGTGTCAGTCAAAATCTCTGTTAATGACACACCGCATTCGCGAGCAGGCTCGCTCCCACAAGGGGGCTGCGTTCCAGCAGTGCGACATAGGTGCAACGGCCAGTTTCATCCTAAGCGGCTAATATGGCAGTTCAACGCTGTCGATTGTCTGAGATTTCCGCTTTATGCAAACCGCTTACACCGTCCTGATCCTGCTGATGCTGGTCAGCGTCTCGCGTCTGGTCGGACGGGTCATCCCGTTGCCACTGCCGCTGGTACAAATCGCTGCTGGCGCCTTGCTCGCCTGGCCGACCCTGGGTCTGCATGTGGCGCTCGATCCGGAATTATTCCTCTTTCTGTTCCTGCCGCCCCTGCTGTTTTCCGATGGCTGGCGCATGCCCAAGCGCGAGTTCTGGCATTTGCGCGGGCCGATCCTGACACTGGCGGTGGGGCTGGTGCTGTTCACCGTGGTCGGCGCCGGGTACTTCATTCATTGGTTGTTGCCGTCTATTCCGCTGCCCGTGGCCTTCGCCCTGGCGGCAGTGTTGTCACCGACGGACGCCGTGGCGGTGTCGGCCATTTCGCAAAATCGCTTGCCGACCCCGCTGATGCATATATTGCAGGGCGAGGCGCTGATGAACGATGCCTCGGGTCTGGTGACCTTCAAGTTCGCCCTGGTGGCGGCCATCACAGGCGTGTTCTCGCTGACCAACGCCAGCTTGACCTTCATCATGGTGGCGCTCGGCGGGTTGGCGGTCGGTGTGGCATTGAGCTGGCTGGTGGGGCGATTGCGGGCGTGGATGATCGCTCGCGGTTGGGATGACCCGGCCACCCACGTGGTGTTCATGTTGCTGCTGCCGTTCGCCGCTTATGTGCTGGCGGAACGTCTTGGCGTTTCGGGCATTCTTTCGGCCGTGGCGGCGGGGATGATGCAGAGCTGGCTCGATCTGTTGCCTCGGCAGACCAGCACCCGCTTGCTCAATCGCAGTGTCTGGTCGTTGCTGGAGTTCGCTTTCAACGGGCTGATTTTCCTCCTGCTTGGCCTGCAATTGCCAGACATCATCAAAGCCGTGGTCAGCCACGAGCCGACGCTGTGGCCGACATTGTTCTATCGCTGCCTCGATGTCGTGGCGATTTTTCTTGCGCTGGTTTTGTTGCGGTTTATCTGGGTGCAGAGCATCTGGCGTTTATCGGTATTGCTGCGGCGTTTGCGCGGTAAAGGTGATCTGACGCAAGTGCCGACTGCCCGCTCCTGTTGGTTGCTGACCGTCGGTGGGGTGCGAGGTGCGGTGACGCTGGCGGGTGTGATGTCGGTGCCGATGTTGATGGGGGCGGAGGCGTTTCCCGAGCGTGATCTGCTGATTTTCATCGCTGCCGGGGTGATTCTGCTCTCGCTGGTTTCGGCCTGTATCGCGCTGCCTCTGTTGTTGCGCGGCATCGAGAAAAGTCCGGATGACAAACGGCGCCAGGAAGTGCGCGACGCGTGGCGTAAAACCGCAGAGGCGGCGATTCACGCGCTCGAAACCGAAGAAACTACCCCGCAGGATGCTGCTCAAGCTGCTCTGTCAGCCGAGCTGAAGGCACGGATCATGTCCGAATATCGCCATCAGCTCGATGTCTTCAACGATTCCGCCGAAGCCCAGGCCTTGGCGTTTCAGATGGATCTGCTTGAGCGTCGCCTGCGTTTGAAGGCGCTAAGGGCGCAACGCTTGGAGCTGTATAGCCTCAGTCGCCATCACCAGATAGGTGATGACGTTCTCCGAGAAGTGTTGGCCGATCTGGATTTGAGTGAGGCCAACTTGGGGCAGGTCAAATGACCTGTACCTGATAATCAATGGCGGGATAACTTTGCCTGGCCAGGCGTTTGTCCCGCTCACTGATTTTCCGGTTGAATGCTATCTCGAAATTGCCCAGGGTCATGAAGTTCGGCACCGGGTAATGCATGATGGAAAGTGTGTCGTATTCCCCCTGAGAAATACTGTTGCGGCTATCGAGACTGAAAAGGTTCAGTTCGATTTCATCATCGTTCCAGCCTGCTGTTTCCCGGTAGTACTTGTAGACGGCTTCTATATCCCAGGGAATATTGGCGTCGGGATGCAGATGGGCATGATGAAACCCAAGAGCGTGGCCGAACTCATGCAATAGCGTGGCTTCAAACAGTGGATCTTGCGGGGCCGTCTGGATGACCAGCGTAGGTTCAGCGGGATCGAATTCCAATGCTTCGGTGCCGATCGCCGAGTAGTTTTCCCTGCCGTTCAGGGCGATGCGGATCTGGCCTTGTTCGACTTGTTCAAATGTCAGGCTGACAAAGGGTTCCCATTGGCGTATTACCCGTTCGACCCGATATTCAAGTTCATCGGGTAAATCCTCCATGAAGGAAAAAGTTACCGTGCTGGCGTTGTCCCATAATCGGTTGGAGTAGGCGATCGAGCGCTTGCTGCGTGGCCTGGAGGTGAAGTTGCTTCTGCGCATTTTGACGAAGGGGTAACGGTGCATGATCAATATCCATATTGATTGACTGGTTTGTTTTGGGTGTGTGCGGAAGTTCTTTCCTGAAGTCGATGCATAACGACTGATAGTTGCAGTGACTATGCGTCTGAAGACTATCTTTGGAGGGGCAGAGGAGGAAGTCGCTAATTGCTTTTATGTGTGTCGCGGTTATCAAGCCGCGCGCCAGATTGCCTGGCGCGGGCCAATTTGTTTATTGCTGGCGAGTAATAAAGGCGCGGATCCGTTGTGCGGCTTCGACACATTCGGCCAGCGGCGCTACCAGCGCCATACGCACACGGCCAGCGCCCGGATTGACGCCGTCGACGTCGCGGGAAAGGTACGAACCCGGCACCACGGTCACGTGCTCCTGCTCAAACAGATCGCGACAGAACGCCGCGTCATCGCCTTGCACGTTCGGCCACAGGTAGAAGCTGCCATCCGGACGCTGCACGTCCATCACCGGACTGAGGATTTCCAGCACCGCATCGAATTTCTCGCGATACAGCGCCCGGTTGGCGCGCACATGCACTTCGTCATTCCACGCCGCCACGCTGGCCAGCTGCGTTTGCACCGGCATCGCACAGCCGTGGTAGGTGCGATACAGCAGGAAGCCTTTGAGGATGTCGGCATCACCCGCCACGAAACCCGAGCGCAGGCCCGGCAGGTTGGAGCGCTTGGACAGGCTGTGGAACACCACGCAACGTTTGAAATCCTTGCGGCCCAGTTCGACGCAAGCAGTCAGCAGGCCCGGCGGCGGGGTTTGTTCGTCGAAGTACAGTTCGCTGTAGCACTCGTCGGCGGCGATCACGAAATCGTACTCATCGGCCAGGGCGATCAGCTTCTTCAGGGTGTCGACCGGTATCAGCGCGCCCGTCGGGTTGCCCGGTGAGCAGAGGAACAGGATCTGGCAGCGTTTCCAGATGTCTGGCGAAACGGCCTCGAAGTCCGGGTTGAAGCCGTTTTCGTCGAGGCACGGCAGGTAATGCGGCTTGGCCCCGGCGAGGAACGCTGCGCCTTCGTAGATTTGATAGAACGGATTCGGGCTGACCACCAGCGCGTCGTCGCCACGGTTGACTACGGTCTGGGTGAACGCGAACAACGCTTCACGGGTGCCATTGACCGGCAACACGTTGCGCGCTGGATCGATCCAGCCGCTTGGCACGCCGAAACGACGCTCGCACCAGCCGCCAATGGCTTCGCGTAGCGCCGGGATGCCGAGGGTGGTCGGGTACACCGCCATCTGATCCAGACTGTTCGCCAGCGCTTCGGCGACAAAGCTTGGCGAACGGTGTTTCGGCTCGCCGATCGACAGGGCGATCGGGCGCTTGTCCGGGTTCGGGGTCACGGTGCCGAGCAGGGCGCGGAGCTTTTCGAACGGGTACGGCTGGAGCTGGTTCAGAGCGTTGTTCATTGGGGCTGGGTCTCTCGCAAAGCCATTTGAATCCGGGGCGCCATCAAATACTGATGCGCGACAATTTGATATCGGGTTCCTGGTTGACGCTCAGTTGCTCAACGATCGCATCCTGCAAACGGCTGCACAGCAACGGGTCGGACAACGGTTGGTTGTGCGCGTCGGTGATGAAGAACACGTCTTCCACTCGCTCGCCGAGGGTCGCAATCTTGGCGTTCTGCAGCGACAGATCGAATTCGAGAAAAATCCCGCCGATCCGCGCGAGCAGGCCCGGGCGATCAGGGGCGGTCAATTCCAGCACCGTCACCGGACGTTGAGCATCGTTGTGAATCGTCACCTGCGGCGCAAAGGCGAAATGCTTGAGCTGGCGCGGCACGCGGCGCTGGATGATCGTCGGGTAATCATCCGGATTGCGCAGGGCTTCGGTCAGGCCTTCGCGGATCTGCTTGACCCGTGCCGGGTTGTCGCCGATCGACTCGCCTTCGTTGTCGAGCACAATATAGGTGTCGAGGGTGAACTGGCTGCTCGAGGTGATAACCCGGGCGTCGTGAATGTTCAGGTTGAGCTGATCCATCGCGGCCACGGTCACGGCGAAGAAGTCATGCTGGTCCGGTGCATAGATGAAGATCTGCGTGCCACCCTCGAACTCGCGCTGGGTGGTTTCCTTGATCAGCACCAGCGGCCCGCCATCGACCGGTTGCTGCAGGATCGCATCGCTGTGCCAGGCCACATCGCCGGCGGTGTGGCGCAGGAAATAGTCATCGCCCAATTGCGCCCACAACTGCTCGACATCGTCCGGGTCGGTGCCACCACGCACCAGAATATCCAGCGCGGCGCTTTGGGTCTGGCGGATCTGCTCTTCGCGGTCGACTGGATTCTCCAGGCCTCGGCGCAAGGCGCGTTTGGTCTCGGTGTAGAGCTGGCGCAACAGGCTGGCGCGCCACGAATTCCACAGTGTCGGGTTGGTCGCGTTGATGTCGGCTACGGTCAGCACATAGAGATAGTCGAGGCGGGTTTCATCGCCGACTGCCAGGGCAAAGTCGTGAATCACCTGCGGGTCGGACAAATCCTTGCGCTGGGCGGTGGTCGACATCACCAGATGGTTCTGCACCAGCCAGACGATCAGGCGGCTGTCCCACACCGGCAACTGATGACGCTGGCAGAATGCCGCGGCATCGACCGCGCCGATCTCCGAGTGATCGCCATGCCGACCTTTACCGATGTCGTGGTACAGGCCCGCCATATAGATCAGTTCGGGCTTGGGCAGCTTGGCCATGAGCTTGGCGGCCAGCGGAAATTTTTCCGAGACCTGGGTGTACTGCAGTTTGCGCAGATGTTTGATCAGATTCAGCGTGTGCGCATCGACGGTATAAATGTGGAACAGATCATGCTGCATCTGCCCGACAATAAAGCCGAACTCCGGAAGATAGCGTCCGAGAATGCCGTAACGGTTCATCCGGCGCAGGTTGCGGTGGATGCCGATCTTGCACTTGAACAGTTCGATGAACAGGCTGGTGTTACGAATATCGTTACGGAAGTTGTCGTCGATCAGGTGACGGTGCTCGCGCAGCAGACGGATGGTGTCGGCGCGCACGCCTTTGATTTCCGGTTGCTGCGCCATCAACACGAAGATCTCGAGCATGGCAAACGGCGTGCGGCGGAACACGTTGTCGTTGCGCGCCTCGATGTAGCCGTCATGCAACTGGAAGCGCGAGTTGATCGGCTGCGGCGGCGCTTCGTCTTCCGGGGCGAGGATGACCTCCTCGAAGTGCTGGATGATCAGGTCGCTGAGTTGGGCGATGCTCATCACAGTGCGGAAATACTGTTGCATGAAGTTTTCGACGGCCTGTTTGGCGTCGTCGCCCTCAAACCCCAGTAGTCCGGCGATGGTGCGTTGGTGATCGAACAGCAAGCGGTCTTCGGAGCGCCCGGCCAGCATGTGCAGGGCATAGCGCACTTTCCAGAGGAATTCCTGGGAGGAGGCGAGCAGGGCATTTTCGCTTTCGACCAGAAAGCCTTCGCCGGCGAGGGCGCGCAAGTTAAGGGTGCCGTACGCCCGCCGGGCCACCCACAGAATCGTCTGGATATCCCGCAGGCCACCGGGTGAGCCTTTGACGTTGGGTTCCAGGTTGTATTCGGTGTCGTTGTATTTGTGGTGGCGGGCTTTTTGCTCGGCACGCTTGGCCAGGAAGAACTCCTTGGCCGGCCACATGTGTGCGGTGCTGGTGACGTCGAGCATGCGCTGACGCAGGCGCTCGGGACCGCAGATGGTGCGGCTTTCCATCAGGTTGGTGACGACCGTCAGGTCAGCGCGCGCCTCTTCGGCGCATTCATCGACCGAGCGCACGCTCTGACCGACTTCCAGGCCAATGTCCCACAGCAGCGTCAGAAAACGCTCGATGGAATCGCGGAAAACTTCGTGATCGGCACTGTCCAGCAGGATCAGCAGATCGATGTCGGAGTACGGGTGCAGCTCACCGCGGCCGTAGCCGCCGACCGCGACCAGCGCGATGTCGGCGTCATCGCTCCAGTTGAACTGCTCCCAGGCCTTTTGCAGGATGTTGTCGACGAACCAGGCACGGTCTTCGATCAGGCGGCGAATATCGCGACCTTGGCGAAAACGCGTGTCGAGCACCTCGCGAGCCTGACGGATCGCCTTCTTGAACGCCGCGATAGGACTCGCTTTCAGGGCCAGTTCAGCCTGGAACTGGCCGCGGTCGAAGAGTTCGGGATCCACCTGCGGCATCGATTGGCTTTCCTTCTATAGGGCTGGGAGCGTTTTTGGATCAGGCCGAGATGCGCGGGATAGTGTCATCGGCGCGCAGGGTGAAGATCTCGTAACCGGTGTCGGTGACCAGCAGGGTGTGTTCCCACTGTGCCGAGAGCTTGCGGTCCTTGGTGATCGCAGTCCAGCCGTCGCCCAGTACTTTGGTGTCGGCCTTGCCCTGGTTGATCATCGGCTCGATGGTGAAGGTCATGCCGGCCTTCAGTTCCATGCCGGTGCCGGCGCGGCCGTAGTGCAGAATTTGCGGTTCTTCGTGGAAGACCTTGCCGATGCCGTGACCGCAGAATTCACGAACCACCGAGAAACCGTTCTTCTCGGCGTGCTTCTGAATCACTTCACCGATGTCGCCGAGGCGGCAGCCGGGTTTGACGATCTCGATCGCCTTGTACATGCATTCCTGAGTGATCTGCGACAGACGCTCGGCCCAGACTGGCACTTGACCGACGTGGAACATGCGGCTGGTGTCACCGTGGTAGCCGTCCTTGATCACGGTCACGTCGATGTTCAGGGTGTCGCCGTTTTTCAGCGGCTTGTCATTCGGGATGCCATGGCAGACCACATGATTGATCGAGGTGCAGATCGACTTCGGGTAGCCCTTGTAGTTGAGCGGAGCAGGGATGGCTTGCTGTACGTTGACGATGTAGTCGTGGCAGATCTGGTTCAGCTCATCGGTGGTGACACCCGGTTTGACATGTTCGGCAATCATTTCCAGCACATCGGCGGCCAGTTTGCCGGCGACGCGCATGCCAGCGATGTCCTCGGGAGTTTTGAGGTTGACGGTCATACAGGCTCTCTCTGCGCTCGGCGGCGCTTGCTGATACGGATAGGGTGGCCGGTGTCGACAGGCGACCCTGAAAAACGCGATTCTAACAGACGCACGGCGCAATTCAGCGCCCGCGTGCATCGCTTCTCTCTATACAATGGTGCGCTCGGAGCCGATTCCAAGGGGGCTGCGCCCATGTCCTTGGTGCGAATACAGATTCCGGGTTCCGTTTCTGCGCACCCTGTGGTATAAAATGCGCCGCTTTCCGGGGATACCCCGAAAAGCTTAAATCCACACACGTGTCGACACGATGACCTGGGTGCTTTTGGCTTTATGCCACTGGTTGGTCATTGGGATACGTGGAGGCCAAACCCGACTTATTAAGGAACTATCATGTCCCAAGTCAATATGCGCGATATGCTGAAGGCCGGTGTGCACTTCGGTCACCAAACCCGTTACTGGAATCCGAAAATGGGTAAGTACATTTTCGGCGCGCGTAACAAGATTCACATCATCAACCTTGAAAAAACCCTGCCAATGTTCAACGAAGCTCTGACTTTCGTAGAGCGTCTGGCCCAGGGCAAAAACAAGATTCTGTTCGTCGGCACCAAGCGTTCCGCCGGCAAGATCGTTGCTGAAGAAGCAGCACGTTGCGGTTCGCCGTACGTCGATCACCGCTGGTTGGGCGGCATGCTGACCAACTTCAAAACCATTCGTGCTTCCATCAAGCGTCTGCGTGACCTTGAAGTTCAAGCCGAAGACGGTACTTTCGCCAAGCTGACCAAGAAAGAAGCGCTGATGCGCTCCCGTGATCTTGAGAAGCTGGATCGTTCGCTGGGCGGCATCAAGGACATGGGCGGTCTGCCAGACGCACTGTTCGTGATCGACGTTGACCACGAGCGCATCGCGATCACCGAAGCCAACAAGCTGGGCATCCCGGTAATCGGCGTTGTCGACACCAACAGCAGCCCGGAAGGCGTTGACTACATCATCCCAGGCAACGATGACGCAATCCGCGCTATCCAGCTGTACATGGGTTCGATGGCTGACGCAGTGATCCGCGGTCGCAACAATGTTGCTGGCGGCACTGTAGAATTCGCAGCTGAAGAAACTCAGGCTGCAGCTGAGTAATTAACGCCCTGGCGTTGACTCAGTAAGCAAAAAGGGGGCTTGGCCCCCTTTTTGCCACCTCGAAAACCATTTGTCGGCAGCGCAGCTACAGCATCTGTAACGTGCAGCGGCTACAAGGTGGGGCTCGGGACGAATTGAACGCCCGTTCGATCGGGTGGAATGGTTGAAAACCTATCCAAGAGGAATTTGAAAATGGCAGCAATTACTGCAGCGTTGGTTAAAGAACTGCGCGAGCGTACCGGCGAAGGCATGATGGACTGCAAGAAAGCCCTGGAAAAGGCTGACGGCGACATCGAAAAAGCCATTGATGACATGCGTGCTTCGGGCGCGATCAAGGCTGCCAAGAAAGCGGGCAACGTTGCCGCTGAAGGCGCAATCGCCATCAAATCGAACGACAAGGTAGCCGTGCTGCTGGAAGTCAACTCGCAGACCGACTTCCTGGCCCTGCAAGACGACTTCAAGAACTTCGTTGCTGCCAGCGTAGAAAAAGCCTTCGACGAGAACCTGACCGACGCAGCTCCGCTGATCGCCGCTCAGGAATCGGCTCGTGAAGCTCTGGTTGCCAAAGTTGGCGAAAACGTCAACATCCGTCGTCTGGTCCGCGTAGAGGGTGACGTTGTCGGCACCTACCTGCACGGTAACAAGATCGGTGTTGCTGTTGTCCTGAAAGGCGGTGACGTCGAGCTGGCCAAAGACATCGCGATGCACGTAGCTGCAAGCAACCCTGAGTTCCTGCTGCCTTCGCAAGTTTCGGATGAAGCGATCGAGCGTGAAAAAGCTGTGTTCCTGCAGTTGAACGAAGAGAAGATCAAAGGCAAGCCAGAAAACATTGTTGAGAACATGGTCAAAGGCCGTATCAGCAAGTTCCTGGCAGAAGCAAGCCTGGTTGAGCAGGCGTTCGTCAAGAACCCTGAAGTCAAGGTTGGCGAGCTGGCCAAGAAAGCCGGCGCAGAAATCGTTTCCTTCACTTACTTCAAAGTAGGCGAAGGCATCGAGAAGCCGGTCGACAACTTCGCTGAAGAAGTTGCTGCCCAGCTGGCTGCCGCCAAGCAATAAGACGGTTTTTTCAACTGTCGCCCGAAAGAGGCTGCCCGCTTACGCGCGCAGCCTCTTTTCAGATGGGGGGCCAATTTTTAATTGGTTTCCGCTTGGAACTGACTTACAAAGCCATGTTCCGATGGCGCTGAAGCAGCGCCAAGCTAGAGTGAACGCCAGCTGTAAACAGCTCGCAAAGAATTTTTAAATACGCCGCAGGAGAGATTCGCAATGGCTCAGCAGGGCAGTGGTTATCAGGCTCGCTATAAACGCATTCTACTCAAGCTTAGCGGCGAGGCCCTGATGGGCTCGGAAGAGTTCGGGATCGATCCAAAAGTGCTGGATCGGATGGCGCTGGAAGTCGGCCAGCTGGTCGGCATCGGCGTACAGGTCGGTCTGGTGATCGGCGGTGGCAACCTGTTCCGCGGCGAAGCCTTGAGCAAAGCCGGTATGGATCGGGTGACAGGTGACCACATGGGCATGCTGGCCACTGTGATGAACGCCCTGGCCATGCGCGACGCGCTGGAACGTGCCAACATCTCGGCCATCGTGATGTCGGCCATTTCCATGGTGGGTGTGACCGATCACTACGATCGCCGCAAAGCCATGCGTCACCTGAACTCCAAGGACGTGGTGATTTTCGCGGCCGGTACCGGTAATCCGTTCTTTACTACGGATTCGGCAGCCTGCCTGCGCGCAATCGAAATCGATGCTGATGTCGTGCTCAAAGCGACCAAGGTCGATGGCGTCTACACCGCTGACCCGTTCAAAGACCCGCATGCCGAGAAGTTCGATCATCTGACTTATGATGAAGTGCTGGATCGCAAGCTGGGTGTAATGGATCTGACAGCTATTTGCCTGTGCCGCGACCACAAGATGCCGCTGCGCGTATTCAACATGAACAAACCCGGTGCCCTGCTGAACATCGTCCATGGCGGCGCTGAAGGCACCCTGATCGAGGAAGGTCAACAATGATCAACGAAATCAAAAAAGACGCTCAAGAGCGCATGCAAAAATCCCTGGACTCTCTGGCTCACGCTTTTGGTCAGATTCGTACCGGCAAGGCTCACCCAAGTATTCTGGGTAGCGTGATGGTGCCGTACTACGGCGCAGACACCTCCATCACCCAAGTGGCCAACATCACTGTAAAAGATTCGCGCACCCTGCAAGTCGTTGCGTTCGAGCGCAACATGCTCGCGGCGGTCGACAAGGCAATCCAGAGCGCTGGCCTGAACCTCAATCCGACCAACCTGGGCGAATTGTTGCTGATCTCCATGCCTGCACTGACTGAAGAAACCCGCAAGGGCTTCACCAAGCAGGCGCGCAGTGCTGCTGAAGACGCTCGTGTTGCCGTGCGCAACATCCGTCGTGACGCCTTGGGCGAGCTGAAGAAACTGGTCAAGGACAAAGAAATCAGCGAAGACGAAGAGCGTCGTGCCGCTGCCGATATTCAGAAGCTCACCGACAAGGCCGAGGCTGATATCGACACGGCTACCAAGCAAAAAGAAGCGGATCTGATGGCCGTATAAGGTTCGAGCTTTTAATGGACAAGACCAAGCAGACTGCGCCGTCCGCGGTGCCGCGCCATGTCGCGATCATCATGGATGGCAACAATCGCTGGGCGAAAAAACGCTTTATGCCGGGTGTCGCCGGGCATAAAGCGGGCGTGGATGCTGTGCGTGCCGTAATCGAGGTGTGTGCCGAGGCCAAGGTCGAAGTGCTCACCCTGTTCGCGTTTTCCAGTGAGAACTGGCAGCGCCCGGCCGATGAGGTCAGTGCCTTGATGGATCTGTTCTTCAAGGCATTGCGTCGTGAGGCCAAGCGTCTCAACGACAACAACATCAGCCTGCGCATCATCGGCGATCGTTCGCGCTTTCATCCGGAGCTTCAGGCAGCAATGCGTGAAGCCGAAGCGATGACGGCGGGTGCCAACCGTTTTATTCTGCAGATCGCTGCCAATTACGGCGGTCAGTGGGATATTGCACAGGCTGCCCAGCGTCTGGCGCGTGAAGTTCAGGCCGGGCACCTGCGTCCGGAAGACATCACTCCGGATCTGCTGCAAACCTGTCTGGCGACTGGCGATCTGCCGTTGCCAGACCTGTGCATCCGTACCGGTGGCGAGCATCGCATCAGCAACTTCCTGCTGTGGCAGCTGGCTTACGCCGAGTTGTACTTCTCCGACCTGTTCTGGCCGGACTTCAAACACGATGCCATGCGCAATGCGCTGGCCGATTTCGCTTCGCGCCAGCGTCGCTTCGGTAAAACGAGCGAACAGATCGAAGCTGGAGCCCGGGTTTAATGCTTAAACAACGAATCATCACTGCGCTGATCCTGCTGCCGATCGCCTTGTGCGGTTTTTTCTTGCTCACAGGTTCGGGTTTTGCCTTGTTCATTGGCCTGGTCGTGAGTCTGGGTGCATGGGAATGGGCGCGTCTGGCCGGTTTTACCGCTCAATCGTTCCGTATCGGCTATGCCGCGGTCGTCGCCTTGATGTTGTTCGTCATGTATGTGCTGCCAGGCCTGGCGCCATGGGTGCTGGGTGCTTCGGTGCTCTGGTGGGCGGTGGCGACTTATCTGGTGCTGACGTATCCGCGTTCCAGCGAGCATTGGTCCACGGCCGCCACCAAACTGGTCATCGGCCTGCTGATTCTGTTGCCAGCCTGGCAAGGTCTGGTGCAGATCAAGCAGTACCCGCTGGGTAACTGGCTGATCATGGCCGTGATGGTGCTGGTCTGGGGCGCTGATATCGGTGCCTACTTTTCTGGTCGCAAGTTCGGCAAGCGCAAGCTGGCCCCCCAAGTCAGCCCGGGCAAAAGCTGGGAAGGTGTCTACGGCGGTCTGGCGCTAAGCCTGCTGATCACCGCGATTGTCGGTCTGGTGCGTGACTGGACCGTCGCCGAACTGCTTAAAGGCTTGATCGGCGCTGCGCTGATCGTCTTCATCTCCGTTGTCGGCGACCTGACCGAAAGCATGTTCAAGCGTCAGTCCGGCATCAAGGACAGCAGTAATCTGCTGCCCGGCCATGGCGGCGTGCTTGATCGCATCGATAGTCTGACCGCAGCAATTCCGGTGTTTGCCGTGCTGCTGTGGATGGCTGCACCGTGAGTCGCCCTCAGCAGATTACCGTTCTGGGCGCGACAGGCTCGATCGGCCTGAGCACGCTGGATGTCATTGCTCGTCATCCTGAGCGTTATCAGGTTTTTGCGTTGAGTGGTTTCACGCGTCTGAGTGAGCTGTTCACCTTGTGCGTGCGTCACGTGCCGCAGTTTGCCGTAGTGCCAGAGGCGGTCGCTGCGCGCGGTTTGCAGGACGATTTGCGCGCCGCCGGTTTGCCGACCCGCGTACTGATGGGAGAGGAGGGGCTGTGTCAGGTCGCTGCTGCTCCGGAAGTCGATGCGGTGATGGCGGCGATCGTTGGTGCGGCTGGTCTGCGCCCGACTCTGGCGGCCGTTGAGGCCGGCAAGAAGATTCTCCTGGCCAATAAAGAGGCGCTGGTGATGTCCGGCGCCTTGTTCATGCAGGCGGTGCGCAAGAGCGGTTCGGTGTTGCTGCCGATCGACAGCGAGCACAACGCAATTTTCCAGTGCATGCCACAGGATTTTGCCCGTGGGCTGAGTTCGGTCGGTGTTCGTCGGATTTTACTCACAGCCTCTGGCGGACCGTTCCGACAGACGCCGATGAGTGACCTGGCGCATGTTTCACCTGAGCAGGCGTGTGCACACCCGAACTGGTCCATGGGGCGCAAGATTTCGGTCGATTCGGCCAGCATGATGAATAAAGGACTCGAACTGATTGAGGCCTGCTGGTTGTTTGATGCCAAACCCTCGCAGGTCGAGGTGGTGATCCATCCGCAGAGCGTGATTCACTCGCTGGTCGATTATGTCGACGGCTCGGTGCTGGCGCAGTTGGGCAATCCCGACATGCGTACGCCGATTGCCAACGCCCTGGCCTGGCCGGAACGCATTGACTCCGGTGTGGCGCCGTTGGATCTGTTCGCCATCGCGCGGCTGGACTTCGAAGCGCCGGATGAAGGGCGCTTCCCGTGCCTGCGTCTGGCACGGCAAGCTGCCGAGGCTGGCGACAGTGCGCCGGCGATGCTCAATGCTGCCAACGAAGTGGCGGTGGCAGCGTTTCTCGACGGACGGGTCCGTTACCTGGAAATCGCGAGTATCATCGAGGAAGTCTTGAACCTCGAACCGGTGGTTGCGCTGGCGGATCTCGATGCCGTATTTACGGCAGATGCCAAGGCGCGAGTGCTGGCCGGGCAATGGTTGAAACGTCACGATCGATAGAATTGGCAACACAATGGCTACACGCGGCACTGAACAGGTTTGCGGAGAAAGTAGATGAGCGCGCTCTATATGATTGCCGGCACCCTGATCGCCTTGGGTGTGCTGGTCACCTTTCACGAATTCGGCCACTTCTGGGTCGCGCGTCGCTGTGGCGTCAAGGTTCTACGTTTTTCCGTAGGCTTCGGCATGCCGCTGCTGCGCTGGCATGACAAGCAGGGCACGGAGTTTGTGATCGCGGCGATACCGCTGGGCGGTTACGTCAAGATGCTCGACGAGCGCGAAGGTGAAGTGCCGGTCGATCAGCTTGATCAGTCCTTCAACCGCAAATCCGTACGTCAGCGTATCGCCATTGTTGCGGCCGGCCCCATTGCCAACTTCCTGTTGGCGCTGCTGTTCTTCTGGGTGCTGGCCATGCTCGGCAGTGAGCAGATTCGCCCGGTCATTGGTGCCGTTGAATCCGGCAGTATCGCCGCCAGTGCCGGTTTGAGCGTCGGTGAGGAAATCGTCGCGATCGATGGTGAGCCTACTTCCGGTTGGGCGGCTGTCAATCTGCAATTGGTACGACGCCTTGGTGAAAGCGGTTCTCTGCAATTGCTGGTGCGTGAGCAGGGTTCGACTGCGGATACGCCGCGTGAGCTGAAGCTCGATAACTGGCTCAAGGGGGCTGATGAGCCGGATCCGATCCGCTCGCTGGGTATTCGCCCTTGGCGCCCGGCTCTGCCGCCGGTGCTTGCCGAGCTTGATCCGAAAGGCCCGGCCCAGGCGGCCGGCCTGAAGACCGGTGATCGCCTGTTGGCGCTGGACGGTCAGGCGCTGAATGACTGGCAGCAAGTGGTCGATACCGTTCGTACGCGTCCTGATACCAAAATCATGCTGCGCATTGAGCGCGACAGTGCTCAAATCGACGTCCCTGTGACCCTGGCAGCGCGCGGCGAAAGCAAATCGCCAAGCGGATATCTGGGCGCGGGTGTAAAAGCTGTGGACTGGCCGCCGGAGATGATTCGCGAGGTCAGTTATGGGCCGGTGGCGGCGATTGGCGAGGGCGCCCGTCGCACTTGGACCATGAGCATTCTGACGCTCGATTCGCTGAAGAAAATGCTGTTCGGCGAGCTCTCGGTAAAAAACTTGAGTGGACCGATAACCATTGCTAAAGTGGCGGGCGCTTCTGCCCAGTCGGGCGTTGCTGATTTCCTGAATTTCCTTGCTTATCTGAGTATTAGCCTGGGCGTTCTGAATTTGCTGCCCATTCCTGTACTGGATGGGGGGCATTTGTTGTTTTATCTGATCGAGTGGGCGCGTGGTCGTCCCTTGTCGGATCGGGTGCAAGGTTGGGGGATACAGATCGGTATCAGTTTGGTGGTCGGGGTGATGTTGCTTGCTCTGGTCAACGATCTGGGTCGTCTGTAACGCTTCGCTGAATTGCGAATCTGCCGCATTTTGCGGCAGTTTGTTTATTGCCAGTTGGAATAAGAAAGGACTTCATGAAACGTCTGCTGCTAACTGCGGTTCTCACCGTATTGATGATCGCCGAAGTTCACGCCGAGTCCTTCACTATCTCTGATATTCGCGTCAATGGCCTCCAGCGGGTCTCCGCGGGTAGTGTCTTTGGTGCCTTGCCGTTGAACGTCGGTGAGCAGGCGGATGATCGTCGCCTGGTGGAATCCACTCGTGCGTTGTTCAAAACCGGTTTCTTTCAAGATATCCAGCTGGGCCGCGAAGGCAACGTTCTGGTCATCACGGTCGTCGAGCGTCCGTCGGTCGCCAGTATCGAAATCGAAGGCAACAAGGCGATCTCGACTGAAGACCTGATGAAAGGTCTCAAGCAATCCGGTCTGGCCGAAGGCGAGATCTTCCAGCGCGCCACCCTTGAAGGCGTGCGTAACGAACTGCAACGTCAGTACGTCGCGCAAGGTCGCTACTCGGCTACGGTCGATACCGAAGTGGTATCGCAACCGCGTAACCGCGTCGGCCTGAAAGTGAAGATCAACGAAGGTACCGTTGCGGCGATTCAGCACATCAACGTGGTGGGCAACACGGTTTTCCCTGAGGAAGACCTGACCGACCTGTTCGAACTGAAGACCACCAACTGGCTGTCGTTCTTCAAGAACGACGACAAGTACGCCCGTGAAAAACTGTCCGGTGACCTGGAGCGTCTGCGCTCTTACTACCTGGACCGTGGCTATATCAACATGGATATCGCTTCGACCCAGGTGTCGATCACCCCGGACAAGAAGCATGTCTACATCACTGTCAACGTCACCGAAGGCGAGAAATACACCGTTCGTGACGTCAAGCTCAGCGGTGATCTGAAGGTCCCTGAAGATCAGGTCAAGTCCCTGCTGCTGGTGCAGAAGGGTCAGGTGTTCTCGCGCAAGCTGATGACCACCACATCCGAGCTGATCACCCGTCGTCTGGGTAACGAGGGTTACACCTTCGCCAACGTCAACGGCGTACCTCAGCCGCACGATGAAGATCACACCGTCGATATCCTGTTCGCTGTTGATCCGGGCAAGCGTGCCTACGTCAACCGCATCAACTTCCGTGGCAACACCAAGTCCGAAGACGAAGTGCTACGTCGTGAAATGCGTCAGATGGAAGGCGGCTGGGCTTCGACTTACCTGATCGACCAATCCAAGACCCGTCTTGAGCGTCTCGGCTTCTTTAAAGAAGTCAACGTTGAAACCCCGGCTGTGCCAGGTGTCGACGACCAGGTTGACGTGAACTACGCCGTTGAAGAGCAGGCTTCCGGTTCGATTACCGCCAGTGTCGGTTTCGCCCAGAGTGCCGGTCTGATCCTTGGTGGTTCGATCACCCAGAACAACTTCCTCGGTACCGGTAATCGCGTCAGCGTGGGCCTGACCCGCAGCGAATACCAGAGCCGCTACAACTTCGGCTACGTTGACCCGTACTGGACCGCCGATGGCGTGAGCCTGGGTTACAACGCGTTCTATCGCACCACCGACTACAAAGACCTCGACGTCGACGTAGCAAGCTATGCGGTCGACAGCCTCGGTGCCGGCGTCAACGTTGGCTACCCGATCAGCGAGACTTCGCGTCTGACCTTCGGCCTGTCGGTTCAACAGGACGAGATCAAGACCGGTACCTACACCGTTGACGAGATTTTCGACTTCGTTAACAAGGAAGGCGACAAGTACCTGAACTTCAAGGCGTCGGCCGGCTGGTCCGAATCGACCCTGAACAAAGGCGTCCTGCCGACCCGTGGTCGCTCCCAGAGTCTGACCCTGGAAACCACCGTGCCGGGCAGCGACCTGTCGTTCTACAAGCTTGATTACCGCGGTCAGCTGTTCCAGCCGATCAGCGAGAACTACACCCTGCGTCTGCACACCGAGCTGGGTTATGGTGACGGCTACGGTGGTACTGACGGCTTGCCGTTCTATGAAAACTACTATGCTGGTGGTTTCAACTCGGTACGTGGCTTCAAGGACAGCACCCTCGGCCCGCGTAGTACGCCGAGCCGTGGTACCAACCCGGGTACGCTGGCTGACCCGGATCAGGATCCACTGCCGTTCGGTGGTAACGTCCTGATCCAGGGTGGTGTCGAGGTTCTGTTCCCGCTGCCATTCGTGAAAGATCAGCGTTCCCTGCGTACTTCGGTATTCTGGGATGTGGGTAACGTATTTGACTCGCAGTGCAAGGACACTACCAATGCGAACGGCTCGACGTCGAACACCAAGTGCAACGACATCAGCCTGAGCAACATGGCCAGTTCCGTTGGTGTGGGTGTGACCTGGGTCACCGCACTGGGTCCTCTGAGCTTCGCGTTAGCCATGCCGATCAAGAAGCCGGATGAGGCTGAAACTCAAGTGTTCCAATTCTCCCTCGGCCAGACGTTCTAAGCGTCTGACCCAAGATAACGACAATGGATTTTGTAGGAGTGCATCGTGCGTAAGTTGACTCAATTGGTTCTCCTGGCCTCCTTGATGGTGGCAGGCCCGGCATTTGCCGACATGAAAATTGCCGTTCTGAACTATCAGATGGCCTTGCTGGAATCCGACGCTGCCAAGAAGTACGCTGTGGATGCCGAGAAGAAGTTTGGTCCGCAACTGACCAAGCTGAAAACGCTGGAAAGCAGCGCCAAGGGCATCCAGGACCGTCTGATGGCCGGTGGCGACAAAATGCAGCAGGGTGAGCGCGAGCGTCTGGAGCTGGAATTCAAGCAAAAGGCCCGTGACTTCCAGTTCCAGTCCAAAGAGCTGAACGAAGCCAAAGCTGTTGCCGACCGCGAAATGCTCAAGCAGCTGAAGCCGAAACTGGATAGCGCAGTGGAAGAAGTCATCAAGAAAGGTGGTTTTGACCTGGTGTTCGAGCGTGGTGCAGTGATTGATGTCAAACCTCAGTACGACATCACGCGCCAGGTTATCGAGCGCATGAATCAGCTGAAGTAACCCATGACCGTGACTATCAAGCTCGGCCAGTTGGCCGAGTTCCTCGGCGCCACCCTGCGTGGCGACCCTGAGAAGCAAATTACTGGGCTAGCCACTTTGCAAGAGGCTGGCCCAGCTCAGTTGAGCTTTCTGGCTAACCCTCAATATCGCAAATACCTGGCGGGCTCGGAGGCAGCTGCATTGCTGCTCAAAGAAGCTGATGCCGAAGGTTTTGCCGGTAATGCGTTGGTCGTGCCTGATCCTTACCTGGCTTACGCGCGTATTTCTCATCTGTTCGATCCCAAGCCAAAAGCCACTGCGGGTATCCATCCTTCAGCGGTCATTGCGGCGGACGCGGTGGTTGATCCAACCGCCAGCATCGGCCCTTTTGTAGTGATCGAGGCCGGCGCACGCGTTGGTGCGCACGTGACACTGGGTGCGCATTGTGTCGTCGGTGCCCGCAGCGAAATCGGCGAAGGCGGCTGGCTTGCCCCGCGCGTGACGCTGTATCACGACGTGCGCATCGGCAAGCGTGTGGTGATTCAGTCCGGTGCTGTGCTCGGGGGTGAAGGCTTCGGCTTCGCCAACGAAAAAGGCATCTGGCAGAAAATCGCCCAGATCGGTGGCGTAACCATCGGCGACGATGTCGAGATTGGCGTGAACACTGCCATCGACCGCGGCGCTCTGGCCGATACCGTGATCGGCAATGGCGTGAAGCTCGACAACCAGATCCAGATCGCCCACAACGTTCAGGTCGGTGATCACACCGCCATGGCGGCGTGCGTCGGGATCTCCGGCAGCACCAAAATCGGCAAGCATTGCATGCTCGCCGGTGGCGTCGGTCTGGTCGGCCACATTGATATTTGCGACAACGTTTTCCTGACCGGGATGACCATGGTGACCCACTCGATTACCGAGCCGGGTGCCTATTCTTCCGGTACAGCCATGCAACCGGCGGCCGAATGGCGCAAAAGCGCGGCCCGCATCCGTCAGCTCGATGACATCGCGCGACGTTTGAAACAGCTGGAAAAGCGCGTAGGGGAAGTGACCCCTGACGGCAATGCTTCATCTGATGGCTGATACCATTTCCATATCAAGTGTGCACAGCCTCTAGACTGCCTCCTTGATTTGCTAGAGGAGTGCGCGTCAGTCGCGCTCCCAATCTTTACATAGGCTTCCCCCCGAAATGATGGACATCAACGAGATTCGCGAATACCTGCCTCACCGTTACCCGTTCCTGCTGGTGGACCGGGTGGTGGAACTGGACACTGAAGGCAAGCGCATTCGCGCCTACAAGAATGTCAGCATCAATGAACCGTTCTTCAATGGTCACTTCCCGGCGCATCCAATCATGCCGGGCGTGCTGATCATCGAAGCGATGGCTCAGGCTGCCGGGATCCTCGGTTTCAAAATGCTCGACGTCAAACCGGCCGACGGCACCCTGTATTACTTCGTCGGTTCCGACAAGCTGCGCTTCCGCCAGCCTGTATTGCCGGGCGATCAACTGATCCTTGAAGCCAAGTTCATCAGCTGCAAGCGTCAGATCTGGAAGTTCGAATGCCAGGCTTCGGTCGATGGCAAGCCAGTATGCTCCGCTGAAATCATCTGCGCGGAACGCAAGCTATGAGTTTGATTGACCCTCGCGCAATCATCGATCCGTCGGCCGTTCTGGCTGATGGCGTCGAGGTCGGCCCGTGGTCGATCATCGGCGCAGGTGTGGAAATCGGCGAGGGTACCGTGATCGGGCCGCATGTGATCCTCAAAGGCCCGACCCGCATCGGCAAGCACAATCGCATCTACCAGTTTTCCTCGGTAGGCGAAGACACGCCCGATCTGAAATACAAAGGGGAAGAAACCCGTCTGGTGATCGGTGACCACAACGTCATCCGCGAAGGCGTGACGATTCACCGTGGCACCGTGCAGGACCGCTCGGAAACCACGCTGGGCGATCACAACCTGATCATGGCCTATGCGCACATCGGTCATGACAGCGTCATCGGCAACCACTGCATTCTGGTCAACAACACCGCGTTGGCTGGCCATGTGCACGTGGATGACTGGGCAATTCTTTCCGGGTTCACCCTGGTTCACCAATATTGCCATATCGGCGCCCACAGCTTTTCCGGTATGGGCACCGCCATCGGCAAGGACGTTCCGGCGTTCGTCACCGTGTTCGGCAACCCGGCCGAAGCGCGCAGCATGAACTTTGAAGGCATGCGCCGTCGTGGTTTTAGCGAGGATGCGATCCACACCTTGCGTCGCGCTTACAAAACCGTCTATCGCCAAGGCCTCACGGTCGAACAGGCGTTGGCGGAACTGGCCGAGCCCGCTGCACAGTTCCCGGAAGTCGCGATATTTCGTGATTCCATCCAGTCGTCGACTCGCGGCATCACTCGCTGATCATGGCCAGTCTGCGTATTGCGCTGGTGGCGGGTGAAGCTTCCGGTGACATTCTCGGCGCCGGCCTCATGCGTGCGCTCAAGGCTCAGCATCCGGCGGTCGAGTTCATCGGCGTCGGTGGCCCGTTGATGCAGGCTGAAGGCCTGACGTCCTACTTTCCCATGGAACGCTTGTCGGTCATGGGCCTGGTGGAAGTCCTCGGTCGTTTGCGTGAATTGCTCAAGCGCCGCAAGGAGCTGATCGCCACGCTGATCGCCGAGAAGCCGGATGTGTTCATCGGTATCGATGCGCCGGACTTCAACCTCAATATCGAACTCAGGCTGCGTCAGGCCGGGATCAAAACCGTGCATTACGTCAGCCCGTCGGTGTGGGCGTGGCGCCAGAAGCGTGTACTGAAGATTCGCGAAGGTTGCGATCTGATGCTGACGCTGTTGCCATTCGAAGCCAAATTTTACGAAGAGAAAGGCGTGCCGGTTCGGTTCGTCGGCCACACGCTGGCCGATACCATCCCACTGGAAGCTGATCGCGCTGCGGCACGCGCCGAACTGGGCTTGCCCGACGGCCCGCTGGTGGCATTGATGCCCGGCAGCCGGGGCGGCGAAGTCTCCCGTCTGGGGGCGCTGTTCCTCGATACCGCCGAACGTCTGCGCGCGATGCGCCCAGATCTGCGCTTTGTCATTCCTTGCGCCAATGCGGAACGCCGCGCGCAACTTGAAGAGTTGCTCGCCGGCCGCGATCTGCCGGTGACATTGCTCGACGGCAAATCCCATCTGGCCCTGGCAGCGTGCAATGCCGTATTGATCGCGTCCGGCACCGCGACACTCGAAGCGCTGTTGTACAAGCGGCCGATGGTGGTGGCGTACCGCCTGGCACCGCTGACGTTCTGGATTCTCAAGCGCATGGTCAAGAGCCCGTACGTGTCGCTGCCGAACCTGCTGGCCCAGCGCCTGCTGGTGCCAGAATTGTTGCAGGATGATGCGACGGTCGAAGCACTGGCCCAGACCCTGTCGCCATTGATCGAAGGTGGCGAGGAACAGACGCGCGGCTTCGACGAGATTCACCGCACACTGCGGCTGGATGCTTCCAATCAGGCGGCGGACGCCGTCCTTAACCTGATCGGTCAGACACGATGAGCAAGACAAGCATGCAAATGGGCCTGGATTTCACCCTGGTCGCCGAAGTCGAAGAGCTGGTTGCCGGCGTCGATGAAGTCGGTCGTGGCCCGTTGTGCGGCGCAGTGGTGACGGCAGCAGTGATCCTCGATCCGAACCGGCCGATCCTCGGGCTTAACGACTCGAAGAAGCTCACCGAAGCCAAGCGTGAAAAGCTCTACGACGAAATCATCGAGAAATCCCTGAGCTGGTGCATCGCCCGCGCCGAAGTCGAAGAAATCGACGAGTTGAACATCCTCCACGCGACCATGCTGGCCATGCAGCGGGCGGTAGCTGGCCTGCACATTCAGCCGAAACTCGCGATGATCGACGGTAACCGCTGCCCGCAACTGCCGATGCGTGCTGAAGCGGTGGTGCAGGGCGACGGCAAGGTGCCTGCGATCGCAGCGGCGTCGATTCTGGCCAAGGTCAGCCGCGACCGTGAAATGGCTGCATTCGAATTGATCTACCCGGGTTACGGCATCGGTGGCCATAAAGGCTACCCGACGCCCGTTCATCTGGAAGCGTTGGTGCGTCTAGGCCCGACGCCGATTCACCGGCGCTCGTTCGCCCCGGTGCGTCAGGCTTATGAAGCGCTGGAAGGTCTGACGCAGGTTTAGTCGCAAGGCTGATGTTTTGTTCGAGGCCCGGTACAATCCGGGCCTTGTTGTCTCTATGTAACTGGACAGGATCACTATGCCGGCTTCATTCGTTCATCTACGCCTGCACACTGAATACTCCCTGGTCGACGGGCTGGTGCGGATCAAGCCGCTGGTCAAGGCGTTGACGGCCATGAACATGCCTGCCGTCGCGGTCACCGACCAGAACAACATGTGTTCCCTGGTCAAATTCTATAAAAACACCATGGGCGCCGGCATCAAGCCGATCTGCGGCGCCGACCTGTGGCTGTCGAACAAAGACCCGGATGCACCGCTGAGCCGACTCAGCCTGTTGGTGATGAACGCCAAGGGCTATCGCAACCTCACCGAGTTGATCTCGCGCGGCTTCATCGAAGGCCAGCGCAACGGCATGATCATCGTCGAGCGTGAGTGGGTTGCCGAAGCCAACGAAGGCCTGATCATGCTGTCTGCCGCCAAAGAGGGCGAGATCGGCATGGCCATGATCGGCGGTAACCCGGCTGAAGCTGAAGCCCTGGCGCGCGAATGGATGGCGGTATTCCCGGATCGTTTCTATCTGGAAATCCAGCGCACCAACCGTCCCAACGATGAAGAACAATTGCACGGCGCCGTCGCCCTCGCAGACAAGCTCGGTGCGCCGCTGGTGGCGACCAACGATGTGCGTTTCATCAAGCAGGAAGACTTCGCCGCCCACGAAACCCGCGTGTGCATTGGCGAGGGCCGTGCCCTCGACGATCCGCGGCGTTCGAAGAATTACAGCGACCAGCAATACCTGAAAAGCGCCGAGGAAATGATCGCGCTGTTCAGCGATATTCCCGACGCCATCGAAAACACCGTCGAGATCGCCAAGCGCTGCAACATCGAAGTGAAGCTGGGCACGCACTTTTTGCCCAACTTCCCGATTCCCGATGGCATGACCATCGACGAATATTTCCGCAAAGTCTCCTTCGACGGTCTCGAAGAACGCTTGGCGGTGCTGCTGCCCAAAGACACCACCGAGGACTACGAAGCCAAGCGTCAGGTCTACGTCGACCGCTTGAATTTCGAACTGGATATCATCATCCAGATGGGTTTCCCCGGTTACTTCCTGATCGTGATGGACTTTATCCAGTGGGCCAAGAACAACGGCGTGCCGGTAGGTCCGGGCCGTGGGTCGGGTGCCGGTTCGTTGGTGGCTTATGTACAGAAGATCACCGACCTCGATCCGCTGGAATACGACCTGCTGTTCGAACGTTTCCTTAACCCGGAACGGGTATCGATGCCCGACTTCGACGTCGACTTCTGCATGGACGGTCGTGACCGGGTGATCGACTACGTGGCCGAGAAGTACGGCCGCAACGCGGTAAGCCAGATCATCACTTTCGGTTCCATGGCGGCCAAGGCTGTGGTGCGCGACGTGGCGCGGGTGCAGGGCAAGTCCTATGGCCTGGCGGATCGTCTGTCGAAGATGATTCCGTTCGAAGTCGGCATGACCCTGGAAAAAGCCTACGAGCAGGAAGAAATCCTGCGTGACTTCATCAAGGTCGATGAAGAAGCGGCAGAGATCTGGGAGATGGCGCGCAAGCTTGAAGGCGTCGTGCGTAACGTCGGTAAACACGCCGGTGGTGTGGTGATCGCGCCGACCAAACTGACTGACTTCTCGCCGATCTACTGCGACGAGGCCGGTGACGGTCTGGTGACCCAGTTCGACAAGGACGACGTTGAAGCGGCCGGTCTGGTGAAGTTCGACTTCCTCGGTCTGCGGACTTTGACGATCATCGACTGGGCGCTGAAAACCATTAACCGCGACCGCGCCAAGGTCAACGAGCCGCCGCTGGATATCGCGTTTATCCCGCTGGACGACAAACCGACTTACACGCTGTTGCAGAAAGCTGAAACCACAGCGGTGTTCCAGCTTGAATCCCGCGGCATGAAAGAGCTGATCAAAAAGCTCAAGCCCGACTGCCTGGAAGACTTGATCGCACTGGTGGCCCTGTTCCGTCCGGGCCCGCTGCAGTCCGGCATGGTGGACGACTTCATCAACCGTAAGCACGGCCGCGCCGAGCTGGCGTACCCGCACTCGGATTACCAGTACGAAGGTTTGAAGCCAGTTCTGGCGCCAACCTACGGCATCATCCTGTATCAGGAACAGGTGATGCAGATTGCTCAGGTCATGGCCGGTTACACCCTCGGCGGTGCGGACATGCTCCGTCGCGCCATGGGTAAGAAAAAGCCTGAGGAAATGGCCAAGCAGCGTGGTGGTTTCATTGAGGGGTGCGCGACCAACAATATTGATGCTGACCTCGCTGGTAACATTTTCGACCTGGTAGAAAAATTCGCCGGTTACGGCTTCAACAAATCCCACTCCGCCGCTTACGGCCTGGTCTCGTACCAGACTGCATGGCTGAAAGCCCACTACCCGGCGCCGTTCATGGCTGCGGTTCTCTCGGCGGATATGCACAACACCGACAAGGTCGTGACCTTGATCGAAGAAGTGCGCACGATGAAGCTGCGCCTCGACGCGCCGGACGTGAACACTTCGGAGTTCAAGTTCACGGTGAACGACGACGGCCGCATTGTGTATGGCCTTGGCGCTATCAAAGGTGTCGGTGAAGGCCCAGTTGAGGCGATCACTGAGGCGCGTCAGGAAGGTCCGTTCAAGGATCTGTTCGATTTCTGCGCGCGGGTCGACCTCAAGCGCATTAACAAACGTACGCTGGACGGTCTGATCCGCAGCGGTGCGCTGGATCGTCTGGGGCCGTACTTCCACGACGAGCAAAAGGCTTATCAAGCCAACATCGACCGTAACCGTGCTGTATTGCTGGCGGCGATGGAAGAGGCGATCAAGGCAGCGGAACAGACCGCGCGTACTCATGACAGTGGCCACGCCGATCTGTTTGGCGGGCTGTTTGTCGAGGAAGACGCCGACGTTTATGCGTCCCATCGCAAGGCCAAGGAGCTGACCCTCAAGGAACGCCTCAAAGGTGAGAAAGACACCTTGGGTCTGTACCTGACCGGTCACCCGATCGACGAATACGAAGGCGAAATCCGCCGTTTCGCCCGTCAGCGCATCATCGACCTGAAACCGGCGCGCGACACGCAAACCGTGGCGGGGATGATCATTGCCCTGCGTGTGATGAAGAACAAAAAAGGCGACAAGATGGGCTTCATCACCCTCGATGACCGCTCCGGGCGGATCGAGGCGTCGCTGTTCGCCGATGCGTTCCATTCTGCACAATCGCTGTTGCAGACCGACGCGATGGTGGTGGTCGAGGGCGAAGTCAGCAACGACGACTTCTCTGGCGGCCTGCGCCTGCGGGTCAAGCGCGTGATGAGCATGGAAGATGCGCGCACCAACCTCGCCGAGAGCCTGCGCCTGAAGCTGCAAACCCAGGATCTGAAAGGCGATCAGCTACGCTGGTTGGGTGAACTGCTCAAGCGTCATCGTGGCGCGTGCCCGATCACCATGGAGTACACCAGCCCGGATGCGAAGACCTTGCTGCAGTTTGGCGAGACGTGGCGAATTGATCCGGCGGATGCGTTGATTCAAGCCCTGCGTGACCAGTTCGGGCGAGACAACGTCTTCCTCCAATACCGTTGACCGGCAAGTGCCATCACTGCGCTTGCCCGCAACCTGAATTTTTAATCTCGACCTCAGCGCGCCTCTCCCTTAAGGTAGGGCGCGAATAGACAACCGGCCGGCCCAAGCTCATTTGGGACACGACCCAAGACGGACGCCTATGAACCCGAATTTTCTAGATTTCGAACAGCCGATCGCCGACCTGCAAGCCAAGATCGAAGAGTTGCGCTTGGTCGGTAATGACAATTCGCTGAATATCGGCGATGAGATCTCCCGCCTGCAGGACAAAAGCAAAACGCTGACCGAAGACATCTTCGGCAAGCTGACCAGCTGGCAGATCGCACGTCTGGCGCGTCACCCGAAACGCCCGTACACCCTCGATTACATCGAGCACATCTTCACCGAGTTCGACGAACTGCACGGCGACCGTCACTTCTCTGACGACGCTGCCATCGTTGGCGGCATCGCCCGTCTGGAAGACCAGCCGGTGATGATCATCGGTCACCAGAAAGGCCGTGAAGTGCGCGAGAAGGTGCGCCGCAACTTCGGCATGCCGCGTCCGGAGGGCTACCGCAAGGCTTGCCGCCTGATGGAAATGGCCGAGCGTTTCAAAATGCCGATCCTGACCTTCATCGACACTCCGGGTGCTTACCCTGGTATCGACGCTGAAGAGCGCAACCAGAGCGAAGCGATTGCCTGGAACCTGCGTGTGATGTCGCGTCTGAAAACGCCGATCATCGCCACCGTTATCGGTGAGGGCGGTTCAGGCGGTGCACTGGCGATCGGTGTCTGCGATCAATTGAACATGCTGCAATACTCGACCTACGCGGTGATTTCGCCGGAAGGTTGCGCTTCGATTCTGTGGAAAACCGCCGAAAAAGCGCCGGACGCTGCTGAAGCGATGGGCATCACCGCTGAGCGTCTGAAAGGTCTGGGCATTGTTGACAAGGTGATTGGCGAGCCACTGGGTGGCGCACACCGTGACCCGGCTGCCGCAGCGGCGTCGATCCGTGCCGAGCTGAGCTCGCAACTGGCGATGCTGAAGAAGTTCGATAACGAAGCGCTGTTGAAGCGCCGTTATGATCGACTGATGAGCTACGGTCTCTGATCGAGCGCGGATTCAGCTGACAATGCAAAACACTGTGGGAGCGAGCTTGCTCGCGAAGGCGTTATAACAGACAACGAAAATGTTGAATGTTGAACCGCTCTCGCGAGCAAGCTCGCTCCCACATTGGTTTTCGGTGAAGGTAAAAAATGAGTCAGTTCTCGATTGATTTGCCTTCACGGCTTCTGGTGTACCTTGAGCCTTGGCGCAATGCCGCTCATTGGCGCGTCGCGTTCTCCGGTGGTCTCGATTCCACCGTCCTGCTGCATCTGCTTGCCTCTCTGGCAAGATCTGAATCCCTCCCTGCGCTAAGCGCTATCCATATCCATCATGGCCTTCAGGCTGCGGCTGATGCGTGGCCACAACACTGCCAGTCTGTCTGCGATGCGCTGGGGGTGCCTTTGCTGATTGAACGGGTGAGGGTGCAACCGGGCGCGAGTCTGGAGCGGGCGGCGCGAAATGCGCGTTACGCGATGTTCAGTTCGCTCACGCAAGCCAATGACGTACTGCTGACCGGTCAGCATCGTGATGATCAGGCAGAGACGCTGCTGTTTCGTCTACTGCGCGGTGCCGGTGCAAGAGGGCTTGGCGGGATGCCCCGGCAACGGCCAGTGGGGCAGGGCACATTGATTCGCCCGTTGCTGGATGTCACTCGAGCCGAGCTGGAAAGTTATGCACAGACTCAGTCATTAAGCTGGATCGAAGACCCGTCCAATCAGGATCAGCAATTCTCGCGCAACTACCTGCGCCATCAGGTCATGCCACTGCTGACCGGGCGTTGGCCGCAAGCGCAGGCGAGCATGGCCCGCAGCGCCGCGCATCTGCGTGAGGCCCAGGGGCTGCTCGATGAATTGGCGCAGATTGATCTGGCGCACGCCGCCACCGCTCATGAATTCGAATGGCTGGAATTGCCGTCGCTGGAACTGGCGCCGCTGGCTGCGCTGTCTGTCGCCCGTCAACGAAACGCCCTCAGTCACTGGCTTGAGCCGCTGACGCGCCTGCCTGACACCGACCATTGGTCGGGTTGGACGGATCTGTGCGACGCCGCTCCTGATGCTTCGCCAATCTGGCGCCTGGCCGATGGCGAGCTTCATCGCAGCGCTGGGCGTCTGTGGTGGCTGAGCGGTGGCTGGCTGCGTACGCCAGTGATCGGCTGCGAGTGGCAGAGCCCGGCGTCAGCGCTACGCTTGGCGGATAATGGCCGAGTCATGTTCAGCGGGCATGCGCCTTCCGGGCCATTGCGCATTGCCTATCGTCAGGGTGGTGAAGTCATGCATCTGGCCGATCGTGGTCACCGAGATCTCAAACGCCTGCTCAATGAACGCGCGGTGCCGGGTTTCGTGCGTGGCAGATTGCCGCTGCTGTTTCGCGGCGATGAATTGCTCGCGGTGGCGAACCTGCCGGGACTTGATGGCCATTTGCAGCACGGCTGGAAATTGCATTGGCTGCCAACAGACGAAGATCAAGGTTTGAGCTGAAAGGAGCATTCCGGTAGACTACGCTCCCTTCTTGATACAACTTCTGTGGATTCGCCTGAATTGCAGGAGTTGCCGATTACCAAGCAGTCTTTGCTGGGCGATTCCAAAAAATGTGTAGCGAGCAACGTACCGGTGTTTCACCTGCCGGTCTGTCCCAACGCGGCGGTTTTTTTGAAAGGTGCACTGTGATTAATGCAGGTGATCGGGGGCTTCGGCCTTCCTTCGCTTTCCCCGGCGGCTCGTACCGCTTTAACGCAGACTTCTAGGGTTTTTCATGACGCGCTACATATTCGTCACGGGCGGTGTTGTTTCTTCATTGGGGAAAGGCATTGCATCGGCTTCATTGGCAGCCATCCTGGAGGCGCGGGGACTTAAGGTCACCATGCTGAAGCTGGATCCGTACATCAACGTCGATCCGGGCACCATGAGCCCGTTCCAGCACGGTGAAGTGTTCGTCACTCACGACGGCGCCGAGACCGACCTGGACCTGGGTCACTACGAGCGGTTCATCCGCACGACCATGACCCAGAACAACAACTTCACCACTGGCCGTGTCTACGAGCACGTGCTGCGCAAAGAGCGCCGTGGTGACTACCTGGGTGCAACCATCCAGGTGATCCCGCACATCACCGACGAAATCAAGCGCCGCATCATCAAGGGTGCCGGTGACGCTGATGTGGCGATGGTTGAAATCGGTGGCACCGTCGGTGACATCGAGTCGCAACCGTTCCTCGAAGCGATCCGTCAACTGCGTTTCGAGGTCGGCGCCAAGCGCGCGATGCTGATGCACCTGACACTGGTGCCGTACATCGCCACCGCCGGCGAGACCAAGACCAAGCCAACTCAGCACTCGGTCAAAGAGCTGCGTTCGATCGGCCTGCAGCCGGACGTGCTGGTATGCCGCTCCGATCACCCGATCGACATCTCGTCGCGTCGCAAGATCGCCCAGTTCACCAACGTTGAAGAACGTGCGGTGATCGCGCTGGAAGATGCCGACACCATCTACAAGATCCCGGGCATCCTGCACTCGCAGGGTCTGGACGATTTCGTCGTTGAGCGTTTCGGTCTGCAATGCGGCAGCGCTGATCTGTCCGAGTGGGACGCGGTGGTTGACGCCAAGCTGAACCCGGAACACGAAGTGACCATCGCCATGGTCGGCAAGTACATGGAGCTGCTGGATGCCTACAAGTCGCTGATCGAAGCGATGAGTCACGCCGGCATCAGCAACCGCACCAAGGTCAACCTGCGTTACATCGATTCCGAAGACATCGAAAACCAGGGCACTGCGCTGCTCGAAGGTGTCGACGCGATCCTCGTACCGGGCGGTTTCGGTCTGCGCGGTGTGGAAGGCAAGATCACTGCCGTTCAGTACGCTCGCGAAAACAAGGTTCCGTACCTGGGTATCTGCCTCGGCATGCAAGTGGCGGTTATCGAGTTCGCCCGTAACGTGATGGGCTGGAAAGACGCCAACTCCACCGAGTTCGATCGCGCCAGCGGCCATCCGGTTGTGGGTCTGATCACCGAGTGGGAAGACGCGACCGGTGCCGTTGAAGTGCGTACCGAGTCGTCCGATCTGGGCGGCACCATGCGTCTCGGCGCTCAGGACTGCCTGCTCGAAGCCGGCTCCAAGGTCCACGACTGCTACGGCAAGGACGTGATCGTCGAGCGTCACCGTCACCGTTACGAAGTGAACAACAACCTGCTGCCACAACTGATCGAAGCCGGCCTGAAAATCTCCGGCCGCTCCGCTGATGCGGCGCTGGTTGAAGTGGTTGAAGCGGCCGATCATCCATGGTTCGTCGCTTGCCAGTTCCACCCTGAGTTCACTTCGACACCACGCGATGGCCATCCGCTGTTCAGCGGTTTTGTCAAAGCTGCGTTGGCTCAACACCAGAAGAAGGCGTAACCCCGATGGCACAGAAGATCATCCGCGTCGGCGACATCGAGATTGCCAACGACAAACCCATGGTGCTGTTCGGCGGCATGAACGTGCTGGAAAGCCGTGACATGGCCATGCAGGTTTGCGAAGAGTACGTGAAGGTTACCGAGAAACTCGGTATCCCTTACGTGTTCAAGGCCAGTTTCGACAAGGCCAACCGTTCTTCTGTGACCTCCTATCGCGGTCCTGGCCTGGAAGAGGGCATGCGCATCTTCCAGGACATCAAACAAGCCTTTGGCGTGCCGATCATCACCGACGTCCACGAGCCTGATCAGGCTGCGGTCGTCGCTGAGGTCTGCGACATCATCCAGCTGCCGGCCTTCCTGTCGCGCCAGACCGATCTGGTCGTCGCGATGGCCAAGACCAATGCAGTGATCAATATCAAGAAAGCCCAGTTCCTCGCGCCTCAGGAAATGAAACACATCCTGAACAAGTGCGTGGAAGCGGGTAACGATCAATTGATCCTCTGCGAGCGTGGTTCGAGCTTCGGCTACAACAACCTCGTGGTCGACATGCTCGGCTTCGGCATCATGAAGCAGTTCGAGTACCCGGTATTCTTCGACGTGACCCACGCGCTGCAAATGCCGGGTGGTCGTGCCGACTCCGCCGGCGGTCGCCGTGCCCAGGTTCTGGATCTGGCCAAGGCGGGCATGAGCCAGTCGCTGGCGGGTCTGTTCCTCGAAGCGCATCCGGATCCGGACAACGCCAAATGCGACGGCCCTTGCGCCTTGCGTCTGGACAAACTGGAGCCATTCCTGGCCCAGCTCAAAGCCTTGGACGAACTGGTGAAGAGTTTTCCGACGGTAGAAACCGCGTAACACTCAATTCTCCGGTAAAGTACCGCACGATTTGTCGCTCATGCCCTCGGGCATGAGCGTTATCGTCTGCAAGCCTGCCCGCTGCACACCCCTTGCCGACGGTAAAAGATTTCCTCTAGCTGCGTCGTTTTCGTCAACTTTGGAGTGTTTACAACAATGGCAAAAATCGTCGACATCAAAGGTCGTGAAGTTCTCGACTCCCGTGGCAATCCCACCGTGGAAGCGGACGTGCTTCTCGACAACGGCATCATCGGCAGCGCTTGCGCGCCGTCCGGTGCATCCACTGGCTCGCGTGAAGCGCTCGAGCTGCGTGATGGCGACAAGAGCCGTTATCTGGGCAAGGGCGTGCTCAAAGCGGTAGCCAACATCAACGGTCCGATCCGCGATCTGCTGCTGGGCACCGACCCAAGCGACCAGAAAGCCCTGGATCACGCGATGATCAAGCTCGACGGTACCGAAAACAAGGCAACTCTGGGCGCCAACGCCATCCTCGCTGTGTCCCTGGCTGCGGCCAAGGCAGCTGCTCAGGATCAGGATCTGCCGCTGTACGCACACATCGCCAACCTCAACGGCACTCCGGGTGTGTACTCGATGCCGGTGCCGATGATGAACATCATCAACGGTGGCGAGCACGCCGATAACAACGTCGACATCCAGGAATTCATGGTGCAGCCGGTTGGCGCCAAGTCGTTCTCGGAAGGTCTGCGCATGGGCACCGAGATTTTCCATCACTTGAAAGCTGTGCTGAAGGCCCGTGGCCTGAGCACTGCCGTTGGCGATGAAGGCGGTTTCGCACCGAACCTGGCGTCCAACGAAGACGCTCTGAAAGTGATCTCGGAAGCTGTGGCCAATGCCGGTTACAAGCTGGGCACCGACGTGACCCTGGCGCTGGACTGCGCGGCCAGCGAATTCTACGAAGACGGCAAGTACAACCTGTCCGGCGAAGGTCAGGTGTTCACCGCTGAAGGTTTCGCTGACTACCTGAAAGGCTTGACCGAACGTTACCCGATCATCTCGATCGAAGACGGTCTGGACGAGTCCGACTGGGCTGGCTGGAAGATCCTCACCGACAAGATCGGCGAAAAGACTCAGCTGGTGGGCGACGACCTGTTCGTCACCAACACCAAGATCCTGAAAGAAGGCATCGATAAAAACATCGCCAACTCGATCCTGATCAAGTTCAACCAGATCGGCACCCTGACCGAAACCCTGGAAGCCATCCAGATGGCCAAGGCTGCCGGTTACACCGCCGTGATCTCGCACCGTTCGGGCGAAACCGAAGATTCGACCATTGCCGACCTGGCTGTGGGCACCTCGGCTGGCCAGATCAAGACCGGTTCGCTGTGCCGTTCCGACCGCGTTTCCAAGTACAACCAACTGCTGCGTATCGAAGAGCAGTTGAATGGCAAGGCCAAGTACAACGGTCGCGCCGAGTTCCGCGGCTGAGTACAAACTGATGGAAGGACACCGGATTGTGTCGAAAAAGTCGTGACAGCGATGGATTTGCCACTAATCTGATGCCTTAACAGCACAAGCCTGGGTCTTCCAGGCTTCGTGCTATCAGATGCTTCAAAGTTTTGGCGTGGCTGTCTTTTTTCACTGGATACCTGATATTCGATGCGCAGTCCTTACTGGTTGTTTCTCGTTTTGCTCTTGCTACTGGCCGGTCTGCAGTACCGCCTGTGGGTGGGCAATGGCAGTCTGGCGCAAGTCGCCGAGCTGAATCAGCAGATTGCTGATCAACACGCCGAGAACGAAGGTTTGCTGGAGCGCAACCGGGTGATGGATGCTGAAGTCAGCGAACTGAAAAAGGGCATGGAGACCGTTGAAGAGCGGGCTCGTCACGAACTGGGCATGGTCAAGGACGGCGAAACCCTTTACCAGTTGGCCCAATGATCAATTCCCTGCCGGCCTTCTGGGCCGTGATTCCTGCCGCGGGCGTCGGTGCCCGAATGGCTGCGGACCGTCCCAAGCAATACCTGCAACTGGGCGGGCGCACAATTCTCGAACACAGCCTCGGCTGTTTCCTCGATCACCCAAGCCTCAAGGGTTTGGTGGTCAGTCTTGCGGTTGATGATCCTTATTGGCCGAACCTGGCCTGCGTCAGCGATCCGCGTATTCAGCGGGTTGAGGGTGGCGCCGAGCGTTCCGGTTCGGTGCTCAATGCCTTGCTGCATTTGCATGCGCAGGGTGCCGATGATGACGATTGGGTGTTGGTGCACGATGCCGCGCGGCCGAATCTGAGTCGTGAAGATCTCGACAAGTTGCTTGATGAGCTGGCGGATGATCCGGTCGGCGGTTTGCTCGCCGTCCCGGCGCGCGACACGTTGAAGCGCGTCGACAAGCACGGTCGTGTGTTGGAAACCGTGGATCGCAGCGTGATCT
Source organism: Pseudomonas viridiflava (assembly GCF_900582195.1). Lineage (GTDB taxonomy): Bacteria > Pseudomonadota > Gammaproteobacteria > Pseudomonadales > Pseudomonadaceae > Aquipseudomonas. The sequence goes on from NZ_UTHA01000311.1 coordinate 232,774, forward strand.
GGCAGGCGTATACGCCGCAGATGTTTCGCCTCGGCGCGTTGCATCGGGCATTGGCCGATAGTCTGGTGGCGGATGCCGTGATTACCGATGAGGCTTCGGCGATGGAGTGGTCTGGGCTTAAACCTCGTCTGATTGAAGGGCGGGCGGATAACCTCAAGGTGACCCGGCCGGAAGATCTGGAGTGGTTGCGCCAGCGTTGGGCGAATCGCCGCTGAGTGCTGTGGTGCCTCTTCCGCAGCCTTCGCGAGCAAGCTCGCTCCCACATTTGATCGGCGCCTGCCCCCAAATTTGCATTCACCGCCGATCCCCTGTGGGAGCGAGCTTGCTCGCGAAGGCGGCCGCACGAACAACTCACTCAGCTTCTATATTCCGGCCGTTCAGCCAACCCAACCTTCAGAAAATCCACCAACTTGCGCACCTTCGGCGACAAATGCCGCTGCTGCGGATACAGCGCCCACACCGCTGTATTCGGTGGCTGATGCGCCTCGAGCAGCGAAATCAACGCGCCACTGTGCAAATGCTCCAGCACGTAATAATCCGGTAGCTGACACAACCCCACGCCTTGAAGCGCCGCGTCCAGTACCGCTTGCCCACTGTTGCAGCGCCAGTTGCCCTGCACCCGCTGGGAAAATTCCCGCCCGTTTTGCTCAAGCTGCCAAATGTCCGAGCTGCCGATGAGGCAATTATGGCGAGACAGTTCCGACAGGCTGTGTGGGCGGCCGTACCGCTCAACGTAGGACGGTGAAGCGCAGAGAAACATTCGTCTTGGCGCCAGGCGTGTCGCGACCAACCGCGAGTCCTGCAGGCGGCCCAAGCGAATCGCCAGATCCAGCCCTTCATGCACCAGATCGAGCTGGCGATTGCTCAATTCGATATCGATGCGCAACTGCGGATACAGGCCCATGAACCGCGTTACCAGCGGCACGATAAAACGCTCACCGTAGGCCACGGCGCAGGTCATGCGCAGCATGCCTTTCGGTTCGCTGGTCAGATCGCCGACTGCACGCAAGGCTTCTTCGCGACCGTCCTGCAAACGTTGGCAATGCTGGAGGAACGTCTGGCCAGCCTCGGTCAGCGTCACTCGACGGGTACTGCGATAGAGCAGGCGGGTCTGAAGTCTTTCTTCCAGCCGTACGATCTGTCGACTGATGTGCGAAGAAGAAACCCCAAGACGTTCGGCGGCAGCGGTGAACTGGCTGCACTCGGCAACGGCAACGAACTCGTCAATGCCTTCCCAGCGGTTTTCGGACATCGGGATTATCCCTGTATGGCAATAATGTTTTGCTTTTGTCCGGATTATTCATCGTAAAGCTGTGTATTACACTCCTTGTCTGGTTTTTTATTCATTGGATTCACTGGAGAGTCAGCATGATCAAGTCGCGCGCCGCCGTTGCCTTCGAGGCCAAGAAGCCGCTGGAAATCGTAGAAGTCGATGTCGCCATGCCCAAGGCTGGTGAAGTCTTGCTGCGCGTGGTCGCTTCCGGTGTTTGCCACACTGACGCTTACACCCTGTCCGGTGCAGACCCGGAAGGCATCTTCCCGTCGATCCTCGGTCACGAAGGTGGCGCCATCGTTGAAGCCATCGGCGAGGGCGTGACTTCGGTTGCCGTTGGCGATCACGTTATTCCGCTGTACACCCCGGAGTGCGGCCAGTGCAAATTCTGTAAGTCGGGCAAGACCAATCTGTGTCAGGCGATTCGCGCGACTCAGGGCAAAGGCTTGATGCCGGACGGCACTTCGCGTTTTTCCTACAAGGGCGAAACGATTTTCCACTACATGGGCACTTCGACGTTCTCGGAATACACCGTGTTGCCGGAAATCTCCGTGGCCAAGATCTCCAAGGATGCGCCACTGGAAAAGGTCTGCCTGCTGGGCTGCGGCGTCACCACCGGTATCGGTGCGGTGCTCAATACCGCCAAGGTCAAACCGGGTGACACTGTGGCCATCTTCGGTCTGGGCGGGATTGGTCTGTCTGCGGTGATCGGCGCGGTGAAAGCCAAGGCTGCGCGCATCATCGCTATCGACATCAACCCGGCCAAGTTCGAGATCGCCAAACAACTCGGTGCCACCGATTGCGTAAACCCGAAAGATTTCGATCGTCCGATCCAGGAAGTGATCGTCGACATGACCGATGGCGGTGTGGACTTCTCCTTCGAGTGCATCGGCAACGTGCAATTGATGCGCGCCGCCCTTGAGTGCTGCCACAAAGGTTGGGGTGAGTCGGTGATCATCGGTGTGGCCGGAGCCGGTCAGGAAATCGCTACCCGTCCATTCCAGCTGGTGACTGGTCGCGTCTGGCGCGGTTCGGCGTTCGGTGGCGTGCGCGGTCGTACCGAATTGCCAAGCTACGTCGACATGGCTCAGAGCGGCGAGATTCCGCTGGATACTTTCATCACCCACACCATGGGCCTGGAAGACATCAACAAGGCGTTCGACCTGATGCACGAAGGCAAGAGCATCCGTACCGTCATTCATTTCTAAAAGCAGCCCCAAGTTACAAGCTTCAAGCTGCAAGCAAAGGCGCTTTTGCCTTTTCTTGAAGCTCGAAGCTTGCCACTTGCAGCTGGGAGAATCCCCATGAGTCTGGAAAACATCTCCTGTCAGAAAAGTTTTGGCGGTTGGCACAAGCGCTATCGCCATCGCTCCGACGTGCTCGGATGCGACATGGTGTTCGCCGTGTACCTGCCGCCGCAGGCGGAGCAGGGCGGCAAGCTGCCGGTGTTGTACTGGTTGTCGGGCCTGACCTGCACCGACGAGAACTTTATGCAGAAGGCCGGCGCGATGCGCATGGCCGCTGAACTGGGGTTGATCATCGTAGCGCCGGACACCAGCCCGCGCGGGCCGGATGTGCCGGGCGATCCGGATGGCGCTTGGGATTTCGGGCTCGGCGCCGGGTTCTATCTGAATGCCACGCAGGAGCCTTGGTCGCGTCACTATCGGATGCATGACTATGTCGTGCAGGAATTGCCTGCACTGGTTGAGGCGCATTTCCCCGCTTCGGACAAACGCAGCATCAGCGGCCACTCCATGGGCGGCCACGGTGCGCTGGTCTGCGCGTTGCGCAATCCGGGGCGTTACCAATCGGTCTCGGCGTTCTCGCCGATCAATAACCCGATGGATTGCCCGTGGGGCCAGAAAGCCTTTTCCCGCTACCTGGGCGAAGACCGTTCAAAGTGGAAGGAGTGGGATGCCTGCGCACTGATCGCCGAGGCGGATGAAAAGCTGCCGCTGCTGGTCGATCAAGGTGATCGCGACGACTTCCTCGCCACCCAGCTCAAACCCGAAGCCCTGCAACAAGCAGCAAAACAAGCGGGTCATCCGTTGACGCTGCGCCTGCAACCGGGCTACGACCACAGCTATTTCTTCATCTCAAGCTTTATAGACGACCACTTGCAGCATCACGCACGTGCTCTAAGCGCCTAATGTCTGACAAAGCAGGTAGAATCACGCCCTGACAAAAATCGGGGCGTTTTTTTATGCGTATTGGCCACGGCTACGATGTGCATCGTTTCGCTGAAGGCGATTTCATTACTCTGGGCGGTGTGCGTATCGCACACAGCTTCGGGCTGCTCGCTCATTCCGACGGTGACGTCCTGCTGCACGCCTTGAGCGATGCCTTGCTCGGCGCTGCGGCGCTGGGTGATATCGGCAAACATTTCCCGGACACCGACCCGCAATTCAAGGGCGCCGACAGCCGTGTGCTGCTGCGTCATGTAGTCGCGTTGATCCACGCCAAAGGCTGGAAAGTCGGCAACGTCGATAACACCATCGTCGCCCAGGCGCCAAAAATGGCGCCGCATATCGAATCGATGCGCGCGCTGATCGCGGCGGATCTTCAAGTTGAGTTGGATCAAGTGAACGTGAAAGCTACCACCACCGAAAAGCTTGGCTTTGTCGGTCGCGAAGAAGGCATCGCCGTGCACTCCGTTGCCTTGTTGCTGCGCGCATGAATGAACTGCAATTGCTCGGCCCGCGGGCCTATGGTGAACCGCTCGGCACTGCAGTACTGAAAGCCATCGCTGAAGATTTTCAGGTGGATGAAGTCCTCGACATTCCGTTCAGCGGCGACGGCGAACACCTGTGGATCTGGGTCGAAAAGCGTGGCCTGAACACTGAAGAAGCCGCGCGGCGTATCGCCAAGGCTGCTGGCGTGCCGTTGCGCACCGTCAGCTATGCCGGCCTCAAGGATCGTCAGGCGCTGACCCGCCAGTGGTTCAGCGTGCAATTGCCGGGCAAGGCCGACCCGGATCTGTCAGCGGCGGAAAACGACACGCTGAAGATCCTCAAGACCACGCGCCACAAACGCAAATTGCAACGCGGTGCGCATTCGGCCAACGGTTTCACGCTGCGTCTGACCCAATTTGCTGGCGACAAAGCTGCAATCGAAGAGCGTCTGCAACTGATCGCCAAACAAGGCATCCCCAATTATTTTGGCGCCCAGCGCTTTGGCCATGACGGCGGCAACGTCGTTGATGCGCGTGCGTGGGCGGCGCGCAAAGCCTTGCCGGAGCAACGTAATGTGCGTTCGCGCCTGCTCTCGACCGCGCGCAGTTTTCTGTTCAATCAGGTGCTTGCCGCACGGGTTGCCGATGGCACCTGGCAAAAAGCCCAGGTCGGCGATCTGCTCGCGTTCACCGACAGTCGCAGTTTTTTCCCCGCCGGTGAAGCCGAGTGCAGCGATCCGCGCCTGGCGATTCTCGATCTGCATCCGACCGGCCCGCAGTGGGGTGAAGGTGACTCGCCGACCGCAGGCGCTGTCCATGAACTGGAGCAGGGGATCGCTGCACGCGAGGCGGAGCTGCGCGATTGGTTGATCAACGCCGGTATGAGCCACGAACGTCGCATCCTGCGGCTGCCCATTGGCGGTTTGACGTGGCATTATCCCCAGCCTGACATTCTGCAACTGGAATTCGTCCTCCCGGCCGGATGCTTCGCCACCGTATTGGTGCGCGAGCTCGTTGATCTGGTGCCGGTGGGGCAGACGGACAGCCCATGCGTATTCTGATTTCTAACGACGATGGGGTAACCGCACCCGGTCTTGCCGCGCTTTATGCTGCGCTGGCGGATTACACCGAATGCGTGGTTATCGCCCCGGAGCAGGACAAAAGCGGCGCCAGCAGTTCGCTGACGCTCGACCGTCCGCTGCATCCGCAATACCTGGCCAACGGCTTTATCAGCCTAAACGGCACACCGACCGACTGCGTGCACCTGGGCCTCAACGGCCTGCTGGAGCGCGAGGCGGACATGGTGGTTTCCGGGATCAACCTCGGCGCCAACCTTGGCGATGACGTGCTGTATTCCGGAACCGTGGCGGCCGCCCTTGAAGGGCGTTTTCTCGAACGTCCTTCGTTTGCTTTTTCGCTGGTCTCGCGGCAGGTGGATAACCTGCCGACAGCGGCTTACTTTGCGCGCAAACTGGTTGAGGCCCATGCCGGGCTCGATCTGCCGCCGCGCACGGTGCTTAACGTGAACATTCCCAATCTGCCCATCGACCATATTCGTGGCATCCAGCTGACCCGACTCGGCCATCGCGCCCGGGCGGCGGCGCCGATGAAAGTGGTCGATCCGCGTGGCAAGGCCGGCTACTGGATTGCTGCGGCCGGTGATGCCGAAGATGGCGGCCCGGGCACTGATTTTCATGCAGTAATGCAGGGCTATGTGTCCATCACGCCGTTGCAGCTCGATCGCACCTTCAACGATGCGTTCAGAAGCCTCGATGGCTGGCTGGAGGGACTGCGCTGATGGCCCGTGAACACGAAGACCGGCTGCGCAGCGGGATTGGCATGACCTCTCAGCGAACCCGCGAGCGGCTGATCCAGCGTCTTTACGAAGAGGGCGTGTCCAACGCCAAGGTGCTGGAAGTGATTCGCCGCACCCCGCGCCACCTGTTCGTCGATGAAGCGCTGGCACACCGCGCCTATGAAGACACGGCGCTGCCAATCGGCAATAACCAGACGATTTCCCAGCCTTATATGGTGGCGCGCATGAGCGAGTTGCTGTTGGAGGCGGGGCCGCTGGATAAGGTGCTGGAGATCGGCACCGGTTCCGGTTACCAGACAGCGGTGTTGTCGCAACTGGTCGAGCGCGTGTTTTCAGTTGAGCGCATCAAGGTGCTGCAGGACCGGGCCAAGGAGCGTCTGGTCGAGCTGAACCTGCGCAACGTGGTGTTTCGCTGGGGCGATGGCTGGGAAGGCTGGCCGGCGCTGGCACCCTATAACGGCATTATCGTCACCGCCGTGGCCACGGATGTCCCGCAAGCCTTGCTTGATCAACTGGCTCCGGGCGGGCGCATGGTGATTCCGGTGGGCTCCGGAGAAGTACAGCAATTGTTGCTCATCGTTCGTGAGGAAAACGGCTTTTCCCGGCATGTTCTCGGGGCTGTCCGTTTCGTACCGTTGCTCAATGGTCCACTGGCCTGAGCATTTGTTTACGTACGCTGAATTCCTTTCGTTCGCCCCTGTCTTACATCGGCGGCGATGGTTTAAACGCAGCAGACTGTCCACTTGCAAACGTGTGCGCGAAGCGATTTCGCTTCATTAAGGTAAAGCCGGTTCGGCCCGTTATACTTGCGACACTTCATGCCGACATCCGGCATTCCAAATTTTTCAGCCACCACAAAGGGAGCGGCGGGTGAGTCTCACAGTCATTGCGCAGCGTATGGGTAACACGAGCTTTCAGCGCCTGGTGACTGGCCTTGTCTTGAGCACCTTGCTGGTCGGTTGCTCCAGCACCAAATCGAGTAATGTCCGGGTAGTCGATCGCAACAACGCGGTGGCCCAGCGTCCTACCGTGACGACCGGGCAGTATGTAGTCCGTCCCGGCGATACGCTGTTTTCGATCGCGTTTCGCTACGGCTGGGACTACAAAGCCCTCGCGGCCCGGAACAATATTCCTACGCCGTATACGATCCATCCGGGTCAGACAATTCGCTTTGACGGCCGCACCGGTTCAACGCCGACGGCGGTGGTGAGCAACAGCAGTTCTTCGCCTTCTTCGTCGAGCAAAACCACGGTAATCCGGCGCCAGGCAAATGGCACGACGACCACCACAACCACCGGTTCTACGGGGGCTGTACCGTCCGTCGCCAGCAAACCGGCACCTGCTCCATTGCCTCCAGCGGGCCCGGCCCCGACCGGCTGGGGATGGCCATCTAATGGCATTCTGATTGGAAAATTCTCTTCAAACGGTAGTTTGAATAAAGGAATTGATATCGCCGGAGATTTGGGACAGCCTGTTTTAGCTGCGTCTGATGGGACGGTGGTATACGCCGGGAGTGGCTTAAGGGGCTACGGCGAATTAGTCATCATCAAACACAGCGAAACCTACGTCAGTGCCTACGGACATAACCGCAGGCTGTTGGTTCGGGAGGGACAGCAGGTCAAGGTCGGACAGACAATTGCCGAAATGGGGTCAACGGGTACAGACCGGGTGAAACTGCATTTTGAGATTCGCCGCCAAGGTAAACCTGTAGATCCACTGCAGTTCCTGCCAAGACGTTGATTTGTAAGCCAGCCTGTTCCGTCGCGTAGAGGGGACAGGCTCCAGCGCTGCCAAGGATAAAGGCGTCGCTTGAGCTTGGGGTCGAACTCACCAAAGGACTATAACAATGGCTCTCAGTAAAGAAGTGCCGGAGTTTGACATCGACGATGAGGTTCTCCTTATGGAGACCGGCATCGATTCGGAATCTTCGATGTCGAATGATGAAGGGGCTGCTCCACCTTCCGTTCGTTCCAAATCCAAACACTCCGCTTCACTTAAACAACATAAGTACATCGACTACACGCGGGCACTCGATGCCACGCAGTTGTATCTCAACGAAATCGGCTTTTCCCCATTGCTCTCCCCGGAGGAAGAAGTCCATTTTGCGCGACTGTCGCAAAGTGGCGATCCGGCCGGACGCAAGCGCATGATTGAAAGTAACCTGCGGCTGGTGGTGAAAATCGCCCGGCGTTACGTCAATCGGGGGCTGTCGCTGCTGGATCTGATCGAAGAGGGCAACCTCGGGCTGATCCGTGCGGTGGAAAAGTTCGATCCCGAGCGCGGCTTCCGCTTCTCGACCTACGCGACCTGGTGGATTCGTCAGACCATCGAGCGCGCAATCATGAATCAGACCCGGACAATCCGGTTGCCGATCCATGTGGTCAAGGAACTCAACGTGTACCTGCGGGCTGCACGGGAGCTGACGCAAAAACTCGACCACGAACCTTCACCCGAAGAAATTGCCAACCTGCTGGAAAAACCGGTGGGCGAGGTCAAGCGCATGCTGGGCCTGAACGAGCGGGTTTCTTCGGTCGACGTCTCGCTGGGTCCGGATTCGGATAAAACCCTGCTGGACACCCTCACCGATGATCGTCCGACCGATCCTTGCGAGTTGTTGCAGGATGACGACCTGTCGCAGAGCATCGATCAATGGCTGTCGGAGCTGACCGACAAGCAGCGCGAAGTGGTGGTACGCCGCTTCGGCCTGCGCGGTCACGAGAGCAGTACGCTGGAAGATGTAGGCCTGGAGATTGGCCTGACCCGGGAACGGGTACGGCAGATCCAGGTAGAAGGCCTCAAGCGCCTGCGTGAAATCCTCGAGAAGAATGGCCTGTCGAGTGAGTCGCTGTTTCAGTAAGCGCCTCTCACGTCCGCCCGCAGAAAGCCCCGACTGGTTCGGGGCTTTTTGTTGGCCTGGATTTGTTGGTTGTCCCTTACATCGCTATTCATTGCCGGACGTACGGTTGGCAATTCCATCGTTTGTAGTCTCGCGGTGTAAGCCTTGGCTTACTCTTTCGTAGGTGTTCACTATTTTTACAGGACGGCAGACG
>NZ_UTHA01000259.1 GCF_900582195.1 Pseudomonas viridiflava
CACAGGGAACGCATTCCAAGGTGGGAGCGAGCCTGCTCGCGATTTGATTGCGCAGCAATCACACCTTTGATGGTTCAACCTTGCGCGTGAGCAATTCGACAAACGCCTTGGCCATCGGCGATTTCTGATCCTTGCGCTGCACCAGCCACACCGCCGACACCGCCTCCGGATCGAGCAATGGTCGATAGACCACGCCGTCGATGCGCATCCGCTGATAAGACGCTGGCAGTACCGAAACCCCCAGCCCCGCTGCGACCAGTCCGATGATGGTCATCGCCTCCCCCGCCTCTTGGGCGAAATGCGGGCTGAACCCGGCATCGCGCGCCAGACTCAGCAATTGCGCATACAGCCCGCTGCCGTAACTGCGCGGAAAGAACACGAACGGCTCCAGCGCCAGCGCCGAGAGGAACAGTCCTTCTTCACTGCCTTGCGCCAACGGATGCTTGGAGCCGAGCACGGCGACCAGCGGCTCGCGCATCAACTCGACCACGTTGAGCGAATCCGGCAAACCCAGCGGGCGCATGATGCCCACCTCGATCGACTCATCCACCAGGCCCTCGGCAACTTGCGTGCTGCTCATCTCGCGCAGGTTGAGGTGCACCGACGGAAAACGCTGGCGAAAGGCAAAGATCGCCTGCGGAATGGTCGAGTTGAACGGCGCCGAAGAGGTGAAGCCAATCTTCAACTCACCCAGCTCACCGAGTTGCGCACGCCGGGCGACGTCCGCCGCTTTATCCACCTGCGCCAGCACCAGCCGCGCCTCCTCCAGAAACAGCCGCCCGGCCTCACTCAGCTCGACCCGACGATTGGTGCGCTCGAACAGCCGCGCGCCAACCTCTTGCTCCAGCGCCTGAATCTGCTGACTCAGCGGCGGCTGCGAGATGCCCAGCACCTGTGCCGCGCGGCCGAAGTGCAGTTCTTCGGCGACGGCGATGAAGTAGCGCAGATGACGCAATTCCATGGAAACCCCATTAGGTCGTTAAAGCTATCAAACAGGTCGAACAATATATTGGATAGAAACATTAGCCAGCTATATGATTTTTTCATTGCCTGCCTGGCCGTGCCCTCCGAGGTCTGAAGTGAAAACTGCTGTCGCGCCCCTTGCCCATGAAGTCCCGCCCGCCGCTGCGGACGATGTCGTCGCCGAGCTGCAAGAGATCTACATCGAAAAAGGCACACCGATGTTCATGCGCACGGTGCTGGCGCTGTTCAGCGGCGGATTCGCGACGTTTGCCCTGCTCTACTGCGTACAGCCGATGATGCCGCTGTTGTCCCACGAGTACGGAATCAACGCGGCGCAGAGCAGCCTGATCCTCTCGGTGGCCACCGGCATGCTCGCCATCGGCCTGCTGATCACCGGGCCGATCTCTGATCGGGTCGGGCGCAAACCGGTGATGGTGACCGCGCTGTTCGCGGCAGCGCTGTGCACAATGGCCAGCGCGATGATGCCGAGCTGGCAAGGCGTGCTGATCATGCGTGCGCTGATCGGGCTGTCGTTGAGTGGTCTGGCGGCGGTGGCGATGACCTATCTGAGCGAAGAGATCCATCCGCAACACATCGGTCTGGCGATGGGCTTATACATCGGCGGCAATGCGATTGGCGGGATGAGCGGACGCTTGATCACCGGCGTGTTGATCGACTTTGTCAGCTGGCACACGGCGATGCTGGTGATTGGTGGTCTGGCAATGATCGCGGCGGCGGTGTTCTGGAAGATCCTTCCGGAGTCGCGCAACTTCCGCTCACGCTCGCTGCACCCGCGCAGCCTGCTCGACGGTTTCACCATGCACTTTCGCGATGCCGGGCTGCCGTTGCTGTTTCTTGAAGCGTTCCTGTTGATGGGCGCGTTCGTCACCCTGTTCAACTACATCGGCTATCGCTTGCTGGCCGCGCCGTACAACCTCGATCAGGTATTCGTGGGCTTGCTGTCGGTGGTGTATCTGTCGGGGATTTACAGCTCGGCGAAGATCGGTTCGCTGGCGGACAAGCTGGGACGGCGCAAAGTGTTGTGGGCGACCATTGCACTGATGTTTGCCGGCCTTGCTTTGACGATGTTTACGCCGCTGTTGCTGGTGATTGTCGGCATGTTGATCTTCACCTTTGGCTTCTTCGGCGCGCACTCGGTGGCGAGTAGCTGGATCGGTCGTCGCGCGACCAAGGCCAAGGGGCAGGCGTCGTCGTTGTATCTGTTCAGTTATTACGCCGGGTCGAGCATTGCCGGGACGGCGGGCGGGGTGTTCTGGCATCTGGGCGGGTGGAACGGGATTGGCTTGTTTATCGGAGCGTTGTTGCTGATCGCGTTGCTGGTGGCGTTGAAGCTGGCGAAGTTGCCGCCTCTGGGCGGTGTAAAAGCCTGACACAAGACCCAATGTGGGAGCGAGCTTGCTCGCGAAAGCGGTGGATCAGCAACATTTGCATCAACTGACCCAATGCTTTCGCGAGCAAGCTCGCTCCCACAGTGGTCTGTGTCTGACATTGGATGGTGCAAACAAAAACGCCCGGCATAGCCGGGCGTTTTTTATTGTGTGGCGATCACTCGTGATACTGCGCCGACAATTCATGCACCGCACGCAAGAACGCACCCGCATGTTCCGGATCAACCTCTGGCGTGATGCCATGGCCAAGGTTGAACACATGCCCACTGCCCTTGCCGTAGCTGGCCAGAATACGCCCGACTTCGGTGCGGATCGCTTCCGGTTTGGCGTACAGCACGGTCGGGTCCATGTTGCCTTGCAGGGCAACCTTGTCGCCGACGCGGGCGCGGGCGTTGCCGATGTCGCAGGTCCAGTCCAGGCCCAGTGCGTCGGCGCCAGCCTCGGCGATGCTTTCCAGCCACAAGCCGCCGTTTTTGGTGAAAAGGATCACCGGCACTTTGCGCCCGTCGTGCTCGCGGATCAGGCCGCTGACGATTTTCTTCATGTAGGCCAGCGAGAACTCCTGATACGCCGCCGCCGACAGGTTGCCGCCCCAAGTATCAAAAATCTGCACCGCTTGCGCGCCAGCCATGATCTGGCCGTTGAGGTACGAGGTCACCGACTGCGCCAGTTTATCCAGCAGCAGGTGCATGGCTTGCGGGTTGTCGTAGAGCATGGCTTTGGTCTTGCGGAAGTCTTTCGACGAGCCGCCTTCAACCATATAGGTCGCCAGAGTCCACGGGCTGCCGGAGAAGCCGATCAGCGGCACACGACCGTTCAGCTCGCGACGGATGGTGCTGACCGCGTCCATCACGTAGCCGAGGTCTTTGTGCGGATCAGGGATCGGCAGGGCCTCGATGTCAGCGAGGGTGCTGACGACTTTCTTGAAGCGCGGACCTTCACCGGTCTCGAAGTACAGGCCTTGGCCCATGGCATCGGGGATGGTGAGGATGTCGGAAAACAGGATCGCCGCGTCCAGTTGTGGATAGCGGTCGAGCGGTTGCATCGTGACTTCGCAGGCGAATTCCGGATTCATGCACAGGCTCATGAAATCACCGGCCTGGGCGCGGCTGGCGCGGTATTCCGGCAGGTAGCGGCCGGCCTGGCGCATCATCCACACCGGGGTGACGTCAACGGGTTGCTTGAGCAGGGCGCGGAGGAAACGGTCGTTCTTCAGGGCAGTCATGTCGGCATCCGGAAAAAAAGTGCGGGCATTTTCTCAGAGCGCGAGGCAAAAGGCACGGATGCAGGTCAGCCTTTTGTCTATCGGGTCAATTTATTGCGTTGGAATACAGAATTTGCAGCACCACAAAACAACTGTGGGAGCGAGCTTGCTCGCGAAAGGGCCGGCACATCCAACATTGCAGTTGGCTGACAGACCGCTTTCGCGAGCAAGCTCGCTCCCACATTTTTGATCGCATTTCATCTTGAAATGTAATCAGACACCCAGGTAATCGAGGATCCCTTCGGCGGCGTTACGGCCTTCGAAGATCGCCGTCACCACCAGGTCGGAACCGCGCACCATGTCGCCACCGGCGAAGATTTTCGGGTTGCTGGTCTGGTGCTTGTACTGACCTTGCTCAGGCGCAACGACGCGGCCCTGGCTGTCGGTCTGGATTTCGAACTGTTCGAACCACGGCGCCGGGCTCGGGCGGAAGCCGAAAGCGATAACCACGGCGTCAGCCGGGATGATCTCTTCGGAACCGGGGATCGGCTCAGGGCTGCGACGGCCACGGGCGTCCGGTTCGCCGAGACGGGTCTCGACCACTTTGACGCCTTCGACCTTGTCTTCACCGACGATGGCGATCGGCTGGCGGTTATAGAGGAATTTCACGCCTTCTTCCTTGGCGTTCTTCACCTCTTTGCGCGAGCCGGGCATGTTCGCTTCGTCACGACGATAAGCACAGGTCACCGATTTGGCGCCCTGACGGATCGACGTGCGGTTGCAGTCCATCGCCGTGTCGCCGCCGCCGAGAACCACGACCTTTTTGCCTTTCATGTCGACGAAATCTTCCGGCGACTTTTCAAAGCCCAGGTTGCGATTGACGTTGGCAATGAGGAAGTCCAGTGCGTCATAAACGCCCGGCAGATCCTCACCGGCAAAGCCGCCCTTCATGTAGGTGTAGGTGCCCATGCCCATGAACACCGCATCGTATTCGGCGAGCAGTTGTTCCATGGTCACGTCTTTGCCGACTTCGGTATTCAGACGGAACTCGATGCCCATGCCGGTGAAGACTTCGCGACGATTGCTCAGCACGGTCTTTTCCAGCTTGAACTCGGGGATGCCGAAGGTCAGCAGACCGCCGATTTCCGGGTTCTTGTCGAACACCACAGGGGTCACGCCGCCACGTACCAGCACGTCGGCACAGCCCAGACCTGCCGGGCCCGCACCGATGATGGCGACACGTTTGCCGGTCGGTTTGACCTTGGACATGTCCGGGCGCCAGCCCATGGCGAACGCGGTGTCGGTGATGTACTTCTCGACCGAACCGATGGTCACCGCGCCGAAACCGTCGTTAAGGGTGCAGGCACCCTCGCACAGACGATCCTGCGGACAGACCCGGCCGCAGACTTCCGGCAGGGTGTTGGTCTGGTGCGACAGTTCGGCGGCCTGAAGGATGTTGCCCTCGGCCACCAGTTTCAGCCAGTTCGGAATGAAGTTGTGCACCGGGCACTTCCATTCGCAATACGGGTTGCCGCAACCCAGGCAGCGGTGGGCCTGATCGGCCGACTGCTGGGGTTTGAACGGTTCGTAGATTTCCACGAACTCTTTCTTGCGTTGACGCAACAGTTTCTTCTTCGGATCTTTGCGCCCGACATCGATGAACTGGAAGTCGTTATTCAGACGTTCAGCCATTGTTAAAACCTCATCAAACTCTTCAGGCGCATATCACTGCGGGTTGGCACGAGTGCTGGAAAGCAACGACTTCAGGTTGGCAGCCTTAGGCTTGACCAGCCAGAAACGGCGCAGGTAGTCATCGAGGTTCTCGGCGAGTTCACGACCCCACTCGCTGTCGGTTTCCGCGACGTACTCGTTCAGCACGTTTTGCAGGTGGCTGCGATAGGCTTCCATCGCCTCGCCGCTGATCCGCTGGATTTCCACCAGTTCGTGGTTGACCCGGTCAACGAAGGTGTTGTCCTGATCGAGCACGTAGGCGAAACCACCGGTCATGCCAGAGCCGAAGTTGTAACCGGTCTTGCCCAGAACGCAGACAAAACCACCGGTCATGTACTCACAGCAGTGATCGCCAGTACCTTCCACAACCGTGTGGGCACCGGAGTTACGCACGGCGAAACGCTCGCCTGCGGTGCCGGCGGCGAACAACTTGCCGCCGGTCGCGCCGTAGAGGCAGGTGTTGCCGATGATGGCGCTGTCCTGAGTCTTATAAACGCTGCCCTTCGGCGGCACGATGGTCAGTTTGCCACCGGTCATGCCTTTGCCGACGTAGTCGTTGGCGTCGCCTTCGAGGTACATGTTCAGACCGCCGGCGTTCCACACACCGAAGCTCTGACCGGCAGTGCCTTTGAAGCGGAAGGTGATGGGCGCTTTCGCCATGCCCTGGTTGCCGTGCTTGCGGGCGATTTCGCCGGAGATCCGCGCGCCGATCGAACGGTCGCAGTTGCAGATGTCCAGGTCGAACTCGGCGCCGCTCATGTCGTTGATCGCCGACGAAGCCATCTCGACCATTTTCTCGGCCAGCAGGCCTTGGTCGAACGGCGGGTTGCGCTCAACGCCGCAGAACTGTGGCTTGTCTGCCGGGATGTGATCGCTGCCCAACAGCGGCGTCAGGTCCAGGTGGTTTTGCTTGGCGGTCTGGCCTTCGAGGATTTCCAGCAGATCGGTACGACCGATCAGCTCTTCGAGGGAGCGCACGCCGAGCTTGGCCAGCCACTCACGGGTTTCTTCGGCGACGTAGGTGAAGAAATTCACCACCATGTCGACGGTACCGATGTAGTGATCCTTGCGCAGCTTCTCGTTCTGCGTCGCGACGCCGGTGGCGCAGTTGTTCAGGTGGCAGATACGCAGGTATTTGCAGCCCAGCGCAATCATTGGCGCGGTGCCGAAGCCGAAGCTTTCGGCGCCGAGGATCGCCGCCTTGATCACGTCGAGGCCGGTTTTCAGGCCGCCGTCGGTCTGCACCCGGACTTTGCCGCGCAGGTCGTTGCCACGCAGGGTCTGGTGCGTTTCAGCGAGGCCGAGTTCCCACGGTGCGCCAGCGTATTTGATCGAAGTCAGCGGCGAAGCACCGGTGCCACCGTCGTAGCCGGAGATGGTGATCAAGTCCGCATAGGCCTTGGCCACACCGGCGGCGATGGTGCCGACGCCCGCTTCGGCGACGAGTTTCACCGAAACCAGTGCCTTCGGGTTGACTTGTTTCAGGTCGAAAATCAGCTGCGACAAGTCTTCGATCGAATAGATGTCGTGGTGCGGCGGTGGCGAAATAAGGGTCACGCCCGGCACTGCGTAACGCAGCTTGGCGATCAGCCCGTTCACTTTACCGCCCGGCAGTTGCCCGCCCTCACCCGGCTTGGCGCCTTGCGCGACCTTGATCTGCAGCACTTCAGCGTTGACCAGGTATTCCGGGGTTACCCCGAAACGGCCAGTCGCGACCTGCTTGATTTTCGAACTCTTGATGGTGCCGTAACGCGCCGGATCTTCACCACCTTCGCCGGAGTTGGAACGCGCACCGAGGCGGTTCATGGCTTCGGCCAGGGCTTCGTGAGCTTCCGGCGACAAGGCGCCCAGCGAGATACCGGCAGAGTCGAAGCGCTTGAGCACCGATTCCAGCGGCTCGATTTCACTGATGTCCAGCGGCGTATCGAGTGTTTTGACCTTGAACAGGTCGCGAATCATCGACACCGGACGGTTGTCCACCAGCGAGGTGTATTCCTTGAACTTGGCATAGTCGCCCTGCTGCACAGCGGCTTGCAGGGTGTTGACCACGTCCGGGTTGTAGGCGTGATATTCGCCACCGTGGACGAACTTCAGCAGACCGCCCTGCTGGATCGGCTTGCGCGGACTCCAGGCTTCGCTGGCCAGTGCTTTCTGCTCGGCTTCGATGTCGACGAAACGCGCGCCCTTGATGCGGCTCGGCACGCCACGGAAGCTCAGGTCGCAGACTTCTTCGGACAGGCCGATGGCCTCGAACAGCTGCGCACCACGGTACGAAGCGATGGTCGAGATACCCATCTTCGACAGGATCTTCAGCAGACCTTTGGTGATGCCTTTGCGGTAGTTCTTGAACACCTCATAGAGGTCGCCCAGCACTTCACCGGTACGGATCAGGTCGCCCAGCACTTCGTAGGCCAGGAACGGATAGACCGCCGAGGCGCCGAAACCAATCAGCACCGCGAAGTGATGCGGGTCTCGGGCGGTTGCGGTTTCAACGAGGATGTTGGAATCGCAGCGCAGGCCTTTTTCGGTCAGACGGTGGTGCACCGCACCGGTCGCCAGCGAGGCGTGGATCGGCAGCTTGCCCGGGGCGATATGGCGGTCGCTCAGGACGATCTGGGTACGACCGGCGCGCACGGCTTCTTCAGCCTGATCGGCCACATTGCGGATCGCCGCTTCGAGGCCGACGCTTTCGTCGTAGTTGAGGTCGATGATCGCCCGTTCGAAACCCGGACGGTCGAGGTTCATCAGCGAACGCCACTTGGCCGGGGAAATGACCGGCGAGCTGAGGATCACGCGCGAGGCGTGTTCCGGCGACTCCTGGAAAATGTTGCGCTCGGCACCGAGGCAGATTTCCAGCGACATCACGATCGCTTCACGCAGCGGGTCGATCGGCGGGTTGGTGACCTGCGCGAACTGCTGGCGGAAATAGTCGTACGGCGTGCGCACACGCTGCGACAGCACGGCCATCGGCGTGTCGTCGCCCATCGAGCCCACGGCTTCGTAGCCTTGCTCGCCAAGCGGACGCAGAACCTGATCGCGCTCTTCGAACGTGACCTGATACATCTTCATGTATTGCTTGAGCTGATCGACGTCGTAAAACGCCGAACCGTGGTCGTTGTCTTCCATGGTCGCCTGAATGCGCAGGGCATTCTTGCGCAGCCATTGCTTGTACGGATGACGGGACTTCAGCCGGTTGTCGATCGCATCGGTGTCGAGGATCTGCCCGGTTTCGGTGTCCACCGCGAAGATCTGGCCAGGGCCGACACGGCCTTTGGCAATCACGTCTTCCGGCTTGTAGTCCCACACGCCGATTTCCGAGGCGAGAGTGATGAAACCGTTGGTAGTGGTGACCCAGCGCGCCGGGCGCAGACCGTTACGGTCGAGCAGGCACACCGCGTAACGACCGTCGGTCATCACCACGCCAGCCGGGCCGTCCCACGGTTCCATGTGCATCGAGTTGTACTCGTAGAACGCACGCAGATCCGGGTCCATGGTTTCAACGTTCTGCCACGCCGGCGGAATGATCATCCGCACGCCACGGAACAGGTCGATGCCACCGGTGACCATCAGCTCCAGCATGTTGTCCATGCTCGAGGAGTCGGAACCGACACGGTTAACCAGCGGGCCGAGTTCTTCCAGATCCATCAGATCATTGGTGAACTTGGTCCGGCGAGCCTGCGCCCAGTTGCGGTTACCGGTGATGGTGTTGATCTCGCCGTTGTGGGCGAGGAAGCGGAATGGCTGAGCCAGCGGCCATTTCGGCAGGGTGTTGGTGGAGAAGCGCTGGTGGAACACGCAGATCGCGGTTTGCAGGCGCTCGTCGCTCAGGTCCGGATAGAACGCGGCCAGATCGGCCGGCATCATCAGGCCTTTATAGATGATGGTCTTGTGCGAAAAGCTGCAGATGTAGTGGTCGGAGTCGACCGCGTTGGCCACCGACGAACGACGGCGCGCACTGAACAGCTTCACGGCCATGTCCTGATCGCTCAGGCCTTCGCCGCCGATGTACACCTGCTCGATCTGCGGCAGGCGCTCAAGGGCCAGACGGCCGAGGACGCTGGTGTCGATGGGCACTTTGCGCCAGCCGATCAGTTGCAGGCCTTCAGCGAGGATCTCGCGGTTCATGTTCTCGCGAGCGGCTTCGGCCTTGACCGGATCCTGGTTGAAGAAAACCATGCCCACCGCATATTGCTTGGGCAACTCGACGCTGAAGGTTTCCTGGGCAATCGCGCGCAGGAACGCATCAGGCTTTTGAATCAGCAGACCGCAACCGTCACCGGTCTTGCCGTCGGCATTAATCCCACCGCGGTGGGTCATGCAGGTCAGGGCCTCGATGGCCGTTTGCAAAAGGGTATGACTGGGCTCGCCCTGCATATGGGCTATCAGGCCGAAACCGCAGTTATCCTTGAATTCATCTGGTTGGTACAGACCTGCTTTCATAGACACTTTCTCACCAGGCTGCCTCTTTCCGAGGCAAATTTCTTTTCAATTCAACCACTTGCATCCCGCGCCGAACGTACGCCAGCTTAGCAGGGGCAAAAGGGTGGTCATTGTACACAGCGACACAGAGGCTCACAAATTTGACGACGAAATGTCGCAAATTCATGTCGCATTTGTGAAAGGTTTAAAGCGATCTGCTGTGCTAGTCAAAACTTTTTTAATTTTGACCGCAACGACTCAAAGACTACTGTGACGCAGACACCACAAGGCACGCGGTCTGTAGAGACGGCGCGCACTTGTAGAAATTTTGAGGTGCTTGGAGAGGCGGCCTGGGTAAGGCCGCCGAATCTTCAGCGAGTTGTTGCCAGTTCCTGTTGGACGCTGGCGACAGTGCGAGGCCAAGGTTTACCAGCCTGAACCTTCGCTGGCAAGGCCTTGATGGCAGAAACGGCCGCATCACGATTGGCAAAGTTGCCGTAAGTGATCACGTACAGCGGTTTGCCGTTGAGGACTTTCTTGAAATAACGGTACTCGCCACCCTGCTCCTTGACGAAGCTTTGCGCGGCAGTTTCCGAGCTGGTACCGAGGATCTGCACCACGTAGTTGCCGGTTGGCTGACCCGCGTACCAGCTGCCACCGGCAGCCTTGGCGACGGTCACCGGCTTCTCGGCCGGTTTGGCGGCAGCCACTGGCTTGGTAGGCGCAGGAGCCGGTTTGGCCGCTGGCGCTGCCGGAGCAGGCTTGGCCGTGGCAACTTGCGTCGGAGCCGGGGTCGGCTTGGCCGCAGGCAACGGAACCGGTGTCGGCGCAGGGCCGGCCGGAACGCCCGCCGGCGGCGCGGAAGTGGTCACGGTTGGCGGCGTAGCGCTGGAACCTTCCAGCGGCACGCCATCGTCGCCTTCAGTAATGCCACCGGCCGCTTCGGCCAATGGACCGCGCATCACCGGTTGCGAGTTGCCGACCAGCGGCAACGGCATCGGCTGCGTATTACCGGCGAACTCGACGTTCGGCGCGCCGCCATTGGCTGCGCCCTGGCCCAACGGCAACTGCGCCTGTTCATTGGCCGGTGCGCCGGTGGTTGGCGCCTTGTTGCGACCCGGCATCAGCCAGGCGGCGGCGACCGCGACCACAACGACGGCGGAAATCGCCAATACGTGTTTCTTCGGCATGTTGAACCCCATACTTGGACGCTTGACCGCAGAGCGGCTGGCAATCATGACTTCGATCAGAGCATCGCGAGCGACCTGGTTGATGTTGCCCGGCCAACCCTCGGCGCTTTCGTGAATATCAGAGATCTGATCCGCGGTGAAAAGTTCGACACCCCGCCCTGCACCTTCAAGCCGTTGGTCGAGATATTCGCGGGTCTCTTCTTCGGTGTATGGCTGCAATTCGATAACGTGAAAGCGCTCTTCCTCGAGGTGCAAAGCCTCGAGCTGCGCGATCAGCGACGATTCGCCGAACAGGAAAACATGCGGGCGGCCTTCCGGTGCGCCAGCACCCAGCGCCATCAGCGCTTCGAGCGCGGACTCGTCGAGTTGCTCGGCGTCGTCCACCAGCAGATAGACTTCCTGGCCCGTCAGCGCAAGCTGCACCACTTGATCGAGAATCGCGCCCACTTCGGCCTGAGCGACATTCAGCGCCTGCGCGACCTGACGCAGCACGCCAGCGGCATCACCGGCACCGCGGGCGGAAACCACCACACTCTGCACCGACTGCTTGTTGGTGCTGGCGACCAGCGCCTGACGCAGCAAAGTCTTGCCACTGCCTTGCGGGCCGGTGACCACCAGCAGCAACTGGCTATAACGCGCCAGATGATGCAGTTGACCCAGCACCGGTTTGCGCTGGGCCGGGAAGAACTTGAAGCCCGGCACGCGCGGCGCGAACGGGTCGTGACTTAACTGGAAATGGCCGAGGAACGCCTCGTCGGCATGCAAACTAGTCATCGGAATCTTATTAACCTTTAAGCTGAGCCAGGGCGCGGTAATCCGCTCCCAGCGTGGCCTGTAGAACCTCTTTCGGATAATCGGCGGTCACTACCGCTTCGCCCATCCGGCGCAGCAGCACCAGGCGCAGACGACCGTCGATCACTTTTTTATCAATTGCCATGTGTTCCAGGAAATCGTCTTCGGTCATTTCCGTCGGCGGGATCACCGGCAGGCCGGCACGCTGGAACAGACGGATACCGCGATCGCGTTCCGCGTCACTGATCCAGCCCAGACGCGCAGACATTTCCAGCGCCATCACAGTGCCAGCCGCCACCGCCTCACCATGCAGCCAGACACCATAGCCCATGTGGGTCTCGATGGCGTGGCCGAAGGTGTGGCCGAGGTTGAGTGTGGCGCGTACGCCGGTTTCCTTCTCATCGGCACCGACCACCGCAGCCTTGGCTGCGCAAGAGCGTTCGATGGCGTAAGTCAGGGCCTTCTGGTCCAGCGCGCGCAGGGCGTCGACGTTTTCCTCAAGCCAGGTCAGGAACGGCTCGTCGCAGATCAGACCGTACTTGATGACTTCGGCCAGACCGGCGGACAGCTCACGCTCTGGCAGGGTTTTCAGGGACGCCGTATCGATCAGCACCACGTTCGGCTGGTAAAACGCGCCAACCATGTTCTTGCCCAGCGGATGATTGATCCCGGTCTTGCCGCCCACCGACGAATCGACCTGGGACAGTAATGTCGTCGGGATCTGGATGAAGTCGACGCCACGCTGGTAGCAGGCAGCGGCGAAACCGGCCATGTCGCCGATCACACCGCCGCCAAGGGCGATCACAGTGGTGCGGCGGTCATGACGGGCAGTCAACAGACCGTCGAAGATCAGTTGCAGGGTTTCCCAGCTCTTGAAGGCTTCGCCGTCCGGCAGCACCACGGAGATCACCGAGAACTGCGCCAGGCTACGGGTCAGACGTTCAAGATAGAGCGGCGCAACGGTCTCGTTGGAGATGATTGCCACCTGCCGCCCGTGAATATGCGGAGCCAGCAGCTCCGGCTGATCCAACAAACCTTCGCCAATATGAATCGGGTAGCTGCGCTCGCCTAGATCGACCTTGAGTGTCTGCATGTGTCCCCACAGTGAAGATGGAAGCAGGCGTCCTGCCCTGAATTATTGGTTGTCCGCGGCCTGTAACGGGTATGACGCCGCTCGCACGCCATCCGCCACAACCTCGGCGGGCTGTGACAGGACGCCGAGGATAGCGCATTTCGAGCGATGCTTTAACGGGGAGGAAGTTGCGCCAGACGATCGAGAATGTCGAGCACCACCATACGTGGTGGCCGCTCGTCGGTTTCCACCACCAGATCGGCGATTTCCCGATAGAGCGGATCGCGAATCGCCAGCAGGTCGCGCAGGGTTTTCTCCGGATTGGCGGTGCGCAGCAGCGGCCGATTGCGATCACGCGCCGTGCGGCCGACTTGCTGTTCGACGGAGGCGTGCAGATACACCACGCGCCCGCCCTCGAACAAGGCCTTGCGATTGGCATCGCGCATGACTGCGCCACCGCCGGTCGCCAACACCACGCCATCGAACGCGCACAGCTCGGCGATCATCGCCTGCTCACGGTCACGAAAGCCGGGTTCGCCTTCCTTGTCGAAGATCCACGGGATATTGGCGCCCGTGCGCAGTTCAATTTCCTTGTCGGAATCTTTGAACGGCAGGCGCAGCTCTTTGGCCAGCAACCGGCCGATGGTGCTTTTTCCAGCGCCCATCGGTCCTACAAGAATCAAATTTCGCACAGAATCAACGACTCACAGCAATCGCCTGGTTATTCATGATACGCGGAGTGAGAAATACCAGCAGCTCGGATTTTTTCTCCGAAACCACATCACGCCGGAAAAGGCGGCCAAGATACGGCACATCGCCAAGAAATGGCACCTTATCTACGACCTTGCTTTGAGTATTTGAGAAAACACCGCCAATCACGATGGTTTCGCCGTCGTTGACCAGCACCTTGGCGTTGACCTCGTTTTTCTTGATCGGCGGCACATCCTGCACTTTGTTCAGATAATCCGGCTCGTCCTTGGTGACCTTGACCTCCATGATGATGCGGTTGTCAGGCGTGATCTGCGGGGTGACCTCCAGGGACAGCGAGGCCTCCTTGAACGATACCGATGTTGCGCCGCTGGAGCTGGCTTCCTGATAGGGAATCTCGGTGCCTTTGAGGATTTTTGCGGTTTCCTTGTCGGAGGTGACCACTTTGGGCTGCGAGACGATTTCACCGTTGCCGGTTTTCTCCATCGCCGTCAATTCAAGATCGAGCAAGACATTGTCAGTGATGAAGGCAATGCCGATCCCCGAGGTGTTACCCACGGTCCCCATATCGACAAACGGAGAGTTGGTGCTGGTGCTGCCAGGCGTACCGATGGTGGTCGATGTACCGTTGCTCACGCCCGAAGTATTCCAGTTACCCTTGTTCTGGATTGACCCGCCCCAGCGTACGCCCAGGCTTTTGTCGTAATCGACGTTGGCCTCGACAATTCGCGCCTCGATCATTACCTGCCGCACAGGAATATCCAGCTGCGCCACGATCCGTCGCAGTTCATCGAGACGATCCTGAGTCTGGTAGGCAATGATGTTATTGGTTCGCTCGTCGACGGTGATCGAACCGCGTTCGTCGATTTTCGCCTCGGCACTGGTCACCGACTGGAACAGCTTGGCGATGTCCGCGGCTTTGGCGTAATTCACTTGCAGCAACTCACGACGCAACGGCGCCAGTTCGGCGATCTGCTTCTGCGACTCCAGCTCCTGACGCTCGCGGGCAGCGATTTCATCGGCGGGAGCGACCAGCAGCACGTTACCGATCTTGCGTTTATCCAGACCTTTGGTTTTCAGCACCAGATCCAGCGCCTGATCCCACGGCACATTTTGCAGGCGCAAGGTGATGCCGCCCTGCACTGTGTCACTGGCCACCAGATTGAGATTGGTGAAGTCGGCGATCAATTGCAGCACCGAGCGCACATCAATGTCCTGGAAATTCAGCGAAAGCTTTTCGCCGACGTACGCCTGACGGTCGGCATTACGTTTCTGCAGGTCATCGACCGTCATTGGGCGGATGCTGACGGTCAGTTTGTTGTCGGTCTGGAAGGTGGAGTACTCGTAGGTGCCGCTGGGTTCGACAGAAATAACCGTGCGATCACCGCTCACACCGGCATTGACGAACTGCACAGGGGTGGCGAAGTCCTTGACGTCGAGGCGCACCCGCAACTTGTCCGGCAATTGCGTGCGGGCGAAGCTGAGGATGATCTTGCCGTCATGCTCCTGGATATCCGGAGCAATGGTCGGATCGGACAGGTCGATGACAACATTGCCTTCGCCGGCTGTACCGCGCTGAAAGTCCACGCCGCGAATGGCGCGATTTTTCGGCACGAACGCTTTGGCCGGCGCGGCTACTGCAGTGGCCGGGCGCGGTGCTACGGCGGCTGGTCGCGGCGCCGCCGCTGGCGCACCCTGCCCCACCACCACGAACAGATTATTACCCGCGACCCGCGTGGTGTAAGGCGCCAGCTGCGTGAGACTGACGATCAGCCGCGTGCGGTCCTTGGCTTCGACTACCGTGGCGGTGCGTGCATTGCCGCTGCCCAGATCAAGGTTCTTGCTGGCCAACTGACTGGCGACACCGGGCAAATCCAGGGCAATTCGCGCTGGCGATTCGGTGGTGTAGCCCTTGGGTTGCGGCGGCGGGCCGTCGAACGACAACTTCAACTCGACGCGATCACCCGGCAGCGCCGCCACATCGAGCGTCTTCAGATTGGCCGCGAGTACCATCGGCGACATCAGCGCTATCCATAGCGAAAAACCGAGGGTGGAGAAAATCCTGTTCATTGTTCGACTTCCACTATGAGTGCTCTTTCAAAGGAATGGTGCGCGGACGCTCCAGCCAGGCGCCTTCGCCATCGGGCACGATTTCGACGACATCGACCTGGGTGGCGCTGATGGCGACGATGCGACCGTCATTGCGCCCCAGGTAATCGCCGACTTTCAGCCGATGCACCGCGCCCGCTCCGCGCAACAGCGCAAAGGAGCCGGAAACATTGGAGATCGTGCCGACCATCTCGAACTGCTCGATATTGAAACCTTCGAGGTATTGCTTGACCCGGTTGGGGTCGGGTTTGACGTTGCGCGAGCCATGCTTCTGCCCGGCCAGATCGGCCCGCACCTGGCGCGAGAAAGGACTGCGCAGGTTGGCGGCGCTGTAAGTGAATGTCGGGTAAGACCGAAATGTCGGGGTTGGTTCAATCTTGCCTGCCGGGCGCAGGCGCACTTCATTCAAGTAGGCATCGAGATCACTGAAGTCATCGCTGCCACCACAACCGTTCAACGCGAGCAGCGTCATCGACAACGCGATACAACGAATCGGGCTCATTTCTGCAGCCCCTTGTCGTTGTAGCGGTAGGTCTTGGCGAGGATGCTCATACGCAGCTTCGGCCCACCTTCTTTATCGGCGGGGGCAAGTTCGAAATCATGCAAGGTGACGATACGCGGCAGCCCGGCCACGCCACTGACGAAGGTCGCGAGGTCGTGGTAAGCACCGGTGACGGTGATCTGAATCGGCAGTTCTATGTAGAACTGTTGGGTGACCTCCGGCAGCAGTTTGATCTCTTCGAACTCCAGACCACTGCCCAGACCGGTACGCGTGATGTCTTCGAGCAGCCCTGGCACTTCGGTGTCACTGGGCAATTGGCGCAACAATACGCCGAAGGTATTTTCCATTTCCTTCATTTGCTGGGTGTACAGCTCGAGATTGGCGGACAGACGCGCCTTGCTGGCGAACTGCTCTTTGAGGGTGGTCTCTTCCTCACGCTTGAGGTCGAGCTGATTTTCCATGTCACTGATGAAAAAGTTATAGCCAAGCGCCAACACCAGCACCATCAACAGCGCTCCGGCGATGGTTTTCACGGCCGCCGGCCAGGAACCGATATTGCTGGTATCGAGGTCGTTGAAATCGATGTCGCGCAGACTTTCCAGCCATTCGGACGGTTTCATTGGTCGTCCTCCACGGTGCGGGGCTGGGTCTGCCGTACTGTCAGCTCAAAGGTATTGGCTTGATCCAACTGGCCTGCGGTCGTCGCTTTCACCTCGTTGAGGCTCGGCGCGTCGAACCAGTCGGAGGCCTCCAGATTGCGCATCAGGTCCGAGACCCGATTGTTCGATTCGGCAGCGCCACTGATCGACAGGGTTTTGCCGAGCATCTTCACGTCGGTGAAATACACCCCGTCCGGCAGCGTGCGCGCCAGTTGATCGAAGATTCGCCCACTGATCTGCCGGTTGCCCTGCAAGTCCTGGATGATGCGCATGCGCTCGACCAGTTGCTGACGGCGCGCCTTGAGATCGCTGATCTGTTTGATCCGCTCATCGACCACGGCGATCTGCTTGCCGATGTAGTCGTTGCGCGCCGCTTGCCGCTCGATGGCCGCACTGATGACCTGATCGGCGATGAACACTGCGCCAACCGAGCCGACCACCACACCGATCAAGGCCAGCAAAAAGCGTTTGCGCCGTTCTTCGCGACGCTCTTCGCGCCACGGTAGGAGGTTGATCCGCGCCATCAGTCGAAACTCCTGAGCGCGAGCCCGCAGGCGATCATCAGGGCCGGCGCGTCACTGGCCAGCGCCCCGGCGTTGACCTTGCTGCTCAAGGCCATATTGGAAAACGGGTTGGCCACTTGGGTCGGCGTGTTCAAACGTTGCTCGATCAGCCGGTCCAGCCCAGGGACTGACGCCGTACCACCGGCGAGCAGAATGTGGTCGACCGCGTTGTATTGCCCGGAGGCGAAGAAGAACTGCAACGAGCGTGAAACCTGCTGCACCAGCGCTTCACGAAACGGCTGCAGGACCTCGCTGATGTAATCGTCGGGCAGACCGCCCTGCTTTTTCGCCAGCCCTGCCTGCTCGAGGGTCAGGCCATAACGACGCTGGATTTCTTCGGTCAATTGCCGACCGCCGAACAATTGCTCGCGGGTGTAGATGATCTTGCCGTTGTGCAGGACGCTGAGGGTGGTCATGGTCGCGCCGATGTCGACCACCGCCACGGTCAGACGCTCCTGAGAGGCTGCCAGTTGCGTTGCGAGCAAACCGAACGAGCGCTCCAGCGCATAGGCTTCGACGTCGACAACACGCGCGGTCAGCCCCGCCAGTGCCAGCGCCGCTTCACGGACTTCGACGTTTTCCTTGCGACAGGCGGCCAGCAACACGTTGACCCGCTCGGGGTTGCGCGGCGACACGCCCTGGACTTCAAAATCGATGGCAACTTCGTCCAGCGGATAGGGAATGTACTGGTCGGCTTCAAGCTTGAGCTGGTTTTCCAGTTCATCATCGGACAGCCCGGCGTCCATTTCGATGACTTTGGTAATCACGGCGGAACCGGCCACCGCCACGGCCACGCCCTTGAGCCCGGTACGCGCCTTGACCAGCACGCGGCTCAGCGCCTGACCGACGCCTTCAAGCTCGGCGATGTTCTTTTCGACCACGGCGTTGACGGGCAATGGCTCCACCGCGTACGCCTCGACCCGGTAGCGATCACCCTGACGGCTCAGTTCCAGCAGCTTCACTGACGTGGAGCTGATGTCGATCCCCAGTAACGTTTTGGCCTTTTTATTGAAGAGTCCCAGCACTACCAATTCCCTATGACTTTCCGTGAGTTACGGACTCTGTAATACGCATTGCGTTCCTTCACCCCGTCTTGACAGAAGCGCAAATGACGCCCCCAACAGAAAAGTGCTTATAATGCCCAGCGTTTTTTTCTGCTTTTTACTGCAAGCGCGGATGGTTCTGTGTGTAGCCGGAGCCCCGTCGCCAAATTCATTCTTTGCCCTGGATGTCCAAACGCCTTGATTCGTCTGCTGAAATTTTTCGGTTGGTCCATCGTCGCCGTTTTCTGCGGACTGCTTTTAGGTCTCAGCGGCGCGTTTCTTTACCTTAGTCCGGGTTTGCCGTCTGTGGAGGCTCTGCGAAGCATTCAGTTGCAGATTCCGTTGCGGGTCTACTCCAGCGATAACAAGTTGATCGCAGAATTTGGCGAAATGCGCCGTACGCCGATCCGTTTCGCCGACATTCCCCCCAATTTCATCAATGCGTTACTAAGTGCTGAAGACGACAATTTCGCCAACCACTATGGCGTCGATCCGAGCAGCCTGATGCGTGCGGCGACCCAGCTGGTCAAAAGCGGACACATCCAGTCTGGCGGCAGCACCATCACCATGCAGGTGGCGAAGAACTTCTTCCTGACCAGCGAACGCAGCTTCTCGCGCAAAACCACTGAAATCCTTCTGGCCCTGCAGATCGAGCGGCAGCTGACCAAGGACGAAATCCTTGAGCTGTACGTCAACAAGATCTATCTGGGCAACCGCGCCTATGGCATCGAAGCAGCCGCGCAGGTGTATTACGGCAAGTCGATCCGCGATGTCAGCCTGGCGCAGATGGCGATGATTGCCGGTCTGCCGAAAGCACCGTCGCGCTTCAACCCGCTGGCCAATCCGGCACGCAGCAAAGAACGCCGCGACTGGATCCTCGGGCGCATGTACAAGCTCGGCAAGATCAGCGAAGCGGACTACACCGCCGCGATCAACGAACCGCTGAACGCCAGCTATCACGTGCCGACCCCGGAAGTGAACGCACCGTATATCGCTGAAATGGCCCGCGCCGAGATGGTCGGCCGCTATGGCAGCGACGCTTACACCGAAGGTTTCCGCGTCACCACCACAGTGCCGAGCAACCTGCAGGAAATGGCCAACACCGCGCTGCACGAAGGTTTGATGACCTACGACCAGCGTCACGGCTACCGGGGCCCCGAGTCGCGCCTGCCGGGCAAGACCCGCGAAGCGTGGGCCAGCGAACTGACCAAGCAGCGCACGATCAGCAGCCTCGAGCCGGCCATCGTCACTCAGGTCGACAAGAACGGCCTGCAAGTGCTGACCCGCACTGGCGAAGAGCACGTTTCCTGGGACACCATGAAATGGGCGCGGCCGTTCCTCAACACCAACAGCATGGGCGCCAATCCGCGTCAGCCGTCGGATGTTGCGCAGGTCGGTGATCTGGTCCGCGTGCAGCGTCAGAAAGACAATTCGCTGAAATTCAGCCAGATCCCGCAGGCGCAAGGTGCGCTGGTGTCGCTGGATCCGCAGAACGGTGCGATTCGCTCGCTGGTCGGCGGTTTCGCCTTTGAGCAGAGCAACTACAACCGTGCCATGCAGGCCAAGCGTCAGCCGGGTTCGAGCTTCAAACCGTTCGTCTACAGCGCTGCGCTGGACAGCGGCTACACCGCTGCCACGCTGGTCAACGACGCACCGATCGTGTTCGTCGATGAGTACCTGGACAAGGTCTGGCGTCCAAAGAACGACACCAACACCTTCCTCGGCCCGATCCGCTTGCGTGAGGCGCTGTACAAGTCGCGCAACCTCGTGTCGATCCGCTTGCTGCAAGCGATGGGCGTGGGCAAGACCATCGACTACATCACCCGTTTCGGCTTCAACAAGCAGGATCTGCCGCCAAACCTGTCGCTGGCGCTGGGCACCGCAACGCTGACGCCAATGGAGATTGCGACCGGTTGGAGTACGTTCGCCAACGGCGGCTACAAGATCACCCCGTACATCATCGACAAGATCGAAAGCCGTAACGGCGACACGCTGTTCCTCGCCAACCCGCCGACCGTGCCTCAGGGCGGTTCGGCGACGGACGGTATCGCAGCACCGAACAGCGAGTCGTTTACGGTCAACGCCACACCGGTTGCAGGTGAAGTACCGGGCAACGCAGCCGTGCCACAAACGCCGGCAGTGGCTGAGCGGATCGTCGATGGTCGCACCACGTACATCCTCAACAGCATGTTGCAGGACGTGATCAAGCTCGGCACCGGCCGTCGCGCACTGGCTATGGGCCGCAGCGATATCGCCGGTAAAACCGGTACCACCAACGAATCGAAAGACGCGTGGTTCTCCGGTTACAACGCCGATTACGTGACCACGGTATGGACTGGTTTCGACCAGCCGGAAAGCCTCGGTCGCCGTGAGTTCGGCGGCACCGTGGCGCTGCCGATCTGGATGAATTACATGTCGGCTGCGCTGAAGGACAAGCCGCCGCATGTGCAGCCTGAGCCGGAAGGTTTGCTGAGCTTGCGTGTGGATCCGGTCAGTGGCCGTGCAGCAACACCGAGCACGCCAGGCGCGTACTTCGAGCTGTTCAAGTCTGAAGACACGCCGCCGTCGGTGAATGAGCTGGGGAACGGTGCCGTACCGGGCAGCCCGTTGCCAGCGGATGAGCAGGCGCCGATCGATCTGTTCTGATCTGTTGCTAATGAAAGCCCCGCCTTCGGTTGAAGTGCGGGGCTTTTTATTGCCTGAAGATCAAGAGCCCCTCACCCTAGCCCTCTCCCGGAGGGAGAGCGGACTGATTGGGGGATGCTGGTGAGTGATGCCGACCTGAACGTGCTGTGTTGAATCCGTAGGCGCTAACGCACTTTCAGGTCGGTGTATCTCGCGACTCTTCCACGGTCAGTCCCCTCTCCCTCAGGGAGAGGGTTAGGGTGAGGGGCTCTTGATCTTCAGGCAATAAAAAACCCCGACTCTCACGAGCCGGGGCTTCTGTTTGAAGCGTTACAACGGCTTAGCCGTTGAACACGTCATCCACGCTTTTCAGCGGGTAGTTCTTCGGATACGGCAGGGTCGCCACACCGGTCTCGATTGCGGCTTTGGCCACAGCGTCGGAGATCAGGGTGATCAGGCGCTTGTCCATTGGCTTCGGAATGATGTACTCACGACCGAACTCCAGCGGCGCACCGCCGTAGGCGTCGCACACGTCCTGTGGAACCGGCAGCTTGGCCAGTTCACGCAGGGCGTTGGCCGCGGCCACTTTCATTTCTTCGTTGATGCGCTTGGCGCGAACGTCCAGGGCACCACGGAAGATGAACGGGAAGCCCAGTACGTTGTTGACCTGGTTCGGGTAGTCCGAACGGCCGGTGGCCATGATCACGTCGCTACGGGTAGCGTGTGCCAGTTCCGGGGAGATTTCCGGATCCGGGTTCGAGCAGGCGAACACGATCGGGTTCGGTGCCATCGACAGCAGGCCTTCAGCGCTGAGCAGGTTCGGGCCGGACAGACCGACAAACACGTCAGCGCCTGCCAGTGCGTCAGCCAGGGTGCGCTTGTCGGTGGCGTGAGCGAACACGGCTTTGTACTGGTTCAGGTCGTCACGGCCGGAGTGGATCACGCCGGTGCGGTCAACCATGAAGATGTTTTCGATGCGTGCGCCCATGCTCACCAGCAATTTCATGCAGGAGATGGCGGCAGCACCGGCGCCCAGGCAGACGATTTTCGCTTCCGGCAGGGTTTTGCCAGCGATTTCCAGGGCGTTGATCATGCCCGCAGCGGTCACGATCGCGGTGCCGTGCTGGTCATCGTGGAATACCGGAATGTCGCACTGCTCGATCAGAGCACGTTCGATCTCAAAGCACTCTGGCGCCTTGATGTCTTCCAGGTTGATACCACCGAAGGTGATGGAGATGCGTTTTACGGTGTCGATGAAGGCTTGCGGGCTCTCGGAGTCGACTTCGATGTCGAAAACGTCGATGCCGGCGAAGCGCTTGAACAGTACGCCTTTACCTTCCATCACTGGCTTGGAAGCCAATGGGCCGAGGTTGCCCAGGCCGAGAATCGCGGTGCCATCGGAAATGACTGCAACCAGGTTGCCCTTGCCGGTGTATTTGTAGGCCAGTTCAGGATCGCGAGCGATCTCACGCACTGGTTCAGCTACGCCGGGGCTGTAGGCCAGCGACAAGTCGCGAGCGGTAGCAGTGGCCTTGGTGAGCTCGACACTCAGCTTCCCTGGACGAGGATTGGCATGATATTCGAGAGCGGCAGTTTTCAGATCAGACATTTTGGCATTCCGCTTTTTACTGTTGGACAGACTGGTCAGCGAGGATACGCGCCTCGCAAAGTCCCCACAAGACTGAGCGGTCACCCCTGTCAAGCGCCCTGCCCTACGACTTTGGGCCAAGAGCCACGGCGCACAAGGGCTGGACTGTTCACAATCGACAGAAAAAATGTCTACAATTTTTATTCAGGGCAGCGTTTGTAACATTGAAGGATCTGTCAGCGGCAACAACCAACGCGACTGACCGGATTGCAGTCCACCGCGCCGCGAACGATCGACGATCCAGCCGCGAGCTTCGACCTGCTTGCCTTTCAGCGCCTGCAAACGGGCATTGTCGAATTGTCCTACCAGATTGGGTGCAACGCGCAATACAAGCGCATCGTGCAACTCGATCCAGATTCCGCCGCGATTGCGCTGAACTTTGCTCACACGCCCACTGATCACGGCGAAACCGGAGCGCTGGATCTGCTCCGCTTTCAGTACAGGCGACTGCCGCCAGAGGCCCAGCCCGGCTTTGCGCGCACTGCGTTCGGCGGCTTGCTGGCAGGCAACAAGATCGACATTCGGCGCAACCGCGACCTGGAAACCGAGGCCATCGGCGAGCATTTGCGCTTCGAGATTGATGCCGCTGGCGCTGTAAACATGTGCGAGCGTGCGCCCGTAATGGTCTTTGGCTTGCTTGCCGGGTAGCAAACCGACGCGTCCGCCGCTGGCATCGACCAGCGCTTGCAGGCGTTTGCGCGCCGCCACTGCAAACGGTTCGTCGCTGCGGCCCTGCTTGCCTAGTTCAGGCGTATTGAGGCCGATCATGCGTACGCTGCGGCCATCGCCCAGGCGCAATGTGTCGCCATCGACCACGCGCTGCACGGCGAAGCCGGTCAGCCCCGCAGGCGCCGGGCAAAAGGCCTGAGCGCCCGACAGCCAAATCGCAGACACAAAAAAGGCGCCCGCGAGGGACGCCTTTTTCATCAGTCTGGAGAAGCCGAAACGACTTTCCAAAATGATCAGCCTCAGGCTTTTTTGCCGACGCCGAAAGTAGCGAAACGGTCTGCGAACTTCTGCACGCGGCCGCCGGTGTCCAGAGTCTTCTGCTTACCGGTGTAGAACGGGTGGCATTCGTTGCAAACGTCGATCGCCAGGGCTTTGCCGTAGGTCGAACGAGTTTCGAACTTGTTACCGCACGAGCAGGTAACAGCGATTTCTGGGTAATTCGGGTGGATATCGGCTTTCATGGTGTATTCCTCAGGCTAGCGTGCCGCCACCCAACACTATTGTTGAATACCGCACGTAATTAGGCCGCGGATTCTACCAGACCTTTTCAATCACGCAAGCTGTCACCGAGACCGACCGTCTGCTAGGCTCCCGGCCTTGAACGCACTCCACTGTGAGAGCGAGCTTGCTCGCGAATGCGTTGTGCCAGCCAATGTTCTAGCGCCTGACACGCCGCCTTCGCGAGCAAGCTCGCTCCCACAATTGATCTGCACTCGACCCATATTTTGCGTTTATAGAGATCCCCCCGCGTGCCCGACGCCATTCTGCGCCTCGCCTTGCCTTCGCCCTTGCGCCGCCTGTTCGACTATCGAGCGCCGGCCGGCGTGCTGCGCGAACAATTGCAGCCGGGCATGCGTCTGCGGGTGCCGTTCGGGCGACGCGAGATGATCGGAATTCTGGTCGAGGTCACCGACACCAGCGAAGTGCCGGTGGAGAAACTCAAACCGGCGCTGGCCCTGCTCGATGCCACGCCGCCGCTGCCACCGGCGCTGTTCAAGCTGTGCTTGTGGACCTCGCAGTATTACCAACACAGCCTTGGCGACACCCTGAGCTGGGCGTTGCCGGTACTGCTGCGTCAGGGCGAACTGGCCGAGGCTCGCCAAGAGCGCTTCTGGTCGATCACACCCGGCGCCAGCCTTGATGATCCGCGCATCGCCCGCGCGCCGCGTCAGCGTGAAGCATTGGCGACGCTGGCCCAGCACCCGCATGGCGTCGCCCATCAGCTGCTGAGCAAACTGATGCTGAGCAAGGACAGCCTTGATCTGCTGCTGGCGAAAAATCTGGTGCAAGTGGAAATCCGCCGCCATGCACCCGGCGCGCGCCATGAGCACTGGCTGGCGCAACCGGAATTACCGCTCAACACCGAACAGCGCGCCGCCTACGAGGCGATCCGCGCCGGCTTCGACAGTTATCACGCGTTCCTGCTGGCCGGGGTCACCGGCAGTGGCAAGACCGAAGTCTATTTGCAGCTGATCCGCGAAACCCTCGAAGCCGGCAAACAGGCGCTGGTGCTGATCCCGGAGATCAACCTCGGCCCGCAGACCCTGGCGCGCTTCGAGCAGCGTTTCAATGCGCGCATCGCCCTGTTGCACTCGGCGGTCAATGATCGCGAGCGCCTCGACGCCTGGCTCGCGGCGCGCGATGGCGAGGCCGACATTATTATCGGTACCCGCTCGGCGCTGTTCACGCCGATGAAAAACCCCGGGCTGATCATCATTGATGAAGAGCACGACGGTTCTTATAAACAGCAGGAAGGTTTGCGCTACCACGCCCGCGATCTGGCGCTGGTGCGTGCGCGGCAGGAAAACATCCCGATCGTGCTCGGCTCCGCCACGCCATCGCTGGAAAGTCTGCACAACGCCTACACCGGCCGTTACGGTCTCCTGCGCCTGAATGAGCGTGCCGGCGGAGCCAAGCAGCCGCGCTTCCTGCGCCTGGATGTAAAAAGCCGTCCACTGGACAGCGGTATTTCCGGGCCGATGCAGCAGGCTATCGGTCAGACGCTGGCGAATGGGCAACAGGTGCTGGTGTTCCTCAATCGGCGCGGCTTCGCCCCGACACTGCTGTGTCATGACTGCGGATGGATGTCCGAATGCTCACGCTGCGATGCGCGAATGACCGTGCATCAGCGTTACGGCGAACTGCGCTGCCACCACTGCGGTTACGTTGAGCGCACCCCGCGCCAGTGTCCGAAATGCAACAAGGTCGATCTGCGGCCCGTGGGCGCAGGCACGGAGCGCGCCGAGGAGCGCCTGGCGATTCTGTTCCCCGACTACCCGGTACTGCGCGTCGACCGCGATAGCACCTCGCGCAAGGACGCGATGAATCAACTGTTCGCGACGATCCAGAAGGGTCAGCCGTGCATTCTGGTCGGCACGCAAATGTTGGCCAAGGGGCACCACTTTCCACGAGTGACGCTGGTGTCGATCCTCGATGCTGACGGCGGTTTGTTCTCCGGCGACTTCCGCGCCAGCGAGCGCATGGCGCAGTTGATCGTGCAGGTCGCAGGTCGCGCCGGACGGGCGGAGGAGCCGGGCAAGGTGATCATCCAGACGCACCTTGCCGATCATCCTTTGTTGGTGCAACTCACCGAGCAGGGTTACTTCGCCTTCGCCGAACAGGCCTTGAGCGAACGCCGTGCTGCCGGGCTGCCGCCGTTTGCGCATCTGGCGCTGTTGCGTGCCGAAGCGCACAAGCCGGGACAGGCGGAAGGCTTTCTCGATGAGGCGTGCAGCGAGGCTGAGCGCTTGTTGTCTGAGCAAAATTTGACCGGCATCGAACTACTGGGGCCAGTGCCGGCGCCGATGGAACGTCGTGCCGGGCGTTATCGCGCGCAGCTGTTGTTGCAGGCGACGGCGCGGGCGCCGCTGCATCGGTTGCTGGCCAGTTGGTTGTTGGTGCTGGAGCAGATGCCGAGCGGGCGGGCGGTGCGCTGGTCGCTGGATGTCGACCCTGTCGATTTGTATTGATAGAAGGATCGCCTTCGCGAGCAGGCTCGCTCCCACAAGGACTGCGCTGTACCTGTGGGAGCGAGCCTGCTAGCGAAAATGATCTATTTGTCACCACATATCCATAAGCTGCCTGCTAAGGTTGGCAAGCCCGCCTTCGCAACGGATAATGCCCAGTTTTTCCACCCGCGCATCGATGCGCCCGCCGCGCTTGCGGTCGAAAGAGAAGACCATGAAAGACACCATTCGCCAGCTGATCCAACAAGCCCTCACCCAACTCGTCAACGAAGGTGTGTTGCCTGAAGGCCTGTCGCCGGCGATTCAGGTGGAGAACGCCCGTGACAAGACCCACGGCGACTTCGCCAGCAACATCGCGATGATGCTGGCCAAGCCTGCGAGCATGAAGCCGCGCGATCTGGCGGAAAAAATCATCGCCGCGCTGCCGGCTGACGAAAACGTCACCAAGGCCGAAATCGCCGGCCCGGGTTTCATCAACTTCTTCCAGAACACCCAGGCGCTGGCCTCGCGTCTCGACGCTGCACTGGCGGACGTCCATGTTGGCGTACGCAAGGCCGGTCCGGCGCAACGCACCGTGGTCGATCTGTCGGCGCCGAACCTGGCCAAGGAGATGCATGTCGGCCATTTACGCTCGACCATCATTGGTGACGGCGTGGCCCGCGTACTCGAATTCCTTGGCGACGAAGTGATCCGTCAGAACCACGTCGGCGACTGGGGCACCCAGTTCGGCATGCTGATGGCCTACTTGCAAGAAAACCCGATCACCAGCGATGAGCTGTCTGACCTGGAGAACTTCTACCGCGCCGCCAAACAACGTTTCGATGAATCCGAAGAATTCGCCGACCGCGCCCGTGGTCTGGTGGTCAAGCTGCAGGCCGGCGACGCCGAGTGCCTGGCGCTGTGGACCAAGTTCAAGGACATCTCGCTGTCGCACTGCCAGAAGATCTACGAACTGCTCAACGTCAAACTGACCATGGCCGACGTGATGGGCGAAAGCGCCTACAACGACGACCTGATCAATGTGGTCAACGACCTGAAAGCCGCTGGCATGCTGGTCGAGAGCAACGGCGCGCAGTGCGTGTTCCTCGACGAGTTCAAGAACGCTGACGGCGATCCGCTGCCGGTGATCATCGTCAAGGCTGATGGCGGCTACCTGTACGCCACCACTGACCTGGCGGCCGTGCGCTACCGCAGTGGCAAGCTGAAAGCCGATCGCGCGCTGTACTTCGTCGACCAGCGCCAGGCCCTGCACTTCCAGCAAGTGTTCGCCGTGGCGCGCAAGGCCGGTTTCGTCACCCATCCGATGGAAATGGAACACATGGGCTTCGGCACCATGAACGGCGCTGACGGCCGTCCGTTCAAGACCCGTGACGGCGGCACCGTGAAGCTGATCGACCTGCTGACCGAAGCGCAGGAACGTGCCTACAACCTGGTCAGAGAGAAGAACCCGGAACTGGCCGAAGACGAACTGCGCAACATCGCCAAAGTCGTCGGCATCGGCGCGGTGAAATACGCCGACCTGTCGAAGCACCGCACCAGCGACTACAGCTTCAACTTCGACCTGATGCTGAATTTCGAAGGCAACACCGCACCGTACCTGCTGTATGCCTACACCCGTGTGGCCGGTGTGTTCCGCAAACTGGGCAAGGACTTCAGCGAAGTCGACGGCCAGATCGTTCTCGAGGCGGAACACGAACTGGAGCTGGCGGCGAAACTGGCGCAGTTCGGCGAAGTGCTGAACAACGTGTCCGACAAAGGCACGCCGCACATTCTCTGCACTTATCTGTACGACGTTGCCGGTCTGTTCTCCAGCTTCTACGAGAACTGCCCGATCCTCGCTGCCGAAACGCCAGCCCAGATGCAGAGCCGTCTGCGCCTGGCCGCGCTGACCGGTCGCACCCTCAAGCAAGGCCTGGAGCTGTTGGGTCTGGAAACTCTGGAGCGTATGTAAGTTGGCTGCCAAGAAAAAACCTGCACCCAAGCGTGGCGCCAGCCGTTACCAAGCTCCTGCGAAGCAACCGATTCCGGGTTGGCTGTGGATGGCCATCGGCCTGACGGTCGGCGCGTTCATTGTGTTTCTGATGAAGCTGGAGCCGGGCAAGGGTAGCGACACGGTCAAGCGTGAGAAGGTCGAACAGGCGCAACAGCAGAAAGCGTCGAAGATCGCCGAGGCCAACAAGACCCCGCCGAGCCCGACGCAACCGGTGAAGCCGAAGTACGACTTCTACACCCTGTTGCCGGAATCGGAAGTGATCGTGCCGCCGGACGCGGTGCCTGAGAAGACCTTGCCGACGCCACAAGTGCCGGCCATTCCGACTACGCCAGTGACACCGGCGGAAGCGGCGAAGATCGACACCGCGCGCGCTCAGGCAGCTCTGGCCGGGATTACCCCGCCACCAGCACCGCCGGTAAGCAAAGCCGCGCCAGTGACCAAGTTCTTCCTGCAGGCCGGTTCGTTCCGCAAGGAAACCGATGCCGACAAGGTCCGCGCGCAGATCATTCTGCTCGGTCAAGCCGTAGCGGTTGAGTCCGGCACGGTGAAGGATGAAACCTGGTATCGCGTTTTGGTTGGTCCGTTCAGCAACCGCGAACAACTGACCACGGCACAGAAACAACTGGCCGGCGCCGGCTTCAGCAACCTGTTGTTACAACAACGCCAGAGCCGCTGACCCACCAGAAATACCGCGTCATCGTTCTTCGCGAGCAAGCTCGCTCCCACAGGGTCTGCGCTAATCCTGTGGGAGCGAGCTTGCTCGCGAAAGCGTCATTTCCAACGCCACATAGCCCGAACCTATCACCCGCCGTTCGTCCCTCCGCACCCTCCCCGGTTGAAATCCTCTCCAGCACCCCCATATGAATGGGCATAAGGCACTTTCGCCCCGCTGT
Organism: Pseudomonas viridiflava; assembly: GCF_900582195.1. Classification (GTDB taxonomy): domain Bacteria; phylum Pseudomonadota; class Gammaproteobacteria; order Pseudomonadales; family Pseudomonadaceae; genus Aquipseudomonas. The sequence goes on from NZ_UTHA01000259.1 coordinate 29,219, forward strand.
GTGGAGACTCTTCCCTTGACCACCATCGTTTCAGTCCGCCGTCACGGCAAAGTCGTCATGGGCGGCGACGGCCAGGTTTCTCTCGGCAATACCGTGATGAAAGGCAACGCGAAAAAAGTTCGTCGCCTGTACCACGGCCAGGTCATCGCCGGTTTTGCCGGTGCCACCGCCGACGCCTTTACCCTCTTCGAACGTTTCGAAGGCCAGCTTGAAAAACATCAGGGCCACCTGGTGCGCGCCGCTGTCGAACTCGCCAAAGAATGGCGCACCGACCGTTCCCTGAGCCGCCTCGAAGCCATGCTCGCGGTCGCCAACAAAGACGCTTCCTTGATCATCACCGGCAACGGTGACGTGGTCGAACCCGAAGACGGCCTGATCGCCATGGGTTCCGGCGGCGCCTATGCGCAAGCCGCCGCCAGCGCGCTGCTGAAAAAGACCGACCTGTCGGCCCGCGAAATCGTCGAAACCGCCCTCGGCATCGCCGGCGACATCTGTGTATTCACCAACCACACTCAGACCATTGAGGAGCAGGATCTCGCTGAATAAGCCTGACGCGGCCCTGTGCCACGGCTTGTTTCTGCTTGAGGACCGTCAATTACTATGTCCATGACTCCCCGCGAAATCGTCCACGAACTCAACCGCCACATCATCGGCCAGGACGATGCCAAGCGCGCCGTCGCGATTGCCCTGCGCAACCGCTGGCGCCGCATGCAGCTGCCTGAAGAGCTGCGTGTTGAAGTGACCCCGAAGAACATCCTGATGATCGGCCCGACCGGTGTCGGTAAAACCGAGATCGCCCGTCGTCTGGCGAAACTGGCCAACGCGCCGTTCATCAAGGTCGAAGCAACCAAGTTCACCGAAGTCGGCTACGTCGGTCGTGACGTCGAATCGATCATCCGTGATCTCGCCGACGCTGCGATCAAGATGCTCCGCGAGCAGGAAATGACCCGCGTGCGTCACCGCGCCGAAGACGCCGCCGAGGATCGCATCCTCGACGCACTGCTGCCGCCGGCGCGCATGGGCTTCAGCAATGAAGAAACGCCGAGCAGCGATTCCAACACCCGTCAGCTGTTCCGCAAGCGCCTGCGCGAAGGTCAGTTGGACGACAAGGAAATCGAAATCGAAGTCGCCGAAGTGGCCGGCATCGAAATCGCCACGCCGCCCGGCATGGAAGAGATGACCAACCAGCTGCAGTCGCTGTTTGCCAATATGGGCAAGGGCAAGAAGAAGGCACGCAAGCTCAAGGTCAAAGAGGCGCTGAAGCTGGTGCGCGACGAAGAAGCCGGGCGTCTGGTCAACGAAGAAGAGCTGAAAGCCAAGGCGCTGGAAGCGGTTGAACAGCACGGCATCGTGTTCATCGACGAGATCGACAAAGTCGCCAAGCGCGGTAATGTCGGCGGCGCCGATGTGTCCCGTGAAGGCGTACAGCGCGACCTGCTGCCGCTGATCGAAGGCTGCACCGTCAACACCAAACTGGGCATGGTCAAGACCGACCACATCCTGTTCATCGCATCCGGTGCGTTCCACCTGAGCAAGCCGAGCGATCTGGTGCCTGAGCTGCAAGGCCGTCTGCCGATTCGCGTCGAACTCAAGGCGCTGAGCCCGGAAGACTTCGAGCGCATCCTCAGCGAACCCCACGCTTCGCTCACCGAGCAATACTGCGCGCTGCTGAAAACCGAAGGCCTGAACATCCAGTTCCAGCCGGAAGGCATCAAGCGTCTGGCGGAGATCGCCTGGCAGGTCAACGAGAAGACCGAGAACATCGGTGCCCGTCGCCTGCACACGCTGCTTGAGCGCCTACTGGAAGAGGTGTCGTTCAGCGCCGGCGATCTGGCCAGCACCCACGATGAGCAGCCGATTCTGATCGACGCGGAATACGTCAACAGCCACCTCGGCGAATTGGCGAAGAACGAAGACCTGTCCCGTTATATCCTGTAAGCCATACTTACAGCAGTAGCGGACCCTGTGGGAGCGAGCTTGCTCGCGAAGAGGCCGTGTCAGTCGACATCAATGTTGTCTGACACACCGCTTTCGCGAGCAAGCTCGCTCCCACATTTGCTCAAGGGTCGCCCACACATCGGACGCCAGCCCATGACTCAAATCCCCACCGACATCAAACTGCACAAAGCCTCGAAAACCCTGACGCTCACCTACGCGTCCGGCGAGGAGTACACCCTGCCCGCCGAATTCCTGCGCGTGCATTCCCCCTCCGCCGAGGTCCAGGGCCACGGCAAACCGATCCTGCAATTCGGCAAGCTCAACGTGGGTTTGAGCAAACTGGAACCGGCCGGTCACTACGCACTGAAACTGACCTTCGACGACGGTCACGATAGCGGCTTGTTCACCTGGGATTATCTCTACGAGCTGGGGCGACGTCATGACGCACTCTGGGCCGATTATCTGGCCGAGCTCAAAGCTGCCGGAAAAACCCGCGACCCGAGCGAGTCGATCGTCAAGCTGATGCTCTAGTCCGAGCCTTGCGCTCATTAGAGGGCATTTTCTAAATTCATCTGTTTGAATGCTCTGCTGTGTGGCCGAGGATCGGCCTGCTTGCGAAAAAAATTAAACTCGGGTAACCAATGGAGCTGGCAAGTTCCCTGCAGTGCTCTACGACTGTAAAGCAGCTATGCAGAATTAACGGTCACCCGAGCAGTAGTACCTGGCATTGGCTGTGGAACTGCACAGCAGAAAACCGGGTACTCGTCTCAGGACAATGGAGCGTCGTAGATGAGTAACAAGAATAACGATGACCTGAAGTACCAAGCCTCGGAAAACACCCTGGGGCTTAATCCCGTCGTTGGGCTGCGCGGAAAGGATCTGCTGGCCTCTGCTCGAATGGTGCTGAAACAGGCCATTAAACAACCGATCCATAGCGTCAGGCACGTCACCCATTTCGGCCTCGAACTGAAGAACGTGTTATTTGGAAAATCCGAACTGCAACCGGCTGGCGATGACCGTCGCTTCGCCGATCCTGCGTGGAGCCAGAACCCGCTCTACAAACGTTATCTGCAAACTTACCTGGCGTGGCGCAAGGAACTCCATGCCTGGATTGATGACAGCAGCCTGTCACCCAAAGACATCGCGCGCGGCCACTTCGTCATCAACCTGATGACCGAAGCCATGGCCCCGACCAACACGGCGGCGAATCCGGCAGCCGTGAAACGCTTCTTCGAAACCGGCGGCAAAAGCCTGCTCGATGGTCTCTCGCATCTGGCCAAGGATCTGGTACACAACGGCGGCATGCCGAGCCAGGTCAACATGGGCGCGTTCGAGGTCGGCAAGAGCCTCGGCGTCACCGAAGGTGCGGTGGTGTTTCGCAACGACGTGCTGGAACTGATCCAGTACAAGCCGATCACCGAGCAGGTCCACGAGCGTCCGTTGCTGGTGGTGCCGCCGCAGATCAACAAGTTCTACGTATTCGATTTGAGCCCGGACAAGAGTCTGGCGCGCTTCTGCCTGCGCAATAACGTGCAGACGTTTATCGTCAGCTGGCGCAACCCGACCAAGGCCCAGCGCGAGTGGGGCCTGTCGACGTACATCGATGCGCTGAAAGAAGCGGTCGACGTGGTCACCGCGATCACCGGCAGCAAAGACGTGAACATGCTCGGCGCCTGCTCCGGTGGCATCACCTGCACCGCCCTGCTCGGCCACTACGCAGCGATCGGCCAGAACAAGGTCAATGCCCTCACGCTGCTGGTCAGCGTGCTCGACACCACCCTGGACAGCGACGTCGCGCTATTCGTCGACGAGCAGACCCTGGAGACCGCCAAGCGCCATTCGTATCAGGCCGGCGTGCTCGAAGGCAAAGACATGGCCAAGGTCTTCGCCTGGATGCGCCCCAACGACCTGATCTGGAACTACTGGGTCAACAACTACCTGCTCGGCAACGAGCCGCCGGTGTTCGACATCCTGTTCTGGAACAATGACACCACAAGGTTGCCAGCGGCGTTCCACGGCGACCTGATCGAGATGTTCAAAAACAACCCACTGATCCGCCCGAATGCACTGGAAGTGTGCGGCACGCCGATCGACCTCAAGCAGGTCACGGCCGATATCTTCTCGCTGGCCGGCACCAACGACCACATCACGCCGTGGAAGTCCTGCTACAAGTCGGCGCAGTTGTTTGGCGGCAAGGTCGAATTCGTGCTGTCGAGCAGCGGGCATATCCAGAGCATTCTGAACCCGCCGGGCAACCCGAAATCGCGTTACATGACCGGCGAAGAGATGGCGGCGAATGCCGATGAGTGGCAAGAGAACTCGACCAAGCACACCGATTCCTGGTGGCTGTACTGGCAGGCGTGGCAGGCCGAGCGCTCGGGCAACCTGAAAAAGGCCCCGCTGAAACTGGGCAACAAGGCGTACCCGGCGGGTGAAGCCTCGCCGGGCACTTACGTTCACGAGCGGTAAAACCTGTGGGAGCGAGCTTGCTCGCGAAAGCGTCGTGTCAGTCACCATCAATGTTGAATGATTGATCGCATTCGCGAGCAAGCTCGCTCCCACAGTTATAAATTTGAGAAACAGACTCCATCCACAGGGCCTGACGCATGCCGCAACCGTTCATATTCCGTACCGTCGATCTGGATGGCCAGACCCTCCGCACGGCGGTGCGCCCCGGCAAGCCTCACTTGACGCCCTTGCTGATTTTCAACGGCATCGGCGCCAACCTGGAGCTGGTGTTTCCGTTTGTCGCGGCGCTGGACCCCGACCTGGAAGTGATCGCCTTCGACGTGCCCGGTGTCGGCGGTTCCTCGACGCCGAACCGGCCGTATCGCTTTCCCGGGCTGGCCAAGCTGACGTCACGGATGCTCGATTACCTCGACTACGGCCAGGTCAACGTCATCGGCGTGTCGTGGGGCGGCGCCCTCGCGCAGCAGTTCGCCTACGACTACCCGGAGCGCTGCAAGAAACTGGTGCTGGCGGCGACCGCGGCCGGTGCCGTGATGGTGCCGGGCAAGCCGAAAGTGCTGTGGATGATGGCCAGTCCACGGCGCTACATTCAGCCTTCCCATGTGATCCGCATCGCCCCGCTGATCTATGGCGGCTCGTTCCGTCGCGACCCGACCCTTGCCGCCAGCCACGCGGCAAAAGTGCGTTCGGCGGGCAAACTCGGTTACTACTGGCAACTGTTCGCAGGCCTCGGCTGGACCAGCATTCACTGGCTGCACAAGATCCATCAACCCACGCTGGTGCTGGCCGGCGATGACGATCCGCTGATCCCGCTGATCAACATGCGCATGCTCGCCTGGCGCATTCCCAACGCGCAACTGCACATCATCGACGACGGTCATCTGTTCCTGATTACCCGCGCCGAAGCGGTGGCGCCGATCATCATGAAATTCCTCCAGGAGGAACGTCAGCGCGCGGTGATGCACCCGCATCCGACACCGCTGGGCGGATAACCCTTCCGGCAGGCTTTATGCAGGCCTTTGTACAGTGCGCGGCAGGACGCTGCGCAGGCAGCAACCCGCAACAGCGTCTATGGTGTTCTGGTTCGGTGAGTTTGTTTTTGGCCTGAAGACGAAGGAGTGTTGAGTCATGCGTGACAAACCAGCGACGGGCGTAGTGCCCAGTCCCGCCGTGTTCATCAACGCACAAAGTGCGATCACCGGTCTGCGTGGGCGGGATTTGATTTCAACCTTGCGCAGTGTCGCCGCCCATGGTCTGCGCAACCCGATCCACAGTGCAAAGCATGCCTTGAAGCTCGGCGGCCAATTGGGCCGCGTATTGCTCGGCGAGACCCTGCACCCGACCAACCCGAACGACAGCCGTTTCGCTGATCCGGCGTGGAGCCTCAATCCGTTCTACCGGCGCAGCCTGCAGGCCTATCTGGCCTGGCAAAAACAGGTCAAAAGCTGGATCGATGAAAGCAACATGAACGATGACGATCGCGCCCGCGCGCACTTCGCTTTCACCCTGCTCAACGACGCCGTGGCGCCGTCCAACACCCTGCTCAACCCGCTGGCGGTCAAGGAGCTGTTCAACTCCGGTGGGCACAGTCTGGTGCGCGGCCTCAGCCATTTGTTCGATGATCTGCTGCACAACGACGGCCTGCCACGCCAGGTGACCAAACAGGCTTTCGAGGTCGGCAAGACCGTCGCCACCACCACCGGCTCGGTGGTGTTTCGCAACGAGATGCTCGAGCTGATCCAGTACAAACCGATGAGCGAAAAACAGTACGCCAAGCCACTGCTGGTGGTGCCGCCGCAAATCAACAAGTACTACATTTTCGACCTCAGCCCACATAACAGCTTCGTCCAGTACGCACTGAAAAACGGCCTGCAAACTTTCATGATCAGTTGGCGCAACCCGGATGTGCGCCATCGCGAATGGGGCCTGTCGACGTATGTCGAAGCGGTGGAAGAAGCGATGAACATCTGCCGGGCGATCACTGGCGCTCGTGAGGTCAACCTGATGGGTGCCTGCGCCGGCGGGCTGACCATCGCCGCCCTGCAAGGCCATTTGCAGGCCAAGCGGCAACTGCGCCGCGTCTCCAGCGCGACCTATCTGGTCAGCCTGCTCGACAGCCAGATCGAAACCCCGGCCACGCTGTTCGCCGATGAGCAGACCCTCGAAGCCGCAAAGCGTCGCTCGTACCAGAAAGGCGTGCTCGACGGTCGCGACATGGCCAAGGTCTTCGCCTGGATGCGCCCCAACGATTTGATCTGGAGCTACTTCGTCAACAACTACCTGTTGGGCAAAGAGCCGCCGGCCTTCGACATCCTCTATTGGAACAACGACAACACCCGCCTGCCTGCAGCGTTTCACGGTGACTTGCTGGACTTCTTCAAGCACAACCCGCTGACCCATCCGGGTGGGCTTGAGGTCTGTGGCACGCCGATCGACCTGCAGAAAGTCACCGTCGACAGCTTCAGCGTCGCCGGCATGAATGACCACATCACCCCGTGGGATGCGGTGTATCGCTCGACCCTGCTGCTCGGCGGCGAGCGACGCTTCGTGCTGTCCAACAGCGGCCATGTGCAGAGCATCCTCAACCCACCGAGCAACCCGAAAGCCGCCTATGTCGAGAACGCCAAGATGAGCAGCGACCCGCGTGCCTGGTACTACGACGGCAAGCACGTCGACGGCAGTTGGTGGCCACAGTGGCTGGAATGGATTCAACAGCGCTCCGGGGCGCAGCACGAAACCTCGTTCACCCTTGGCAACCCGAACTATCCACCGATGGAGGCCGCGCCCGGGACTTACGTGCGTGTGCGCTGACGCTTAACCGAACTTTTCTAAGAAGACTGGATGAAAACCCGCGACCGGATTCTCGAATGTGCTTTGCAACTGTTCAACGAAAAGGGCGAGCCGAACGTCTCCACCATGGAGGTGGCCAACGAAATGGGGATCAGCCCGGGCAACCTCTACTACCACTTCCACGGCAAGGAACCGCTGATTCTCGGGTTGTTCGAACGCTTCCAGAATGAACTGGCGCCACTGCTCGATCCACCGTCGGATGTGGAGTTGGCGCCGGAGGATTACTGGTTGTTTCTGCATTTGATCGTCGAGCGGCTGGCGCAGTACCGGTTTCTGTTTCAGGACCTGTCGAACCTCGCCGGGCGGCTGCCGAAACTGGCCAAGGGGATTCGACATTTGCTCAATGCGCTGAAGCGCACGCTGGCGTCGTTATTGGCGCGATTGAAGGCTGCGGGGCAGTTGGTCAGTGATACGCAGGCGTTGGGGCAATTAGTTGAACAGATCACCATGACGCTGCTGTTTTCGCTGGATTATCAGCGGATTCTGGATCGTGAGGGGGAAGTGAGGTTGGTGGTTTATCAGATCATGATGCTGGTGGCGCCGCATCTGCTGCCGCCGGTTAAGGTCGCCACGGAGCGGATGGCTCTTCAGTATCTTGAAGACCATGACTGAATCAAAAGCCCCTCACCCTAACCCTCTCCCAGAGGGAGAGGGGACTGATTGGGGGATATTCGGGAATTACGCCGACGTGAAAACCAAGCGCTGAATCCATAATCGACTCGATCTTTCAGGTCGATGTATAGCGCAAGACACCTCGGTCGGCCCCCTCTCCCTTAGGGAGAGGGCTGGGGTGAGGGTAAGCTTTTAAAAACCACAAACAAAAACGCCCGACCTTCACAGGCCGGGCGCTTTATTTTGCCCTGAAGAATCAGGACTGACTGGTTGGCGTCGACGGCGTCGATGCAACAGTCGGGGTAGCCACCGGAGTCGGTGCTGCGGCGGAGTTCGACGCGCTCACCGGGGCTGCCGGAGTGGCCGGCTTGGCTGCAGCAGGTGCTGCTGGCTTCGGCGCTGCGGCTTTCGGCGCCGCCGGTTTTTTCACCGCTGGTTTCTTCGCTGCTGCCGGTTTCGCCGCAGGCTTGGCAGCCGGTTTGGCGGCAGCGGTTTTCGCGGCTGGCTTGGCGGCTGGTTTCGCTGCAGTTTTGGCCGCAGGTTTTGCTGCCGGTTTGGCGGCGGCTTTGGCGGCAACCGGTTTGGCTGCTGCTTTGGCGGCTGGCTTGGCGGCAGCGGTTTTCGCAGCCGGTTTAGCCGCGGCTTTTGCAGCAGGCTTGGCTGCCGCTTTGGCCAGTGGCTTGGCAGCAGACTTGGCCGCTGGTTTGGCCGCAGCCGTTTTCGCTGCCGGTTTTGCCGCAGCGGTTTTCGCCGCCACAGGCTGGGTTTTCAGACCAGTGAGTTTTTCGATCTGCTTGGTCAAGGTTTCCACCTTGCTATGCAGCGCTTTGACCTCATTGCGGCTCGGTACACCGAGGCGCGAAATCGCGCTGTTCAGGCGCTTGTCGAAAGCCCCTTCCAGCTCGTCCCACTTGCCCAGTGCGCGATCTTTCACGCCGCTGATGCGCGACTTGGCCGAAGAAGCGGAGTCCTTGGCAGCATCGACTTTTTTGCCGACTGCGGACTTGGTGAGCTTCTCGGCTTTCTCGCCGTCTTTTACCAATGTATCGAAGAGCTTGCTGCCGTCAGTGTCGATCTTCGAGTACACGCCTAAACCAGCCAGCCAGATTTTGCGGGAGTAGTCTTCGACTTTCCCGATCCACGAGCTGCCTTCTTTATCGGTGTTCTTTTTACCAGCCATCCCGTTCTCCTTAAGATTTACGCGCGACGCGTTCGAGCAATGCCGTCAGCTCATCGAGCTTAGCAGAGAGTGTCTCAACGTCATGTTTAGACGGAATGCCGATACGATTCAAGGCGCTTGCTACGCGGGTGTCGAATGCCTTCTCGACCTTGTCGAGCTGAACTTCGACGCGACCTTTGAACGAACTCACTTCGCCCTTGGCTTCATCGATCTCGGCGTTGGCCGCTTCGAGTTTTTCGGTGACGGCTTTTTTGCCTTTCTTTTCAACAGTTTGACCAGCCTTGATCAACTCTTGAAAGTAGTCGCTGCCCTCTTGGCCGACCTTGGCGTAGGCACCCAGGCCTGCCAGCCAGATCTTGCGGGCATAGGATTTGACGTCGCTCAGAGCAGAAGTCGAAGCGTCGATTTTTTTCTTCAAAATAACTTTGGCCATGGTGCACCTCACGCGCAGAAGGTTTGAGGAACTGCCCGCGAAAGTGTCGGGCTCAGGCACAAAGTAGGTAGAAAAATTAGAAACGGCACCCTAACAACTGACATAAACAGCAGGAGCACCACAGAACAAATGTGGGAGCGAGCTTGCTCGCGAATGCAGTGTGTCAGTCACGGAAATGTTGGCTGATACAACGCTTTCGCGAGCAGGCTCGCTCCCACAGGGGATCTCGGGTTACCGAAAAATCGCGATCAGACCAGCGCTTTATCGAGGGCCTTCTCGATCTCGGCTTTGATCATGCCGCTCATGGCCGACATCATGATGCCCAGTTCCACGTCGACCTTGATCGAATCGTCCGCCACATGCACCGCGCCTTTCACGCCCGAGCGCTTGAGGTTCAGGGTGTCGCCGGACCATTGCGGCTCCAGGCCGTATTGCTCGGAGAGTTTTTGCGCCAGCTTGTCGGCCTTCTCGCGGGCGGCTTCCTTGCCCAGGTTGTGGGCACGCTCAACAGTGATTTTGGCCATTGATTGACTCCTGCTTTTTGAATGGGGCGAAAAAGATGTGTCGGTAAATCTTGACCGCCGCTGCGGCAAATCGTCCCGAAGGTTGCCCATCTTACCTTTAGCCATTCCAAGACAAAGCATGGCTTGGGGATTAGAATGTCGCGCATTCTCTTTTGGTGACAGCGATATGACTGATCAGCGCAAAGGCAGCGATGCCGAACCCACCACTCACTTCGGCTTCAAAAACGTTCCGGAAAGCCAGAAAGCGGAAAAAGTCGCTGAGGTTTTCCATTCGGTAGCCGCCAAGTACGACCTGATGAACGACCTTCTGTCGGGCGGCATGCACCGTCTGTGGAAGCGTTTCGCGATCGAATTGTCGGGCGTGCGCAGCGGTAACCGCGTGCTGGACATCGCCGGCGGTACCGGTGACCTGACCAAAAAATTCTCGCACCTGGTCGGCCCGACCGGTCAAGTGGTGCTGGCCGACATCAACGAATCGATGCTCAAGGTCGGCCGTGACCGCCTGCTCGATCTGGGTGTCGCCGGCAACGTCGAGTTCGTTCAGGCGGACGCAGAAAAACTGCCGTTCCCGGACAACCATTTCGACTGCGTGACCATCGCTTTCGGCCTGCGCAACGTCACGCACAAGGAAGACGCCCTGCGTTCGATGCTGCGCGTGCTCAAGCCTGGCGGTCGTCTGTTGGTGCTGGAATTCTCCAAGCCGACCAACACGCTGATGTCGAAAGCCTACGACGCCTACTCGTTCGCCTTCATGCCACTGATGGGCAAGCTGATCACCAACGACTCGGAAAGCTATCGCTACCTGGCCGAATCGATCCGCATGCACCCGAATCAGGAAACCCTGAAGTCGATGATGGTCGACGCCAGTTTCGACCGCGTGACCTATCACAACATGACCGCAGGCATCGTCGCCCTGCACCGCGGCATCAAGCCCTGATGTTGCTCACCGGGCTGCTCGCCAGCGTTGAACTCGGCCTCAACCGGGTGCTGCGTCTCGACAGCACGGCGCTGCCGCGGCTGGCGCATTTGACCGGCAAGGTGATTGCCGTCGACTGCCGCAGCCCGGCGCTGCAACTGTTCATCCTGCCGAGCGACGAAGGTTTGATGCTGGCCTCGCACTGGGAAACCGCTGTCGACTGCACCCTGCACGCGCCGGCCTCCAGCCTGATCAAACTGGCCGTGAGCAAAGACAAGACCGCGGTGCTGCACGCCCCGGAAGTCGAGCTCGATGGCGACAGCGGCGTGCTGCTGGAGCTGGCCGGTGTGCTGCAAGACCTTGAGCTGGACTGGGAGTACGAACTCTCGCGCTGGCTCGGCCCGGTGGCCACGCAACTGGTTGGCGGTCACCTGCGCAGCCGTGCGCGCTGGTATCAACAAGGATTTGCCAGCCTCAACCAGAACCTCGCCGAATACCTCGCCGAAGAATCGCGCACCCTCGTCGGGCAGCGCGAAGCCGAAGCTCGGTTCAGCGAACTGGACCGGATCAAACTTGATCTGGAACGTCTCGAGGCGCGTTTCGAGCGCCTTTCCCGATCCCTTGACCCAAGCGATAACGCATGAAGCTGCTCGCCGTCCGCCGTCTGTTGCGCATCCAGTCTGTCGTGATCCGCTACCGCCTCGATGACCTGCTGTTCGACCTGCCGCTGCCCTGGTTCCTCCTGGCGCTGCGCTATGTGCTGCCGTGGCGCTGGTTGCCGCGCAAGCCGCTGGAGCTGAGCCGGGGTGCGCGTTTGCGTCTGGCGTTGCAGGATCTCGGGCCGATCTTCATCAAGTTCGGGCAGATTCTTTCGACCCGCCGTGACCTGCTGCCGGAAGACATCGCAGATGAACTGATGCTGCTGCAGGACCGCGTGCCGCCGTTCGATTCGCAGCTGTCGATCAAGCTGATCGAAGAACAGCTGGGCAAGAAGATCAGCGACGTGTTCAGCCGTTTCGACGTCGAGCCGCTGGCCTCGGCCTCGGTGGCGCAGGTGCATGCCGCGCAGCTGAAGACCGGCGAAGAAGTGGTGGTCAAGGTGATCCGTCCGGGTCTGAAACCGATCATTGCGCAGGATCTGGCGTGGCTGTTCACCCTTGCCCGCGCCGCTGAAAAACTCTCGGCCGACGCGCGTCTGCTGCACCCGGTCGACGTGGTCCAGGACTACGAAAAAACCATCTACGACGAACTCGACCTGCTGCGCGAGGCGGCCAACGCCAGCCAGTTGAAGCGCAACTTCGAAGGTTCGCCTTTGCTCTACGTGCCGCAAGTCTATTGGGACTGGTGCCGGCCGAAAGTGCTGGTGATGGAGCGCATCTACGGGATTCAGGTCACCGATCTGGCGACCCTCGCCGACCAGCGCACCGACATGAAAATGCTCGCCGAACGCGGTGTGGAGATTTTCTTCACCCAAGTGTTCCGCGACAGTTTCTTCCACGCCGACATGCACCCGGGCAACATCTTCGTCAGCACCGTCAATCCGTGGAGCCCGCAGTACATCGCGATCGACTGCGGCATCGTCGGCAGCCTGACCCCGGAAGACCAGGACTATCTGGCGCGCAACCTGTTCGCCTTCTTCAAGCGTGACTACCGCCGCGTAGCGCAGTTGCACATCGATTCGGGCTGGGTGCCGGCGGAAACCAAACTCAACGAATTCGAAGCGGCCATCCGCACCGTGTGCGAACCAATCTTCGAAAAACCGTTAAAAGATATTTCATTTGGCCAGGTGCTGATGCGCCTGTTCCAGACCGCGCGGCGCTTCAACATGGAAGTGCAGCCGCAACTGGTACTGCTGCAAAAGACCCTGCTGAACATCGAAGGCCTCGGCCGTCAGTTGTATCCGGATCTGGATCTGTGGAACACCGCGCAGCCATTCCTCGAACGCTGGATGCGCGAGCGCGTCAGCCCGAAAGCCTTGCTGGGCAACGTGCAGAGCCAGTTCGAACAACTGCCGCACCTGGCCAACATGGCCCGCGACCTGCTCGAACGCATGTCCCAGCCGCACGCCTACGACCCACCGCCGCCATGGCACAAACGCAAGGACGACTGGTTCCTGCGCCTGCTCGGTTGCGCGCATCTGGCCGGCGGGGTGATCCTCGCCATCGGTGGCCCGCTGAACGAGTTGGGGCATTGGCCGGCGGGAATCATGGTGGCAGTCGGCTTGTATCTGGTCGTTCGCCGATAGCCAGTTTCGTGATCGGCTGGCACACTGTTTCAATGCCTGGACCCGACTATTGAAGTGTGGGGTTCGCTGTCGGAGTCGAAAATGAACAACTGGCTGGACGAGATCAAATGGGACGCTGATGGCCTGGTGCCGGCGATTGCCCAGGATCACAAGACCGGACGCGTGCTGATGATGGCCTGGATGAACCGCGAAGCGCTCGAACTGACCGCTGCGGAAAACCGTGCAATCTACTGGTCACGTTCCCGTGGCAAGCTATGGCGCAAGGGCGAGGAGTCCGGCCATGTGCAGACCTTGCATGAGATGCGTCTGGACTGTGACGCCGACGTGATCATCCTGATGGTTGAACAGATCGGCGACATCGCTTGCCATACCGGCCGTCAAAGCTGCTTTTACCGTGTCTTCGAAAACGGCGACTGGAAAACCGTCGATCCGGTTCTGAAAGACCCGCACGCTATCTATTCCGCAGGACACAAACATGAGTGACACCCTGACCCGCCTCGCTCAGGTACTTGAAGAGCGCAAAGGCGCAGCCGCCGACAGCTCCTATGTGGCCAGTCTGTATCACAAGGGTTTGAACAAGATTCTGGAGAAAGTCGGCGAAGAGTCGGTCGAAACCATTATTGCCGCCAAGGATGCCGCCATCAGCGGCGACTGCAGCGACGTGATCTACGAGACCGCTGACCTATGGTTCCACAGCATGGTCATGCTCGCCCAACTGGGGCAGCATCCGCAGGCCGTGCTGGATGAACTGGATCGTCGCTTTGGCCTGTCCGGACACGTCGAGAAAGCCTCGCGTCCGTCCGCCTGAACAATTTTTAGAGAGGAACAGCAACATGGGCATTTTTGACTGGAAACACTGGATCGTCATTCTGGTAGTCGTGGTGCTGGTGTTCGGCACCAAGAAACTGAAAAACCTCGGCACCGACGTTGGCGAGTCGATCAAGGGCTTCCGCAAAGCCATGAACGACGACGAAAAACCGGCCGCTGATCCAACCGTGACGCCTGCGCAGCCGGTGCCACCGGTGCAGCCGCAAGCCACCGCTCAGGCCAACCCGCCGCACACCATCGATGTGCAGGCGCAGAAAGTCGAAGAGCCGATCCGCAAAGACGTGTGAGCACTGACTAATGTTTGGTATCAGCTTCTCTGAACTGCTGCTCGTCGGCCTCGTCGCCCTGCTGGTGCTGGGTCCCGAGCGCTTGCCGGGGGCTGCGCGCACCGCTGGCCTGTGGGTCGGACGGCTGAAGCGCAGCTTCAACGCGATCAAACAGGAAGTTGAACGTGAAATCGGTGCCGACGAGATCCGTCGGCAACTGCACAACGAGCACATTCTGTCGCTGGAACAAGAGGCGCGGAAGATTTTCACGCCAGTTCAGCAGGAGCCGACGCCGGTTGAGCATGTAGGTCAGCAGACGATTCATGCGCCGACTGCGCCTGCCACGACGCCCGCACCTGCTGCCGCTGTAGCGCCGACAGAACCAGTGCCCGCGCCTGCAGAAACTTCGGTTGAACACGTAGCTCCAACTGCCGCGCCGATCACACCAGCGCCTCACGACACCACTCTGCCGCCGCGAGCCCCATGAGCGATCTCCCCGAAAACGACCAGCACATGCCGCTGGTTTCGCACCTCACCGAGTTGCGCACCCGCCTGCTGCGTTGTGTGGCGGCGATCTTCATCATCTTCGCCGGGCTGTTTGCGTTCACCCAGCAGATCTACACCTTCGTCTCGACGCCGCTGCGCCAGTATCTGCCGGTCGGCGCGACGATGATCGCTACTGATGTGTCGTCGCCGTTCCTGACGCCGCTGAAACTAACGATGATGGTTTCGCTGTTCCTCGCGATCCCGGTGATCCTGCATCAGATCTGGGGCTTTATCGCGCCGGGCCTGTACAAGCATGAAAAGCGCATCGCGGTGCCGCTGCTGGTGTCGAGCATCCTGCTGTTCTACACCGGCATGGCGTTCGCCTATTACTTCGTGTTCCCGCTGATCTTCAAGTTCTTCGCTGCGGCCACCCCGGCCGGCGTGGAAATGATGACCGACATCGCCAGTTACCTCGATTTCGTCATGACGCTGTTCTTCGCTTTCGGCGTGGCGTTCGAGATCCCGGTGGCCGTGGTGCTGCTGGTGTGGATTGGCGTGGTCGACGTGGCCTACCTGAAGAAAATCCGCCCGTACGTGATCATCGGCTGCTTCGTGGTCGGCATGATCCTGACGCCGCCGGACATCTTCTCGCAAACCCTGTTGGCCGTGCCGATGTGGATGCTGTTTGAAATCGGCATTCTGTTCGGTGGCTTGATCAGCAAGCGCGAACGCCCGGACGAGAACCCGGCCGACGACCATAACGACCAGCCGCCAGCGACCCAGGCATGAACCTGCTGTTGCTCGAAGAGGCCGATTTCATTGCGGCCGACCGTGTGGTGCTGCGTGATCGACGTCTGACGCACATGCAGGAAGTCCACCGTTCGGAAGTCGGTGACAGCCTGCGCGTTGGCCGTATCAATGGACTGATGGGTTCGGCTGAATTGCTGCGTCTGGAGGCGGGTGAAGCGGAGCTGCGTGTCAGCCTCGATCAGCCGCCACCGGCCAAACTGCCGCTGACACTGGTGCTGGCCCTGCCGCGTCCGAAGATGCTTCGCCGGGTGTTTCAGACCGTGGCGACAATGGGCGTGTCGAAGGTGATCCTGGTCAATAGCTACCGGGTCGAGAAGAGCTTTTGGCAAACGCCGTTTCTCGAGCCTGCAGCGATTCGAGAGCAACTGATCCTCGGCCTCGAACAGGCCCGTGACACCGTGCTGCCAGAGATCATCATCGAGAAGCGCTTCAAACCGTTCGTCGAAGACCGCCTGCCGGCGATTACCGACGGCACCCTCGGTCTGGTTGGCCATCCTGGCAACTTCCCACCCTGCCCGCGCGCGCTCAGCGAACCGGTGACGCTGGCCATCGGCCCGGAAGGCGGCTGGATTCCTTACGAAATCGATCTGCTGGCCAAGTCCGGCCTGCAACCGGTGCAACTCGGCGAGCGCATCCTGCGCGTCGAAACCGCCGTCACCGCCCTGCTCGCCCGGCTCTTCTGATTCTGCGCACCGGATAAATGGTGTTACAGATTGCCATCACTCGGCCGATACCCTCTCCATAAGTCCAATTAGTGGTCCGAAGGGAGTGGTCGCATGTACCGTTGGTTAGCCGAGAGTCTTGGAAACGTCAGCGTCAAACGTAAGCTGGGCATCGGTTTCGGCCTGGTGCTGTTGCTGACACTGTTGATCACCTTCACCGGCTGGACCGGCATGAGCGGTATTATCAGCCGCGGTGACAAACTCGGCTTTATCTCCAGCCTCAACGAGCTGACCAAGGACCTGCGCCTGGCGCGAATGGACTACGACATGCGTCGCGGCGAGCAGGGACCGGGCACGGTCAACGAATTCCTGAGCAAACTCGAAAGCGGTCTGCAATCGGCACGCGGCATGATCGAGCAGCCGTCCGATGCGGCGATGGTCGATCAGCAATTGACGGCCGTGGCCGAATACAAGCGTGCCTTCGGCGAAATGACCCAGGCCACCGTGCAGCGTGAAGACGCGCGCAGCAAGCTCGGCGCCAATGCCGACAATGCCGTGGCCAAGGTTGGCGAGGTCGAGAGCGCACTGCTGCAAGGCGACAGCGTCGCGCAATACAACGCGGTGATCGAACTGAGCAAACTGCTGCAGCAAGCACGCTATCAGGTGCGCGGTTACACCTACAGCGGCAAGGCCGATGCCGAGCAACCCGCCCTGACCGCGATCGACAATGCCCTGAAAAACCTCGAAAGCCTGCCGTCCCGCGTCCCGGATCAGCATATCGCCAACCTGCAGCAAGCCACCGACTCGCTCAAGGCTTACCGTGCAGCCGTGGCTCAATTCCGTGATTCTCAAGTAAAAAACGCTGCTGCACTGGCCAACATGTCTGCTCAGGGCGACATTTTGATCGCCGTCAGCAAGAAACTGACTGAATCGCAGACCGTGGTTCGAGACACTGACGCCGCACGTGCCAAAAACCTGCTGCTGATCGCCACCGCACTGGCCGTCGCATTCGGCTTGCTGGCCGCTTGGGCGATCACTCGCCAGATCATCATCCCGTTGAACCAGACCCTCAAAGTTGCCGAGCGCGTGGCCGCTGGCGACCTGACCCACAATCTGGTGTCACTGCGTCGTGATGAACTCGGTCAACTGCAACGCTCGATGCAGAGCATGACCCAAGGCCTGCGTGAACTGGTCGGCGGCATCAGCGACGGCGTTACTCAGATTGCCAGCGCTGCCGAGGAACTCTCGGCCGTGACCGAGCAGACCAGTGCCGGGGTCAACAATCAGAAAATCGAGACCGATCAGGTCGCTACCGCCATGAACGAAATGGCTGCCACCGTGCAGGAAGTTGCGCGCAACGCCGAGGAAGCTTCCGAAGCCGCCGTCGCCGCTGACCAACAGGCCCGCGAAGGCGATAAAGTGGTGGGCGAAGCGATCGCGCAGATCGAACGTCTGGCGCTTGAAGTCGGTCATTCCACCGAAGCCATGGGCGAGCTGAAGCGCGAAAGCGACAAGATCGGCAGCGTCCTCGACGTGATCAAATCCGTGGCCCAGCAAACCAACCTGCTGGCCCTCAACGCGGCCATCGAGGCTGCGCGTGCCGGTGAAGCCGGACGCGGTTTTGCCGTGGTCGCCGACGAAGTGCGCAGCCTCGCCCAGCGCACGCAGAAGTCCACCGAAGAGATCGAAGAGCTGATCGTCGGCCTGCAGAACGGCACTCAGCAAGTGGCGACGATCATGGACAACAGCCGCACCCTGACCGACAGCAGCGTTGAGTTGACCCGTCGCGCGGGCGGTTCACTGGAAAGCATCACCCGCACGGTTTCGGCGATTCAGGCGATGAACCAGCAGATTGCGGCAGCGGCCGAGCAGCAGAGTGCGGTGGCGGAAGAGATCAACCGTAGCGTGCTGAATGTTCGGGATGTGTCGGATCAGACATCGGCGGCGAGTGAAGAGACAGCGGCTTCCAGCGTTGAGCTGGCGCGCCTTGGCAACCACCTGCAGATGCTGGTCGGGCGCTTCAAGGTTTGAGGTGATCCGAAAACCTCGTTTCATTCAGAATCGAGGTGATGCCTTCGCGAGCAAGCTCGCTCCCACAGAATTTGTGTCGATCACAAAGGTTGTATTCAACCCATTCACTGTGGGAGCGAGCTTGCTCGCGAAGGCGTCCTGAGAGACGCTGAAATTACAGAACCTGACGCAGGAAGGCCTGAGCGCGCGGATCCTTCGGTGCATCAAAGAACTCGGCCGGTGCGGCATCTTCCAGCAGCTTGCCGTGATCGAAGAACAACACCCGATCCGCCACTTCCCGGGCAAAACCCATTTCGTGGGTCACGCAAACCATGGTCATGCCTTCCACGGCCAGGTTCTTCATCACGTCCAGCACCTCGCCGACCATTTCCGGGTCGAGCGCCGAGGTCGGCTCATCGAACAGCATGACCTTCGGCTCCATCGCCAGCGCCCGGGCAATCGCCACGCGCTGTTGCTGACCGCCGGACAGGCGTGACGGAAACTCGTTGGCCTTCTGAGCAATCCCGACCTTTTGCAGCAACTCCATCGCCTTGGCTTCGCGCTCTTGCTTGCCGCGCTTGCGCACGACTTTCTGCGCCAGACAGAGGTTTTCCAGCACGGTCATGTGCGGGAACAGGTTGAAATGCTGGAACACCATGCCGACTTCGCGGCGGTAGGCATTGACGTCGGTTTTCGGGTCGGCCAGTTGCAGGCCGTCGATGCTCACCGAACCGGAATCGAATTCTTCCAGGCCATTGAGGCAACGCAGGAAGGTCGACTTGCCGGAACCGGACGGGCCGATCACTACCAGCACTTCGCCCTTGGCCACCGTGGTGCTGACGTTATCCACCGCGCGCACCACTTGCCCACGGGTGTCGAAGACTTTTACCAGATCGCGGACTTCAATCACTTTGCGCGAGCCTCCGCTCAAGCCGGCTGGCGATTTTCGACAGCGGCAGGTTGATCAACAGGTACAGCCCGGCGACGCAGAACAGGATTTCGAACGGCGAAAACGAAGTGGTGATGACTTCACGGCCGCTTTTCAGCAGCTCGGTGATAGCGATCACCGACACCAGCGAGGTGTCCTTGACCAGGCTGATGAACTGTCCGGCCAGCGGCGGCAGCACGCGTTTGAACGCTTGCGGCAGCACCACGTGGCGCATCGATTGACCGGCACTCAGACCGAGCGAACGCGCCGCTTCGTTCTGACCACGGGCAATCGATTGCACACCGGAACGGATGATCTCCGCCACGTAGGCGCCAGTGAACAGCGACAGCGCGGCGATCCCGGCAAATTCGCGGGACAGGTTCATCACCGTGCCGATGAAGAAATAGAAAATGAAAATCTGCACCAGCAGCGGCGTGCCGCGCACCAGTTCGACGTAAATGGTCGAGAGGTCGCGCAGGGTCGGATTGCTGGACAGACGGCAGAGGCCGGTGACCAGACCGATCAACAGACCAAGAACACCGGAAACGACCGACAGCCAAAGCGTCGTCCACAGGCCCCACAACAGCGGTCCTGCCGCCCAATGCCGAGTGACACCCACGACGTCGCCTTCAGCCACATCGTCGCCCTGAGCGAACTGCAGGCTGTTCTCGTCGACGTTCAGGTGCTGCTCGTCACCGGCGTCATTGCGCAGAGTGACTTGCGCGCTGCTGCCCTTGCGCACGAGTTCGGTGACGGTGGAAATGTCGGTGGCACGCTGGGTTTCCTCGGCCTGATAGGCGAAGTACTGCGGCACGCGGTTCCAGCGCCATTCGTAGGACATCAGCGACGTCGCGTAATACAACGCGCCGGCCAGGCCGACCAGCACCAGCACGGTGAGGACGTGCCAGGGCCATTGGGCTTTTTTCTGTTTCATTGCAGGTTCCGGATTTGTGTTGCTCTGGAGGGCCCCTTCGCGAGCAAGCTCGCTCCCACATTGGAATGCATTCCTCTGTGGGAGCGAGCTTGCTCGCGAATGGGGCGACTCGGTCTATCTGACCGGGCTTATTCCATGTCCTTGAGCCACTCGGTGCTCTTGAACCACTTGTCATGGATGCGATCGTAGGTGCCGTCTTCGTGAATCTGGTGCAGGAAGTTATTGATGAAGTTGAGGCTGTCGTAATCACCCTTCTTCAGACCGAAGGCCAACGGCTCGTAGGTGAACGGCTTGTCGAGGAACACCAGTTTGCCGGCGCCGACCTTGGTCACCGCGACAACGTTGTACGGCGCGTCATAAATGAAGGCGTCAGCCTTGCCGTTGACCACGTCGAGCACGGCTTCCTGCTCGTTGTCGTAGCCGTGGTACTTGGCTTTGGAGATCAGCTTCTTGGCGACCATTTCGCCAGTGGTGCCGAGCTTTGAGGTGATGCGGTAGTCGGCGGTGTTCAGGTCTTTGTAGGACTTGATGGTGCCTTCGAGCTCTTTGCGGATCAGCAGGGTCTGGCCGACCACGATGAACGGTTCGCTGAAGTTCAGGCGCAGGTTGCGTTCCTGGGTCAGGGTCATGCCGCTGCCGATCATGTCGAACTTGTCGGTCATCAGCGCCGGGATGATGCCGTCGTAACCGGTCGAAACCAGCTCCAGTTTTACGCCCATTGCCTTGGTCATGGCTTTGAGGATGTCGACTTCGAAGCCGATGATTTCGCCGCGCTTGTTGGTCATTTCAAACGGCATGTAGGTCGGATCCATACCGACTTTCAACGTGCCGCGCTTGACCGCGTCATCGATTGCGCCAGCCTGTGCCGCATTGACTGCAACCAGTGCCGTGACGCCGACCAGCAGCATCGACAGATACTTCTTCATCTTCAAGTCCCCAAAACCATTGCGTTTGCGGCGCGAAAACCAACAGTGACGGGCAAAAAGCCCGGGTGCGCCAATTCGGGGACGGATGCTAACGCACTCGTTTTTTTGCACAAGGTTTAATCGGAGATTTGTTTGAAGATCAAGAGCTACCCTCACCCCAGCCCTCTCCCGGAGGGAGAGGGGGCCGATCGGGGGATGCTTCAGGAATACGCCGACCTGAATCGGATTTGCCGAATCCATAATCGACTCGATGTTTCAGGTCGATGGAGAGCGCCAGACACCTCGGTCGGTCCCCTCTCCCTCTGGGAGAGGGCTAGGGTGAGGGGCTTTTCAGCAGGCCAAAAAAAACCCCGCAACATCGCGGGGTTTCTTTATCAGGCCGGCTGAGCCTGCAGGCTCACCGGTCGCAACGGCAACAACGGCGCATGCGGATCAGCTTTCACCGAAGCCCGCCAGGCATCCAGCCACTCAACGTGACCTTCCGCCCAAACCTGCTCATGCAAACGCGCCAGGGCAACCGGGTCGCTCAGCAGTTGCAGGCGATCATGGTTGTTCAGCCCGGCCGGGCCAACCTTGATCGCGTGACGCACACGCTCCTGACGCAGCCACTCGATCGGCTCGGCCTGACCGTGACGCGAAGTCGCCAGCGAGCACGCCAGAGCGTTCTGCTGTGGATCGACCACCGCGCGGACAAAGCCGTCGTTGAGGGCGTGGTAACGGTTTTCGTGGGTGTACTGATCGGTCGCCAGCAGCGCCTGTGGCGGACTGTATTCCTCAGGGATGAGGAACAGGCTCTCGTCACGGGACTTCAGGCCCAGACCAACGCGGCTGGAAATCACCGACACCGGGATCGACAACATCAGCGAACCGACGATCGGCACCAGCCACCAGAGGAAGCTCGGGTTCAGCCAGATCACCAGCAGCGCCCAGCAGAAACCCAGCAGGGTCTGCGGGCCGTGGCGTTTGACCGCTTCGCTCCAAGGCGTCGAGTCGTCGTCACGCTGCGGCGAGTTCCAGGTCGCCGCCCAGCCAAGGAACGCGGCCAGCACGAAACGGGTGTGGAAAATCATCCGTACCGGCGCCAGCAGCATGGAGAACAACATCTCCAGCAGCATCGACAGGGTCACCTTGAACTTGCCGCCGAACTCTTTCGCGCCTTTGGCCCAGATCAGGATGATGCTCAACAGTTTCGGCAGGAACAGCAGCACGATGGTCGTCGAGAACAGCGCGATCGCCTTGTCCGGGTGCCATTGCGGCCACAGCGGATAGAGCTGACGCGGTTCAAGGAAGTACTGCGGCTCCATCAGCGTGTTCACCGCCAGCAGCGCGGTCGACAACACCAGAAAGAAGAACCACAACGGTGCCGACAGGTACGACATCACGCCGGTGAGGAACACCGCACGGTGCACCGGGTGCATGCCTTTGACCAGGAACAGGCGGAAGTTCATCAGGTTACCGTGGCACCAGCGACGGTCACGCTTGAGTTCGTCGAGCAGGTTCGGCGGCAGTTCTTCGTAGCTGCCCGGCAGGTCATAGGCAATCCACACGCCCCAACCAGCACGGCGCATCAGCGCGGCTTCAACGAAGTCGTGAGACAGGATCGCACCGGAGAACGCACCTTTACCCGGCAACGGCGCCAGGGCGCAGTGGTCGATAAACGGCTTCATACGGATGATCGCGTTGTGACCCCAGTAGTGGGATTCACCCAGCTGCCAGAAGTGCAGACCGGCGGTAAACAGCGGGCCGTATACGCGGGTCGCAAACTGCTGCATGCGCGCATACAGGGTGTCCATGCCCGACGCACGCGGCGCGGTCTGGATGATCCCGGCGTCCGGCGTGGCTTCCATCAAGCGCACCAGACTGGTCAGGCACTCACCGCTCATCACCGAGTCGGCGTCGAGCACGACCATGTACTTGTAGTCACCACCCCAGCGACGGCAGAAGTCGTCGAGGTTGCCGCTCTTGCGCTTCACACGACGGCGACGGCGACGGTAGAAGATCTTGCCGAAGCCTTTGGCTTCGCGGCAGACATCCAGCCAGGCCTGTTGCTCGGCGACGCAGATATCGGTGTCGTTACTGTCGCTGAGGACGAAGAAGTCGAAGCGATCCAGATCACCAGTGGCGGCGACCGATTCGAACGTTGCACGCAGACCGGCGAACACGCGCGGCACGTCTTCGTTGCAGATCGGCATCACCAGCGCGGTACGCGCGTCTTTGGCAATCGGCTCGTTGCCGGCACTTTTGCCGGAGATGCGGTATTTATCGTGACCGGTGAGCAACTCGAGGAAGCCCATCAGCGCGGTCCAGAAACCGGCCGACACCCAGCAAAACAGAATCCCGAACAGAATCAGGATGCTGGTTTGCAGCGCATACGGCAGCACTTGCGTAGCGGTTTGCAGCAGCGGCTGGTGCAGGACTTCTTCCAGATCGACGAACGACCAGCCCTGGTACGGCATGATGCCTTTCATGTACCAGCCGGCAACGATGGTCTGGCCAAGCATCAGCAGCAACAGAATGTAGCGACGGATCGAACCGACGGTGCGCCAGCGCGCGGCCGGCAGGACGTTTTCGTCCTTCGGCGGCTGCGGCGGGTTGGTGCGGCCGGTCATACGGCGCCAGCCACGCACCAGAATGTTGGTGCGCCACGGCTCCGGCACGACCTTGGTCCGACGGATCGGCGGCGTGGCCTTCATGCTGACGCGACCGCTGGCGTCGAGCACCAGCATCTCCGCGTCTTCAAGTTCTTCGGCGGTGCTCAGGGTCAGGCGCTTGCCCACCGAAGCCTGGGCGGCTTCGGCAGGGGCGTCGAACGTCGAGGACGACAGGCGTTCATGCAACTCGCTGAACGACTGGCAGCCCGCGAGTTCCGCGCGCTGCTCGTCGGTCATCGGCAGATGCGCCAGATACTCGGACAGAGTCTCTGGCTGTACTTGAGAGTTACTCATCGGCAGGCAACTGATAGCTCCAGGTCTCGGTCAGGACTTCTTCAGTCGGTGCCGATTCCGGTGTGGCTGGGGCCGCGTCCGCAGCCGCTGGCTGCTTGGCGTCTTTGTTGGCCTTGTCCTTGGCATCTGCAGCTGGCTTGGCGTCGGCCTGTTTGGCCTCGGCGGCCTTGGCTTCCTTGTCGAGTTTCTCTTGTTGCTTGGCGGCAACCTTGTCGGCCTTGGCGACGGACGAGTTGGACGCCGGCACCGAAGACTTGGCCAGATCGGCCGTGATGATCGGCTGCACAAGCGCGGCACGCATCTCGGTCGACTTGCTCGCGTCCTTGATCTTCATCCGCAGAGTCAAGCGCCAGCCCTTGGTTTCCGGGTTGTAGCGCACGCTGTTTTCAACCAGCTCGGCGTTGTCACCAACACTGACCTGACTGCGCACGTCGGCATCCGGGGTCAGCGCGGCCAGCGATGGACCTTCGAAGTCGACCAGATAGGCAACGCTGCCGTCCGGCTGACGGATCAGGTTCGATTGCTTGACGTCACCGGTCGAACGCAGAGTCTGCGAAACCCAGGCGCTGTCCGGCGCATGAATCGCCGCTTCGTCCATGGTCCAGTGCATGCGGTAAGCGAATTCCAGTGGCTGACCCGGCTCCGGCATTTTTTCCGGGCTCCAGAACGCAACGATGTTGTCGTTGGTTTCGTCGGCGGTCGGAATTTCTACCAGATCAACGGTGCCCTTGCCCCACTCGCCCTTCGGCTCGATCCAGGCGCTTGGGCGCTTGTCGTAGCGATCATCGAGGTCTTCGTAGTGGCTGAAGTCACGGCCACGCTGAAGCAGGCCGAAACCACGCGGGTTCTCGATGCTGAAGTTGCTCACGGCCAGGTGTTTCGGGTTGTTCAGTGGGCGCCAGATCCACTCGCCGTTACCGGCATGGATCGACAGACCGCTGGAGTCGTGCAGTTCACGACGGTAGTTGAGGACTTTCGACGGCTGGTTGGCGCCGAACAGGAACATGCTGGTCAGTGGCGCGATGCCCAGTTTGCCGACCTTGTCACGCAGGAACATCTGCGCTTTGACGTCGACAATGGTGTCGCTGCCCGGACGCAGGATCAGACGGTAGGCACCGGTAGCGCGTGGCGAATCCAGCAGCGCGAAGATCACCAGGTGCTTGTCGCCCGGCTTCGGCTGTTGAATCCAGAACTCGCGGAAACGCGGGAATTCTTCGCCCGACGGCAACGCGGTATCAATCGCCAGACCACGGGCCGAGAGGCCGTAGGTGTGGCCCTTGCCGACAACGCGGAAGTAACTCGCGCCGAGCATGGTCATGATTTCGTCTTGCTTGTCGGCCTTGTTGATCGGGTACAGCACACGGAAACCGGCATAACCCAGTTGTTCGGTGGCTTTCGGATCGAATTTCAGGTCGCCGAAATCGAAGCGGGTCGGATCGTATTTGATCTCTTCGACGGTGTTCGCCGTGATTTCGTTGATTTTCACCGGTGTATCGAAGTGCATACCCTGGTGATAGAAGGACAGTTTGAACGGGGTCTTCTGATCAGCCCACTCAGCCTTTTCGGTGAGGAAGCGGATTTTCTGATAGTCCGCGAACTTCATGTCGCGGAATTCGTTCGGCAGGTTGCTGCGCGGGGCTTCGAACTTCTGCCCGGCCAGTTCTTTAGCCTTCGCCGATACATCGTCAAGATTGAACGCCCAAAGCTGGCCGGCGCTGAGCAGGCACAGGAGCGCCGAACCCGCTACCAGGGCACTTCGCATGCGTTTGGCAGACATTTTTGCTGCATTACAGGGACTAACAATCACGAGCAACCCTCGCCGAAAACAGATCAAAAAACCAACGGCCAGCTATCTATATGCCAGGTTGGCGAGCATTGTTCCGACTCCGCTGGGGCAAAATGATTCCCCAATCGGCTCCGGACAAGTCTCTACCTAAGTGAAAATGGATCAGCGAACGCTGATCCCAGTGCGCGCGATTATCTAGTAGCCCGCATGACAACGCATCAGGGGTAACAAAGTATTTATCGCGAAAACACCCTAAAAACAGTCGAAATTTCCCAAAAAGGTGTTTCAAGCGCTTTCAGGTCTGTAACAAAAAGGTAACCGGGCCATCGTTGACCAAATGCACCTGCATATCGGCGCCGAATCTACCTGATGCCACAGTGCCATGCACCTGTTTCGCACTGCTTAATAGATAGTCGAACAATTCCTCGCCCAAGGCCGGAGGCGCCGCCGTCGAAAAGCTCGGGCGCAACCCGCTTTTGGTGTCGGCCGCCAGGGTGAACTGCGAGACCAGCAGCAACCCGCCACCGACATCGGCAAGGGACAAGTTCATCTTGCCCTCCGCGTCACTGAATACCCGATAGTTAAGCAGTTTATGCAGAAGTTTGTCGGCGCTGGCACGCGTATCGTCGGGTTCTACCGCCACCAGCACCAGCAAACCTTGATCGACCGCCCCGACTACCTCGCCCGCGACTTCAACCCGCGCACCGCGTACGCGCTGTAACAGGCCCTTCATGCTTCTTCGGGCGGCAAATCGAGCAGGCGCCGGGCCATGTTGCCCGCCGCACGTACCAATGCATCGGTGATGCCCGGTTCGGACGCGGCGTGACCGGCATCGCGAATGACCTGCAGTTCGCTGTTCGGCCAGGCTTGATGCAGTTCCCAGGCGTTGTCGAGCGGGCAGATCACATCGTAACGGCCGTGAATGATCACCCCCGGCAGATGGGCGATCTTGCCCATGTCGCGAATCAGCTGGTTCGGCTCCAGAAAGGCGTTGTTGGTGAAGTAGTGGCATTCGATCCGCGCAATCGACAACGCGCGCTGTGGTTCGGAGAAGCGATCGACCACCAGCGGATTCGGCCGCAGGGTTGCGGTGCGTCCTTCCCAGGTCGACCAGGCCTTGGCCGCGTGCATCTGGGCGATCTGGTCATTGCCGACAAGACGTTTGTGGAAAGCGCTGAGCAGGTCGTCGCGTTCGTCCAGCGGAATCGGCGCGATGTAATCCTGCCAGTAATCAGGGAACAGACGGCTGGCGCCGGCCTGATAGAACCACTCGATTTCCTGCGGACGGCAAAGAAAGATCCCGCGCAGGATCAGGCCGTGAACACGTTCAGGGTGCGTTTGCGCGTAGGCCAGCGCGAGGGTCGAGCCCCACGAGCCGCCGAACAACACCCATTTGTCGATGCCCAGGTGTTGGCGGATGCGCTCAAGGTCGGCGACCAGATCCCAGGTGGTGTTGTTTTCCAGGCTGGCGTGCGGCGTGGAGCGTCCGCAACCGCGTTGGTCGAAGGTGACAATGCGATACAGGTTCGGATCGAAATAGCGACGGCTCTGTGCGTCGCAACCGGCGCCGGGGCCGCCGTGGATGAACACAACCGGCAAACCCTCCGGTGAACCGCTTTCGTCGACGTACAGCGTATGGGTGTCATCGACAGCCAGATCGTGCCGGGCGTGAGGTTTGATCTGCGGGAACAAAGTCTGCATTGCGCGCTCCGTAAGGGGTCGAGGTCATCCCTGGGGGGACTTCTATTATTCTGCCGTTGGGCATCATAAACCCGATTTACGTCAATGAGCATGCCTGTGCGCTGTAACCGCTTGTCAGCCATAGACCAAAGCTGCCTGGCCTTGCAGACAAACCTGTGGGAGCGAGCTTGCTCGCGAAAGCGGTGCATCATTCAACTCAGATGTTGACTGACCTTACGCCTTCGCGAGCAAGCTCGCTCCCACAGGGAATTGCGTGATTACTTGCCGTAGTGTTTTTGGCCCCAGGCCAGATAGCCTTGCAAAAGCTCCTTGAGCACCACCCGAGTAGGTTCGGCCAGATCGGCGCGATAGCGGAACGGTTCGAACTCTTCCATGTAGGTGCTCTGGCACAACTCCAGCTGCACGGCGTGAATGTTCTCGGCCGGGTTGCCGTAATGACGGGTGATATGGCCGCCCTTGAAGCGGCCGTTGAGCACGTGTGTGTAATTGCCGTGGCGCGCGCAGATCGCTTCCAGTTGCGCGGCCAGTTGTGGATCGCAACTGGCGCCGTTGAAGGTACCTAGATTGAAG
The DNA here is from genome assembly GCF_900582195.1 of Pseudomonas viridiflava. Taxonomy (GTDB): domain Bacteria; phylum Pseudomonadota; class Gammaproteobacteria; order Pseudomonadales; family Pseudomonadaceae; genus Aquipseudomonas. The sequence goes on from NZ_UTHA01000259.1 coordinate 57,238, forward strand.
TCCGGCAGTTTGCCGTCGAACAGGTGCGGGATGATCGAGCGGATCGAGTGCGCATCGAACAGCAGCGCGTAACCAAACTCGGCCTTCAATCGCGCCAGCTCTTCTTGCAGGGTGCGGTGATACGGCGTCCAGATTTGTTCCAGATACATCGCGCGTTCTTCCTTCGAAGGCACGTGCCCTTCGCGGAACAACGGAATGCCATCGAACAGCGTCGCCGGGTACAGCCCGGTGGTCGCCCCGGCGTACAGCGGTTTATCGTCGGACGGACGATTCAGATCGATGACGAATCGTGAATATTCAGCCGCCAACGTGCTCGCGCCCAATTCTTCGGCGAAGTCATACAGCTGTGGAATATGCCAGTCGGTGTCCGGCAGGCTTTTCGCGTCCGGGATTAACCCGGCTTCCACCGCAGGTGTCAGGCGCACACCAGCATGCGGCATGCTGATCAGCAGCGGCACGCGTCCCTGTTTGAAGTTCAGAACCTTATCCACAACCGCCCTCCTACAGATTTGATTCGACGCCGTGACGCACGACGCGCTTGTCCAGATCACCGCCGAGCCAATAGGCAAGGTCCGCCGGACGATCGATATGCCAGGCAACGAAATCCGCGACCTTGCCGACTTCCAGCGAGCCATGGGTATCAGCCATGCCCAGCGCTTGGGCGGCGTGAATGGTTGCGCCGGCCAGGGCTTCTTCCGGGGTCATGCGGAAACAGGTGCAGGCCATGTTCAGCATCAGCCGCAATGACAGCGCCGGCGAGGTGCCGGGATTGAGGTCGCTGGCGATGGCGATTTTTACTTTGTGCTTGCGCAGGGCGTCCATCGGCGGCAACTGGGTTTCACGCAGGAAATAGAACGCGCCCGGCAGCAGCACCGCGACGGTGTCGGACTCGGCCATGGCGATGGCGTCGGCCTCGTCCATGAATTCCAGATGATCGGCGGACAACGCCTTATAGCGCGCAGCGAGGCTGGAGCCGTGCAGCGACGACAGTTGTTCGGCGTGCAGCTTCACCGGCAGACCAAGTTTTTGCGCGGCGATAAACACGCGCTCGACCTGCTCAGGGGAGAACGCCAGGTATTCGCAGAAAGCATCGACTGCATCGACCAGGCCTTCGGCAGCCAGCGCGGGCAGCATTTCGTTGCAGATCAGGTCGATGTAATCGTCGGCGCGATCTTTGTATTCCGGCGGCAACGCGTGGGCGGCCAGACAGGTGCTGCGCACGCTGATCGGCAGCTCTTGCTCCAGACGGCGGATAACGCGGAGGATTTTGCGTTCGTTGACCAGATCGAGACCGTAACCGGACTTCATTTCAACCGTGGTCACGCCGTCGCGCATCAGGCTTTTCAGACGTTTGGCGGCGCTGGCGAACAGCTCGTCTTCAGTCGCTTCGCGCGTCGCGCGCACGGTGCTGGCGATGCCGCCTCCCGCCGCTGCGATTTCCGCGTAGCTGACACCTTGCAGGCGTTTTTCAAACTCGCCGCTGCGGTTGCCGCCAAACACGGTGTGGGTGTGGCAGTCGATCAGACCGGGGGTGACCCACGCGCCTTGCAGATCATTGACCGCCGGGTATTCGCCGGACGGTAATTGATGGCGCGGGCCGATCCACTCGATGAGCGCACCGGACGTCACGATGGCCGCATCCTCGATGATCGAGTAGACGCCTTGCGCCATGGTTGCGACGTGGCAGTGTTGCCAGAGGGTTTTCATCCCAAATCCTCGTCTTGTGATCGTTCCCACGCTCTGCGTGGGAATGCAGCCCGTGACGCTCCGCGTCACTGGACGCGGAACGTCCCTTGAGGCATTCCCACGCGGAGCATGGGAACGATCAGTGTGTAGGGTTAAAGGCTAGGCAAAAGCTTCGCCGCAACCAGCTCAGTCAAACACCGCGAAGCCAGCAACTCAGTCGCCGCATTGATGTCCGGCGCAAAAAAGCGGTCTTTCTCATAGAACGGCACTTCCTTACGCAGAATCGCCCGCGCCTGCTCCAGTTTCGCCGAGGTCTTCAGGCCGTTACGCAGATCCAGCCCCTGCACCGCCGCCAGCCACTCCACCGCGAGAATGCCGCGAGTATTTTCAGCCATTTCCCACAGACGCTTGCCGGCCGCAGGCGCCATGGAAACGTGGTCTTCCTGGTTCGCCGAAGTAGGCAAGCTGTCCACCGAATGCGGATGCGACAACGCCTTGTTCTCGCTGGCCAATGCTGCTGCCGTCACTTGAGCAATCATGAACCCGGAGTTCACCCCGCCATTGGCGACGAGGAACGGCGGCAGCTGCGACATGTGCTTGTCCATCATCAACGAGATGCGGCGTTCGCTCAGCGAGCCGATTTCGGCGATGGCCAGTGCCATGTTGTCAGCAGCCATGGCCACTGGTTCAGCGTGGAAGTTGCCGCCGGAAATCACGTCGCCTTCGGCAGCAAATACCAAGGGGTTATCGGAAACCGCGTTGGCTTCGACGACCAACACTTCAGCGGCCTGACGGAACTGCGTCAGACACGCGCCCATGACTTGCGGCTGGCAACGCAGCGAATACGGATCCTGGACCTTTTCGCAGTTCTGGTGCGAGTCGGAGACTTCGCTGCGCTCACCGAGCAGATCGCGGTAAGCGGCGGCCGCGTCGATCTGACCTTTCTGGCCACGAGCTGCATGGATACGCGCGTCAAACGGCGAACGCGAACCCAATACCGCTTCAACCGTCAGACCGCCCAGCGCGAGCGCGCCGGCAAACAGGTCCTCACCTTCGAACAAACCACGCAGAGCAAACGCGGTGGAAACCTGAGTACCGTTAAGCAGCGCCAGACCTTCTTTCGCCGCCAGCGTCAGCGGCGTCAGGCCAGCCACTTTCAGCGCTTCAGTGGCTTCCATCCACTCGCCCTTGTAGCGCGCCTTGCCCTCCCCCAGCAGCACCAGCGACATGTGCGCCAATGGCGCGAGGTCACCCGATGCACCTACCGAACCTTTCAGTGGAATGTGCGGATAGACCTCGGCATTGATCAGCGCGATCAGCGCATCGATCACCACGCGGCGAATACCGGAGAAACCACGGCTGAGGCTGTTGACCTTGAGCACCATGATCAGCCGCACCAGCTCATCGCTGATCGGCTGGCCGACACCGGCAGCGTGGGAGAGCACCAGCGAACGCTGGAGGTTTTCCAGATCCTCGCTGGCGATGCGCGTCGAGGCCAGCAGGCCGAAACCGGTGTTGATGCCGTAAGCGGTGCGGTTCTCGGCGAGGATCTGCTCGACGCAGGCAACGCTGGCTTCGATCTGTGCCGAGGCGCTGTTGTCGAGGCTCAGCTTGACCGGGTTCTGGTAGACATCACGCAGTTGGGCCAGGCTCAGTTGGCCGGGAATCAGGTTCAGCGCAGTCATTAAAATGCTCCTTTTGAGAGTTTGTTATTAACTACCAGTCGCTCCGGAGCATTCCGTTATCCGTCGCCTCTCGCCTTCTGAGCGATCCGCGCCTTGGCACGCTGGTATGGGTATTGTCAGTGCAGATTCGGTAATACGTTGTGCAGCGAATTCGGGTTTTTCAAAACGTTCGCGGCGGCGGCGATATCCGGCGCCAGCCAGCGATCCTGATCGTAGGCCGGAACCGTGTCGCGCAGCAGTCGCCACGCGCGGTCAGTGCCCATGCCAAAGCGCTGTTCCTTGAGGAATTCAAACGCCTGCGCCGCCAGCAGGTATTCAATGGCGAGGATTTGCGTGCAGTTTTCCAACGCGCGGTGCAGCTTCAGCGCGGCGTTGGTGCCCATGCTCAAATGGTCTTCCTGCAGGCCCGAAGTGATGTAGTTGTCGAGCACCGCCGGTTGCGCCAATTGGCGGTTTTCCGCACACAGCGACGCGGCGACGTACTGGACAATCATCATTCCCGAGTTCACCCCCGGATTGGCCACCAGAAACGCCGGCAGACCGCTGACGTGCGGGTTCACCAAACGGTCGAGGCGGCGCTCGGCAATCGAGCCGATTTCGGCCATGGCAATCGCCAGCAGATCGGCCGCCATCGCCACCGACTGCCCGTGCGGGTTGGCTTGCGACATCACCCGGAAATTGTCCGGCGTGCCGAGCAACAATGGGTTATCAGTGCAGCCGTTGAGTTCGGCTTCGACCTGTTTGATCGCATGTTCCAGTTGATCGCGCGCGGCGCCATGCACCTGCGGAATCGAACGAATGCTCAGCGCATCCTGAGTGCGAATGCCTTTGCTCGAGGCGATCACTTCGCTGCCATCGAGCAAGGCGCGCAGATTGATGCCGACCTGCTGCATGCCCGGGTGCGGTTTCAGCGCGATGATCTCGGCATCGAAGGCGTCGATCTGGCCGCGCTGGGCTTCGAAACTCATCGCGCCGATGACGTCGGCCCATTGCACTAGTCGCGTTGCGTCGGCAATCGCCAGACAACTGAGGCCGGTCATGCACGGCGTGCCGTTGACCAGGCACAAACCGTCCTTCGCTCCGAGTTGCACTGGCTCAAGACCTTCCTCAGCCAACGCTTGTTGTGCGGAAATAACCTGGCCGCGATAGCTGACATTGCCAACGCCGAGCAACGCGATGCCGATGTGCGCCATGTGCGTCAGGTAACCCACCGAACCTTGCGACGGCACTTGCGGGGTAACGCCGCGATTGAGCAGCGCCAGCAGCGCTTCGACGACACGGCGATGAATACCGGACTTGCCGTGGCTGTAGTTGTGAATCGCCGCGCAAATGATCGCGCGGGTCTGCTCGTCGGCGAGTACCGGACCGACGCCGCAGGCATGGCTGAGCAGGGTGTTGCGCGAAAGCTGGCTGAGTTGTTCGTCTTTTAGCGAGACGTTGGACAAACCGCCCAGGCCGGTGTTGACGCCATAGGCGCGCTCGCCGCTTTCAACGATGCGCTGGACGATGCCTTGGGCGTTTTCGATGCGCGCCCAGGTGTCGCTCGATAGATCGAGTCGAGCACCGTGACGGGCGACGGCGACCACGTCCTGCCAACGCAGGGGGGCGCCGGTAATAATGATTTTTTCAGCCTGGGACATCTAAAACCTCAACCGTAATATTGATGCAGCTCTGCCGGCCCCTTCGCGAGCAAGCTCGCTCCCACATTGGAATGCGTACCCCCTGTGGGAGCGAGCTTGCTCGCGAAGGGGCCGGCAGCCTCACCGCAAGTCTGTTAAACCACCGCCGCCCGCCGCTGCACAAACCGGTCGACATACTCATCCGCCGGCGAATGCAGAATCTCGCGTGGCGTGCCGACCTGGATCAAGCGACCATCCTTGAGAATCGCAATGCGGTTGCCGATACGTACCGCCTCATCAAGGTCATGGGTAATGAAGACGATGGTCTTGTGCAACGTCTTTTGCAGCTCCAGCAACTGGTCCTGCATCTCGGCACGGATCAGCGGGTCCAGCGCACTGAACGCTTCGTCCATGAGGATGATGTCGGTGTCCGCCGCCAAGGCGCGGGCCAGGCCGACACGCTGACGCATGCCGCCGGAGAGCTGGTGCGGGTATTTGTTTTCGTAGCCTTTGAGGCCAACGGTGTTAATCCAGTGCAGCGCGCGTTCCGAGCACATTTGCTTGCTCTCGCCACGCACTTTCAGGCCGTAGGCGACGTTGTCGAGCACGCTCTTGTGCGGCAGCAGGCCGAAGCTCTGGAACACCATGCTGATCTTGTGCCGGCGAAATTCGCGCAGGGCGTCCATGTCGTATTGCAGGATGTCCACGCCGTCGACGAGGATCGCGCCGCTGGTCGGGTCGATCAGCCGGTTGAAGTGGCGCACCAGCGTCGACTTGCCCGAGCCGGACAGGCCCATGATCACGAAGATCTCGCCGGTGCCGATGCTCAGCGACAGATCGTTCACGCCGACCACGCAACCGGTCTCGCTCAGCACCTGATCCTTGGTCTTGCCCTGGCCGACCATCGCCAGTGCGTCCTTGGCGCGGTTGCCGAAAATCTTGAAGACGTTTTTGACTTCGATCTTGCTCACGGTTGCGTTGCTCATTTGCTCACCTCATGCCGTGGCCGACCGTACGCCTGAGTAATGCGGTCGATGACCACTGCGAGAATCACGATCGCCAGACCAGCCTCGAGGCCACGTCCGACGTTGAGGGTCTGAATCCCCACCAGCACATCTTCACCCAGACCACGGGCGCCGATCATCGAGGCGATCACCACCATCGACAGGGCCATCATGGTGGTCTGATTGATCCCGGCCATGATGCTTGGCAGCGCCAGCGGCAGTTGCACGCCGAACAGCTGCTGCCAGCGATTGGCGCCGAAGGCGTTGATCGCTTCCATCACTTCGCCGTCGACCTGGCGAATACCCAGATCGGTCAGGCGAATCAGCGGCGGTGCGGCGTAGATCACCGTGGCGAAAATCGCCGGGACCTTGCCCAGACCGAACAGCATCAGCACCGGGATCAGGTACACGAAACTCGGCATGGTCTGCATGATGTCGAGCAGCGGCATCAGCACCGAACGCAGGCGATTGCTGCGCGCCGAGAGAATCCCCAGCGGAATGCCGATCAGCACCGAAATGATCGTCGCGACCATCATCAGCGCCAGCGTCTGCATCAGCTTGTCCCACAGACCAACGGCGCCGACGAGGAACAGCAAACCGACGATAACGGCGGTGGTTACGACTTTGCGTGTGGCGTGCCAGGCAACCACACCGACGATCGCCAGCATCAACCACCACGGCGCTGCACGCAGCAGGCCTTCGAGGTTGACGATGGCCCACAGCAGCGTGTCGGAGATATGGCGGAACACATCACCGTAGTTGGTGACCAGCGAATCGACCCAACCGTTGACCCAGTCAGCGATGGAAAAGGTAAAGCTCTCGGGAAACATAATCGGCTCTCAATCAGAAATCTCAATCAAGCGTTTACGGCATATCTCCCGGCCAGCCTCACGGTTGACCGGGAGGTATCGACCTAAAGCGCCGCGTCGATTTTCTTGGCTGCGTCTTCACTGACCCACGCATGCCAGACCTCAGGATGTTCCTTGAGGAAGATTTTCGCCAGTTTTGGCGACTCGATACGTTCCTTGGCCATGCGACCCAGGTTCTGGTTCAGCAGGTCGATCGGCAGGTTGACCTTTTCCAGCACGGCGACCAGTTCCGGGGCTTCGTCGTGGAAGGTTTTCGACAGACCGACCTTGATGCTCACGGACTTGTCGACGCCCGGTTTTTCTTCCAGTTTGACCGCGTCGATCTGGCCCATCAGCGGGGTTGGCGACCAGTAGTAGAACAGGATCGGCTCGCCACGCTTGTAGCTCGACAGCACCGCCGCATCCAGCGCCGGGCCGGTGCCCGGGCGGAAGTTGGTGTAGCTGCTTTCCAGGCCGTAGCTTTTCAGCATTTCGCTGTTGTCGAGTTCGCAGGTCCAGCCGGCCGGGCAGTTGTAGAAACGGCCCTTGGACGGCTCTTCGGCGTCCTTGAACACGGCGGCGTATTTGCCCAGGTCAGCGATGTTTTTCAGGTCCGGGGCTTTTGGCTCAAGCTTGCGCTTGGCGTCGCCTTCGATCACGTAACGCGGCACGTACCAGCCTTCCACCGCGCCGACTACAGGAGCGCCGACACCGACGACCTTGCCGGCCTTCTCGGCCTTGTTCCAGACCTCGCTGCGGCCGACCCACTCTTCGGCGAACACTTGAATATCATTGCTGCTCAGGGCGTTTTCCATGGTGATGGAGTTGCCCGGCAGGCTGTCGGTCTTGCAGTCGTAACCTTTCTCCAGCACCACTTGCAGCACGTCGGTCAGCAGCATGCCGCTTTCCCAGTTCAGCCCGGCGAATTTCACCGGTTTGCCCGATTCGCACCAGCCGGCGGCTTGCGTCGCACCGGCACTGGCCAGCAGGCCCATGGACAGCAATGTGGTCAGCAGGGTCTTGTTCGATTTCATTGTCGTGACGCTCCTAATCATGAATTGGCTTACGGCAGTCAAGAGGCATCCAGCCCTGTCCACGTCCAGATCAGGCCTGCGCCGCAGCGCGACCGGCCCCGCTTGTTTCAGGTTGTACAACGCTGTTCTGCTCGACCGGCAGAATCAGTTGATCGGGCACTGCGCTGTGCCATTTTTTTGCGCACACGTAGTAGACGGCAGCTGGCAACACCAGGCCGATGATCCAGGAAATGTCCACATCACCGAGGGCGGCCACCAGCGGGCCGGTATAGAACTTGGTGGAGATGAACGGCAGCTGCACCAGCACACCGAACACATAGACGCTGATGCCGAGCAGGTTCCAGCGCCCGTAGCGTCCGTTCGGATCGGCCAGTGCCGGCACGTCATAACGCTCGCGGGTGATGCAGTAGTAATCCACCAGGTTGATCGCGCTCCACGGTGTGAAGAAGGCGAGCAGGAACAGGATGAAAGACTTGAACGCACCGAGGAACGAGTGCTGACCGAGCAGCGCGATCAGGGTCGCCGCACCGACGATCACCAGCACGAACACCAGACGCTGCATCCGGGTAACCGTCAGATGGCCTTTGAAACCACTGAGGATGGTCGCGATGCACATGAAGCTGCCGTAGGAGTTCAGCGTCGAGATGGTCACCTTGCCGAACGCGATGCTGAAGTACAGCAGCGCAGCGGTGGCACCGGTGCCGCCCAGGCCGACGATGTAGGCAACTTCGTGACCGGCGAACTGGCCGTTGGCCGAAGCCGCAGCAAAGACGCCGAGGATCATCGCCACTTGCGCGCCGACCACCGAACCGGCACCGGCGGCAAAGAAGGTTTTGACCGCCGAGGTGTTGCTCGGCAGGTAACGGGAATAGTCAGCCACGTAGGGGCCGAAAGCGATCTGCCAAGAGGCCGCGAGCGACACCGCGAGCAGGAAGCTGCTCCAGCTGAAATGACGGATTTGCAGAAGTGCACCGACGTCGGTCTGGCTCATCAAACGCCAGAACAGGAAGACGAAAGCGATCACGCCAATCACGCTGGCAACGCGGCCGATCCAGTGGATCACCCGGTAACCAAGCACCGTGACCAGCACGATGACGCTGGCAAAAATCAGGATGCCGACGCTGTCGCTGACGTTAAACAACTGACCCAGCGCCTGGCCGGAAAGCACGGTGCCCGTCGCGGTGAAACCCAGGTACATCAGGCACACCAGCACGATCGGAATCGCCGCGCCGTAAACGCCGAACTGCACGCGGCTGGAAATCATCTGCGGCAGGCCAAGCTTCGGCCCTTGCGCCGCATGCAGCGCCATCACCCCGCCGCCCAGCAATTGACCGATCAACAGACCGATCAGCGACCAAAACACATCACCGCCGAGCACCACGGCCAAGGCCCCGGTGACAATCGCAGTGATTTGCAGGTTGGCGCCCATCCACAGGGTGAACTGGCTAAACATACGACCGTGTCTTTCCGCTTCCGGGATGTAGTCGATCGAACGCCTTTCGATCAACGGTTTGTTGCCTGCACGATCGGTGTTGACAGCCATGATTCAACCTCTGTGGATTGTTTTAATAGTTCACTGAGCTTCGGTAGGGCTGCTTTTCTGTGGGAGCGAGCTTGCTCGCGAATCGGCCAGTACATTCAACATCTGTGCTGGCTGACAGATTGCTTTCGCGAGCAAGCTCGCTCCCACATAAAGCCAAAACGTGTTACTTGCCGCCGGTAATCATCGGCAGGTTCAGCCCCTGTTCCTTGGCGCAGTCGATGGCGATCTGGTAACCGGCATCGGCGTGACGCATAACGCCGGTGGCCGGGTCGTTGTGCAGCACGCGCGCAATGCGCTCGGCCGCTTCGTCAGTGCCGTCGCAGACAATCACCATGCCCGAGTGCTGCGAGAAGCCCATGCCGACGCCGCCGCCGTGGTGCAGGGAAACCCAGGTCGCGCCGCTCGCGGTGTTGAGCAAAGCGTTGAGCAGTGGCCAGTCGGACACGGCGTCGGACCCATCCTGCATCGATTCGGTTTCGCGGTTCGGGCTAGCGACCGAGCCGGAGTCGAGGTGGTCGCGACCGATGACGATCGGTGCCGACAGCTCGCCACTGCGCACCATTTCGTTGAAGGCCAGACCGAGCTTGGCGCGCAGGCCCAGGCCGACCCAGCAGATACGTGCCGGCAGACCCTGGAAGCTGATGCGCTCGCGGGCCATGTCCAGCCAGTTGTGCAGGTGCGCGTCGTCGGGGATCAGCTCTTTGACCTTGGCATCGGTTTTGTAGATGTCTTGCGGATCGCCGGACAGCGCCGCCCAACGGAACGGGCCGATGCCACGGCAGAACAGCGGACGGATGTAAGCCGGTACGAAACCCGGGAAGTCGAAGGCGTTTTCGACGCCTTCTTCCTGCGCCATCTGACGGATGTTGTTGCCGTAGTCGAAGGTCGGAATGCCTTGTTTCTGGAATTCCAGCATCGCTTTAACGTGCACGGCCATCGACTGCTTGGCGGCTTTGATCACAGCGGCCGGCTCGGTCTTGGCGCGGGCGCGGTATTCGTCCCAGGTCCAGCCAGCAGGCAGGTAACCGTTGAGCGGGTCGTGGGCGCTGGTCTGGTCGGTGACCATGTCCGGGCGCACGCCGCGCTTGACCAGTTCCGGGAGGATTTCTGCGGCGTTACCCAGCAGCGCGATGGAGATCGCTTTGCCTTCTTTGGTGTATTTGTCGATGCGCGCCAGGGCGTCGTCGAGGTCTTTGGCCTGCTCGTCGACGTAACGGCTTTTCAGACGGAAATCGATGCTCACTTGTTGGCATTCGATGTTCAGCGAGCAAGCGCCGGCCAGAGTTGCCGCCAGAGGTTGTGCGCCGCCCATGCCACCGAGGCCAGCGGTCAATACCCACTTGCCGGTGAGGTTGTCGTTGTAGTGCTGACGACCCGCTTCGACGAAGGTTTCGTAGGTGCCTTGAACGATGCCTTGGCTGCCGATGTAGATCCAGCTGCCGGCGGTCATCTGGCCGTACATGGCCAGGCCTTTGGCGTCGAGCTCGTTGAAGTGCTCCCAGCTCGCCCAGTGCGGCACGAGGTTGGAGTTGGCGATCAGTACGCGCGGGGCGTTGCTGTGGGTCTTGAACACGCCGACCGGCTTGCCGGATTGCACCAGCAGGGTCTCGTCGTCATTCAGGTTGGTCAGGCTTTCGACGATCTTGTCGTAGCACTCCCAGTTACGCGCGGCGCGACCAATACCACCGTAAACCACCAGCTCTTTCGGGTTCTCGGCGACTTCCGGGTCGAGGTTGTTCATCAGCATGCGCAGCGGCGCTTCGGTCAGCCAGCTCTTGGCGGTCAGCTTGTTGCCGCGGGCGGCACGGATCTCAACGTTGCGAAACTTTGTAGGCTTATTGTCAGTCACGAAAAAGACTCCTCAGCGATCAATTCAAACCAACCCTGGCAGTGGGCAAGCAGCCTGTGCGCTTCGATGCGCGACAAGCGAATCAGTGGACGCTGCGGAGAGTCTCGAGCGACTCATACGCATACGTCTTTACTTGTACATACAAGCATATGCAATCAAGCGGCCAACTTGTTGGAGGGGCATTCAAGAAAAATCTCGGGCAGGGCTGGAGAGCGCCTGAATCAAGGGTTCGGGTGCGGATGAAATTTTTCGCGGAGAGATTTTTTGTGTTCGGGGTTTGGTCAGATGAGCGTGGTTTTGCGCCACGCTGGGGCGTTCGGTAACAAGTTGGTGCGTGGATGGAAACAGGACCTGATCGTTCCCTCACTCTGCGTGGTAACGCCGCCATGGACGCTCCGCGTCCGCTTCGATGGAGGTGACGCAGAGCGTCACGGGATGCATTCCCACGCAGAGCGTGGGAACGATCAGTGGGGAGGATTAACTAGCGCGCAGTCAGTTCGATCACGCAGCAAGCGGCATTGGTGGAGACTTCGGCCAGACAGCTGTTACCGTCCAGTTGCAGGCAATCATGTCGCCCCAACTGCGAAACACTGTCACCGATCCGGACTTCCAGCAACTCGCTGACACTGAACACCAACACCGTCCCCGCCGAGCTGAAAAACCGCTGCTCACCGTCCAGCCACTGCAACCGCGCGCTGTAACGCTGCGGGGCGTAAATCAGATTGAAATCGCGAATTGCACCGCCAAGCAGCGTGCACGACACCTGGCTTTCACCGCTGAAAGCAAACGGGTCGAGCGGTAACAGCGGACGAGTGTCGTTGCCATCAACACACAGGGTCATGCCATCGCCCTGCAACACGGTAATTACCCGCTGGTAGCCGGCGAAGGTCGAGAACCCGCCAGACTCGGCGATGTCGGCAATCGAAAGACGCCAGCCGAAACCGTCCAGACCGGCACCGGCGTCACGGGTGATTTCTTCAGTACTGCCACCGCCGTTTTTCCACGGCATGCGCGGGTAGCCTTCAGCGCGTAAAACCTTCAAACCATTCATTTATGCTCTCTATTTATGGAACCGTCCTTCCAGACGATGACGGGAACCTGGGTGAATCAGACGAGCCGCAGTAACCGGCTGACGCCCCGACCACGTGCGGCGACGAATCAACAGGCATGGCTCACCCTTTTCAATCTGCAGCAGCTTGCATTCGGACGGCTCAGCGAGGATCGCCTCAACCACGTGCTCGCCTTCAGTCAGCGGCGCAACCTGGTTCAGATAGGCGTAAGGCGTTTGCAGGGTGAAGTCCTGCTTGAGGTATTCCGGGGCGACCAGCGCGTTGACGAAACGGTCTTCGATTTGCACCGGAATGTCGTTTTCGTAATGCACGATCAGCGAGTGGAACACCTTCTGCCCTTCGCGCATGTCCAGCGCCAATGCGCGCTCGGAACCGGCGGCCTCTTCTTCGAGGGTGATGACCTGGCAGGTGTGGCGATGGCCACGGGAGGCGATTTCGTCGGCGATGTTGTGCACTTCGAACAGCGCGGACTGGCTCTTCGGTTCGGCGACGAAAGTACCGACGCCCTGCATGCGCACCAACAGGCCGTCGGCGGTCATCTCGCGCAGCGCGCGGTTGATGGTCATACGGCTGAAACCGAGTTGATTGACCAGCTCGCTTTCGGACGGCACGCGGTAGTGCGGCGGCCAGTTTCCGCTGTCGATCTGTTGGGTGATCATCTGTTTGACGCGGGCGTACAAGGGCGCCGGACTGTCGCCCATGTTCGCGGCCAACGGGGAGACTGGAGGCGGAGTCGGCACGGTTGATCCCTGTTCATTGGATGAGGGTTGCTAGCTTGCCGGAGTTTACCGGGCAGGCAAACGTCTGTATATGTATATACAAATAACACACGATGGGGTGCTGAACCATGTCCGCCTTCTTTGCCGAACGCGCGCTGCTGCCTAACGGATGGGCCAACAATGTACGTCTTGAGGTCAGCGCCGATGGCCTGCTGACCCAAATTCAGGCCGATTCCACCGCAGACGGCGCCGAACGGCTGAGCGGCCCGCTGCTGCCGGGGATGCCAAATCTGCACTCCCACGCCTTCCAGCGGGCGATGGCGGGATTGGCCGAAGTGGCCGGCAATCCCAACGACAGTTTCTGGACCTGGCGTGATCTGATGTACCGGCTCGTCGGAAAAATCAGCCCGGATCAACTCGGCATCATTGCCCGCCAGCTGTACATCGAAATGCTCAAGGCCGGTTACACCTCGGTCGCTGAATTTCATTACGTGCACCACGGCAGCAATGGTCAACCTTATGCCGATCCGGCTGAGCTGGCCTTGCGCATTAGCCAGGCCGCAAGCGAAAGCGGCATCGGTCTGACCCTGTTGCCGGTGCTCTACAGCCACTCAGGTTTTGGCGGCCAGACGCCGAATGACGGCCAGCGTCGCTTTATCAACAGCACCGAAAATTACCTGAATCTGCAATCGCGTTTGCAGCCGTTACTGGCACAGCAAAAGGCGCAATCGCTGGGTCTGTGCTTCCACTCTTTGCGTGCGGTGACGCCGCAGCAGATCAGCGAAGTCCTGGCGGCCAGCGACAAGCAATGCCCGGTGCACATTCACATCGCCGAACAACAGAAAGAAGTCGACGACTGCCTGAGCTGGAGCGGTCGTCGTCCGCTGCAATGGCTGTACGAAAACGCCGAGGTCGATCAGCGCTGGTGCCTGGTGCACGCCACCCACGCCAATCCGGAAGAGGTCACGCTGATGGCCAAGAGTCGCGCCATTGCCGGGTTGTGCCTGACCACGGAGGCTAATCTGGGCGACGGGATTTTCCCGGCGGTGGATTTCCTCGCCCAGGGCGGACGTATGGGCATCGGTTCCGACAGCCATGTGTCGCTGAGTGTGGTGGAGGAATTGCGTTGGCTGGAATACGGCCAGCGTCTGCGTGATCAGCGGCGTAACCGTTTGTATGGCGCCGATCAGCCGATGGTCGGGCGCACGCTGTATGACGCGGCGCTGGGTGGCGGTGCGCAGGCGTTGGGGCAGCCGATCGGGGCACTGGAAGTGGGCAAGCGTGCCGATTGGATTGTGCTCGATGGCAACGATCCGTATCTGGCGACGGCCAATGGCGACGGAATTTTGAATCGCTGGTTGTTTGCCGGTGGCGATCGGCAGGTGCGCGATGTACTGGTCAATGGCCAGTGGGTGGTGCGTGATGGCCGGCATGCAGGGGAAGAGGACAGCGCTCGCGCCTTCACCCAGGTCTTGCGCGACCTTTTAGGCTGACACAAAACAAAAATGTGGGAGCGAGCCTGCTCGCGAAAGCGGTGTATCAGTTACATCTTCGTTAACTGACACGCCCCCTTCGCGAGCAGGCTCGCTCCCACATTTGTTTGGTGGCGTTATTTAGTTCGAGGTCTTGGCCATCTGCCGATCCGACGCGCGCCAGATCAATCGCGTCGTGTCATACCCTTGCTGACGCGCCTTGCTCAGCAGCTCTTCACGCACCACACCGTTGACGGTCGGCGTGCGCGACAACAACCACATGTACTTACGGCTCGGATCGCCGACGATGGCGGTCTTGTAGTCATCGCTGACGTACAACACCCAGTATTCGCCCTTCGCCACACCCGGAATCAGACGCGAGAACCATGTATCGAATTCGACCCAAAGCTTGTCGGTCTTGCCCGGCACCTGTGGATAAGCCGTGCCTTTGGCCTCTTCCCACTGCCAGTCCGGGGTCAGGCAACGATTGAGCACCGCGACATTGCCGTCAGGCTTGAGGGTGTAATGGGCTTCGGATTGCGCGCAATGGCGCTGGAAGTACATCGGCAAGCGCGCCAGTTCGTACCAAGTGCCCTGATAGCGCTTGAGATTTACGCTGTTGACGGTTTTCGGCGCCAACGGGTCGACGCCGGAAGTGGCGCAGCCGGCCAGTACCAGGCCGGCAAAAAGGATCAGCAATAACCGCTTCATTTTTCTTCTCCGTGGGCGCGAAGCCCCGGTTTACTTCAGGCCTTGGCCGGAAAACATCAGCACTTTGTCACCGGCGTACTGCACGCTGATAAAGCTGTTCTTGTCGCCCCAAGTGCAACTGGACATGCCGAGCGCGCCCGAGCAATCGGTGGGCTTGCCGAGCAGAGTCTCGACTTCGGCCTTGGCCATACCGGCCGAGAGCTTCGAATAGTTTTCCTGATTGACCTTGCTGCATGCGGCCAACAGCACGCAAAACGTCAGAAGGGCGATAGATCGCAGCGACATGGTGTAACTCCTGGAACGAGGGGGATGGCATGGTGCCAACCAGAAGCTTAGAAGAGAAAACCCTCATCTGGTTCCGTGGGTGGACGGCTATTTATTAGCCCGCCCGTCTGGCATTTGCCGATAAATCAGACACTTTGTAGGGCTATCGAGCATTTCGTCGCCTTTCGCCACAGACGCCTAATCTTTGGCGCGCCGCGGTCGAAATAAGAGCAGCGCAAAGCCCCCGAGTGTGGCAAATTGCCACCCTTTCTTGACCAGCCCCTTCGCGGTAGTTCATTCGATGACCAGAAACATGAAATTCAGCCACAAGATCCTGCTGGCTGCCGCCCTCGTGGTGGCCGTTGCGTTCGCCTGTTTCATCTTCTTCAACGATTATCGCCAACGTCAGGCCTTGAGCAGCAGCACCGAAGCGACCATGCAGGAGATTGGCAGCCTGACCACCAGCAACATCCAGACCTGGCTGGAAAGTCGTATTCAACTGCTGCAATCGCTGTCGCAGCAGGTCGCTGTCGACGGCAACGCGCCCGCCAGCCTGAAACGCATCATCGACCTGCCCGCCTACACCGGCAATTTCCAGCTCAGCTATTTCGGCGGTGCCGACGGCGTGATGTTCTCGGTACCGGCCGGCAATCGCGCGCCGGATTACGATCCGCGCGCCCGTGGCTGGTACAAAGCGGCCAACAGCGCGCAACAGACCATCGTCACCGAACCGTACATCGCCGCCTCGTCGGGCAAACTGGTGATCACTGTCGCCACCCCCGTGCAGCGCCAAGGGCAGATGCTCGGCGTCGCCGGTGCCGACATCGACCTGACCAGCGTCAGCGCGATCATCAACTCGCTGAACTTCGGCGGCCACGGCCACGCGTTCATCGTCAGCGCCGACGGTAAGATCCTGATCCACCCGGACAGCAAACTGGTACTCAAGACCCTCGCCGAGGCCTATCCGAACGGCGCGCCGAAGGTCAGCCCGGGCCTGAAAGAAGTCGAGTTCGACGGCAAGACCCAGTTGATCTCCTTTACCCGCGTCAACGGCGTGCCATCGGCCGACTGGTACGTGGCGCTGGTGCTGGACAAAGACACCGCGTTCTCGATGCTCAGTGAGTTCCGCACCTCGGCGCTGATCGCCATGGTTATTGCCGTGGTGATCATCATCGGCCTGCTCGGCATGCTCATCCGCGTGCTGATGCAACCACTGCTGACCATGGGCCGCGCGATGCATGATATCGCCGAAGGTGAAGGCGACCTGACCAAACGTCTGGTGATCCACGGCAACGACGAGTTCGGCGCACTGGGCACCTCGTTCAACCGTTTCGTCGAACGTATCCACACCTCGATCCGCGAAGTGTCCTCGGCCACCGGCCAGGTCAACGAAGTCGCCCTGCGCGTGGTCGCAGCGTCGAACTCGTCGATGTACAACTCCGACCAGCAGGCCTCGCGCACCAACAGCGTCGCTGCGGCGATCAACCAGCTCGGCGCCGCCGCGCAGGAAATCGCCCAGAACGCCGCTCTCGCCTCGCAGCATTCCAGCGACGCGCGCAGCCTCGCGGTCGACGGTCAGCAGGTGGTGGATAAAACCATTCACGCCATGCAGCAGCTGTCGGCGAAGATCAGCGACTCCTGCGGCAACATCGAAACCCTGAACAGCAACACGGTGAACATTGGCCAGATTCTCGAAGTGATCACCAGTATTTCCCAGCAGACCAACCTGCTGGCGCTCAACGCCGCGATCGAAGCGGCGCGTGCCGGTGAAGCCGGTCGTGGTTTCGCCGTGGTGGCCGACGAAGTGCGCAACCTCGCGCACCGCACCCAGGACTCGGCGCAGCAAGTGCAGAAGATGATCGAAGAGTTGCAGGTCGGCGCGCGGCAGGCGGTGAGCATCATGACCGAGAGCCAGCGCGAGAGCGAAAGCAGCGTCGGCATCGCCAACCAGGCCGGCGAGCGCCTGGGTAGCGTGACTCAGCGGATCGGCGAGATCGACGGGATGAACCAGTCGGTGGCCACCGCAACTGAAGAGCAGACGGCGGTGGTCGAGTCGATCAATGTCGATATCAACGAGATCAACACGCTGAATCAGGAAGGTGTGGAGAACTTGCAGGCGACGTTGCGGGCGTGTTCGGATCTGGAGCAGCAGGCGGCGCGGTTGAAGCAGTTGGTGGGTAGCTTCCGTATTTAAGGCGCTGCCACTGACCCCTTCACGAGCAGGCTCGCTCCCACATTGGAATGCATTTCAAAGTGGGAGCGAGCCTGCTCGCGAAGAGGAACTCAGCCGCAACGAAGATTTAGAACCTGGAACCCGGCTCGGAAAGAAACACCAACTCTTCAGCCGTTGACTCCCGCCCCAACACCGCATTGCGATGCGGAAACCGGCCAAACCGCGCAATCACCTTCTGATGCCGCTCGGCATAATCCAGATTGTCAGCAAACACCGCTCGCTGCGCTTCCGGCTGTTCAGCCACCAGTTCGATAAATCGGGAAACTGCCTCGTTCTGCACCGCGAGGTTTTCGCAGTGTTCGAACACCAGATAAATGAACACACGCTGAATCGGTTTCAACTGCCGATCAAAATCCGCCGCAATGCCTTGCGCGACGAGTTTCTGCGCGCGCAGATCACCGGAGAACGCTTTGGGAGTATCGCGAAAGATCATTCGCGGCAGTTGATCGAGCAACAACACCAGCGCCAGCCAACCTTCGGGACGTTGCGTCCACTCGGTCAATTCACCGACCAGGGCCTGATCGACAAAGACCCCGAAACGCTCACGCGCGTCGAGGTCTTGGCTGTCTCGCTTACCGAACCACAACTTGCCCTTGTCAGCCGCTATCTCGTCGGGGGATTCGGCTTGTCCGAACCACCAATCGAGCAACGGCTGCCAGGGCGCGGTCATGGTTTATTCCTTGTGGTAGGCCGTAGCGCGTGCAACTTCTTCTTTCGAACCGAGGAACACCGCTACACGCTGGTGCAGGCCTTCCGGCTGGATGTCGAGAATACGCTGGTGACCGTCGGTGGACGCGCCGCCCGCTTGTTCCACGAGGAACGACATCGGGTTGGCTTCGTACATCAGACGCAGTTTGCCTGGCTTGGACGGCTCACGGCTGTCGCGCGGGTACATGAACAGACCGCCACGGGTCAGGATGCGGTGTACGTCGGCAACCATCGCCGCGACCCAACGCATGTTGTAGTTCTTTTTCAGCGGACCTTCTTCACCGGCCAGCAGCTCGCCCACATAGCGTTGTACCGGGGCTTCCCAGTGACGCTGGTTGGACATGTTGATGGCGAATTCCTGGGTCGATTCAGGAATGGTGATGTCTTCGTGAGTCAGCACGAAGCTGCCCATTTCGCGGTCGAGGGTGAAGCCTTTGACGCCGTCGCCCAGGGTCAGTACCAGCATGGTTTGCGGGCCGTAGATCGCGTAACCGGCAGCAACTTGCTGAGTGCCTGGCTGCAGGAACGCTTTCTCGTTCAGCGGCTCGTTCTGGCTCAGGTATTCGTTCGGGCAACGCAGTACCGAGAAGATGGTGCCGACCGGGGCGTTGATGTCGATGTTCGACGAACCGTCCAGTGGGTCGAATACCAGCAGGTAGGCGCCTTTCGGGTATTTGCCCGGGATCTGGTAGGCATTGTCCATTTCCTCGGACGCCATGCCGGCCAGGTGACCGCCCCATTCGTTGGCTTCGAGCAGGATCTCGTTGGAGATCACGTCGAGTTTCTTCTGCACTTCGCCTTGGACGTTTTCAGTGCCCATGCTGCCCAGAACACCGCCCAGGGCGCCTTTGGACACGGCGTGGCTGATCTCCTTGCAGGCACGCGCCACCACTTCGATCAGGAAACGCAGATCGGCAGGAGTGTTATTGCTGCGGGTCTGCTCAATCAAATAGCGACTCAGGGTAACGCGGGACATGGACGGCTCCGGTGGAATGGGGGGCTAAAAACCCGCGCAGTTTACAGGGAGTCTGAAACCGTAGCGAGCGAAGACGCCCGGTAACGTGCGTTGGGGTGTAATTGCCTGTATGAGACGTGATTGTCGGTGGAGAGTTCAGGTAGCGGGTTTAGCGTAGACCGAAATCGGACCAAGGTTGATCGGCTGGGATATGTATTGATTGAAAGGCCGCCTTCGCGAGCAAGCTCGCTCCCCACATTGGATATGCGTCGTTCACATATCCACTGTGGGAGCGAGCCTGCTCGCGAATGGCGCGCAGCGCCAGCCATTATCAGGTGTTGGTTGGCGGCTTGCGCAAAAGACTCGCCGCCATCGCCCCAAGGAATACCACACTCAATAACAACACCGCCCACAAGCCAATCTTCTTCCAATTGGTCTCAGCCACCGCCGCCGTCGTCGCCGTAGAAGTCTGCGTAACAACCGCCTCACCCTGAACCACAGCTTTACCCAATGCCGCCAGCTTCTCCGGTTTGAAATCGGGAATAAGCGTCGCCAATGGCAAGTTCGCTGTTTTCACCGTCGGATTACCCAACGCCAGACTGTAAGGCCCCTCCCCGCGCGCGAGGAAGATCACCTGCGTCGCCCGCACCGCATATTTCAGACTCGGCGCCTGCTCACCCAGACCGCCGCCGCGCTCATCCACCGTCAGCTTCAACTGCTGCACGGTCTGCCCGTAGAGCTGCAATTCGTTCTGCTGCACGTCCTGATTATTCTGGGTCAGGCGGTACAGCAAGCCACTGCTCAGCGTCTGCCACGGCAAACTGCTTTCACGGCGCCCTGCCAGCGTCACCGGTGCCAGACTGTTCGGCTGTTTCAGCTCGACCTGCACGCGCTCGACGTTCAGCCCCATCGGCAACTGCCAGGTGTATTCCCCGGCCTTGGCGCTGCTGCCGGCCAACGCCTGCGACCAGACCAACGGCAGCGGCACGTTGCGCGGATCACTGCTTTTCAATTGGGCTGCCGTGAGGACCGGAGCCGAATTCGGCGACTCCCACAACAGCCGCACATAACGCGCCGAATGCCCCGGCAACGTCACCTCGTGCTGCTCGATGCGCTCATCGGAAAAGGTCAGCCGTGCCACCTGCCCTTCGCCCCACGGCTGCCAGTGCTGCAAGTCATCGCTGGCCTCGATGCTGAAACGCTGGAAGCCGTCGCGCTCGCTGGTCCAGTCGAGGATCAACTGCTGCAACGGCGCCTTGATCGCACTCGCATCCAGCAGCCAGCCGCGCAGAACCTCTTCACCCGCCTCTAGTTGACTGGACGGCTGAACTTCGACCAGCGTGCCGCTGGTGGTCGATTGCACGCGTACGTTCGGCGCGCGCTCACTGGCGTCGGCGGCGTTGTACAGCGGAAACCACTTAACCTCATGCAACTGGCCGTCGTCGCGAGTCTGCGCCGACTCGCGCGCCAGGGCATAAGCCTGAGGTTCGCCGGCAGCGTTGAACACACGCAGATCACTGAGATCGGTCTGGCGCGCCTGCAATTGCACGCTCAGCGGCAATTCAAGGCGATACCACGGGCCGCTGCCGCTTACCGCCAGCGGCACCTGCGTGGCGAAGTCCGCCGGTTTTTCCTGAGCGCCGGCGACCATCACCACGCCCAACGCCAACCAACCCAGATTCAGCATGCGACTCAAGATGCAACTCCTTCGGTGTCCGGGGCAGGCTTGTCCGCCGCCGGTTCAGCGTCGACGCGTTTGGGCGGCAGTGGCGCGAAATAGCCAACCACCAGCAGCAACACGCCAACGCCGATAAACGAGACGATCCGGGCGAGGCCGCCACGGTTGCTCAGTTCGACAAAAATCAGTTTGGCCACCACCAGCGCAATCAGCGCCGCGCCGATCAACCACACTTCGCGGCGATGGCGCAGATGGCCGCCGATCATCAGCCCGAGCGCCATCAACGTCCAGACGATGGACAAACCGGCCTGCACCAGCATCGAAGCGAGCAGTTGATCCAGTTCGAACGGGATGCCGGCCCAGTGGTGCGCGGCGCGGGTCACCAGTGCGGTACAGAAGGCAAACAGCGAGACCCCGGCGACCAGTTGCGCGGTGTAGCTGGCGTAGTCCTGACGGATCGACAATTGTGAAACCGCACTGCGCGACCACACATAAACGCCGAATAGCGCGAACAGCAGGCCCAACTCCAGCGGGTTGAGCAGCGGCACGTACGGCAGCGGTTCGGCATTGCCATCGCTGACGCCATTCGCCAACCAGAACCACACCAGCATCAACACTGCCAACGGCGCAGCGGCGTACAAGCGGTACTCGCGAGCAAACGCCGCGACCGGCCATGGCCAGTTACGCGGGGCCGCCGCCAGCAGCAGATACAGACTCGGCAGAATCGCCCAACCCAGCCAGCGCCATGCGTTGTATTGCTCGGACAACAGCAGCAGGCCGTAACGCAATTCCAGCGCCAGCATGCCGATCAGCAGCCAGCAGCCGAGTACATGTGCCGTACTCAAGGCGCGCACCGGCAGCATCGGCGCCAAACGTTGCAGGCTGAAGAAATGCACGGCGAACACTGCTGCCCACGCCAGCCAACCGAAATCGGCCGCCGGGTGATAACGCGAATGCCAGGCAGCGAGCAACACCAGACCCGCTGCCGGAATCAGCAAGGTGCAGAGCAAGCCCAGCGCCGGCCATTTCAAACGTAGCGACAACACAGTCCCCAACGCCACGCTTACGGCTGCAACCAACAACAGCAACGTGCCTTGCAGATTCGGCGGAGCAAAACGCAACACCTCGCTAACCCACGCCAGCGCCCACCAACCCGCGCCCCACACCAGCAACACCTCGGACAGGCGCTGCAAACTCAACGCATCGAAGGCCGAGGCGTGATTGCCCAGTTGCAGGCGCCACGCACCGATCATCGCGGCCAGGCCAAGCACCAGCGGCGTCCAGAATCCGCCATGGGCCAAAGGCCTCAGACTTTCGCTGGACAGCGGCCCGAGCAACTCGGGGCCGGCCAGCAAAAACGCCGCGCCACCAATCAACTGCAACAGCAGACCAAAGACAAAACTCACACGCTGCTTGAGGTACAGGCTCAGCCAGATGATCAACAAACCACTCGCGGCCCACACCGCACTCGCGGTTTGCCACGGCAGCACGAACAGCACCGCCAGATTGATCAACACCAGACCGGCCAACAGCACCACCGAAAGACCGCGCAGCAGACGCACGTCACTGCGCACCATTTCATCGCGCGCCGCCAGCAGCATGCCGGCGATCAATGCCAGACCGATCAAGGACGCACTGAGCAAGCCACTCCAACCAGCATTGAACACTGCCGTCGAATCCTCGCCCGCCCCTTGCAGACGCAACAGAAACAACGCGCCACCGAGCAACTGCACGGCAAACGCGGAGAACAGGAAGGTGCGCGATTGAATCCGCAGGCCGACAAACAGGGTCGCCAAACCGGCCAGTGCCCAACTGATCGCCGTGGCCTGAACGAAGAAGAACAGCGGCGCCAGCAGATAGAGGAAGGTCAGGCCCAGACACGCCAGCACCGGCAGACCCTGGCGTTCCCAAGGTGACGCCTGCTCCGGCGAGGCTTTGCGCAGTTGATAGAAGCTGAACAGCAACGCAACACCGAGCATCAACGCGCCTAGCGGTGCACCGTCGAGCAGACTGCTTTCGCCGACCCGCAACTGACTGAGGAAGGCCAACGCGGAACCCAGTTGCAGCAGCAAGGCAAACGCCCGGGCGAACGGTCGATGCTGACGCAGACCGAGCCAGAAAATCCCCGCACCCTCCACCGCCCATGCCGCCGAGGTCCAGCGCGCATCCAGCCCCAGCGGGATCGCCAGACTGGCAAAAATCACTCCGAGCGCCAGACAAGTCTCGCCCAGCAGCACTGCTCGGCCACCCACGAACACCTTGGCCAGCGCCATGTAAATCATGCCCAGGGCCAGTGCACTGAACGCCGCAGCAAACTCCAGATGCTGGACCAGCGCAAACTGCAATCCGAAGCCAATGATCGGCGGTCCGAATAGCATCGTGCCGTCGACGTAATCGCCCTTGCGCGCCGACCAGTGCAGCAATGCCTCGCGGTCGTCCGCCGCCGGCGCGTCCGGCATGTCGAGCAATTTGCGCCGGGCGAACAGCAAGCCGATGGCGAGGAACATCAGGAAAAACAGAATCAGGAACGGCTCGGTGCTCCACAACAGCTCCGGCGCATAGGAGCGCAGGCCCCAGGCGAAACCGATGCCGAAGGTGCCGACGAAGCCGATCAGGTTGAGCAGACGCCAGGCCTTGAACCAGGCGATGGCAAGAATGCCGGCGTTGAGCAGTGCGAAATAACTGAACAGCGCGACGTGGTTGCCGGCACCGGTCGAGGTCAGGATCGGCGCGGCAAAACCGCCCAGCGCAGCCGCTGCAGCCAATCCCAAAGCATCCTGGGTAATGGCCAGAATCGCCGAGAAAATCGTGACCGCCACCAGCAGTCCGAGCGCGGCGGACGGATCGAGCAACGGATGCAGACGCATCGCCGCAAACACCGTCAGATACAGCACCGCAATCCCGGTGCCTTGCAGCATCAAGGCGTAATTGCTGTTGCGCCGCCGCAGCCACCAGCCCAGCGCGAGCAAGCCCAGCGCGGCTGCCGCGACACCGGCGTAACGCAATTCGATCGGCACAACCATGCCTTCAGTGGCGTAGCGCAGCAGGAACGCCAGACCGAAGAACAGCAATACCACGCCGACCCGCAGCACGGTGTTGCCGCCGAACAGCCAATTGCGCGCAGCACTTATGCCGCGTTCGATGAGGTTCGGACCACGGGGTTCGGCGGGTTGTTGCGGTTCGGGCGTGACGGCGTCAAGGCGCCAGACATCGGCGGGCAGCGGTTGACTGGTTTCGCTGGCGACGGCGGAAATCGGTTCGAGTTCGGGCGGCAGCTCCCACACCAGTTCGGGCGCTGGAGCTTCTTCGACGACTTTTACGGGTTCTACAACAGGTTCGCTGACAGGCGCTGCGCTCGGTGGCGGTGCCGCATGAACCGGCGCACCTTCCAGCAAAAACAGACGCTGTTCAACGCCCTGCAAGGCAATCTTTGCTTGCTCAAGTTGATGTTGCTGCTCCGTCGTCTGCGCGCCCAGCCGCGCAATGCGGATCGTCTGCCCGATCACCAGCCCCAGCAACGCGCCCAACAGCGCATCACTGAACGACTCGTCGAGCAGCCAGCCGAGCAACAGCCCGATCAACATGAACATCCATTGCATGGTCGATATCCCTAAGCAGCCCCAAGCCGGGGCGAGTCCGGCGATTGCTTCAGTCTAGGCACAAACCCAGTGGGAGCGAGCCTGCTCGCAAAGGCGGTTTGTCAGCCAACATTTCTGTTTAACATGACAACCGCTTCGCGAGCAGGCTCGCTCCCACATTGGATCGGTGGCGACTGGAGCATCCGGTAACCGGCGCTCAGTATATCGATCCGGCCCAACAAACGTTGGGCCTTGCGCACATTTGTTGTGGAAAGTTACTCCAGCGCTTTCCAGATATCCGTGGCGTACTCGCGAATCGTCCGGTCGGACGAGAACCAGCCCATCCGCGCCGTGTTGAGCACTGCCGAACGCCACCAGTTGTTGGAATCGTGCCAATGCGCTTCAACGCGTTTTTGCGCTTCCCAATACGAGTCGAAGTCGGCACAGACCAGGAAGCGGTCGTAATCCACCAGCGAATCGATCAGCCCGGTATAGCGCGAGGTGTCATCCGGCGAGAACACCCCGCCACGGATCGCTTGCAGCACATCGTTCAGACGATGGGAGGCGGCGATGTCCGGCAACGCGCTGAACTCGTGGTTCTGTTTACGCGCTTCAACCTGCTGGGCGCTGAGGCCGAAGATGAACATGTGCTCGGCGCCGATGCGCTCGCACATTTCCACGTTGGCGCCGTCCAGCGTGCCGATGGTCAGCGCACCGTTGAGGCCGAACTTCATGTTGCTGGTGCCCGAGGCTTCGAACCCGGCAGTGGAAATCTGCTCGGACAAATCCGCTGCCGGGATGATGCTTTCCGCCAGGCTGACGTTGTAGTTGGGCAGGAACACCACTTTCAGCAGGCCACGCACGGTCGGGTCGTTGTTCACCACCCGGGCGATGTCGTTGGTCAGCTTGATGATCAGTTTGGCCTGGTGATAACTCGCCGCCGCTTTACCGGCGAAGATTTTCACCCGCGGCACCCAGTCGACTTCCGGCTCGGCGCGAATCGCCTGATACAGTGCCACGGTGTGCAGCAGGTTGAGCAACTGGCGTTTGTATTCGTGGATGCGTTTGACCTGCACGTCGAACATTGCTGCCGGATTGACCGCGATGCCCAGCCGTTCGTGTATCAGATAGGCCAAGGCTTTTTTGCTGTGTAGACGTTGCTCGGCGAAAGCTTTGCGGAACGCGGTTTTCTCGGCGAACGGCTCCAGATCGAGCAAGCGCTCTTCGGGGTTATCCAGCACCTCCGGGCCAAGGGAATCGACCAGCATCGAGGTCAATTCGGCGTTGGCCTGGAACAGCCAGCGTCGGAAGGTAATGCCGTTGGTTTTGTTGTTGATCCGCTCGGGGTAGAGCTTGTGCAGTTCGGCGAACACGGTTTTGCGCATCAACTGCGTGTGCAGTCCTGACACGCCGTTAACGCTGTGCGAACCGAGGAACGCAAGGTTGCCCATGCGCACGCGGCGACCGTTGTCTTCTTCGATCAACGACACGGCACGGAGCACGTCGAAATCGTGAATGCCTTTGGCCCGCAGCGAGTCGATGTGCTGAGCGTTGATCAGGTAAATGATCTGCATGTGCCGTGGCAGCATGCGTTCCATCAAGCCGACCGGCCAGGTTTCCAGCGCTTCCGGCAACAGCGTGTGGTTGGTGTACGACAGCGTGTCGACCGTCACTTGCCACGCCGCGTCCCAGGCCACGTCGTAGACGTCGACCAATTGGCGCATCAGTTCGGCAACGGCAATCGAAGGGTGGGTGTCGTTGAGCTGAATCGCGGCGTGATCACCCAGGGTCAGCACCGAAGTGTGCATGTTGCGATGGCGGCGCAGCAGATCCTGCAAGGAAGCAGCGACGAAGAAGTATTCCTGACGCAGGCGCAGCTCCTGCCCAGCTTCGGTGCTGTCCGCCGGGTAGAGTACGCGGGAGATGCTTTCCGCGCGCGCCACTTCGGCGACGGCGCCCAAGTGATCACCGGCGTTGAAGCGCTCCAGGTGCAAATCTTCCATGGCGCGCGCACGCCACAGCCGCAAGGTGTTGACGCTCGCTCCGCGCCAGCCGACCACGGGCGTGTCGTAAGCAATGGCGCGCACGGTTTCTGCCGGCGACCAGACTTGTTTGGATTTGCCGCTGACATCGGTGACGGTTTCAACGCTGCCGCCAAAGCCGATGGTGTAAACCACTTCCGGCCGTTCGAATTCCCACGGGTTACCGAAATCCAGCCAATGCTCGGTCTGCTCCTGCTGCCAGCCGTCGACGATGGCCTGACGGAACAAACCGTGTTCATAACGAATGCCATAACCGTGGCCGGCGATGCCGAGGGTCGACATGCTTTCCATAAAGCATGCGGCCAGACGACCGAGGCCGCCGTTGCCGAGCGCCGCGTCAGGTTCCAGCAAACGGATACGTTCCAGATCGACACCGAGTTCAGTCAGCGCTTCGCGGGCAACGTCGAGCAAGCCAAGGTTGCTCAGGCTGTCGTAGAGCAAGCGGCCGATAAGGAACTCAAGCGAGAGGTAATAAACCCGCTTCTGGCCTTTGCGGTAGATCTGCCGAGTGTGGTCCATCCAGTGTTCGACCATGTGATCACGCGCCGCCAACGCGATGGCTTCGAACCAGTCGTGGTCGAAGGCGTGATCGGGGTCTTTGCCCACCGCGTAGGTGAGCTTGGTCAGGACGGCGTCGCGGAATGCGGCCACCTCTGCTTCGCGAACTAGTGGTTCTTGAGTCATCGATAGGACCTCGAGCGAGCGGGGAATTGTCTGAGCCTAGACGGTCTGACCGACGGTCGAGGCGCTGGTTCGGCAGTATTTCCTGAGACTGTGAGCTGGCCCGGCATTACCCTGGCGGATGGGCTAATGAATGCAGGGGCCGTGCCGATTTTTCCGGCAAAGTGCCGGCATGGAGAAAAAATCTGGCGAAAGGTTGTTCAAAAATCCACCAGTCCCGGTATGATCGCGCGCCCTGATGCATACACGCCTGGTAACTCCCGATGATGAAGCCCAACCTGATTGCCGCCGCCGAGATCGACCGTCTCGATACGTGGGCGAAATATTCGGCCCCGATGTGCGGTTCCTGCATATCCAGCTGCTGCACGCTGCCGGTTGAGGTAAAGATCAAGGATCTGGTGCGCATCGGTGTGGTTGACGAGTTCGAGCTGGGCGACCCACCGAAGAACATCGCCAAGCGTTTGCAAAAGGAAGGCCTGGTCGAGCGCTTTAATCAAAAGTCGGGGATCTTCACCCTGCAGCGCATGAGCAACAACGATTGCTACTACCTGGATCGTAAGAGCCGCCTGTGCACCATTTATGACAAGCGCCCGGATACCTGCCGCAATCACCCGAAGATCGGGCCGCGGCCGGGGTATTGCGCTTATAAGCCGAAGGAAGTGGTGCGCGAGCAGAATTTCCGCGCAATCGAGAAGTTTTGATCTGGCCTGAGATTCTCGGCATCTGATTGGCCGTCTTCGCGAGCAAGCTCGCTCCCACAGTGATCTGTGGTGAACACACATTGTGTTAGCACCCAATAACCCTGTGGGAGCGAGCTTGCTCGCGAAGGGATCAGCACAGCCACCGCACAAACCACAGACAAACAAAAACGCCCCCGGTCTCGCGACCGGGGGCGTTTTTTTCAAGCGCGGGCTAAATTACGCCTTGGCTTTCTTGGCCGCGCGGGTACGCTCGCTTTCGTCCAGGATCTTCTTGCGAAGACGGATGGACTTAGGCGTAACTTCGCACAGCTCGTCTTCCTGGATGTATTCCAGAGCCTGTTCCAGAGTGAAGCGAACAGGTGGTACCAGAGCGATGGTTTCGTCTTTACCCGAAGCACGCATGTTGTCGAGCTTCTTGCCTTTGGTCGGGTTTACACCCAGGTCGTTGTCGCGGCTGTTCTGACCAACGATTTGACCGTTGTAGATCTCCTGACCGTGTTCTACGAACAGCTTGCCACGAGCCTGCAGGGTTTCCAGCGAGTAGGTCAGTGCCTTGCCGGTTTCAACCGAAACCAGAACGCCGTTCTGACGGCCGGACATGTGGCCCGACTTCACTGGAGCGTAACGGTCGAAGATCGAGGTCAGGATGCCAGCACCGTTGGTCAGGGTCAGGAACTGGTTACGGAAACCGATCAGACCGCGAGCAGGGATGTTGTATTCCAGACGAACACGGCCCTTGCCATCCGGCACCATGTTGCTCAGGTCGCCCTTACGCAGACCCATCTCTTCCATGACCTTGCCCTGCGATTCTTCAGGGATGTCGATGGTTACGTTTTCGAACGGTTCCTGCTTCACGCCGTCAACTTCACGGATGATCACTTCAGGGCGGCCCAGGGCCAGCTCGAAGCCTTCGCGACGCATGGTTTCGATCAGTACCGAGAGGTGCAGCTCACCACGGCCGGAAACCTTGAACTTGTCAGCCGAGTCGCCTTCTTCAACGCGCAGTGCAACGTTGTAAAGCAGCTCTTTGTCCAGACGATCCTTGATGTTACGGGAGGTCACGAACTTGCCTTCTTTACCGCAGAATGGCGAGTCGTTTACCTGGAAGGTCATGGAAACGGTTGGCTCGTCAACGGTCAGCGGCTTCATCGCCTCGACGGTGTTGATATCGCACAGAGTGTCGGAGATGAACAGCTCGTCGAAGCCGCTGATGCAGACGATGTCGCCGGCTGCTGCTTCTTCAACGTCAATGCGGTGCAGACCGTGGTGACCCATCAGCTTCAGGATACGACCGTTGCGGCGCTTGCCGTCGGCGCTGATAGCGACAACCGGGGTGTTCGGCTTGACGCGACCACGAGCGATACGGCCAACACCGATAACACCCAGGAAGCTGTTGTAGTCCAGAGCGGAGATCTGCATCTGGAACGGACCGTCACGGTCAACGGCCGGAGGCGGAACGTGGTCAACGACCGCTTGGTACAGCGGAGTCATGTCTTCCGCCATGGCGGTGTGATCCAGACCGGCAATACCGTTCAGGGCCGAAGCGTAAACAACCTGGAAGTCCAGTTGTTCTTCGGTCGCACCGAGGTTGTCGAACAGGTCGAAGATCTGATCCAGAACCCAGTCCGGACGGGCGCCTGGACGGTCAACCTTGTTGATCACCACGATTGGACGCAGGCCGGCTTCGAAAGCCTTCTTGGTCACGAAACGGGTCTGCGGCATAGGGCCGTCTTGAGCGTCAACCAGCAGCAGAACGGAGTCGACCATCGACATTACGCGTTCAACTTCGCCGCCGAAGTCGGCGTGGCCCGGGGTGTCCACGATGTTGATGTGGTAGCCGTTCCAGTTGATGGCGGTGTTTTTCGCCAGAATGGTAATACCGCGCTCTTTTTCCTGGTCGTTGGAGTCCATCACGCGCTCGTCGTTGAGCTCGTTGCGCTCCAGAGTGCCGGATTGACGCAGGAGTTTGTCTACCAGGGTGGTTTTACCATGGTCAACGTGGGCAATGATGGCGATGTTGCGTAGATTTTCGATCACTTGTGTATCTCGATCAGAGGATTCGGTTTGCTGACAAGTCTTGGCAGCGATTAGCAGTAGTGTCCGGCATGGCCGTTACAGCTTGACGGCGGTGTCGGGGGGCCGGTGACGCAGGCCACAGGCAAACAGCCCCGGGCACTTAGCTCGGTCGATAAACGCGCACATTGGCATGCCCCTCACTGAGCAAATGGTGAGCATGCAGGCGACTCATCACGCCTTTGTCGCAATACAGCAGGTACTGGCGAGTCGGATCCAGCTCCTTGAAACGAGCGTTCACTGCGTAGAACGGCATCGTCTGTACTTCTACGCCAGCGAGTTCCAGCGGCTCATCCTCGGCGGCATCCGGGTGACGGATGTCGATCACGATCTGGCCGGCCAGTGCTTCGCTGACTTCTTCAATCTGTACGTCCTGGCCCAATTCGTCGATCACCCGATCGATCGGCACCAGTTTGGCGTTTTCGAGCGCACGCTCGAGGACCGCCATGTCGAATTCTTTCTCTTCGTGCTCAACGCGACCGCGTTTGGCGGCGGTCTTCGGATTGACCGAAATAACCCCGCAGTATTCCGGCATGTGCCGGGCGAAATCGGCGGTGCCGATCTCGTTGGCCGTGTCGATGATGTCCTGCTTGTGCGCCACGATCAGCGGACGCAGGACCAGTTTGTCGGTCACGCAGTCGATCACCGACAGATTCGGCAGGGTCTGGCTCGATACCTGGGAGATCGCCTCGCCGGTAACCAGCGCTTCGATGTGCAGGCGGTCGGCGATGTTCGACGCCGCGCGCAACATCATACGCTTCAATACGACGCCCATATGACTGTTATCGACTTTGCCGAGAATTTCGCCCAACACTTCTTCGAACGGAACACTGACAAATAGCACGCGTTGCGAGCTGCCGTACTTCTTCCAGATGAAATGCGCGACTTCCATCACGCCCAATTCATGGGCACGACCGCCGAGATTGAAGAAGCAGAAGTGCGTCATCAGGCCGCGACGAATGATCTGGTACGCCGCAACGGTTGAGTCAAAGCCGCCGGACATCAATACCAGCGTCTGCTCCAACGCACCGAGCGGGTAACCGCCGATGCCGTTGTGCTGGCTGTGAATGACAAACAACCGTTTGTCGCGAACTTCGATGCGGACTTCGATTTCCGGTGCTTTCAGGTCGATACCAGCGGCACCGCACTCACGGCGCAGCTTGCTGCCGACGTATTTTTCGACGTCCATCGAGCTGAAGGTGTGCTTGCCCGCGCGCTTGCAGCGCACCGAGAAAATCTTCCCGGCCAGTGCATCGCCGTAGTGCTGTTTGCACTTTTCGGTGATGTCGTCGAAGTCGCCCAGCGGGTACTCGTCGATCTGCAGAAAGTGCGCGATGCCTGGCATGCAGGTCAGGCGCTCCCCCATCTCTTTCAAGGCTTTGGGGTCGGTAACGCGGGTTTCCAGCTCGAGATTGTCCCACACACCGTTCACCACCACGGCCGGGTCCAGGTCGCGGAGCACGGTGCGGATATTCTTGGCCAGCTGGCGGATGAACTTCGTCCGGACAGGTCGGCTTTTGATGGTGATCTCGGGGAAGACTTTTACGATTAGTTTCATGAAAACAACGCGCGAACGGCCAGCCGAAAAAGGGGGGCGCGGATTATAGCGGAAATTGCTCAAGGTTTAACCAGTTAATGTACAGAAGGTTTTTCGTGCACCAAAACGGGTCGCTTATGGATTGTGACGCTACATTAAAGGGCGAGATTTTCAGCTTTAAGAAGCTTTGCACCTTAATAAGCGTGAATTTGGGGCAAAAAACCCATGCTGGGGCACTGGCATGCAATTTGCTCCCTTGTGAGGCAGGTTGCCTTGGCAGAGTATTCGCGCCGGCATCACCCAAATTCTAAGGGCATCCACTACCAAGCCCGAAGCCACCCGGAGGACATATGTCGAAGACGGTTCAACTCATCAAAGATCATGACGTCAAGTGGATTGATCTGCGCTTCACGGACACCAAAGGCACTCAGCACCACGTGACCATGCCGGCTCGCGATGCGCTGGATGAAGACTTCTTCGAAGTCGGCAAAATGTTCGACGGCTCCTCCATTGCTGGCTGGAAAGGCATCGAAGCCTCCGACATGATCCTGATGCCGGTTGACGAAACGGCCGTTCTCGACCCGTTCACCGAAGACGCCACCCTGATCCTGGTGTGCGACATCATCGAACCTTCGAGCATGCAAGGCTACGACCGCGACCCACGTGCGATCGCCAAGCGCGCCGAAGAACACCTGAAAGCCACCGGTATTGGTGACACCGTGTTCGCCGGTCCAGAGCCTGAGTTCTTCATCTTTGACTCGGTGAAATTCAAGTCGGACATCTCCGGCTCGATGTTCAAGATCTACTCCGAGCAAGGTTCGTGGATGTCCGACCAGGACATCGAAGGCGGCAACAAGGGTCACCGTCCAGGCGTCAAAGGCGGCTACTTCCCGGTTCCGCCGTTCGACCACGACCACGAAATCCGTACCTCCATGTGCAACGCACTGGAAGAAATGGGCCTGACCGTCGAAGTTCACCACCACGAAGTGGCGACTGCCGGCCAGAACGAAATCGGCGTCAAGTTCAACACCCTGGTGAAGAAAGCCGACGAAACCCAAACCCTGAAGTACGTTGTGCACAACGTTGCTGACGCTTACGGCCGCACCGCGACCTTCATGCCGAAGCCACTGTACGGCGACAACGGTTCGGGCATGCACGTACACATGTCGATCTGGAAAGACGGCAAGAACACCTTCGCCGGTGAAGGCTATGCCGGCCTGTCCGATACCGCTCTGTACTTCATCGGCGGCATCATCAAGCACGGTAAGGCCCTGAACGGCTTCACCAACCCGGCGACCAACTCCTACAAGCGTCTGGTTCCAGGCTTCGAAGCTCCGGTAATGCTGGCCTACTCGGCTCGCAACCGCTCCGCTTCGATCCGTATTCCTTACGTGTCGAGCCCGAAAGCCCGCCGTATCGAAGCCCGCTTCCCGGATCCGGCTGCCAACCCGTACCTGGCCTTCGCAGCACTGCTGATGGCCGGTCTGGACGGTATCCAGAACAAGATCCACCCAGGCGATGCTGCTGACAAAAACCTGTACGACCTGCCGCCTGAAGAGGCGAAAGAGATCCCACAAGTTTGCGGCAGCCTGAAAGAAGCTCTGGAAGAGCTGGACAAGGGCCGCGCGTTCCTGACCAAGGGCGGCGTATTCTCCGACGACTTCATCGACGCTTACATCGCGCTGAAATCGGAAGAAGAAATCAAGGTTCGCACCTTCGTACACCCACTGGAATATGAGCTGTACTACAGCTGCTGATCCGGTAGCGCTGCGCTTACGCGGCGTGAGTGAAAGAGGCCTCCTTCGGGAGGCCTTTTTATTGCCCGCGATTTATGGCGTCACGCAGATCCCTGTGGGAGCGAGCCTGCTCGCGAAGGCGTCGTATCAGTCGCCATCACTGTCAATGACCCACCGCATTCGCGAGCAGGCTCGCTCCCACAGAGAATTTGTGGCGTCTGAATGATCTCCGAATGTGTGCAGGGTTGGGCCAACCGCCACACCTGTCCTATGCTGCACCCCATCGCTTTCAATCCCGGTCGATTTCATGGGTCGCACCTTTCTCTACATTCTATTGTTGATCGCCCTGCCCGCCGCCGCGCAGATCTATAAGTACACCGACGCCAACGGCAACACGGTGTACAGCGATCACTCGCCGGACGGCGTGCAGGCGCAGCCGGTGGAGTTGCCGCCGCTCAATCGCGTCGAGCCGCAAGCGCCGAGCGCACCACCAGCGTCTGAAGCCGAAAACCGTGAGCCTGCGCGCAATGCCTACGACATTCTTGAACTCGCTGGCCTGCCCACCGAAGAAGCCCTGCGCGCCAACAACGGCACGTTCACTGTCAATGTGCTGATCAAGCCGCGCCTGCAACCGCCGCATCAATTACGGCTGGTCCTGGATGACGAGCCCTATGGCCAACCGAGCAACGTGCCGATCCTGCAATTGGTGAACGTTGATCGCGGCGAACACCGGCTCGCGGTGCAGGTGATTGACGGGCAGACGATCATCCAGCAAAGCCCGCCAGTGGCGCTAAGCGTGCAGCGGGTGCACAAACCATGATCCGCGCGTGGTTGTTTGCTCTGTCGGCACTGCTCACGCTGCAAGCTTCGGCCGAGGTCTTCACTTACATCGATGCCCAAGGTAATCGCGTCTACACCGATCAGCCGCGTGGCAATGCCAAGCGTGTGCCGATCGCAACCAGCAATCGCATGTCCGCCAACCCCGGCGCCGCTGCGCCGATCACCACCGCAAAAAAACCCCCGGAACAACCACCGTTCCACTACGACATGCTGCGCATTCTGGTGCCCGAACCCGATGCCACAATTCGCAGCAGTGCCGGCGAGATCATCGTCAGCGTCACCAGCGAACCCGGCCTGCAACGCGGCCACCGCTATCGCCTGTTGCTGGATGGCCAAGCCACCGGCGAACCCGGTCTGAGTCCGGTGTTCCCGCTGAACAACATTGATCGTGGCAGCCATAACCTGTCCGTGGAAATACTCGATGCCGAAGGCCGCACCGTCGAACGCACAGCCAACCAGCCGTTCCACATGCTGCGTATCTCCCTCGTGCAGAAACGCCAGGTCAAACCCTGCGTCGCCGACGACTACGGTGTACGCCCGGAATGCCCCTTGAAAGACAAACCCGAAGAGCCGAAAAATCCCTTCCTGCGTTTCTTCTAACGCCGTTCAGCTTTGCGCACTATATTGGTGCAATAGGTTTCACCGTACTCACAATCCAGCCCATTTTGGTTCGAAACTACCCGCGAGAGCTGGCCCTGTGCCACGCAAACGAGCGTCAAACGCCTGTTTCACAGGTTAAACGCTTCTTTTCGGAGCCTTGGTTTGGTTTTTGCATTTTGCCGATACCGACGCTTGCTTGTTGCGCACGCTCCGCCCCCAAAAGAGGCTCCGATGACCATTAGCGACGCAATCCACCGTTTGCTGCTCGACAACCTGACCACCGCCACCATCCTGCTCGACGCCGAATTGCGCCTCGAGTACATGAACCCGGCGGCGGAGATGCTGCTCGCCATCAGTGGGCAGCGCAGCCATGGACAGTTCATCAGCGAGCTGTTCACTGAATCCACCGAAGCGCTGAATTCGTTGCGCCAAGCGGTAGAGCAGGCGCACCCGTTTACCAAGCGCGAAGCCATGCTCACGGCCCTCACCGGCCAGACGCTGACCGTGGATTACGCGGTGACGCCAATCCTCAGCAACGGCGCGACCATGCTCTTGCTCGAAGTCCACCCGCGTGACCGCTTGCTGCGGATCACCAAGGAAGAGGCGCAGCTGTCCAAGCAGGAAACCAGCAAGATGCTGGTGCGCGGCCTCGCCCACGAGATCAAGAATCCGCTCGGCGGAATCCGTGGCGCTGCGCAACTGCTGGCCCGTGAACTGCCAGAAGACAGCCTGCGCGACTACACCAACGTGATCATTGAAGAGGCGGACCGCCTGCGCAATCTGGTCGACCGCATGCTCGGTTCGAACAAATTGCCGTCGCTGGCCATGTGCAACGTTCACGAAGTGCTGGAGCGCGTCTGCCAACTGGTCGAAGCCGAAAGCCAGGGCTGCATCACCTTGGTGCGCGATTACGATCCAAGCATTCCCGACGTCTTGATCGACCGCGAGCAAATGATTCAGGCGGTGTTGAACATCGTGCGCAACGCGATGCAAGCGATCAGCAGCCAGAACGAGCTGCGCCTGGGCCGCATCAGCCTGCGCACCCGCACCATGCGTCAGTTCACCATCGGCCATGTGCGCCATCGTCTGGTGACCAAGATCGAGATCATCGACAACGGCCCGGGGATCCCGGCGGAACTTCAGGAAACCATTTTCTTTCCCATGGTCAGCGGTCGTCCGGACGGTACCGGGCTGGGCCTGGCCATTACCCAGAACATCATCAGCCAGCACCAGGGCCTGATCGAGTGTGACAGCCATCCAGGCCACACCACCTTCTCGATCTTTCTGCCACTGGAACAAGGAGCCACATCGACATGAGCCGTAGTGAAACCGTGTGGATCGTCGATGACGACCGTTCTATCCGTTGGGTTCTGGAAAAAGCCTTGCAGCAGGAAGGCATGACCACCCAGAGCTTCGACAGCGCCGATGGCGTGATGAGTCGCCTGGCCCGCCAGCAGCCGGACGTGATCATTTCCGACATTCGCATGCCCGGTGCCAGCGGTCTGGACCTTCTGGCGCGGATCCGCGAACAGCACCCACGGTTGCCGGTCATCATCATGACCGCTCACTCCGATCTGGACAGCGCGGTCGCCTCTTATCAGGGCGGCGCGTTCGAGTATTTGCCGAAGCCGTTCGATGTCGATGAAGCGGTGTCGCTAGTCAAACGCGCCAATCAGCACGCGCAAGAACAGCAAGGCCTGGAAGTCGTGCCTGCCTTGACCCGCACCCCGGAAATCATCGGCGAAGCGCCGGCGATGCAGGAAGTGTTTCGCGCCATCGGGCGCTTGAGCCACTCCAACATCACCGTGCTGATCAACGGCGAATCCGGTACCGGTAAAGAGCTGGTTGCCCACGCCCTGCACCGCCACAGCCCGCGCGCGGCTTCGCCGTTCATCGCCTTGAACATGGCGGCGATTCCCAAGGACCTGATGGAATCCGAGCTGTTCGGCCATGAGAAGGGTGCGTTCACCGGCGCGGCGAATCTGCGTCGCGGACGTTTCGAACAGGCTGACGGCGGCACACTGTTTCTTGATGAAATCGGCGACATGCCGGCGGATACCCAGACCCGTTTGCTGCGGGTTCTGGCCGATGGCGAGTTCTACCGCGTCGGCGGGCATGTGCCGGTGAAGGTCGATGTACGCATCATCGCCGCGACACACCAGAATCTGGAAACCCTGGTGCACGCCGGCAAGTTCCGTGAGGACTTGTTCCATCGCCTCAACGTGATCCGTATCCACATTCCGCGCCTGTCGGACCGTCGTGAAGACATCCCGACCCTGGCCAAGCACTTCCTCAGCCGCGCCGCGCAGGAACTGGCGGTCGAGCCGAAGCTGCTGAAAAGCGAGACCGAGGAATACCTGAAGAACCTGCCGTGGGGCGGCAACGTGCGTCAGCTGGAGAACACTTGCCGCTGGATCACCGTGATGGCGTCCGGGCGTGAAGTGCACATCAGCGACTTGCCGCCTGAACTGCTGAACCTGCCGCAGGATTCAGCGCCAGTGACCAACTGGGAGCAGGCGCTGCGTCAGTGGGCTGATCAGGCGTTGGCGCGCGGCCAGTCGAGCCTGCTCGACAGCGCGGTGCCAGCGTTCGAGCGGATCATGATCGAGACGGCGCTGAAGCACACCGCCGGGCGTCGGCGTGATGCCGCCGTGCTGCTGGGTTGGGGCCGCAATACCCTGACGCGCAAGATCAAGGAATTGGGGATGAAGGTTGATGGTGGGGATGATGATGAAGGGGATGAGGGTTAACGGTTTGTTCGCTTGAAGGTGGTTGTGTACTCGGATCAATCTCGGGTGGTTTCGAGGCCTGAGTTCGGCTCGGTATCTCAGGTCGGCGTCACTTGACCGGGCAACTCGGTCAGTCCCCTCTCCCTCTGGAAGAGGGTTGGGGGTGAGGGGCCACCGTGCACCGCATCAATGCACAATGACCCGCGATCGCGCACAGCCGCATCGCCACATTCGCTTTTGAAACCACTGAAAAATCAACTACCCACATGCGCAAAAGCCCCGAATTCCGGGGCTTTTGCGTTTCTGATCAGTTTTTTTGTTTCAACAAATTAAAACCTGGCACGCCCCCTGCAATACCTCTGACAGGTGATTCGATTCATCAACCCTTTCGGGGACCTTGGTACAGGCAGGCCGGGGATTCCCCTCTTTACATCGGGCTCATGCCGCAACGCGACGAGCCCACCCTTTTGGGATCCTTGGTACAGGCAGGCCGGGGGTTCCCTCTTTATACCGGACCGACGCTGCAAGCGAAGTCCATCCTTTTGGGAACCCTGATACAGGCAGGTCAGGGATTCCCGCTTTTACACCTCATGGCGAGGCGTTCAGCCCGGTGTCAATCGAGGACGCTTGGGCAATGCAGCGGCGGAATCGCCGCCTTCGCGATGTTTGCGTATTTCATCCTCCATCCTGTTCAGCATTTTTGCGGGACTACTCTCGAAAATTCCAATTGTTCTTGCTAGCTCCTGAACAACCGGGTCGGCTTTCTTGTAGTTATTGAGCAAGATCCAGACCCGAAGCTGCAAAGATGAATGTTCAATCTGGTATTCAGGCGTTCTGGTCAGTTTTGCCATGCTCGAGGTAATTTTCGAGTGTTGAGGATCCTGTTTAAACCACTCCCAAAGATCATGCTTTTCCTGAAACTGCTCCGCGGGAACATCTTTCATCCAGTAATCAATCCGCAGAGGATAGTTCGGCAGCTCCCGCCCCAGCCAGATGTCAGCGCCTGTTTGTCGACGTGCCGTCATTAGTCGCCGAAGCGAAGCCGGGTCGGATATCGGGTTGTTAATCAGTTCAAAACCCAGCCTGAGTTCGATGGTGTCGGGGATCGACT
Source organism: Pseudomonas viridiflava (assembly GCF_900582195.1). GTDB lineage: Bacteria > Pseudomonadota > Gammaproteobacteria > Pseudomonadales > Pseudomonadaceae > Aquipseudomonas. Next base: position 95,944 of record NZ_UTHA01000259.1, read on the forward strand.
TAATCAGATTATTCGAGAGACGTAAGTGCTCCTTGGGAATCTCCCGCGTGACACCCTCTGGAAACCTGTCTATTCCGGTATAACTCAGATCAATCTCCCGCAGCGCGGTCATGCCTTCCAGCGTCGGCACGGAAGTCAGAGGATTGCCATTGAGTTTCAACACCTCCAGCCGCGACAGCCCTCCCTCCGCCACCAGCCCGACAGGCAGCTGTTCTATCAGGGTGTGCGAAAGATCCAGCTCCCGTAACGCAGGCATTGCCATGAGCGACGGTGCATCGCGCAACGGAATGCTCGCAAGCCTCAATACCTCTAACGGCAATGGCCCGGCCTGGGAATCGAATCCACCGAACTCCGGACTTAAGTTAGTACCCGACAAATCCAGTACCCGTAGCTCGGACATACCGGACAGCGTAACGTCCCCTTGCAGATATCGATCACCATGCAGATCCAGCACTCGCAAACGCGAGCGCAAGGCCAAGTCGTTCAGTCCTTCAGGCAAATGAAGCAAATAAGAGTTACTGACCTTCAACACTCGCAACTCCGTCATGCCGGACACTGACAGCGCAGATTGTATGGTGCAGTCGCCCAGATCCAGCTCTTGTAAACGGGGCAACACTTTGAACTGCAATTCAGCGGGAGGCAGCGGCCTTATATTGGTGTGCTGAATACTCAGGGTTCTTAACTCTGAAACCATGGCGATAGCATCCAGTAACTCTTTACCGCGTATGCCAAATTCCTTCAATTTGAGGGTTTCAACATGAGAAAACGTAGACAGAAAATCTCCCAGATTACGGACAACACTTCCCTTCAGGCTTAGAGAAACCACCGAGTCCAGTCGTTTCGAAAAAATCGGCAGATTCAGATTGGCGCGAGTCCCAAGATTGAGTTCCAACTCAAAGCCCAGCAGCCGCCCGTCCCGGTAGACTTTCTCGGTTTCGTCACCTTGCCATTTATACAACCGACGAAATTTTTCCCCTATCGCAAGTCGCCTGTTGCGCTCGTGCTCGTCGCTGCCCTTGTAGGTGGCCTCCCAGGCGCTGATCTCTTGGTGCATCTGAACAAGCCCAAGCTGAAGCCCCTTGAGTTTTACCTCTGCCGCATCCCTGTCGCCGAACCGGGCGATGAAATCATCCGCGTGTTGGTCGGTCGCCTCCGGAAAGTATTTTTTTACCTGCGCCCGGGTAGTGGGTTCAACGACTTCACGCACGTACCAAAGGCCGCTTTCGGTATCGCGCAACATCACCGGACCTAAAAGCAATCGGTTCAGTTTGCGTGCCCGATGCAATCCCGTATCCGGATCCAGTCCGACAGGGGCAATGCGTCCGCCGGCCACGTCGACGTAAGTGCGGTTATCAAAAATCCGCAGACCTTCTGAGTCGGGCCCAGTTGGCACCGTCACCTCGGGGTCGAGCAGGTAACTTTCCAGCGACAAATCAGTTGATGAGGGACGGATTTCAACGGGGCCAGCGCGAACCAAAACAGCCGGAGCCGCACGAGTGGCATCCGGGTCCATGGCACTGGGCGATGGCGCTCGCGGCAGTGGGTCTGGAGAGTTACCTGAACCGGAACCTCTGCGGCCCGCTGAACCGGGAAGCGAAATCTCTACCTCCACCGGTCGATTCGGACTGGTGGAAGGGTTCACTTTCACGGGGGTACCGCTACCGGTAGGTGATTTTACTGGCATGTTTTTTCATCCTTGAAAAAGTCGCCCCTGGCATTCGTGCAAGGGACGAAGGGTTTGGCATCCTGCCGATATCTATGGAGCGCCACGCTTTGGCGTTACCCGTCGAGACCTTTACGGATCGAGCCTCGGACGCTTGGGTAAATGATGCAGAGGTGGATTTTGCCGCCCCGAGTCATATTCCCGGATCTCGGCTTCCAGCCTGTCGAGCATTTTTCCGGGG
>NZ_UTHA01000258.1 GCF_900582195.1 Pseudomonas viridiflava
CAAGAACATCACGGGGCTGGGCTGTGTTTGCCTGACCTTCGACCTACGCGGTCATGAGCGCACCGAGGGCCTTCGGGCCACTGTGTCACGTGAGCAGAGCCTGGAGGACCTGCTGGCCGCCTATGACCGACTCGTCAGCCACCCTTCTGTGGACCCAGAGGCCATTGCGGTGATCGGCACAAGTTACGGGGGTTATCTGGCAACCATCCTGAGTGCGATGCGCCCGGTCAAATGGATGGCGTTGCGCGTACCTGCCCTGTCTTGGGACGCCGACTGGGACA
>NZ_UTHA01000257.1 GCF_900582195.1 Pseudomonas viridiflava
GTACGTCGATACGGCCGAAGTGCTCGATGATCTTCGCAACGGCCTGTTTGACCTGGGATTCGTCGGCCACGTTGGCGGCCAGGCCCAGATGGCCTTCGCCCAGCGCGGCGGCAGCGTCGCGTGCGGCGGCTTCATCGAGGTCGAGGATCACGACGCGAGCGCCGTGTTGCGCGAAGGTGACAGCGGTGGCCCGACCGATTCCACGTTCGGAGGCAGCACCGGTGATGATTGCAACTTTGCCTTGAAGCAGCATGAGGGGAGTCCTCTGATTGTTTTTATGGGTTCGATTCAAGTGATCGATAGGCTCAGAGTGTTCCCGGTACTGCCTGCGAGCAATAACGCTACCCTCATTGGTCGATGAA
>NZ_UTHA01000254.1 GCF_900582195.1 Pseudomonas viridiflava
ATAAAAGATGATGTAGAGCAGGCGGCTGGTGATGAACAGCACCGCAAGCACGTCGATGGTGACCAACTGCGCGTTGCCCGCGACATGCGCAATGATCGCCGCCGCTGCGAACGCAGGGGTCACTTCATAGCTGTTCAGTTGCGCGGCATGTGCGCGCTTCGGAAATCCTTCCAGCTTGTCGAGAAAAGCGCGAGGGTCATGATTGTTGCCGGGCTTGAATTTGCCGCTGCCGACCTTGGCGATGCCTGCGCAGGCGATCGGCAAAAGGATCGCTACCAGCACACACCAGAAAGCTACTGTCATACATCCATCCTTATTATGTCGGCTTCATCTAGAAG
>NZ_UTHA01000255.1 GCF_900582195.1 Pseudomonas viridiflava
GTTGAGGGCTTCGCGACCGGTGAAGCTGAGGACTTGCAGGTCGGCATTGGCGCCTTCAAGCGTGAGGGTAATGTGGGTTGCGTTGGCGTCCAGCATGCCTTGAATTCCGTCCGTTGAAAAAGCAGGTGACGGATGATGGAGGATTCAGCGGCCTCGTTCAAGGCACAAAAGCCGTAGGTCTGGCAGGTTTGCGGTATAGGGAAAACCCTTAGATGGGGTGTTTGGCCCAATGAAACCGGGCGGTTTGTGCGAATCGGTGCTCAATGCCGGCAACTTTTCCCACGACCCTGGGTTGAAGAATCCTCAGTCAGATTCAGACTAAAGTCGCCTGTAGCACGTCAAAGCCATCTGCCATCATTGCCGCTCACCCCTGCGTGTTCACTTTCTCCTGGTTCAATCTGACCCGGGACGGGAGCTATTTTTCTGGCTTGTTGCGCGCTTGCGCAAACGCTGCATTGTTGGAGTTTTTCATGCGTCCCCCATTTCCTCTCATCACCCCGCGCCAGTCGTTTGGCTTCGGAGCCTTTGTGCTGTGCGCAGGTTTTACCGCACAGGTTCAGGCCAGCGGATTCCTTGAAGACACCACGGCGAAAATCGAATCGCGCACGGTGTATTTCAACCGCGATTTCCGTGATGGGAGCACCTCGAACGCTCAGGGCGCCTCCAAACGTGAGGAGTCGGCTCAGGGCTTTATTCTTAATCTGCAATCGGGCTACACCGAAGGTACCGTGGGTTTCGGTCTCGATGCGCTGGGCATGCTTGGCTTTCAACTCGATTCCAGCCCGGATCGCAGCAACAGCGGTTTGCTGCCATCGAGCGGCAACGACCCGCGCGGCTCGAAAGGCCAATACGCGAAAATGGGCCTGACCGCCAAGGTCAAAGTCTCGGACACCGTGCTGAAGTACGGCGCGCTGCTGCCGGATCTGCCGTTGCTGAAATACAACGACGGTCGGTTGCTGCCGACGATGTTCAATGGCGCCATGCTCACCTCTAAAGAGCTGAAGGATCTGACCTTCATGGCCGCGCGCCTGGACAAGTACACCGCGCGTGATTCCACCGATTCGCAAGACATCCGCGTGCACTGCAAGAACAAGCGCTACGCCTGCAACACCACCGCCGACCATTTCGACATGTACGGCTTCGACTACAAGATCAACGATCGCCTGACTGCGCAGTATCACTACGCCGAACTGGAAGACATTTATCGTCAGCACTTTGTCGGGCTGTTGGGTAATCAACCGTTAGGGGGCGGTGTACTTAAAGCGGATCTGCGTGTGCTGAAAAGTGCCGACAGCGGCGATGCCAAGGCCGGTTCCATCGATAACCGTGCGTTGAGCGGCATGTTGTCGTATGCGCACAGCGGCCACACGTTCAGCGCCGGTTGGCAGCGCATGAATGGCGACAACTCGATGCCTTACCTCGATGGCAGCAATCCGTATCTGGTCAACTATGTGCAGGTCAACGACTTTGCCGCTGCGCAGGAACGTTCCTGGCAGTTGCGTTATGACTATGACTTCAAGGCCATTGGCATTAATGGTTTGAGCTTCCTGACCCGTTATGTGAACGGTGATCACATCAAGGTGTTGGGCAGTGATCAGGAAGGCAAAGAGTGGGAACGCGACAGCGAGTTGAAGTATGTGATTCAGACGGGCACGTTCAAGGATGTGAGTTTGCGTTTGAGGAATGCGACTTACCGGACCAACTATGAGAAGTTTGCCCGGGATGTGGATGAGACCCGGTTGATTGTGAGTTATAGCTTTTCGGTGTTGTAAGGCATTGATTTGTAGCGTCTGATCGATTGCTTTCGCGAGCAGGCTCGCTCCCACATGGGTTCAATGTCGGACACAACATCTGTGTTCACTGAAGATCTATTGTTGGAGCGAGCCTGCTCGCGAAGGCGTCCTTACAACCAATGCCAGAACCGGCTCCAGAACCCCCGATTCAAATCCTCTTTGCACCCGGCATATTGCCGCGCATACACGTCCGAGCGGTTCTGCACTTTGCGCGCCGTCGGCATCAGCCAGGCTTTGCTCGCGTAGGTCTTGTTGCGGAACCCGCCCCAGCCTTCGTGGTAGTTGAGGTACTGGTTATAGGCGTCGTACTTGTAGACGCCGTTGATCGAATAGGTCTTGTCCATGTACCAGCCGACAAAGTCGATGGCATCGTCGAAGTCTTCGCGGTCGGCGCCGCTGCGGCCGGTGCTTTTCTGGTAGTCGGCCCAGACTTCATCCTTGGCTTGCGCATAACCCGAGGCGGTCGAAACGCGGCCCCACGGGATCACCCACAGCAGGTATTTGCGCGGGGTCTTGGCGTCGTAGCGGTAGCCGGATTCCTGATACATGATCGCGAAGGGCACCTGAATCGGCACGCCCCAGCGTTTTTGCGTGACTTGCGCAGCGTCGTACCAGTCGCTTTTTTCGCGGAAGATTTCGCAGATGTCTTCCGGCGAGCGGGGCGGCGAGGTGCCGCACCCGCTCAGTAGCGTTGCCAGTGTCAGTAGTCCAAGCGTCTGCCTGTAATTCAAAAGCCGTTATCCCGTCGTGCGCAAAAAGGCCGACAGTCTACGCGCTCAGCTCAATTGGTGACGATAGGGCAGATCCGGGCCAGTCTTGCTGCAGGTCAGCGCGGCGGCTTTTACGGCGAACCTGAGCATGGCGTCGATCTGCTCGCGCGCGAGTTGCTGCACGCCTTCGACCGAGTCCAGACCGTGCTCGGTCAGCCAGGTGATCAGCGCGGCCTGGAAGGTGTCGCCGGCGCCAACGGTGTCGGCAATCTTTATCGAGGCTGCCGGGACTGACCATGTGCCGTGTTGGCGGCTGAATACAGTGGCGCCGTCGCTGCCCCGGGTGAGGAAGACAATCTGGCAGCGCTGTTCGAGCCAGCCTTCGATCACGCGTTGCGGGTCCTGTTCGGGGATGAGCAGGCTCAGGTCTTCGTCGCTGACCTTGATCAGATCGGCCAAGGGCACCAGTGTCGCGATGCGTTCGCGCCACAGGTCGATATTCGGCTCTGGATTGAGGCGTACGTTCGGGTCGAGGGTGATCAGGCGTTTGCCGCTTTCGCGCTGTACCAGTGTCAGCAAGGTGTCGCCGATCGGCTGCACCACCAGCGAGAACGAGCCAATGTGCAAGCCGCGCACCTCAGCGCCCAGCTCTGGCAGATGCGCAAGACTCAGTTGCCGGTCGGCGCAGCCTTCACCGCGAAAGCTGTAATGCGGCGAGCCATTGGCACCGACAGCAACCATGGCCAGCGTGGTCGGTGCGGCGAAATTCACCAGATAGTCCGGGCGCACACCTTCGTCCTGCAGGACTCGCTGCAAGCGGCGGCCGAGGTAATCGGTAGACAGTCCGCCAAACAAGGCCGAGTCCACGCCCAGACGGCGCAAACCCACGGCGACGTTGAACGGCGAACCGCCGGCAATCGCCTTGAAATTCACTTTCGAGGCCAGACCGCTGGCGTCGTCTTCACTGAAGAAATCAAACAGGGCTTCGCCACACACCAAATACATAATTGTTTGCTCTTTATAGGGTTGCGACATGCTGTTGATAGCGTTCATAGGCCTGCTGGAACGCCGCGACGTTGGCGGCGATCGGCAGGGTTTCACTGCTTGAATCGAGTTTCACGCAGCGCTGACACAGGTCGGCGAGCGTGTCTTCGTGGCCGTTTGACCAGGATTTGCACCACGCCGCTTGAATCGCTGCGCCGAGGGCGGCGGCTTCACTTTGTTCGGTGCAGATCACCGGGGTGTTCATGATGTCGGCGACGATCTGCCGCCACACCGCGCTTTTCGAACCGCCGCCGATCAGGCAAATGCTGCGGCTTTGTAAACCATTGTGGCGGAGCAAATCCAGCCCGTAGCGCAAACCGAAGGTGGTGCCTTCGACGGCGGCGCGGCACAGGTTGGCCTGGGTCAGGTTGTCCAGCGTCAGACCGTGCAGGCTGCCGGTGGCGTGGGGCAGGGCGGGAACCCGTTCGCCGTTGAGGAATGGCAGCATGCTCACGCCTTCGGCTCCGATGGGAGCCTGGGCGACGAGGTCGTTGAACTGCTGCAGATCGAGGTTGAACAGCTCGCGGATCGCGCCGGTGGCGTTGGTCAGGTTCATGGTGCAGATCAGCGGCAACCATCCGCCGCTGGACGAGCAGAACGTAGCGACCGAGGCGTCCGGGCTGACTTTCGGCACCTCGGAATAGGCGTACACCGTGCCGGACGAACCGAGGCTCATGGTGATCGCGCCGGGCTGAATATTGCCGGTGCCGATGGCGCCCATCATGTTGTCGCCGCCACCGCTCGACACCGACGCGTCGGGGTTGATGCCGAGGTGTTCGGCGATCGCCGGGAGGATGGTGCCGACAGATTGATGTGCATCGATCAGTTCAGGCAATGCGGCTTGCAGGCGTCCGCTGGCGTCGATGTCGCGCAGCAGCTGCAAGTCCCATTGGCGGGTGCGCACGTTGAAATAGCCGGTGCCGGAGGCGTCGCCGTATTCGCTGCAGGCGCGGCCGGTGAGCCAGAAGTTCAGGTAATCGTGGGGCAGCAGAATGCGCGCGATGCGTGAGAACACCACGGGGTGCTGTTCTTTGGTCCAGAGCAGTTTCGACACGGTGTAGCCCGGCGCGATGACTACGCCGAGGCGTTCCAATGAGCCTTTTTCACCGCCCAGATGAGCGAGCAGACGGTCGTTTTCGGCGCTGGTTTCGGTGTCGCACCAGAGTTTGGCCGGGCGCAGGACTTCACCTTGATCATCGAGCAGGACAAGGCCGTGTTGCTGGCCGGAGACGCCGATGCCGAGGATTGACTGGCCGTCTACATTCGCCGCCAGCAGGGCGCTGCGGGTGGCGAGGGAGAAGGCGTCCAGCCATTGCTGCGTGTCTTGCTCGCGGCGGCCGTTGGCGCCGCTGATCATCGTGTGGGCGGCGGCGCCCTGGCCGAGGACTTGGCCGCTGGCGGCGTCGAGGATGATGGCTTTGGTGCCTTGGGTGCCGCAGTCGATGCCTAGGAAGAGTTGTTGTGTTGTCATGTGTGGACCACTCGGGTGTGGTGAAGATCAAGAGCTTACCCCCTCACCCCAACCCTCTCCCCCAAGGGGGCGAGGGGGAAGGGAGCCGATCGGGGGCTGTTCAAAACCTGAGTTCGACTCCGGACTTTCAGGTCGATGTATTCCGAAAGAACCACTCGGTCGGTCCCCTCTCCCTTTGGGAGAGGGTTAGGGTGAGGGGCTTTTCAGGCAAGAATCCGCTCCAGAGTCCGCGTCACACCCTCTTCACGCAAGCTGTTGCAGCACCACTCAAACGCCGCGACAAACTCCGCCGAACGCGGTATCGCCGTGCCGAAAATCTCCTCAACCGCCAACAACCGCTGCGTGATTAAAGCATCATCCGCCACCAACGCCTGACAAAACGCCGCGCGCGGATCCGGAATCGAATAGCTATCGCCATTCTCATCCACACCCTTCAAATACAACGCCCACGCCGCCACCACCAACGCCGCCCGTTTAGTCTCCTGCCCATCGGCAATCAACCGGTTGATCGTGGGAATTGTGAACTTGGGAAACTTCGACGAGCCGTCCGAACACACCCGCTCCAGTTGATCGGCAATCGCCTGATTGGAAAACCGCGCCACCAGCGTATTTTTGTAATCCGTCAGATCAATACCTGGCACCGGCGCCAGTTGCGGGGTCACGTCCAGATCCATGTAAGCACGCATGTAACGCACGAACAGCGGGTCGTTCATGGTCTCGTGCACAAACCGATACCCCTTCAAAAAGCCCAGATAGGTCAGCGCCAAGTGGCTGCCATTGAGCAATTTGATTTTCATCTCTTCATACGGCGAAACATCATCGGTGAACTGCACGCCAACCTTCTCCCAGGCCGGGCGACCGTTGACGAATTTGTCCTCCAGCACCCATTGCACAAACGGCTCGCAGACCACCGGCCAGGCATCGTCGACGCCGTGTTTGTCGGCCAGTTGCAAACGGTGCGCGGTGCTGGTCATCGGCGTGATGCGGTCGACCATGGCGTTGGGGAAACTGACGTTGGCGTCGATCCAGCTGCACAGATTGCTGTTGCGCAGCGTGGCAAACGCCAGCAGCGCCTTGCGCGTCACGGCGCCGTTGTGCGGCAGGTTATCGCATGACATCACGGTAAACGCCGGAGTGCCCGCCGCCCGGCGTTTTTCCAGGGCTGCACACAAGAAACCGAACACGGTTTTCGGTGCATCCGGGTGGGCCAGGTCACGCTGGATCTGTGGCAGGTGCGCCATGAATTCGCCGTTGCTGTCGTCGATGCAGTAACCGCCCTCGGTGATGGTCAGCGAGACGATGCGAATCTGTGGGTCGGCGAGTTTGTCGATCAACGCCTGAGCGCTGTCCTCGGCCAGCAGCATGTCGCGAATCGCGCCGATCACGCGTACTTCGGTGTCGTCGCTGTCGCCGAGTTCGAACAGGGTGAACAAGTAATCCTGCTCCTTGAGATCGTCGCGTGCGCGGCGGTCTTCGGTGCGCAGGCCGACGCCGCAAATCGCCCAGTCGAGGGCTTCGCCGGTATTCATCAGCGCGTCGGTGTAATACGCCTGATGCGCGCGATGAAAGCCGCCGACACCGATGTGGGCGATGCCTTGACGGGTGTCGCTGAGGCTGTAGGCCGGCAGTTGTACTTCGCTGGCCAGACGATGGAGATTCTGTTGATTGAGTTTCATCGGGAGTTCTCGAAATCAGGCCGCAGCGCGCAGCGGACGGGTCAACGCGACACCTTCGGCATCGAATAAATGGCAGTGCGCCGGGTCGAGGTGCAGGCTCAGCTGTTCACCGTAACGGCTGGCCAGATCACCGCGCACACGCATGGTCAGGGCTTCACCGGCGTTGGTGGTGACGTGGCAGAAGGTGTCACTGCCCAGACGTTCGCTGACGTCGGCGGTGACTTGCAACGTGCAGTCGCCCGGTTGCGCCAGTTCCAGATGTTCCGGGCGAATGCCCAGGGTCACGGCGCTGCCGACACTCAGATTGGCGGTGTTGAAGGGCAGGGTGATGCGTGTGCCGGCGTCCAGCGAGACTTCGCAGCTCTGGCCGTCGACGCGAGCAATCTTGCCTTTGAGGAAACCCATCTTCGGCGTGCCGAGGAACCCCGCGACGAAGAGGTTCGCCGGGTTGTGATACAGATCCAGTGGCGAACCGACCTGTTCGATCTTGCCGCCATTGAGCACCACGACTTTATCGGCCATGGTCATCGCTTCAACCTGATCGTGGGTCACGTAGATCATCGTCGCTTGCAGGTCTTTGTGCAGGCGCAGCAACTCCAGACGCATCTGCACGCGCAGCGCTGCGTCGAGGTTGGAGAGAGGTTCGTCGAAGAGGAAGATTTTCGGATTGCGCACGATCGCGCGACCGATCGCCACGCGCTGACGCTGACCACCGGACAGCTGTTTTGGCTTGCGCTCAAGCATCGGCCCGAGTTCGAGAATCCGCGCCGCTTCGCCGACTTTCTTCTCGACTTCGGCTTTCGGTACGCCGGCCAGATCGAGGGCAAACGACATGTTTTTCTTCACGGTCATGTGCGGATACAGCGCGTAGGTCTGGAACACCATCGCCAGATCGCGCTTGGCCGGGCTGACTTCGGTGATGTCGCGGCCATCAAGTTCGATGGTGCCGTCGCTGACTTCTTCCAGACCGGCAATCAGCCGTAGCAGGGTGGATTTACCGCAGCCCGAGGGGCCGACGAAGACCACGAATTCCTTGTCGTTCACCTCAAGGTCGATGCCCTTGATGATGGAGAAGCCTTCGAAGCCTTTTTGCAGATTCTTGATTTTCAGGTTGGCCATGATGATGGGCCTCCGCAATTTATTATTGGGTTAAACCAGATCGGCTTTTCTGTGGGTTCGGGATCTTCATTTCACGGCGCCGAAGGAGAGGCCGCGCACCAGTTGTTTCTGGCTGATCCAGCCGAAGATCAGGATCGGCGCGCAGGCCAGGGTCGACACCGCCGACAACTTGGCCCAGAACAAACCTTCCGGACTCGAATACGAGGCGATCAACGCGGTCAGTGGCGCGGCTTTCGACGAGGTCAGGTTCAGCGACCAGAACGCCTCGTTCCAGCACAGGATCAGCGACAGCAATACGGTCGAGGCGAGGCCACCCTTGGCGATCGGCAGCAATACGCGAACCATTTCCTGCCACAGCGTGGCGCCGTCGAGGCGGGCGGCTTCGAGGATGTCTTTGGGAATGTCCTTGAAGTAGGTGTAAACCATCCAGACCACGATGGGCAGGTTGATCAGCGTGTAGATCACGATCAGCGCGATGCGCGTGTCGAGCAGGCCGAAACTCTTCGCCAGCAGGTAGATCGGCATCAGCACGCCCACCGGCGGCAGCATCTTGGTCGAGAGCATCCACAGCAGCGTGCCTTTGGTGCGCTGGGTTTCGTAGAACGCCATCGAGTACGCCGCCGGCACTGCGATCAACAGGCACAGGGCGGTGGCGCTGAAGGAAATCACCACCGAGTTCCAGGCAAAACTGAAGTAGTCGCTGCGCTCATTGATGTGCAGGTAGTTTTCCAGCGTCGGCGTGAAGATGAACTGCGGCGGCGTGGCGAACGCGTCGATTTCGGTTTTGAAACTGGTCATCACCATCCAGAAGATCGGGAAGAAAATCACGATCGCGATGGCCCAGGCCAGGGTGCCGAGCAGCAGGCTTTGCAGCCGGCGGGATTGTTGAAGGGTCATGGCAGGCCTCAGGCTTTGTCAGTCAGGTTTTTGCCGATCATCCGCACCAGAATGATCGCGGCGATGTTGGCGATGACCACGGCAATCAAACCGCCCGCCGAGGCCATGCCGACGTCGAACTGCACCAGCGCCTGGTTGTAGATCAGGTAGGCGAGGTTAGTCGAGGCGTAGCCGGGGCCGCCGTTGGTGGTGGTGAAAATCTCGGCGAACACTGATAGCAGAAAGATCGTTTCGATCATCACCACCACGGCAATCGGCCGGGCCAGATGCGGCAGGGTCAGGTGCCAGAAGATCGCGATCGGGCCGGCACCGTCGAGGCGCGCGGCCTCTTTTTGTTCCTGGTCCAGCGACTGCATGGCGGTCATCAGAATCAGGATCGCGAAGGGCAGCCACTGCCACGAAACAATGATGATGATCGACAACAGCGGGTAGTGCGCCAGCCAGTCCACCGGTTGCGCGCCGAACAGCTTCCAGAGGTAAGCGAGGATCCCGGAGACCGGATGGAAGATCAGGTTCTTCCAGATCAGCGCGCCGACCGTGGGCATGATGAAGAACGGCGAAATCAGCATGACCCGCACGATGCCGCGACCGAGAAATTCACTGGCCTCCAGCAAGGCGCTGATCAACACGCCCAACACCACGCTGATCAGCAATACGCTACCAACCAGCAGCAGCGTATTGGTGGCACCGGGCATGAAGCCCGAGTCGGTCAGGAAATAGCTGAAGTTCTCCAGCCCGACGAATTCGTTTTCACCGGGGTAGAGCAGGTTGTAGCGGATCATCGAGAAGTAAATGGTCATGCCCAGCGGCACGATCATCCACAGCAGCAACAGGGCCACCGAAGGGCTGACCAGAAACCAGCCGGGATTGCGTACGCGGACCTTGCGCGCAGGTTGCGACAGGTCGAGGTGGGCTTTGGCAGTTGAAGTATTCATGGTGATCACAACCGAGTCATACAGACCTATGGAGATCCCATGTGGGAGCGAGCTTGCTCGCGAAAGCGCTGGATCAGTGCCATGTGTAGTGATTGACACGGCGCCTTCGCGAGCAAGCTCGCTCCCACAGGAGGCAGGAGCAAGTCTTTCAATGGTTACTTGGGATAACCGGCGCGCTTCATCTCGCGTTCAGTGGTTTGCTGCGCTGCAGTCAGGGCTTGATCCACCGTGGTCTGGCCGATCAGCGCCGCCGAGAACAACTTGCCAACCTGGGTGCCCACGGCCTGAAACTCGGGAATGGTCACCAGTTGAATGCCGATATAAGGCACCGGTTTCAGCGTCGGTTTGCTCGGGTCAGCCGCTTTCAGCGACTCCAGCGTGACCTTGGCGAATGGCGCCGCGTTCATGTAAGCGTCGCTGTAGGTCGAGGCGCGTGTGCCTGGCGGTACGTTGGCGATGCCATCAGTTTTGGCCACCAACTCGCCATATTCTTTGGAGGTCGCCCAGGCGCTGAATTCTTTTGCAGCGTCCTTGGCTTTGGAACTGGTCGGAATCGCCAGCGCCCATGAATACAACCAGGCCGAACCTTTGTCGGTGACCTGATGCGGGGCGAAGGTGAAGCCGACGTGATCGGCAACCTTGCTTTGGGTCTTGTCGGTGACGAACGAGCCGGCAACACTGGCATCGACCCAGATCGCGCATTTGCCACTGTTGAACAGAGCGAGATTTTCGTTGAAGCCATTGCTGGAAGCGCCCGGCGGGCCGGATTTCTTCATGGTGTCGACGTAGAAATTCAGTGCGTTTTTCCACTCAGGGCCGCTGAATTCCGGTTTCCACTGCTCATCGAACCAGCGCGCGCCGTAGGCGTTGGCAACGGTGGTAATCAGCGCCATGTTCTCACCCCAGCCAGCCTTGCCGCGCAGGCAAATGCCGTACTGCTCTTTGTCCTTGTTGGTGAGTTTTTCGGCAAAACCGGCGATCTGCTCCCAGGTCGGACGCTCCGGCATGGTCAGGCCGGCATCCTTGAACAGGTCGGTGCGGTAATAGGTGATCGAGCTTTCCGCGTAAAACGGCAGGGCGTACAGCGAACCCTTGACCGACAGGCCTTCACGCACTGACGGGAACACATCGTCGAGGGCATAACTGGCCGGCAGATCCTTCATCGGTTCCAGCCAGCCTTTGCCACCCCACAGTGCCGCTTCGTACATGCCGATGGTCAACACGTCGAACTGGCCACCCTGAGTGGCGATGTCTGTGGTCAGGCGTTGACGCAGGACGTTTTCTTCGAGCACCACCCAGTTGAGCTTGATGTCCGGATGCTCGGTCTCGAAGGTTTTCGAGAGCTTTTGCATGCGGATCATGTCGCTGTTGTTGACGGTGGCGATGGTCAGGGTCTGGGCGCCAAGGCTGACGCTGCTGAGGGTCATGCAGGTGAGAGCAAGCAGAGCTTTTGCAGTGGGTTGCATCGTGCACTCCTTTTCTGCACCCGGAGGGTTACAGAAGGACAGTTATTGTTTTTGTGTCTTCCGACGACAGGAAGAATGTGCGCTGATTACAGCCTTCAATCGCAGGGCTGACAAATCATCCCTAGCACTTTGATCGATACTTTTTTGCACTGGGCTTTTGTGTGGTGAACGCAGGGAAGGGGTTTGTAGCGGGAGGCAGTTAATGAATACGTACAGGTTTCAGAGCATTGCGAGGTCCATTGTGGGAGCGAGCCTGCTCGCGAATGCGTTGTATCAGTTTGCAAATTTGTTGCCTGACACGCCGCTTTCGCGAGCAAGCTCGCTCCCACAGGGAGATTATGGTGTCAGTGGTGGTTCTGCTCGGTCAGGCGCTGCACCGCGAGCCGCCGATAGTGCGACGGCGTCATGCCCTTGAGCTGCTGAAAGCGCCGATTGAAGTTGGAAATATTGTTGAACCCGGACTCAAAGCACACTTCGGTCACCGGTTTGTCGCCGTCGGCCAGCAGTTCGCAGGATTTGCTGATACGCAGACGGTTGACGAACTCGATGAAATTGCGCCCGGTGGCCTGTTTGAACACCCGACTGAAATAGGTCGGCGTCATGCCCAGATGCTCGGCGACTTCCTCCAGCGAAATGTCCCGGGCGTAATGACTGAAGATGTAATCGACCGCCCGGTTGGTGCGATCGATGTTGTGCTCGTCTGCCAGTTGCGGAGTGGTGGCACCCGACAGCAGCTGGAAATCATCGCTGGCGGCAAGCAGTTCCATCAGGATGAAAAAGTGCCCGAGGCGGGTGATGCCTTTGCTGTCGGCGATGCGCTGCATCAATGTCATGGCTTGGCGGATGGTGCGCTTGCAGCGGAACTCGATGCCGTACTGCGCGCGCTCCAGCAGGGGCGCGAGGGTTTTCAGTTCGGCAAACACCTGGTGGCCGCTTTCGAACAGTTCGTCGGTGAAGTTGACCAGCATGTCGCGCTTTTCCACGACTTCGTCTTCGGCCACCTGGCTGATCCAGTTGTGCGGCAGGTTAGGGCCAGTGAGGAACAGGGTTTCCGGATAAAAATTGCCGATGTAGTCACCGATGAACACCTTGCCGGAGCTGGCGACGATCAGGTGCAGTTCATATTCCTTGTGAAAATGCCAGCGCACCAGCGGGCAAGGAAAACCATGCTGGCGGTAGATGATGGACAACCCGTTATGGTCATCCATCAACTCGTACGAGGGGTCGGTCACGCGAGCTGTTCGAGTCATGGCAAGCTACTTTTTTATTATCGCCTGCCGATCATGCCTCGTTTTTCGGGGCTTGCGCCAGCTTCACTTAAACAGCCTGTTCGCGGACAGTGCTGCGCGACTTCTCGATGGCTTTTTCCAGATTTACCTTTTGACAGAAAAGCACAATCTTCGAATTTTTTATAAAGTCGAAATTGATGATATTGCACTTTTTTGCCCAATCCGATCTGACCGGGTCAAACCAGTAGTCGAGATCATCCAGAATACGCTGAGGGCCGCCGATCGAAAAACTGGTTGCCGACAGCGACCACGGACGCAGTGTGCTGTTGGGTGTACTCAATACTTGTTTGATGTAATCCTGCAGATCGGAAGAACTGACAAACGTCGTACCGATCCACTTGTGCTGAATTTTTCCATAAATACGGTAGTCCTCGGTTTCCCAGGTCATGGGAGCTGCCACCATGATTCGCTGCAACGGGCTGATCGCTTTGAGCTGGCCAAGTGTTTCGTGCAGATTGCGAGTCGGGATCATTCGTTCGCCCAAATGTTCCAGCATCAACGCTTGAAACTCCGAATGATCGAATGCGTCCTTGCCGCTGCCCAATTCATGAAAGTCCAGAATGATGAATTCATTGATGTTTCTTTCATAAAAAGCTTTTACGTCACGCACAAGATCTTCAAGCGTGCGGGAAGAAAGGTAGCCGTTGTGGTGGAAGCGGAACTTTGCCAGCCCTTGCGCTTTGTTGTCGTAAGTCAGGCGTACGTCGAGTGCTCGAGCGCCACGATTCAATTGTGAATAAAAGGATACATCCTGGCAGGCGAGCCAGTTTTTACCGGGTATCAGTGCATACTTCGCTTCCCAGTCACAGCCTGCGTTATGGGCGCCCGGCAAGCTCAGTTCGAAAAGCGACAAGTTGTCGATTTGCGGCGAATCAGCCATCCATTGATAAGCCTGGAAGTTGTCAAGATTGTTCATGTTGTACATCCTGCGTTTGAAAATTAAAGTTATTGGAGTTGCGCGCAGGATGTTTATAGCGGGTGCCGGGTTGTCCGAAAAGTTGGCTTTCAATGCAAGTCGTGTAGAAGGGTTTGATTATATGTCCGGTACTTGCTGGGTCTGTCTGTTTTTAACTTCGATCCATTGAGCCATGTATTGAGTGCTTTTATGCGAATGATGACGAAGCATGCTGCCAATGAAGTTTTTTGCTCTGAGGTTTTGTAAGTCTTGTTGGCAATAACGCAGTTTTTCTATCAATGCCAAACCATGTACTGACTGTGAGTAGCGTTGACTCAGCAGGGTATACCCCGCCAGACGGGCCTCCTGCCAACGCGTCTCGTCCTGGTAAAGCGCAACGGCACTGTCGGCGAACTCGACTGCGCTGCTCGTGACAAAGCCTGGCCAGGCCTGATCACCGTGCATGCCCTCAGCACCAACCGGGGTGGTGACGCTGGGGGTGCCGCACAACATGGCATCGACCAGTTTCCCCTTGATCCCGGCACCAAAGCGCAAAGGTGCCAGACACACCCGCGCGGCAGACATGACCTGTAACGCATCTTCGGCCCAGTTCATGATGTGGAAACCTTCGCTGGAATTATGCAGCGCAGTGGCTTTCGGCGGCGTGTAGGCGCCGTAGATGTGCAGTTGTGCCCGGGGCAATTGCTGGCGAATCAGCGGCCAGATCGTGGTTTTCATCCACAGCACGGCATCCCAGTTGGGCGCATGGCGGAAGTTGCCGATGCTCAAGAAGTTCGCCCTGTCTGCAAATGTGCCCGGTGCGGCCGCAGGCGGATCGATCATCAATGGGCACCAGTGCAGCAAGTGCTGAGGAACGCCGAACTGTTCGATCAACAATTCGATTTCCACTTCGGAGATCATCAGGTTCAGATCGCAACGGTACAGCGCAGCGATTTCACGTTTGGCCAGATCGGTCTGAGCCATCAGCCCGAACTCGTCGCGCAGGTCTGGAGCGAAGACATCACTGAAATCATTCAGGTCGGCATTGACCTTGAGACGGGATTTGAGCCGCTGATGACGCGCATGTCGCAAACTTTGCAAGTCCGATGTTTCCAGCACGCGCAACGCCTGAGGGCAGTATTTTTCAACTCGCCAGCCGAATTGTTCTTCCATCATGAATTGGTCGAACAGCACGATGTCCGGTGCCAGTTCGCTGATGAACGCATCGAAGCTGCTGTTGTTGAGTTCGATCGGCACCTCGCGAATACCGAGTGCAGCAAGATCTGCCTTGTGCTCGCCGGGGCCGGCGGGGCTGCTGAAGGTGATGTCCCAGCCTTGTTGCAGAAAGGTTTGGAGGATCTGCATGACGTGCCCGCTCGCCGCTGAGGAGCGCGGTTCGGGCCAGACGTAACCGATGACCAATACTTTGGTAGCGGCGGGTTGAATCATGGACAACATTCCTTTACTGCGAACGAGGGACAAAAAAAGGGGCGCAATTAAACCACAGGGGTAGGGTATGCGCCCGATTGTGAAAAATAACCCTCAAAACCGCAGCTCGGCATCCTGAGCAAACCGACGTTAGAGTTTCGGGTGTGCCAGATTCAGCAAAAGCGGCCTGTCCAGAAATTTGCCCGCGTCCGTATCGTCAATGGCATGTCGGAGAGTGGCAAGGTTAGACACAAATATGTCCGGATGAGTCCGATACTGATCGATCAGTGAAACTGCCACTGAATAGGATTCGGCATTGAGCAATGCAGGGTGGTCTTGCACGAGTTTCGGCCATTTGTTGAGGTTCGCCTCAAACTCTTCGAAGTCTGCAAGGTTCGCAAAAGCGTGATGAGGGTTGGCCAGATTCTTCGGGTGGGCCTTGCGGGCATTTCGCGCGAACTCCATCAAGCCTGCCGCATCGTATTCTGCCGGGGTCATACCCGCTCTGACTTCTCCGTAGTAGAAATCAAGTGTGCCTGGCGTGCCGTGAGACATTTCGTGGACGAGAACATCGCCAATTCGGGCGTCGTCATACTTGGCTACCTGGTACCACTCATCCAGATTGTCAGGATAGATCGCAAGGAATTTCGTCGCGTTGTCATCCAGGTGTGTACCCGCTTCAACACTGGCTTTCCAGTGTCGATAGGTCGTGGTTTTAAGCGCGGCGAGTGTATCGGTGCCACGTTGGCGGAAAGACATATGGTGTGGACCCAGCGATCCGAGATCATTGCGCATCGCCCGCAAATTCTTGCTCACGTAATTGATGGCGTCGTCCGAGTTCGTGCCGAAAACGTATTTGACGATGGACCGAACGTCGTCATTGTCGATCTCTGAGAGTAACTGGAGTGTGTTGTCCAGTTTGTTCTGAGCAAGGGGCGTGGCTTTTTTCAAGTACGCTTTTGTGTAACTAAAGGGCGTCGCTCGTTTGAATAACTTGAGGAATGAAAATTTTTCTCGCGGCTTGATGTTTTTCAAGGCCGGCCCCCAGGCCTGACCGCTTAAGTTCAACGCGAACCATTCATCATTGTATCGTGCCGACCAGATCTGAAAGAGGTCCTCAGACGCGTGTGCAGGCCGCCAGTCTGCGAGGCGAATGGTGTCTGGATCAATCATCGCGGCCAAGTGGCGTTGGGGGGTGGGGGTCGACCATTTACGGGCATCGGACAACACATGTTCCAGCTGGCTGAAACCTTTGTTGAACCCCTTGCGTAACAGTTTTCCGCCCTTAAACAGCAGATCAGGTACGCCGTCTAGCGGGTTGAACACATTAGTGACCAACCCCAGACCCACTTTGGCCAGCGCGCTGGCTTTGGTGGTAACGGTCATGGTTTTTGCAATGAGGCTGACAACCTGAGCCACCGCACCGACTACCAGCAACACAGTCATCGCCGCTTCCAGTGCACACGCCCCCGCCCCCTGGACTTGTCGCTCCACGTCGTCCGAACTCAAGTCTTCGATACATGATTTGAAGGGCACCACGAAATCAAGAAAGGTATCCAGATCCGCTTCCCGTTTTGCGCGCACAGCCTCCAGGCGAGTCTGCCCCCAACATTCTCTGACCAACTCGTCATAGGTAGCGATCGGTCGGTGCTTGAGTACGATATTTGCCAACGAATCGAATTCGGTTGAGTAGAAACTCTGGTAATAACCCTTGATTTCCTCGGCGGGCGCAGAAACCGGCAACTGACCGATTTTATCAATCACGCCTGAACTGACTTCAATGAGGCCGGGCGGCACTCCATGGGTATAACACTCGATGTTCGTTGGCAGCGAATGCACTGTCGCCGGTAGCGAGTAGCCCGTTGTATTGCTGCGCACGCTGCTACTGAGCAGGTTTTCTTTTTCAATCAGCACTGCCAACTGTGGATTCTCGCGACAGGTGCCTTGCAAAGTGAAAAGTTCATAACAAGTCATCCGGCCTTCGAACTCGGAGCAGAGGACTACACCATAACGACCCTGTGCCTCCTCTATTTCCTTATGGCTTTCCGTCGGTTTGCGTGAGGTGGCACCCAGAATTGTATGAAGGGTCGAAGAAATGGCGTTGGATTGTAGATTGGTGGGCGTCTGGAGTTTCGCGACAGAGGGCCTGAGGCTGAAAATGGTCACCTTGCCTTTCAGCAGTCGCGTTCTGTCCGCAATGGGCATTGCGCAAAACGCTTGCTTCAAGTGCGTGCCCATTGCCTTCATATGCTTCAGGTAATCGCGATTGAATTGCCGGTGAAACTCACCATCAGGCGCAATCAGATTGGGCAGCATGCGAGGAAACGCTGTGTAGATGCTTTCCCCACTCTTCAGGTCCCAGTCCCTGGTCGCCAAGTCATTGGACATGTGCAACTCAACGGGTGATAGAGCAGCCCGGTTGCCATAAGCATCTACCCACGCGACGTTGTTCTTCTGATGCATGACGTCATGCTCCAGATAGCTGCATCCTTTGGCGACCTGCTTGAGGATGTCCAGTGAAACACTTCTGCGGGTAGGCAAAGGGCGAACCAGTGTGTCGGCCGTCTCGGCAAGGGTCCGGGCAAACCGGGCATACGCACCGGAGGCTTTTTCAAGGGCGCCCGGGATCGATTTCGCTACGTCATCCGGGGTGATGATTTGGTTGAGTATTGCCCAATCAATCACGGCGTCGCCTGCCGCCAGTGAATCGAGTGTTTTGTGAAATCCGGAAACCGGCCCAGACTTCGACAGCTCCTGCAACCGCGCATAGGTCATTGACCGCGTCGAACCCGGCGCGATGGTTTCCTGCACTGCCACGGTTCGGCAGAATTCGACCCATTGTGGGGTCCCCAATGCCAGGGTTGCAGGCAAATCTTTCACCAGAAATTCTGGCGCTGCCTCTGCGAGCAGCAAGTGAGCGGCCAAAGCGGCATTTTTTTCAGTGATCCGGTGATGCTGGATGAGGTGATTTTCGAATGCCGTCTGAACATCGGCGAAGGACTTTTCGATATGTTCGACGGCGTATAAATCGAAGCCTGCCACCTGATTACGCGGCTCTGCTTCACCGATTCGAGGATGAAGATCGAGCAGCAGGGAAGTCAGCATTATCTGCTTGAGCGATTCATCTGATTGCGGCTGATTATCTTGCGTGCCATACCAGCCCAGATCCCGGATATAGGCGTTGGCCCATCGCAGCGCAATGGGACTGGAAACCAGTCGCTGGAGAATGGTTTCGGCTTCCGAGCGCATGAAAGGTGTCGTCTGCCCGCCAAAGATGCTGTGCGAAAGATTCTCCAGTAG
>NZ_UTHA01000249.1 GCF_900582195.1 Pseudomonas viridiflava
GCGATCAGCCGATCCTCGTCAGCGGGCATTTCCTCGCCCTGACCGACCACGCCAACCCGACGTGGAATGACCTGTGGCTGCTCACCGAAATCTTCCACGAAGGCAAACAGCCGCAGGTGCTGGAAGAGTCGGTGACCAGCGACACCACCGACCTCAAGGATGATTTCCACCAGGGCTATCGCAACCGCTTCAGCGCGATTCCGTGGGACGTGCCGTACCGCCCGCCTCTCGATCACCCGAAACCGAAAGTCCTCGGCACACAAAGCGCGGTGGTCTGCGGCCCGGAAGGCGAAGAGATTTACTGCGACCAGTACGGCCGGGTGAAGGTGCAGTTCTTCTGGGACCGCGAAGGCAAGCACGACGACATGACCAGTTGCTGGATGCGGGTGGCATCGAGCTGGGCGGCGGAAACCTTTGGTTCGATCAATATTCCGCGGGTTGGCATGGAGGTGTTGATCACCTTCCTCGAGGGCGATCCCGATCAGCCGCTGATCACCGGTTGCCTGTACCACGGCGCCAATCTGCCGCCGTACAAGCTGCCGGATTTCAAGACCCTGGCCACGGTCAAGAGCAAGGAATACAAGGGCAGCCGCGCCAACGAACTGCGCATCGACGATACCACCAGCGAGATCAGCATTGCGCTGCGCAGTGATCATGGCGCGAGTGCGATCAACCTCGGCTATCTGACCCATCCGCGCCCGAGCGGTGGTCAGCCGCGCGGTGAAGGTTTTGAGTTGAGAACCGACCGCCATGGTGCGGTGCGTGCGGCCGCCGGTCTCTTGATCACCACCGAACCACGGCCGAACGAATCCAAGCATCACAAGGACCTGCCGGAAACCGCTGAACGCCTCGCCACGGCCAGCGATCAGCAGGACGGATTCGCCGTTCAAGCCAAAGAGTTGCAAGCCCAGGAAGCCGGCGACCAGGACGACGTGGCCAAGGCGCTGCACGCCCAGCACCAAGGCGTGCTCGGTTCGGGACCGGCAAACCTCACCGCCAACGAATTCCCCGAGTTCACCGAACCGCATCTGGTTCTCGCCAGCCCGGCCGGCATCGCCCTGACAACGCCGCGCTCCAGCCACATCGCCACTGGCGAACATTTGGCATTGAGCAGCACCGGCCACACCAGCCTGTCGATCGGCAAACGCCTGTTGGCCAGTGCGAGTCGTGGCATGCGTCTTTTCGTGCAGAGCATGGGCTGGCGGCTGGTCGCGGCGTCCGGCGACATCGACGTGCGTGCGCTCAAGGACAGCATCAACCTGCTGGCCAAACTCAACATCACCGCCAATGCCGACCGCATCACCATCACCGCGAAAACCGAACTGGTGATCCAGGGCGGCGGCAGCGCCACCACCTACAACGCCGGCGGCATCACCCACGCCACCAGCGGCCCGTACACCGCGCACGCGGCGAACTTCGCCTACACCGGGGCGAAAAGTCTCGCCGGGGTATTCCCGGAACCGCCGAAACCGGGCAAGGGCAATCTGGAATTGTTCAACCAGTACGCCGGGCGCCAGGGCATCAAGGAAGGCGATTACGAAGTCATCGATGCGCTGGGCAAAAGCATCAAGGGCAAGCTCGACGGCAAAGGTTTCGCCAGCGTCGCGGGCGCCGCACCGGGGCCGGCGCGCGTGCTGTTCGGCAAGGATCCGGCGGACACCTGGAGCGACGGCAGCTACATCGGCAAACCGGAGTGGCCGTTGAATCCGCCGGGGGCTGAAGACGTGCCGAGTCAGGTGCAAGCCATGGTCGCGCAGGTCTTGCCGAGCAAGAGTTGGGAGATGTTGGAGAAGGGTAAGGACATGGCGCAAGCAGGGATGAACGCAATGCAGACCGCGCAAGGCGCGATGCAAACGGCGCAGCAAGTGAAAGGTGTGGTGCAGGGCGGCGTGGCTGGGTTGCCGAAGCTGGCGAGTGCGGTGTTGCCAAGTGCGTCGGGGCTTCTTGGGGCGGCGAGCAAGGCGGGCAAGTTGCCGAGCCTGCCTGCAGCGAGTCTGCCAAAACCTTCCTTGAAAACCCCGGGCCTGTTGGCGGGTGAGATGCTGTCATGACTACTGAAGTAGCTGCTGTAAAACGTGAACCTCAGGTTGCCATCGTTCCACTGAACGCCATCGACATTCAGGACGTCGCCAGCAGTGCGGCAACCTTCGATGCTTGGCTGCAATCGGCTACGGATGGCGTGGTCACGCTTGATCGAATCAAGAACTACGCCGGCTTCCTGCCGGTGGTGGGCAACATCATGGCGCTGGTCGATGCGCTGGGTGACATCGTCACCCTGTCGAGCGCCAAGCAACGCGACTTGCTCGCTTGGGCCAGTCTTGGCATCAACCTGATCGGCGTCTTGCCGTTGCCGCCGTCGATGGCCGCTGCGCGCATGACCCTGCGGCCGACGCTGTTTCTGGTACGTCAGGAGATGAGGGCCAGCGGCAAGTTGTTGCTCAGCACCTCCGTGATTGAGGTGCTGGTCGGTCACCTGAACGCCTCGATCATCGGCACCCTCGATGACTTTGTTGAGCAAGCCAAAGGCAAGTTGCCGGGTATTCTGGCGGACGCTGGCAAGCTCGGTGAAGAAGTCATCAATGAGATTGCCAAAGGCATCGAAGCGGTGGCGTTCGGCAATCTGGATGCCAAAGGTGATCTGAATGCAGCCAGCGCCCAGACGAGCGCCGCAGCCGATCAATTCAAGAATGATCCGCTGGCCTCATTCAGCAATGTGTTCGGGGCTGCCGCGAGTGCTTATAAAGCGGCTGGCAAGGGCCTGGCCAACAGCGTGGCACAAAATCTGGTGCCCGATGACTTCAAAAAAACCGTCTCCGACGAAACCAAAAAACTGCGCGCAATGGGCCCGGAGCTGCGCACTCAGTTGAGCAAGCTCGATGATGAATCGGTGCAGAACTCGATCGGCTGGTTGCTGTTTATCCTCTCCAGTGCCGTGACACTGTGGCGCAAGCGCAATGCTCATGGCCAGAGCACCGCAGTCCATCCAGACAAGACCGGTCAGGCAAAGCACACGGCGTCCGATGGTCAATTGGGATCCAGTGGTCAACAGGCTCCTGCGAAAGGCGCGCCCGAGCCGAAGAAAAACGGCGCCTGCACGGGCACATGCAACAGCATCAGTTTTGCCTTGGGTTCTGAAAGACTCAGTCATACTGATTTCAGCTTGCCGGGGCCTTTCCCTGTCGAGTGGACGCGCATATACAACTCACGCCTCGACGCCTACGATCACAGCGAACTCGGCGCTCGCTGGATCAACGAATTCACCACGCGTTTCGACTGCGTGGACGATGGCCTGACGTTCTACGGCGCCGACGGCCGCGACCACAGCTATCCGTTGCCAAAAGTCGGCCTGTTCCACTACGACGCCATCGAAGACATCACCCTGGTCCGCAACAGCGAAGATCAGTTGTTGCTGTGCCGTGGTTTCGAGCGCAAGGAAACCTACGTCCGCCGTGGCCAGCGCTTTGTGCTGAGCAATATCTCGCTGCGCAACGGCGCCGGGATGATGCTGCATTACGAGCATCGTCACGGCGAACACTCGGTGCTCTCCGACCTGATCACCTATCAGGAAAACGACTTCACCAAAGTCCATTTGCACCTCGGCACGATGATCGACGATCACGGCCGGTTTATCGGTGTCTGGCAGATCGTTGATGGAGAACCGCTGCGCCAGCTGTGTGCGTACCAGTACGACGCCTATGGCGACCTGATTCAGGCGCAGGACGAGAACGGTGCAGTCTGGTCGTATCAGCTCCAGCATCACCTGATCACCCGCTACACCGACCGCACCGGGCGCGGCACGAACCTGCAGTGGGACGGTTCGAGCGCCAAGGCCAAAGCCGTGCGCGAGTGGGCGGACGACGGCAGCTTTGATACCCGTCTGGAGTGGGACGAGAACATCCGTCTGACCTACGTCACCGATGCCCTCGGCAACGAGACCTGGCACTACTACGACATCCTTGGCTACACCTATCGCATCCGCTACGCGGACGAGCGTTCGGAATGGTTCTTCCGCGACGAGGCGAAGAACATCGTGCGCCGCGTCAATGCTGACGGCAGCACCGATCGCTACAGCTACGATGAACGCAGCAACCTGCTCGAACACATCCGCGCCGACCATACCGTGATGCATTACGCCTACGACGATCAGGACCTGCTGATCAAGATCAGCGATGCCGAGGGCGGTCAGTGGCAGCGCGCCTATGACGACCAAGGCAATCTGGTCGAAGCGCTCGATCCGCTGGGCAACAAAACCGAATACGCCTACAACAAATCCGGCCTGCCCACCGCGATCAAGGACGCCAACGGCAACGAAAAAACCCTCGACTACAACGACGCCGGGCAACTGGTGGAATACGTCGATTGTTCGGGCAAGACCAGCGCCTGGGAGTACAACGAACTCGGGCAAATGGTCTGCTTCACCGACGCTACCGGGAACGCCACCGAATACGAATACAAGGCTGGCCAATTGGTGCTGATCAAGCATCCGGACAAGACCGAAGAGCGCTTTGAGCGTGATGCCGAAGGTCGGCTGTTGGCGCACGTTGATGGACTCGATCGCTGCACCACCTGGAGCTATAGCGCCGCCGGTTTGATCGCCGAACGCATCGATGCCGCCGAGCAAACCCTGCGCTATCGCTGGGACCGTCTCGGACGGTTAACGGTGCTGGAAAACGAAAACGAACAACGCGCGCACTTTCACTACGACCCGGTCGGTCGTCTGCTCGAGGAACGCGGTTTCGACGGCCGCAGCACGCGCTATCAGTACGACCCGCTCACCGGTCGCCTCGCCCAATCGATCAATGGCCAACGCGTCATCTCTTTGAGCTTCGACCCTATGGGCCGTTTGACTGAACGTCGCGCAACCTTGGGCGATCAGTCGCAAAGCGAGACTTTTGCCTACGATGGCAACGGCAATCTGGTGCTGGCCGACAACGCCGACAGCCGCCTGCAATGGTTCCACGACCCGGCCGGCAATCTGCTGCGCGAACACCAACATTACCTCGGTCTGGAAAAACCTACCGTCGCGATCTGGCAGCACGAGTACGACGTGCTCAACCAACGAGTCGCCAGCGTGCGCCCCGACGGCCACCGCGTCAGTTGGCTGACTTACGGCAGCGGCCACCTGCTCGGCCTGCGTCTTGATGAA
>NZ_UTHA01000247.1 GCF_900582195.1 Pseudomonas viridiflava
ATCGGACGCCTGCAGATTCCGATGCTCAAGGTGGCAGTGCTCGACAAGAGTTTCTTCAGTCGTGGCAGCCATCCTGCCCGTCGTCTGCTCAACGAGATTGCCACTGCGGCGCTCGGCTGGGGTGGACGTGACGATTATCAGCGCGATTCGCTCTACCTGCGGGTCGAACAGATCGTTCAGCGCCTGCTCAATGACTTCGTCGACGACACGGCGATCTTCTCCGAATTACTCGCTGACTTTCTCGCGTTTACCAGCGACGAGCGGCGCCGTAGCGAACTGCTTGAGCAGCGCACCCGCGATGCCGAGGAAGGTCG
>NZ_UTHA01000245.1 GCF_900582195.1 Pseudomonas viridiflava
TCACGGCAAACGTCGCGTACTCGCACATGCCCCGGCTGATGCCCGGATCGAGCAGGCGCGCGACCGGCAGCGATTTCGGGATGCGGCTCAGGTCCAGTTGATCGACCCCTGCCGACAGGGCGAACAACACCTTCAGGTTTGGCAGTACTTCCTGCAGATCATCCGGTGCCAGCCAGGCGCCCAGATAATGAACGTCCTCGGGGTTACCGATGTTCGGCCATTCCCGCCATTCGATGTCCGGCGCGTGCTCGGCGAACAGCAATCGCCAGCGTTCGGCGCGTGCAGGATCGGCTTTGTAGAGGAAGGCGGGCATGGGCTTTTCCTGAGTATGAG
>NZ_UTHA01000244.1 GCF_900582195.1 Pseudomonas viridiflava
GCTTCGTTCCTGCGCTCGGTGATAATCAGTCTGTGCGCCTGGCGCCGCGCCGAAGCGGACGATCGGTTTGACGACGCCGAGCGCTTTGGCTGGTGGGGCGAGACCTACCCGGCCGTTGCCAATGACCGGATCGGCTCCAGACTCTGGCTGCTGCGCAGGGTCAAGCTCACCGCTCAGACGCAGCGCGACGCCGAGTTCTATGCCCGCGAAGCGTTGAGCTGGCTGATCGACGACGGTCACGTCCAGCGCATCAACATCTTCACCGAACAGGTTCAGAGCAATCGCTTGAACCTGGGCGTCGAGC
>NZ_UTHA01000242.1 GCF_900582195.1 Pseudomonas viridiflava
TGTTTATTTTCAATAAATTGAGAAATATTTCTCACCTATAAAATCAAGATTTTGCCGTTTGGGTTTTTTGGACAGGTTTATCAAAGCCATTTTCGTATGGAAAAAATGATCTAACACCGCGGTTGATTAGAAGATGTTGTACGACCACTGTGATCATCAACGCAGCCCAACCTCTTCCAAAAACAATCAAAGGTGCGCACGTCATGATCCTGCTATTGCCCCTCGCAGACCCACCCGATCACTCACCGATCACGCCGCCCGGAAGACGTACCTGAACGTCTGACGCAGCCGCTCATTTCAGTCTCGATTGCCATGCCCTGTCCGATGCGGGCAACGCCTTCGGCTGCGCGAAAACATCTCGATTCTTCTAACAATAACGAGGTCTCTTCATGTCGAATTCACATGCTTCCCAAGCCACCGTGCCGCCGGTAATAGACGCTGCCCGGGACGCCGTCCTGCCACAACGCCTGCCCTCGCGGCGACGCTGGTTCATGCTCTCGTTGCTGCTGATTGCGACCATCATCAATTACATCGACCGGGTCAATATCTCGATTGCCGCGCCGTTCATGGCCAAAGATCTGGGTCTGGACAAGATCGAAATGGGTCTGATTTTTTCGGCATTTGCCTGGACCTATGCCCTGGCTTTGGTCCCTGCCGGGTTTATCGCTGACCGCTTCGGCTCGCGCTTCACTTACGGGGTTTCCCTGATCAGTTGGTCGACGGTGACCGTGTGTCAGGGCTTTGCCACAGGATTTGCGTCATTGTTCGGTTTGCGATTGGCGGTCGGCGCCATGGAGGCACCGGCGTTCCCGGCGAACAGTCGCGCGGTGACGGTGTGGTTCCCGGCGCGGGAGCGCGGTCTGGCCAGCAGTATCTATGTCTGCGGGCAATATCTGGGGACGGCGCTGTTTACCGGTGCCCTGCTTTGGCTGGCGACCACCTTCGACTGGCGTCACGTGTTCTACAGCACCGGCCTGCTTGGCATCGTCTTCGGCGTGTTGTGGTTGTACCTGTATCGCGATCCGTTGAACTGCAAGAAGGTCAGCAAAGAAGAGTTGAAGTACATCGAAGCCGGCGGCGGTCTGGTCAAAAGCAGTCAGGAACGTACCCGCTTCAACTGGCGGCAAATCGCCGAGCTGTTCAGCTACCGGCAAATCTGGGCGATTTGCATCGGCAAGTTTGCCAGCACCTCGGCGCTGTACTTCTTCCTGACCTGGTTCCCCACCTACCTGATCGAAGAACGCAAGCTGACCATGATCAAGGCCGGGATCTTCGCTGTTCTGCCGTTTGTAGGCGCGACGGTCGGCATCCTGCTCGCCGGCATCGTGTCGGACTTGTTGATCCGCCGCGGCTACTCGATGTCGTTCGCTCGCAAGTTGCCGCTAGTGATTGGTTCGATGCTGGGAATGTCCATCGTGCTGGTGAATTTCACCGATTCGAACACGATCTGCATCGCCGTGCTGACCATTGCCTTCTTTGCGCAAGGCATCGCCTCGTCTTCGTGGGCCGCAGTGTCGGAAGTGGCACCCAAGGAGCTGATCGGCTTGACCGGCGGGATCACCAGCCTCGCCGCCAACATTGGCGGCATCGTCACGCCGATCGTGATTGGCGCGATTGTTCACGCCACCGGCTCCTTCGCCTGGGCCTTCTGGTTCATTGGCGGCGTAGCTCTGATCGGCACCCTCTCCTACTCACTGCTGCTCGGCCGCTTGTACCGCATCGAATTGAAGGTGCGCTGAAGCCAACTGCACCGTTTTCTCCAACCGGAGGCGGCTTTCGTCCAACTTCACCAACGACTGCCGCCGTACGCTGAAGCTACCCACAGGACTTTTAACAGGATGAACATGACTGAATACGTCTTCACGCCGGATCTGCCCGTGACCTTGCCGGTTGTCGGCAGTGAGCAACGCTTTCCCGTCGGCCGGGTGTTTTGTGTCGGACGCAATTATCCCTGGCCCGATACCCAAGGCCAGTCGCGTCAGCCGCCGGTGTTTTTCATGAAACCGGCGAGCAACGTCGTCGATGCCGCCGGTGAGGTGGCATTTCCTTCGCTGACCGAGGATTTCGCCCACGAGATCGAGTTGGTGGTGGCCATCGGCGAAGGTGGCGCCGACATTCCAGAAAACGAGGCGTTGGCCTATGTCTGGGGCTACGCCGCCGGCCTCGACCTGACCCGTCGTGATGTTCAACGCGCCGCCAAGAGCAACGGTTTGCCGTGGGAAGGCGCCAAGGTGTTTGACGGCGCCGCGCCCATGACGGCGATTGTCCCGGTGAGCCGTGCCGGACATCCCGAAGGTGAGCTGTGGCTGAACGTCAACGGCGAGGAGCGTCAGCGTGACAGCCTCGACAGCCAGATCTGGTCGGTGGCTGAAGTGATCAGCCGGATTTCCCGGTCAGTGGCGCTCAGAGCTGGCGACCTGATCATGACCGGCAGCCCGGCCGGCGTCGACGGACTGCAACCCGGCGACGTTATCACCGCTGGCATCGACGGTATCGGCCAACTGGAAATGCGCGTCGGCCCACGAGCCTGAACGCCCTGCATGCCTCAGCGATTTGAAGACAGGAGAACAACAAGATGTCCACCCCTCAACCTTTGAAAGTCGCGCTGGTCACCGGCGCCGGTAGCGGAATCGGCCGCTCCGTGGCGCTTGGCCTGCTGGCCGACGGTTATACCCTGGTGCTTGCCGGGCGCCGGCCGGAACCTTTGCAAGCGCTGGTCGAACAGGCGGCAAGCGAGGGACACGAAGCCCTGGCGGTACCCACCGATGTCCGCGACCTGGCCAGTGTCGATGCGCTGTTCGCAACCATTGCCGAGGTCTACGGACGGCTGGATGTGGTGTTCAACAATGCCGGGGTCAATGCCCCCGCCGTGCCTTTGGACGAACTGACGTTCGAACAGTGGCGCAACGTGATCGACACCAACCTCAATGGGGTTTTCCTGTGCGCCCGTGGTGCCTTCGGACTGATGCGCCATCAACAGCCACAGGGCGGACGCATCATCAATAACGGTTCGATTTCGGCACACACACCACGTCCATTCAGCAGCGCCTACACCGCCAGTAAACATGCGGTACTGGGCCTGACCAAATCGCTGGCGCTGGACGGTCGCGAATTCAACATCGCCTGCAGCCAGATCGACATCGGCAACGCCCTGACCGAAATGTCGGTACGCATGACCAAAGGTGTACGTCAGGCCAACGGCAGCATCGCCGTGGAGCCGATGGTTGACGTCAAGCATGTCGCCGATGCCGTGCGCTACATCGCCGGCCTGCCGCTGTCGGCCAACGTTCTGAACATGACAGTCATGGCCAGCGCCATGCCGTTTGCCGGCCGCGGTTGAGCCGGTCTTTTTATTCGGTTAGAGAGGTTTACATGAAGCCAGAAGTCTTGCAGCTCAGCCCGATCCTTATTCCTGAAATCAACACGCGTCTCGATGAACTGTTCACGGTCCGCCGCTATTTCCAGCAAACGGACAAAGCGGCGTATTTGCAGGAACACGGCGCGAATATTCGCGGGGTGATCACCGGCGGCCATACCGGCATCACCCAGGCCGTCATGGCGCAACTGCCAAAACTTGAGGTGGTGGCGGTCAACGGCGTCGGCACCGATGCGGTTGATCTGGCTTACGCTCGGGATCGCGGCATCCGCGTGACGGCGACCATTGGCGCGCTGACCGAAGACGTCGCTGACCTCGCCATCGGCTTGCTGATTTCCGTGTGTCGCGGACTGTGCACCAGTGATCGTTACGTACGCTCCGGCCAGTGGCCGCAAAGTCCGACTCCGCTGGCGCCACTGCCCCTCGCGCGTCAGGTGTCCGGCATGCGTATCGGCATCGTCGGCATGGGCCGGGTTGGCCGCGCGGTGGCCAGCCGAGCGGCTGCCTTCGGCTGTCCTATCAGTTACACCGACCTGCAACCGATGAGCGATGTCACCCACACTTTCGTCGCCGACCTCAAGCAATTGGCCCGTGACAGCGATGCGCTGATTCTCGCCGCCGCTGCCGACAAGGCTGAAGCCATCATCGATGCGCGAGTGCTCCAGGCCTTGGGCAAGGATGGCTATCTGATCAATGTGGCACGGGGCAAACTGGTCAACGAGGCTGATCTGGTGGCAGCACTCGCTGCTGGCGAGATCGCCGGTGCGGGGCTGGATGTGTTTGTCGATGAACCGACTGTGCCAGAGGCGTTATTCGGCAACGAACAGGTGGTGCTGCAGCCGCACCGCGCCAGCGCAACATTGCAGACACGCACGCGCATGGGAGAAATGGTGGTGGCGAGTCTGCTGGACAGTTTTGCCGGCAAGACGCCGCAGGGTTGTGTCACTGGTTAAGTGGCAGGTGCCGAAACAGCTGCCCTCACCCTAGCCCTCTCCCCCAGGAGAGGGAACCGATCGGGGGATATTGGCGATGAGCGCCGACGTGAGATAGCGCCTGGGAATCCAATGTCGCCAAGCCTTGCGGATGAACCCGTAATCGACGCGATCTGACAGGTCGATGCATAACACAAGACACCTCGGTCGGCTCCCTCTCCCTCCGGGAGAGGGCTGGGGTGAGGGGCCGCCGTTGCACCGACTTACAAGGTGTAGGAAATCCCCACCTGCACCGTTCTCGGCGCCCCCGGATAGGCGTAGACATTACCGAACGCGCCCTCCTCGTAATCGCGGTCAAACAGGTTTTTCACGTCTAGATTCAGCCGCACCTTCTCGTTGACCTTGTAGAAGCCGAGCAAATCGACAACGGTGTAGCTGTCCATCGAGAACGCGGTATTGGCGGTTTGCCCGGCGCGTTCGTCGACGTATTTGAGTCCGGTACCCAGGCCCAGGCCTTTGAACGCGCCGTCCTGAAACTCGTAAACGTTGAGCAGGCTGACGCTGTTTTGCGGAATGTTCATCAGCCGCGTGCCCGAACGGATCACGTTGTCCTTGGTCACTTCGGCATCTACGTAGGCGTAGCCGCCGATCACGCGCCATTCGGGGGTCAGGTTGCCGGCGACGTTCAGGTCGAAACCACGGCTGCGCACCTCCCCGGCGGCCACACTGAAGGTCGAGTCCACCGGGTCGGTGGTCAACACGTTGCGTTTTTCGATCTGATAGATCGCTGCATCCACGCTCAACTGCTGATCCAGCGCCTCCCACTTGACGCCCATTTCGTAAGACTTGCCTTTCTCCGGGGCGAAGCCTCCGCCCGTTCGGCTCGCGCCGGTGTTGGGCTTGAACGAGCGTGCGGTGTCGGCATAGACCGCCAGGGTCTCGGTCAGGTCGTAGGTCACGCCGAGGCGCGGCGTCACCGCGTTGTCACTGGCCTGCCAGCTCTTGCCGCCCGGCACGTAGGTTTCATAGTCGTGTTCGAAGCGCTCGAAACGCGCCCCGGCGAGAACCTTCAGACGCTCGGTCAACGCCACCTGATCCTGCACGAACGCGGCATAGGTCTTGAGGTTTTCCTTGTCGTGGGTCGGCGTGCGGGTCAATGCCGGGCGCGGTTGGCCGTAAACCGGATCGAAGATGTCGATCGGGTAGGCGCCGACCGCGCCGCTGGAACGCTGAATGATCGACTTGTAGTCGTAATCTTCATACTCGATGCCGGTCAGCAAGGTGTGCTGCAGGCCGCCGGTGCTGAAATGACCGGTGAGATTGAGCTGGGTGTCCTTGTCGGTCCACTCCAGTTTGCGGTAGTTGAAATTGCGTCCCAGGGTTCGACCGTCATCGGCAATGCCGTTGGCCTCGATCGCATTGCCCTGCAGTGAGCCGTCGAGCCACTGGAAACCACCGCCCAGCGTCCAGTCATCATTGAGCAGATGTTCGAAGCGCAGTTGCGCCATGTTGTTGTCGTTATGCAATTTGCCGGCGTCTTTCTCGCCGAAAAACGTATCCCGCGAGGCGGTGCCAATCTGCTTGGCGTAGCGCGTCACGCCGCGATCCAGCGGATGATTGTTGCGCATGAAATCACCCTCGAAGATCACTCGCGTGGCGTCGCTGGCCTGCCAGGTCAGCACCGGCGTCACGCCGTAGCGCTCGGTCTCGACGTGATCGCGGAAGGTATCGCCCCCCTCACCCACCACGTTCAGTCGATAGGCCAGGCGCCCCTCTTCATCCAGCGGGCCGGAGGCGTCGAGGGTGCCGCGCTTCATGCCTTGATCATTCAACTGACTGCCCAGCGTGACCGTGCGCTCGGCCAACGGCTGCTTGGAAACAACGTTGAAGGTGCCGCCGGGATCGCCACGGCCATACAGCATCGTCGCCGGCCCGCGCAGCACCTCCAGACGCTCGATGGTATTGGCGTCGGGCATGTTCGGGTAGCCGCGATTGATCGGGAAACCGTTGCGGTAAAACTCGCCCGTGGTGAAGCCGCGCACGGTGAACGTGGTCAGTCCCTGCCCGCCGAAATTGTTGGCCCGGCCCACACCGCCGGCATAGTCCAGTGCATCTTGCAGACGCGTGGCGCCGAGGTCTTCGACCGCATCTTTGGTCACTACGCTGATCGATTGCGGAGTTTCATGGATCGAACTGTCGGTGCGTGTGGCACTGGCGGAGCGCGTCGCGCGGTAACCCTGAACCGGGCCGTCGGCCCGTTCGTAATCCGCTGTACCGACCACATCGGTGGCCTCCAGCTCCAGCGCTGAAGAGGTCGACTCGGCCGGCTCGGCCCACGAGGAAGAAGACAACGCTTGCAGCACACACACGGAAAGCAGGGTTCGACGCATGAAATGAAAACCTTGTGAATAGGCCAGAACGAAGGGTAAAACCGCCAGAACAGCGGAGCGGATGGTATACCAGAGACACTGTAATTGAAACTTATTCTTATTTGTCATGTTGGTCAGGATTCGTGAGCGGGACTCATGACTTCATCCTGGCAAG
This sequence comes from Pseudomonas viridiflava, assembly GCF_900582195.1. GTDB lineage: Bacteria > Pseudomonadota > Gammaproteobacteria > Pseudomonadales > Pseudomonadaceae > Aquipseudomonas. The sequence continues at coordinate 6,853 of NZ_UTHA01000242.1, forward strand.
GCGCATTATCAGATGCGTTTCAATGGCCTAGGCTCGTAGGCGATATGGCCTGCAAATGCTGGCGTTATCCGCCAGCCCGCCTGAAGAGGAAATCAGCGATGAAATTCGACACACCGGCCGGCACCAATCCGATCGATCAATTGAACGTCATCGGCAAACCCGCCGACCGCATCGATGGCAAGTTGAAGACCACCGGGACCGCGCCTTACGCGTATGAACAACACGCCGCGGTGCCCGATCCGGCCTATGGCTATATCGTCGGCGCCGGAATCGGCAAGGGCCGCATCGCCTCGATCGACTCGACGCAGGCGAGCAGCAGTTCCGGGGTGATCGCGATCGTCACCTACGAAAATGCCGGGCCGTTGGCCAAGGGCGAGTTCTATGTTGCGCGCGCATTGGCCGGCCCGCAGGTGGACCACTATCACCAGGCTGTCGCGATTGTCGTGGCGCAGACATTCGAAGAGGCCCGCGCGGCTGCCAACCTGCTTGAGATCACCTACGAGGCCGAGCCCGGCGCGTTCGATCTGGCTGCCGCCAAGGATTCGGCAACACCGCCGCCGCCCGCCGGATTCGGCCCACCGCCGCAGACGCAGATCGGTGATTTCGAAGGCGCTTTCAACGCCGCACCGATCCAGATCGATCAGCACTACAGCACGCCGGATCAGGCGCACGCGATGATGGAACCGCACGCCACCATCGCCCAGTGGAACGGCAATTCGCTGACGTTGTGGACGTCGATCCAGCAGATCAACTGGGGCGTGCGCGATCTGGCCAGGACACTCGGCATACGCAAAGAAGATGTTCGTTTGATATCGCCCTACATCGGCGGCGGTTTCGGCGGCAAAGGCACGATCCTGTGTGACGCGGTGCTGGCGTCGCTGGCGGCACGACACGCCGGGCGCCCGGTGAAAGTCGCGCTGCCACGTCCGCTGATGTTCAACAACCTGACCCATCGCCCCGCGACGCTTCAACGCATTCGCATCGGTGCCGGCCGCGACGGCTTGATCACTGCCATCGGCCATGAGAGTTGGTCGGGCAACCTGCCCGGGGGTCGGGCCGAAGCCGCGACGGCCTCGACACGTTTGCTCTACGCTGGCGCCAACCGCATGACCCGTCTGAATCTTGCCGTGCTCGACCTGGCCGAAGGCTCGGCCATGCGCGCGCCGGGGGAAGCACCGGGCATGATGGCGCTGGAAATGGCCATGGATGAACTGGCGGAAAAACTCGGTATCGACCCATTGCAATTGCGCGTGCTCAACGACACCCAGGTCGACCCCGAGCAGCCGTCACGCCCGTTCTCGAAACGGCAACTTGTCGAGTGTCTGCAAACCGGCGCCGAGCACTTCGGCTGGCACCAGCGCAACGCAACCGCCGGCCAACGGCTGGAGAATGGCTGGCTGATCGGCATCGGTCTGGCCTCTGCCATACGTGGCGCGCCAACCACCGCATCGGCGGCCCGTGTGCGCCTCGATCGGCACGGCAGAATCACCGTCGAAACCGACATGACAGATATCGGCACTGGCAGCTACACGATCATTGCGCAGACCGCCGCCGAGATGATGGGCGTGGAACTGGAGCGGGTCGAAGTGCGCCTTGGCGACTCGCGCTTTCCGGAGTCGTCGGGATCGGGTGGGCAATGGGGTGCGGCGTCGTCTACCGCCGGGGTCTATGCCGCTTGCGTCAAGTTGCGCGAAGCCGCTGCCCGCGCCGTCGGACTGGATCCGCAAACAGCCGAATTTACCCGCGGCGAAGTGCACGATGGCACGCGGCATTTTCCTTTGGCTCAAGCGGCGGCCGCGGGCGATCTGGTTGGCGAAGATCGCATGGCGTTCGGCGATCTGGCCCAGCGCTTTGCCCAGCAGACCTTCGGCGCCCATTTCGCCGAGGTCGCCGTCAACGCGGCAACCGGCGAGATTCGCCTGCGCCGCCAATTGGCGGTCTGCGCAGCAGGACGGATTCTCAATCCGAAGACCGCGCGCAGCCAAATCATCGGCGGCATGACCATGGGCGCCGGGGCCGCACTGATGGAAGAACTGCAGGTCGACAAGCGCCTTGGTTTTTTCGTCAACCACGACCTCGCCGGTTACGAAGTGCCGGTGCACGCCGACATTCCCCATCAACAGGTGATTTTCCTCGACGAGGTTGATCCATACGCCACGCCGCTGAAGGCCAAAGGTGTCGGCGAGTTGGGCATCAGTGGCGCGGCAGCGGCCATTGCCAATGCGATTTACAACGCCACCGGCGTGCGCGTGCGCGACTATCCGATCACGCTGGACAAGCTCATCGCGCACTTGCCGTAGCAAACTTGCCGCTCTGTTCAGTCAGCCCGGCGCGCGCTGGCTGAACACTTCCTTGAACACCGGCACGGCGGAAAATGCATTCGGCCATCCGGCATAGAACGCCAGTTGGGTAATCATTTCCGCCGCTTCGGTCTGGCTCAAACCGTTGTCCATCGCCCGACCCAAGTGATAACCGACCTGGCCTGTCTGCCCGTTGGCCACCAACGAGCTGACCGTGATCAGGCTACGATCGCGGGGCGCCAGGCCCGGGCGCAACCACAGATCGCGGAACAACGCTTTGGTGGTGAACTCGACCAGGCCGGGTGCCACTGATCCCACCGCTGCATTCACCCGCTCCACACGGTCAGCTTCGCGAGCCTGGTCCAGCGGTAGCAACGACGGTGCAACCGGCGCCAGTTGCTCAGCAGCGATGTTGCGCGCGGTGAACACCTCGCCGGCGATGGGCAGCGCCGCAGTTGCATTGCCCCAACCGGAATAAAACGCCAGGTGATTGAGTGTCTCGGACAGCTCAAGCGGGGTAACACCATTGTCCAGTGCGAGGTTGAATTGGGCAGCCATCTCGGCGGTTTGCCCGCGGGCGATCAACACTGCAATCGTCACCAGACTGCGGTCACGGGGTGACAATCCCGGGCGCTTCCATACTTCGCCAAACAACATGGCATCGGTGTTATGCGCCAATGCCGGGGACACGGCAGCCGCGGCATCGGAAGTCATTGCGGGTGAACGTTTCATGGGTGTCGAACCTTTTTCAGTTGAAGCACAGGCTGTCAGCAACAGTGCGATGGCCGTCAACAGAAGTCGGCTGGAGTGGGTCACGCTTCGAACCGGGAATGCTGCCATCGCATAGCTCCTGCTGGCGGGATAATCAGCCGCCACGTTAAACCGCCGAGCCCCCTGCGACTATCTGCGTTCAGCTTCATGAAGTCATGAACACCGTTCATCAATCAGCCCCCTTGAGACGTCGCTCACACCGCCAGCAGTTGGCGGGTCATCGCCATCGAGGTCTGCAGCGACTGCCCGGTACGCTGCAACTTGTTCAGCAAACTGGCGCCCAGCCACAGCTGATACAGGGTTTCCGCCAGATGCCGGGCATCGCCTTTGGGCAGGCTGTTTTCGGACTGGCCCTGTTCGATGCACTGGGTAATGCGCGCCACCACTTGCTCGGCACCATCGCGCAAGGTCAAGCGCATCGACTCCGACAGGTCGGCGACTTCGGCACTGAGTTTCACCACCAGACACTCATCGCCGTGACCTTCGAGGGTGCAGCGGTTCTGCCAGCCCTGCCAGTAATCCATCAGCCGCTCGTAAGCGCTCAGCCCTGGCAGCGTCAGGCGCCGCTCCATGTCGGCGAGGTAGCCGACGAAATAATCCGCGAGCAACGCCTGGCCGTACAACTCTTTGGATTTGAAGTAGTGATAGAACGAACCCTTGGGTACACCGGCGGTTTGCAGGATTTCGTTGAGGCCGACACTGGTGAAGCCCTTCTCGGCCATCATCCGGTGGCCGGTGTCGAGCAAGTGTTGGCGGGTGTCGTCGTAGGTCGGTTTCATGGGGCGCGAATTACCAGGCAATAGACCAGTCGTATTTTCGGAGGAACGGAAGTTTGCCATACCTGTCGATGAAAAACCTTCGGATAAAAATTTACTAGACGACTGGTCTAATTGGAATCTATGCTGCGCCCCGACAAACGTTTTTTGACCGGTGTGGCCGATGCGCGAATCCTTCGCTCAATCGAAGACACCTGATCGACTCAAGGTGCTCTATGAAAATCCTGATGGTTTTGACTTCCCACGATCAACTCGGCAACACCGGCAAGAAAACCGGCTTCTGGCTGGAAGAGTTCGCCGCGCCCTACTACGCCTTCAAGGACGCCGGTGCCGACGTCACGCTGGTTTCGCCGGCTGGTGGCCAGCCGCCGCTGGACCCGAAAAGCGATGAGCCCGATGCCCAGACCGCCGAGACTGATCGCTTCCGCAAAGACTCCGCCGCGCAACAGGCACTGGCCAATACCGGGCGCTTGGCCGACGTCAGCGCTGATGGCTTTGATGCCGTGTTCTACCCAGGCGGCCACGGCCCACTGTGGGACCTGGCCGAAGACAAGCAGTCGATCGCGTTGATCGAAGCCTTCGACCGCGCCAACAAGCCCCACGGTTTTGTCTGCCATGCACCGGGAGTGCTGCGTCATGTCGTTACGGCTGACGGCAAACCGCTGGTTCAGCATCGCCAGGTCACCGGTTTCACCAACTCCGAAGAAGAAGCAGTCGGCCTGACGGACGTGGTGCCGTTCCTGATTGAGGACGAGTTCCAGCGTCTCGGCGGTCATTACTCGAAAGTCGCTGACTGGCAGGTTCATGTGGTCGCCGACGGGCAACTGGTCACTGGCCAGAACCCTGCCAGCTCGGCCGCTGTCGCCGAGAAACTGCTGAAGATGCTGGGCTAAACCCTCGCTTCCAACCTTCCTAACGCCGGGTGCGCCATGCCCGGCGTTATTTTTTCACCCGATCAGTAGTCGACTGGTCTAATAAACACCAAGACAAGGTAATCCATGAATAGCAGCACGTTCTTCACACCCGCCAAACTCGGCAACCACACCCTGAAAAACCGTATCGTCCTGCCGCCCCTCACCCGCCAGCGCAGCACTCAACCGGGCAACATCGCCAATGAGTTGATGGCCGAGTATTACCAACAGCGCGCCGGCGCCGGTTTGCTGGTCACCGAAGGCACGCAGATTGAACCCCGAGGTCAGGGCTATGCGTGGACACCGGGCATTCATACGCCTGAGCAAATCGCCGGATGGCGCAAAGTCACCGAGGCCGTACATGCCGTGGACGGGGTGATTTTTGCCCAGTTGTGGCACGTCGGCCGTGTCTCCCACACCGCGCTGCAACCCGACGGTGCTGCCCCGGTTTCCGCCTCCGCCGTGGCCACCGACCGGGTCAGCGTGTTTATCGAAACCGGGCCTGGCGCCGGTGAACTGGTGCCACCGTCGGCACCTCGTGCGCTGAGCACCGATGAAGTGCAGGAATTGGTTCAGCTGTACATCCAGGCCGCGCGCAATGCCATGGACGCCGGCTTCGACGGCATCGAACTGCACTGCGCCAACGGTTATCTGGTCAACCAGTTCATCTCCGCCCACAGCAACCTGCGCGACGACCAGTACGGCGGCTCGTTGCACAACCGCCTGCGTTTTCTCAAGGAAGTGGTGGCCGGTGTTGCCGAGTGCATCGGCAAGGAAAAAGTCGGTGTGCGGTTCGCGCCGCTGTTCACCACCACCGATGAAGCGCGGACTTACCTGGGCATGGTCGAGGAAGATCCGCACACCACCTACATCGAAGCGATCAAAGTGCTGGAGGACGTGGGCATCGCCTACCTGTCGATTGCCGAAGCCGATTGGGACAACGCCCCGGCGATGCCGTTGACGTTCCGTCAGGCCGTGCGCGATACCTTTAGCGGCGCGATCATTTATGCCGGGCGTTACACCGCCGAATCCGGTGCGCAACTGCTCGAATCCGGGTTGGCAGACTTCGTCGCTTTTGGCCGCCCGTTCATGGCCAACCCCGATCTGCCGGCGCGGATTGCCAATGACTGGCCGCTGAATGCGTTGAACCCGGCGACGGTGTATGGCGGCAACGCCGAAGGCTACACCGACTACCCCGTTTATCCCGGCTAACGCCTTCCACCGCAGCGTAGAGCGCTCCCGAAACAGCGGGAACGTTCATCCTAGTCGGCGTGCAAGTCCATGTAGGAGCGAGCCTGCTCGCGAAAGCGGCGGGTCAATCACTCACAATGTTGAATGTGACGACGCCTTCGCGAGCAGGCTCGCTCCCACAGGGGGGGATGTGAATATTCACCGTACAAAAACCTATACACCAACTACAATTCTGTATAACTATCTGGACTTAACGCTAAACGTCCATCAGGCAGCCTGCTGCTCACTACGCTGAAACCGTGAAATGAACAAAACCCATCGGCTGTGCCTCGTTCTGGGTGACCAGTTATCGTTCGATCTGGCTTCATTAGCCGGTCTGGATCGCGAACACGACCGCGTGCTGCTGGTCGAGGTCATGGAAGAAGCCAGTCATGTCGCTCATCATCCGCAAAAAATCGCCCTGATCTTCAGCGCTATGCGTCACTTCGCGCAGGCACTGGAGGATCGGGGTTTCCAAGTGCATTACGTGACCCTCGACGATCCGCATAATAGCGGCTCGGTGCCCGGCGAGTTGAAGCGCTGGCAGGCTCTATCGCAGGCCAACGAGGTGCACGTGACGGAGTGCGGAGACTGGCGTCTGGAGCAGTCGCTCAAGGAGTGTGGCTTGCCGATCCATTGGCATGCCGACAGCCGCTTCCTGTGTAGTCGCGACGAATTCCGCACGTGGGCCGCTGGCAAAAAACAGCTGCGCATGGAGTTCTTCTACCGCGAGATGCGCCGCAAAAGTCGCCTGTTGCTCAACGGTGATGGCACGCCGGTCGGCGGCGCGTGGAACTTTGACGCGGACAATCGCAAAGCCCTGCCCAAAACCGTCAAGGCGCCCTACCCGGCGGGTTTTGCCAACGATGCAATCACCCTCGAAGTCCTCGCACTGGTCAAGCAACGTTTCGCCAGTCACTACGGCAGCCTGGATGATTTCAACTACCCGGTGACCCACGCCGACGCCCAGGCGCTCTGGGTCTGGTTTCTCGATTACGGCCTGGCCGGGTTCGGCGATTATCAGGACGCTATGGCGAGCGACGAACCGTTTCTGTTCCATGCCCGCATCAGTGCCGCGCTGAACATTGGTTTGCTCGACTTGCGCCAACTGTGCAGTGACGTGGAGTCGGCCTATTGGTCAGGCAACATTGCTTTGAACGCCGCCGAAGGCTTCATTCGCCAGCTGATCGGTTGGCGCGAATACGTCCGTGGCGTTTACTGGCTGCACATGCCGGAGTACGCCGAAGGCAATGCCTTCGGTAACACGCGGCATCTGCCCGAGTTTTACTGGACCGGCGCAACACAGATGAACTGCATGCGCCAGGCCATCGGCCAGAGCCTGAAACACGCCTACGCCCATCACATTCAGCGCCTGATGGTCACCGGCAATTTCGCCCTGCTCGCCGGCATCGCGCCGAGCCAGATCTGTGAATGGTATCTGGCCATTTACATGGACGCTTTCGACTGGGTCGAGCTGCCCAACACCCTCGGCATGGTCATGCACGCCGACGGCGGTTACCTCGGTTCCAAGCCTTATTGCGCCAGCGGCCAATACATCAACCGGATGTCCGACTACTGTCGCGACTGTGCTTACTCGGTACGCGAAACCACGGCTGACAACGCCTGCCCGTTCAACGCCTTGTACTGGCACTTCCTGATGCGCCACGGCGACCTTCTGCGCGGCAATCAGCGCATGGGCATGATGTACAAAAACCTTGATCGCATGCCGCAGGAAAAGCAGCAGGCATTGTGGCAACGCGGGCAAGGTCTGCTCGACAGACTGGATCGCGGCGAATCGCTATGAAAACGCGTGAGCCCTTGATCCCGTGCAACTAAAACATGAGGCCCCGGGTCAATGGCTCATAAAGCTTGTGAGGCCGATGGCTTGAAACACGCCAATTGAACGCAGGCCAACCATCAACGCATGAAGGGTGAACATCCTGAAACAGCTTACTCGCCAGGAGCTTGAGTCCGAAGTCACGCGCCTGCGTCTGGCCGTCAAGGCGACCTGCGACGCCGTTTGGGACTGGGATCTGAAAACCAATCAGGTCGTCTGGAACGACTCGCTGCAACAGGCCTATGGCTATGCATCAACGGTGATAGAACCGACGTGTGACTGGCGGTTTGCGCAGATTCACACACAGGATCGCTCGCGCGTGACAACCTCGATTCGCTCGGCGATTGACGGCTCTGGCACGACCTGGAGTGCTGAATATCGCTTCCTCTGCCACGATGGTTCGTACGCCGAAGTGCTTGACCGCGGACATCTGATCCGCAATGCCGATGGCAAAGCCGAACGCATGATCGGTGCGATGCTCGACCTGACCCGTTCGCGTAGCGCCGAAACCGCATTGCGCAAAAGTGAAGAGCGCTTCAGTACCATTCTGGAAACCATCGAGGCGGCGTTCGCCATCGTCAAAGTCAAATTCGACGCCGACGACCACCCCGTCGACTACTACTTTGTCGAGGCTAACCCGGCGTTCGAGCGTCAGGCCGGGGTCAATCTGCGGGGCAAGTGGGTCACCGAGTTTGCGCCCAACCTGGAGAAATTCTGGTTCGAGACCTATGGCCATGTGGCCAAGACCGGCGAGCCGGCCAACTTCGAAAATTACGCCAACACCTTCGAGCGCTGGTTCGATGTACGCGCTGTCCGCGTCGGCGACCCGGCCGATCGGCAGATTGCGATTTTCTTCAGCGATGTCACCGAACGCCGCGACGCGCAGGAACGCTTGCGCATCAGCGAGGCGGTCGCCCGGGAAAACGTTGAACGGGTCCAACTCGCCCTGGCCGCCGGCGCCATTATCGGCACCTGGCACTGGCACTTGCCCAGCGATCGCTTCAGTGTCGATGAGGCCTTTGCCCGGGTTCTCAACCTCGATCCGGCCTGGGGCCTCGACGGTCTGAGCCTGGAGCAAGTGGTGCAGACCGTACACCCGGATGACCGGGAAGGACTCACAACCGCGATCAACGAAGTCATTGCCCGTGGAGGTGCCTATTCGCACCAATACCGAGTGCGCGGTGCGGATGGCAAATACACCTGGATTGAAGCCAACGGACGCGTCGAATGCGCCGAAGACGGCACACCTGTACGCTTTCCCGGGGTGCTCATCGATGTCGAAGACCGGCGCAATGTCGAAGCCGAGCGCGACCGGGTCACCGCCGCGTTAAAGACGCTCAACGACACATTGGAACAACGGGTCTCGGCGCGAACCGCAGAACTGATGCAGGCCGAAGAGAAGCTGCGGCAATCGCAGAAATGGAAGCGGTTGGGCAACTCACCGGCGGCCTGGCCCATGACTTCAACAACCTCTTGGCAGGCATTTGCGCCTCCCTTGAGCTGATGGAAAAACGCATCGCCCAAGGCCGTCTGAACGACATCGACAAATACATGCTGATTGCCCAGGACGCCGCCAAGCGCGCCACCGCCCTGACCCATCGCCTGCTGGCCTTCTCCCGCCGCCAGACCCTCGATCCACGGCCGACCGAAGTCAACGCACTGATTGCCGGCATGACCGAACTGATCCAGCGCACCGTCGGCCCGAGCATTCGCCTGAAGACGGTCGTCGCTGCCGATCTGTGGCCGGCGCTGGTCGATGCCAGCCAACTGGAAAACGCCCTGCTCAACCTGTGCATCAACGCCCGCGATGCGATGCCCGATGGCGGCAGCATCACCGTCGAAACCGCCAATCGAACCCTGGACGCGGAATCGGCGCGCGTCAGGGAGATGCCCGAGGGGCAATACCTGTGTCTGTCGGTCGCCGACACCGGTACCGGGATGAGTGCGGAAGTCATGGCCAAGGCCTTCGATCCGTTTTTCACCACTAAGCCGCTGGGCCAGGGCACCGGGCTGGGGCTGTCGACGATTTACGGTTTCACCAAGCAATCCGGCGGGCAGGTGCGGGTGCAATCGACCGTGGGTCAGGGCACCATCATCTGCATCTACCTGCCGCGCTATCTCGGCGAAACGCAGCGCAATCACGATGACAAGCAAAAGTCGGCAACGCCCCATGCCAAGGCCGGCGAGACTATCCTGATCGTCGATGACGAACCCACCGTGCGCACGCTGCTCAAAGACGTACTGAGCGACCTCGGCTACAACCTGCTCGAAGCGGCCGACAGCGTTGAAGGGCTGGAAGTACTGCGTTCCAGCGTACACATTGATTTGCTCATCACCGATGTCGGCTTGCCGGGCGGCATGAACGGCCGGCAGATGGCCGATGCGGGCAGACAAATCAGACCGCAGCTCAAGACCTTGTTCATTACCGGCTACGCGGAAAACGCCGTGATCGGCAACGGTCAGCTTGGCCCCGGCATGCAGGTACTGACCAAACCGTTTGCGGTCGACATGCTGGTTTCACGGGTCAATGGTCTGCTGTCCATTAACGTCGAATGAGGATTGCACAGGGGACGTCATGAAGCCGTTGCGCCCTGCCGTCTTCGCTTGATACAGCGCCTGATCGGCGCACTCGATCAGCCCCTGCACCGGCTCCAGGTGCGGACCGCGCGCAGCAGCAATGCCGATGCTCAGGCTCACCCGGGCCAACGGACTGGTCGGGTGAGCGATGTTGACGTGCTGCAAGCGCTCGATCATCAACCGCGCCACCACCGCAGCGCCGTCGATGTCCGTGTCGGGCATGATCACCGCGAACTCCTCGCCGCCATACCGCGCCACCAGATCCGACGGGCGCCGAACACATTCATCCAGTACGCTACCGACGGTTTGCAGACAGGCGTCACCGGCAACGTGCCCGAGCGCATCATTGAAGCGTTTGAAGTAGTCGATATCGATCATCAGCAACGCCAGCGACGCGTTGTTGCGCTGTGCCCGCCGCGCCTCTGTGGCCAGGGTCTGGTCAAAGCAGCGCCGATTCGCCAGCCCGGTCAGCGCATCCTTCATGGCCAACCGTTCCAGTTGCCGATTGGAGCCGAGCAACTGCTGCTGAGCGATGCGCAGCTCGCCTTCCACCTGGGTCCGGCGCCGGATGTCGAGGATCAGGAACCAGCCGATCAGTCCGGTAAGCCCCAACAACCCCGCTACCACCACCGCCGACAGCAGCGCCTCGGTTCGCCAGGCCGCGAGGGCTTCACGCTTGCCGATGGCGACCGTGGTGATCAGTGGCAGTTTTTCACTTTTGCGGAAGGCATAGAGCCGTTCAACGCCATCCAGGCTGGAGGTATACGACGCGGTGCCGACCGATTGATCGACCAGGTACTTGGCGTAGATCGGCGACTTGGAGAAGTTGCGGCCCATGTCCTGCTCGCGGAAGGGGTAGCGAACCAGCAACGTGCCGTCGGTATACGACAAGCCGATGGCGCCCTCCTGGCCAATGTCGAGTTTGCCGAACAGGCGCAGAAAGTTTTCCACGCCCAGGGTCACGGCCACGACCCCGGCAAACTCGCCGCGTTCATCATTGAAACGCCGGCTGACGGTGATCACCCATTCCTGATTGGAGCGGCTGCGGATGGGTGGCCCGATAAAGGGTTCGCGGCTCGGGTCGTCGCGATGATGAATGAAGTAGGCCCGATCACTGCTGTTGGCCCCCGCCGGAATCGGCCGGTTCGACGACATCAGCCAATGGCCCTGACGGTCATAGATGGTGATCCCGCTCATTTGTGGCATCAACGGCTGCTGACGGTTGATCAGCGCACCCAAGCGCTGGATCTGCGCGGGGCCACTGCCTTCGGTTTCCAGGCGTTCGACCAGCCCGAGCAGTAACAGCGAACTTTGCCGGACAATGCCTTCGGAATAGGTCTCGAGTGCCTGAGTCAGGTTCAACCCGTGCACGTTGACTTCCTCCAGCGCGCGATCGCGCGAAGACAGCACTTTCCAGATGGTCAGCGACGCGAGGGAGCAGCCGATGACCAGCAGCAAGAGGATGACGAGGTGGGTATCACGCTTCACGAAAGTACCTTATGGAAAGTCCGGTTTCCCGTTCCGGCCGTTACTGATTCAAGGCAATAACAGCGGTCGTATGTCCTCGACCGGCGCAAGGATACAAGTAGCGCGTCGAACGCGCAGCAACCGCGTGACGGAACGTCGTTTTCAGCCCCTTGGCGTTGTTTCGCAACGACACCGCGACGGCCTGCAACTTATATTCGTGGCCGCAGGTCATTAGGCTTGCTGAGGTTGAATCCATCCGCAAACCTCGAACATTGAAGACACTGCCGTGGCCGCAGATCTGGATCGCCGCAATAACCTGTCACTGGACAGCCTGAACTTTTTCCTCGCCGACGTGCGCGACGGTCTCGGCCCCTATCTGGCCATTTACCTGTTGGCGGTGCATCACTGGGAGCCGGCGAGCATTGGCCTGGTGATGACCATCGCCGGGGTCGCCGCGCTGATCACTCAGACACCCGCCGGCGCCTGGGTCGACAACAGCCATCGCAAGCGCGCACTGATTGCGATCGCCGCGCTGCTGGTGACCGGCAGTTGCCTGCTGCTGCCGTTCGTGACGTCATTCACCTGGGTGGCGCTGACGCAAACTTTGAGTGCGATGGCAGCCTCGATATTCGCCCCGGCCATTTGTGCGATTACTTTGGGCATGACCGGGCCACGAGCATTTACCCGCCGAACCGGGCGCAATGAAACCTTCAACCATGCCGGCAATGCCTGCGCCGCCCTGCTGGCCGGCGTGTTCGCGTATCTGTTCGGCCCGGTGGCGGTGTTCTATCTGATGGCAGCCATGGCCTTGGCCAGCGTCATCGCCATTGCCTGCGTGTCGCCAGAAGCCATCGACCATGATCAAGCACGCGGACTCGATCCCGCCGACACTGGCCATCGCCAGCCTTCCGGTTTATCGGTGCTGCTGGGCAACCGGCCGCTGTTGCTGTTCGCCATTTGCTGCGCACTGTTTCACTTGGCCAATGCGGCGATGCTGCCACTGGTCAGTCAAAAACTGGCGCAAGCCAATTTGCAGATGGCCACCCCGCTGACCTCGGCCTGCATCGTGGCCGCGCAATTGGTGATGGTGCCGGCGGCATTGCTGGTCGGAGCGAAAGCCGATCTGTGGGGACGCAAGCCGCTGCTGTTGGCCGGCTTTCTGATCCTGCCGTTGCGCGGCTTGCTCTATACGCTGTCGGACGATGCTTACTGGCTGGTCGCAGTGCAGATGCTCGACGGTGTTGGCGCCGGCCTGTTCGGCGCCTTGTTTCCGATCATGGTCAAAGACCTCACCCAGGGCACCGGCCACTTCAACGTGAGTCTCGGCGCACTGACGACGGCCTTCGGACTCGGCGCCGCATTGAGCAATGGCCTCGCCGGGTTCGTTGTGCGAGAAGCGGGTTACAGCGCAGCCTTTCTGACACTGGCCGGTATTGCGGCGGTGGCGGTTGTCTTGCTTGGGGTCGGGGTTCCGGAAACCCAGCGCAACGGTCGTCAGGCTGAAACCGGAGTGGTTGAGGCCGCTGCAGAATCCTGAACGTACCCTGCTGTTCAGCTTTAACGTACAGGCACGACAAAAGCCTGCTTTCAGGGCAGGCTTTTGTTCGATCGCGCAGGCTTACTTCTGCTGAGCGGTCAGCGCCGAGTAGCTGTTCATCAGGTTGCGGTAGTTAGGAATCCGCTGCGACAGCAAGTTACCCAAGCCTTCAATGTCGTTGCGCCAGTCGCGGTGCAGCTCACACGCCACCGAGAACCAGTTCATCATCTGTGCGCCAGCCTGGGTCATGCGGCTCCACGCCGCTTGTTGCACGGTGGTGTTGAAGGTGCCGGACGCGTCGGTCACCACAAACACCTCAAACCCTTCCGCCAGCGCCGACAACGTCGGGAACGCTACGCACACATCCGTGACC
>NZ_UTHA01000240.1 GCF_900582195.1 Pseudomonas viridiflava
CCAAGCAGCAAGCCTGCCGGACCGAACCACAACAACCAGGTTCTGGCGGTCAGCGCCGGTTTATAGCGCACGAAGTCGCCATAGCGATCCACCATGAAATCGATGATCTGCTGATTGCTCCGGCCTTCCCCCAGCATGCGGTAGATTTCCTTGCGCAGGTCTGCGGCGATCGGCGCATTGGAATCGGCGATGTCCTGATTCTGGCACTTGGGGCAACGCAACTCGCGGGTCAGTTCGGCATAGCGGGCGCGCTCGGCTTCGTCGCGAAAGGTATAGGCGTCAATGGCAGCGTGAGCGAGACCACTGATCGCAAGGCCAAGCACCAACCGCACAGCGCTTAATGAGCGGTTCATGGTCTGGCCTCGTCCACCAGCGCCTGATACAGCCCGGCCAGTTGCTCGCGCCAGACCGTGTCGTCG
>NZ_UTHA01000235.1 GCF_900582195.1 Pseudomonas viridiflava
GCCGCACTCACCATGCGTGACTGCTGTGAGCGGGTAACCCAGACGGTCTCACAGACCCGCGATGCAGAGTGCGCTGACCAGGATCAGTCAGGAAGTAAGCGCCATCAACAGCATGAACGCCCAGATCGCCAGCGCGGCGGTCCAGCAGAGCGCCGTAGCCGAAGACGTCGCGGTCAACATCACCCGTATTCACGACTCGACCGTCAAGCCCGCCAGTGTTTCCCTTCAGCTTGGTGTCGACAGCAGGGAGGTGGAAGAGCTCGCCGATCTTCTTTCATAAAAGGTTTTAATTTT
>NZ_UTHA01000234.1 GCF_900582195.1 Pseudomonas viridiflava
CCACAGTACCCTGCCTCGGCACTGCCGCAACGTGTCGAGTTGGAACGCTTGAACGGGCTGGTGGTCAGCAGTGGGCAGGGTTTTGAACATCTGCTCGCGCTGGCAGGTGAGCGCTGGCCGGATCTGGCAGGTCTGCCGTTGTTTGTACCCAGTCCCCGGGTGGCCGAGATGGCTCGTGCTGCCGGGGCTCTGAATGTGATGATTGCCACGGCGCGAACGCCGGGGCACTGCTGGCAGCGTTGCGGGATCGACCTCAGCCTGCCGTCGAGGCGTATTGATCGACTCTTTATCGTTTACGCTATTACGCCAACATGCAAAGGATGGGATACGTGAGCGAAGCTGCCTTGCCTAAAGACGATGAATCGGTAGTCGAAACACCGGCCTTCACCCCCGAACCTGTGCGCCCCGAGCGTTCGGGCAATCGCAGTAGCGGCCTGGTAATCCTGGCCCTCTTGCTGGGTATTGCAGGCGTGGCCGTTGCAGGCTGGGGCGTTTGGCAACTGCGCATGTTGCAGGCCGGGCATCAGCAGCAGCGCGGCGAGGTCCAGGAC
>NZ_UTHA01000232.1 GCF_900582195.1 Pseudomonas viridiflava
CCCATGACCAGCGCTGCAACCAGAATGCACATGCACACCAGAATCGCCCGCTTCAGGGTAAAGCGCTGGTGATCACCGAACTCGATCCCGGCCAGTGCGACCAGCAGGTAAGTCGAAGGCACCAGCGGGCTGAGCAGGTGAACCGGCTGGCCGACGATGGAGGCGCGAGCCATTTCCACCGGGCTGATGCCGTAGTGGGCGGCGGCCTCGGACAGCACTGGCAGTACGCCGTAGTAGAACGCATCGTTGGACATGAAGAAGGTGAACAGCATGCTGACCAGCGCGGTGATGACCGCCAGGTAAGGGCCCAG
>NZ_UTHA01000231.1 GCF_900582195.1 Pseudomonas viridiflava
ATCTAAACGTATGAACTATCTCTAAACTTCATAAAAAACCCCAGAGTCGTTAGTCGGTACCTGCCCGAATGAATTAAAGTAACGCCCCCAGCCTGCTGTCGCCCGACGCGGCTGATTACCCTGCCAGGAACAGTCACCGATGGAACATCGTGAGGCGCCGATTGCGCTGCGAACATTTCTTTCAACGCAAATCCTCGGCCAGGAAAAGCTGATCGAACGCCTGCTCATCGCCCTGCTTGCCGACGGCCACATGCTCGTCGAAGGCGCACCAGGCCTTGCCAAGAC
>NZ_UTHA01000230.1 GCF_900582195.1 Pseudomonas viridiflava
GTCGTCTCCAGCGTGCCGAGCCGTCGCGCGGGATCAGCGGATTGCCGACATGTTGATGGTCCAGATAATCGAGGATGACCCGGCTGTCGTGGATCACATTGCCATCGGCCAGGCGCAGCGCCGGAAGCTTGCCTGCCGGGTTGTCGCCGTTGAGCTCGTCAGACGGATTGACGGGTGTCAGCACCGTGGGATGCAAGTGCACACGGTCAACCTGACCGGTTTCATGAAGCATCACCACCACCTTGCGGGCGGAGGGAGAGGCCGCGTTGAAATACAACGTCATCTGGGGGGCAGACATGGGTGTTCCTCGACTGAGACAGGTCCATAGACTAGTCAGCGAGTGGTGGGACTGCAA
>NZ_UTHA01000229.1 GCF_900582195.1 Pseudomonas viridiflava
CGCTGTCCATTCGCCCGGAACGCATCCACCTCAATGGTCGCAGCGAGAGCTGCACCAATCGTTTCTCCGGCCGTGTGGCCGAGTTCATCTACCTGGGCGACCACGTGCGTGTGCGTCTGGAAGTGGCAGGCAAGACCGACTTCTTCGTCAAGCAGCCCATCGCCGAGCTGGACCCTGCGCTGAGCGTTGGCGACGTGGTGCCCATCGTATGGCAAGTCGAGCACGTTCGCGCGCTCGACACCTTGCAGCAAGTGCATTGATCTATCGATAAAAGCAATAACAGAGGCGAATTGATCGCCCATTCCAATCGCTTACCA
>NZ_UTHA01000227.1 GCF_900582195.1 Pseudomonas viridiflava
GCTTATTACAGCGCTTTTTCGGTGTCAGGGCCGATTGCTCTCGCCGGAAAATTCTCTAGTATCTGGGTTGTGTCGACGGACAGACACGCCCTTCAAGGAAGAGGGGAACGGACATCGCAGGACGCGATTCATCAGGACGATGAAAAGGAATACAGGGAATAGGGAAAAAATGTGGGCGGGTCATACCGCCCCTTTTTTTGCCCGCAGAAAAGTAAAACACAGAAAAGCAAAAAGGCCCGCGAGGGGCCTTTTCATTCGAGCGCGGGGCAGATCAGCGTTCGAGGTCTTTGATCTTGCCTTTGACGCCATCCCACTCTTCGGCATCCGGCAGCGATTCTTTCTTCTCGGTGATGTTTGGCCAGATTTCAGCCAGCTCAACGTTGAGTTGAATGAACTCCTGCATCTCTTCCGGAACCTCGTCCTCGGAGAAAATGGCTACGGCCGGGCATTCCGGCTCGCACAGGGCGCAGTCGATGCACTCATCCGGGTGAATCACCAGGAAGTTCGGGCCTTCGTAAAAGCAGTCCACCGGACAGACTTCTACGCAGTCGGTGTACTTGCACTTGATGCAGTTGTCGGTGACGACGAAGGTCATTTCTAATTTTCTCCTCAGGCGGCGGCAGCGTTGCCCCTTCACGGTTGGGGTCGCCAGGTTCGGGAGCGATACCTGCTGGCCAGGCTATTAGCCAGCAGCATCCCAAACCGCGCGAGATTCTAACAGCTTGAAGCCGTTTGCGTTATATCCGCTTCTTCAGTGCTTATATCCGGTTCTTCAATGCATAGAGCATTTCGAGCGCACGACGCGGGGTCAGGTCATCCAGATCCAGTTTAGCCAGCTCATCGAGTACCGGATGCGGCAGGCTGGCGAACAGGTCACTTTGCTGCGGCGTTGCCGGTTTGCCCTTGGCCGCAGGTTTCGGCGCTTCATGTGGCAAAGCGGTTTCTTCCAGTCGGCTCAGGTGCTCGCGGGCACGCACGATCACTTCGCTCGGCACACCGGCCAACTGGGCGACCGCCAAGCCATAACTTTGGCTGGCGGGTCCTGGCAGCACGTGGTGCAGAAACACGATGCGTTCGTTGTGCTCGGTCGCGTTGAGGTGGACGTTGGCCACCAACGGCTCGGCTTCCGGCAACACGGTCAGTTCGAAGTAGTGCGTAGCGAACAGTGTATAGGCGCGCAAATGAGCCAGGCGCTCCGCGGCCGCCCATGCCAGCGACAGGCCGTCGAAGGTGCTGGTGCCACGACCGACTTCGTCCATCAGCACCAGGCTGCGCTCGGTGGCGTTGTGCAGGATGTTGGCGGTCTCGCTCATTTCGACCATGAAGGTCGAACGACCACCGGCGAGGTCATCGCTGGAACCGATACGGGTGAAAATGCGGTCGACCAGCGACAGTTCGCAACTGGCGGCCGGCACGAAGCTGCCGATATGCGCGAGCAGCACGATCAATGCGGTCTGGCGCATGTAGGTGGATTTACCGCCCATGTTCGGGCCGGTGATCACCAACATGCGCGTGTTGTCATCGAGGCTCAGGTCGTTGGCCACGAACGGCGTGGTCAGTACCTGCTCGACCACCGGGTGACGACCTTGGGTAATACGCATGCAAGGCTCGGTGACGAAGCGCGGGCAGTTCAGGTCGAGGTTCAGCGCACGCTCGGCGAGGTTGCTCAACACATCCAGTTCGGCCAGCGCGCTGGCGGTGTCCTGCAACGGCGGCAACTGGCTGATCAAGTCTTCCAGCAGCGCTTCGTAAAGCATCTTCTCGCGGGCGAGGGCGCGGCTCTTGGCCGACAGCGCCTTGTCTTCGAACTCTTTCAGCTCAGGCGTGATGAAGCGTTCGGCGCCTTTCAGTGTCTGGCGCCGGATGTAATCCGCTGGCGCCGATTCAGCCTGCTTGCTCGGCAGCTCGATGAAATAGCCGTGAATGCGGTTATAGCCGACTTTCAGGTGGCTCAGACCGGTGCGGGCTTTCTCGCGGGCTTCCAGATCGATGAGGAACTGACCAGCGTTCTCGCTCAACGATTGCAGCTCGTCGAGTTCACTGTCGTAGCCGGTTTTCAGCACGCCGCCGTCACGGATCACGGCGGGCGGGTTGTCGATGATGGCTTTTTCCAGCAGTGCCGCCAGTTCAGGGTAGGTGCTGGTGATGGTCGCGAGGTTCTGCAGGTGCGGCGCTTCCAGATCAGTCATCGCCACTTGCAATTGAGGCAGGGCGCCAAGTGCGTCTCGCAGGCGCGCGAGGTCGCGAGGGCGCGCATTGCGCAGGCCGATCCGCGCGAGAATCCGCTCAATGTCGCCGATTTCCTTGAGCTGCGGTTGCAGCTTTTCAAAACGATAGCCATCGAGCAGGCAAGTGATCGAGGTCTGGCGCGCCAGTAATACCGTCAGATCGCGTAACGGTCGATTCAGCCAGCGGGTCAGCAAACGGCTGCCCATGGCGGTCTGGCAGCGATCGACTACCGATTGCAGGGTGTTGTCGCGGCCACCGGCCAGGTTGGTGTCGAGTTCAAGATTGCGGCGGCTCGCACCGTCCAGCACCACCGTGTCGTCGAGACGTTCGTGGCGCAGGCTGCGCAGATGGGGCAGGGCGGTGCGCTGGGTTTCCTTGGCGTACGCCAACAGGCAACCGGCAGCGCCGATGGCCAGGGTCAGGTTCTCGCAACCAAAGCCCTTCAGGTCTTGGGTGGAGAACTGCTGGCAAAGACTTTTCAGTGCTGAATCACGCTCGAAGTCCCACGGCGCACGACGACGGACACCCCGGCGTTTTTCCGCCGGAAGATCCCTTGGCCAGTCATCCGGGATCAGCAGTTCCACCGGGTTGATCCGCTCCAGTTCCGCCAGCAGATTTTCCCAGCCTTTGATTTCCGACACGCTGAAACTGCCGCTGGTGATGTCCAGCACGGCCAGACCGAACAGGCGCTCGTCACCCAGCAGGGCGGCAATCAGGTTGTCGCGGCGCTCGTCGAGCAGCGCCTCATCACTGACCGTACCCGGCGTGAGGATCCGTACGACCTGACGCTCGACCGGGCCTTTGCTGGTAGCCGGGTCACCGACCTGCTCGCAAATAACCACCGATTCGCCGAGTTTGACCAGTTTCGCCAGATAGCCTTCCGCCGCGTGGTAAGGAATGCCACACATCGGAATCGCCTGTCCCGCCGACTGTCCGCGCGCGGTCAGGGTGATGTCGAGCAACTTGGCCGCCTTCTTCGCGTCTTCGTAGAAGATCTCGTAGAAGTCGCCCATGCGGTAGAACATCAGCTGATCCGGGTGCTGATTCTTCAGGCGCCAGTACTGCTGCATCATCGGAGTGTGGGAGGACAGGTCGGAGACGGCTTTATTCATCGGATTGTCAGGCAACTCGTTAAAAGATGTAGGGCGAAAGCGGGGCATCAGCCGGGCTTTTCCGCGATGGGCGCAAGGTTACCATGGGCGGTCTGTCGGACGCAGGCATCGCGGCCAGGTGACGGTTTTCTTCATCGAAAATTGTGTTTATGCATGATTTATGCAAATCAGCATTTGTCTTCGCGAATAACTTCAAGCACTATGCGCGTTATGCAAAAACGCAACGTAGCCTCCGTCTTAAGAGCACTGCTCGACCAGCACGGGATCTCCCCCACGGAGCTCCACCGTCGCACCGGCGTGCCTCAATCCACTCTCTCGCGGATTCTCAGCGGGAAGATCGTCGATCCTTCGGATAAACACATCTCGAAGATCGCCGAGTACTTCGCCGTGAGCACCGATCAATTGCGCGGGCGCGCGGATGTCGCGCCGTCGGCTGGTGCCGCGCGTGATGACGTACACGCGGAACTCAAGGACATAATGCTGTGGGACGACGATACGCCTGTCGATGATGACGAAGTATCGGTGCCGTTCCTTCGCGAGGTTGAATTGGCTGCTGGATCAGGAAGATTCGTCATCGAAGAGAGCGAGCGCTCTAGCCTGCGCTTCGGCAAGCGAAGCCTGCGCCACAACGGTGTGCAGTTCGACCAGGCCAAATGCGTGACAGTGCGCGGCAACAGCATGTTGCCGGTGTTGCGTGATGGTGCCACCGTCGGCGTCAACGCCGGTAAGTGCGGCATCGGCGACATCATTGATGGCGACCTTTACGCAATCAACCACAATGGCCAGTTGCGCGTGAAGCAACTCTACCGTTTGCCCACCGGCATTCGTCTGCGCAGCTTCAATCGCGATGAACATCCGGACGAGGACTACAGCTTCCAGGAAATCCAGGAAGAGCAGATCGTCATCCTCGGTCACGTCTTCTGGTGGGGCATGTACGCTCGCTAACCCGACCCTTCTCAGATAAACCCGCCTCGCAGGCGGGTTTTTTTTCGCCTTGATGAAACCGCCAAACCCTTGAGCTGCGGGGCTTCCATGCATTTTCGCATTTTCCATGCATAAATAAATGCATTTGCGCATTGACTGGGTATGCATACATGCATATCCTTGCCACCAAGCCGCTCGACAAAGCGGCTGGCAAGAAAGCTCTTTGGTTCCACAAGAACAGGCAGCGATGAACCGGCCTCAACGGTTCAGAGGGTTGGCAACTGACCCGGGTGTGCAGCGTAAAGCACCAGAAGCAGTTATCCGGCGGGCAGGGACCGCGGTCGGAAAAACAATTTGAACGGACTCGTACCGCGCCAGTAGCGCCGAAAGGTCAACTTCCTTCTTGAACACAGGAATTGAAGGAAGGCGAAGGAGCGCATTACTGAAAAGCCCGGCGGACTGCCGGGCTTTTTGGAATGCCTACCTGAAGAGACATCGCTTGAACCCAACACACAACACTCATCAACTAAAAACAGGAGGCGTGACATGACAAATGAGCAACAAGCCCTGGCCGACATGCCGATCTGGCTGGTCATCCTCCTCGCCGTCGTCGGCGGGGTGTCTGGCGAAATGTGGCGAGCCGACAAGGAGGGCGCCCGCGGCTGGCCGCTTATGCGGCGTCTGGCCTTGCGCTCTGGCGCCTGCATGATCTGCGGCGTGTCGGCAATCATGCTGCTGTATGCCGCCGGCATGTCGATCTGGGCCGCCGGCGCGTTCGGTTGCCTGACCGCGATGGCTGGCGCCGACGTAGCCATCGGTCTGTATGAACGCTGGGCCGCCAAGCGCATCGGCGTTTGCGAAGTTCCGCCTCGCGACCAACCTTAACCAAAACCAATTCTCCGTGCCGCCATTTTGGCGGCAGGGCTGCGCGTGGACGATTGAAAAGGAGGTCATGTATGCCCACACCGATCCAGCAGCCGTCGCAGCTGTTCACCGCTATCGCGACGACGCTGCGCAACACTGCCGGACTCAACCTCAGCGTCGGCAATCATGATGATTTCACTGCACCGGGCGATCAGGCCTGGGTATTGATTGGCTTCGACCGCAATGCACCTGGAATGCGCGCCGCTGACGGGCGAATTGCTCATGTCATGACGGTATCCCTGCAAGTCATCCCGTCCCTTGCCGCTAGCGCATTTGCGGCGTGCGATCTGATCGCTGTGTTGAAAAACCTGATCACCGACAACGCTTGGAACTTGCCCGGCGACCAGTGCGATCTGCCACTGAACATCGATGGCTTGCCGTCATTGCTTACCCGCGCCGACCAGCAAATCAAAACCTGGACCCTGACGTTCAACCAGACCCTCTACCTCGGCCCGACCTTACTTGACGATCCGCTGGGCACGCCGAAATTCGCTCGCACCTGGGAAGTCAGCAACATTGACGATCCCGACCAGTACACCGCGCTGGAGGCCTGACCATGTTCGACGCACTACTGCGCATGCAACTCGGCCCGATCATCGAGCGCCTGGCCGAAATGGAAGCGGAAATCGACGACCTGCACCGCCGCGCCGAAAGCTTCTGCCGCATCGGCATTTGTCAGACCGTCGACGCCGCGAGCAACACCTGCCAGGTCAGCCATGGCGGGTTGCTCACACCAGCGATCAAGTTTTTCAACCCCAGCGCCGGCGGACAAAGCGAATCGCGGATTCCAACGGTGGGTGAGCAATGTCTGTTGTTCAACTACGGCAGCGGCGAAAGCGGCGCACAGAGCGTGGCGTTGTTCGGCTTGAACAGCGACCGTTTTCCGCCAGCCTCCACAGTGCCGACGCTGACCCGTCGAGTGCATCAGGACGGCAGTGAAAGCGGTTACGACGATGCCTCGCACACCCTGCATTGGCAGAACGGTCCGGCAGCATTCAGCGGCTCACGCGAATCACTCGAACTGAGCATCGGCCCGGCACGCCTGGCAATGACGCCACAACTGATCACCCTGCAACTGGGTGCGGTCGGCCTGACCATCGACGCTTCTGGCGTGCACTTCAGCGGCCCATTGGTCGATCACCAGGGCCGCGTCATCAGCCCCTGATTCAAGAGCTTCCCATGATCGGAATCGATAGAGACAGCGGGGCCACGGTCGACGACTGGCTGCAGTTTGTGCAGCGCGCGACCCGGGCCCTGACCACGCCGCTGGGCACCCGGCAAAAACGGCCTTTGTACGGATCGTTGATCCCCACGCTGCTGGGACAGAACCTCGGCGACGATGTCCTGCTTCTGGCCCAGAGCCACGCGGCGCAAGCGTTCTACAACGCGCAGAACGGCATCAGCGATTTTCAGCCGCAAGTGATCGTCGCCAGCCGTCAGGGCGCGGGTCTGCTGCTGCGTTTCGCCGGCACCTGGAAAAACCGTCAACAAACCTTCGAGGTCGTGACATGAGCATGTTGATCCCCGGCCAGAACCAATTGGCCGAACCCGCGCTGATCACCGTTGAAGCCTTCGAAGACTTGCTCGCTGAGTTCAAGACTTTCGTCGTCGAATACGTCGGGGCGCGTTCGCCGGACAGTGCTGCGAAGCTCAAGACCAGCCTGGAAAACGAAAGCGAACTGCTGACACTCGCGCTGGAAGCTTTCTGCGTGCGGCTGCAAACCCATGAGCGCAAATACAACGCTCGCATCAAGCAGATGTTGGCGTGGTGGGCGACCGGCAGCAATCTCGATGCACGGTTGGCGGACATGGGTCTTGAGCGGCAACTGCTCGATCCCGGAGACCCGGCGGCATTTCCGCCAGTGCCGGCGATTTATGAAAGCGATGATGACGCGCGTTTGCGTTATTACCTGGCGCCCCATGCGCCGGCCGCTGGCTCGAGAATGCAGTATCGCCGCGAGGTCTTCACCCTCGGCGAGCGTCCGACGGTGCAGGTCGAGTCTACCGAGGCGGGTGTGGTGAACGTCACGTACACCTTCGACCCGGACGGGCTCGCTGCGCAGGTCAAGGATGGCAATGCTCGGCGCACGGCACCGGGCGAAGTGCAAGTCACGGTGCTGTCCCGCGACGGCGATGGCACGCCTTCCGCGACATTGCTTGACGGCGTTCGTCAGCACTTCGCACGGCCTGATGTACGACCGGAAACCGACCTCGTCACCGTCAAGGCTGCCGACATTCAGCGCTACAAGATCCGCGTGGTCGCCAAGATCAATTCCGGCCCCGATTCGGGCCTGACCAAAGTCGCCGCGCAACAGCAACTGCAGGCCTACGCCGACAGTTGTCATCGTCTTGAAGGCCGGGTCGATCCGAGCTGGATCGACTACACGCTACATAGCGCCGGCGCCGTGCAACTGCAGATTCTCGAACCGCTGACGCCGATCGTGACCAGCGCGTTTCAAGCGCCGTATTGCACGGCGGTCGAGGTCGAGGTGCTGACGCTATGAGTGAGCAAACTCAGCGTCCGACGCTGCTGCCTGCGAACAGTTCGGCACTCGAACGTGGACTGGATCTGGGCTTCGGAGCACTGCTTGATCGCATCGCGCCGCCGTTCCCCGAACTGATGAACCCGAGCGAAACCCCAGTCGCCTTCCTGCCGTATCTGGCAGCCGATCGCGGTGTTGCCGAATGGAGCACCGCTGCACCGGAAGCGGAAAAACGCCTGACCGTCGAACTCGCCTGGCCCACCGCGCGCCAGGCTGGCACTCGCAAGGCGCTGGAAAACGCCGCCAAGGGTTTGCAACTGCGCCCGGAAATCCGCGCCTGGTACGAACAGACGCCGCCCGGCGCGCCGTACAGTTTTTCCGTTCGCGCCTTCAGCGACCAACCCTACAGCGAAGAAATCGACGCCCGTCTCGACCGACGCCTGGCGGATGCCAAGAGCGAACGCGATGTGCTGTCGGTCTCGGTCGGCTTGAGCGCTTTCGGCAATCACGTCATCGGCGCCGCGACGTTCTGCGGCGAGCTTACCACGGTTTATCCGGTGTTCATCGAAGGGCTCGAAACCTCGGGAGAGGCGTTCCTGGCCGCCGGTATGTACACCGTCGAAACATCCACTATTTATCCTCAGGGGGCCTGAATGGCTGACTATTACACCCTGCTCACCAACGCAGGGATTGCCTACGAAACGGCATGCAAAGCCGCGGGCACGCCGATCAAGTTGACGCAGATTTCCGTCGGCGATGGCGGCGGCACGGTCTACAACCCGGCCGCGACCGCCACCGCGCTGAAACGCGAAGTCTGGCGCGGGCCGCTCAATGCGCTGTTCCAGGACGAGAAGAACCCGAGCTGGCTGCTCGCCGAAGTGACCATTCCGCCGGATGTTGGCGGTTGGTATGTACGAGAGGCCGGGTTGTGGACTGACACCGGGATTCTCTACGCCATCGTCAAATATCCGGAGTCGTTTAAACCGGTTCTGGCCACGTCGGGTTCGGGTAAAGAGTTTTACATTCGCTCGATTTTCGAGACCAGTAATGCGTCCTTGGTGACGTTGTTGATTGATGACACGGTGGTCAAGGCGACGCGTGCATGGGTCATGAGTTACCTCGCCGAAGAGCTTGGCAAGCTGGATGGCAAGCAATCGGTGCGTGTTGCTGCGACTGGCAATGTCGTGTTGAACGGTGCGCAGCAGATTGATGGTGTGGCAGTGATTGCCGGTGACCGTGTGCTTCTGACCAATCAGACCCTGGCCAAGGACAACGGCCTGTGGATTGTCGCCAATGGTGATTGGGTGCGAGCAACCGACGCCAACAGCAGCGCCAAGGTGACGCCGGGTCTGACGGTCATGGTGGAAGAGGGCACGGCGAACGGAGATTCGCTGTGGCACCTGACCACCAATGCGCCGATTACTCTCGGTACGACTGCGCTGACGTTCAAGATGTTGGCGGGGCGCACAGGGATTGCTGCCGGGACTTACAAGAGTCTGACGGTTGATGAATATGGCCGGGCGACTGCCGGTGCAAATCCTGAGACGTTGGCTGGATTTGGCATCAAGGATTCGTACACCAAGGCTGAAGTTGAAGCGTTGATTGCCAAGGCTTCGGCGCTGCCAGTGGGCTCGATTGTCGCGTTCCCGGTTGATGCACCACCGCCGGGCTTTCTGGAGCTGGATAACAGCGTCAGGAGCAGTGCGACTTACCCGGACTTGAGCGCTTATCTGGGCGGCAAGTTCAACAAGGGTGATGAGGGTGTTGGGAATTTCCGTTTGCCTGAGGCGCGTGGGGAATTTTTGCGTGGTTGGGATCATGGGCGTGGGGTGGATGCCGGGCGTGGTCTCGGTAGTCTGCAGTCCATGCAGGCAGAGGGTCACTCCCATGTAACGGGTGTGAATGATACGGCGGCAGTTGCGTCGATTCAGAGTGCGCGTGGCGTGGGAGCAGATACGGGAAGTTGGCCGTACGGTGCGGCAGCTATCGGTATTGCTGGAACAAACTCTGTAAGCACCAATACAACTTATTACCCTTCCGGTGAGGACAGTTGGCTGAAGACAGGTCCAGCAATTTCGCTGGGTAACGGCGAAACCCGCCCTCGCAACATCGCCGTCATGTGGTGCATAAAAGCCTGGAACGCCCCGGTTAATCAGGGAACCATCGATGTCGCCGCACTGGCCAAGGAAGTAGAGCGACTCAAATCCGCCGTTCCGGTGGGTGCTGTTCTGGCATTTCCGACGGGGATCGTTGCACCCGGTTATCTGGAGCTGGATGGCAGTGTGCAGAGCATTGCGACTTATCCGGATCTGGCCGCTTATCTCGGTACCACCTACAACAAGGGCAATGAGGGGGGGGGCAATTTCCGGTTGCCTGAGTCGCGTGGTGAATTCTTGCGTGGCTGGGATCATGGACGCGGTGCTGATGCAGGTCGGGCAGTAGGCAGCTATCAAGCAGATGAACTCAAATCCCATACCCACCAGATCAGCGCGCCCACGTCGATTACTGCTTCAGGTGGCTCGACGGGCGTTATTCTGGCTGCTGGTGGAGCCCTGAACTGGTCGACTACCAACACAGGTGGTTCTGAAACCCGTCCACGCAACCTTGCCGTTATGTGGTGCATCAAAGCCTGGAACGCACCAGTCAATAGTGGAAGCCTTGATGTCGCTGCGTTGGTTGACGAAGTTCGCAACGCTTCGGGTCGATATTTGAGAACTCGGGTTTTCAAAGCAAACGAGATTTATCTGCCGGGTCCAGGTACCAAAAAGATCAAATACAGATTGCAAGGTGGCGGTGGTGCTGGCGGTGGTTCAGTCTCGACAGCCAATACTCAGCTTTCGGCCGGTTGCGGAGGATCTGCTGGCGCCTATGCTGAGGGCTGGCTGACTCAGGGTTTCGAAGATCAGCAGATCACCCTCGGTAAGGGTGGTGCTGGCGTTGTTGCCGGTATTGGTTTCAATGGCGGAACAACCTCTTTTGCCGGAATCGCTGCCCCCGGAGGTTATGGCGGAGGATTCGCGCCCAACATTGTGCCGCCTCTGCAACTTGGCCGAAGCCCAAACTCCGAGCTCGCAACAGGTGGTTCGACGATCAATGCCAATGGCCAAGGCGGCGGCGGAGTAACCGGGCCGACATTGTCGCTTTGTACATCCGGTGAAGGAGGTCTCAGCATGTTTGGGCCGGGTGGCAACCCTTCGGGCGGCGCCAGTCGTGAAGGTGAGGGGGCTGTAAATCCTGGTGCGGGTGGCGGAGGGGCATTGGCCAAGCCGTCGTGTCCGTACAACTTCAAAGGCGGTAATGGTGGTGACGGTATCGTGGTTATCGAGGAGTGGACCTGATGAGCGTCTATGTACGAATTTATGCCGACACGGTAGTCGAGCAAATCGAAACCAAAGGTGATATTTCGACGATGTATCCGCCGACGCTGGTGTGGGTGTGCGTCGATCATCTCGATCCACTTCCCCGGCAAGGCTGGCTGGCGAAGGAGCAAGGCGGGGAGTGGTTGTTTTCGCCCGAGCTACCGATAACAGCCACGCCTGAAACTCAAGCGGTCGCTATTGCCGCCGAACGCTTCATGCACGAAGCCGGTGGCGTCATTGTCGATGGATTAACCATCGAAACCACTCGTGACAGCCAGACGCTGATTGCTGGAATGGGCTTGTTGGCAATCGTCGATCCGGAATACCGATGCAACTTCAAGGCAGCCAATGGCTTCGTCGAAATTGATGCGCTGCAAATTCTCGAAATTGCCAAGGCTGTACGCACTCATGTCCAGGCTTGCTTTGACCGCGAGCGCGAGTTGCTGCTGGCAATCGACAGTGGAAATTATCGTCCCGAAATGCTGACTGAGGGCTGGCCAGATGTACCGTCAGCGCCTGAGCCCGGTTTGTGACGCTTCAATAAACGCCCCGCACCGTCGGGGCGTTTTCTTACCCGCCAAAGCCCCTCCCCACGAGGGGCTTTCCCGTTTATGGAGAAACGAAAAATGGCAACCCGCCAAACCTACACCGTGCTCGTCCCATTCCCCACCGGTGGTGGGCACTGGTCGAGCGTCGGTCAAGACCTTGATCTGCTCGACGTCGAGGCCAGTGCCTTGCACACCGCCGGTCGACTGGAACTGAAAACACCTACCACCCAGGCCAAAAAGGCCGCTGCCAAGAAGGCTGACTAAACATGGCTGAGGTTCTGAACTTCGAGCACAACGGCATTACCGTCAATGCCACTGAATCCCCCGAGGCCATGGGTGGCCTGGGTGACAACGTCATCGGTCTGGTCGGCACCGCGCCGAAGGCCGATCCGCTGATTCCGCGTAACGCACCGTTCCGCATCAACAGCTTCACCACCCATGCGCTGCTCGATCCGACCGGTTCGGAAGAAGGCACGCTGTATCACGCGGTGTACCAGATCCTCAAAGTGGTCAAGGTGCCGGTGTACGTGGTGATCGTCGAAGCGGGCGCGACTCCGGCTGACACGGTCAACGCGGTGATCGGTGGCGTTGAGCCGGCGACTGGCCGCAAGCTCGGTCTGGCCGCACTGGGCAGTGTCCCGGAAGACCTGACCATCATCGGCGCGCCGGGCTTCACCGGCACCAAAGCGGTGGCTAGCGAGTTCGCCTCGTTCGGTAAGCGCATCAAGGCTCGTGTGGTACTCGATGGCAAGGACGCCTCGGTCGCTGACCAAGTCTTGTACAGCCAGGAACTGGGCGGCGCTGATCTCGGTTTCGACCGTTGCCTGGTGGTGCACAACATGCCGGCGGTGTACTCGAAAGCGGCGAAGAAAAATGTCTTCATCGCGCCATCCAGCCTGGCGATCGCCGCGCTGGCCAAGGTCAAGCAATGGGAAAGTCCTGGTAACCAGGTGACCTACGCCGAAGACGTCTCCCGCGTCGTCGAATACAACATCCTCGACACTTCGACCGAAGGCGATCTGCTCAACCGTTATGGCGTCAGCTACTACGCCCGCACCGTGCTCGGCGGTTTCTCGCTGCTGGGTAACCGCTCGATCACCGGCAAGTTCATCAGCTACGTCGGCCTCGAAGATGCGATCAGCCGCAAGCTGGTCAAGGCCGGCCAGAAAGCCATGGCGAAAAACCTCACCAAGTCGTTCATGGATCAAGAGGTCAAGCGCATCAACGACTGGCTGCAAACCCTGGTCGCCGACGAAACCATTCCTGGCGGCAGCGTTTATCTGCACCCGGAACTCAACAGCGTCGAGAAGTACAAGAACGGCACCTGGTACGTGGTTATCGACTACGGCCGCTACGCGCCGAACGAACACATGGTTTATCAACTCAACGCCCGCGATGAAATCATCGAGCAGTTCCTGGAGGACGTTCTCTAATGTTTACCAACCGCGTAAGACAGGCCATCGCGGCCACCCTGCAAGGCCTGCCGCTGTCGGCGACCGTTGAAGAATTCACCCCGCCGAAGATCGAATTCGACGTGGAAGAAATGCGTGGCGGCCGCTTCATCGTCGAGGAAATGGCCAAGGGCGGCAAAGCGCTCAACGCCAAGCTGACCCTGCAAGGCCTCGGCGCTGAAGTCATGCTCGCACTCGGCGTGAAGCTGGGCGACGACATCCTGCTGAACGTGCGTGAAGCCGGTCAGGATCAGGATGGCAACACCTGGTTCACCTATCACACCGTCGGCGGCAAGCTGAAATCCCTCGAAGAAACCGCCGTGAAAATGGGTGAAAAACCCAAGACCAATCTGGAGCTGTCCTGCCGCACCTACAACCGCCTGGAAAACGGCGTGCCGGTGATCGATATCGACGTGCGCACCCAGAAGTTCGTGCTCAACGGCGTCGACATCCTTGGTGATGCCCGGCGTGCGGTGCTGATGCCGTAACTCACGGCTTACAGGCAATCACAAAACCCTGTGGGAGCGAGCTTGCTCGCGAAAGCGGTCTGATGTTCAACATCAAGGTTGACTGACCCGACGCCTTCGCGAGCAAGCTCGCTCCCACATTGGATCTAAACGAATCACCAAGGAATTCATACATGTCGTGGATGCCACCCCAGCATGACCTGCTGTCACCGATCACCGGCGACGACGGTTCGCAGATCGAAACGATCCAGCTCAAGCCGCTGTTCTACGCCGCGCAAAAAGAAGCGCTGGAGCGCGCCGGCGATGATGAAGACGATCAGTTCTTCGAACTGGCACTGCTCGCCACCGGCCTGTCGGTCAAGGAACTCGACCAGCTCAAGCGTCCGGATTACGTCAGCATCGCCCAGTACGTGCACGAGATGTCGACACGCCCTGCGTCGTACTTTCTCGACCAGGTCGAAGACGCGCAAAAGTCCGCCGATCCCGACGAAGTGCAACTGCTGCAACCGCTCGCCGTGACCGGCCGCACCGTGACCTCGCTGTCACTGGAAATGCCTGCACTGCGCGCGACCAAAGTGATGAAGAAACTGAAAACGGCCAAGGAACGCGCCGAGTTCATCACTGCCCATTGCACCGGCCTGATGATCCCCGATCTGGCCCTGATGAGCGTCCCGGACTGGACGCAATTGCAGGTGCGCATCGACGATTTTTTAAACCAGCCGGCGGCCTACTTTCGGAACGCGACATCGAAGTAATCCTCGATATCGTCCCGCTCATTTACCCGGTAAGTGAAGCGGAAATTCTCGAATGGGACGCCGCAAAGGCGTTGCGCCGCTACGACATAGCGATCACTCGCCTTGGCGTGAAACAGGAGTAGAGCGGCAATGGCAGAGAACAGATATGCGCTCACATACGCCGGTGAGAGCGTCAATACAACGGGCGGATTTACGCTGCCCGACAACCTCGGCAAACCGCTGCAGGATTTGAATCTGACGCTAGCGTTGGCAAGCGTGGATATTCGTTTGCTGACCCAGGAACAGATCAAGCTGCGGGAGCTACTGGCCAGCCAGCAGTCGTTGTTCAAGGCTGGCGCCGCCGCCCCCGCCACGAGTGAACCAAAGTCAAAACTCAAGGCCGAGATCGAGCAGCGTCCGCCGCCGAAGCTGATGCAACCGGCGATGGCCAACGAGACTGCGTTGGTTGAACTCAATCAGTTGCTCAAGATGAGCAACGACCAGTTGCAAACGCATTCACAAAGCACTTTGGAACTCGCCAGCGAGAAACAGGTGGCGGCCAGTGGTGCAAGCAACGCTGACCTATTGCAGGTTCAAGTCGCCGGAGCACGATCCGGTATTGCCGATGGAGCCAAGGGTGACCAACGGGCGAACGAGCTGAAGTGGTTCTCCCGTGATGCCGCGATCAACGCATCGGCGTTCAGGATGGACGTCAAAGCGGCTGGCGAGATGTTGGCGGCCTGGCGTTCGTCGCTGAAGCTGGATCGCTATCAGAGCCAGGATCTGGCCGATGCGACGAGCTATCTCGGCAACAGTGGCCTGGATGCCAAGGCCGCCGACATCGGTTCGGTCGTGCAACGCTCCGGCGAGACCGCGATCACTGCCGGCATGGCCCCCGAACAGGTGGCCGCGTTTGCGGCGGCACTGCTTAACAGTGGCGCGGACAAGGAGGGCGCCAGCGCCGCGTTGAAGGGCATTGCTTCGGTGCTGGCGAAGGGCGCAGATGCATCGACGGAACAACGTACGGCTCTGAGCCAGTTAGGGTTGAATCCCGAATCGTTGGCAGGAGAGATGCGCAAGGACGCTCCCGCTGCCATCAACTCGGTGCTTGCTGCACTCAATAAACAACCGCTGCAAGAACGGGCAGCACTGACGAAGACGCTGTTTGGCGAAAACGACGTCAGGGTTCTTGAACTGCTGAAGAAACCAGAGGATGTAAAAAACGCATTCTCTCAAGTGGCCGACAAGCGTCAATACGCGACGTCGGAACTTGGCGCCGATTCGGGTGCAGCCGCAAAATCCGCCGAGGCATTTGGCAATACGTCGCAAGGACGTTGGAATGCGCTGGATGCGAGTCTGACCCGGCTGACCACCGCATTCGGCACGGCATTGGCGCCGTTGGCCGATGGTGCCGCAGTGGTGCTCACCGCGCTGGCCAATGGCGTGAGTACTGCGGCGGAGGCTTTCCCGGCGCTTACTGCAGGACTGGTTCTGCTTGGTGCGGCTGCTCTTCCTTTTGTGGGAGGGGCGCTGAAAACCGGCGTTGCCTCAGTTCTCGACACCGTTTCCGCGAAGCTGTTACGTCTGGCGACGACGCGATTACCTGCCGATATTGCTGATGCCATCGTCGGTGACGATGTCTCTGATGGCGGGCGGAAAAACAAACGATCGGGTCGACGCCCGCAGACCAGAACATCGGCGCGCACGACAGTTCCGCGCGCCACTGGGGGCAGTCGTTTGGGGGGTATCACGGCTAAGGTCGCGCCTCTGTTCGATGACATCAAAATGGGTTTCAAACTGTTCGCCGATCGCCTGGGCAACAGCGAGATGACATCCCGACTCAAAGGGCCAGTTGCCAAGCTTATGCCCTTGGTCGAGAGCGTCGGCGCAAAGGTCATGCCCAAAATCGCCCAAGCGCTGCCTGCGGTAAAACTGGGAGCGCCACTGGCCCTTGCCCACGCGGCCTATAGCGGATTGAAAGGCTGGCGCGAAGGCGATGACCAAGCGGTCAAAGGTGCTGCCGGCGAACTGGCAGGTACTGCTATCGGTGCCACGATCGGCACGTTCATTGCGCCCGGTATTGGGACATTCATCGGTGGGACTCTGGGCGCAATGCTCGGTTCTTACGTCGGTGAACAATGGGGCAAGCCTGCCGAGGACAAACTCGCGCCTCCCGCGCAAGTGGCCAAGGACTTGAGCAACGCTCAGACGCAAAACCAGCAGATCACCTATGCACCGTCGATTCAGATCAGCGGCAGCGAAATAGCCAGCTCGGAAAAAGTCGGCGCGGTGATTTCGCAAGTCATGCAAAACCATTTCAACACTCAGTTCATTTCTTCGATGAGTACCAACCCACTCGCCACCCGCCGTGACGCAGCCCTGACCGATGGAGTCGCCTGATGAAACAACAAATGGCACTGGGCAGTTTCATCTTCGGCCTCTCGCGTCAATTTGCGTACCACCAGTTGTTGCGAAAGTCCGATGGCGGCTGGACCGAAATACAGATCCTCACCAGCAAACCGAAATCCAGCCAGACCGGGCAGAAGGCGGAAACCCTGACCATCACCGGAAAGTCGATGTACGCCGTGGCCATGGATCGGCTCGATGAATTACGTGCCTTGCAGGCACTGCGCATACCGCTGCCATTGATTGACGGCATTGGTCGCAATTGGGGGCTGTGGCGGATCAACAGCGTTCAGGAAACCCAGACCCAGATCATCGATGATGGTACGGCGATGGTGATCGAGTGGGTCATTGAATTGGCGGAGTTCAACAATGCGTAAGGTTCGAAGCGTGGCCGGTGATTCGGTGAATCTGCTGCTCTACCGCGAAACCGGGCGCAGCGACGATGCCGCTGAAGAAGCCCTGTGGACACTCAACCCGACTCTGGCCGAGCACGGTCCGGTCCTGCCTGCGGGTATCTGGGTCGTGCTGCCTGAACTCGACAGCAAACCCGCCGCGATCAAAGCGCTTACGGCCTGGGATTAAGGAGGTTGTATGGCACTGGGTTTTACCCCGGTCGTTCAGATCTATGGCGCAAACGCGGATCTGCTCAACCAGCGTCTGATCAGTTGGGAACACATCGATGCTGCCGGTATCGAGTCGGATCAACTGACCCTGACCATTGATCTGGAAGGCCTCGAAGGGCTGCCGAACCTCGGTGGCAAAATCGGCCTGCTGGTGGGCTACCTGGAAATGAACGAGATGGTCGACAAGGGCCAGTTCAAAGTCACTCGCCTGACGCCGACGCTGTTTCCGTTTCGCCTGACCCTGGTGGCTACTGCAGCGCCTTTCAGCAAGGATGACGAGACCGGCTTCAAGCAGCGCCGCACCGCCAGTCATGGACCGACGACGCTCGGTCAACTGTTTGGCAAGCTGGTGTCGCAACACGGTTTTTCATCGCGTGTTGCTGCGGACGTGTCGATGATCAAGATCGCCCACGTCGACCAATCCAATGAAACCGACATGGGCTTTCTGACGCGGCTGGCAAAGAAGTACAACCTGGTCGCCAAACCTTATGGCGATGCGTATGTGCTGGCGCGGCCCGGTCAGATCAAGTCAATCTCGGGGCAGAAACTGCAGGATGTGACGTTGTCGGTCACCCACGACAATCGTCCCGGCGATCACGCCTTCATCAGCGCCACGCTGGAAGAGGCCGCCCGCGAACAGGCCAAGGGCTGCAAGACCTGTTTTGTCGATGCTGTGACAGGCGTTTTGCATTGGGTCGAAACGGGACTTGCGCCGTTCAAGACCATCCGCCAGAAGCAACCCAACGAAGCGGATGCCATCGCCGTCGGCGAGGGCGAAGTACGCAAAATGCTCCGGCAAAAGTTCAAGGTAAAGATCACCTGCCCCGGCGATCCGCGACTGGCCGCTGAAGGCCTGGTACTGCTCGATGACACCTGGCCGGATTTCATGCGTGGACGCTGGTCGATCGACAAGGTCACCGCCAGCGGCAATCGCGAGAACAGCTATCGCTGCCTGATCGATGCATCGTGCCTCGACCCCAAAGCCGAGGCCAAAGACTGATTCCTCAATCTCACAGCCTTGAAGATCCCTGTGGGAGCGAGCTTGCTCGCGAATGCAATCTGACATTCAAAAGAGTCATCGACTGAAACACCGCTTTCGCGAGCAAGTCGAATCGTCGCACCGTCGCTCCCACAGGTTTTGCAGTGCGCTGCAGATCGCATTCATTCTGGAGTATCCCCATGAAGATCACCCCGATCCTCACGCAACTGCGTGGGCAATGCCCAAGCCTTGCCAATCACATTTCGGTGGGCCTCGATCTGGCCTTGCTGCAAGGCAACCCGGATCTGCCAACACCTTCGGCCCACGTGCTGCCAATCGCCGATCTGGCCAGCAACAGCACCACACAAAACCTCATCGCCCAACCGATCCGCGAGCGCTTCGAAATCGTCCTGGTGCTTGACGCCACGGACGCCACAAAAGCGCTGGATCTGTTGCACGACCTGCGTGCCGAACTGTGGCGCGCATTGGTGGGGTTCAAGCCGGAAAAAGACTACAGCACCATCGTTTACGACGGCGGCGAAATGGTCTCGATCAACAGCAGCCGCGCCTTCTACCGGCTGCGCTTTTTTGCCGAGTTCCAGCTCGGCCGCAATCTGCCGAGTCAGCCTGCGGAGAGTTGGCACGAACGCGAACTGGACGGTTTGTCGTCCTTTACCGGGGCCACCGTGCGGGTCGATGCGATCGATCCGGCCGACCCCAACCTGAAACGCCCGGGCCCCGATGGGCGCGTGGAAATGACTTTCTCTGGAGACGTAACCCCATGAGCAATCGCATCACCGTACTGCCGGCCGAAGGCCGCGTTGTACCTGACCCGGAGGCGGGCGATCTGCTGCCGCTGGAAGGCCGTGAAGTGCTGGACAGCGCCTGGTGGCGCCGACGTCTGGCCGACGGCGATATCACCCTCAAAACCGCACCAGCCAAACAAAAGGGAGCCAAATAATGGCGATCGGATTCAGCAACATCCCCGCGGACATTCGTGTACCGCTGTTCTATGCCGAAATGGACAACTCGGCTGCCAATAGCGCGAGCTCGACCCTGCGTCGTTTGATCGTCGCTCAGGTCAACGACAACATCGCCCCGACCGAAGTCGGCAAACTGGTGCTGGTCTCCAGCACCGCGCTGGCCAAGAGCATCGGCGGTCAGGGCTCGATGCTCGCCTCGATGTACGAGACCTTCCGCAAGGCCGACCCGATCGGTGAGATCTGGTGCCTGCCGCTGCACAACGCTGAAGGCGCCATCGCCAAAGGCGTGCTGACTTTGACCGGCACCGCCACTCAGGCAGGCGTGCTCAATCTGTATGTCGGCGGCGTGCGTGTGCAAGCCACCGTGGTCAACGGTGCCACTGCTGCGCAAGCAGCCACCGCCTTGGCGCAGAAAATCAACGCCACCGCCGACCTGCCGGTCAGCGCTGCCGCTGCCGAAGGTGTGGTCACTCTGAACGCCAAATGGACTGGCGACAGCGGCAACGACATCAGCCTGCAATTCAACCGCCTGGGCAAGAGCAACGGCGAAGAAACTCCGGCCGGCCTGACCACTGCAATCACCGCCATGACCGGCGGCGCCGGTGTTCCGGATCAGGTCGCGGCTATCGCCGCGCTGGGTGACGAGCCGTTCGAATTCATCGCGCTGCCATGGTCCGATCTGTCGACGCTCAACACTTGGCAAGCGGTCATGGATGACAGCACCGGTCGCTGGTCGTGGGCCAAGCAACTGTTCGGTCATGTCTATAGCGCCAAACGCGGCACCGTCGGTACGCTGGTCGCTGCAGGTCAGGCACGCAATGACCAGCACATGACCATTCAGGCGCTGGAGCCGGGCGTTCCACAACCGTTCTGGGTACAAGCCGCTGCATTGGCTGCACGCACCGCGGTGTTCATCTCCGCCGACGCCAGCCGTCCAACCCAGAGCGGCAGCCTGCCGGGTGTTGACCCGGCACCGGCCAGCGAACGCTTCACCCTGACCGAGCGTCAGTCGCTGCTCAACTACGGCATCGCCACCGCGTACTACGAGGGCGGTTACGTGCGCATCCAGCGCTCGATCACTACTTACCAGAAAAATGCTTACGGCCAGGCCGACAACTCCTATCTGGACAGCGAAACCATGCACCAGTCGGCGTTCATCGTGCGTCGTCTGCAAAGCGTGATCACCAGCAAGTACGGCCGGCACAAACTGGCTTCCGACGGCACCCGCTTCGGCGCCGGCCAGCCGATCGTGACGCCAGCGACCATTCGCGGTGAGCTGATCGCGCAGTACGCCAAGCTCGAACTGGAAGGCCACGTGGAGAACGCCGAGCTGTTCGCCGAGCACCTGATCGTCGAGCGTGACGTGCAGGACCCGAGCCGCGTGAACGTGCTGTTCCCGCCGGATTACATCAACGGTCTGCGCGTGTTCGCACTGCTCAACCAATTCCGTCTGCAGTACGACGACGCGGCTTGATCAGCGCGTTTGACGGCAAGTTTTCAGCCCACCTCGCGTGGGCTTTTTTATGCAAGGGAGTAACACCATGGGTCAACTGATTGCAGGCACCTGCTACGTCAAAGTCGACGGCGCACAACTGACCATCAATGGCGGCTGCGAAGCCCCGCTGATGGCGGTCAAACGCGAAACCGTCGTACCCGGTTTCTACAAGGAAACCGATATTGCGCCGTCGTTCAAAGTGACCGCGCTGCACACCGCCGATTTCCCGCTGAAGAAGCTGATCGAAGGCACCGACATCACCGTCACCTGTGAATTCAGCAACGGCAAAGTCTACGTGCTGGCCGGCGCTTATCTGGTTGAAGAGCCAGTTTCCAAGGGCGATGACGCCACCATCGAGCTGAAATTCGAAGGCATCAAGGGGACCTGGCAATGAGCGGCGCCGTGAAGCTTCAGGTTGCGATCGAAGCTCACGGCGAGCCCCTGACCGAACTCGTCCTGCGCCGTCCGACGGTGCAGGAAGTGCGAGCGATCAAGGCGCTGCCGTACAAGATCGACAAGAGCGAAGAAGTCAGCCTCGACATGGACGTGGCGGCCAAATACATCGCCGTGTGCGCCGGCATTCCGCCGTCGTCGGTCAACCAGCTGGATCTGGCTGACCTCAATGCGCTGAGCTGGGCCGTTGCGAGTTTTTTCATGAGTGCGGCGTCGGCGCCATCACCGACCTGATCGCCGTCGCCTATGACCTGGCCTGGTTCTGGAAGGTTGACCCCGAACAGATGATGGCCAGGCCACTGGATGTGCTCCGCGAATCGCTGGAGCACGCGCAACGGATCAATGCGATGCAGCAGGTGCAGTGATGGCAGACGAAGAAACGAAAGTAAAAACTCCGGTGCTGATCACGGGCATCGATGAGCTATCGCCCAAGCTCGGCGCCCTTCAGGCCAAGGTCGGCAGTTTCAAGAAAAATCTCGAGCAGGTCGGCCTCGACAAACTGGACATCAGCGGACTGTTCAAGGGCGGCAGCGTGATCACGCCGTTCGTGGACGGGATCAAATCGGCGGCGGCGTTTCAGGGCAAATTGACCGACGTCAGCGATACGGCAAAAACCGTCGATTTACCCGCCACGCCGAAAGCCGCCGCACAGAACATGAACGTGTTCAGTGCGTCGATGGAAAAGGTTTCCGCAGCCGTGGACGCGGCACTGGTGCCGGCGGTGGGGGCGTTGGTGGTCGGCCTGGAACCGATGCTGACCCAGGTCGGCAGCCTGCTCGCCGACAACCCGAAACTGGTCGAGGGCTTGGCGGCGGGGGCGATTGCCTTCTCGGCGATGCAAACCGCCGTCACCGGTATGACCCAGGTGATGGACGTGATGAGCATGGTGCTCAAGACCAATCCGATCATGTTGATCGCGATGGGCATCGCGGTGGCGGCCGGTTTGATTTATGCCAACTGGACGCCGATCAGCGCTTTCTTCAAGGGCATGTGGGAGGGCGTGAAAAACATCGGTGTGAGTGCGATGGCGACGTTGCGCTCGATCCTTGACTGGCGACCGCTGGATGCACTGGCGGCGCTGTGGTCACCGATCGCGGAATTCTTCTCGGGCATCTGGGCCAAGGTCAAAACCGTCACCGCGCCAGTGATCGACTTCTTCAAATCGGTGTTCTCCTGGACGCCCGCCGGCATGATCCTGGAAAACTGGGCGCCGCTGACCGGTCTGTTTTCGGCGATCTGGGACTTGCTCAAGGCCTTGAGTGTGCCGGTGATGGCGTTCCTCAAAGGTCTGTTCGACTGGACGCCGTTGGGGATGATCATCAACAACTGGGGGGCGATCACCGGATTCTTTGCCTCGATCTGGACGGCATTGCAACCGGCGGCACAAGCCACCAAGGACTTCTTCGGCACGTTGTTCGATTACTCCCCGCTGGGCATGATCGTCAACAACTGGGGCAGCATCGTCACGTTCTTCGAACCGATCTGGGCCGCGCTGCAAGCTTCGGCGCAGCAGATCAAAAGCTTCTTCCAGAGCTTGTTCGAATGGTCGCCGCTGGAACAGATCGCGATGTACTGGCAACCGATCAGCGAAGTGTTTTCGGCGCTGTGGGGCGTGGTGCAGGCGTTGGCCGCGCCGGTGCTGGAGTTTTTGCACAGCATGTTCGAATGGACCCCGTTGGGGCAGATCATCAAGAACTGGGGGCCGATCACCGAGTGGTTCGGCGAGTTGTGGCAAAAGCTGCAAAGCGTTATTGCGCCGATCAAAGAGCTGTTCGACGGCGGCTTTGCCGGACTGATCGCCAAGGTTACCGGCAAGGTTGAAACGTTCACCGAAGCGCAACGCCAGACCAATGGCGAAGGCAAAGGAGAGCTGGCGCCGGCGTTCTTCGGAGCAACGCCGCAAGCAGCGGGTAACGGTGCATTGCAGAGCGTCTCACTGCCGCAAAGCTCCGGCGCACTGATTCAACAAAGCGCAGCCAACAACCGCACGCAACTCGAAGGCGGCTTGACCGTGCGCTTCGAAAATGCGCCGGCCGGGTTGCGTACCGATCAACCGCAAAGCAATCAACCGGGCCTGGCGCTGTCTTCGCGCATTGGCTATCGCTCGCTGTCGGCAGGAGGTTCCAATGAACTGGCGTGACCGTTTGTTGCCGGCATCCTTTCGCGGTGTCGGCTTCTGGATCGATCAGGCGAAAACCCCGGTCGGTCGCAAAGGTCAGTTGCACGAGTATCCGCAACGCGACCTGCCGTATTTCGAAGATCTCGGCCAACAGGCCAGGATTCACGACGTCACCGCATTCATCATCGGCGCCGATTGCCTGGAGCAGCGCGACAAGTTGCTCAAGGCGTTGGAGGCGGGCAATGGTGAACTGGTGCATCCGTGGCTCGGGCGCCTGCAAGTCAAGGTCGGTGAATGCGACATGACCCACACCCGCCAGGACGGCGGGTTGGTGACCTTTACCCTGAAGTTCTATCCAGACCAACCGTTGCCGTTTCCGACCGCTACCGTCAGCACACAGAAAGTGTTGCTGGCCAAAGCCGACACGCTGTTGGGTTCGGCGGTGGCACGCTTCGAACAGGCGATGACGCTGATCAAGGCTGCGCGGATCGGCATCGCCAATCTGCGCAACAGCCTGACCGGGGTTTATGAGGTGATCAAGGAGCAGCTCAAACCGCTGATCGAGCAGTACCGGCAGATCACCGAACTGGTCAAGGCAGTGAAGGAGTTGCCCAAGGAAGTGGCGGCGGAGTTCAAAGGCCTGCTCGGCGATATCAAGGAGCTCAAGGAGTTTGCGAAGGAGGGCTACCGTGGCGTGATTGCCGACGTGTCGCAACAACTCGAAGCAATCCGCAAGGCGGATGCGCCGAAGATCACCACCGGCAAGGACACCAACGCCGCGGCGCAGGCCATGGCCGATCTGGTGCAGGACACGATGCTGGTCAAAGTGGCGCAGTGGGTGGCGTCGATGCCAGTGGCGACCCCCGCAGTGAAACTGTCGTCGACACCTTCGGTGGCGCAGCAGGCGGATCAACCCGTGACCCGTCCGGAAGTACCGGTGACCGACGAAATGAAAGCACTGCAGAAGGCGGTCGGGGTGGCCATTGACCCGATGCTGGACAAGGCCGATCCCAAGCACCACCAGGCAATCAACGATGTCAAGGAAGCGTTGCTGGCGCATCTCAAGGCAGTGGCGTCATCCGGTGTGCGCCAGGTCACCAAATCGTTCCAGGAAAGCTTGCCGGCGCTGGTTGTGGCCTACAAGCAATTTGCCGATGCGACACGGGTGACTCAAGTGACTCAGAGTAACGCGATGAACCATCCGGGCTTTTCACCCAACGACGTGAAAGTGTCTAGGGAGTGAACCATGAGCGAGATGGATAACCGCGTCACATTGACCGTCAACAACATGGAATACGGCGGCTGGAAAAGCGTGGAGATCACGGCCGATCTGGAGCGTCAGTTTCGCACCTTCAAACTCGACATCACCTGGCAGTGGCCGGGGCAGACGGTGGACCAGCGGATCAAGCCGGGTGACCCCTGCGAAGTGAAAATCGGCCAGGACCTGGTGCTCACCGGCTACGTGTTCAAGGCGCCGATCAGCTATGACGGACGCCAGGTCAGCCTGAGCATCGAGGGCAGTTCCAAGACCCAGGATCTGGTCGATTGCGCCGCCAGAAACCAGCCGAACCAGTGGCAGGAGCAACCGCTGTTGAGCATCGTGCAGGCGCTGGCGATGGAGTACGGGCTGATGGTGGTCAATGAAATTCCCGAAACCGCGCGGCTCGCCAAGCACACCATCGTGCCGGGTGAAACGGTGTTCCAGTCGATCGACCGGTTACTCTCGCTGTTCCGGGTGTTTTCCACCGATGACGAGCAGGGCCGGCTGGTGCTGGCCAAGCCTGGCAGCGGTGGGCGGGCCAGTGATGCGCTGGAGCTGGGCAAGAATATCCTGTCGGCCAACGCCCCCATGGATCAGAGCCAGGTGTTCTCCGAATACCGGGTGATCGGCCAGCAGAAAGGTTCGGACAAGAAGAGCGGGGCGGCGGTCAGCGAGGTTGAATCCAGCGCGACCGATCTGAGCTTCAAACGTCGACGCACCACCATCATCAACGAGGGCACCGCGCTGACGTTCGAACTGGCCCAGCAACGCGCCCAGTGGGAGTGCGCCACCCGTATGGGGCGGGCGCAGACCACCACGTATCGGGTGCAGGGCTGGCGCCAGGCCAACGGTGATCTTTGGCGGCACAACACGCTGGTCAAAGTCACGGATCCGGTGCTTGGGTTCGATGGCGACATGCTGATCTCCAAGGTCACTTATTCGCTGTCGGCACAAGGCTCGGTGACCACGCTGCAAGTGGCGCCGCCGCATACCTTCGATGCCAATCCCAGCCCCCCGAAAAAAACCACATAGGCCCTGAAAAGATCGCAGCCTTCGGCAGCTCCTACAGGTGTACGCCGATCTCATGTAGGAGCTGCCGAAGGCTGCGATCTTTTGACGTCGGCCCGTTTCTTACAGGAACCAAGCATGAGCCTACTGACACGCCTGCTGGCGCGCGGCACTGTCGTGCTCGCCAATTCGGCATCCAAGTTGCAATCGCTGCAAATGCGCCTCACCGCCGGCGAAGTGAACGACGACATGGAGCACTTCGAACCTTACGGCTTCACCAGCCACCCGCTGGCCGGTGCCGAAGGTGTCGTCACCTTCATCGGCGGCGACCGTTCCCACGCCATCGCTCTGGTCATCGCCGACCGCCGCTATCGTCTGCAAGCGCTGGCCGCAGGTGAAGTGGCGATCTACACCGATGAGGGCGACAAGATTCACTTCAAGCGTGGGCGGATCATCGACATCGAAACCGCCACGCTGAACATCCGCGCCAGCAGCGCGGTGAA
Organism: Pseudomonas viridiflava; assembly: GCF_900582195.1. Lineage (GTDB taxonomy): Bacteria > Pseudomonadota > Gammaproteobacteria > Pseudomonadales > Pseudomonadaceae > Aquipseudomonas. The sequence goes on from NZ_UTHA01000227.1 coordinate 26,062, forward strand.
CTTCGACACGCCGGTGATCAACCAGACCGGCAAGATCGTTTCCAGCGGCGATCAGCTCGCCGGTGGCATCAGCCAGATCAAACATGTGCACGTCGGCGTACAGGCCGGCAGCGGCCAGACCGGCGCGCCGGCAGGAGGCAAGTGATGCTGATCAGCCAAAACCTCCACGCCGCACTGACCCGCGCCGTGCTCATCAGCCTGTTCACCTGGCGCCGTGCCGCCGATGACGACGCCCTCGACGACGAAGAGCGCTTCGGTTGGTGGGGCGACACCTTTCCCACCGTTGCCGACGATCGCATCGGCTCGCGGCTATGGCTGCTGCGCCGGGTGAAACTGACCCGACAAACGCAGATGGACGCCGAGTTCTATGCCCGCGAAGCCTTGCAATGGCTGATCGACGACGGCCATTGCAGCGCCATCGACATCATCAGCGAACGCCTCGACGCCCAGCGCCTGAACCTGCGCACGGTCCTGACCCTGGCCGACGGCGAACGTCTGGACATCAACCCCGATAACAGTTGGCAGGTGATCTATGCCGTTTGAAACCCCTTCGCTGCCGGTGCTGATCAAACGCACCCAAAGCGACCTGGCCGGCGATTCGCTGCGCCAGTCCGATGCGCAAGTGCTGGCCCGTACCCTCGGTGGCGCAGCTTATGGTTTGTACGGTTATCTCGACTGGATTGCCGAGCAGATCCTGCCCGATAAAGCCGATGAGTCGACCCTGGAACGCATTGCCGCTCTACGTCTGAATCAACCGCGCAAACCCGCGCAAGTGGCCACCGGCAGCGTCAGTTTTACCGCTACTGCAGGCGCGGTGCTGGACGCCGATACGCTGCTGCAAACCAATGACGGCCGCACCTACAAAGTCACCGCCGCACGCACCACGGCTAATGGCAGCAACACCACCACCATCGCCGCTCTGGATGCCGGCAGCCTCGGCAATGCCGACGCCGGGCTGGCGCTGACACCGGTGCAGCCGATTGCCGGTGTGGTCGGCAACAGCTTTGTCGTGCTGGCGCCGGGACTCAGCGGCGGCGTGGCGCGGGAAAGTCTGGAGTCGCTGCGCTCGCGGGTGATTCGTTCCTACCGCGTGATTCCCCATGGCGGCTCGGCCAGTGACTACGAGACCTGGGCGCTGGAAGTGCCGGGTGTGACCCGCGCCTGGTGTCGTGGCGGCCTGCTCGGGCCGGGCACGGTGACGGTGTTCATCATGCGTGATGAAGACCCGCAACCGGTGCCCAACGATGAGCAATTGGCGGAGGTTCAGGCGTACATCGAACCGCTGCGTCCGGTGACCGCGGAAGTGCACGTGCAGCGGCCGATTCAGGTGCCGGTGGTGTATCGCTTCAAGAGCGTCAACCCGGACACCAGCGCCGTGCGCGCTGCGGTTGAGGCGCAACTGCGCGACCTGCACAACCGCGAAGCCGATCTGGGTGTGCCGTTGCTGATCAGTCATATCCGCGAAGCCATTAGCAGCGCTGGTGGTGAGTACGATCACACGCTGACCGCGCCAGCCGCTGACGTGCCCGCCGGGCAAAGCGAACTGCTGACCTTCGGAGGTTGCGTATGGGGGGCATAAGAACCGCCGCGCAATATCAGGCGCAATTGCGCGCCTTGCTGCCCAGCGGCCCGGCGTGGGACCCGGAGCGCGTGCCGGAACTGGAAGAAGTTCTGCAAGGCGTCGCCGTCGAACTGGCCCGCCTCGATGCCCGCGCCGCCGACCTGCTCAACGAAATGGACCCGGCCGGCGTCAGCGAACTGGTGCCGGATTGGGAACAGGTGATGAACCTGCCCGACCCGTGCCTTGGCGCCACACCGCTGTTCGACGACCGTCGCCTCGCCGTACGCCGACGCCTGCTCGCGGTCGGCAGCCAAGCCGTCGGTTACTACATCGACATCGCCAAAAGCCAGGGTTACCCCAACGCGACCATCACCGAACTCGAAGCCCCGCGTATGGGCCGCTCGCGTTTCGGCTCGGCGCATTGGGGCACGTGGGAGGCGCAGTTCATGTGGACGCTCAATACTGGCGGGCGCTTGCTGCTTGGCCGGCGTTACGGCGCGAGTTATTGGGGCGAGCGCTTCGGCGTCAATCCCGGCTCGGCGCTGGAGTGCTTGATTCATCGCAGTGCGCCGGCGCATACCAAGGTGCACATCAATTATGACTAGGGAGGAATGAGGGGATGGATTATCCGAAGAGCGTGCCCAGTTCCGGGCTGGTGAACGGCAAATTTGTTGATGAAAACCCTTTGATGGGGACACCGGGCTCGTTGATTCCGGCGCGATGGGGTAACAGCGTCACCGATGAAATCATCAATGCGATCACGGCTGCCGGACTCGTACCCGAGGAGAACGACAGCACGCAGCTCAGAGCGGCAATTTCGGCAATTGTCGAAAAGAACAAAAGTGATTCTCTGGCAAGCAAGGATGAAGCAGAGGCGGGCACCAGCAGTAGCCGCCTGATGACGCCGCAGCGGGTGTTTCAAGCGATCGAAAAGAAAGTGGTTCAAGCCACTGAAACGGTTTTTGGCTGGGCGCGGATCGCGACGCAAAGCCAGGTCAACGCGGGGACTGACGACACCACCATCGTCACACCGAAAAAGCTCTGGTTTGGCGTTTCCTACAGCATTGGCGCGAACGGCTATATCGCTTTTCCGAGCTGGCTGGGCGGCTTCATGATCCAGTGGGTCGTGATCACTATCGCTACAGATAAAACCTATGTTGCAAAACCCTGGCCGGTGGCTTTCAAGACCCAGTGCGCCGCTACCTGGGCAAGTTACTCGCACAGCGGCAACGCACCCTTTTTCGATATCGTCACTCCGCCCTTGGTGACCTATTTTGATCCCAGCCAGGTTCAAGTCTTGAGCAATTCCGGTGGCTCCGGTTTTGTCACTGTCCTAGGGGTGGGTAATTGAAATGAAACGTTTCTATAGCCGTACCACCGGCAACACCTATTTGTCGGGTTATCACACCAGCCTTCCAGACGATGCCGTTGAAATTGACGAGGCACATTATGAGTCGGTAATCGCAAATCCTGAAGCGGGTACCGAGCGATCTCATGACGATCACGGTCTGCCGATCCTGGTCGCGTCGACACCACTTTCAGATGAGCAAACGTCGACTCAAGCCAAAGCATGGCGCGATCAGGAGTTCAACCGGATTGTCTGGTTGCGCGATCGTCACCGTGACGAAGTGGAACTGATGAAGACCACCACGCTGTCCGACGCTGAGTACTTGACGCTGCTGACCTACCTGCAGGCGCTGCGCAAGTGGCCCCAGGCGAAGAAATTTCCCACGCAACGCTCTCGACCGAAAAAGCCTGCCTGGATGACTGCCGAGTGACTGGATGCTGCGTTGCCGGCATCGCCTACCAATGTTTCAGGTAAAGGAAAACCAGCTATGGATTATCCAAAAAGCGTCCCCAGCGTCGGTCTGGTCGATGGCCGTTTCGTCGATGAAAACCCCGTGGCGGGAACGCCGGGATCGTTGATTCCGGCGGTATGGGGCAATGCGGTCACAGAGGAAGTACTCAACGTTGTCATCGGTGCAGGACTAACACCTGCTGAAGGTGACAACCGGCAGTTGCTTAAAGCCTTGCAGGTGCTGTTGGCATTGGCCAGCCCTATGGCAACGTCAGTGACCAGTGTGTCGACTTCCAAAGCGTTGGCGGCAAATGAGCTCGGACTGGTGCTCGTCAATGCGAGCAGTGGTGCGACCACCATCAGCCTGCCGCCGGCGGACCTTGCGCTGGGGGTTCGCGACGTCATAGTCCGTCGGGTCGACAACTCGACATCGCGCCTGGCAGTGCGCGCGTCGGGCACCGACAAAATCAGATTTCATACCCATCTTGTCGCAGCCGGTTATCCCTTTTTTGTACTGATGGGCTCGGGGGACTGGTGGCATCTACGCAGTGATGGCGCAGGCAACTGGTGGCCGATCGGACGCTTCGATGGCACACCGTTGGGCCGGGCTGTCTTCGAGACCACGGCACTGCTTAACCCCGGAGGATACGGTCAGCTTAACGGCGCGGTATTCAGTCGCAGCGACTGGCCGTGGTTGTGGGATCACGCGCAGCAGTCCGGCACCCTGACCACTGAAGCCGCGAGGGTAGGGGCCGAGGGGGGCTGGACCAGCGGGGACGGCATGTTGACCTTTCGCGGGCCGGAGGGTCGAGGTGAGTTCATCAGAGTGTGCGATGAGGGGCGTGGGGTTGATGTCGGTCGCTCGGTTGGTAGTTGGCAGGTCGACATGTTCCGTGCTCATCGACACGAACTCAAAAGCGACTTGCTGGGCGTGCCTTTGGTATCAGCTCAGAACGCAGCACCGGACGCGTTGTTCAATCAGGCCAATATCAGCCTCGGGTTTACCGAAAGCACCGGTGGTGTCGAAACCCGTCCGCGCAACATGGCCTATGCAGGCCGGATAAAGCTCATCTAACGCGAGTTTTTCGTTTTCTGAGCACCATCAAATGGAAATGAACAATGCCCTATTACTACGTAGTAAATGACGGGACGCAAGAAATAACCGGACCGATCGAGTTGCCGATCACACCCGGAATAGGCGTTCAAATACCCGGCAATGCAATCGAGTTGACTGAATTGCTGCCCACCATTGAGCCCGGTTATGTTTGGGTGTGGCGCAATGGGCAAATTTTGCAACTGATCGACTTGCGCAACCGGCTGGTTTATCGCAAAGACAATGGCAACTCGCTTTACTGGAGCGAGCTTGGGCCTATCCCTGACTATCTGACCGTCAAGCCGCGTCCCGACACTTTCTACTTCTGGAAAGACGATGACTGGGTGCCGGATGTCGACGCCCAACGTACGGCATTGGTAACGCAGGCGGGCTTAGAGCGCGATAACCGCCTGCGCGAAGTGGTCATTCGTGTCGCACCATTGCAATACGCTTACGAACTGGGCGAGGCGAGCAGTGATCACCTGGCCACGCTGCAAATATGGAAACGCTACGCGCTTACTCTGGCCCGGATCGAGCTGCAACCGGATTACCCCTTGGTCATTGAATGGCCCGCGACGCCTGCCGAACAGGTTGTTTCACCAATTTCATAAGCGCAACTCAATTGATTAAAGCCTCGTAGACGGCTTGGTGCTGTCGGTATTCGGCTGCCTGTCAGAGCTTGAAGGCTATGGCGTGGAGGGGCTGCAACGATGCGCGTTTGTTGACAGCAGATTGGCGGCCTTCAGGGCCAGAGTGGCTTGTTTAAAAAACAGGAGAAATTTAATGGATTACCCAAATAGTGTGCCCAGTGCCGGTCTTGTAAACGGTCGGTTTGTCGATGAAGACGCGCTGAGTGGTAGGCCGGGATCGTTGATTCCGGCGAGTTGGGGAAATAGCGTTACGCAGGAAATTCTTGAAGTTATCAGAACCTCCGGAGCAGTCGCGGACGAAGCTGATAACACTCAGTTAAGAGCAGCAATTAATACGCTGATCTCGAAGAAATACAGTGAAAGCCTGGCCAGTCAAGAAGACGCGGAGTCTGGTGCCAGTACCACCAAGTTAATGACACCGTTGCGCGTAGTCCAATCCATTGCGAAGAAAATCCAACAGGCGACAGAGTCCATCGTAGGCATAGCAAAAGTTGCTTCTCAGGCAGAGGTCAATGCTGGCGTCAGCGACGCGTCTATTGTGACTCCGAAAAAACTTAGACTTGGATTCAAGGTAAATCTGGGCATTTCAGGCTACATCGTTTTTCCCTCTTGGATGGGAGGGTTGATCATCCAGTGGATTAACGGCAGCGCCAGTCAGTCAGGCAACAATAATTGTGGTGATCTGAATTTATGGCCACTCGCATTTCCCAATGCGATGTTTCTCGCGGTTGCCACCCATGAAGGTGGTTCAACGGCAACCTTCTTGACGTGGAACGATACTTCAACAGTAAGTAGGAGAGTGGGCATCAATGTGCGCTGTCCTGATTATTCCAACTCTTCCATTTCCGCCCGAATCATAGGAATAGGGTACTGACTATGTATTATTTTTCGCCGGCAACTTCTGGTTTTTATCATTCGGATGTACACGGAGTGAGTATTCCTTCCGACGCGTTTGCGCTCAGCGAAGGTGAGTACTGCGGGCTGGTATCGAATGCTCCGAAAGGTACGGTTCTGTCGTTGAATAGTGAGGGACGACCGGAGCGGTTTTTTTTGGCGGAACCGTCCAGTGACGCGCAAGAACGAATGTGGCGCGGCAAGGCGTTGGAGCTGACTCAGTGGCTAGTCCTTCGCGATGCAGAAGAACTGGAAATGGGCGAGGGCACAACCTTGCGTACCGAGGAGTTCAAAGAGCTTCTGGTCTACCGGCAAGCACTGCGCGACTGGCCCAATCAGCCGGACTTCCCGGATGCCCGCTCGCGCCCGGTCGAACCTGACTGGCTTGACGGTTTGCTACGGGCGAATGGCTGAGCGCTTCGCCCATCAATCAAGGATAGATATACATGGATTACCCAAAAAGTGTCCCCGGCTCAGGCTTGGTTGACGGCAAGTTTGTCGATGAAGATGCCATCGCTGGAACACCGGGATCATTGATCCCGGCGAGCTGGGGCAACAGTGTCACCCAGGAAATTCTCAGCGCGATTACCGCAGCGGGGTTGAGCCCGGATGAGCAGCAGACTGACCAATTGGCACAAGCGATCCGGCAGTTGTCCAGACCCGACCCGATGCAACAATTCCCTGTGCAGGTGTATCGCAGGAATCTGCTCATTAATGGCGACTTCCGAATCTGGCAACGTGGGGCGAGCAATCAGGCTCCCAATATCGGTGGTTATGTGGCGGACCGTTTTCGTTGCGACTGGAACGGCAACGCCGGAGTAAGCATCACTCGCCAGACGTTTCCACTCGGCCAAGGGGAGGTTCCTGGTGAACCTGCCTGCTTCTTGCGCTGGCAACAAACTGCGGCAGGCGCAGGGGCAACGACTCACAGGATTTCACAAAGTATCGAATCGGTCAGAACACTCGCCGGTAGGACTGCAACATTGACGTTCTGGGCGCGATCCGATGCCGCGCGGCCATTGCAAGTCGCCATCGCTCAACAATTCGGTGTGGGAGGATCGGCCGCTGTTGTGAGGGTTGTTGATGTCTTTCAGCTAAGTACAACGTGGAGCCGATATACAGCAACGTTTCAGGTGCCTGCCATTTCCGGAAAAATGCAAGGGGCCAGCGATTGCCTGACATTGTCTTTCGACCTGCCTTTGAATGTTTTGCAGACGGTCGATCTGACCCTTGTGCAGCTGGAGGAGGGACCTGTTTCCACGCCTTTCGAAGTTCGACCAATTGTCGAAGAACTGATGCTGTGTCAGCGTTACTACGAAAAGTCTTTTGCGAGCGGAATACCGGTCAAGGCAAACAACGGAACCAACACCTGTATTTCGACGTTCACCCAAGTACCGTCAGGCAACATGGGGCAATACGGTATGACCATCGGTTTTCTGGTGCAGAAAAGAGTTCAGCCCACCGTGACCGCGTATTGCCCGGCTGACAACAGCAATCAAGTCTGGAATCAAACGATTAGCAAGGCGTGCACTGGCACTACATTGCAAGGTGTAACAGATCGCAGTATCTCATTCGCAACTGTCACGCCTGTAGGAAGTGCCCCTGGGCAAACCTTGCAACTGGAATGGACAGCAGACGCGGAAATCTAGGAGAGAATTCATGACCTATCAGTTGACCGCTTGCGGTGTGCTGCGCACGGAGGATTTCGCGTTCATCCCACCCGATCCAACCAATCGCGACTGGCTTGAATATCAGGAGTGGCTTTTATCGGGCGGTCAAGTGCAGTCCCCCGGGGGAGCACTTGGAGAGGCCGTAGAGCAGAGCACCCTGAAAACTCTGGCAAATAAATGGCTGGCAGGCATTGGCCGCCAACCATGATTCAATCAGGGCAATATCCAGGGAGGATCAAGCATTATGCAAATAACTGAAAAAGACCTGATCGACATCATGCCCAACGCCCGCACCCAAGCGGGCGTTTTTGTTTCTGCACTCAACAGCGCCATGGCTCGCCGCTACATCGACTCGCCCAAACGCATTGCGGCGTTCCTCGCGCAAGTCGGACACGAGTCGGGTCAATTGCGCTACGTGCGCGAGTTGGGCAACAACCAATACCTGAGCAAATACGACACCGGTACGTTGGCCTTGCGTTTGGGCAACACTCCCGAGGCTGACGGCGACGGACAAAAGTATCGCGGGCGCGGGTTGATCCAGATTACTGGCCGTTCGAATTACCGCCAGTGCAGTCTTGGCCTGTTCGGCGATGAGCGGCTGCTGTTTTTGCCCGAGTTACTGGAGCAACCACAATGGGCCGCCGAGTCTGCGGCATGGTTCTGGGAACAGAACGGCTTGAACGAACTGGCTGATCGCGATCAGTTCAACACCATTACCCGGCGCATCAACGGCGGGTTGAACGGTTTGCAGGATCGCCTGGAAATCTGGGCGCGGGCGAGGGCGGTGCTATGCCAATCCCCTGGCGAGTGATCGGCATCCTGTTGTTGGCCGCTGGTGTGTTTGCAGCGGCCTGGCAGTTTCAGGAATGGCGCTACGGTCGGCAACTGGCCGAGCAGGCCCGGTTAAACGGCGAAACCCTCAATCAACTGACTTTGACTGCCGCCAGCGCGCAACAAGCCGAACAGGATAAACGCCTGGCGCTGGAGCAGCGGTTGGCGACCAGTGAACAAACCCACTATCGAGCGCTGAGCGATGCCCAACGTGATCAGGATCGCCTGCGCGATCGTCTTGCCACTGCTGATGTGCGCCTGTCAGTCCTTCTCGACGGCAGCGACATTGCCAAAGGCTGCAACGTGCCAGCCACCGCCGGCGCCGGCGGCGTGGATCATGCAGCCGTACGCGCCCGACTTGACCCGGCGCATGCTCAACGAATTATCGCCATCACCGACACCGGCGACCGTGGATTGATTGCGCTGCAGGCCTGCCAGGACTATGTCAGAGCGCTGGCGCCTGCACATTTTGAATGAGTCTGTGTATTGAAAGCGCAACCGGCTCGTGTACGGTGGAGGCATTCCACACGATCCGGAGCATGCCGTGAAAGAGATCACCCAACTGGCCGCAGATCTCGGCCGACGTCTGCAACTGCTCAATGCCCACGTCAGCACCGCCGAGTCGTGCACCGGTGGCGGGATTGCCGAAGCGATCACACGGATTCCCGGTAGTTCGGCGTGGTTCGAGGCGGGTTATGTGACCTACTCCAACCGGCAGAAAACCCAGCAATTGAATGTGCCGGCCGAGTTGTTCGGAACGGTGGGCGCAGTCAGTCGCGAGGTGGTCGAGGCGATGGTGCGTGGTGCTCAGGACAAAAGCCTGGCGCGATTTGCCGTGGCGGTCAGCGGTGTGGCCGGGCCGGACGGTGGTTCACCGAACAAACCGGTCGGCACGGTGTGGCTGGCGTGGGGTGTTGGCGAGGTAGTCACCAGCGAGGTTCAGCACTTCCCCGGTAACCGCGATGATGTCCGCCGACAAACGGTGAAGGCCGCGCTAGAGGGGCTCCTGCGACTAGCGGCACGAGAAATCGAAAATCAGGGGTAGGCGATCCGCGAACGCTGTGGAATAATACTGGCTACTTATACAGGTGTTGGCCGTCAGGCCTTATTGATTACGTGAGGACTTTAATGGACGACAACAAGAAGAAAGCCTTGGCTGCGGCCCTGGGTCAGATCGAACGTCAATTCGGCAAGGGTGCCGTGATGCGTATGGGCGATCAGGACCGTCAGGCGATCCCGGCTATCTCCACTGGCTCTCTGGGTCTGGACATCGCGCTCGGCATTGGCGGCCTGCCAAAAGGCCGTATTGTTGAAATCTACGGTCCTGAATCCTCCGGTAAAACCACACTGACGTTGTCCGTGATCGCCCAGGCTCAAAAAGCCGGCGCGACCTGCGCATTCGTCGACGCCGAACACGCCCTCGACCCTGAGTACGCCGGCAAGCTGGGCGTCAACGTCGACGACCTGCTGGTGTCGCAGCCGGACACCGGTGAACAGGCGCTCGAAATCACCGACATGCTGGTGCGCTCCAACGCCGTTGACGTGATCATCGTCGACTCCGTGGCGGCACTGGTACCGAAGGCCGAAATCGAAGGCGAAATGGGTGACATGCACGTGGGCCTGCAAGCCCGTCTGATGTCCCAGGCGCTGCGTAAAATCACCGGTAACATCAAGAACGCCAATTGCCTGGTGATCTTCATCAACCAGATCCGCATGAAGATCGGCGTGATGTTCGGCAGCCCGGAAACCACCACCGGTGGTAACGCGCTGAAGTTCTACGCCTCGGTTCGTCTCGACATCCGCCGTACCGGCGCGGTGAAGGAAGGTGACGAAGTGGTCGGCAGCGAAACCCGCGTCAAGGTTGTGAAGAACAAGGTCGCTTCGCCATTCCGTCAGGCCGAGTTCCAGATTCTTTACGGCAAAGGCATCTACCTCAATGGTGAGATGATCGATCTGGGTGTGCTGCACGGTTTCGTCGAGAAGTCTGGCGCCTGGTATGCCTATGAAGGCACCAAGATCGGTCAGGGCAAGGCCAACTCGGCCAAGTTCCTGGCAGACAACCCGGAAATCGCCGCGAAGCTCGAGAAGCAACTGCGTGACAAACTGCTGACTCCTGCAGTGATCGACTCCAAGGCTTCTGCAGTCAAAGAGACTGAAGACGACCTGGCCGACGCTGACATCTGATTGCAGCGATGACCACCGCCGTACTCGATACACTCGTCGCGGTGCGGCGAACCGCCATGGACCTGCTCGCACGCCGCGAGCACGGTCGAGTCGAGCTGACGCGTAAACTGCGTCAGCGCGGCGCCGAGGCGGAGATGATCGAAACAGCCCTCGACCGTTTGACGGAAGAGGGGCTGCTTTCCGAAGCCCGTTACCTTGAAAGCTTTGTTTCCTACCGTGCCCGCTCCGGCTATGGCCCTCTGCGGATTCGTGAGGAGCTGAGCCAGCGCGGCTTGCAACGTGCCGATATCGAACTCGCCCTGCGCGAAAGTGGTATCAGTTGGCAGGAACAACTTCAGGACACCTGGCGTCGGAAGTTCTCCGGGCATTTACCGATTGATGCGAAAGAGCGGGCCAAGCAAGGTCGGTTCCTCGCGTATCGGGGGTTCTCGATGGAGATGATCAACCGCTTGTTCAGCGGTCGAGGGATGGACGATTAAACCGATCCAATAAAAACGGCCCGCTATGAAAATAGCGGGCCGTTTTTTTTGCCTTCAAATTGCCTTTGACGGCTCGCGGCTGCGTTGCGCTGTTTGCGGTTTTGAGTCGGCCCAGTTTTCCGGCAGATTGATGTAATCGATCAACTCCCTCAGACGCCCGTGGGTACGGGCGTTGAAGGCGAAGGCCAGTCGCACCAGATGGCTGTACTGCGCTTCATCCTGCTCCTCACCGCTGTAGGCGTGTTGATGAAACTGGTCGCTCAGGCACAGATCGGCAAAGACCTCTTGCATATGTTCCAGCGCTTGATCGCTGAGCTTGTGATGCATGCGAATCACGAATTGGCGCTTGAGCCAGCGACTGGAGTGGAAGTTACTGTAGAACTGGTTGATCTGCTCCACTGCCTCTTCGACGCTGTAGACCAGTCGCATCAGTTTCATGTCGGTCGGCAGAATGTAGCGGTTGCTCTCCAGTTGTTGGCGGATGAAATCCATCGCGCCTTGCCAGAATGTGCCACCCGGCGCATCCAGCAACACTACTGGTACCAATGGGCTTTTGCCGGTCTGTATCAATGTCAGCACTTCCAGTGCTTCATCCAGCGTGCCGAAACCGCCCGGGCATAAGACCAGTGCGTCGGCTTCTTTGACGAAAAACAGTTTTCGCGTGAAGAAGAAGTGGAATGGCAGCAGATTGCCGGTGCCATCGACGGTGGGGTTGGCATGTTGCTCGAAGGGCAGGGTGATGTTGAAGCCGAGGCTGTGATCGCGGCCTGCACCTTCATGCGCGGCAGCCATGATGCCGCCCCCGGCGCCAGTGATGACCATCATCCCCGAACGCGTCAGCGCTGCGCCGAGCTCACGGGCCATCGCATATAGCGGATGTTCGACCGGCGTGCGCGCCGAGCCGAACACCGTGACTTTGCGTCGGCCCTTGAATTGCTCCAGCACCCGAAACGCCTGCTCCAGTTCACGCAGGGCTTGCAGGGTGATCTTGGCGTTCCAGCGATTGTGGTCTTCCTGGGCCATGCGCAGCACGGTCAGGATCATGTCGCGGTAGATGGGAATATTCGGGCTGTTGGGGGAAATACGGTTGAGTTGTTCTTCGACCTTGCTGATGAGGTCGGGGCCGCTTTCCTGAAAATGACGGCTCAAGAGGTCATTCGGTTGGTAAGGCATTCAACGTCTCCTTCTGCACAGAGCGGGTGGCCCTGACGAGCGGCGTCAGTGCCGCGCTGCAAAAAAACACACGATCGGCAGTTCCTTTCCTGCCGTTGAAAAAAGATCGGGATTACACTGAATCTAGACCCTGACGCGGATTTGCGCTGATTTGATCATTGCGCCGTAAAGTTTTGGCTGGCAACCGTTTATTGATTTTTCGCGCATTGCTTCACCGCTCGTCCGAACGTGCGCCGAGCGACAATCCCTCTGATTAACTAACGTACAGGCGCCTTACGACAGCATTGCGTCACGGTGCACGCGATTCAAGGATTTGCAGGTGGCAAGGAGGCGGGACACATGGCCAAAGTGATTCTGGAGATCGATACGCAGTTGTATCGAATGTTGAAGGCATCAGCCGAGACCAATCATCTCAGTCTCGAAGAGGAGTGCTGCCGGCGCTTGGCCGGCGGCGAGCGCCGTTCGCACTATCTCCAGGCCTTGCTGGCCGAACTGCGCGCCGAGGATGAACAGCGGCGCGCCAATTCGCGATGATTACTTTTTCTTCGCCGGGCCGGCTTTCGGGCAATCCGATTCCTGGTAGCTGGCGGAGCCGATCGCTTTATTGGTTTTCACTTCCGTGAAGTCGTAACGCATGATCGCGCCCTTGGCCATCAGCTTGCGAAACGAAGGGTTGTTGCACACCGAGGCGCCCAGCTGGAAATACACGGCTTTAGGGTCAGCGCGCATCTTGTCGGCGTGGCTCTTTTGCACGCTCAGGTGGTTGATCAACTGCGTGCCTTCAACGGTAAAGCCCTGATCAAGAATGTCTTCACTGATGGCGCGTGGCGTGCCGACGCTGCTTTGGGCGGCGACGTTGCGCAGCTCGCGGTTCAGATTCTGCTCACTCAGGGATGCAGCCTGAGCGGTGAAGGACGACGCCAGCAGAATGGCAGCGGTGGGAACGATAAGGCGCAGCATGAAACTCTCCTGGTTCAGTGACTGGTGGTTCGACCAGCCACGTGACTGTGCGTTCAGTGGCGGCGAATTATAGGGGAGCCGGTCGGGAGGGTACAGGCTTGTGCCCGTCGCTCTGGTAAACTGCCGGCCTTTATTGCCCTGCCGAGTGTTGTTCGTGTCGAGTTTTCCTGCTTTTCGGCGTTATCCGCGATGAACCATGCCCCTAACGCCGTCGCCCGCCTGCGCGATCAGCGCGAAGATGAAGGCATCAAGCCGATTCAGGCTCGTGGCTTTCGCTCCGAGCGTTGCCGCGACTGCCGGGTGATCATCAGCCATTGTTTGTGCGCCTGGCGTCCGAGTGTCGAAACGCGTTCCGGCGTATGCCTGATCATGACCGGCAAGGAAGTGTTCAAACCGAGCAATACCGGTTGGCTGATTGCCGATGTGGTGCGCGATAACCATGCGTTTATCTGGTCGCGCACCGAGCCCGATCCGCAGATGCTGGCGCTGCTCAACGATCCGCAGTGGCAGCCGTATCTGGTGTTTCCCGGTGAATACGTGGAGCCTTCGCGAGTGACCAACACCGTCGCGATTGATAACAGCAAGCGGCCGCTGTTCATTCTGCTCGACGCCACATGGACGGAAGCACGGAAGATCTTTCGCAAGAGCCCGTATTTCGATCGTTTACCGATCTTGAGCCTGTTGCCCGACAAACTTTCGCGCTATCGCTTGCGCCGCTCGACCCGTAGCGAGCACTTGTGCACTGCCGAAGTCGCCGCGTTGTGTCTGGAACTGGCCGGTGACAGCGACGCCGCCTCTGCGCTGGACGCCTATTTCGACGTGTTCAGCCAGCATTACCTCGGCGCCAAACAGCAACTGGACATGAATGAATCGACGCCGGCCCACGCCGAGTTGCTGCCCTATATACGAAAGCCGCAGCCGGAGTTGGCCCAATAGTGGCCCATACTGTACAAGCCAGCGGCCGTGCTGCTTGACCACCCTGTCTTCGCTGGGCATGCTTGGCGCCGTTTAGGGTGCGGCCAAGGTTTGAAACGCCGTGTTTGCTGGTGATTGGCGTTGAACGTGCCCCTGTGGATATCGCTTGAAAGCGGCATCTTGAGTTGCTTTGGCCAGACCGGAATGCTCCGGGTCTGCCATCAAAAACAGGATCATTTGAAAAATGGCCACATACGACATCCTGATTGCCGATGATCACCCTCTGTTTCGTAGCGCCCTGCATCAAGCGGTGACGCTGGGCCTTGGCCCGGATGTGCGACTGGTGGAAGTGGCGAGCATCGCCGAACTGGAAACCCGCCTGACCGAAAAGGCTGACTGGGATCTGGTCCTGCTGGACCTGAACATGCCCGGCGCTTTCGGGTTTTCCGGGTTGGTCATGCTGCGCGGGCAGTATCCGCAGATTCCGGTGGTGATGGTCTCGGCTCAGGAAGAAGCTTCGGTGATCGTCAAATCCCGTGAGTTCGGCGCCAGCGGTTTCATTCCCAAGTCCAGCGATCTCAGCGTGATTCAGGAAGCGGTGCGCAAAGTGCTCGACGGCGATGTGTTCTGGCCACCGCAGGCGTTCGAAGCGGTGAGCGTTTCCGATGAGGCCAAGGCCGCCAGCGATGGCCTCGCCAGCCTGACGCCGCAGCAGTTCCGCGTGTTGACCATGGTCTGCGAAGGGCTGCTGAACAAGCAGATTGCTTATGAGCTGAGCGTGTCGGAAGCGACCATCAAGGCCCACGTCACGGCGATCTTTCGCAAGCTGAATGTGCGCACCCGCACGCAAGCGGCTTTACTGCTGCAACAACTTGAGTCAATTCCCAGCCAATAATGGCTGGCGTCTTCACGCTTTTTTGACTTTTGTTGATCTAGCTTTCCCACTCCTTTTTGGTTGGTTTCTACTTTATGTCACCTTTCAAGGGCCAGACCGGCCTGAAACGCATCCTCAACGCTTCCGGCTACTCGCTGGACGGTCTGCGCGCAGCCTTCACCGGTGAGGCGGCATTCCGTCAACTGGTGCTGCTTAATGTCGTGCTGGTTCCGCTGACGTTCTTCCTCAATGTCAGCCGTGTCGAGCAGGCTTTGCTGATTGCCGTGTGCCTGTTGGCACTGATCGTCGAGTTGCTGAATTCGGCTGTGGAAGCGGCCATCGACCGAATCTCGCTGGAACTGCATCCGCTGTCGAAGAACGCCAAGGACATGGGCAGCGCCGCTCAGTTCGTGGCATTGAGCATGATCGCGCTGGTGTGGGCAGTGATTCTGCTTTAAGCGATTGTCGGCAAAACGATCTCGTCGCTGCGCTGCACCCCGGCGGTGAAAGCGCGGCACAGCTCGAGAAATTCGCGCATCGCCGAAGTCTGGTATTTCTGCTTGTGCCAGATGAAGTAGAACTGCCGCGCCAGGTCCAGATCCGGCGTCTCCACCGGCACCAGACTGCCGCGACGGAACGCATCACGCAGCGCCAGCCGCGAGATGCAGCCAATCCCCAGGCCCGATTCCACCGCACGTTTGATCGCTTCGGTGTGTTCCAGCTCCAGACGAATATTCAGCGCACTGCGATGGTGACGCATGGCCTGATCGAAGGTCAGGCGTGTGCCGGAACCCTGTTCGCGCAGAATCCACGCTTCATGAGTCAGCTCTTCCATGGTCGCGCTGCCGCGTTGCGCCAGTGGATGCTGCGGCGCGCAGAACACCACCAGCTCATCTTCGACCCAACTCTGTACTTCGATGTCCGGGTGGCTGCAATCGCCTTCAATCAGACCCAGATCAATTTCGTAGTGGGCGACTTGTTGCACGATATTAGCCGTGTTCTGCACGTGCAGCTTCACCTGACTTTCCGGGTGGCGCTGCATGAAACTGCCGATCAGCAGCGTCGCCAGGTAATTGCCAATGGTCAGGGTCGCGCCGACCGACAGCGAGCCGAAACCGGATTTGCCGTTGAGCAGGTCTTCGATTTCCTTGGCCTGATCGAGCAGGGCCACCGCTTGCGGCAACAGCTGTTTGCCGAGGGCGTTGAGGCTCAGCCGTTTGCCGGCGCGGTCGAACAGCTGGCAGCTGGATTGGCGCTCAAGCTCGGTGATCGAGGTGCTGGCGGCCGACTGCGAGAGGTTGAGCAGACCCGCAGCACGGGATACGCTTTCCTGCTGGGCGACGGCGACGAAGACTTGCAGTTGACGGAGAGTAAATCGCATATCGATATAACCGATAACCCTTATCTTAATAATCCAGTTAACAGATATTGTCGTCGCTATTAGAATGCGATGCAATTGCGCACCGTCGCCTTCAAAAGCCAGCGCAGACCCAATCTCCAGGAGTCAAACGTACATGAGCAACATGAACCACGAGCGTGTCCTCAGTGTTCATCACTGGAACGACACTCTGTTCAGCTTCAAGTGCACCCGCGATCCGGGCCTGCGCTTCGAGAACGGTCAGTTCGTGATGATCGGCCTGCAACAGCCTAACGGCCGCCCGCTTATGCGCGCTTACTCGATCGCCAGCCCGAACTGGGAAGAGCATCTGGAGTTCTTCAGCATCAAGGTGCAGGACGGCCCGCTGACCTCGCAGCTGCAGCACTTGAAGGAAGGCGACGAGATCATCATCTCGAAGAAGCCTACCGGCACCCTGGTGCTCGACGACCTGAACCCGGGCAAGCACTTGTACCTGCTGAGCACCGGCACCGGTCTGGCGCCGTTCATGAGCGTGATCCAGGACCCGGAAACCTACGAGCGCTTTGAAAAAGTGATCCTGGTGCACGGTGTGCGTTACGTCAACGAAGTCGCCTACCGCGAGTTCATCACCGAGCACCTGCCGCAGAACGAGTTCTTCGGCGAAGCGCTGCGTGACAAGCTGATCTACTACCCGACCGTGACCCGCGAGCCTTTCGAGAATCAGGGCCGTCTGACCGACCTGATGCGCAGCGGCAAGCTGTTCAGCGACATCGGTCTGCCACCGATCAACCCGCAGGACGACCGCGCAATGATATGCGGCAGCCCGAGCATGCTCGACGAGACCAGCGAAGTGCTCGACAGCTTCGGCCTGAAGATCTCGGCGCGGATGCGCGAGCCGGGTGATTACCTGATCGAGCGTGCGTTCGTCGAGAAGTAACTGCAATACCTGTGGGAGCGAGCTTGCTCGCGAAGGCGTCGTGTCAGCCAACACATTTGTTGAGGACGGACCGCTTTCGCGAGCAAGCTCGCTCCCACATTGGTTTGTATTGCATGAAAAAGCCCGCGTTGCCTGAGGAGGCAGCGCGGGCTTTTTCGTTTCCGGGGTTAAGCCTCGGCGGGGATCACTTCAAGCACGCGGATCTGCTCCGGTGTCGGGTAGTGCCAGCGCACATCCAAATCCCAGAATTGCGCGCCGTATTCGCGCTCCGGCGCCGGGGTCTGGTAGGCCGGACGCGGATCCTGCGCCAGGCACTGTTC
This sequence comes from Pseudomonas viridiflava, assembly GCF_900582195.1. Classification (GTDB taxonomy): domain Bacteria; phylum Pseudomonadota; class Gammaproteobacteria; order Pseudomonadales; family Pseudomonadaceae; genus Aquipseudomonas. The sequence goes on from NZ_UTHA01000227.1 coordinate 43,758, forward strand.
AATCAGCTCAACCAACGGCTCGTCAAGGCGCTGGGCGTGTGTGTGCGCTTGTTTCAAGGCCGAGTCCGCCCACTGCACGTCAATCAGCTGTGGCGCAGCGCTGGCGATGCTGTTGGCGGCCTCGGGAATGATGTCGGCGTAAGGCACGTAGGGTTTGATGTCGAGAACCGGCGTGCCGTCGAGCAAGTCGATACCGGAGATGAACAGGCGATTGGCTTCGACCTTGTCCAGTTTCACCACGGATTGGCCGATGCCGTTTGGCCGGTGTGTGGCGCGGGTGGCGAACACGCCCATGGACTTGTTGCCACCCAGGCGCGGCGGACGGACTTTCAGGCGTGGCTTTTCCTCCAGTGCCTGATGGAACAGAAACAGTAGCCAGACATGACTGACCTGTTCCAGGCCCTGCACAGCGTCACCCTGATCGAACGGCGCCACCAGCTCCAGCACGCCACGCGCGGCGGGGGCCAGTTGTGGCTGGCGCGGGATGGCGAATTTTTCCTTGAAGCAGGAGCGCACGAAGCCGATGGGGGAGACGCTGTAAGTCATGGTTTGCATTCGAAGCGGGGCAGGGGTGGGCATGATAACCCGTTAGCCCTCAAGTCTGGTGGTACCAGGGCCGGCCTCTTCGCGAGCAAGCTCGCTCCCACATTGGATCTATGGCGTGCACAAGATCCCTGTGGGAGCGAGCCTGCTCGCGAAGGTCGCACCGCCAATCTCAGAGGCTGAATCCACCATCCAGCGGAAGAATATTCCCGGTCATATAAGCCCCAGCCGTACTCGCCAGACTGATCGCCAACGCCGCCATCTCTTCCTCGCGCCCCCAACGCTTCATCGGAATCAGCGCGGTGTCCTCAGCCAACGCCTGCTGATCATTGCCAATATGCTGGGTCATCTTGCTTGGAAAGCGCCCCGGCGCGATCACGTTGACGTTGATGTGCTGGCTCACCAGTTCTCGCGCGAGAATCCGCGACAACTGATGGAGGGCGGCCTTACTTGGCCCGTAGGCATACGCCTGCTCGCCAAACGAAGAAATTCCCGCCACCGAACCAATATTGATAATGCGCGCCGGATTCGCTGCCGAACCGGCCTTGCGCAACAACGGTAGAAATTGCTGGATGCAACTGAACACCGACGTCACGTTGAGCTGCATGACCTTCTCCCAGCCCTTCACCGGGTAACTCTCCAGCGGTGCGCCCCAGGTGGTACCGGCGTTGTTCACCAGAATATCCAGATGGGTGATCTGCTCGCCCAGACGCGCGGCCAGTTCCTGCACGCCTTCTTCCGTCGCCAGATTCGCCGCCACGCCGTGGCACATGCCCAGGGCGCTGAGTTCTTCAGCCGTTTGATGGCAGGCTTCGGCATCTCGCGAGCAGACATAGACGCGCGCGCCAGCCTCGACAAAGGCTTTGGCGATCATTTTGCCGATACCACGGGTGCCGCCGGTCACCAGAGCGGTGCGGCCTTGCAGGGAGAAATACGGGTGCATGGCGAGTCCTGAGGGTTAGGGATCAGTACACCCTAGTCGTCAGCCGCGAAAAGCGGAGCCACTATTTTTGGAGGGAATGAATGGTCATGCGTTGCGGCGGCGACCATTGGTCGCCGCCGCAGAGAGAGTCAGGCCGGGCGAACGCGCAGGGTCAGGCCTTTGAGAAAGTTGCGCAGCAACTGGTCGCCGCACGGGCGATAGTTGGTGTGGCCGACCTTGCGGAACAGCGCGCTCAGCTCTGGTTTGGACACCGGGAACTCGGCCGCCTTGAGGATCGCGTGCATGTCGTCTTCTTTCAGTTCGAAGGCCACGCGCAGCTTTTTCAGGATGATGTTGTTGGTCACCGGTACTTCGATCGGCTGCGGCGGACGGCTTTCGTCCTTGCCACGCTTGAAGATCACCAGGCCGTCGAGGAAGTGCGCGATGACTTCGTCCGGGCAGCGCACGAAACCTTCTTCGTCTTCTTCTTTCTTGTCGAGCCAGGTCACTACGTCGGCCAGCGCTACTTCCATGCCGCCGAGTTTGATGATCTCGACAACCTTTTTGTCGCTGATGTCGAGCATGTAGCGCACGCTGCGCAATACGTCGTTATGAATCATGTGAGTAATCCTGATAAGCGTTGTGGGCAGCACGCGCGCGCGCTGCCGGAATGTGTGGCGGCAGTGGAAGCCTTAGAACTTCTCTTTGCCGGACAGGTAGCGCCATTGGCCGACCGGGACCTTGCCGATCGAGACGCCGCCGATGCGGATGCGGCGGATGCCGATGACCTTCAGGCCGACCGCTTCGCAGAACTGGGCGATGATGCCCGGCTGCGGATTTTTCATGGCGAAGCGCAGACGGTTTTCGTTCTGCCAGCTGGCCTTGACCGGCGGCAGCTCCTTGCCCTTGTGGGTCAGGCCGTGCTGCAAGCGGTTGAGGCCGTGGGCGACCATGTCCCCTTCGACTTCAACCACGTATTCCTGCTCGATCTTCGCGGCGTCGGCGGTGAGCTTGCGCAGGATTTTCCAGTCCTGAGTGAACACCAGCAGACCACTGGCTTTTGGCTGCAGATCGGCACTGGCGGTCAGGCGCAGGAAGTGCCCGCGCAATGGGCGCTTGCTGTAGCGGTGTTCTTCGCTGAGGGTTTCGGCGCTCAGCGATTGCATGGCGCTCTCGACATCCATGCCGGCAGGGGCGTTGAGCAGGATGGTCACCGGCTCCGGCGCGGTGGCCTTGGCGTCCTTGTCCAGCTCGACTTTCTGGTCGCCGACCTTGAATTGCGGCTCGTCAATCACTTCGCCGTCCACGGTGACCCAGCCGCCCTCAATGAATAGCTCGGCCTCCCGGCGGGAGCAACCAACCAGTTCGATGAGGCGTTTGGAGAGGCGAATCGGGTCGGTCATGACAGGGCCGTAACAAAAAAGGGGTGGGCATTGTACCTGTGTGGCGCCGGTTAAGCCCGGTTCCATTTACAGGCGCTGAATTCAATGTGGGAGCGAGCTTGCTCGCGAAGGCGTCCTGCCAGTCTATGTGTGCAGTGACGAGGTACACCGCATTCGCGAGCAAGCTCGCTCCCACACGGGTTCCATGGTGTGTCAGCCGCTACCTGAGCGTTGCTGGTTTTGTCGCAGTCGCATGTGCAACAACGGATACGGCTGGCCCATGCCATCCACCTCCGATCGGCCGATCACCTCGAAACCCTGCTTGAAGTAGAACCCCAGCGCCTGCGGGTTCTGCTCGTTGACGTCCAGCTCATCGGCATTCAGATGCTGCATCGCGTAGTTGAGCAGTTTCTTGCCCAAGCCCTTCCCCCGATAATCCGGATCGATGAACAGCATTTCAATCTTGCCCGCTGCAACCCCGGCAAACCCGGTGATGCGCTGGTTGGTGTCCTTTGTGCAGATCAGCATCACCGCATCCAGATAACGCGTGAGCACCAGATTGCGCAGCAGCTCGATATAACTGTCCGGCAGAAAATCATGGGTGGCGCGAACCGAGGCCTCCCAGACCTGGGTCAGTTCCTGGTAATCGCTGAGTTTCGGTGTGTGGATGACCGAATGGTGACGCATGCCCGTCTGCCTCTTGTCCGTTTCAAGGGAGTCCGTCCCCCGCTAAACGATAGCCGTAAAAAAGCCCCGCATCTTGTAAAAAGAGTGGGGCTTTCTGTATTTGCTGCGGTGTCTGGCTGGCTATTTCTGTCGCCAGCAAGGACTCTCCCCCTCACCCCAACCCTCTCCCCCAGAGGGGGCGAGGGGGAAGGGAGCTGATCTTCGTGCTGTTCAAAACCTGAGTTCGACTCGAACGTTCAGGTCGGTGCAGCTCGCAAGAACACATAGACCAGTCCCCTCTCCCTCTGGGAGAGGGCTAGGCGGGCGGCGTTCCGATGAGGAGCTTTTGATCTTCAGATCAGATCTGCTCAGCCCAGAGGTCATATTCGTCAGCGTCAGTAACCTTGCACCAGACCTTGTCACCCGGCTTCAGATTGCTGCCGTTGTCGATAAACACGTTACCATCGATTTCCGGGGCATCGAAGAAGCAGCGGCCAACCGCGCCTTGCTCGTCGACTTCGTCCACCAGCACTTCGATTTCACGGCCAATGCGCATCTGCAGGCGAGCCGAGCTGATCGCTTGCTGGTGCGCCATGAAGCGATCCCAACGATCCTGCTTGACGTCATCCGGCACCACTTCCAGATCCAGATCATTCGCTGGCGCACCGTCCACCGGCGAGTACTGGAAGCAACCAACGCGGTCGAGCTGGGCTTCGGTCAGCCAGTTCAGCAGGTACTGGAAGTCTTCTTCGGTTTCGCCCGGGAAGCCGACGATGAAGGTCGAGCGGATGATCAGGTCCGGGCAGATTTCGCGCCAGTTCTTGATCCGCGCCAGGGTCTTGTCTTCGAACGCCGGGCGTTTCATCGACTTCAACACTTTCGGGCTGGCGTGCTGGAACGGGATGTCCAGGTACGGCAGGATCTTGCCGGCGGCCATCAACGGGATCAGCTCGTCGACGTGCGGGTACGGGTAAACGTAGTGCAGGCGGACCCAGACACCGAGGGTGCTCAGCGCTTCACAGAGTTCGGTCATGCGGGTTTTCACCGGCGCGCCGTTCCAGAAACCGGTGCGGTATTTCACATCAACGCCGTAAGCGCTGGTGTCTTGCGAGATCACCAACAGCTCTTTGACGCCGGATTTGACCAGACGCTGAGCTTCGTCGAGCACGTCGCCCACCGGACGGCTGACCAGTTTGCCGCGCATCGACGGGATGATGCAGAAGGAGCAGCTGTGGTTGCAGCCTTCGGAAATCTTCAGGTAGGCGTAGTGGCGCGGGGTCAGCTTGATGCCTTGCGGCGGCACCAGGTCGATCAGCGGGTTGTGATCCTGACGCGGCGGGACCACTTCGTGCACAGCGTTGACCACTTGCTCGTACTGCTGCGGACCGGTCACGGCCAGCACGCTCGGGTGTACGTCGCGGATGTTGCCTTCTTCCACGCCCATGCAGCCGGTGACGATCACCTTGCCGTTTTCCTTGATCGCTTCGCCGATCACTTCCAGCGACTCAGCCTTGGCCGAATCGATGAAACCACAGGTATTGACCACGACCACGTCGGCGTCCTGATAGGTGGACACCACGTCATAGCCTTCCATGCGCAGCTGGGTCAGGATGCGCTCGGAGTCGACCAGTGCTTTCGGGCAACCCAGAGATACAAAGCCAACCTTTGGATTGGCCGGCGCAGGAGTGGTGGACATGTCTAACCTCGGTATTTTGTGACATCGCTTTCTTGGTGCGAAAGCCGACGGACGGGCGCTTAGGGCGCGCCTCTGATCAAAAAGTGCGCAATTCTAGCGGCGGGCAACGCACTTGACCAGCTTTATGCAGGGAAATACGACGAGTGCTGCGCTATGCTTCGCGCCGTTGAGCTTTACCAATTTTTTACAGTCAACAAAACGTCTGTAACAACAGGTAAAACAGCGCATGCTGCACCACAAAGCATAGTGCTTCATTCAAGAAGCCGGTTCTGAGAAGTAGGAGTGTTGGATGGGTCAGGCAAGTAGTCATGCGGCAGGCGCCGAGGGTTCGGCCTCCAAGCCGCTGAGCATGCTGGTCGCGGCGGTCGGGGTGGTTTACGGCGATATCGGCACGAGTCCGTTGTACACCCTCAAAGAAGTTTTCGCCGGACACTATGGTGTGCCGGTCAACCACGATGGCGTTTTCGGGATTCTGTCGTTGATTTTCTGGTCGCTGATTTGGGTCGTCACCATCAAGTACGTGTTGTTCGTACTGCGCGCTGACAACCAGGGGGAAGGCGGGATCATGGCGCTGACCGCTCTGGCGCGACGTGCATCCAGCCGCTACCCGAAACTGCAGACGGTGCTGGTGATTCTGGGGCTGATCGGTGCAGCGCTGTTTTACGGCGACAGCATGATCACGCCGGCCATCTCCGTATTGTCGGCGGTTGAAGGCCTGGAGCTGGCTTTCGACGGACTCGAGCATTGGGTGGTGCCACTGTCGTTGATCGTGCTGGTTGCCTTGTTCCTGATCCAGAAGCACGGCACCGATCGCATCGGCAAGATGTTCGGCCCGGTAATGGTGGCGTGGTTTCTGGTGCTGGGCACTCTGGGTGTCAACGGTATCGTCAAACACCCAGAAGTGTTGAGCGCATTGAATCCGATGTGGGGCGTGCGTTTCTTCATCGTACATCCTGGTATGGGCGTAGCGATCCTCGGTGCGGTGGTGCTGGCGCTGACCGGTGCCGAAGCGCTGTATGCCGACATGGGCCACTTCGGCCGCAAGCCTATCGCCCGCGCCTGGTTGGTTCTGGTGCTTCCGGCCCTGGTGCTGAACTACTTCGGTCAGGGCGCGTTGCTGCTGGAAAACCCGGAAGCGGCGCGTAACCCGTTCTACTTGCTGGCGCCGAGCTGGGCACTGGTGCCACTGGTGGTACTGGCGACCCTGGCCACGGTCATTGCTTCGCAGGCCGTGATTTCCGGGGCCTTCTCGTTGACTCGTCAGGCCATCCAGCTCGGCTACATTCCGCGCATGCACATCCAGCACACGTCCAGTGCCGAACAGGGCCAGATTTACATCGGCGCGGTGAACTGGGCGCTGATGGTCGGCGTGATCCTGTTGGTCATTGGCTTCGAATCCTCGGGCGCGCTGGCGTCGGCTTACGGTGTGGCGGTGACCGGCACGATGCTGATCACCAGCATCTTGGTGTCGGCAGTGATTCTGCTGTTGTGGAAATGGCCGCCGTTGTTAGCGGTGCCTATTCTGATTGGCTTCCTGCTGGTTGATGGCCTGTTCTTCGCCGCCAACGTGCCGAAGATCATTCAGGGGGGCGCGTTCCCGGTCATTGCGGGGATCGTGCTGTTCGTCCTGATGACCACCTGGAAGCGCGGCAAGGAGTTGCTGGTCGACCGCTTGGACGAGGGCGCGCTGCCGCTGCCGATCTTCATCAGCAGCATCCGCGTGCAACCACCGCATCGCGTGCAGGGCACTGCGGTGTTCCTCACCGCGCGCTCCGACGCCGTGCCGCATGCGCTGTTGCACAACCTGCTGCATAACCAGGTGCTGCATGAGCAAGTGGTGTTGCTAACGGTGGTCTACGAAGACATCCCGCGCGTACCGCCATCGCGGCGCTTTGAGGTGGAAGCGCACGGGGAGGGTTTCTTCCGGGTGATCCTGCACTTTGGTTTCACTGACGAGCCGGACGTGCCGCAGGCGCTGAAGTTGTGTCATCTGGATGAGCTGGATTTCAGCCCGATGCGCACGACCTACTTCCTAAGCCGGGAAACGGTGATTGCCTCGAAACTTGAGGGGATGGCGCGTTGGCGGGAAGCGCTGTTTGCATTCATGTTGAAGAATGCCAATGGTAATTTGCGCTTCTTCAATCTGCCGCTAAACCGGGTGATTGAGTTGGGGACGCAGGTGGAGATGTAACTTCGCGTTATAGAAAAAGCCCCCGTCAGCCTTGTGGCTGGCGGGGGCTTTTTTGTGCTTCACATAAACTTCCAATCCACTGCAAATCCCCTGTGGGAGCGAGCTTGCTCGCGAAGGCGTAGTGTCAGTCGACAATCTGTTAGCTGACCCTCCGCATTCGCGAGCAAGCTCGCTCCCACAAGGGTTCTGTGGTGTTAGTGGCTCTCAGGCAATTCTTCTTCGGATTCGGTCTTTGTGCGAGCAGGTCGCGGCATCAGCGCTTGAATCACATCATCGAGCAAAGCCTTGCCCATCATCGTCAGGTAATGCGCGGCCCAGGCATGGCGGTCGGTGTCTCTGATGAAGGCAGCGTCTTCTGCGAAGGATTTGGCGAGGGATAGCAGGTCGGAGGATTGCGACAAGGCATCGATGATCGGGATGCCGGAGCGGACGTTGAAGAACGCTTGATCCGAGTTGTAGAGGAAAGGGGTGAAGCCGATGGTTTTAAGATCAGATGGATTGTTCATTGTCAGGTCCCTTGATTTCGAGAGCTGCCGCATCCGATACCAAGCGAATGGGTGGCAGCTGTGCGCAGGTTGGTAAACCGGGGAACCAAGGAAACCGGCACGCTCGAAAGCGTCCCACACACAGCTGCCATAACACAGGGGCTCGGACGGGATTTCGCCTGAGTCGTGTCGGGTGCGCTGTTGCGCCTTATTCCACCGGGTTACCAAGCCCGATCGCTGAATGGGTCAGCGACGTCCGGAGAGTATCCCGTCGAAAAACAGCGCAATAGAGCGGCAAAGCGCCCGAACACGAGTTTCGGAGTTTGCCTACAAGGTCTGTGGTCGTCATCTGATATTGCGAGACCAGACGTAAACGAAACTAAACGTTGCTGGTGGTTTTGCGGGTATTGGTTCGGCGGAAGATTTGAGTGTGGAGTTGACGATTCGATAATGCCAATCAAGCAGGTGTCCACGTTTTATGGAATGTGGACACTTGGCGTTTTTGGCTTCCTGAAGAGTCAAGAGATTTGCGAGCCTTGGCACAAAACTGCTGAATCCAGCGCAATTCCCCTGTGGGAGCGAGCTTGCTCGCGAAGGCTTAGTGTCAGTCGGCGAATCTGTTAACTGAACCGCCGCTTTCGCGAGCAAGCTTGCTCCCACAGGGGATTTTGGTGGCGGCTGGAATGTAAAAAGCCCCCGCAACTGTGAAGTTGCGGGGGCTTTTGGGGGCACGGCTCAAATCACTCTTCGGCGACCGAGTCCTTGCTCTGGCGCTTCTCGATCAAGTCCACCAAGCGCTTGGCCAGCGCCGGGTAGTTCTCGTCGAAGTGGTGGCCACCAGGCAGTTTCACCGCTTCACCGACTGCAGTCTTGTCCGTGCAGCCACTTTCATCGGTCTCTTCTTCACCGTAGATGCACACAACCTTCGCCGCTGGCAGCTTGGCCATTTCCGGGCCGGTGGCGGCTTCTTTGCCGGCGTTACCCAGCCAGCCTTCGACTTCGATTTCGAAGCTGCCGGTGCGGGCGAAGGCGAGCAGGATGATCGCGTCGACGCGCTGTTGCTCGGTGTCCGGCAGGCGGTTGTAGATTGCTGGCAACACGTCAGCACCAAACGAGTAACCGGTGAGGATGAAGCGCTTGGTGCCCCATTTCTGCCGGTAGTGCTGCATCAGTTCGGTCAGGTCCAGTGCGCTTTGCTCCGGGCTCTTGTGCTGCCAGTAGTAGCGCAGGGTGTCGATGCCGACCACCGGGTAGCCGATCTTGGCCATTTCGCCGGCCACGTCGCGGTCGAGGTCACGCCAGCCGCCGTCACCGGAGAGGAACAGGGTCACGGTGTCTTTGGCTTGACCGGCCGGCACTTCAACCACCGGGATCGCCAGACCGCCGTTGGCCTTGTCGCCGCCGACGAGGATCTTGCGCAGTTCGTTGTTCAGCACTTGTGGCAGGTTGATGTCGTAGTCGCTGATGCTGGTTTCGGCGTTCGGTTGATCGCGCACGAAACCTGCGCTGGCGTCGTCCGGGTTGTCGTTCCACGCCACCAGCCAGTGGCCGTGGGCGGCGGATTTTGGCAACAGGTGAGTGCAGCCGGGTTTTTCCAGCGCCAGGTCCACGGAAATCGCTTGGGCCTTGTCGTCCTTTTGCTCGGACAACCAGCGCCAGGCCAGCACAGCGCCTGGACCGATACCGCTGACCAAAGTGGCCGGGCCATTCAGTTCACGCAGGCCTGATTGCAGGGCGCGGCTTTGCAGCAGGCAGTCCTTGGGCAGAATCACTTGAACGATCTGCGCCGAAGCGCTGCGGCTCAGGGTGGTCAGTTGTTTTTCAGAGAGTTTCTGCTCGTCGTTGACCGCGACCAGCACCTGCGCCTTGGGCTGGGTGCCCGGGATGACGCGGGTCATGGCGGCGCCGTCGGCCGGGGTCAGCTGTTCTACGGTCGGTTCCGGTGCCGGGCGTTTGAGGTACCAGAAACCGCCGCCGGCAATCACGGCCAGCACGATCAGTGCGGCCAGGATGTACTTCAGGGAGCGTTGAATCATCAGCGTTTCACCAATCCAGTCAAGCCGCCCGCGATCAGGGCAGCAGTGTCGGCCAGCGCCACCAGCGGATCGAGTCCGGCGGGCACGGCCATATAACGAGGTTCCCAGTCAGGCTGGAACTTGTCTTTGAAGCGGCGCAAGCCTTGGAAGTTGTACAGCTGCTCACCACGGCGGAAAACCATCGAGCCCAGACGCTGGGTCAGCGGTGCCCCGCGCCGGGGTTGCAACCCCGACAACGGCACCATGCCCAGGCTGAAACGCGCGTATCCGTGACTCTTATAGTGTTGAATCAGGCCGACCATCATGAATTCCATGGTCAGCTTGGGGGCGTCCGGGTGCGCGCGCATCAAGTCGAGGCTGGCCAGGTCATGGCTGTAAGTCTCGAGCAAGTTGGCGAACGCCACCGGGCGGCCTTCGAAGCGAATCACCGCGATGCGGAAATGCTTCAGGTAATCGTCGCTGAAACGGCCGAGGGAGAAACCTTTCTCGCGCACGTTCTTGCCGGTCAGCCACGCATCGGAAATCACTTTCAGCTCGTCCATCGGCGCCTGCCCCGGTTCGTGGATTTCCAGCGACAAGCCATCGCGGGTGCCACGGTTCCAGGTGTAGCGCAGATCCTTCATCTCTTTGCCTTTGGCTTCGAGATCAAAGCGATGCAAATCGACCCGGGCTTCCTCGCCGAGCTTGATCGCGGTCAGGCCGATGTCCATGTAGTACGGCAGGTTCTCCGCGCGCACCTGGTAGAACACCGGGCGGGCGTGGTGAATGTCGCAGAGGTCGCGGAACTGCCAGATCATCTCGGCGCGTTGCTGGCCGGGGCCGATCGGGTCGTACAGCGCCACCAGACTGCGACCACGGCGCGCGTACATCAGGAACGCTTCGTCGTTCTGGTGAAACAGCAGCGCCTTGTCACCGGTCAGCGCGAGGCCACCGTCGGGTTGCGACGAGGCCATCAGGATCTTCGCCGCGCGATCAAGTTCGTCAGGCGTCGGCAGGTGAATGACCGGGCGCGCGGTGCGCAACAGCCAGGTCAGCGCGATCACCAGCAACAGCACGGCGGCACCGAGCAGCGAACGCAGGCCACGCGGAGCGTCAGCATCCAGGGTGAACTGCCACCACAGTTGATGGCTGTAGGGCACGTCTTGATAGGCGAACAGTAGCAACCATGTCGATGCACCGAGGACGCACAGGCTGGCCACCAGGTACAGCGGCGAGAACGGCAGTTCGGTCAGGCGACTCGGGCGATAGAACGAGCGACGGAACACACCGAGCAACGCCGCGGTGAGGGTCATCAGCGTCGCTTCTTCCCAGTCGAAACCTTTAAGCAGCGAGAGCAGGGCGCCGACCAGCAGCAGAATGGTGGTCAGCATCCACGCCGCCGACAGGCGTCGACGCAGGCCCTGAGCGAGCATCAGGCAGAGCACGCCGATCAGGCTGGCGCCGAAGTGTGAGGCGTCGACCAGACGATGCGGGATCAGAAAGCCGATGTGCTCCAGACGTGTGTCGATTTCCGGAGTCGCCCCGGAAAACAGCAGCACCACACCGGAGAGGAATACCAGCACCGCCAGAATCGGTGCTGCCAGACCGGACGCGGCGCGCATGGTCTGGGTCTGAAACAGCCGCTGCCCTTCGTTGATCAGCAGCAATACGCAGGCCACCAGCAGCGGCAGCACCACGTAGATCAGGCGATACAGCAGCAGCGCGGCGGCCAGAGGCGCGGCGCCGAGCTTGTCGGCGAAAGCGGCCAGCAGAATCGCTTCGAATACACCGACGCCGCCGGGTACGTGGCTGAGTACGCCCGCAGCCAGTGCCAACAGGTACACCAGCAGGAACGCACCAAACGGCGGCGCTTCCGGCAGCAACAGATAAAGGACAGTGGCGGCAGCGGCGACGTCGAGCGCGGTGATGACCAGTTGCAGGAACGTCAGGCGACGACCCGGCAGGCGCAGCGTGCGGCGACCCACCCTGACCAGCAGGTTGTCGCGCAACGGTTGTTCCGGCAGGCGCCGACGGTAGATGCCGATAGCCAGTACTGCGCCGAGCAACAGCACGACAGCGGCGACCGTGCCGAGCAGGCCTTCGGACAAGCCCAGCGCCTGCGAGGCAGCAGGCAGGTCACTCAGCGTCGCGAGCGCTGCCAGCGGCGGCAAGGCGCAGCCCAGCGACAAACTGGCGAACAAGGTCATGTGCGCGACTTCTGACGCCCCCAGACCCAGTCGAGCATATAAACGGTAGCGAACCGAGCCGCCGGACAGCAGCGACAGACCGATTGCATTGCCAATCGCAAAGGCAGTGAATCCGCCCAGCGCCAATGTGCGCGGCGGCAAGGTCACGCCGGCATAGCGGCTGGCCGACCATTCGTAGCCGAGCAGAATAATGAAGCCGACCACGGTCGCAGCGAAGGCGCCGATCAGCGCGGGTTTCGGTACGTCGAGAATCGAGTCGTGCAGCGCATCGAGATCGAGTTCGGCAAGCAGATGGCGACAGGCAATCAGCGCAATGGCAAACAGCAGCAAAGTCACCGCCAGACCAATCGGTTGTCGGTATTTGCTCAACCGATCCAGCAAGCGCAAACGCTCGGGTTTGATCGGATGTTCCGCTGTGACGGTGTCTTGTGGATCAGACGAGTTGGCGCGCATCAATCACCTCTTGGATTGTGCGCGACAGGATGGAGGTATCCAGCCAAGTTACCAATCCCTGTAGAAAAAAATAATCACAAAATACTACGCCTCTCACCGGGTATCGGCGAGGGCAGTTCCTGGATTGCAGAAGCCTTGCCTGCGACTCAAGCATAGTCGCACGGCAGCACTTCCCAAGATCCCAAGCGGTTCACTGCACAGTGACAGATCATTGTTGCGAAAGGACTTTTTCAACAGATACAAAAAAGGCCACTCTTTCGAGTAGCCTTTTTTGATGTTTGGTTGCGGGAGCCGGATTTGAACCGACGACCTTCGGGTTATGAGCCCGACGAGCTACCAGACTGCTCCATCCCGCGTCTGTGTGGCGGCATTCTACAGACGAACGACGGGGTGTCAACCGCTAATCCCGTAAAGGGTCAAATAAGTGTGCAATCGCGTCAAACGGTCGCAGGTGGTGCGTTAAGTTTCGGAAATGCAAAGAATTCCTGTTTGGCGATCCTTCTCTATAAGAAGAGCAAATCGACAAAACAGACGCGCACAAAAAAGGCCACTCTTTCGAGTAGCCTTTTTTGATGTTTGGTTGCGGGAGCCGGATTTGAACCGACGACCTTCGGGTTATGAGCCCGACGAGCTACCAGACTGCTCCATCCCGCGTCTGTGTGTCGGCATTCTACAGAGGAACGCCGGGGTGTCAACCCGCAATCTGGATAAAATCTGTTGAGGTTCAATCGGTTAGCGTTTTTTCTCGGGTGTTTTTCCGGGCGCAGGGCAGGCGGGGCAAGGCTTTCAGCTCTATTGGAGGTCGTTTGTCGATTGAGAAAATAAATTCAAAGGACATTTCCTACCGCCTGGAAAGAACATTCATACCACTGGTGCTATATACAGGTGTCAGTGAGATACTGCCGATCCGGTTCGCCACGTTTCCTTTTCTGACATGACTCAGCGAAAAATCATCCACATTGACTGCGACTGTTTCTACGCCGCCATCGAGATGCGCGATGACCCGCGTCTGGCCGGCAAGCCGTTGGCGGTGGGCGGTTCGGCGGATCGTCGCGGGGTGATTGCCACCTGCAACTACGAGGCACGCGCGTACGGCGTGCGTTCGGCGATGGCGTCGGGGCATGCCTTGAAACTGTGCTCGGACCTGACCATCGTCAAGCCACGCATGGATGCCTATCGTGAAGCCTCGAAAGAAATACACACGATTTTCAGCGATTACACCGACCTGATCGAGCCGCTGTCGCTTGATGAGGCCTATCTGGATGTCTCGGACAGCGCGCATTTCGGCGGCAGTGCCACGCGGATTGCCCAAGACATCCGTCGGCGGGTCTCCAATCAATTGCACATCACCGTTTCCGCTGGCGTAGCGCCGAACAAGTTTCTGGCGAAGATCGCCAGCGACTGGAAGAAGCCCAACGGGCTGTTCGTGATTACCCCGGATCAGGTCGAGGACTTCGTCAGTGGTTTGCCGGTGAGCAAGTTGCACGGTGTCGGCAAGGTCACGGCCGACAAACTGGGCAGGCTGGGCATCATTGACTGCTCGCAGTTGCGTGAGTGGGACAAATTGGCGCTGGTGCGTGAATTCGGCAGCTTCGGCGAGCGACTGTGGAGCCTCGCCCGTGGGATCGATGATCGGTTGGTGCACAACGACAGTCGACGTCAGTCGATCAGCGTGGAAAATACCTACGACGTTGATCTGCCGGATCTGCGCAGTTGCCTCGACAAACTGCCCGAGCTGCTGGAAACCCTGAAAACCCGTATGGCGCGGATCGACAGCAGTTATCGGCCGGGCAAGCCGTTCGTCAAAGTGAAGTTTCATGACTTTACCCAGACCACGCTGGAACAGGCCGGGGCAGGGCGGGATCTGGGCAGTTATCAGTTGATGCTGACGCAGGCGTTCAATCGCGGCGGGAAACCGGTGCGGTTGTTGGGTGTCGGGGTGAGGCTTGAGGATTTGCGCGGCGGGTTTGAGCAGATGGAGTTGTTTGAGCGGTAGATTTGCGGTGCCTGTCAGGGCCTCTTCGCGAGCAGGCTCGCTCCCACATTTGGAATGTATTCCACCCTGTGGGAGCGAGCCTGCTCGCGAAGCTTTTAGCTTTTAGTTCGGTCCTGGATCCGCCACCAGGCGCCCGGCATCCTTGGTCAGCGACTTGAGAAACTCGGTCTGCAACTCAGGATCGTTGCGCGTCAGTTCGATCAGGCTCTGTTCCAGCTCGCTGGCTTCTTCTTCCAGTCCTAGTTCCGACAGGCGTTTGACCCGGTGCACCCACTGGCTCACTTCGTCATCTTCCAGATCGTCGTAAATCAATCCGTGCGCTTCCAGCAACTTGCCACGCAGATGACTGCTGATCATCAGCGATGAGTCCGAGTGCACATCATCCTTGGCATCTTCGACGCTGATCTGCAGTTTGCCGACGTGATTGAGGTCATTTTCGGCGAACGGACTGTCGAGCAGGTTCAGGCGCAGCACACCGTTGCGATCGGTGGTCATGTCGAAGGTCTGCTTGCCAGCCTTGACCTGCACCGGGCGCTCGCTCCACGGCAGGCTCGAATACTCCGTGCGCTTGTCGCGCTGGACTTCATCAATGCCGGCCAGATTCTGCTGCGCACGACCGTTGGACTGCACGTTCATGAACGGGTTAAGTCCGGCGAAACCGTAGCTCAGCCAGTCCTTGGTCACGCTGTCCGGCAGATTGCCGAGGGCGAACACGTTAACCACGTTAGCGCCGACGCCACCGACCACGGCGACCGCCCCCAGCGGGATCTCGTAGACCTCCCGCCAAGGCTGGTAGGGCGTGTAGCGATCGTAGCGACGTGTCACTTCGAACTCGGTGACTTCAAAAGTCTTCTGTTCGTTGATCTTCACGCGTCGCTGCGGCAGCTCAAGCGCCTTAGGCTCACCGACATCAATTTGCAGGCTATGGTCGAGCAACTTTCGCTCGACCCGCTCTTCGTGCTCGCTGCGTTGTGACATGTGATTGGCACAGCCGCTGACCAGCAGGGCACCGCACAGGGCGGTGCCACCGAGGCCTAAGGTGTTTCGCTTGAACATGACGTCTCTATCTGGTTTCAGCGGCGGATACGGGCCTGCAGGAAGGACAATACGTCGGCCACCGGCAATGCTTGCGCTTCGCCTTCGGTACGGCTCTTGTATTCCAGGTTGCCTTCGGCGAGGCCGCGGTCGCTGACCACGATCCGGTGAGGAATGCCGATCAGCTCCATGTCCGCGAACTTGATGCCCGGGCTGGTTTTCTTGTCGCGATCGTCCAGCAGTACTTCGAAGCCGGCCGCCGTCAGTTCGGCGTACAGCTTGTCGGTGGCTTCGCGCACTTGCTCGGTTTCATAGCGCAGCGGTACCAGAGCGATCTGGAACGGCGCCAGAGTGTCGCTCCAGATGATGCCGTTTTCGTCGTTGTTCTGCTCGATGGCCGCAGCCACCACGCGGGACACGCCGATACCGTAGCAACCCATTTCCAGGGTCACCGGCTTGCCGTTCTCGCCCAGCACTTCGCACTTCATCGCCTTGCTGTACTTGTTGCCCAGCTGGAAAATGTGGCCGACTTCGATGCCGCGCTTGATTTCCAGCGTGCCTTTACCGTCCGGACTTGGGTCACCGGCGACTACGTTACGCAGGTCAGCCACGGTTGGAACCGGCAGATCGCGCACCCAGTTGACGCCAAAGTAGTGCTTGTCGTCGATGTTCGCGCCGATACCGAAGTCGCTCATCAGTTCGACCGAACGGTCGATGATGATTGGCAGCGGCAGGTTCAGCGGGCCGAGGGAACCTGCGCCGGCGCCAATGGCGTCACGCAGTTCGGCGTCGGTGGCCATGACCAGCGGGCTGGCCACGCCAGGTTGCTGGGCAGCCTTGATTTCGTTGAGTTCGTGGTCGCCACGAATGACCAGCGCGATCAGCTTGCCTTCTTCTTCGGCGCGCACGATCAGGGTCTTGATGGTCTTTTCAATCGGCAGATTGAATTTTTCCACCAGTGCCGCGATGGTTTTGGTGTCCGGCGTATCGACCAGGCGCAGCTCTTCGGTCGGCGCAGGACGCGAGGTTTCGCGTGGCACGGCTTCGGCTTTTTCGATGTTCGCCGCGTAGTCGGAACCGTTGCTGAAGACGATATCGTCTTCGCCGGACTCGGCCAGTACGTGGAACTCGTGGGAGCCGGCGCCGCCGATCGAGCCGTTGTCAGCTTCTACCGGGCGGAATTTCAGGCCCAGACGGCTGAACACGTTGCAGTACGCCTGATGCATACGGTCGTAGGTGACCTGCAGCGACGCCTGATCGGCGTGGAACGAGTACGCATCCTTCATGATGAATTCGCGGCCGCGCATCAAACCGAAGCGTGGGCGGATTTCGTCACGGAATTTGGTCTGGATCTGGTACAGGTTGATCGGCAGCTGTTTGTAGCTGCTCAACTCGTTGCGCATCAGATCGGTGATCACTTCTTCGTGGGTCGGGCCCGCGCAGAAGTCGCGACCGTGGCGGTCTTTGATGCGCAGCAGCTCAGGGCCGTATTCTTCCCAGCGCCCCGACTCCTGCCACAGCTCGGCCGGTTGGGTGCTCGGCATCAACACTTCCAGAGACCCGGCAGCGTTCATCTCTTCGCGAACGATGGCTTCGACCTTGCGCATGACCCGCAGGCCCATCGGCAGCCAGGTGTACAGGCCCGAGGCAAGCTTGCGGATCATGCCGGCGCGCAGCATCAGCTGATGGCTGATCACGACCGCATCGGAAGGCGTTTCTTTCTGTGTGGCGAGCAAAAATTGACTGGTGCGCATGGTTGGCCGTTGTCGGTTGCTATGACTGGAAATGACGGAGCAGTGTACCGGCGAGTTTTGCTGACGTACAGGCGTGCGGCCGGTGGTGGGGTCCAACGGCAGGATTCCTCCCGCCGTTGGTGAAACGTCTTACGATTCTTCCGTGGCCGGCGTCGGCACAGGCTCGGGCGTTGGCGTCGGGCCTTCGCGGCGGCTCTCCTGGAACCAGTGCAGGGCGATCAACACCAGCGTCGGTACACCGAGCAGGGCGGTGATCAGGAAGAAGCTGTGATAACCAAACTTTTCGACCAGGACCCCGGAATAGCCGCCCATCAGGCGTGGCAACAGCAGCATGATCGAGCTGAGCAGGGCGTATTGGGTGGCGGAGAACTTCAGGTTGGTCAGGCTTGACAGATAGGCGACGAACGCCGATGTGGCCAGGCCCGAGCTGAAGTTGTCGAGGGAAATGGTCACTACCAGCATCTGCAGGTCTGGGCCCATGTCGGCGAGCATCACGAACAGCAGGTTGGTAGCTGCCGAAGCGACACCACCGATAAACAGAATCGGCAGAATGCCGAAACGCACGATCAACAGGCCGCCCATGCCGGCGCCAACCAGCGTCATGATCAGGCCGAAAATCTTGCTGACACTGGCGATCTGATCCTTGGTGAAACCCTGGTCGATATAGAACACGTTGGCCATGACGCCCATCACCGTGTCCGACATTCGATAGGTGGCAATCAGGCCGAGCAGCAGCAAGGCCTGCCAGCGGTAGCGCAGGATGAAATCGTTGACCGGGGTCAGCACCGGCGCCAGGCCACGACGGCCCATGGTCGACAGACACAGGCCGGTCAGCAGCGTGTAGAGAATGGCGCGCAGAAAGGCGCGGTCTTCCAGCAGCAGGTCGAGCGGACTCATATCACCGAACAGCACACTGGCAAAATCGGTGTTGTAGAGCTGGGTGAACATCGCCGGTACCGAGACCAGCAAGATGATCAGCACAAACACCGACATCAGTTGATGCATGAACGTATAGCGCCCGGCCTGCAGTTGAGTGCGCAGCGGCACTGGTGGCTCGCGCATCAGCAGCGTGGTCAGCAGGGCGGGAATCATCAGCGCGCCGAACAGTGCGTACGTGCCGGCCCAGGCTGAATGCTGATAGTTGAAGCCAGTAGAGCCGAAACCCTCGGCGAAGAAGAGCGCTCCGGCGGTCGCCAGCAGTGCAGCCACGCGATAGCCGGACATATAACTGGCGGCGAGGGCGGCCTGACGGTTGTCTTCGGCGATTTCCAGGCGATAGGCATCCACCGCGATATCTTGAGTGGCGGAGGCAAAGGCAACGACAACGGCGATGGCGATCAGCCAGGACAAGTGCTTCTGCGGATCACAGAAGCCCATGCCGATCAGGCCGAGGATCACCAGCGCCTGCGAAAGCACCAGCCACGAACGGCGACGGCCAAGTTTGCCGAGCAACGGCAGGCGCCATTGGTCGAGCAGCGGTGACCAGACCCATTTGAACGCATAGGCCAGGCCGATCAGGCTGGCATAGCCGATGGTTTCACGGGCTACACCGGCTTCACGGAGCCAGACGGAAAGCGTTGAAAATACCAGCATGTACGGCAGGCCGGCGGCAAAACCGAGCAACAACAGCACGAGCGTCGAAGGACTGGCATAAGCGGCTAGCGCGGCGCGCCAGGTTTTACGGGGCATGGGCTGAAGTCTGCCTCAAGATTGCGAAAACAAAGCGCGCACTCTAACCGCTGTGCTCTACCGGACGCCAGCCATGGCGCTGAATATCCACACGATTGTTCAGGACGGTGATGCCTTCCATGCGCAATCGGGCTCGTTGTTCATCGCCTGAGGGGCTACCCACCGGCAGGCTGATCCGGCCGCCGGCGCCCAGTACACGGTGCCAAGGCAGTCTGGTGTCACCGGGCAACTGACTCAAGGTACGGCCGACCCAGCGGGCGGCGCGCCCCAACCCGGCCAGTTCAGCTAACTGACCATAGCTGACGACTTTGCCTTCGGGCACTTGAGCCAGGGTGGAGTAGAGCGCCGTGCGTCGGATTTGCGCTTCACTGTCACGGTCGTGGGGCTGCTCTGTCACGTACGCGGTTCCTGAACATTGGCGGATTCGATGCTTCAAGGGTAATCCGTCGCGGCGTAGTTGAGAAATGAACTCAATGGAAATCGTCCGGTCAGTCCTTGTCAGGGTCTTATTCCTACGGATAATGCCGACCTTTTTCGCAAACTTGAGCCTTCGATTCGCTTATGTTTTCCAGATCCTTGCTGTGCCTTGCTGTTTTCAGCGCGTCCACGCCCCTGCTTGCCGATACCGTCTGGTTGAAGAACGGTGACAAGTTGAGCGGCACCATCACCGTGTTCGACGGCGGCAAGCTGTTGATCCAGACCCAATACGCCGGTGCGGTCACCATTGACTGGAAAGAGGTCAAAACCCTTGACAGCGATCAGCACTTGCTGGTCAAGCAGGATGCCTACACCGGTGAAGTGTCCAAGTCGCTGACCGCTGCCGAAGATGGCAAGGTCACCCTGGCCAACGGTGAAGCGCCGAAAACTGTCGAGCTGGCGAGCATTCAGCAGATTCTCAAGCCGAAACCGGTGGTCGAGGACCTGGTCTGGAAAGGTAATGTCGACCTGGCTCTGGACTATCAGCGTGCCGAGAAGGACACCGATGACTACGATGTCGGCTTCAAGACCACGGCGCGCCATGGTCGCTGGCGTCATACCGCCGAAGGTGAATACAACCGCGAAGTGCAGGACGACGAGACCACGACCAACAACTGGCGCGCCGAATATGCACTCGACCGCTTCCTGACGGATCAATGGTTTTGGCAGGGTCGTCTGAACTACAAGCGTGACCACATCGAAGAGCTGGCCCGCCAGCGTGTGGTCGGTACGGGTCCCGGCTACCAGTTCTGGGATGATGAGCTGGGTGCGTTCTCGCTGGGCTCGCTGCTTAACCGCACCGACTACGAGTATCGCGATGGCAGCAAGGACAACTTCTATTCCGTCGCCATGAAGTGGGATTACAACCGTTACCTGATTGGCAAGAAAGTCGAGTTCTTCACCAACGGTGAAGTGGGCAAGCCGCTTTCGGGGGTCGCCAATTACGCGCTGGATGCTGAATTGGGGCTGCGCTACAAGGTCACCGACTGGGCCTCGCTCAACCTCAAGGCCGAGCGTGACATCATTAGCGGCACCAACGATGCGGACCTGAACAAAACCCGTTACACCGCAGGTTTTGGCGTGGCCTGGTAAGTCGCCCAAAAAAATCGCAGCCTTGTCGGGCTGCGATTTTTTTTGCCTGTACAAAACAGGCGCCCACAAAAAAGCCCCGCTTTTAAGGGCGGGGCTCTTTTCTAAAGAAGCTACAAGTTAGATAACTTGTACTTCTTCAGCTTGCATGCCTTTCTGACCGCGGGTAGCGATGAAAGAAACCTGTTGGCCTTCTTTCAGGCTTTTGAAGCCGTCGGATTGGATAGCTTTGAAGTGAACGAACAGGTCGTCACCGGATTGTGGAGTGATGAAGCCGAAGCCTTTTTCATCGTTGAACCACTTAACGGTACCGGTTTGGCGATTAGACATGGTGTAACTCCTTGAACAAAGATAACTGCGACTCAGGAAGAACCCTGGCCGAGACTGAGTGCAAAGAGCAGGAAAAATTCTTGTAGATGGTTGGATCGAAATTCAACATATCGTGTAGAGATTCTCAGTGACACAAGCAACACAGTGACGCCACCTTAACCCAGTTTCCGAGAAGTGCCAATGCTTCTTGCGAAGGTTTCTCTGTTTTCGGGATCGGCGGTGTGACGGTTCGTCGCCAAAGCCCGTATTTCATGGGTGTTCGGCGAGAATTGCACTGCGCACTTTGAACCCGGCGGCGCGCCCGGTAAGATGCCGGACAGAATTTTTCCACCTCGTTATTCAGGACACCCCCCGCCATGAGCATCAAATCGGACAAGTGGATTCGCCGCATGGCGCAGGAACAGGGCATGATCGAGCCGTTCGTCGAGCGCCAGATGCGCGGCAGCGATGACAGCCGAGTGATCTCCTACGGTGTATCGAGCTACGGCTACGACGTGCGCTGCACCAACCACTTCAAGGTGTTCACCAACATCAACTCGTCCATCGTCGACCCGAAAAACTTCGACCCGGGCAGCTTCGTCGACGTTCACAGCGACGTCTGCATCATTCCGCCGAACTCTTTCGCCCTGGCCAGCACCGTTGAATACTTCCGCATTCCGCGCAATGTGCTGACCATCTGCCTGGGTAAAAGCACCTACGCGCGTTGCGGCATCATTGTTAACGTCACGCCGCTCGAGCCTGAGTGGGAAGGCCACGTGACGCTGGAGTTCTCCAACACCACCAACCTGCCGGCTAAAATCTACGCCAACGAAGGCGTGGCACAGATGCTGTTCCTTGAATCCGACGAGGAATGCGAAGTGTCCTACAAGGATCGTGGCGGCAAGTATCAGGGCCAGCGTGGCGTGACCCTGCCGCGCACCTGATCGGTCCATCCGACAGATCGCGGGAATTCTTTGGCGGGCAGACACTCTATGGGGTGTACTGCCCGTTTTGCTTTCGGCGAAACGGGCCTTCGCCGAGGAGTGCCCTATGAAGATCGATCCGCAAATCACTGCCGAACTGGCAAGGCTCGAGCCCAATCAGATTGGCGTATTGGCCTGGTCCTTGTTGGCGCATCCGCCGCTGAGCATGGCCGGCGGAATTCCCGGACAGCCCGATCCCGATACCCCCAATGAACAACCCACTGAGCCAGGCGAACCGACGCTTCCGGACGAGCCACCACCGGCTCCGGTTGCCTGATCTGCCTTGAAAGTAAATGGCCAGTCAGATGAGGTCTGCAAAGACTTCAACTGACTGGCCATATTTCATTGTCGCCGATGACGAAAATCCTGCAGCTTTCATCCTTCTCGACGGGATACCCCCCGGTGAAGGCACCAAAGGCCGGCAGCACACTGATGCGTTCGCCGAGCCTGAAGCATGCCAGGCGCAAGCTTTGTCGACCCTTGCCGTGGAGCCGATAGACCGGGTGTACGTGACCCGCCAGCACATGCCTTTCAGGGTGCGGGTCGGGTTCATGCTGCAAGGCGAATGGCCCGAGCAGCAGCGGTTCCGGCACTACACGGATATTCAGCGATTCAGGCGGATCGCCAGCGCGTTTGTCGTGGTTGCCGCGAATCAACGTCATTGGCAGGTCAGCGTGGCGCGTGCGCCATTGCGCCAGTGTGTCCAGCGTACCCGGGGCATGAGAGCCGGGCCCATGAAGGAAATCACCGAGAAAGATCAATAAGCGGCAGGGCAGCTTTGCCAGCAACTGATCAATCACTGCGATATTGCTCGCCGTGGTGCCATGCGGGACCGGTTGACCAAGACTGCGGTAAGCCGCGGCTTTGCCGAAATGCACATCGGCAATCAGCAAAACCTGTTGCGTTGGCCAATACATGGCTTTCTCCGGCAAAAGCCAAAGTTCCTCGCCGGCCAGACGCACCGGATAGCCTGAAGTCATGGGGAATTATCCTTGTCGGCGCTATTCTCCAGATCACCCACCATCCGTCTGATCCGGTCAGCGAGTTTTTCCGAACTCATGCTTTCGCGCATGCGCTCCACCAGCAACGGAAACCCTAGCGGTGTAGGACGTTTGAGCTGATGCACGTCCAGTTTCATCCCGTTGATCCGCGCCAATGTCTGTTCCAGGCGACGAATATCCAGTTCCTCCCGCAGGACTTCTTCCCCGGCCTGGGCCAGCAACAGGTTGTCGGCATCGTATTGCTTGAACACTTCGAAGAACAGGCCGCTGGACGCCTGCACCTGTCGGGTACTTTTCGGCGCGCCGGGGTAACCGGCGAAGACCAGCCCGGCAATCCGCGCGATTTCACGAAAACGGCGCAAGGCCAGTTCCCCGGCGTTCAGACTGGCCAGAACGTCCGCCAGTAAATCATCGGCATTGAAGAGATCGGCATTCAAATACTCGGCCCAGTCGATCGGCGTAGCGCTGAGCAATTCCAGACCGTAATCGTTCACCGCGATGGAAAACGTCACGGGCTGGCGTTGACTGACGCGCCAGGCCAACAGGCTCGCCAGCCCCAGATGCACTTGGCGCCCGGCAAACGGATAGAGGAAAAGGTGCCAGCCTTCGCGGGATTTCAGCACTTCGGCCAACAGGTTTACTTCGGTCGGCAAGCCGGACCAGCGCATCTGCGTTTCCAGCAACGGTCGCAGCGCCTGCATTTCCGGCCCCTCGAATTTCCCTTGCGCGGCGGCACTGAAGCGCCTGACCACGGCTTCGGCCAATTCGTTGGAAAGTGGCATCCGCCCGCCATTCCAGCGCGGCACGGCGGCTTTTTTTGCGGTACTGCGTTTGACGTAAGCAGTCATGTTCTCCACCCGCACCAGTTCCAGCAAACGCCCGGCGAACAGAAAACCATCACCGGGTTTGAGCCGCGCAATAAAGCCCTCCTCGACACTGCCCAACTGCTTGCCTCCGCCGCCCTTGCTCCAGAATTTCAGATGGATGCTCGCATCGCTGACGATGGTGCCGATGCTCATGCGATGACGCCGCGCCAATCGCGCATCCGGTACGCGCCAGACGCCGTGCTCGTCTGGTTCGACCCGGCGGTAATCCGGATAGGCTGTCAGAGACATCCCGCCGTGGCGTACGAAAGCCAGCGCCCACGCCCAATCGGCGGGTGTCAGGTCGCGATAGGCCCAGGCGCCGCGGACTTCTTCGTACAACTCTTCAGGAATAAACCCACCACCAAGGGCCATGCTGACCAAATGCTGGACCAGCACATCCAGCGGTTTGTGCGGCGACAGGCGCGGTTCGATGCGCCGTTGCTCGACCGCATCGCGAGCGGCGGCCGCTTCGATCAACTCAAGGCTGTGAGTCGGCACCAGGGTTACCCGCGACGTGCGCCCCGGCGCGTGGCCGGAGCGCCCGGCACGTTGCATCAAACGCGCGACGCCTTTGGCCGAGCCGATTTGCAGCACGCGCTCGACTGGCAGGAAATCCACCCCCAGATCCAGACTTGACGTGCAGACCACGGCTTTCAGATGGCCATCCTTCAACGCCTGCTCAACCCAGTCACGGGTGTCGCGAGACAGTGAGCTGTGATGCAAAGCGATCAACCCGGCCCAGTCCGGCCGCGCCTCCAGCAGGGCCTGATACCAGATTTCCGATTGCGCCCGGGTGTTGGTGAACACCAAGGTGCTCGCGCAGGTATTCAGCTCAGCGACGACCAGCGGCAACATCTTCAGACCAATGTGCCCGGCCCAGGGAAAACGCTCGATGGCCGGTGGGAGCAGGGTGTCGACCTTAAGCGATTTTTCGCTTTGTCCCTGAATGCTGATACCGCCGCCCTGTGGGATCAGCACTTGTTCGGCGTGGGATTGATTACCGAGGGTGGCGGACACGCCCCAGACGATCAGCTCCGGTTGCCAATGGCGCAAGCGCGCGAGGGCCAGTTGCAGTTGCACGCCGCGTTTGTTGCCGAGCAGTTCGTGCCACTCATCGACGACGATCATGCGCAGACTCGCCAGCGCCACCTGCGCATCAGCGCGGGCGAGCAGCAGGGTCAGGCTTTCCGGGGTGGTGATCAGCGTCGTCGGCAGGCGCCGGCTCTGCCGGGCGCGCTCGCTGCTGCTGGTGTCGCCGGTGCGCAGGCCGATGCTCCACGGGATTTGCAGGTCATCGACGGGGGTTTGCAAAGCGCGCGCGGTGTCGGCGGCGAGGGCGCGCATGGGGGTGATCCATAAGACGGTCAGCGGTTCGGCGGGGGCTTTGCGTTTGCGCAGTGTTTCGACCGGAGGTTGCGAGCGAGCGAAGCGATTGAGAGCGGCGAACCACACCGCATAGGTTTTACCAGCGCCGGTGCTGGCATGGAGCAGCCCTGACTCACCGTTTTTTGCCGCCGCCCACACCTGTTTCTGAAACGCGAAAGGCTTCCAGCCGCGGGCGTTGAACCAGGTTTTTGCGTGGTCGGGAGATTTCGCCATGCCGGCTGCGCGCGCTCTGGAGGTGTATTTCCAATGACCACGGAGCGGGCGGACAAGTTTGATTTTTGTAGACGATGAAAAACGAATGTGGGAGCGAGCCTGCTCGCGAATGCGGTGTGTCAGCCAACAATTTCTTAACTGACACACCGCTTTCGCGAGCAGGCTCGCTCCCACAGGGGGATTGTGTACGGCGTTATTTCAGGTTACCGCTGAGGAATTGCTTCAGGCGTTCGCTTTTCGGGTTGCCCAGCACTTCTTCGGGAGCGCCTTCTTCTTCCACCAGGCCTTGGTGCAGGAACAACACCTGGCTGGAGACTTTGCGGGCAAAACTCATTTCATGGGTCACCATGATCATGGTCCGGCCTTCTTCCGCCAGACCTTGAATCACCTTCAATACTTCCCCCACCAGTTCCGGATCAAGCGCCGAAGTCGGCTCATCAAACAGCATCACCTCCGGCTCCATCGCCAACGCCCGGGCAATTGCCACGCGCTGTTGCTGCCCGCCGGAGAGAAACGCCGGGTATTGATCGGCCACCCGCGCCGGCAAGCCGACCTTGTCCAGATAACGCCGCGCACGATCGTCGGCTTCCTGTTTGCTGCACCCCAGCACCCGGCGCGGGGCCATGGTGATGTTTTCCAGCACGGTCATGTGGCTCCACAGGTTGAAGTGCTGGAACACCATCGCCAATCGTGTGCGCAAACGTTGCAGTTCATCAGCGTCGGCGACGTGCATGCCGTGGCGGTCGGTGACCATGCGGATCGCCTGGCCATCGAGGCTCATGGCGCCGTCGTTGGGTTGTTCGAGAAAGTTGATGCAGCGCAAAAAAGTACTTTTGCCCGAGCCACTGGCGCCGATCAGGCTGATTACGTCGCCGGTTTTGGCCTTGAGCGAAACGCCTTTGAGCACCTGATGGTCGCCATAGCTTTTGTGCAGGCCTTCAACGGTCAGTTTGTACATGGGACAGACATCCTCAAGGCGAAAGTAGGTAGCCGCTGCGATAGGCTTCAGCGCCCGCGACGTGGGCGATGACCATGCCGGCAGTGGCCATGCGGCGCAGCGAACGGGCGTACATCACGCCGGCGCTGGTGCAATGAATGGGGGTGACCCGGTCGTGGATCGGGTCGATGATTTCAGCGATCTGCTGCCCGGCTTCAAGGTATTGCCCCGCCGTGGCGGTGTACACCAGCAGGCCGCCGACCGGGGTGGTCACCGGTTCCACGCCGGCCAGCGGCGTGGCGGGGAACGGCAGCGGCGGTTGCGGTTTGGTCTCGCCAACAATCGCATCGGACTGGATCAGATAGTCGATCAGCGCCTGGCAGTCGCGACTGGCCAGCGGATGGGTGACATCACCCTGGCCACGCAACTCGACGGTCACCGAGAAGCTGCCGAGCGGAATCTCGAAGTGTTCGCCGAAGCGTTCCTTCAATTGCCACCACAACAGCGTGAAGCATTCGTCGAACGACTGACCGCCGGAGTCGGTGGCCAGCAGGCTCGCCTGAGCTTCGATGTAGCGCGCCAGCGGTTCGACCTGCGGCCACGCTTCGGGGGTGGTGTAGAGGTGCACCACCGATTCGAAATCGCAGTGCAAGTCCAGCACCATATCCGCATCGCAGGCCAGCCGTTGCAGGGTCAGGCGCTGGGATTGCAGTTGCGTGCTGGCGGTCTGGCGGGCGAGGGCATTGCGCAGATGCGTGCGGATCAGTTCGAGGTTGTGCTGCGGGTCGTCGTTCAGCTTGCCTTCGATGGAATTGCCGATTTCTTCGCTGAGGTCGACGAACCAGCGGTTGAAGTTCTGCCCGCTCTCCAGCTCGTAACGGCCCAGCGGCACGTCCATCAGCACTTGTTCGAGGCCGACCGGGTTGGCTACCGGCACCAGCACGATTTCGCTGCGCAGGCGCCCGGCGGCTTCCAGCTCGGCCAGACGCTGTTTGAGATGCCAGGCGACGAGCATGCCCGGCAATTCGTCGGCATGCAGCGAAGACTGAATGTAAACCTTGCCTTTGGCCTGTTCCGGGCCGAAGTGGAAGCTGTGGATCTGTCGTGCGGTCCCCGGCAGCGGGGCCAGCAGGTCATGGATCAGGTGGCGCATTTGCAGGGTTGTCCTAGTGAGTCGGGCCGAGGAAGGCCAGCCATCGGCGTTCGGCAAGGCGGAACAGGCCGACCAGCGCAAAGGTAATGGTCAGGTAGATCAGCGCGGCGATGCCGAACGACTGAAAGGTCAGGAAGGTCGCCGAGTTGGCGTCCCGCGCAACTTTCAGGATGTCGGGGATGGTCGCGGTGAAGGCCACCGTGGTCGAGTGCAGCATCAGGATCACTTCGTTGCTGTAGTAAGGCAACGAACGGCGTAAGGCCGAGGGCATGATCACGTAGGCATACAGCTTCCAGCCGGTCAGACCATAGGCCTTGGCCGCTTCGACTTCGCCGTGGTTCATGCTGCGGATCGCCCCGGCGAAAATCTCCGTGGTGTAGGCGCAGGTATTCAGGGCGAAGGCGAGGATCGTGCAGTTCATCGCATCACGAAAGAAACTGTCGAGCAGCGGCTGCGCCCGCACGGCGGCCAGACTGTAGATCCCGGTGTAGCAGATCAGCAACTGGATATACAGCGGCGTGCCACGGAACAGGTAGGTGTAAAACTGCACCGGCCAGCGAATGTAGAAGTGCGGCGAAACCCGTGCAATCGACAGCGGAATCGACACCAGGAACCCGATGAAGATCGAGGCGCTGAGCAGCCACAGCGTCATCGCCAGCCCGGTAATGTTCTGGCCGTCGGTATAAAGGAAGGCGCGCCAGTATTCCTGCAAGAGTTCGATCATCGTACGGCCTCCCGGGCACCGGCGGCGTAGCGACGTTCAAGCCAACGCAGAATGAAGTTGGAAGCACTGGTGATCAGCAGATAGATCAACGCGGCGAGCACCAGGAAGTAGAACAGTTGATAAGTGCTTTTACCGGCGTCCTGCGCGGCTTTGACCAGATCGGCCAGACCAATGATCGACACCAGCGCGGTGGCCTTGAGCATCACCATCCAGTTGTTGCCGATGCCGGGCAGGGCGAAACGCATCATTTGCGGGAACACCACAAAGCGAAAGCGCTGGCCGCGTTTGAGGCCATACGCGGTGGCGGCTTCAACCTGACCGCGCGGCACCGCGAGGATCGCCCCACGGAAGGTTTCGGTGAAATACGCGCCATAAATGAAGCCCAGGGTCAGCACCCCGGCGCTGAACGGGTCGATTTCGATGTATTCCCATTCCAGGTAATCGGTCAGGGACGTCAGCCAGGTTTGCAGGCTGTAGAAGATCAGCAGCATCAGCACCAGATCCGGCACCCCGCGAATCAGCGTGGTGTAGAGCTGGGCGGGCAGGCGCACCAGTTTGACTTTTGACAGTTTGGCACTGGCGCCGAGCAGGCCGAGCAACACGGCCACCAGCAGCGACAACGCCGATAATTTGATGGTCATCCAGGTGCCTTGCAACAGCAAAGGGCCAAAACCCTTGAGGCTGAAGGCAGCGAGCCCCAGATTTTGTAAGAGGTTTTCGAACATAAATCAGCAACCTGAGCGGATGGAAAAGGCGCCCATCGAGGATGGGCGCCGGGGCATTATTTGCCGCTGTACAGATTCAGATCGCCAAAGTGTTTCTTTTGAATCTCGGCGTATTTGCCGTCATCGTGTAACGCTTTGATACCTTTATCTAAAAGTGCTTTCAGCTCAGTGTTACCTTTCTTAATACCGACAGCGGTTTTGGCTGGCAGCAATTCGCTGTCGACTGGCTTGCTGACGTCATAGTCGGCGCCCTGTGGCGACTTCAAAAAGCCCAGTTCCGCTTGCAGCATGTCCTGGATACCGGCGTCGAGACGGCCGGAGGTCAGGTCGGCATACACCTGATCCTGGTTCTGATAGGCCTGGGTTTTCACGCCGGCCTTGTCCAGTACGGCTTTGGCGTAGGCTTCTTGAATCGTGCCCTGCTCGTAGCCGACGGTTTTGCCCTTGAGGGACGCGACGTCTGCGGTGATGCCGGAACCTTTCTTGAACACATAAGCGGTCGGGCCGGAAAACAGTTCGCTAGAGAAATCGATGACTTTTTCGCGGGCCGGGGTTACGGTCATCGACGAGATCACACCGTCGAATTTGTTGGCCTTGAGGCCCGGAATCATGCCGTCGAAGTCACTTTCGACCCACTTGCACTTGACCTTCAGTTCGGCGCAGATCGCGTTGCCCAGGTCGATGTCGAAGCCCACCAGGCTGCCGTCGGCCGCTTTCGACTCGAACGGTGCGTACGAAGGGTCAACGCCAAAGCGCAGCTCTTTGTATTCCTTGGCCAGCGCGGAGCCAGCGGCCATGCACAACGCCAGTGCAGAAAGGGTCAGCAATGCTTTTTTCATTATTCAATCCCTAAGAACCAATATGAGCGCTTGTGGCGCAGAATTATTGTTACTGGAACGCGTACGACCTATAGAAAGTAGCAATTTCCGAACCAGAGTCCCGAACAAGTGTTTTAAAAGGTTGGCGCAGCGATTGGATGAGCGAGTCAGTGCCCGCAAACGGGCACTGAAAATAGCTTGCACTGATTTAGGGCTGATCGTTCCCACGCTCTGCGTGGGAATGCAGCCCGGGACGCTCCGCGTCCCATCCAGAGCCGAACGCGGAGCGTCCGTTGAGGCATTCCCACGCGGAGCGTAGGAACGATCTTCGCGTCATGTTGAACTCAGGCGAGAAGATCCTGCAGGGTGGCAAGGCTATCCGCCTCATCCACAGTTTTGTCCTGACGCCAGCGCAGCATCCGGGGAAAACGCACCGCGATCCCGCTCTTGTGCCGTCGCGAGAGGGCGATGCCTTCGAAGCCCAGTTCAAACACCAGACTCGGCTTCACACTGCTCACCGGGCCGAATTTTTCCACGGTGGTCTTGCGCACAATGCTGTCGACCTGGCGCATCTCTTCATCGGTCAGTCCCGAATAGGCTTTGGCAAACGGCACCAGCGCGCGCTGACTCGATTCCGGCGGGCCGTCCCACACGGCAAAGGTGTAATCGCTGTACAGACTGGCCCGGCGACCATGACCGCGCTGCGCGTAAATCAGCACCGCATCGACGCTGAACGGATCAACCTTCCATTTCCACCACACGCCCATGTCCTTGGTGCGGCCTACGCCGTACAGCGAATCCCGCGCCTTGAGCATCATGCCTTCAACCCCCAGCCGCCGTGAGGACTCGCGCTGGCGGGCGAGGTCGAACCAGTCGCTGCCGGTCAACACCGGCGAGGGCAGCAGCACCGGACTGTTGCAACGGGCGATGACTTCTTCCATTTGCGCGCGGCGCTTGACCTGCGGCTGGTTGCGCCAGTCTTCGCCCTGCCATTCGAGCAAGTCGTAGGCGAGCACCACCACCGGCACGTCTTCGAGGATTTTCTTGTCGAGGGTCTTACGGCCGATGCGTTGTTGCAGCAAGGCGAAGGGTTGCACCGCCGGTGGTTCGGTCGATTGCGGATCAAAGGCGTCCTGGGTGCTCGGATGCGTGCTTTTCCACACGACGATTTCGCCGTCGATCACCGTGCCATCGGGCAAGCCGTGCACCAATACATCCAGTTCCGGGAAGCGCTCGGTGACCAGTTCCTCGCCCCGCGACCAAATCCACAGCCGCCCCTCACGCTTGACCACTTGTGCGCGGATGCCATCCCATTTCCATTCAATCTGCCAATCGCTGGCCGGGCCGATCAGCGCCTCAAATTCTTCCACCGGTTGCGACAAGGCGTGGGCGAGGAAAAACGGGTAGGGCTGGCCGCCGCGCTGGGCATGTTCATCGCTGGACTCAGGGGCGATCAGTTTCAGGTAACTGGCCGCACTCGGCCGGTTCGACAGATCGGTGTAACCGACCAAGCGCTGCGCCACGCGTTTGCTGTCCAGCCCGGCCATCGACGCCAAGGCCCGGGTGACCAGCAGTTTCGATACGCCGACGCGGAAACTGCCGGTGATCAGTTTGATGCACAGCATCAGGCTCGATCGATCCAGTTGCGCCCACAGGGCCGGCAGTTGGTGGCTCAGGTATTCCGGAGTTTCACCGCGCAGCGGCAGCAGTTTGTCTTCGATCCATTCGGCAAGGCCAGCCTCGGAGCTGTGCGGGTTTTCCGCGAGCACCAGGGAAATGGTTTCCGCGAGGTCGCCGACCGCTTGATAGCTCTCCTCAAACAGCCACGGCTCGAGGCCGGAGACTGCGACGGCGAGTTCGCGCAGAATTCGGACCGGCACCAGTTGTCGGGGGCGGCCACCGGAGAGGAAGTACACCGCCCACGCGGCGTCGTGCGGTTCGGCTTGGGCGAAGTAAGCCTGCATCGCCGCCAGTTTGGCGTTGCTTGACGTGGTCGCGTCGAGTTCGGCGTACAACTCGGCGAATGCTTTCATGCTGGCATCTCGGCGATGGTCGGTTCGGTGGCGATGTTTTCTTCTTCGTCATCGCCGTATTCGGTGTTGAAACCCTGGGCATCCAGACCCTTTTCGCGCAGATGCCGCACGAGCACACCGATCGAACCGTGGGTGACCATCACCCGCTCTGCGCCGGTTTGCTCAATGGCCCAGAGCAGGCCGGGCCAGTCGGCGTGATCGGAGAGCACGAAACCGCGATCGACACCGCGCCGCCGCCGGGTGCCTCGCAAACGCATCCAGCCGCTGGCGAAGGCGTCGCTGAACTCGCCAAAGCGGCGCATCCAGGTGCTGCCCCCGGCTGACGGCGGGGCGATGACCAAAGCCTGGCGCATGATCGGGTCGCTTTTTTTCACGTCGCCGGCGTAGATCGTCGGCGGCAGGTACACGCCGGCCTCGCGATAGACCCTGTTCAGCGGCTCGACTGCGCCGTGGCTGAGAATCGGGCCAAGACTTGCGTCGATGCCGTGGAGAATCCGCTGGGCTTTGCCGAACGAGTAACAGAACAACACGCTGGCCTTGCCGGCCGCGATGTTCGCTGCCCACCATTGATTGATCTCGCTGAACACCTGCGCCTGCGGCTGCCAGCGGTAGATCGGCAGGCCGAAGGTCGATTCGGTGATAAAGGTGTGGCAGCGCACCGGTTCGAACGGGGCGCAGGTGCCGTCGGGTTCGATCTTGTAGTCACCGGAAGCGACCCAGACTTCGCCGCCGTATTCCAGACGTACCTGCGCCGAGCCGAGCACGTGACCGGCCGGATGAAAACTCAAGGTCACGCCGTGGTGCGTCAGACGCTGGCCGTAGGCGAGGGTTTGCAGGTTGATGTCCTGGCCCAGTCGCGCGCGCAAAATCCCTTCGCTGGCGCTGCTGGCGAGGTAATGCCGGTTGCCGGTGCGGGCGTGATCGCCGTGGGCATGGGTGATGACCGAGCGCTCGACGGGGCGCCACGGGTCAATGTAGAAATCTCCCGCAGGGCAGTACAAACCCTCGGGGCGGGCGATAACAAGGTCCATGCCGTTACCAGAAATGGGGGGCTTGTTAGCTATGAGGCTGGCGCGTGTCCGGAAGTTCTATCGACTTTGAAGGGCGACCCTCACCCCAGCCCTCTCCCAGAGGGAGAGGGGGTTGACTGAGGTGTCTGGGAGGGCTACGCCGACCTGAAAAACCGAGGCAAATACAGATTCTGAACCAGATCAAAAGCCCCTCACCCCAGCTCTCTCCCAGAGGGAGAGGGGGCCGACCGAGGTGTCTGGCGCGCTACATCGACCTGAAAAACCGGGTCGATTATGGATTCGGCAAGGCACGAACCGAGTTGATTCTGGATTCGGCGCCGCACGTTCAGGTCGGCGAGAAACTTCAGCCACCCCCAATCAGTCCCCTCTCCCTTTGGGAGAGGGTTAGGGTGAGGGGCTTTTGACCTTTGCCTTATTTGCCAGGAGTAAGGGTCAAACGAGTTTTGCCGTACACCCGGTCAAAGTTCTGCGGCTGCATCGGCAAACCGATGTACTGCCCCTTCAACCATGCATCGATGCCATTGAGGTAGTTCGGACTCACCGGATTCCCCGACTGCCCCGTACCGTTCTGCCCCATCAGCGGTTCAGCCTGGCCGAAGTCGACGATAAAGCGCATGGACGGCGCACGCGTGGTGGTGAAGTCCTGACCCCAGGCGAACGCCGAGGTGTTCAGCGTGGTGTGATCACCACCGGCCGCCAGTGGTCCGCGCACGGTCTGGCCATTGCTGTTCTTCCACGCATAGCTGTGCAATTTGCCCCACTGCCAAGTACGGTGGTCGCCGCCCAACTGACTGTCGCCCGCGCTGATCGCCGCTGCGAAGCTACGGGCGAGAATCTGCGCCTTATCCTCTTTCTGCGGCGAGCGAATGTCATCCCAGAACGGACTGTCCTCGCGTCCCAACAAATGGTCAGCCTGCGCTGCGTAGGACAAATCGCCATTGGCGATAAACGCCTTCCACGCCGGGCTCGATTCCGGGCCGAGCTCGTCGAGGAAAATCTGCTTCATGCTTTCCTGCAGGAACAACTCATAGATCGCTGCATCCGCTGAAGTCGGGCTGAGCTTGCCGTCGAACGCCATCAAGCGCGTAAACGCTTCGCGTGCCTTGCTGCGATCCGCTTCCGGCAGGGCATCGATCGCCTGTTTCAGCGGTTGTTTCATGCCCGGCGCTTCGAAGACTTTCTTCAGTTTGGCGGCGAAGGTGGTGGTCTGGTCGTATTGCATGGCGATCACGCTGCGGTTGTCGTGCTTGCCGCTGCCGGCCAGTTCGGCCAGACGTTCGCCACGCTCCGGCGCTGCCCAGGAATTCGACAATTGCATGCCGTAACCGTGGGGGATTACGCGCTGATTGGCGGTGCCGAGCCAGCCTTGCGCCGGATCCTGATCGTACGGGTGCAGCATCGGGTCGGCGTAACCGTCCCAGTCGTAGCGACCTTCCCAGCCCGGCGACGGCAACAAGCCTTCGCCTTCGCGACGGTTGGGGAAACGCCCGGTGACTTGCCAGCCAATATTGCTTGCATCGGCGAACACCAGATTCAGAGCGATGGCGCGAATTTCGCGGCTGGCATCCGAGGCGCGTTCGACGTTTTGCGCGCGGGTCAGATCAAAAAAGGCGTCCAGCGACTTGTCGTCGGTGAAGCTCGGCGTCTGCAAGGCCAGGCCGAAGCCGTTGCCCTGCGCCGCCGCTTGAGCGCTGTTGAGTAATGCACCGTGACGGGTTTCGTACACGGCTTCGCGAATCGGTCGCTGACCTTTGACGAAGTAGGTTTCGTTGCGCACGCCCAGCGGTTGCCATTTGCCGTTGACCTCGTAGACCAGGCTGCTGCCCTGACGGCGGATTTTTTCCAGGAACAGGTCCTGGTTATCGCCGAGCACGCTGGTCGTGCTCCATGCCACTTTGCCGTTGAAGCCGCCGAGGACCAACGGCAGCCCGGCGACGGTCACGCCCGCCGCCTGATATTTCGGTGCGCGGATCTGCACGAAGCTCCACAGCGACGGCGCGGCGAGCGGGCCATGGGCGTCGCTGGCCAGCAGGCTCTTGCCGCTGCGGCTGCGTTGCGGGGCGATTGCCCAGTTATTCGAAGACGTGGTGCCCAGCAGGTTCAGCGCCGACAGTTGCTGGCTGGCGCTGCTCAGTTCGGTCAGCCCCGGGATCTGCCCGTTGAGCTTGAGGCCTTGCAGTTTGTCGGCCTCGGCCAGTGGCAGGTTTTCGTCGGGCGCGGACGGCGTCAGCCAGGCGAGTTTGTCGCTGGTCACGGTTTGCGCCAGCACCAGTGAGGAAATTTCTTCCGGCAGGTTGGCTGACTGGCTGAAATTCAGCAGGGCGAAAATCAGCGCCGAATCTTCCGGTTTCCAGTATTCAGGCTTGTAGCCGCTGGAGGCGAGGTCGCCCGGCAACTTGTCGGCGTAGCGGAACAGGTAGGCGTTGACACCCCGCGCATAGACTTCGAAGAAACGCTTGAGGCGTGGCGACGAAGCCTTGTACAACTCGCCGGCGCTTTTCTTCAGATTGACCGCGCGCATGTAGCGGTCGGCGTCGAGCATCGACGCGCCGGACATTTCCGCCAGACGGCCCTGCGCCAACAGGCGCAAGGTGACCATTTGGTTGATGCGGTCGCTGGCGTGCACATAGCCGAGGCTGAACAGTGCGTCATGGAACGTGTTGCTCTCGATCAACGGCATGCCCATGGCATTGCGTCGCACCGAAACATTCTGCGCCAGGCCCTTGAGCGGTTGCACGCCGGAAGTTGGCGGGAGGGTGTCCTGAGCGTTCCAGGTCTGGCAACCGGACAAGCCCAAAACACCGGCCACTGCTGCGGCAACGCCGAACCGGGGAAGAAAATGTGTGAGGGCTGGCGAGGCCATGGCAAAGCTCCTGCGGGGGGTAGCGTCAGTAAAGGCGCTACGTTAGTGAGCAGGAGGTGGCCGCGCAAGCGGGGCGAGCGCTTATTTCTTCCCGCTGATCGACCTGTGCACATTGGATATGCCTTGCAGGGTTGGAGAGGGGGATGCTGAACTGCGCAAAATTCAATGACCCCTTATTGAGAAAAAACGTCATGGAGCTTCAGGCCAACGCTGCACTGATCATCATCGACCAGCAAAAAGGCATCCTGCAGCCGCGGGTGGGGCGGCGAAACAATCCTGATGCCGAGGCGCGCATTCTCGATCTGCTGACGCTTTGGCGACGCAGCGGCCGGCCGGTAATTCATGTGCAGCACCTGTCGCGTGAGCCTGATTCAGTGTTCTGGCCCGAGCAGGAGGGGGTGGAGTTTCAGGAGCGTTTTTTGCCGCAGGTTGGCGAATGGCTGATTCAGAAGCGCGTGCCAGATGCGTTTTGTGCCACCGGATTAGAGGCGCGGTTGCGTGAGGCGGGGATCGGGCAACTGATCATTGTCGGCGTGGCGACCCATAATTCAGTGGAATCGACAGCGCGCACGGCGGGCAATCTGGGGTTTGCGGCGTGGGTGGCGGAGGATGCGTGCTTCACGTTCGACAAGGCCGATTATTTTGGCACGCTGCGCACCGCTGAAGAGGTGCACGGGATG
Source organism: Pseudomonas viridiflava (assembly GCF_900582195.1). Classification (GTDB taxonomy): domain Bacteria; phylum Pseudomonadota; class Gammaproteobacteria; order Pseudomonadales; family Pseudomonadaceae; genus Aquipseudomonas. Next base: position 80,080 of record NZ_UTHA01000227.1, read on the forward strand.
TCGCTGGGGAATTTGCACGGGGAGTATGCGACGGTGGTCAGTGTTGTGCAGATTCTTGCGTCGGTCTGAGTTTGCGCCGTATGTGCCGGCCCCTTCGCGAGCAAGCTCGCTCCCACAATGGACCACATTCCAACTGAAGGACCTCGATTGACTGTGGGAGCGAGCCTGCTCGCGAAAGCGGTCTGTCAGGCGACAACGATGTTGAATGTGCCGGCCTCATCGCGAGCAGGCTCGCTCCCACAGGGGATTGCGTTCCAACTGAAGGAACTCGATTGACTGTGGGAGCGAGCTTGCTCGCGAAGGTGGCAGGTCAGGCGAAGAGGGTCTTCGCCTCGAGCATCAAGCGCCGTGGCACTTCTTGAATTTCTTGCCGTTGCCGCACGGGCACGGGTCGTTGCGGCCGACGTCTTTCAGGGCGTTGCGCACCGGTTCCTGGTGGGCGTGGCCGCAGTTCGGGCCGTGAACATGGCCGTGGTCATGCTCGTGATGATGGTCATGATCGTGGTTGCAGTCAGGGCCATGGACATGAGGTTGCTGGGTCATCGGTGTTGCTCCGGAATTAAATCGGCGGGGATTATCACGCCATTGCGCTCAAGGTGCACGTAGTGAGCGATGAATAAACCGGTTTCCATCTCGCCCTGCAAACGATAGGGGATCTGCTGGTTGGGACTTTTCAGCATTTTCACTACATCTTTTACCTTCGGCCACAGGTTGGTGCGGACCGGCACCTTGAAATACGCGCTACGCTTCGGCCCAACGGTGAACCAGTGTTCATGCTCACCTTCGGCCAGCAGCATATCGGCCAGATGAATACGGTATTCGAGGCCGCGTACGGTCAGGTCGCTTTCGTTGGGGTTGTCGATGCGAAAGTGCAGGATGAATTTCTGTTCGAGCAGTTTGGCCCGCACCACTTCGACTTTCACCAGATGCACGGCGGGGTCGACGCTGTCATCGCTGAACCAGGACGCGCAACCGCCGAGGTTCAGGATCAGCATCAGGGTGAAAACCTGGAATGTGCGCCATTGACTGAGCATCGAGTAAAACTCCCTTTGGTCCCAGTCTAGTCGCCGACGAATCTAAGCGCCGAAATACCCCGCACAGCACTTCTTGAACTTCTGCCCGCTGGCGCACGGGCAACTGTCGTTGCGCCCCAGCTTCAATTGCACTGTCGGATCAATGAAATACCAGCGTCCGCTGTTCTGCACGAACGAGGAACGCTCGCGGTGGCTGTGCTCACCCTGATCATCGTGCCAACGCGCAGTAAAGGTCACGAAGGCGTGTTCCGGCTGACCGCCAAAGACTTCCGAACTCTCGACCTCAAGGCCAAGCCAGGTGCTCTGCGCGCTCCAGTTGCTGATCGACTGACGATCCAGACCCACTTGTTGCGCGGGCAGGGTGGTCGTCACCAGATAATCGATCAGCCCCAGCACATAGGCGCTGTAGCGCGAACGCATCAAGGCTTCGGCGCACGGGGCAGGATGGCCGTCGTGATAATGGCCGCAGCAGGCATCCAGCAGATTGCCGCTGCCGCAAGGGCAAATGGCTGTACTCATTGCATTACCACCAGTATTTCCCGAAGTTTTCCGGATTGGCCCAGAAACGTGAGTTGAGCCAGTCGGGGACTTGTTTGTAGTCAAGCAGATCGTAGGTGAACAGGGTCAGCACTTGTTCTTCGCGTTGAAAGCGTTCACTGGCTTGCAGGGCCAGCGAATAGAAGTCGGTTTCCTGCCAGCCGCTGGCCGACAGGTCCGCCATCACGGCAATGCGGCTGGCGTTGAGGTTACGAATCCCGCCCAACAGATTCAGGCCATCGCGCTTGGGTAAATGTTCCAGGCAGTCGACGATCAGCGCCAGGTCGTAACGCTGCGCGGCCAGCGCTGCGGGCAGGGCGCCCGGGGCGGTATGCGCGACAACACAATCAGGATGCGCCTCTTTAAAGGCACTCAATGCCGGAAATTCGCTGGCGCCGATCAACAGCAAGCGCGCCGGTGCATAACGATCCAGTAAAGCAGCCAACGCCTGCTGTGGCGTGCGCGAAGAAATGGCGACGTTCATCGAAGCTCCTCAATCAGATCGCCAAGACTAGCGCGCTCCATCACCGGAGCCTAGCGCCCTGTCACGCGGCTTTGCGGCAAAAGCGCCAAAGTCCTGTGAACACGGTCGCAAACAGCGGTGGCCTATTGCTGGCGGAGATTAAAACTCCGGTCTTTACTCCCTGAATCGGTTCTAAGCCGATCCCTCAGGAGAAAACCAGATGAGCATAGTTCGGACAGCATTACCTTTGATTCTGCTAACCAGTGTGTTGACTGGTTGCGCAGGTTTGCAGAAAACCGACTGGCCGACCTGTGCGGCGGTCGGTGGTGTCGTGGGTGCCGGTCTCGGCGCCACCGAGAGTTCGGCGTGGGCGGGCTACGGCGCGCTGATCGTCGGTGGTACGGCAGCGGCCTATTGCTGGGTACACGGTGATGGCGACGAAGACGGCGATGGTGTGCCGGACAGTCGCGACAAGTGCCCGGGCACGCCTAAAGGCGTACAGGTCGACGCTGACGGTTGCCCTCCACCAGCGCCTGCACCCGTGGTCGAAGAGGCTGTAGTGGTCAAGGAAGAAACCATTGTTATCCGTGACGTGCACTTCCAGTTCGACAAAGCCACCCTGACCGGCCCTGACAAGCAAGTGCTCGATAAGGTCGCCACCCGCCTGAAACAGGAATCCTCGACGGCGCAACTGACCGTGACCGGTCATACCGACAGCGTGGGCAGCGATGCCTACAACAAAAAACTGTCGGATCGTCGTGCGCACTCGGTGGTGGATTACCTGATCCAGCAAGGTGTGCCGCGCGCCAGCTTCGTTTCGGTGTCCGGTCTGGGTGAAAGCTCGCCTGTGGCCGACAACAAAACCGCTGACGGTCGCGCGCAAAACCGTCGTACCGAAATCAAAATCCAGCGTTAAGCCCCTCTCGCCTCCGCGGCTTGTGCAGTCGCGGATGCGGGTCTTTACTCCTGTGTAACCGGTATGGGCCGGTGACACAGGAGCTTTCACAATGAGTGTTTTCTCAAGGTCCGTCTTGCCGGTGCTACTGCTAGGCAGCTTGCTCACCGGTTGCGCCACCCACAGCGATGGCACTGCACCCCTCAATCAACGTACGTGGCCGATCTGCAGCCTTATCGGCGGGCTGGTCGGTGGCGGTCTCGGCGCCCTCGAAAGTGGCGGCTGGGCCGGTGGCGGCGCAGCGCTGGGGATTCTTACCGGCGGACTGATCTGTTATGCCCAGGATGGCGATGAAGACGGCGACGGCGTGTTCGACCGCCGCGACCGTTGCCCGGACACCCCGGAAAACACCCCGGTCGATCACCGTGGTTGCCCGCTGCCGCAGTATCCGGTCACGGAAAAAGTGCCGGAGCCTGTACCGCAAACCGAGGTCATCACCCTCAGTGATGCCGGCAACGTGCTGTTCGATTTCGACAAGTCCGACCTGACGCCGGCGGCGAAGGCCCAGCTCGATACCCTGATGGACAAACTGCGCAATGCCGATGTGGTGAGCATCAAGGTCATCGGCCACACCGACAGCAAAGGTTCGGATGCGTATAACCAGGCGTTGTCGGAGCGGCGTGCTAGCAGTGTCGCCGCGTATCTGCTGAGCCAAGGCCTGGCACCGAACAAACTCACCAGCGAAGGTCGCGGCGAAAGTGAGCCGGTCGCCGATAACGCCACCGATGAAGGCCGCGCGCAAAACCGGCGCGTGGAGTTGCACATAAATCGTTAGGACGCGTCTGTAGGGCGCAGGCTAGAGCTGCCGGGCGACGACCAGCGTCGTTTCGGCAGCCATTTGGCAGACGATCGAAGTTTTTTCATTTTCCCCTCTGGCTTATCCCCCGCAGAAGCCGTTACTGTGCGCCCAAAGAATAATTCGCAACACGGGGGAGCGTATGAAGATGTTCTGGGGGCTGGGGCGGTTATTGACCCTGCTGTTCTGCTGCGTGGTACTGGCCAATCAACTGGTGCCGTTCGTACATCCACTGCATCTGCTGGTCAATCTGGCCGGCGGTCTGTTGTTGCTGATTCATCTCTTCGAAGTGCTGCTGTGCAATCGCAGCCTCAAAGGTCGTCCGCACCCTTGGCGTGACCGTGGCCGCATTCTGCTGTTCGGCGTATTCCACCTGCAAACCATCCCGGCCCCGGCCGCTCCGGAGGCTTCTTCCCATGCGTAAACTCTGCTTGCTCGCTGCATTCATCAGTCCATTGGCCTGTGCCCAGGTGGTCAGTGTTGAAACCAACTCGCTGATGCGTTTGCCCAATACCACCAGCACTTTGCAGCTCGAGCGTCTGGACGTGGCCGATTACGGCACCTTGCTGATCCCGTCCAACGTGACCGAACTGACCGTGGGCGAGTTGCGGCTTGGCCATGAAGCGCGCATTGCGATCGTTCCCGCTGAACAGGCGCTGGAGTTGAAAGTGGCGCGCGCCGAGCTGAGCGAAGGCAGCCAGATCACCGCGCGCGGGGCACCGGGGACTTATGAAAAAGCCGCCCGTGCGGGGCGCAATCTGAATTTGCAATTCAAGGCGTTGAACGCGCCGCAACTGTTGGTCGATGCCCGTGGCGGCACTGGCGCGCCGGGTTTTGTCGGCCTCGATGGCGGCAACGGTGAAGACCCGGGCTGTACCTATGGCGCGGCCGGGCATGGTTTTGATGGGAGCAACGGCAGTGATGGCCAACCGGGCGCTCCGGGTGCGCTAGTGCGGCTGGAAGTGCCGCGCGAGTTTCCGGCTGAGCTGATCAAGGTCAATGTGGCGGGTGGCAACGGTGGCCCGGCGGGTGTTGGCGGCAAAGCAGGGAAGGGCGGCAAGTCCAAGGGGTGCCTGGTGTATCGCGCTGATGGCGGTAAGAATGGCAAGGCTGGGGCGGATGGACAGCCTGGGCCGGCGGGGGCGGCGGGGGCTGTGACTGTGCAGCGCTTGTAAGATCACTGATTGTTCCCACGCTCCGCGTGGGAACACAGCCCGTGACGCTTCGCGTCACTGGACGCAGAGCGTCCCTTGCGGCATTCCCACGCAGAGCGTGGGAACGATCACGGTCTTGCCGCCGCAATCGCCACCAGCACCAACCCGACAATCAGATTAAGCCCCACTACCCGACGAATCCGCCCCAGCACCGCCGTGCCCGCCGGCCAATCCTTCGCCTCCACCGCCGTACGCAACTCCGGCAGCATCAAGCCCTGAATACGGATAAACAGCGCCGTCATCACCACATACAAGCCCATCATCACCTGCACATACTTCGGCGCGGTCTCGAAACCGACCTGCTGCAAATGCAACATGCCTACACCGCTGATCGGTAACAGGATCACCGCGACCCAGACCCAACGGAAAAAACCCTGAAACACTTCCACCCACAAGGTCAGTCGGGCAGGGCCGTCGAGGGCCTTCACAGCCGCCGGGCGCAGGACCATCCAGGCGAAAAACATGCCGCCGACCCAGACCAGGGCGGACAGCACATGCAAGGGGTAAACGAGGCTAAAAAGTGTCATTGGGTTACTCCGTTCTGCGCGGGATCGATTCGCGGGGTATGATAGCCGCCGATCCAAACCACTGAAAATTTATCCAGCGTTTTTTTGCGCCCGACACTCAATGATCAGCACTGAACTCAAAACCACGATCCAGGGCGCCTACTCGCGTTTTCTAGAGGCCAAGAGCCTCAAGCCGCGTTACGGCCAGCGCCTGATGATCGCTGAAATCGCCAAAGTCCTCGGGGATATCGACACCGACGACGAAGGTCGGCGCAGTGGCGACCCCGCGATTGTCGCGGTGGAAGCCGGCACCGGTACCGGCAAGACAGTGGCCTACAGCCTGGCCGCGATCCCCACCGCCAAACTCGCTGGCAAGCGCCTGGTCATTGCCACCGCGACCGTGGCCCTGCAAGAGCAGATCGTCTACAAGGATTTGCCTGACCTGATGCGCAACAGCGGGCTGAATTTCAGCTTCGCGCTGGCCAAGGGCCGTGGCCGCTACATGTGCCTGTCCAAGCTCGACATGCTCTTGCAGGAAGGCCACGCGCAAACCGCCACCGCCCAGCTGTTCGAGGAAGAAGGCTTCAAGATCGAGGTCGATGAGGCCAGTCAGAAGCTGTTCACCAGCATGATCGAAAAGCTCGCCGGCAATAAATGGGACGGCGACCGCGACAGCTGGCCGAATGCGCTGGAAGACGCCGACTGGGCGCGCCTGACCACCGATCACAGCCAGTGCACCAACCGCCATTGCCCGAACTTCGGCCAGTGCGCCTTCTACAAGGCCCGCGAAGGCATGGGCAAGGTCGACGTGATCGTCACCAACCACGACATGGTTCTGGCTGACCTGGCATTGGGCGGCGGTGCGGTATTGCCGGATCCTCGCGACACCATTTACGTGTTCGACGAAGGGCATCACCTGCCGGACAAGGCCATCGGCCACTTCGCTCACTACACGCGCCTGCGTTCCACCGCCGACTGGCTGGAAACCACCGCGAAGAACCTGACCAAACTGCTGGCCCAGCATCCGCTGCCGGGCGACCTTGGCAAGTTGATCGAGCAGGTGCCGGAGCTGGCGCGCGAGATCAAGGCCCAGCAACAGTTCATGTTCAGCGCCTGCGAACAAGTCGCTGATTTCAAACCCGGCGAAGACGTCGAGGGCCGTGAGCGCCCGCGCCATCGCTTCGTCGCCGGGGTGATTCCCGAACACATGCGCGAAATGGGCATCGAGCTGAAAAAGGGCTTCTCGCGTCTGAACGATCTGTTCACGCGCCTGACCGACCTGCTCAAGGAAGGCATGGATGGCGAGGTGAACATCGGTATCGCCAGCAATCAGGCCGAAGAGTGGTACCCGCTGTTCGGCAGCCTGTTGTCCCGCGCATCGGGCAACTGGGAACTGTGGACGGCGTTCACCGCCGAAGACCCGGAAGACAGCCCGCCGATGGCGCGCTGGCTGACCCTGGCCGAAAGCGGTTCGCTGTTCGACATCGAGGTCAACGCCAGCCCGATACTTGCCGCTGAGACTTTGCGCCGCAGCCTGTGGAACGTGGCTTACGGTTGCCTGGTGACCTCGGCGACCTTGACCGCGCTGGGCACTTTCGACCGCTTCCGCATGCGCGCCGGTCTGCCGAAAAAGGCCGTCACGGCTGTCGTGCCGAGTCCGTTTCACCATGCCGACGCCGGTGTGTTGCGGGTGCCGGATCTGAAGGCGGATCCGCGCGATGCCGCCGCCCACACGGCCGCGATCATTCGTGAACTGCCGGATCTGGTCGAAGGTTCGCGTGGCACGCTGGTGCTGTTCTCTTCGCGTAAACAGATGCAGGACGTGTTTGACGGCCTCGACCGCGACTGGCGCAAGCAAGTGTTCATTCAAGGCAACCTGTCGAAACAGGAAACCCTGAACAAGCACAAGGCGCGGGTCGATGGCGGTGATTCCAGCGTGCTGTTCGGTCTGGCCAGCTTCGCCGAAGGTGTCGACTTGCCCGGTGCCTACTGCGAGCACGTGGTGATCGCCAAGATCCCGTTCTCGGTGCCGGACGATCCGGTCGAAGCGGCTCTCTCGGAATGGATCGAAGCCCGTGGCGGCAATCCGTTCATGGAAATCTCGGTGCCCGACGCTTCGCTGAAACTGGTTCAGGCCTGCGGGCGTCTGCTGCGTACCGAAGAAGACCGCGGCACCATCACCTTGCTCGATCGGCGCCTGGTCACCCAGCGCTATGGCAAGGCGATCCTCAATGCGTTGCCTCCTTTCCGTCGTGAAATATCCTGAGACATCGGTGGGCAGTTTTGCCCGCCGTGTTGTCTATCTCTCTGCCATCGCTTTTCCATTGGCCATTGTTGGTCGTTAGGGAGAACTCCGTTCTTATGATCCGCCGTTCGTTGCCTGCCGTTTTCGCTTTGATCTTCGCCACGCCGCTGTTAGCGGCGCCTGCGGGTCAGCAGACCCTGTTCAACTTCGTTCGTCCCGCTGACGTGGTCAAAGTTGCGACCGAAAATGCCGATCTGCCGCAAGCCAACGCCGAACAGACACCGGAAGGTGAAGTGCTGCGCCGGGTGACGTTCAACCCGGTGGCCCGTCCGACCTTGCGTCTGACGCCGCAGACCGGCGCGTGGGACTGGTCGCAGTCCGGCATGATGACCCTGCGCTTGCAGAGTGCGATGAACTGGGCCGTGACGGTTTATGTGCAAATCCAAAGCAACGACGGCCGCACGCTGGTCAGCCGCGTCGACCTGCCGGCCGGGCCTGCGCAAACACTTTTGGTACCGCTGGTGGCCTCTACGACGCTGAGCCAAGGCATGAAAGCCGGGCCGCCCATGCCGATGACAGTCGATGGTCAGCGGATCCTGCTGGCCAGCAGCAGCGGCGAAATCGATCGCAGCCAAGTGGTTTCGGTGAGCCTGTCGATGGATCAGCCGAAAGTCGCCCAGAGCCTGCTGCTCGAACGCTTTGGCGTGCAGGACGGCGACTCGGTCACCCAAGCGGTGTACGGCAATCTGGTTGATGCGTACGGGCAGTCGACCCGCAGCAAGTGGCCGGAAAAGGTCAGCAACGACGAACAACTGAAATCCGCCGCTGCCAAGGAACAGCAACAGCTGAAAACCTGGCTCGCCGAGCGTGAAAAGTCCTCGCTGGACAAGTTCGGTGGCTGGAGCAAAGGCCCGGCCTTCAAGGCCAGCGGTTTCTTCCGCACTGAAAAGCGTGATGGCCGCTGGTATCTGGTCACGCCTGAAGGTCATCCGTTTTACTCGCTGGGCGTGAACACCGTCAGCCCGCAGGTCAACCAGACCTACGTGGCCGGCCGTGAGTACATGTTTGAATCCCTGCCTAAACCCGAAGAACCGTTGGCCAAGCATTTTGGCGAGGGTGACAACCGTGGCGGCAACGGTGTTGATCAGGGCCGGGGATACGGCAACGGGCGCTGGTACGACTTCTACGGCGCGAACCTGCAGCGCGTGTACGGTGAACCGTGCAAAGCCGACAGTGAGAGCAAATCCGGGGTAGCAGAAGCGGCCAGGACTGAAGCCGCTGAAACGGCGGCGGTGAAAGCCGCCGAGCCTGCCGCGGTACCTGTCGAGCCGAAGTCCGGCGTCGCTGAAGCGGCCAAAACCGAAACCGTACAAGCGACGACAGAAAAAGCTGCCGAACCGTGCAAGGCCACCATCGATGAGCAACAGTGGGCCGCCCACACCCTCGATCGCCTGCAAGCCTGGGGCTTCAACACGGTCGGCAACTGGAGTGCCGATTCGCTAACTGAAGCCGAGCGCGTGCCGTACACCTTGCCGTTGTCGATTGTCGGCGACTACACCAGCATCAGCACCGGCAGCGACTGGTGGGGCGGTATGCCGGATCCATTCGACCCGCGTTTCGCCATGGCCACCGAGCGCGCCGTCGCCATCGCCGCCCGCGATCACCGTGACGATCCATGGCTGATCGGCTATTACGCCGACAACGAACTGGCCTGGGCCGGCCCCGGCGACGACCCGAAATCCCGTTATGCGCTGGCCTACGGCACCTTGAAAATGACCACTGACGTACCGGCCAAGCGTGCGTTCCTCAAGCAGTTGCGCGACAAGTACCGCAATCAGGCGGGGCTGTCGAAGGCGTGGGGCATCGATCTGCCCGCGTGGGAATTGATGGAAGACCCGGGTTTTGTTCCGCCGCTGCCGAGCCCGGAACATCCGGAAATCGAGGCAGACTTCAAATATTTCCAGAAGGTTTTCGCCGATACCTACTTCAAAACCATTTCCGACTCGCTGAAATGGCACGCGCCGAACCAGTTGCTGCTTGGCGGCCGTTTCGCCATCAGTACGCCGGAAGCCGTGGCGTCCTGCGCGCAGTATTGCGATGTGCTGAGCTTCAATATGTACACGCTCAAACCGCAGGATGGTTATGACTTTGCCGCCCTGAGCGCTCTGGACAAACCGGTACTGATCACCGAATTCAACTTCGGCTCAGCGGATCGTGGCCCGTTCTGGGGCGGCGTGACGCAACTGGCCAAGGAAGAAGATCGCGGGCCGGCGTATGCCAACTTCCTCAAGCAAGCGTTGAGCGAGCCGTCGATTGTCGGCGTGCATTGGTTCCAGTATCTGGATCAACCGGTGACCGGGCGTCTGCTCGATGGCGAAAACGGTCATTTCGGTCTGGTCGGAGTGACGGATCTGCCGTATCAGGGCTTTGTCGAAACGGTGCGCAAAAGCAACTTGCAAGCGATTGATCAGCTTGGCAAAGAGGCTGAGAAAGCGGCCGCAGCGGCGGGGCATGAGGCTGAGGGCGGGCGCAAAGGCGAGGCCGGTAAAGGGCCAGGGGCAGGGCATGCCGGTGGTCATTCCGGCAATGGTCACTAAGCTGTGATGCTTTAAAAAGATCGCAGCCTGCGGCAGCTCTTACTGAGAAACGCAATCCATGTAGGAGCTGCCGCAGGCTGCGATCTTTTGACTTGGCTTTTAACCGTCCGGCCCGCAGCTGTTCCCAAATCCCTCAAGGGCTGGAACAATGCGGGCCACTTTGTAGAGCGTTTTCGCGGGGGAGTTGCGGGTGCAGATTCAGGGACATTACGAGCTTCAATTCGAAGCAGTGCGCGAAGCTTTCGCCGCACTGTTCGACGATCCCCAGGAACGCGGCGCAGCCCTGTGCATCAAGGTCGGTGGAGAAACCGTCCTCGACCTGTGGTCCGGCACGGCCGACAAGGACGGCATTGAGGCCTGGCACAGCGACACCATCGCCAACCTGTTTTCCTGCACCAAAACCTTCACCGCCGTCACCGCGCTGCAATTGGTCGGCGAAGGCAAGCTGCAACTGGATGTTCCGGTTGCGCGCTACTGGCCGGAATTCGCCGCCGCCGGCAAAGAGTCCGTGACCCTGCGCCAATTGCTTTGCCACCAGGCCGGTCTGCCAGCTCTGCGTCAATTGCTCGCGCCGGAAGCGCTGTATGACTGGCAAACCATGGTCGATGCCCTCGCGGCTGAGACACCGTGGTGGACGCCGGGCACTGGTCACGGCTATGCGGCGATCACTTACGGCTGGCTGATCGGCGAATTGCTGCGCCGTGCCGACGGCCGCGGGCCGGGTGAATCGATCGTCGCCCGTGTGGCCAAACCGTTGGGTCTGGATTTCCACGTTGGTCTGGCTGACGAAGAATTCCATCGCGTGGCGCATATCGCGCGCGGCAAGGGCAACGCCGGTGATGCCGCCGCGCAACGTCTGCTGCAAGTGACCATGCGCGAGCCAACCGCCATGACCACTCGCGCTTTTACCAACCCACCTTCAGTGCTCACCAGCACCAACAAACCGGAATGGCGGCGCATGCAGCAACCAGCGGCCAACGGCCACGGCAATGCGCGCAGTCTGGCCGGTTTCTACGCGGGCCTGCTCGACGGTAGTCTGCTCGAAAGCGACATGCTCGAAGAGCTGACCCGCGAACACAGCCTCGGTGAAGACAAGACACTGTTGACCCAGACCCGTTTTGGTCTGGGCTGCATGCTCGATCAACCGGACGTGCCCAACGCGACCTACGGCCTCGGCCCTCGTGCATTCGGTCATCCAGGTGCGGGCGGCTCCATCGGTTTTGCTGACCCTGAGCATGATGTCGCCTTCGGTTTTGTGACAAATACCCTTGGGCCGTACGTCTTGATGGATCCGCGCGCGCAGAAGCTCGCACGGGTGCTTGCCACTTGTCTGTAAAGTTTCATCCGAGGTCCCAGGGTCGGAACCTCAAGCGGTTTTTCGTTTCAAAACGGCTGTTTATCCGGGCGAAAGTGCTCTGATTTTTCATTACTTCATTTTGTGGATTTTCAATGTCATCTAAAAAGACCCTCGCCCTGGCCCTGTGTGTAGCGATCACCGGTTGTGCACAGACCCCGAAAAACGATGCGGACGGTGGCAGTTGGTGGCCGTTCGGTTCGTCCGACAAAGTTGCGGCCAAGGAGCCAGCACCGGCTCCAGCCCCTCTGAAACCTGCGGCCACTGCACCCGTGGCCAAGACTGAAAGCAGCAGCCCGTGGTACTGGCCGTTCGGTTCCGATGATGAAGCCGTCAAAGCGGACATGAAGGCTGAGGTTGCCCCGGAAGCGAAAAAGCCAGTAGCCGTTGCCAAAGCTGAAGCCGACGCGGGTGGCAAATGGTGGTGGCCGTTCGGCGGCAAGGATCAACCCACGACCAAAGCCGTGCCGATGCCGGATCCGAAAGTGACCCAGGCCTGGCTCGACGATTACGAGCCGCGTCTGCGTGAAGCGGTCAAGGACAGCAACCTGCAACTCGAACGCCGTGAAAACGTGCTGGTCGTGACGGCACCGGTCGAAGGTTCGTTCAACCCGGATCGTCCAGCCATGCTGCTGCCGGTCACCCTCGGCCCGTTCACCCGAGTGGCGAAAATCCTTGAAGCCGACCCGAAAACTGCCGTGCTGGTCCTTGGCCACAGCGATTCCAGCGGTGCCGCGCCTGCCAACATCAAACTGAGCCAGGAACGTGCCCAGTCCATTGCGGCGATCTTCCGTCTCAGCGGCTTGCAGCGTGATCGCCTGATGCTGCGCGGCATGGGTTCCGAAGCGCCGCGTGCAGCCAACGACAGCGTTGAGGGTCGTGCCCTGAACCGTCGCGTTGAGCTGCTGGTGACCCCGCAGAACACCATGGTTGCCCTGCTGAGCAAGTACAACATGCCGGCACCGAAGCCAGTGACCATGGTTGCTGCGCAGGACGCCAAGCCCGCTGCCAAACCGGTGACCCCGGCCCCAGCCGCGAAAAAAGCAGCTGTGCCAGCGACCAAAAAAGCTCCGGTGAAAAAAGCTGCTGCCAAGGCGCCGGCTAAAAAGGCCCCGGCCAAGGCCCCAGCGAAAAAGACTGCGCCAGCCAAAGCCGCCGCAACCGACAAGAAAGTCGCCGCGACCGATGCCACCAAGAAGTGATCCGCTAACGAAAAGGAATGCGCCATGACCCAGGCTCTGGCAGATATGCGTCGTGATTACACCCGGGATGGTCTGACCGAGGCGCAAGCCCCGGCCGAGCCGTTTGCGTTGTTCCACCAGTGGTTTGCCGACGCGGTGAAAACCGAACAGGCACCGGTGGAGGCCAACGCCATGACCCTGGCCACGGTCGACAAGGATGGGCGACCGCACTGTCGCATTCTGCTGCTCAAGGGCCTGGACGAGCAGGGTTTCACCTTCTTCACCAACTACGACAGCGCCAAGGGCCAGCACCTGGCGGCCAACCCGTTCGCCGCCATGACCTTCTTCTGGCCAACTCTGGAGCGCCAGGTGCGCATCGAAGGGCGGGTGGTGAAGGTCACGCCCGCGGAGTCCGATGCTTATTATCAGGTGCGTCCGCTGGGTAGCCGCCTCGGTGCCTGGGCATCACCGCAGAGCCGGGTGATCAACGGGCGCGGTGAACTGGAAGATTTGCTCAAGGCCACCGAGCAGCGTTTCTCCGACGCGCAACCCGACTGCCCTGAACACTGGGGCGGTTATCGCTTGCTGCCGGAGCGCATCGAATTCTGGCAGGGCCGTCCGAGCCGTCTGCACGATCGCCTCAACTACCGTGTGCAGGGCGCCGACTGGATTCTTGAACGTCTGGCACCCTGAGCAGTCTACCGAGCGGGATAGCCTGCCGCAGCGGCCTCCAGCCACTTCGGCAGATCCCGGCGCTTGATCTTCTGCGCCTGAGCGTTCGCCAACTGTTCGAGCATGAAGGCGCGTTTGTCTTCATCCTTGCCCGCCAGCGACAGCGCCAGGTCGCGATCCATCCAGCGTTTGATCTGCACGTACAACCACCCATGGAAGTACAAACCGGCGACCGTGGTAACGACGATGATGAAGTAATCCATGAAAATCCTTGGTGTCCGTGGCGCAGAATCGGTAATTTGGCGCTACTGTAGGGCTACATCAGGGAGAGCGTGCAGGTGTCTGTACCGCGCCTGAATGAAAGCCAATTTATCCGGGCGGTGTCGTGACAGGCGTCAAGCCACGGAGTTTAATGACTATATGTTTCTTTGGAGTTGATGCTATGCGTAAGTCTGTTCTGCTGGTTGCTTCCTTTTCCACGATGGCGATGTTGCTTACCGGCTGCCAATCGAGCCTGACCGGTGACTCCTACTCCCGTGACGAAGCGCGTCGTGTGCAGACGATTCGCATGGGCACCATCGAATCCCTGCGTCCGGTGAAAATCGAAGGCACCAAGACCCCAATCGGCGGCGCTGCAGGCGCAGTGGTCGGCGGCGTCGGCGGCAGCGCTATCGGCGGCGGCAAGGGCAGCATCGTTGCTGCCGTTATCGGTGCGGTGGCGGGCGGTCTGATCGGTTCGGCGACGGAAGAAGGTTTGACCCGCACCCAAGGCGTGGAAATCACCGTACGTGAGGACGACGGCAGCATGCGTGCCTATGTGCAGCAGGTGCAGGAGAATGAAGTGTTCCGCGTTGGCGAGCGCGTGCGCATCTCCACCGTTGGCGGGACCAGCCGCGTTTCGCACTAAGCGGGATGTAGGGCAAAGAAAACCCCGATCAGGTGACTGGTCGGGGTTTTTCTTTATTGTTTTCAGCTCGTTGAGTCAGTAATCGAAACAGGTTCCCATGAAGTACTCCAAGCCTCTCGGGAAGCTCTCCTTGAGAAGAGATTCCAGCGCAGCTACTTGATCCGTGCTCAATGATAACTCGCCGGGCTCCAGTTCACTCAGCGGCTTGGACTCTATGAGTTGTGCGACTTTTTCATTCATCTCGATACCGGTGATGTACCGCTCGAATTGCAAGGAGTTGTCCTGAACTTCATCAGGGAAAAATCCCATGATCGAAAGGTAGCGCATTACTATCAATTAGCCTGTTTTCGCTATTCACTGTAGTCAAACGAAATTTGATAGTCGTTGGTACTCACGGTGATTTGATGTTGAAAATGCGGCTGAATAGTAGCAACCCACTTTTCTACAACGTTGAAGCTGCCATTATTGATGTTGCCCTCCACCGGAATGCCTAAGGCATTCAATACTGATTCATCATCCCCCAAATCTTTTGACGATTCTTCGCCTTGGAATTCCAGGGTTGCTGTCTCGTACCATTCCATTCTCAGTTTCAGTCCCATCTCTTCCTCACAGATATCTTTTTTTGATACTTCTTTCTTTTATAGGCCCTTCGCGTTGCTCACCTGTATAGGGATCGAAGGCTCCCAGGTGCGTCCCATCGCTTCGGTACATTTCTAACTCTCCATGCCTTGAATCCCATTCGTAGATTCTCTTTCCTTTGGCATCTGTCCAGCGCTTACGAAGTCCACCTCCGCCCTGGACCGGATTCTTGTCTTTACCTTTTTTCAAATCTGGAAATGCGGTGATTTGTTCTGTACTCGGCGGTTGATGGTAGCTATGACCCGCAGGTGCCAGGCCTTTGCGTATTGTGTTCAGTACAACGTATAACGGTTTTACCCCCGAACCCACCGGAAAAACCAGAATAAAATCCCGGTACTCCGGCGGATAAACCGGATTAACCAGAATCCCATCCGCCGCTTTCGTCGGCGGATAAACCCAGATGTGCGGTGCCTGCGGTGCAGCTTCCAGCGCGGGAATACCAAGGATGTCCGAGCCATCCACGGCAGGCGTCCAGATCAGTTCTACGCCTTCACCCAAGTCAGCAATGAACTGGCTGTCACGCGACTTGAACTGCACGACATCAACCATTTCCCAATCGCGATTCTTGCCGGTGTAAAAACCGTAACCTTTCAGGCTGCCGTCGGCCTGCTGTTCGACCCTCAACCGAACTCGCGTTCGCGCCTGTTCAAGTCCACGCAGTTGCTCGTCGGTATAGAGCGCGCTGTCGCCAAGGCTCGAGGGCATGACCAGCGCCACTAGAGTCACCAATGGCGTGATCACTGCTGTGGATATAACTGTGGGCAGTGCTTTGAAAGCCGAACCCGTCAACGCAAAACTGCCGAAGCCTGCCGGGATGGCCGTTGCACCGATTTTCTTGAGAGGAACAGCGCCGTTTTCATCAGCCTCACGAGCGCCCAGCAGGATCAGATCGCCGTAATCCTTCAGGCTGTCGGTCGGCACCATTCCCGAAGGACTCGAGTAATCGATAATCGCATCCGGCAATTTGCAGGATTTTGCAAATACACAACCGGCACGCACGGGCTCGGCTTTTTTGACCGCAACTTCACGGCTGCGCTCGAAAGCATCCTGTCGGGCCAGCATGGCGTCGTAAGCGTTTTGTCTGGCGTCGCGCTCGGCCAGTTCAGTGGCCGTCATGTAGCGGTAGGTGACGTGATGCCCGTCGCCTTGCGGTGGGTTTTGAACCCGGGGAATGTCCTTGTTGCCAGCCACTGATCGTCCTTTCGTTCATCCGTTGCGCAGCCCTTCGCAAAGGGCTGCGCAACGTTAACGAAGCAGGAAAATGGTGGCTGTAGGACTCGTCTCTAAAGACGTGGGGATTGTTCGACGGATGCTGATTTGTAGATAAGCTGTTGTTCGAGACTCAGAGGACTGAGCCCGCAGGAAATATTTGTTCAGCGCACTACAGTAATTTGTCGAGCACGAACTCTTTGAACCAAGGTGGCTGAGTATCTGATTTGATCTCAATCAGCTCGCCATCGGTGATCTCCGCAATCTGCGTGAGGCCTTCGCTACCTTCATCCGAGTTGTCGAAAATGTAGGCTCTGTTGGAGGTCAGGATGGCATCAGACAGAAGCTCCAAAGATCTCCAGTACCGCGCCTCTATCTTTTCAGGAGGAACGCTGTGCCCGCCTTGTGTAACACGATACGCAACCCTGGCAATGTTGATCTGAGGATCGGCGGTAGCGACGTAGTAAACATAAACCCGGTAACCGGAAGCATGAGCTTCGGCGAGCAGTTTGACCTTGTCAGAGGACGACATGACAGTTTCAAACGTAAAGCTGATTCGCTCTTTGATCAAAGATCTGCGTATGAAATCGGAAAGGGCTGATGCGACGTATGAGTCGATTACAGTATTTGCGAAGCTAAGCCGTTCACCGTCGATTGTCAGGGAATTCAGCTTTGCCAATGAGTGAGGGGATTTCTTGAGTAGAGCGTGCTCACGAAAGAATTCAAAGATGTCTTCTTTGTGAGCTTCGATGCGATAGGAGGTGAAATCAAAATACCCTGTATCTTTGATTGAGCGTTCTATGTCATCAGGATTTATGTAATTTCCCAGCAAATGCGCTGGAACCAGTCGATTGAAGGTGCTTTTTCCTGACCCGTTCGGGCCTGCGAATATCCGTATTCTCGGTGTGCTCAAGAAATAACCTGTTTCGAGGATTTATTGATGTGCAGGCGAGTGCCGCTTTTCAGATTTCCGTAGGTGCCTATTGTGCGCAAAGCAACAGAACTCTTCTCTGTCACTTCAAATAGCTGACCATCTTTAGCAACGAGCACTGCAGCACCATTGGCGAGCGCCATTCTGTAGGCGTTGCTGAATGCCTTCAGAGCGATGTCCGGAATCCGAGACTCCTGTATGGAAATCTGATCGTCCGTCATTGGGCGTTTTTCTGCTTTACGTGACATGGATGACTCCAGAATCGGTGCTGAGAAGGTGCGGCTGTCGACCAAAGATATAGCACACTTGCGAGGTTCAGAGCCAAGCCCCTCTGGATAGAAGGGCCTCGACTTTTGTAGAAAAATGCGTCTCAAGCGTTTTTCAGAGTATTCCGGCGACTCGCCGCCGCCGTCACCGCATAACCTATCAACGCCGCCAGAATCGACCCGGTCAAAATGCCCATGCGGTCCATGCCTGCGTAATCGCTCACACCCGGCTCAAACGCCAGCGAGCCGACAAACAGGCTCATGGTGAAACCGATGCCGCAGAGGATTGCCACGCCCAGCACCTGGCCCCAGTTGGCGCCTTGGGGCAGGGTGGCGATGCCGATCTTCACGGCCAGCCAGGTCAGGCCGAATACACCGACGGTCTTGCCCAGCAGCAGGCCTACCGCAATGCCCATTGGCACGTGGTGGGTGAAGCTTTCAACGGTCACGCCGCTCAGCGACAACCCGGCGTTGGCGAAGGCAAACAGCGGCAGGATGCCGTAGGCCACCCACGGGTGAAGCGCATGTTCGAGGGTCAGCAGTGGCGACGGCTCGGCGTTTTTCGTGCGCAATGGAATGCAGAAGGCCAGGGTTACGCCCGCCAGCGTGGCGTGGACACCGCTCTTGAGGACGCAGACCCAGAGGATCAAACCGATGATCATGTACGGCCCGAGTTTGACCACCCCGAGCCGGTTCATCGCCACCAGCGCTGCGATGCACGCTGCCGCCAGACCCAGCGACAGGGTCGACAGTTCGCCAGAGTAGAAGATCGCGATGATCACGATGGCGCCGAGGTCATCGATGATCGCCAGGGTCATCAGGAACAGTTTCAGCGATACCGGTACGCGCTTGCCGAGCAGGGCCAGCACGCCGAGGGCGAAGGCAATGTCGGTGGCGGTCGGAATCGCCCAGCCGTCGAGGGCTGCCGGGTTGTCGCGGTTGAGGAACCAGTAGATCAGTGCCGGCACCAGCATGCCGCCGATCGCGGCTGCACCGGGCAGGACGATCTGTGACGGCTTGGACAACTGGCCGTCGAGGACTTCGCGCTTCACTTCCAGGCCGATGAGCAGGAAGAACATCGCCATCAGGCCGTCGTTGATCCACAGCAGCAGAGGTTTAGCGATTTTCAACGCACCGATCTGCGCCACCACCGGAGTGTCGAGCAGGCCGGTGTACAGCCACGACAGCGGCGAATTGTTGATAATCAAAGCCAGGATGGCCGCGGCGATCAATAACAGACCGCTGGCAGCTTCCAACTGAAAGAAACGCGTGAAAGTGCTACGCAGAGGCAAGGTTGCTCTCCATCGATAAAGTCAAAAGGTGGAACACCCTAACCCGTACTGTTAGTTGTTAAAACAAAAGTTATATTCTTTTTTGTTATATGTCGTTACAACGTGTCTAGCCCAAGCCACGCTGAGCCTAGCAGTTGTCTGACATATTGAGACTCAGCTGTATCTGTGCGCGCTATAGGATTTTTCCTAAGCTGATGGGTGAGCCTTTCGAACAGCTTCATCTCCTGCCGATTCAACGAGAACCATCACCATGAGCGACAACCGACAGTGGGCCCGCGAAGCCATCCGCATCATCGAGGCGGATTTTCAGCGCAGCGCCGACACCCACCTGATCCCTTTGCCGCTGCCAGGTTTTGCGGGCATCGAGTTGTACTTCAAGGATGAGTCCAGCCATCCGACCGGCAGCCTCAAACATCGTCTGGCTCGTTCGCTGTTTCTCTATGCATTGTGTAACGGCTGGCTCAAGCCCGGCGCACCGGTGATCGAGGCGTCCAGTGGGTCGACGGCGATTTCCGAAGCGTATTTCGCGCGGATGCTGGGCTTGCCATTCATTGCAGTGATGCCGGGGACCACATCCAAAGAGAAGATCGCGCAGATCGCGTTCTACGGTGGCCAGAGCCATTTGGTGAAAGATCCGACGCAGATCTACGCCGAATCCGAACGCCTGGCCCGCGAACATGGCGGCCACTTCATCGACCAGTTCACCTACGCTGAACGCGCGACCGACTGGCGCGCGAACAACAACATTGCCGAATCGATCTTCCAGCAGATGCGCTACGAGAAACACCCGGAACCGAGCTGGCTGATTTCCAGCCCCGGCACCGGCGGCACCACCGCGACGCTCGGTCGTTACGTGCGCTATCGCCAGCATTGCACCCGCGTGTTGTGCGCCGATGCCGAGCGTTCGGTGTTTTTCGATTACTACCAGACCGGCGATGCGAGTTTGCGCCTGGACTGCGGTTCGCGCATTGAGGGCATTGGCCGGCCGCGCGTTGAAGCGTCGTTTCTGCCCAAGGTGATCGATGCGATGGTCAAGGTGCCGGACGCCTTGTCGCTGGCGGCCATGCATTATCTGGCGCAGCGTCTGGGGCGGCATGTCGGCGGGTCGAGCGGGACCAATCTGATCGGCGCCTTGATGGCGGCGCAGCGGATGAAAGCGGCGGGGGAGTCTGGGTCGATCGTGGCGATCCTGTGCGATGGTGGCGAGCGGTATGCCGACACGTATTACGATCAGGATTGGCTGAAGGCGCAGGGGTATGAGTTGAGTGGGTTGATCGAAGCGGTGGCGGCGAGTGCCGACCGTGGGGAGCCGCTGCCTGGGTCAGTCCTGCGCGCCAATATCTAAAGGCAAACGCAGAAACCAATGTGGGAGCGAGCTTGCTCGCGAAGGCAGTGTGTCAGGCAACGTGGTTGTTGAATGACACTCCGCTTTCGCGAGCAAGCTCGCTCCCACAGGGTTTTGTGTCGGGTCAGCTAATGCTGATCAGGCTTCGAGGCCTAGAATGTCCCGCGCCACGGCTTCAGCAATGCGAATCCCGTCAACACCCGCCGACAGAATCCCGCCCGCATAACCCGCGCCTTCACCGGCCGGGAACAAGCCCTTCACGTTCATGCTCTGCAGCGATTCATTACGGGTAATCCGCAGCGGTGACGAAGTGCGCGTCTCGATCCCGGTCAACACTGCATCGTGCAGCGAGTAACCGCGAATCTGCTTCTCGAACGCCGGCAGCGCTTCGCGAATTGCCTCGATGGCAAAATCCGGCAGCGCCAAGGCCAGATCGCCCAGCGCTACACCCGGTTTGTACGAAGGCTCGACTTCGCCCAGTTCGGTCGAAGGAATGTCGTTGATGAAGTCGCCAACCAGTTGCGCCGGTGCCTTGTAATCGCTGCCACCGAGAATGAACGCGTGGGATTCCAGACGCTCCTGCAACTCGATCCCGGCCAGCGGGCCGCCCGGATAATCGACTTCCGGGGTGATGCCGACAACGATGCCGGAGTTGGCGTTGCGCTCGTTACGCGAGTACTGGCTCATGCCGTTGGTGACCACGCGGTTCGGCTCGGACGTCGCCGCGACCACGGTGCCGCCCGGGCACATGCAGAAGCTGTAGACCGAGCGGCCGTTCTTGGCGTGGTGCACCAGTTTGTAGTCGGCAGCGCCGAGTTTCGGGTGGCCGGCGTATTTGCCCAGACGCGCGCGGTCGATCAGCGATTGCGGGTGTTCGATGCGGAAACCTACCGAAAACGGCTTGGCTTCCATGAACACGCCACGGCTGTGGAGCATGCGGAAAGTGTCGCGGGCGCTGTGGCCGAGGGCCAGAACCACGTGTTTCGAATGCAGGGTTTCGCCGCTGGCCAGTTGTACGCCGACCAGTTGGCCGTCTTCGATCAGCACGTCGGTGACGCGCTCCTGGAAGCGCACTTCGCCGCCCAGTTCGCGGATCTGCTCGCGCATGTTTTCCACCATGCCGGTCAGACGGAACGTACCGATGTGCGGTTTGCTGACGTAGAGGATTTCTTCCGGCGCGCCGGCCTTGACGAACTCGTGCAGGACTTTACGGCCAAGGAATTTCGGATCCTTGATCTGGCTGTACAGCTTGCCGTCGGAGAACGTCCCCGCACCACCTTCGCCGAACTGTACGTTGGATTCCGGGTTGAGCACGCTTTTACGCCACAGGCCCCAGGTGTCTTTGGTGCGCTGGCGGACTTCGGTGCCACGTTCGAGGACGATCGGCTTGAAGCCCATTTGCGCCAGCAGCAGGCCGGCGAAGATCCCGCACGGGCCGAAACCGACAACGATCGGACGCTGGCTCAGGTCGCTCGGCGCCTGACCGACGAATTTGTAGCTGACATCCGGTGCCACGTTGACGTTACGGTCGTCGGCGAACTTGCCCAACACTTTGGCCTCGTCGCGCACTTGGAGGTCGATGGTGTAGATGAAGCACAGTTCGGAGGACTTTTTGCGCGCGTCGTAGCTGCGCTTGAACAAGGTGAAATCGAGCAGATCATCGCTGGCGATGCCCAGACGCTGCACGATGGCAGCACGCAGGTCTTCTTCGGGATGGTCGATTGGCAGCTTGAGTTCAGTGATTCGTAACATGGCGAGGATCCGGGTTCGCGGGGCGCACAACTGCGCCAGGGCGTTTGAAGGCCGCGATTATAAGCCGCAAAGACCAGATCCGGTGAGGCTAAAACGCTCAGTCGTTGCGCGATCCGCCGAAATACCCGCAACCGCGCTGCACCTGGCCGTCGATGCGCAACTCGGCGCTCATGTGCTGCACGCTACCGGTGCTGCTGTCGACGCAGCGCTGCGGCGCGACCCACAATTCGATGCGCTGGTTGTTGACTTCGCTGCTTAGATTGAAACGGCCATCGCCCAATTGATCTTCAATATACGGCACGGCAAGTGGCGGCTGACCTTCGCGGTCGATGACCATGCCTTTGCCGCTGACTTTGACATTCCACTCCGGGCCATGGCCGGCGGCGCGCAGGATCAGCAGTTTGAAATTCGGATCGTCACAGGCGGCGCCCGAGCGTTCGACGCGATACAGCTGAGTCAGGTCGAGTCGATCGCCGGCGACTTTGCCGCGCACATCGGCGAACAGTTTGCCTTGCTCATCGGCGAGGGTGGCCGCTTCCTGCAAAATGCTTGTGCCGCCGATGTCATTGACCACCAGTTGGCGCTGCTCCTGGCACGGCTGAAACACCAGTTTGCCGTCAGCAGCGGTCAGTTGCCCCTGCATCCGCGTCTGCCCGACGTGCGAGGCACTTTCTCGCTGGCCATCGAACAATTGGCAAGCGGCGAACAACGGCAACAGGGCAACAACGACCAACGAACGGGCAACACGCATTTTCGGCTCTCCAGACAAGTGTCGCCACGTTACTGAGGCTGACTGCCGATCACAAGGTTTGTCTGGCCACCATTGAGTTGGGCATTCGGTCGCCGCATAGTCTTGCGCTTGTCTGGTTGATGGATCGAGGTGCACTCAATGCAATGGAAGGTCGCAATACTGCTATTGGTAACGTCATGCGCTGGCACCAGCCAGGCTGCCGATCTGAATTTTTCCTCAGCGGCCGATTTCGCAAGGATGGAAATTCTGCTCAAGGATGATCAGGGCGCCCACCCGGACTTTGCTCAGCTTTCCGTTACCCTGACTCCCGAAGCGACCGCCCGGGCCAAGGCAATCAGTCGTGAGGCGCTGGGCCAGCCATTGAACCTGTCGATCAATGGCCAGCACATTTCAACAACTACAGTGCATTCGGAGCTTGGTGAGCTGCTCAAGATCGTGATGCCGCGACCTGTTGCCAAAAGCCTGTTACCGACTTTGATCGAGTAAATGAAGCTCAGCCAACGTGAAACGTCTGACCTGTCTGCAGGCCTTCGACACTTTTCGCGTAGGCCAATGCCACATCCGCCGCAGGAACCGGCTTGTAGCCACGGAAATACGGGGCGTAGCTGCCCATCGCTTCCAGCAGCACGGTAGGACTGATCGAGTTCACTCGCAGACCGCGCGGCAGTTCGATGGCGGCGGCGCGAACGAAGCTGTCGAGGGCGCCGTTGACCAGCGCTGCCGAGGCGCCGCTGCGGATCGGATCGTGGCTGAGCACGCCGGTGGTAAAGGTGAACGAGGCGCCGTCGTTGGCGAACTCGCGGCCGTTCAGCAGCAGATTGACCTGGCCCATCAGTTTGTCTTTGAGGCCGAGAGCGAAGCTGTCTTCAGTCATATCGCCCAGCGGTGCGAAGGTGACGTTGCCGGCGGCGCAGACCAGCGCATCGAACTTGCCGGTCTGTTCGAACAGTTTGCGGATCGATGCGCTGTCACTGATATCGACATTGAAATCGCCGCTTTTGCGACCGATACGAATGACTTCGTGACGTTGCGACAATTCTTTGTCCACCGCCGAACCAATGGTGCCGCCAGCGCCTATCAACAGAATTTTCATCAAGCTGTACCTCAAGTGATTGAACGAGGTTTCAGTCTAGAGTGGTTTTTTCGCTGGATAAGCGCGCTAATAGGCAACCTTTGGTTTTCAAATGGAAACAGTCCATGAGCGAAATGGATGATCTGGCGGCGTTCGCGGTGTTGATTGAAGCGGGCAGTTTCACCTTGGCAGCGCAGCAATTGGGCTGCAGCAAGGGCCAGCTGTCGAAACGCATCAGCCAGCTCGAAGCGCAGTTTTCCGTGGTGTTGTTGCAACGTACCACCCGGCGCTTGAGCCTGACAGCTGCGGGCGCGGCGCTATTGCCCCAGGCGCAAGCGCTGGTAGTCCAGGTGGAAAGAGCGCGTCAGGCGTTGGCGCGCTTGAAGGACGATATGGCTGGACCGGTGCGAATGACGGTGCCGGTGTCGCTCGGGGAAACCTTCTTCGATGGCTTGTTGCTGGAGTTCTCGCAGAAGTATCCCGAGGTGCAGATCGAGCTGGAGTTGAATAACAGCTACCGCGATCTGTCACGGGACGGCTTTGATCTGGCGATTCGCAGCGAAGTGGCCAATGACCAACGATTGGTGGCCAAACCGTTACTTGCCTGGCAGGAAATGACCTGCGCCAGCCCGGCGTACCTCGAGCGCTTCGGTGAACCGCTGACACCGCAGGCACTGGCCGAACATCGCTGTTTGCTCAATAGCCACTACAGCGGGCGTGAGGAATGGCTTTATCACCAGCAACATGAACTGCTGCGGGTGCGGGTGTCAGGACCGTTTGCCAGCAACCATTACAACTTGCTGAAGAAAGCCGCACTCAGCGGCGCCGGTATCGCGCGATTGCCTTCCTACCTGCTGCAGGCGGAATTGGCTGACGGCCGATTGCGCTGGCTCCTGCGCGACTTTCAGACCCGACGCATGCCGATGTACCTGGTGCATCCGTATCAGGGCGGCTTGCCCAAGCGCACGCAAGTGCTCGCGGATTATCTGATCGGCTGGTTCAAGCGCAGCGGCGAGGCGCTGGATCGCCTCCAGCGCTGACTTTATTCTCCTGTGGGAGCGAGCCTGCTCGCGAAATCGGTTTCACAGGCACTTCATGTTGTTGACTGAACCAACGCATTCGCGAGCAGGCTCGCTCCCACAAGGATTTTGTTTATTTTGCGAAACGGCGGGCGATCAGATGATCGATCGACAACTTGCCCGGCCCTGTCGCCATCAGGTACAGCAACACCGCCGCCCAGGTGCCGTGGGTTGGATAAGCATCCGGGTAGACAAAGAGCTGAATAGTCAGCGTCATGCCCAGCAGCGCTAGCGCCGAAAACCGCGTAGCGAAGCCAATCAGAATCAGCAGCGGAAAAAAGTGCTCGGCGAACGCCGCCAGGTGCGCGGCAATCTCTGGCGACAACAACGGCACGTGGTATTCACTCTTGAACAACGGAATGGTCGAGTCGGCCAGTCGTGGCCAACCGACTTGAAAGGTGCCGTCGATCAGGTCAATGGCCAAACCTTCAACCTTGGTCTGCCCTGACTTCCAGAACACCGCGGCTATCGAGAAACGCGCAATGAAGGCGATCAGGCTGTGAGGGATTTTTTCCAGCAGCGCGATGGCGCGGGTGATGAAGCGGCTCATGGCGATTCCTTGTAGTTCATTTGAGTGATCGCGTTGTGTGCGATCAGCAGGCCGAGGGTTTGGCCGAGATTAAATTCAGGGCTGTTTTCAGCCGCTGCGAGTAGGGGCTGGCCATCGATCAGGTGGCGGATAAACACGCTGGCGCCGGGTTCGAGGGCGAACACTTCGACGTCCAGGCCATTGCGTAAAACCAGAGCGTGTTGCCGACGATCGATCTCGATGCCTTCGAGCACCGCGTCCTGTTGATGTGCCGCCCAGATCGCAACCACGGCATAGGCGCAATCGAGCAAGTGCAGGGACGGATGAAACACCAGGCACAGTTCGCTCAAGGCTTGTGGGGCGGCCAGCGCCGCGGTGATTTGCTCGTGCCGCACCGGCTCGGCGTCGGCTGCGTGATAGGCCTGCGTGCGCAGATGCTCGAGCCGCGCGACATCGGCCAGGTAGGGCACGCTCGATGCGGGTTCGAATGTCTGGATGAAGGCGGCGAACGCTTCGCCAAAGCAACTCATCAACGGACTTTGTGGTGGTTGCTGCCGCACGAAAACGGCCGCCATGGCGCGGAAGAATTCATCGCCGACCAATTGCGCAACCACCGGGTAACTGTCGCTCAACGCATTGATCAGCGAACCCTGCACATTGTTGCGATACACCGCGAAACGGCTCGCCGGATCAGCACCGTTGGCGCTGCACAGACCTTCGGGGCAGGGCAGTCGCGTGTCGATGAGCGCAGCCGCAAAAGCGTGTTGAGTGCTCATATGCGTGCTCCAGCATCCAGCAAAAGCGCATCAGCTTGCTGAGCTTCCGCCAGTAGCACATCAAACGCCGGTACTTGATTGTCGCGTTCGATCAGCGTCGCCACCGGGCCGATGCGTTGCAGTACGTGCCGGTACAAACTCCAGACGGCTTGATCGATCGGCGCACCGTGGTCATCGATCAGCAAGCGGTCGCCGAGGCTGTCGCAGTCTTCGGCAAACCCGGCCAGATGAATCTCGCCGACCCTGTGTAACGGCAGGGCGTCGAGATACGCCAGCGGATCACGCTGATGGTTCACGCAAGAAACGTAGACATTGTTGACGTCCAGCAACAGGCCACAGCCGCTGCGGCGCACGACTTCGGCGATGAAATCTGCCTCATCGATCGTCGAGCGCTCGAATGCCAGATAGGTCGCAGGATTCTCCAGCAGCATCGGCCGGTGAAGCGTGTTCTGCACCTGATCGATATGCTCGCAGACGCGGTTCAGCGTCGGCGTGTCATAGGCCAGCGGCAGCAGGTCATTGAGAAACATCGGGCCATGGCTCGACCAGGCCAGATGTTCGGAAAAGGATTGTGGCTGATAGCGCCGAATCAGCTCGGCAAGGCGTTGAAGATGTTGTTGATCCAGCGGACCTTCAGCACCGATGGACAAGCCGACACCATGCAGTGACAGCGGATACTGCTCGCGGATCAAACCGAGAAAATGATGAAACGGACCGCCGGCCACCATGTAGTTTTCGGCGTGGACTTCGAAGAAACCGATGTCCGGTGAGGAACCGAGCACTTCACGAAAGTGCCCGGTCTTGAGCCCCAGCCCGGCACGGGACGGGAGCCCGGTGCGGGCTGCCTGAGTGCGGGATTGGGCATGGTCATTGATAGTGAGCATGATCGTCACTCAGGCAGTTCGCAGATCAGGACTTGGCTTTGAAGGCTTCCATCTGACCGAAACCGGTCGGCGAGGTCTTGCTCTCAGTGGTGGCGCAGGTGCCTTTCGGAACGAGTTTCCAGGCGTTGGCCTGATAGTCCGTTTTTGCGGTGCCGGCACAGGTAGTGCCTGCACCTGCGGCGCAGTCGTTCTTGCCTTTCATGGCCACGCCAAAGCATTTTTCCATGTTGGCGTCGGCGGCCTGGGCGGTGGAGACAGTGGCGATGCTCAGAGCAGAACCGAGGGCCAGAACCAGGGCAGTGGCGGACAGGGTGCGGGTGGTAGCAGTCATGGTGTTTCTCCAGTCTTGTTCAGGGTTTTGACAAGCGCTGTTGCGCTTGCTTGCCCCTCTAGAGAAAGCTCATGGCGATGCGTTACAGCGCAGTGCAAAGTTTTTTCGAGAAAACCTTCGGACACTGCAATCCAAGGTGGAAGCGAGCCTGCTCGCGAAGAGGGAGTATCAGTCAGCACATTTGCTGAATGACACACCGCATTTGCGAGCAGGCTCGCTCCCACCTGGGAATTGTGTTGAATCCAGGATTGGTGGAGGAAAAAAACGGCCCGAAGGCCGTTTTTTTTGTTGGGCGAAACACATCAACCGCCGAGGTATGCCTCGCGTACTTTCGGGTCGGTCAGCAGCGCTTCACCGGTGCCTTGCATGACCACGCGGCCGTTCTCCAGAACGTACGCGCGGTCGGCGATTTTCAACGCCTGGTTGGCGTTCTGCTCGACCAGGAACACCGTCACACCATCCTTTCGCAGCATTTCGATGATGTCGAAAATCTGCTGGATGATGATCGGTGCCAGGCCCAGCGACGGCTCGTCGAGCAGCAGCAGTTTCGGCTTGCTCATCAACGCCCGGCCGATGGCGAGCATTTGCTGTTCGCCGCCGGACATGGTGCCGCCGCGCTGGTTGAAGCGTTCTTTCAGGCGCGGGAATAGGCCGAGGACCTTGTCCATTTGCTCCTGATAGTCGCCCTTGTCGGTGAAGAAACCGCCCATGGACAGGTTTTCTTCAACGGTCAGACGGGCAAACACCCGACGACCTTCCGGCACCACGGCGATGCTTTTGCGCATGATCTGCGACGAGTCCTGGCCGACCAGTTCCTCACCCATGTAGCGGATGCTGCCGCTGTGCGCTTGCGGCGAACCGCAGAGCGTCATCAGCAGCGTGGACTTGCCGGCACCGTTGGCGCCGATCAGCGTCACGATCTCGCCCTGACGGACTTCGACGTTGACGTTGTGCAGGGCCTGGATCTTGCCGTAGAAGGTGGAAACGTTTTCGAACTGCAGCATTTACGCTTCCCCCAGGTAGGCTTTGATCACTTCAGGATTGTCGCGGATCTGTTCCGGCGTGCCGTCAGCCAGAGGCGTGCCCTGGTTGATCACGACGATATGGTCGGAAATGCTCATGACCAGTTTCATGTCGTGTTCGATCAGCAGGACGGTGACGTTGTGCTCTTCACGCAGCACGCCGATCAGCGCCTTGAGGTCTTCGGTTTCTTTCGGGTTCAGGCCGGCAGCCGGTTCGTCGAGCATGAGAATCCGCGGACGGGTCATCATGCAGCGAGCGATTTCCAGACGCCGTTGCTGACCGTAGGCCAGGGTGCCGGCGGTACGGTTGGCGAACTCTTTCAGGTTGACCTTTTCCAGCCAGTACTCGGCAAACTCCATGGCCTCGCGCTCGCTTTTGCGGAACGCCGGGGTCTTGAACAGGCCGGACAGGAAGTTGGTGTTGAGGTGACGGTGCTGGGCGATCAACAGGTTCTCGACCGCCGTCATGTCCTTGAACAAGCGCACGTTCTGGAAGGTGCGCACCACGCCTTTGAGGGCGATCTTGTGACCTGGCAGGCCTTGAATAGGCTCGCCGTCCAGCAGGATGCTGCCGCCGGTGGGCTGATAGAAACCGGTCAGGCAGTTGAACACGGTGGTCTTGCCCGCGCCGTTCGGCCCGATCAGTGCAACCACTTGTTTCTCTTTGACGGTCAGGGCCACGCCGTTGACCGCCAGCAAGCCGCCGAAGCGCATGCTCAGGTTCTCAACTTTTAAGATCTCGCGGCTCATTTTCGCAACTCCATGTGTGGGCGTTGCATCGGCAGCAGACCTTGTGGACGCCAGATCATCATCAACACCATCAGGGCACCGAACATCAACATGCGGTACTCGCTGAACTCACGCATCATTTCCGGCAACAGAATCATCACCACGGCCGCCAGGATCACACCCAGTTGCGAGCCCATGCCACCCAGCACGACGATGGCGAGGATGATCGCCGACTCGATAAAGGTGAACGACTCCGGCGTCACCAGACCCTGACGGGCAGCGAAGAAGCTACCGGCGAAACCGGCGAACGCAGCGCCGAGGGTGAAGGCGGACAGCTTGATGATCGTTGGATTCAGACCCAGTGCGCGGCAAGCGATTTCGTCTTCACGCAACGCTTCCCACGCACGGCCGATCGGCATGCGCAGCAGACGGTTGATCACGAACAGCGCCGCCAGCGCCAGCAACAGCGCAACCAGGTATAGGAAGATCACCTTGTTGATCGAGTTGTATTGCAGGCCGAAATACTCGTGGAAAGTTTGCATGCCTTCCGCGGCTTTGCGTTCGAAGGTCAGACCGAAGAACGTCGGTTTCTCGATGTTGCTGATGCCGTTCGGGCCACCGGTGATATCGGTCAGGTTACGCAGGAACAGACGGATGATCTCGCCGAAACCAAGGGTCACGATCGCCAGATAGTCACCGCGCAAACGCAGCACCGGGAAGCCCAGCAGGAAGCCGAACGTCGCCGCCATCAGGCCGGCAATCGGCAGGCAGATCCAGAAGCTCAAGCCGTAGTAGTGCGACAGCAGCGCGTAGCTGTAGGCGCCGACGGCGTAGAAGCCGACGTAACCGAGGTCGAGCAGGCCGGCCAGACCGACGACGATGTTCAGACCGAGCCCGAGCATCACGTAGATCAGGATCAGCGTCGCGATGTCCACTGCGCCACGGGAGCCGAAGAACGGCCACACCAGCGCCACCAGGATCAGCGCAATGATGAAATAGCGCTGGGTGGTTGGCAGGGTGAGGAAGTTGCTCGCCTTGGCCGGGATCAGCGGCAGGCCCGGCGACGCACGCCAGGCTTTGCTGATCTGCTGGTTGAACAGCACGCGCAGGAACATCAGCACCGAACAGATGGCGATGGTCGCCAG
This sequence comes from Pseudomonas viridiflava, assembly GCF_900582195.1. Taxonomy (GTDB): domain Bacteria; phylum Pseudomonadota; class Gammaproteobacteria; order Pseudomonadales; family Pseudomonadaceae; genus Aquipseudomonas. The sequence continues at coordinate 110,293 of NZ_UTHA01000227.1, forward strand.
CACGGTCGGGCTGGTGTTGTGCACTTCCAGGTTGATGCCGACGATGGTCAGTTTCAGTCCGAGCACAGGATACGCAACTGCCCAAACCAAGAGCGCACTGAACAGCGCCTGTTTAAGATTCCTAGTCATACTTTCTCAACCTCCGGACGGCCCAGAATGCCGGTCGGACGGAACAACAGCACCAGAACCAACAAGCCGAAAGCCACGACGTCCTTGTACTGGTCGCCGAAGATATCGGCGCCAAACGCTTCCGCCACCCCAAGCACCAACCCGCCGAGCATGGCGCCGGGGATGCTGCCGATACCGCCGAGTACCGCTGCGGTGAAGGCTTTGAGGCCGACGAGGAAACCGGCGTTCGGGTTGATCACCCCGTATTGCATGCTCAGCAGCACAGCCGCAACGGCTGCCAGCGCGGCACCAATGACGAAGGTCAGGGCGATGATGTTGTTGGTGTTGATGCCGAGCAGATTGGCCATCTTGATGTCTTCGGCGCAGGCGCGGCAGGCGCGACCCAGGCGAGAGCGGGAGATGAACAGCGTCAGGCCGAGCATGGCGATCAGGGTCACCACGAACACCACGATTTGCATGTAGGAAATCAGCACTTCTTGTGCGCCACCTGGGCCGAAGGCAATGTTGCCCGGAATCAGGTTGGGGATAGCTTTGTCCTTGGAGTCTTGCGCCAGCAGAACCGTGTTCTGCAGGAATATCGACATACCGATCGCGGAAATCAGCGGGATCAGACGGTTGCTGCCGCGCAGGGGGCGGTAGGCAATGCGTTCGATGCTGTAACCGTAGGAACTGGTGACGACGATGCTGGCGATAAACGCCGCAGTCATCAACAGCGGGACACTGTCGAGTCCCATCATGGTCAACCCGGCGATGGCAATGAACGCCACGTAAGAGCCGATCATGTAAACCTCGCCGTGGGCGAAGTTGATCATTCCAATGATGCCGTAAACCATCGTGTAGCCGATGGCGATCAAGGCATACATGCTGCCAACGTTCAGGCCGTTAACCAGCTGTTGGAAGAAGTGATAGATGTCAGGCATTACAGCGCTCCTAAAAACCTGATACGCATTTCACTGGTGGAGTCATTTTCCCGCCCGGCCCCGTGGATCTTTATCCACTTCGAATCCGGGTTTTGCCAGCGAACCGCTGATGACGGTTTTGAGATTTTCAGGTGGGGAGACTGGCGGATCACGCCAGCGCGGCCCAATACATTCGTAAAACAAAGCCCACGGCACGCCGTGGGCTTTATTGGCAGTCAGTCAGGCAGCGCCTTACTGAGGCGACACTTCGGTTTTCGGCTTACCGTTGTGCCACTCGTAGACTACGAATTTGAAGTCTTTCAAGTCGCCCTTGGCGTCGAAGCTCAGGTCGCCAGTAGGCGTCTTGAAGGTGCCGGCGTGAATGGCCTCAGCTACTTTGGTCGAGTCTTCGGACTTGGCTGCCTTGATGCCTTCGGCAATCACTTCAACCGCCGAGTAGGACGGGAACACGAACGGACCGCTCGGATCTTCTTTCTTCGCTTTGAAGGCATCGGCCAGGGCGATGTTGGCAGGATCCTGATCGAAGGATTTCGGCAGGGTCACCAGCAGGCCTTCGGACGCGTCCTTGGCGATCTGAGTGATCGAGTCGTTACCCACGCCTTCCGGACCCATGAACTTGGCTTTCAGGCCCTTTTCCTGTGCTTGACGCAGGATCAGACCCAGCTCCGGGTGGTAGCCGCCGTAGTAAACGAAGTCGACGTTGGCTTGCTTGAGCTTGGCGATGATCGCCGAGAAGTCTTTGTCGCCGGCGTTGACGCCTTCGAACACGGCAACCTTGGTGCCTTTCTTCTCGAGGGTCGATTTGACCGCGGTGGCGATGCCTTCACCGTACTGTTGCTTGTCGTGCAGGACGCCGACAATTTTCGGTTTCACGTGGTCGGCAATGTAGTTACCGGCGGCAGGGCCCTGGGCGCTGTCCAGACCGATGGTACGGAAGACCATTTTGTAACCACGGGCGGTGATGTCCGGGCTGGTGGCAGCCGGGGTGATCATGATCACGCCTTCGTCTTCGTAAATGTCCGAAGCCGGTTGAGTGGAGCTGGAGCACAGGTGACCGACCACGAACTTGACGCCGTCGTTGACGACCTTGTTCGCGACCGCTACCGCTTGTTTTGGATCGCAGGCATCGTCGTATTCAACGGCTTCGAGTTTCTTGCCGTCGACGCCGCCCTTGGCGTTGATCTGTTCGATGGCCATTTTCGCGCCACTGAACTGCATGTCGCCGTACTGGGCTACTGGACCGGTTTTAGGACCGGCGATACCGATTTTGATGGTGTCAGCTGCGAACGAATGGCTGGCAACCCCGGCCAGAACCATAGCGGCAAACAGTTTGGAAATCTGCTTAGTAGCCTTAGTCATAGTGCTCCACTCTTACTGTTGTAATTTTTTTGAGTTCTGGCGCCGTAGCAGCAGAACCGGGTCAGATATCTTTGCGATACCCTCCGGAAATGCCCCCGGCAACTGTACCGGTACAGTGTAGAGCGCCGGTTGTTAGCCTGGGAAGCGGGCGCCGAGGGGCAAAACTTGGGGGTGTCGCATTTTTGAATGAAAAAGACAGAATTGCGGCGGGGCGTTCGTGGGCATATATCCCAATCAGCAGCATTCCTTGGCGTTCCTGCTCTTTTCGTTCGGTGCAGCCTTTTGCAACCGGGTTTTGCTGGCGGACCACCGACGTTATTATTCGCGTCGATTTCTTTTCCGGACAGATCCCATGAATCAAGAACCTAGCACCCTCTATGCCAAGCTGCTTGGTGAAACCGCATCTATTACCTGGAAAGAGTTGGAGCCGTTCTTCGCCAAGGGTGCCCTATTGTGGGTCGACCCTGCGCTTGATTTGATCGCGGCGGCCGAGGCCGTGGCGTCGGATGATGGCGAGAAAGTCGCTGCCTGGCTGGCCGAAGACAAAGTCGCCAAGCTGTCTGAAACGCGGGCGCTGGATCTTTTTGAACGCGATCCGCAGCTGTGGGCGGTGGTGGTTTCACCGTGGATTCTGATCCAGGAAAGGGCAGGCGCTTCTGACGCTGCACCTTAATGGTGCGACCTGTAGTCAGCGAAAAGTGTGTAGCGGGGTAGCGTGATGGCACGTTGCCGTAGAGAAACACCCCAAGCGCGGGTGGCCTCACGGTGACGTAAACGTAACGGGAACAGTTTAGTAAGCAGCCTAACGGCTGCTTAATTGTTTCTGGATGTTGGAAAGGCTGAAATCTTCAGTGAATGTGCCGGCCCCTTCGCGAGCAAGCTCGCTCCCACAGGGGAATGCATTCCAGATGTGGGAGCGAGCTTGCTCGCGAATGGGGCGACTCGGTCTCAGATCAGACCGAGAACGACTTGCCGGTATGGTTATTGAGGGAAATAACCTTGGTCTTGCCAATCCGGTGACGGTAGATCTCGCGCAGGTACTTGATCGACTTCTTCACACAATCTCGCGACAGACGAATGTCATTGATCGAGACAAACTTCTCTTTGTCGTTGATCAGCTCGCGGTACTTCTTCTCGTACATCGGTTTGATCGCGTACCAGTTGGTGTCGAGGATCTTCGCCGGGTTCTCGAATTCGTTGAGCAGGTCGTCGATGCGGTCTTCGTCGAATTCTTCATTGATGATGAAATCGAGGATCGAGTTGTCCAGGGTCTCGTCGAAGCGGTACGGGTTCTTCGCAAAACAGCGCTTGATGAACGCGACGATCAGGGTCAGGAAGTCGTCCGACAGGCACGGGCTCTTCGCAATCAGCGTGGTCAACGACAGGTTGGCCGAAGCACCGATCACCAGCGCGTAACGCTTGAGCGTGGTGTTGGGGAACAGGCTGTTGAGGTGAGTCTTCAACCGGTTCAGGTCCATGTACGACAGCTTGTAGTCTTTCGGCAGCGAGACAATCGAGACCACCGACGAGCAGTTCTTGAAGAAGTGCAGGTCGTGCAGCGCGGCGGCGTCGTAGCCGGAATTCTTGTACTGCTCCAGCGACGCGCGATAACGCTTGGACTCGATCGGCAACAGGCTGATGCCTTCAATCGCCTGGGTCACCTTGTTGAAGTGCGGCAGGTCGATCGAGCGGAAGAACAGGTCGTCGATGTTCAGACGCTGTGGCTCTTTGTCGAACACCTTGAATTTGTCGCTGCTCGGCGGTGGGGTTTCCGGTACTACCGACTCGGCGTAGGCAATCGCCACCGGGCCGGCCAGGCTCATGAACAGGTCGTTGGCGTCGAGGCGAATGGTTTCGCCAATATCGATGCCGGCGCGGCGGAAGTAGTTCTGGTCGTAGTCCGTGGTGACTGCCTGCGCCGTCAGAATGTTGAAGATCTGCTGCGAGATGTACTGGTTGGCGTGCTTCTCCATGGCATTGACATCAATGTTCTGGATGTTGCCGTCATCGCTTTCTTCGGCGTAACGCATGATGTCGTTGGAGATCAGCATCATCGCGTTCCACGGGCGAATACGCCCCATGACGCTGGCTTCGCTGCTGTCTTCGTTGGCGAAGTTGTAAGAGAAATCCCATTCTTCCGAAAGGTATTTGCACAGCAGGCGCCCGGCGTTGATGTGCAGCGCCTCGGACATTTCGCTGCGGTGATCGGAGATGTTCGGCAGCACGCAGATGCCGCTGGTGAAGATCGGCTCGAACACAAACGAATGACCACTCTTGCCGTCGTGCTCGTCCATCGGCTTGGTGTCGAACGTCTTGTTCATGTACGAGTGCTGCTGGGCCAGACCGAATTCCGAGGCCATGCCGGAACCGGTACCGCCGCCGGCACTGAAGATCGAGAAATACAGGCGCGACTGGTTGGCCTTGATGCCGCAGCTGTCGATCAGGTACGAGTGGATCATTTTCCAGTCAGGGCTGGAGAAGCGCTGGGTGTCCTTGTTGAGGATGATCTTCGCCAGGTACTGGCCGAGGATCGGCGCGTTGCCGGCGCCACCGGCGTGGACTTCGGACAAGTCCATGATCTTCATTTTGCTGTAGTCGCGCAGGAAGCCGCTTTTCTCGCCCTTGCGCGAGAAACGGATGCGCCCGGCGATGTCCTTGTCGAGGTCGCCGAGCATCACCAGCGGTTCGACCAGAAACACCGGTTTGCTCGATTTGTTCGGGCCGATGCGCAGGTTGTTCTTGATCCACTGTGCCGGGCTGTAACCCTTGTCGGCCAGTCGGCGATCCGCCGCGCGGTCTTCGTTATTGAACTCGTTGAGGTAGAACTTGCGCGCGTTGTACACCAGCTCCGCGACATCAAGGGCGATGTTCGAGCCGCAGCGACCGAGGCCGATCAGGCACACCGAGGGGAATTCCTGGTCGTTGTGCTGTTCGTTGTCGCCTTCCAGGTGCGGTGGGCGCGGGAACACCAAGTCACGCAGGCCGTCGAGGTTGTCGAGGATGCGGTCGGTGTTGGTTTCGGTGAAGTACAGGTATTGCTGGGTTGACAGCGGGCGCGACGGGACCAATGGCTTTGACGATGACGGGCTGTTGGCGGCGGGGCTCAAAGTCAGATCGGCTACCGCAGTGGCGGGATTGTTTTTAGAAGTCATTGTGCGCCATATACCTGGACTGGTTGGTTCGCAGGCCAGTTGCCTGCAAACCTCACGGAATAAGATCTCGCGTCTTTTATTTGCGCGAATTGAGCCCGAGCGTCAGGGTTTTGGCCTGACTGTCGCTGGGGGGAATCCTTTCCTGATCGTTGATGAATCGGCCATTATTCGGCGATCTTTAATCGAAAAGAGGCAAAATGATGTCAACGCTACCTTCGATGGGGTTCGCCGGAATCGGTCTGATGGGCCTGCCCATGTGCCGGCGTCTGTTGGCGGCGGGTTACCCGCTGACGGTGTGGAATCGCAACCCGGCCAAGTGCGCGCCACTGGTCGAGACCGGTGCCCGACAGGTAGCGAGCCCCGCTGAACTGTGCGAACACGCCGACGTGGTGATGTTGTGTCTGGCCGATACGACAGTGGTTCGTGAGGTGGTGTTTGGCGCTGGCGGTATCGCCGAAGGGGCGAAAAGCGGCCAGTTGCTGGTGGATTTTTCCAGCCTTGAACCGACGGCCACTCGCGAAATGGCGGCGACGCTTGCGGAGAAAACCGGCATGGCCTGGCTCGACTCACCGGTGTCCGGCGGTGTGGTCGGCGCCGAGGCCGGGAGTCTGGCGATCATGGTCGGCGGCGCTGCGGCAGATCTTGAACGCGTGCGCCCGGTGCTGCTCAACCTCGGTCAGCGGGTCACGCACATGGGCGGGATCGGCGCGGGGCAGGTGACCAAGGCCTGCAACCAGATGATCGTCGCCTGCAACGCACTGGTGATCGCCGAAGTGGTGGCGCTGGCGGAGCAGGCCGGGGTCGATGCGAGCCTGATCGCCGAGGCGCTGGCCGGCGGTTTTGCCGACTCGAAACCGTTGCAGATCCTCGCCCCGCAAATGGCCGAAAGCCGTTTCGAACCGATCAAATGGCACGTGCGCACGTTGCTCAAGGATCTCGACACCGCCGTGAAATTCTCCCGCGAACAGGGCTCGGCGACGCCGATCAGCGGATTGGCCGCACAATTGATGCGCCTGCATGGGGCGCAGGGCTTTTTGGCGCAGGATCCAGCGACACTGGTGCAAATGTACCGCGCGCCAGAATCAACGGATTGACCGCGTGTGAATGTTTGCGCTGGTTGATTTCTTCCAGTACCGGGCGCAGTTCGTCCAGCGGCACCGGACGGCTGAGCAGGTAACCCTGAATGAAGTCGCAGCCCGAGCGCTCAAGGAATTCGTATTGCTCCAGGCTTTCCACGCCTTCGGTGACCACCTGCAAATGCAGGGTGTGCGCCATGACGATGATCGCCTGGACGATCTCCATATCGGCGGTCGCCGTGGGAATATCGAGGATGAACGAGCGGTCGATCTTCAGGGTGTTGAGTGGCAGGCGCTTGAGGTAGGCCAGCGACGAGTAGCCGGTGCCGAAGTCGTCGATCGATAACGACACACCGAGCGCACGGATCTGCCGCAGCAGCACCAGGGTGTTGGCGATGTTGCCCATCAGCGCGTTTTCGGTGACTTCCAGTTCCAGCCGTTCCGGCGCAACGCCGGCAGTACGCAAGGCACTTTCGATTTCAGTGGCCAGTTCTTCCCGGGCGAGGTTGAGCGGTGAGCAGTTCCAGGCGATTTTCAGTTCTTCGCAGCCATGCCGCGACAATTCGCCCAGGTCCTTGCAGGCGCGGCGCAGCACCCAGTTGTCCAGTTCGGCAATCAGGCCGTTGTTTTCGGCGATGCTGATAAAGCGATCCGGGGTCAGCAAACCGTGCAGCGGATGTTGCCAGCGAATCAGTGCTTCCAGTTTGGTGACGCGGCCGGTCTTCAGTTCGAAGATCGGTTGGTAATACAGGGTCAGCCCGTTTTCTTCGCGCAAGGCGTGGCGCAATTCCTCTTCCAGTTGCAGCTCGAAGCTGGCGCGGGTCTTGAGGTTGGAACTGAAAAAATGCAGGCCGTTGCGCCCTGCGCCTTTGGATTGATACAGCGCCAGATCGGCATGCTTGAGCAGTTCCTCGCAGGTGGTGCCATCCTCCGGAAACAGACTGATGCCGATGCTGGTGGTCATCACCATGCGGCGCCCGGCCAGTTCGATCGGCTCCTTCATTTTGAGCATGATGCGCTGCGCCATATTGCGGGCTTCTTCGCGCTCACGCAGGTTGATGAGGATGCAGAATTCATCACCGCCGAAACGCGCGACCACGTCTTCATGGCTGCGCACCGAGCCTTTGATGTGCTGGGCGATGACCTTGAGCAGTTCGTCACCGGCGTCGTGACCGAGGCTGTCGTTGATCCGCTTGAAGTGGTCGATGTCGAGAAACATCACCGCGAGCATGCCGCCCTCGGTGGCTTTCTGGCAGAGTTTCTCGGCGAAGATCTGGTTGAACCCGCGGCGGTTGATCAGGTTGGTCAGGGCGTCGTAGTTGGCCGCTTGTTGCAGCGACATGCGCGCCTGGTCGAGCTGGCTGAGCAGGGCGTTGACGCGGCGCAGGTCCTCTTCCTTGTTCTGCAGTTTCTTGTCGGCCAGCGCCGCACTGATCGCACTACCGAGGATCAGCAGGATGATCAGCGCCACGGTCAGGCCCAGTTGCAGATGCCCGGTAGCGCTGCCGCGCGTTGTCAGGCCACCCTCGGGAAGAACCAGATCCAGCGCAGCCATGCCGGTGAAGTGCATGCTGATGATGCCGGCGCCGAGAATCAGCGCAGCGCTGTACTTGAGTAACTGATGCGCCACGCCGCTGCCTTCGCTCAGATAGCGGGCCACCCACAGCGCGGCGAAACTGGCGCCGATGGCGATCGCCACAGACAGCGCGAACAGTCCTGGCTGGTAGTAGGCGGTGGCGCTCGACTTCATCGCCGCCATGCCAACGTAATGCATGCCGGCGATGCCCAGGCCGATGACAAACGCGGTTTTCAAGCAATGCAACGCACTCGGCTGCGCTTCGCTCAGGGTTTGCATGGCCAGCCAAGAGGCGAGCAGGGCGATCAGCAACGAGAAAAGGGTGATGCCAAGGTCGTACTGAATGTCGATCGGTGTCTGGAAAGCCAGCATGCCGATGAAATGCATGGCCCATATGCCACCGGCCAGGCAGGTCGCGCCGATCCAGCGCCAGATCCGCCGCGACCCCGGATCTTCGGCATTTACAACGCGTTCGGCCATGTCCAGGGTGGCAAAACTCGCCGCACAGGCGACCAGATAGGCTACCAGCACCAACAGGGGATTATGTGTGCAATCTAAAATGACCTGCCCGCTCTCCGGCAGCTCGGCAACAAACTGCAAACCAAGCCACTCCATAGCATGCCCCGTCTCTGAAGTCGTCCCGAGTGCGCGTTGAACGCTGTTGAATGTCAGGAGTATAGAGGCCGATTTCGGGGTGCAAGCGGTAGTGGCACATTGGCGCTAATGATTTCGGCATTAGCGTCATAGCGATTGGCACTAAAGGCTCAAGCGATCTGTTCGAAAGGAATTTGCGCCCAGTCCGGTTGCAGAGGCGGCAAGCCGAAACGCGCGCGGGCCTTGTCGCAGTCGACATTCTGCTCACCGTTTTCCCATGACGACTCGAATTCGCGGCAGGGGCTGGACCGCAATTCATAAATCGAACACTTCACCTCGCTGCCCACTTCGCCGACCAGCGCCGTGCAGCGCGGCGATTTACAGTCGGTGCCGTTCATCGCTACCCGGCTGGGACTGATCTGCGTGACCAGTTCATCAGGCACCGTGCCGCCAGAAGATGAGCACTCACCCCAAAAGAAAGACACGCGAAAATGGGAACAGCAGGCACCGCAATTCAGACACGGACTGACTTCAGACATGGGCGAGGGTATCAAAGGGATTGATCGGGAGATCCGGACGGATCCGGCGGCCATTCTAGGCTTTGCCGCGAACTTGGGAAGGGGGGCGCGAAACTATTTTTTTGTGCCAGGATTTTGCCGCAAAAGCCCCGGTTTTCGGGGGATTGCAGGCTTATCAAGGGCTTACGTTTCGTTACAGTGCCATGGCCCGATATCAGGCAGACGAATGATCACAGACAGGCCTCTCACGGCTGACTAAATTGCAGGTTCCGGGCTCGGATGCGGTGGCAGTGAAGCCCTATAACAATAAAGAGACGGACCCATGCAGAACTCGACCCAAGCGGCGAATGCCTGGCGCATTCTGTTCCTGCTGTTCCTCGCCAACCTGTTCAATTTCTTCGACCGCACCATTCCGGCGATCATCATCGAGCCGATCCGCATGGAATGGCACCTCAGCGACTTTCAACTGGGCATCGTCGGCACCGCGTTCACCATCGTTTATGCCATTGCCGGCCTGCCATTGGGGCGGATGGCCGATACCGGTTCGCGCAGCAAACTGATGGGCTGGGGCCTGGCGACGTGGAGTGCGCTGACCGCTGTCAACGGTCTGGTCGGCAGTTTCTGGAGTTTCCTGATCGTGCGCATGGGCATCGGCATCGGCGAGGCCAGTTATGCGCCGGCGGCCAACTCATTGATCGGTGATTTGTTTCCGGCGCACCGGCGGGCGCGGGCCATGGGCATCTTCATGCTCGGTTTGCCGTTGGGGCTGTTGCTGGCGTTCTTCACCATTGGCTGGATGGTGAAGGCGTTTGACAGCTGGCGCGCGCCGTTCTTTATTGCCGCCGTGCCGGGGCTGCTGCTGGCGATTTTCATGTTCTTTATCAAAGAGCCGAAGCGCGGCGCGGCGGAAACCGTGCAGGTTTCGCAAGAGAAAGTCGACAAGCCGATCCGCCGGATTCTGGCGGTGCCGACCTTTCTCTGGCTGGTGATGGCCGGGTTGTGCTTCAACTTCGCCACTTATGCCTGCAACTCGTTTCTGGTGCCGATGCTGCAACGCTATTTCCTTATGCCGTTGCAGGAAGCCGCAGTGGCCACCGGGGTGATTGTCGGCGTGACCGGGCTGGTCGGATTGACCTTGGGCGGCTGGATTGCTGACAAGATTCACCAGCGCGTGGCCAATGGACGGCTGCTGTTCGCAGCTTTCAGCCTGATTATCTCGACGCTGTGCACGGCGTGGGCGTTGCATTCGGGGCGCATCGAGATTGGTGTGTTTGTCGCGGTGTTCAGTGTTGGCTGGCTGTTTGCCTACAACTTCTATACCTGTGTTTACACGGCGATTCAGGATGTGGTCGAACCACGTTTGCGGGCGACGGCGATGGCGTTGTTCTTTGCCGGGTTGTATTTGCTCGGTGGTGGTTTGGGGCCGGTGGTGGTCGGTGGTTTGTCCGATCACTTTGCGCATACCGCGATGGCGGCGGCCGGGGCTGAGCAGATGACCGAGGCGTTCAAGGCAGTCGGGCTGCATGATGCGATGTACCTGATTCCGGTGGCGCTGTTTTTGACCATGGTGTTTCTGTTTCTGGCGGCGCGGTGTTTTGTGCGCGATGCGCAGCGGATGAAAGAGGGGTTGGTTGCGGTGGTTGAGCCAGAGGTTACAGTGGCGACTGCATGATTGCCTTCGCGAGCAAGCTCGCTCCCACATGGGAACGCATTCCAAACTGTGGGAGCGAGCTTGCTCGCGAAGGGGTCATCAGCATCAACTAATAAATAACAGGCAAACAAGAAGGCCCGCATCACTGCGGGCCTTCTTGTTTTCAGCGGTGGAGCGGGGCGGTTTAGCCCGCCACCAACACCCGGATCGCTTCCAGACGCAACGCCGCTTTATCCAGCATCGCCAGACCCTGCTCACGCTGCTGTCGCAGCGCTTCCAGTTCGCTGTCACGCACGGTCGGGTTGACCGCTTGCAACGCGGTCAGGCGCGCCAGTTCTTCGTCGGTGTCGGCCGCCAGACGGCGACGGGCCTCGGCCACGCGCTCGGCGTGACGCGGGGCAATTTTGTCTTCACCGGCGTTGATCCGTGGCGTCAGCTGATCGCGCTGGGCCTGGATGAACTTGTTGGCGCTGGCACGCGGCACGCTTTCCAGCTGATCGTTCAGCGTTTCAAACGATACCCGTGGCGACAGGTCGTTGCCGTTGGCATCGAGCAGGCAGCGCAGGGCGGCCGGCGGCAGATAACGGCCCAGTTGCAGCGAACGCGGCGCGACCACTTCGCTGACGTAGAGCAGTTCCAGCAGCACGGTGCCCGGCTTCAACGCCTTGTTCTTGATCAGCGCGACGGCGGTGTTGCCCATCGAACCGGACAGCACCAGGTCCATGCCGCCCTGCACCATCGGGTGTTCCCAGGTGATGAACTGCATGTCTTCGCGCGACAGCGCCTGGTTGCGGTCGTAGGTGATGGTCACGCCTTCGTCGTCGCCCAGCGGGAAGCTGGCGTCGAGCATTTTCTCGCTCGGCTTGAGGATCAGGGCGTTTTCCGAATGGTCTTCGCTGTCGATGCCGAACGCGTCGAACAGGGTTTCCATGTAGATCGGCAGGGCGAACTGATCGTCTTGCTCAAGGATGTCCTCGACCAGCGCTTCACCTTCGCCAGCGCCGCCGGAGTTGAGCTCCAGCAGACGGTCGCGACCTGTGTGCAACTCGGCTTCGAGACGCTCGCGCTCGGTGCGCGCTTCGTCGATCAGCGCTTGCCACTCGCCGTCGTCGGCTTCTTCGAGCAGCGGCAGCAGGCGCGGGCCGAACTGATGCTGCAAGGCGTTGCCGGTCGGGCAGGTGTTGAGGAACGCGTTCAGCGCCTCGTGGTACCACTGGAACAGGCGCTCTTGCGGGCTGGTTTCCAGGTACGGCACGTGCAGTTCGATGATGTGTTTCTGGCCGATCCGGTCGAGACGACCGATCCGCTGCTCGAGCAGGTCCGGGTGCGACGGCAGATCGAACAGCACCAGGTGGTGCGCGAACTGGAAGTTGCGACCTTCACTGCCGATTTCCGAGCAGATCAGCACTTGCGCACCGAACTCTTCATCAGCGAAGTACGCAGCGGCGCGGTCACGCTCAAGGATGTTCATGCCTTCATGGAACACCGTGGCCGGAATGCCGGAACGTACGCGCAGGGCGTCTTCCAGGTCCATCGCGGTTTCGGCGTGGGCGCAGATCACCAGCACTTTGGTGCGCTTGAGCATTTTCAGCTGATCGATCAGCCATTCGACGCGCGGGTCGAATTTCCACCAGCGCTCTTCTTCGCTGGCGTCCGGCTGGGCCTGGAAGCTGACTTCCGGGTACAGCTCGGCGTGCTCGCCCAGCGGCAGTTCGAGGTATTCGTCCGGGCATGGCAGCGGGTACGGGTGCAGTTTGCGCTCCGGGAAACCCTGCACGGCGGCGCGGGTGTTACGGAACAGTACGCGGCCGGTGCCGTGGCGATCGAGCAGTTCACGCACGAGGCGCGCGCTGGCTTCGGTGTCGCCGTCGTTGACCGCGGTCAGCAGGGCTTCGCCTTCGTTGCCGAGGAAACCGTGAATGGTCTTGTGCGCTTCGGCCGAGAGACGGCCCTTGTCGAGCAGTTCCTGAACGGCTTCGGCGACCGGGCGATAGTTGTCGCTCTCGGCGCGGAACGCGGCCAGGTCATGGAAACGGTTTGGATCGAGCAGGCGCAGACGGGCGAAGTGGCTGTCCTGACCGAGCTGTTCCGGGGTGGCGGTGAGCAGCAACACGCCGGGGATGACTTCGGCGAGTTGCTCGACCAGCGAGTATTCGGCGCTGGCTTTCTCTTCATGCCAGACCAGGTGGTGGGCTTCGTCGACGACCAACAGATCCCAACCGGCGGCGAACAGTGCGTCTTGGGCCTTCTCGTCGTCGACCAGCCACTCCAGCGCAACCAGCGCCAGTTGGGTGTCTTCGAACGGGTTGGTGGCATCGCTTTCGATGAAACGCTCTTCGTCGAACAGCGCGACTTGCAGATTGAAGCGGCGGCGCATCTCGACCAGCCACTGGTGCTGAAGGTTTTCCGGTACGAGGATCAGCACGCGGTTGGCGCGCCCCGAGAGCAGTTGGCGATGGATCACCAGACCGGCTTCGATGGTTTTACCCAGACCTACTTCGTCCGCCAGCAGTACGCGCGGGGCGATACGGTCGGCAACTTCACGGGCGATGTGCAATTGGTGCGCGATTGGCTGAGCGCGAACGCCACCCAGGCCCCAGAGCGAAGACTGCAACTGGCGGCTGGTGTGTTCGAGGGTGTTGTAACGCAGCGAGAACCACGGCAGCGGGTCGATCTGCCCGGCGAACAGACGGTCGCTGGCCAGCCGGAACTGAATGAAGTTCGACAGCTGGGTTTCCGGCAGGGTGACGGCTTCGTTCTGCCCATTGAGACCGTGATAGACCATCAGCCCGTCGACATCGTCGACTTGCTGCACGGTCATCTTCCAGCCTTCGAAGTGGGTGATGCTGTCGCCCGGCGAGAACCGCACGCGGGTCAGGGGCGCATTCCGTAGCGCGTACTGGCGGGTTTCGCCAGTGGCCGGGTAAAGCACGGTCAACAAGCGGCCGTCCTGTGCCAGAACGGTGCCTAAACCAAGCTCTGCTTCGCTGTCACTGATCCAGCGTTGCCCCGGTTGATACTGCTGCGCCATGCTGCCTGACTCCCACCTTGAAAAAGCGGGCTATCTTAACGGAATGAGGGCTTCAGGGCCAAAGGATTAGGAGCAGCGGCTAGCTTTTAGCCGCGAGCTGCAAGCTAAAACGAAAAGCGCCATGCGTCTGTTTTCTTCTTATGCCGGGCACCTGTGAGTGCCAAGCGGGTCACAGATTTGCGACGGATGGCTCAAGGCGCCTTTGCCGCAGCCGATAGCCTGCTGACAGGAGACCCTTTATATGTTGCCACCGATGCTCCCCCTGAGCGCTGTGCCGATCACTTCCCAGCAGGATCCGATCCGCCAGCGGCCGGACATTCCTCCGGTGGTGCCGGTGCAGGAAAGCTCCAACGAAAGCACGATCGATCTGCAAAAACGCGATCCGGAAGAGGATCGATTGCTGGCGCGCGAAGAACAGCGTCGCCAGCAAGAACGTGATCGCCGTCGTCGCGAAGCCGATGAAGATCCGGAAGAACACCTGGCCATACCCGGTACCGAGTTGAACGCCGACAACACCGTGCCGGTGGTGCCGTTGATGGAGGATCAGCCGCGTCAGGGTTTGTGGGTCGATATCGAGATCTGATCTTCGACTGGTCAGCGCTGGTATGACGTTGCATTATTGACGCGGTCCTGCCGGTGATGTGGCAGTTGTGATCCTTTACTGCGATGTACTGAACGCCATGAGCCAAGACGACAAACTGATCGACCTCAGCACTGAGCGCGCCAAGCGTGTGCATGACATTAAAGAGAAGCGCCTGAACGAAGTGCGCCAGGCTTTCGAGCAGGCTATGCCGCTAGGAAAAGCCAAGAAAAAGTCGAAAAACAAGCCGAAAAAGCGTTGAACTCCCCCTGCATCCGTTGATGCAGGTCAGTTATTTTCCCTCCTTTATCCCCCTTCGTTGCTGGTATTGATCCCGGTCAATTTGTGCGCCTGTGTGTTTGGTAACTTAGTCCCATCGCAGCAGAGCAGGGGCCAGGAGGCCAGTCATGTTTTTCGATAACGTGGTGTTTGCCGGGGTCCTGACTGTAGGGCTGATGGTTCTGTTTTTTGCAGGGTTTGGATTTTTTATCTGGAAGGATGCGAATAAGCGCAAGAAGTGATTCTTCTGGATTGATGAGCACGCAAGGCATTTTGGGGCGACTTCGGTTGCCCCTTTTTTTTTGACTTGGCGGCCTTTGGGCCGACCATGTTGTGGGTGGGCTTTGTGAATATCCGTTGCTGCGGTAACGGCTTCTTAGGGTTCCGCCCTTACGGCGGGTCACTTTTTCCAGACGCCGAAAAAGTAACCAAAAAGGCTTGCTCCTACGTGCGGCCCGCTCGCTGAGGCTCGGGGTTCCTTCGCTCCGGGATCGATCCGGGCGCAGCGTCTCCGGTTTGCTTCGCTGCACCTACTCCCGCTGTGTTTGGCTGCGCCAAACGGTCGCTGCGCTCCCACGCCCGGATCAATCCCTCCACTCAGCCTTCCGACGTCGCCTTACAGATCAAGATCAAGATCAAGAGCAGGCGAGCTGACACTCGGCCTATTGAGTGGTGAAGAGCGGGTGTTCGGCTTTGGTTCGGTGTTGGATTCGCCCCTCACCCCAGCCCTCTCCCCGAGGAGAGGGAGCCGATTTGTGGGCCTTTCAGAATCTGAGCTCAACGCGGAATTGCACGTCGGCGTAGCTCTCCCAAACACCTCGATCAGTCCCCTCTCCCTCCGGGAGAGGGCTAGGGTGAGGGGCTTTTGATCTGGCTTTGGCTTTTGATTTTTTGCCCCTTCGGCAGGCCGAGCGGAGGTGTTCATCCGGGGGGAGGCGCGCAGCGCCGTGCGGCGTAGCCGCATTCATCGAGAGGAGGTGCAGCGAAGCAAACCGTAGGCGATGCCCCCGGATGGACACCGTAGCGAGGGAACACTGAGCCTCAGCGAAGTGCCGTACGCCAGGGGCAAAGCCTTTTGGTTCCTTTTTGGCGTTTGAAAAAGGGACTCGCTGTAAGAGCGAAACCGCCAGCGGCAGCACCCGCAGCAACGGATATGCCCCCAATCCCAATCCCCAAACACAAAAAAAGGCGCGATCCTCTCGAATCGCGCCTTTCTCAAGTACCGCTATCTATCAACTACCCAGCGCCTTCGACGCCAGCCAGAACAACCCGGCCGACAGCGCAACCGTCGCCGGCAAGGTCAACACCCACGCCAACAGAATGGTGCGAACCGTGCCACCCTGCAGGCCGCTCTTGTTGGCGACCATGGTGCCCGCCACGCCCGAAGACAGAACGTGAGTGGTCGACACCGGCAGGCTGAAGATGTTGGCCATACCGATCAGACTGGCAGTAGTGATCTGCGCCGACATGCCTTGGGAATAGGTCATGCCCTGCTTGCCGATCTTCTCGCCAATGGTCAATACAACGCGTTTCCAGCCAACCATGGTGCCCAAGCCCAGAGCCAGCGCAACCGCCAGAATCACCCAGAACGGGGCGTATTCGGTGGTGGTGGTCAGGTCTTTGCGCAGCTTGTCGAGGTCAGCCTTTTCACGCGGTTCCAGGCCAGGCAGCTTGCCAACCTTCTTCGCGGTGTCGTCCAGGCAGAGCAGGTAACGACGCACTTCGATGCGGCTTTCCGACGACAGCGAGTGGTAGTCCGCTACACCTTTAAGGGTGTGCAGCAGGGCGCTGATGGTCGGTTCGGTCTGCTGCGGGTTGCAGCGGAATTTCTCCGGCAGGTCGCCTTCGACGCTCTTGCCCAAGGCCAGGAATTCACCCAGCGAATCGGCGTTGCGCTGGTAGAACTGGCTCAGGTGCAGGGTCGCATCGCGGGTGCGTTCGATCTGGTACGTGGTGCTGTTCAGGTCGAGGACGAACTGCGCCGGGACGATACCGATCAACACCAGCATGATCAGGCCGATGCCTTTCTGGCCATCGTTGGAACCGTGCACGAAGCTCACGGCCATGGCCGAGATCACCAGGACCAGACGGTTCCAGAACGGTGGGTGCTTCTTGTCGTCGATCTTGCGGCGCTGTTCCGGTGTCTTGTGCATCTTCGACAGCGGACGCCACCACTTCAGGCCGATCAGGATCAGCGCGGCGATCAGGAAACCGGCCATTGGCGAAAACACCAGCGAGGCGCCGATGTCGATCGCTTTCTGCCAGTTCACGCCGTCGGCCAACGGAATGTCGTTGATCAGGGCGTTGGCCAGGCCGACACCGAGGATCGAGCCGATCAGGGTGTGCGAGCTGGAAGCCGGGATACCGAAGTACCAGGTGCCCAGGTTCCAGGCGATTGCCGCGGCGAGCAACGAGAACACCATCGCCAGGCCATGGCCGGTGTTCACATTGATCAGCAGCTCAACCGGCAGCAAATGGACAATGGCATACGCCACGCCAACGCCGCCCAGCAGCACGCCGAGGAAATTGAACACACCGGAAAAGAACACCGCCAGGTGGGGCGGCATGGCTTTGGTGTAGATAACAGTGGCTACCGCGTTAGCGGTGTCATGAAATCCATTGATGAACTCGAAGGCGAGGACAAACGTCAGGGCGAGCAAGAGGCTCACAAGCACCCAAGCATCCAGTCCGCTGAATAAATCGATCATGAAGGTTTTCTGACCCGGTCGTAAGGGGGCGCGATTATGCCAGAAAAGACTGGAAATCGATCCCCTACCTGCTCATCGGTTACACACTTCTTCGATTTAATTTGTTGCAGCACATGAAAACCTAGCGGTTTGCAGGGTTTTTCAACTCATTGATTTTGTTGGCAAAAGCATTGTTTTGCAGGTGATTTCGGCCATGCGCAAGGGGCTCAAACGCTTGTCTGAAATATCTGTGAAACGTGTAGGACGCCCGTCCTCAGTCTGCCAGACCGGTTGATGGCCGCCGCCCGCGGGTAGCGGGCGCGCAAGGCATCGTCGTTCCACCGCGCTTGTAACCGGTGTGGACGCAAACCTCAAAAGATACAAAACCGTGGCTCAAGGCTCTTCGGCTTTGAGTTCCTTTTCGATCTTTTCGATTTCCTGCTTGAAGACCTGATCCTGAACGGTCGGGCGTTTACGCCACGCTTTGCGTTCCGGTTCTGGCTGAGCGGCGTAGGTGGTGACTTCCCCGCCGTAAACTTCCTTGTAACGTTGTTCCTGGCGCTCAAGTTCCGCGCGCAGTTCGTCTTTCGTCACAGTGCTACCTGTATGAGTTGATTTAGTTGTCTGGTGAAACGCACTGCAACGAATCGATTGAACCGCGCCACCGCGAATTCAACGCCGGAAAGGGCATTGGTGTAATCGGTGGAGCGATCAAGACTTCCGTGTTACAGGCGGCTACGGCACCAGATAAAAACTGACGCAGCATCAGTTTCCTGTTTCAGCGAGCGCAGGCGTTGCATGAGTGATGCGCGTCAGGCGCTGGCCGGGCTGTGGCGATGGACATCGCCGCAGCGGGTGGCGACCTCGGCCATTTAAAACGAGGCGCCACTGAGGTGCATTATAGCGGTCGATTCGGGAATGACTATCTTTGCCAAGTTAAAAACGGTTCCGGATGTGTGATTGTTTTGTTACTCGCAACTTTTGTCGCAAGTTGAAGTGCAGGACGCCCACTATTTAGCGAGCGATCTGTTTTTGGCGCCATTTAGTCGAACAACTAAGGCAGCGATTCAGAAAAAACCAAAGTTGAGCCGAAGCCTTGGAGCGTATGACGTGAGCTACACAGCCGATTGCGATTATCGGTCGACGGTTCGATAATCGCCCAATCTTGCGTGTTCGACGCTTGTGCATTTCTTGGCGAGCCGCTTGTATAGCCCATTGATCCGTGCCGGATAAAGGACAATAAATGAACGATCAAATGCGCAATTCTTTCACCTCCGTGGCGCCGCCGATCGTCGCCTCGCCGGCCAAACGCATCCAGGCGCTGACCGGTGATCCGGATTTCATGACCTCGCTGGCCCGTGGTCTGGCGGTGGTGCAGGCCTTTCAGGAGCGCAAACGGCATCTGACCATCGCCCAGATCAGTCACCGCACGGAAATTCCCCGCGCCGCCGTGCGCCGTTGCCTGCATACCTTGATCAAACTCGGCTACGCCACCACGGATGGTCGCACCTACTCATTGCTGCCCAAAGTGCTGACCCTCGGCCACGCCTATCTGTCGTCGACGCCGTTGGCGGTGTCGGCCCAGCCGTACCTCGACCGCATGAGCGAGCAACTGCACGAAGCCTGCAACATGGCCACGCTCGAAGGCGACGACATTCTCTATATCGCGCGCTCGGCGACCACCCAGCGGCTGATTTCGGTGGATCTGTCAGTGGGTGGGCGCTTGCCGGCGTATTGCACATCGATGGGCCGCATCCTCTTGGCGGCACTGGACGACACGTCATTGCGCGAATACCTCGATCACGCCGAACTGGTCGCCAAGACCAGCCGCACGATCCACACCCCAGATGCATTGCTCGAATGCCTGCAGGAAGTGCGGCAGCAGGGCTGGTGCATCGTCGATCAGGAACTGGAACAAGGCCTGCGTTCGATTGCCGTGCCGGTCTACGACGCTTCCGGCCAGGTGGTCGCGGCGCTCAACGTCAGCACCCACGCCGGTCGCGTCAGCCGTACCGAGCTGGAGCAGCGCTTCCTGCCGGGCCTGCTCAGTGCCAGTCGCGACCTGAGTGCGCAGCTGTTCGCCTGATGAAGCTGTTCGATAAACGCACAGTGTTGCGTTTATCGAATTGACGCTAAAACCCTCGGATCATTAATGTCGCGGCAGCGTCATCCGGCGCTGATGTGAATGAACTCGCCGGACTGCCGACTCCCATAATAATGACAAGAGGCAACTCACCATGCGCACGCTCTCCGACTGTCTCCGCTCCACCCGCTGTTGCCGGGTTTCCCGCAACGCCTGATCCAGACCTTCTATTCTTGTGACCGTGCCGCTCTCTGGCCGGCCGCCGTTCGACTGCGTTTTTTGCGTGGAATAAAAATAATGAACCAGCCTCAGTCCGCTGTGGGTAACTGCCTCGACGTGCAGACCTTCATCAATGCCCAACCGATCTCGCGCTATCAGTGGCGAGTAGTGATCCTGTGTTTCCTGATTGTCTTTCTCGATGGCCTCGACACCGCTGCGATGGGTTTCATTGCCCCGGCGTTGTCGCAGGATTGGGGCATCGACCGCGCCAGTCTCGGCCCGGTGATGAGCGCTGCGTTGATCGGCATGGTTTTCGGTGCATTGGGTTCCGGCCCGTTGGCTGACCGCTTTGGACGAAAAGTCGTACTCGTCGGCGCTGTGGTGCTGTTCGGTGCCTTCAGCCTGGCGTCGGCGTACAGCACCAACGTCGAACAACTGTTGGTACTGCGCTTCCTGACCGGTCTCGGCTTGGGCGCGGGGATGCCGAACGCCACCACACTGCTCTCGGAATACACCCCGGAGCGCAAGAAGTCGCTGTTGGTGACCAGCATGTTCTGCGGTTTCAACCTCGGTATGGCCGGCGGCGGGTTCATTTCCGCCAAGCTGATTCCAGCCTTCGGCTGGCACAGTCTGTTGCTGATTGGCGGGGTTCTGCCATTGATCCTCGCCGTGGTGCTGCTGTTCTGGCTGCCGGAGTCGGCGCGCTACCTTGTCGTCCGTAACCGTGGCACCGACAAGATTCGCAAAACCCTGGCGCCGATTGACCCGGTCACCGTCGCCCAAGCCTCGAGCTTCAGCGTGCCGGAACAGAAAACCGTCAAGGCACGCAACGTCTTCGCTGTGATCTTCTCCGGCACTTACAGCACGGGCACTTTGTTGTTGTGGCTGACCTATTTCATGGGCCTGGTGATTGTTTATCTGTTGACCAGCTGGCTGCCGACGCTGATGCGTGACAGCGGCGCGAGCATGGAACAGGCGGCATTTATCGGTGCGTTGTTCCAGTTCGGCGGGGTATTGAGCGCAGTGGCGGTGGGCTGGGCGATGGACCGCTTCAATCCGCACAAGGTCATCGGCACGTTCTACCTGCTGGCCGGGGTGTTTGCCTACGCGGTGGGGCAGAGCCTGGGCAACATTACGTTGCTGGCGACGTTGGTACTGGTGGCGGGGATGTGCGTGAACGGCGCGCAATCGGCGATGCCGTCACTGGCCGCGCGGTTTTATCCGACTCAGGGGCGGGCGACCGGGGTCTCGTGGATGCTGGGGATTGGCCGCTTTGGCGCGATTCTCGGAGCGTGGATGGGCGCTACGTTGCTGGGGCTGGGCTGGAATTTCGAGCAGGTGTTGACGGCGTTGGTGATTCCGGCGGCGTTGGCCACCACGGCGGTGGTGATCAAAGGCATGGTCAGTCATGCGGATGCGACCTGAGTTTCAGCGCCTCATCGTTCCCACGCGGCGCGTTGGGAACGATCAATACCGAACGATAGGCTGACAACAATCTGTTCGATAAACGAACACTCAGTCGATTATCGGATTGTTTGGCCCATTTCCCAGGCTTAATCTTCAGTGACTCCGGCGCTGAACCTCGCGCCTTTTTTATCACTGGCGATTCATTACAAAAACAGGAGCCCGCTCCATGGCTGAGATCCTTTCGCTGCACGACGCGGTGAAGCAATTCGTCAACGATGGTGACACCGTCGCGCTCGAAGGCTTCACTCACCTGATCCCTACAGCAGCGGGTCATGAAATCATTCGTCAGGGCAAGAAAGATCTGACGCTGGTGCGGATGACGCCTGACCTGATCTACGACCAACTGATCGGTGCCGGTTGCGCACGCAAACTGATTTTCTCCTGGGGCGGCAACCCGGGTGTCGGTTCGCTGCACCGCCTGCGCGACGCGGTCGAGAAACAATGGCCGCACGCTCTCGAAATCGAAGAGCACAGCCACGCTGACCTGGCGAATGCCTACGTCGCCGGCGCCTCCGGCCTGCCATTCGCGGTGCTGCGTGCCTACGCCGGTTCCGACCTGCCGAAGGTCAATCCACTGATCAAAACCGTGACCTGCCCGTTCACCGGTGAAGTGTTGGCGGCGGTGCCGTCGGTGCGGCCGGACGTGACTGTGATCCACGCGCAGAAAGCCGACCGCAAGGGTAACGTGCTGTTGTGGGGCATTCTCGGTGTGCAGAAAGAAGCCGCATTGGCCGCCAAACGCTGCATCGTCACGGTTGAAGAAATCGTCGATGACCTTAACGCGCCGATGAACTCTTGCGTATTGCCGACCTGGGCTTTGAGCGCGGTCTGCCACGTTCCCGGCGGCGCGCATCCGTCCTACGCCCACGGTTACACCGAGCGCGACAATCGTTTCTATCAGGCGTGGGATCCGATCGCCCGCGACCGTGAGACGTTTACCGCGTGGATCAACGAATACATCCATGGCTGCGCTGACTTCAGCGCGTTCCAGGCCAAGTTGGCCGCTGCTTCGGAGGCCAAGTAATGACTTACACCACCAATGAAATGATGACCGTCGCTGCGGCCCGTCGCCTGAAGAACGGCTCGGTGTGCTTCGTCGGCATCGGCCTGCCGTCGAAAGCCGCCAACCTTGCGCGCCTGACCTCGTCGCCGGACGTGGTGCTGATCTACGAATCGGGTCCGATTGGTGCCAAGCCGAGTGTGCTGCCGCTGTCCATCGGTGACGGCGAGTTGGCGGAAACCGCTGACACCGTGGTACCGACCGGTGAGATTTTTCGCTATTGGTTGCAGGGCGGGCGCATCGACGTCGGTTTTCTCGGCGCTGCGCAGGTCGACCGGTTCGGCAACATCAATACAACCGTGGTCGGCGATTACTTCTCGCCGAAAGTGCGTTTGCCGGGTGCCGGTGGCGCGCCGGAGATTGCCGGTTCGGCGAAAAGCGTATTGATCATTCTTAAGCAGTCGGCGCGTTCGTTTGTCGACAAACTCGATTTCATTACCTCGGTCGGTCACGGCGAGGGCGGCGATTCGCG
This sequence comes from Pseudomonas viridiflava, assembly GCF_900582195.1. GTDB lineage: Bacteria > Pseudomonadota > Gammaproteobacteria > Pseudomonadales > Pseudomonadaceae > Aquipseudomonas. The sequence continues at coordinate 133,146 of NZ_UTHA01000227.1, forward strand.
CAAGCGTCTGGGCCTGCCGGGCGCCGGGCCGGTCGGGATCATCACCGATCTGTGCATCATGGAGCCGGAAGAGGGCACCCACGAATTTGTGGTCACCGCACTGCACCCGGGCGTGACTCGCGAGCAAGTGGTCGCGGCCACCGGGTGGGCAATTCGTTTTGCCGACAACGTTGAGAGCACCGCTGAACCGACCGAAGTTGAACTGACCGCGCTGCGCGACCTCGAAGCGCGTACCGCCGCCGCCCACGGTCAGGCACCGGGAGAAGCATGATGCGTGAGGTTTATATCTGCGATGCGATTCGCACGCCCATCGGCCGTTTCGGCGGCGGACTGTCCGCCGTGCGCGCTGATGATCTGGCCGCGGTGCCGATCAAAGCCCTGATGGAACGTAATCCCTCCGTGGACTGGAACGCCATCGACGAGGTATTTCTCGGCTGCGCCAACCAGGCCGGCGAAGACAACCGTAACGTTGCGCGCATGGCGCTGCTGTTGGCGGGCCTGCCGGACAGCGTACCGGGCGTGACCCTCAATCGTCTTTGCGCTTCGGGCATGGATGCGATCGGCACGGCGTTCCGAGCGATTGCCAGCGGCGAGATGGAGCTGGCGATTGCCGGCGGCGTCGAGTCGATGTCCCGCGCACCGTTTGTGATGGGCAAGGCTGACGCAGCGTTTTCGCGCAACATGAAACTTGAAGACACCACCATCGGCTGGCGTTTCATCAACCCGTTGATGAAGGCGCAATACGGCGTTGACGCGATGCCGCAGACCGCTGACAACGTCGCCGACGACTATAAAGTCTCGCGCGCCGATCAGGACGCTTTCGCCCTGCGCAGTCAGCAACGTACCGCCGCCGCGCAGGCCGCCGGTTACTTCGCCGAAGAAATTATTGAAGTACGGATTGCCCACAAGAAGGGAGAAACCGTAGTCAGCCAGGATGAACATCCGCGCGCCGATACGACGATTGAAGCACTGACAAAATTGAAACCGGTCAATGGCCCTGACAAAACCGTCACCGCCGGCAATGCCTCCGGCGTCAATGACGGTGCCGCTGCACTGATTCTGGCTTCCGCCGAAGCCGTGAAAAAACACGGCCTGACCGCCCGCGCCAAAGTGCTCGGCATGGCCAGCGCCGGGGTTGCGCCGCGCGTAATGGGCATCGGCCCGGTGCCAGCGGTGCGCAAATTGATCGAGCGCCTTGGCGTGGCGGTCAGCGATTTCGATGTGATCGAACTCAACGAAGCATTCGCCAGCCAAGGTTTGGCGGTGCTGCGTGAACTGGGTCTGGCGGATGACGCTGCGCAGGTCAACCCGAACGGTGGCGCGATTGCCCTCGGTCATCCGTTGGGCATGAGCGGTGCGCGTCTGGTGCTGACCGCGCTGCATCAGCTGGAAAAGACCGGTGGCAAGAAAGGTCTGGCGACCATGTGCGTCGGTGTCGGCCAAGGTCTGGCCCTGGCCATCGAACGCGTCTGACGCAAGCCGTGACGAAAAAGAACAGAGGAAAGCGACATGTCTGACAAGCCTGGTTACCGTCGTCCGCAGGAAGGCACTCAGCCTGAGTACCTGCACCCGACGTATCAATCCACCAACCTGCGCTCGCCGTCGAAGCCGTTGGTGTTTCTGCCGCACTCGCTGTCGGAAATCACCGGGCCGACTATCGGCGCCGAACGTGTGGGCGACACCGATAACGACCTGACCGCCCAGCATGAGGGCGAGCCACAAGGCGAACGCATCATCATTCACGGTCGCGTGCTCGACGAAAACGGTCTGCCGGTGCCGGGGATTCTGGTGGAGATCTGGCAGGCTAACGCCGCCGGTCGCTACAACCACAAGCGTGACCTGCATGACGCGCCGCTGGACCCGAATTTCACCGGCACCGGCCGCACCGTCACCGATGCCGACGGCTGGTATCAGTTCCAGACCATCAAGCCCGGCGCCTACCCGTGGGGCAACCACCACAACGCCTGGCGCCCGGCGCACATCCACTTTTCGCTGTTCGGGCCGAGCATCCTCACCCGTCTGGTCACGCAAATGTATTTCCCGGGCGATCCGCTGCTGGCTTACGACCCGATCTACAACTGCGTGCCAGATACTTCGGCCAAGGAACGCCTGATCGCCCGTTTCGATCTGGAAAAAACCATTCCGTCCTACGCCCTCGGTTATCGCTGGGACATCGTGCTGCGCGGGCGTGAAGCCACGCCGATGGAGAAATAAGATGACGCTGACAGCGACCACGTCCCACACCGTCGGGCCGTATTACCACATCGGTCTGACCTGGCTGAACCGCGAAGACCTCACCGTCGAACAAACCCTTGGCGAGCGCGTGGCGATCACCGGGCAGGTGGTGGATGGCAACGGCGATGTCGTCAACGACGCCATGCTCGAAGTCTGGCAGGCCAACGCTGCCGGCAAATACGACCACCCGGAAGACGAGCAGGACAAAGCGCTCGATCCGCACTTTGAAGGTTTTGGCCGGGTGCCGGTGGATGCTGAAGGGCGGTTTCGGTTCACCACGATCAAACCGGGTACGGTTGAAGGGTTGAAGGGCTCGACTCAGGCGCCGCATCTGGTGGTGCTGGTGTTTGCCCGTGGCTTGGTCAAGCATTTGCTGACGCGGATTTATTTTGAGGGCGAGCCGGCCAACGTTGATGATCCGTTGCTGGAGTGTGTGCCGGCTGAGCGGCGCAGTACGTTGCTGGCGAAGAAGGATGCCTCGGGTGTTTACCAGTGGAATGTGATTCTGCAGGGCACCGACGCCGAGACGGTGTTTTTCGATTATTAAGATCAAAAGATCGCAGCCTGCGGCAGCTCCTACATGATCGTTCCCACGCTCTGCGTGGGAATGCCGCCATGGACGCTCCGCGTCCACCGTGACGCGGAGCGTCACCGGATGCGTTACCACGCGGAGCGTGGGAACGATCGATATAGGATGTGGAACGGGACTGTTGCAAAGTATGTCTAGACTCTCACTGTCCCTATCGAGTGAAAAACAATGACAACCACTACTGCCTCCCATTACACCGGTGAAGAGCGCAGCAAGCGTATTTTCGCCATTGTCGGCGCCTCGTCCGGCAACCTCGTCGAATGGTTCGACTTCTACGTCTACGCCTTCTGCGCGATCTATTTCGCCCCGGCGTTTTTCCCCTCCGACAACCCGACGGTGCAACTGGTCAACACCGCTGGCGTGTTCGCTGCCGGCTTCCTGATGCGCCCGATTGGTGGCTGGATTTTCGGCCGGGTCGCCGACAAGCACGGGCGCAAGAACTCGATGCTCATCTCGATTCTGATGATGTGCTTCGGCTCGTTGCTGATCGCTTGCTTGCCGACCTACAAGGACATCGGCGTCTGGGCTCCGGTCCTGCTGTTGTTCGCACGCTTGCTGCAAGGCCTGTCGGTCGGCGGTGAGTACGGCACCACTGCCACCTACATGAGCGAAGTTGCCCTCAGGGGCCAGCGCGGATTTTTCGCCTCGTTCCAGTACGTGACGTTGATTGGCGGCCAACTGCTGGCCGTGTCGTTGGTGGTGGTTTTGCAGCAATTTCTCACCGAAGAAGACCTGCGCGCCTACGGCTGGCGGATTCCGTTTGTGGTCGGTGCGGTGGCGGCGCTGATTTCGCTGTTCCTGCGTCGCAGTCTGAAAGAAACCACCAACAAGGAAACCCGCGAACACAAAGACGCTGGCAGCATCGCTGCGCTGTTCCGCGATCACAAAGCCGCGTTCATCACCGTGCTCGGTTACACCGCCGGTGGCTCGCTGATTTTCTACACCTTCACCACGTACATGCAGAAGTACCTGGTGAACACCGCCGGCATGCACGCCAAGACCGCCAGCTACATCATGACCGGCGCACTGTTCCTGTATATGTGCATGCAGCCGCTGTTCGGCATGCTCGCCGACAAGATCGGCCGACGTAACTCGATGCTTTGGTTCGGCGCGCTCGGTACGCTGTTCACCGTGCCGATTCTGTTGAGCCTGAAAAGTGTCAGCAGTCCGTTCCTCGCGTTTGTGTTGATCACCGTGGCGCTGGCAATCGTCAGTTTCTACACCTCGATCAGCGGCCTGGTGAAAGCCGAGATGTTCCCGCCGGAAGTCCGCGCCCTTGGCGTTGGTCTGGCCTATGCGGTGGCGAATGCGATCTTCGGCGGTTCGGCGGAGTTCGTCGCCCTGAGCCTGAAGAACATCGGCATGGAAAACTCTTTCTACTGGTACGTGACGGCGATGATGGCGATCGCGTTCCTGTTCAGCCTGCGCCTGCCGAAACAGGCGGCGTATTTGCACCACGATCTCTAACCCGAAGTGCGCGGGCCGCCATGGCCCGCGCCGGCAAGGACTGTTTATGACTCAGCGACCGGGCAATCAATTGTTCGATGCCTACTTCACTGCCCGCGATATGCGCGAGGTGTTCTGCGATCAGGGCCGTGTGCAGGCGATGCTCGACTTCGAAGCGGCGCTGGCCCGGGCCGAGGCGCGGGTCGGTTTGATTCCGGCGTCTGCCGTGGCACCGATCGCAGCGGCGTGCAGCGCTGGTCTGTATGACTTCGCAGCACTGGGCGAGGCGATTGCCACGGCTGGCAACTCGGCGATTCCGCTGGTCAAGGCGTTGGGCAAGCAGATTGCTGCCAGCGATGCTGAAGCCGAACGCTATCTGCATTTGGGCGCGACCAGTCAGGATGTGATGGATTCCGGGCTGGTGCTGCAATTGCGGCAGGCGCTGGCACTGATTGAAAGCGATCTGGCGCAATTGGCCGATTCCCTCGCGGCTCAGGCGCAACGTCATGCCGCGACGCCGCTGGCCGGACGCACCTGGCTGCAACATGCGACGCCAGTGACCCTCGGCATGAAAATCGCCGGATGGTTGGGCGCTGTCACTCGCAGTCGTCAGCGTCTGCGCGAACTCAAACCGCGTTTGCTAGTGCTGCAATTCGGTGGTGCATCCGGGACCCTCGCCGCGTTGGGCGAACAGGCCTTGCCGATTGCCCAAGCGTTGGCCGAAGAACTGCAGCTGACCTTGCCCGAACAACCGTGGCACACCCAGCGTGATCGCGTTGTCGAGTTCGGCGCAGTGCTCGGCCTGATCGCCGGCAGCCTCGGAAAATTTGGCCGCGACATCAGCCTGTTGATGCAGACCGAAGCCGCCGAGGTTTTCGAGCCGTCGGCGCCGGGCAAGGGCGGTTCGTCAACCATGCCGCACAAACGCAATCCGGTCGGCGCGGCGGTGTTGATCGGCGCGGCGACGCGCGTGCCGGGTCTGGTCTCGACGCTGTTCAGCGCCATGCCGCAGGAACATGAACGCAGCCTGGGTCTGTGGCATGCCGAATGGGAAACCTTGCCGGAAATCTGCTGCCTCGTATCCGGTTCACTGCAACAAGCACGCTTGTTGGCCGATGGCCTGGAAGTCGATGCCGAGCGCATGGGCCGCAACCTCGAATTGACTCAGGGGCTGGTGCTGGCCGAAGCCGTCAGCATCGTCCTCGCCCAGCGTGTCGGCCGCGACACCGCGCATCATCTGCTCGAACAATGCTGCAAACGCGCCGTGGCCGAGCAGCGCCATTTACGCGCCGTGCTGGGTGACGAACCGCAAGTCACAGCTGAGCTGAGCAACGCTGAACTCGATCATCTTTTGAACCCCGCCCATTATCTCGGTCAGGCGAAAACCTGGGTCGAGCGTGCGGTGGCCGAACACAACGCATTGTCTGTCTGAAAGGAGAGGGCTGTGGCTTTCGTTCAACTCGCCGATGGCGAACTGCACTATCAAATTGAAGGCCCGGTCGATGCGCCGGTGCTGGTGCTGTCCAACTCGCTGGGCACTGATCTGCACATGTGGGACGCGCAGATGCCGGCCTTCACCGAGCACTTTCGCGTGCTGCGTTTCGACACCCGTGGTCACGGCCAATCGCTGGTGACGCCGGGCCCGTACAGCATCGAGCAACTCGGGCACGACGTCCTTGGTCTGCTGGATGCGCTGCACATCGAGCGCGCGCATTTCTGCGGATTGTCGATGGGGGGCTTGATCGGTCAGTGGCTGGGGATCAATGCCGGGCATCGGTTGAACAAGCTGATCGTCTGCAACACGGCGGCAAAGATCGGCGATCCGTCGGTATGGAATCCGCGCATCGAAACCGTACTGCGCGATGGTGCGGCAGCGATGGTTGCCCTGCGTGACGCGTCGATTGCCCGTTGGTTTACACCTGATTTTTCCGTAGCCCATCCGGCAGCGGCCAAGCAGATTACCGACATGCTCGCCGCCACTTCTCCAGAGGGTTACGCGGCCAATTGTGCGGCGGTGCGTGATGCCGATTTCCGTGAGCAACTGGCCTCGATCAATGTGCCGTTGCTGGTGATTGCCGGCACCGAAGATGCGGTGACGCCGCCGGCCGGTGGGCATTTCATTCAGGAGCATGTGCGCGGTGCCGAATACGCCGAGTTCTATGCGGCGCACCTGTCCAACGTGCAGGCTGGCGCGGATTTCAGTGATCGCGTGTTGGCGTTTTTGCAGGCTAAGTGAGGAAGTTTTTGTGGACGAGAAACAACGTTACGACGAAGGCATGCAGGTTCGCCGCGCGGTGTTGGGCGATACGCATGTCGATCGCAGCCTGACCGCGCTGACCGAGTTCAACTCGGAGTTTCAGGAAATGATCACCCGGCATGCCTGGGGCGATATCTGGACGCGTCCGGGCTTGCCTCGGCATACCCGCAGCCTGATCACCATCGCCATGCTGATCGGCATGAACCGCGAAGGCGAGCTGAAACTGCATTTGCGTGCGGCGGCCAATAATGGCGTGAGCCGGGGTGAGATCAAGGAAGTGATCATGCAGAGTGCGATCTACTGCGGGATTCCGGCAGCGAATGCGACGTTTCACCTGGCTGAATCGGTGTGGGATGAGTTGGGTGTTGAATCCCGGGAGTGACGGCGCCTGAAATTACGCCTTCGTCGGATCGCCGCCCGGAACAAGCTCGCTCCCACATTGGAGTTGTGTCGATCACAAAACAAATGTGGGAGCGAGCTTGCTCGCGAAGGCGCCGTGTCAGTCGGCATATGCTTATCTGACACACCGCTTTCGCGAGCAGGCTCGTTCCCACAGGGGAACATCAGAGCTTACAGGAGGCTGATCGGATAGCTGACGATCAAGCGGTTTTCGTCAAACTCGTTGTTGCTGAAATCCCGGCGCATGGTCGAGTTGCGCCATCTGACGTTCAGATTCTTGAGCGCGCCGCTCTGCACGGTGTAGCCCAGTTCCGATTCACGACCCCATTCCTTGCCGTCGGTGATCGTCCCGGTGTGTACGTTGTCGCCACTGATGTAGCGGTTCATCAGGGTCAGGCCGGGGATGCCCAGTGCCACGAAGTTGTAGTCATGGCGCACTTGCCAGGAGCGTTCCTGCGCATTGTCGTAACTGGCGTTGTAGCTGTCGTTGGCCAGCGTGCCGCCGCTGGTACCGTTGACTCGCATCCAGGCGCTGTCGCCGGTGAGTTTCTGCAGGCCTACATAAAAGGTGTTACCGCCGTATTTGGCCGAGAACATCCCCGACCAGGTCTTGTTGTCGAGATCGCCGGCGCGGGCGCTGCCGTCGTCCTTGCCGTAGAAGAAGCCGAGGTTGGCGCCGAGGGTCCAGTCGCCCAATGGCTGGCTGTGGATCAGGTTGACGTATTGCTGGCTGTAGATGTCCTTGAGTTCGGCATTCCACACGCCGATCTGTGTGCGTTTTTCGTTGAAAACGTATTCACCGCCCTGGAAATTGAAGCGATCAGAAGTGAACGCCGCTTTTCCGGTCATCGACATGTCACTCATGCTGCTGTCATCGCGCGGGCTGTTGGCGCGGAACTGGCCGCCGTAGAGGGTAAGGCCGTCGATTTCTTTCGAGGTGATCTGGCCGCCACGAAAGGTTTGCGGCAGCGAGCGGCCGTCGTCCGAACGCAGGATCGGCAGCACTGGCATCCACTCGCCGACTTTCACTTCGGTCTGGGAAAGTTTGGCCTTGAAGGCGACGTTGGTGCGGCCGAAGTTGTCCGCCGGACGGCCGTCGTGATCCAGCGGCAGCAACGCCGTGCCGCCAGTGCCTTTACCGCCATCGAGTTTCACCGAATACAAACCCAACACGTCCATGCCGAAACCGACGGTGCCTTGGGTGAAACCGGATTTGGCGTCGAGGATGAAGCTCTGCGTCCACTCTTCAGCCTTGCCCTGAGCCTTGGTCGGATTGGTGAAGTTGCGGTTGATGTAGAAGTTGCGCAGGTTCAGGTTGACCTTCGCGCCCTCGATGAAACCCGCTTCTTCAGCCGAAACGGGCAGCGCGATGCCGGCCAGGGCGATAGTGATCAGGCCCGCAAGTGTGTAGGGCGCAGGGGAAGTTGTCATGTGCTCGGGTCTCTCTTGTTTTTTTAAGGCGAACGGGGCCGCTGCGGCCGTTTTTTTACGGTGCAGAAATGCGATGAATTCAGGGGTAAGGCGACGGCGGTCAGCCGGTCGGAGCAGGGCGCGGGAGCATGGTGTCGAACCTGTTGTTATTGGTTTTGTTGATCGAATGGTGCGGGGGGCGGGCGGCCGGATTCAATTGGCTAAAGCGGGTTTTGGGCGATTATCGAACGCAAGATTGAGTCGGGTGTTTTGGGTGAATGTGAGGGCCTCTTCGCGAGCAGGCTCGCTCCCACATTTGGAATGCGATCCCTGTGGGAGCGAGCCTGCTCGTGAAGGGGCCAGCCCAGACAACATCCACTTCCTGACAGGCAACAAAAAGCCCACCAATCGGTGGACTCCTTGTGTTCAGCCGATGATGATCAGAACAGCTTCATCTTCGGTGCTTCTTCTTTCAGCGGTTCGTTCTGCGCGGTTTGCGCATTCCAGCCACCGCCCAAGGCCTTGTACAGGTTGACCGCACTGGTCAGCTGCGCGAGGCGGTCGGTGATCAGCGCTTGCTGCGCGCTGAACAGCTGACGCTGGGCATCGAGGAAGGTCAGGTTGCTGTCGACGCCGATGCGATAACGACGTTCGGCCAGACGGTAGTAATCCTGGTTGGCCTGCACGAAGTCACGCTGCGCTTGCAGCTGCTCGGTGTAGGTCTGGCGGGCGGCCAGGCCGTCGGCGACTTCCTGGAAGGCCGTTTGAATGGACTTCTCGTAGTTCGCCACGCCAATGTCCTTCTGGATCTTGGCGTAGTCGAGGCTGGCGCGCAGGCTGCCGGCGTTGAAGATCGGCAGGTTGATCTGCGGCTGGAACAGCCACGTCCCCGAACCACCCTTGAACAGGCCGGACAGGTCCGGGCTCAGGCTGCCCGCGTTGGCGGTCAGGCTGATGCTCGGGAAGAACGCAGCACGGGCCGCGCCGATGTTGGCGTTGGCCGCTTTCAGGTTGTACTCGGCTTGCAGAATGTCCGGACGACGTTGCAGCAGGTCCGAAGGCAGCCCCGGCGGTACGTCGCTGAGCAGGTCATCCGACAACGGTTTGGCCGCTTGCAGATTGGCCGGGATACCGGTGCCGAGCAGCAGGGTCAGGCTGTTTTCGTCCTGCGCCACCTGGCGGGTGTAACGCGCCAGTTGTGCCCGGGCGTTCTCGACCGAGGTGCGCGACTGCGCCAGATCCAGCGCCGACGCCACACCGACTTCGTTGCTGCGACTGGTCAGCTTGTAGCTTTCTTCGAAGGCACCGAGGGTGTCTTGAGTCAGTTTGAGCAGTTCCTTGTCGGCTTGCCAGGTCAGATAAGCATTGGCGACGCTGGCGACCAGACTGATCTGGGTGCTGCGACGTGCTTCTTCGGTGGCGAAGTATTGTTGCAAGGCTTGTTCGCTCAGGCTGCGGACGCGACCGAACAGGTCGAGTTCGTAGGCGCTGATGCCGACGGTGGCCGAGTACGAACTGGTGATGGTCGAATCACCGGTCTGCGAGGCACGGGCCGGAACCCGCTGACGGCTGCCGCTGGCATTGGCCGAAACCGCCGGGAACAGGTCGGCACGCTGGATGCGGTATTGAGCCGCATAGGCGTCGATGTTCAACGCCGCGACACGCAGGTCGCGGTTGTTTTCCAGCGAAACCTGAATCAGCTGTTGCAGCGCCGGGTCATGGAAAAACTGCTTCCAGCCCTGCTCGGCAGCGGCCTGCGCCGGAGCCTGAGCCGGCGAATACGCCGGCCCCTGCGGGTACTGACCTGCGACCGGAGCCTCAGGCTGCTGATAATCAGGTATCAGCGAGCAACCGCTCAGCACGAAGGCGGCGACTGCGATGGAGAGTAGCGACTTGCTCATTGGCCAGCCTCTTTAGGAGTTTCAGTCGTTTCATCCTCGTCAGCGATTTTGCGCTGGCCCATGGACGAAACCGTAACGAAGAACAGTGGGACCCAGAAGATCGCCAGGATCGTGGCCGTGAGCATACCGCCAATCACGCCCGTACCGATCGCATGTTGACTGCCTGAACCGGCGCCGGTGGAGATCGCCAACGGTACAACACCGAGGACGAACGCCAGCGAGGTCATGATGATAGGTCGCAGACGCATGCGGCAGGCTTCGATCGCCGCGTCACGCAGGCTGCGCCCCTGTTCATGCAGTTCCTTGGCGAATTCGACGATCAGAATGGCGTTTTTAGCTGCCAGACCGATGGTCGTCAACAACCCCACCTGGAAGTACACGTCGTTGGACAGACCGCGCAGGCTGGTGGCCAGCAACGCACCGATGATCCCCAGTGGTACCACGAGCATAACCGCGATCGGAATCGACCAGCTTTCATACAGCGCCGCCAGACACAGGAACACCATCAGCAGCGACAGGGCGTACAGCGCTGGCGCTTGCGAGCCGGACAGACGCTCCTCATACGACAGGCCCGTCCAGGAGATACCGACACCGGCCGGCAGTTTCTTGGCAATCGCTTCGACTTCGGCCATCGCTTCACCGGTGGAGTAACCCGGCGCCGGAGAACCGAGGATCTCCATCGCTTCTACACCGTTGTAACGCGCCAGTTTCGGCGATCCGTAGATCCACTCGCCCTTGGCGAACGCGGAGAACGGCACCATGGTCCCGGCGCTGTTGCGCACGTACCACTTCTTCAAGTCTTCAGGGCTCATGCGAGCACCGGCCTGACCTTGCACGTAGACCTTCTTCACGCGACCACGGTCGATGAAGTCGTTGACGTAGCTACTACCGAAGGAGATCGACAGGGTGCTGTTGATGTCGGCAATGCTCACGCCGAGGGCCTGGGCCTTCTGATCGTCGATTTCCAGGTGGTATTGCGGCTCGTCGTTCAAGCCGTTCGGACGCACTTGGTAGAGCACCTTGCTCTGCGCTGCCAGACCGAGGAACTGGTTGCGCGCTTCCATCAGTTTTTCGTGACCGATACCGGCGCGGTCCTGCAGGAACACGTCGAAACCGGTGGCGTTACCCAATTCCAGTACCGCTGGTGGGGCGAAGGCAAACACCATCGCGTCGCGGAAGCTGAAGAAGTGTTGCTGCGCACGTTGGGCGAGGGCGAACACGCTGTTGCTCGCGTCACGCTCGTCCCACGGTTTGAGCATGATGAACGCCAGACCCGAGCTCTGACCGCGACCGGCGAAGTTGAAGCCGTTCACGGTGAACACCGAAGACACCGCACCGGACTCTTTCTCCAGCAGGTAGGAACGCATTTCGTCGATCACGACTTGCGTACGTTCGGCACTGGAACCGGCCGGGGTTTGCACCTGGGCGAACAGTACGCCCTGGTCTTCTTCCGGCAGGAACGCGGTTGGAATACGGGTGAACAGCCAGATCATGCCCACTACGATCAGCAGGTACGCCAGCAGGTAAGGAGCCTTGCGCGACAGCATGTTGCCGACACCGCGCTCGTACTTTCTGACACCGCTGTCGAAAGTACGGTTGAACCAGCCGAAGAAACCTTTTTTCGGTGTGCCGTGCTCGCCTTTCGGAATCGCCTTGAGCATGGTGGCGCAGAGCGCCGGGGTGAAGATCAGCGCGACCAGTACCGACAGGGCCATGGCCGAGACGATGGTGATCGAGAACTGCTTGTAGATCACACCGGTGGAACCGCTGAAGAACGCCATCGGCAACAGTACCGCCGACAGAACCAGAGCAATACCGACCAGTGCGCCCTGGATCTGGCCCATGGACTTCTTGGTCGCTTCCTTCGGTGACAAGCCTTCTTCGCTCATCACCCGCTCGACGTTTTCCACCACGACGATGGCGTCGTCCACCAGCAAGCCGATGGCCAGCACCATACCGAACATGGTCAGGGTGTTGATGCTGAAACCGAACGCCGCGAGGATGCCGAACGTACCCAGCAATACCACCGGCACGGTCATCGTGGTGATGACGGTGGCGCGGAAGTTCTGCAGGAACAGGAACATCACCAGGAACACCAGCACGATCGCTTCGACCAGGGTTTCAACCACACCCTTGATCGATTCGGTCACCACTGGGGTGGTGTCGTACGGGAACACCACTTCCATGCCTTGCGGGAAGAACGGCTTGAGCTCGTCAATCGTCTTGCGCAGGGCTTTGGCGGTGTCGAGGGCGTTGGCGCCGTTGGCCAGTTTCACCGCCAGACCGGAAGACGGTTTGCCGTTGAACTGTGCGGAAATGGTCGAGTTCTCACCCCCCAGACCGACGTCGGCAACATCACCGACGCGCACTTGCGAGCCGTCCTGGTTAACCTTCAGCAGAATCGCCTTGAACTGCTCGGCGGTCTGCAGACGGGTCTTGCCGATGATCGTCGCGTTCAGTTGCTGGCCTGGCAGCGCCGGCAAACCGCCGAGCTGACCGGACGAGACCTGAACGTTCTGCGCCGAGATGGCGGAGCTGACATCAGCCGGGGTCAGGTTGTACTTGTTCAGCTTGGCCGGGTCGAGCCAGATGCGCATCGCGTACTGGGCACCGAAGACCTGGAAGTCACCGACACCGGCGGTCCGCGAGATCGGGTCCTGCATGTTCGACACGATGTAGTTGGACAGGTCGTCCTTGGTCATGCTGCCGTCACGCGATACCACGCCGATAACCAGGAGGAAGTTTTTCACGGCCTTGGTCACGCGGATACCTTGTTGCTGCACTTCCTGCGGCAACAGCGGGGTAGCGAGGTTCAGCTTGTTCTGAACCTGCACCTGCGCGGTGTCGGAGTTGGTGCCTTGCTCGAAGGTCGCGGTGATGGTCATGCTGCCGTCGGAGTTACTTTCCGAGGACACATAACGCAGGTTGTCGATACCGTTGAGCTGCTGCTCGATCACCTGGACCACGGTGTCCTGCACGGTTTGCGCCGAAGCGCCCGGGTAGGTCACGGAGATTGCAATGGCCGGCGGCGCAATGCTCGGGTACTGGTTGATCGGCAGTTTCAGGATCGAAAGTGCCCCGACCAGCATGATCACCAGGGCAATTACCCAGGCGAAAATCGGACGGTCGATGAAGAATTTTGACATGGATTACTCCCCTTTGCCGCCGGCGGCTTTGTCAGCTGCCTGAGCGGGGGCCGGGTTCTTGGTGCCTACGTTAGTGGCTTCGGTCGGGTTCACCTGAACACCCGGGCGCACGTATTGCAGCCCCTCGGTGATCAGACGATCGCCAGCCTTCAGACCGTCTTCGATCAGCCACTGGCTGCCGACAGTGCGGCTGGCCTTGAGCTGACGCAGTTCGACCTTGTTGTCGGCGCCGACGACCAGTGCGGTCGGGGTGCCTTTGAGGTCGCGGGTCACGCCTTGTTGCGGTGCCAGAATGGCGGCGGCGTTGACCCCGGCCTGCAACTGGGCGCGAACGAACATGCCTGGCAACAGGGTGTGATCCGGGTTCGGGAATACCGCGCGCAGGGTCACGGAACCGGTAGTCGGGTCGACCGTGACTTCGGAGAATTCCAGCTTACCGTCGAGCTTGTACTGGCTGCCGTCTTCCAGGGTCAGCTTGACCGCAGCCGAGTTTTCGCCGGACTTCTGCAGACGACCGCTTTCCAGCTCGCGGCGCAATTCGAGCAGCTCAACCGAAGACTGGGTGACGTCGACGTAAATCGGGTCGAGTTGCTGGATCGTCGCCATCGCGTCGGTCTGGCCGTTGCTGACCAGTGCACCTTCGGTGACCGAGGAACGACCGATGCGGCCGGAGATCGGCGCGTAAACCTTGGTGTAACGCACGTTGATCTGCGCGGTCTGCAACGACGCTTCCGATTCCATGCGGTTGGCCACAGCGGTGTCGTATTCCTGACGGCTTACGGCCTGCTCGTCGACCAGTTGCTTGTAGCGGTCGGAGATCGACTTGGTCGAACGCAGGTTGGCTTCGGCGCTTTTCAGGGTCGCTTCATAGACCGACGGATCGATCTGATACAGCTGCTGGCCGGCTTTGACATCGCCGCCTTCCTTGAACAGACGCTTGAGAATGATGCCGTTGACCTGCGGTCGAACTTCCGCGATGCGGAACGCACTGGTGCGGCCCGGCAACTCGGAGGTCAGGGTAAAGGCTTGTGGTTGCAGGGTGACGACGCCGACCTGAGGGGGCGGAGCGGCCGGTGCCGCTTCTTCCTTTTTACATCCGCTGAGCAGCGATGCCAGGGCGACGGCAGTGACCAGAGCGGTAACAGCTGGCTTGAATTGCATGAAGATCCTCGGGTCAGGCGCGCAAAAAGCGCACAAGAAGTGTGGAAGGGTAAAAAATGAGTGCCGGGTGGATAAGTAGCTTGCTAAGGAATATACTTACGTTCATGGTTGTTTGTAAATACCTTGGCGTCGTATCCACCCTGTTACAAAACTCGTCGCAAGGTTTGAAATTGTAGGCCGGGGAGCTGATCCGTGAGAGATCGCCCTCTCTTTATTCAGCGGATATTCAGCCATCCCTGAAACATCCTGTTTGAGGTTTTACTGTCATGGTCCGTCGCACCAAAGAGGAAGCTCAAGAAACCCGTAGCCAGATTCTGGAAGCGGCGGAGAAAGCCTTTTATGAAAGGGGCGTCGCTCGTACGACGCTGGCCGACATCGCGACGATGGCCGGCGTCACCCGCGGTGCAATCTATTGGCATTTCAGTAACAAGGCCGATCTGGTCCAGGCCATGCTGGATTCGCTGCGTGAGCCGCTGGATGAACTGGCCAGAGCCAGCGAAAGTGAAGATGAACTCGATCCGTTGGGCTGCATGCGCCAACTGCTGATTCATTTGTTTCATCAAGTTGCGCTGGACCCGAAAACCCGGCGTATCAACGAAATTCTGTTTCATAAGTGCGAGTTCACCGATGAAATGTGCGATTTGCGCCAGCAGCGCCGGGACGTCAGCCTCGATTGCAATGAGCGCATCGCGCTGACGTTGCGTAATGCGGTGAATCGCGGCCAGTTGCCGGGAGATCTCGACACTGCCCGCGCGGCCATCAGCATTCACGCTTACATCGATGGCCTGCTGTATGGATGGCTGCTGGCGCCGGACAGCTTTGAACTGCATGCCGAGGCTGAGCGTTGGGTCGATACAGGGTTGGATATGCTGCGCCTGAGCCCCAGCCTGCGCAAATGAAACAAAATGCGTAATTGGCACAGGTTGTGTCAATTGGCCTGCCGTTATACAGGCTTGCGGCGGGGAGTTTAAACGTAGCGAGCTACGCATTTTGTAGGGAATTTGTGTCGTCTGTGTGAACAAGTGTTGGCCGCTTGCCCTCACCCTAACCCTCTCCCAGAGGGAGAGGGGACTGACCGAGGTGTTCTTTCGAGATACGTCGACCTGAAATATCCAGCCGAACTCCAGATTTGAAACGCACACAGATCGGCTCCCTCTTCCTCGGGAGAGGGCTGGGGTGAGGGGCTGCGTACTAAAAAGCGCAATCAATCTTCCGGCGAACACAAAAAAAGCCCCCGACTCTCACAAGTCGGGGGCTTTCGCATTCTGCGGTATGCCTTACAGCGCCGGATAGTCGATATAACCAACCGGACCCTTGGCATAGAACAACTCCGGACGCGCATCATTCAACGGCGCATCCGCCTTCAAACGAGCCGGCAGATCCGGGTTGGCAATGAACGGCACACCAAACGCCACAGCGTCAGCCTTGCCACTGGCCAGCCATTCGTTGGCGCTGTCCTTGGTGAAGCGCTCGTTGGCGATGTACGGACCGCCGAAAGCTTCTTTCAATTGCGGGCCAAGGCTGTCGGCACCTTCTTTCTCCCGGGAACAGATGAACGCGATGCCACGCTTGCCCAGTTCACGTGCAACGTAGGTGAAGGTTTCTGCCAGGTTGTCGTCGCCCATGTCATGGGAGTCCGCGCGCGGTGCCAGGTGCACGCCAACGCGACCAGCGCCCCAGACTTCGATCGCCGCATCGGTCACTTCCAGCAGCAGACGCGCACGGTTTTCCAGCGAGCCACCGTAGTTGTCAGTGCGCTGGTTGGTGCTGCTTTGCAGGAACTGGTCGAGCAGGTAACCGTTGGCGCCGTGGATTTCCACGCCGTCGAAACCGGCGGCTTTGGCGTTTTCGGCACCGGTGCGGTAGGCGTCGACGATGTCGGCGATTTCAGCGGTTTCCAGAGCGCGTGGGGTTGGATAGTCGGCCAGCGGACGCACCAGGCTGACGTGACCTTTCGGCTGGATCGCACTCGGCGCCACCGGCGCTTCACCGTTGAGGTACGACGGGTGGGAAACCCGGCCGACGTGCCACAGTTGCAGGAAGATCTTGCCGCCGGCTGCGTGAATCGCTTTGGTCACGTTGGCCCAGCCGCGCACTTGGTCGTTGGACCAGATGCCCGGGGTGTCCGGGTAGCCAACGCCCATTGGCGTCACCGAAGTGGCCTCGCTGAGGATCAGGCCGGCGGAGGCGCGTTGAACGTAGTACTCGGCCATCAGCGCATTCGGCACGCGACCTTCGTCAGCGCGGCAGCGGGTCAGCGGCGCCATGATGATGCGGTTGGCCAGTTCGATGTCGCCCAGTTTGATCGGATCAAAAATAGTTGCCATGTCTACAACCCTCGTAAGTAAAAGTTAATCAGTTAGTTGCCGGGGCCAGATCGGCATTGCCGTTCTGACGGAAAGTAATCAGGGTCACCAGCAGGGCGAGCACGGCCAGCGCCGCGGCTGCGAGTGGCACGCTGGTCAGGCCGTAGCCGTGGGCGATGACGCTGCCGCCGACCCAGGCGCCGAGCGCGTTACCGACGTTGAAGGCGCCGATGTTCAGGGTCGAAACCAGATTCGGTGCCGCTTTACCGAAGGTCACCACGTTGACTTGCAGCGCCGGTACGGCGGCGAAACACGCGGTGGCCCAGAGGAACAGGGTGATTTCGGTGGGGATCAGCGCGACGCTGGTCCAGGTCAGCACGGTGGAGACCACGGCCATGGCGATGAATACGCCGATCAACGTGGCGGCCATGCCTTTGTCGGCGAGTTTGCCGCCGATGATGTTGCCGACAGTCAGGCCCAGGCCGATCAGCATCAGCGTCCAGGTCACGCCACGTGGCGATACACCGGTGACTTCGCCGAGCAGCGGGGCGACGTAGGTAAACAGGGTGAATACGGAAGCGGCGAACAACGCGGTCATGCTCAGCGACAGCCAGATTCCCGCACCTTTAAGGGCGGCGAGTTCGGCACGCATGTCGAGTTTCTCTTCGTCACGCTTGGCCGGCAGTAAGCGGATCAGGCCGATCAGCGCAATCACACCGATAACGGTCACCGCCCAGAAGGTCGAGCGCCAGCCGTATTGCTGACCCAGCGCAGTGCCCAGCGGCACACCGAGGACGTTGGCCAGAGTCAGACCGGTGAACATCAGGGCCACGGCCGAGGCGCGTTTATTCGCTGGCACCAGATTGGCCGCCACTACCGAACCGATACCGAAGAACGCACCATGGCACAGCGCGGTGATCACTCGGGCGAACATCAGCACGTTGTAATCACTGGCAATCGCACAGAGCAGGTTGCCGACAATAAAAATGCCCATCAACGCGACCAGTGCCGCTTTACGCGGCAGTTTGGCGGTAGCCATGGCCATGAATGGCGCACCGATCGCCACGCCGAGGGCGTATCCGGTCACCAGCCAGCCGGCGCCGGGAATCGACACGCCGAGGTCGGCCGCCACATTGGGCAGCAGGCCCATGATGACGAACTCGGTGGTGCCGATGGCGAAGGCGCTCAAGGCGAGAATGAGTAGCGAGAGGGGCATGCGGTTTCCTTGTCGGCTGGCTGACGTTAAGGGTCAGAGCTCTTTACTGAGGGTGCTGAGGAACGCCTGGATCACGTCCTCGTTACGTTTGAAAAAGTGCCATTGCCCGGCCTTCTGGCTGCTGATCAGACCGGCGCGTTGCAATGTCGCGAGGTGTGCCGAAACGGTCGACTGCGACAGGCCGCAGCGTTGATCGATCTGCCCGGCGCAGATGCCGTACTCGTGGTTGTGCAACTGTTCCGGAAATTCGTTCTTCGGGTCTTTCAGCCAGTTGAGGATGTCTCGCCGTACTGGGTGCGCCAGGGCTTTTATTATTTCGTCGAGGTCGAGGTTCATGGCAGGGTGCTCACAATGTGTACAACGCTATATCGCGATGTGGCGAAATATAAATCGTTAGATCGCGATACACCAATATGATTTTGATCTGACGTCAACATAAATTGGTATATCGCGTTATAACGATACGTGGGTGTCTGGCTTATGGGCCGCAGTGCTAAGCTGCGCCCATGAACTATCTCGCACATTTACACCTCGGTGGCCAGCGCCCGGGGCAACTGCTCGGCAGTCTGTATGGCGATTTCGTCAAAGGTCGGCTGCAAGGGCAGTTTGCTCCGGAGGTCGAGGCGGCCATTCAACTGCATCGACGGATTGACGTGTTCACCGATCGCCATCCGCTGGTGGACATCGCGCTGGGGCGGTTTTCCGATACGAGGCGGCGTTATGCCGGAATCGTCCTCGACGTGTTTTTCGATCATTGCCTGGCGCGGGACTGGCGGTTGTATGCCGATCAGCCGCTGGAGGTATTCACGGCTGATGTGTACCGGGTGCTGACCCACGAGCCGCAACTGCCCGAACGGCTGGCGAAGATCGCCCCGCACATGGTCGCCAATGACTGGCTGGGTTCGTATCAGGAATTTGAAGTGCTGGAGCAGGTGTTGCGCGGGATCTCGCGGCGGCTGACCCGGCCGGAGGAGCTGGCGGGGGCAATGCAGGAATTGCGGCGGTTGTATGAGCCGCTCAGCGAAGACTTCAGGCTCTTCTACCCACAACTTCAGGACTTCGCACAAAACCCGTCAATGACATAAAACCAATGTGGGAGCGAGCTTGCTCGCGAAGGCGTCGTGTCAGCCAACATCAACTTTGAATGACATACCGCTTTCGCGAGCAAGCTCGCTCCCACAGGGGAGAGGTGTGTTTTCAGGCGGCAATCAATTCGCCGGCACGACGCGGTTCAGCCGGTTTCACCACTTCACCAAACAACGCCTTCTGCACCGCCTGCTGCGCTTCAAACGCCAACGCCGCACGTTCACGCCCCTGACAGGCAATCGGCTTGAGCAGATGCACTTCAACATCGCCGCAATCGTTGCTGAACAGGCGCATCAGGTGCGACAGCAAATCATCGTCACCAATGAACGGCGCCAGCGAGTCGATTTCGCCGTTGCGCAGATAACGAATCGCCACCGGTTGCAACATCACCTCGGAATCAATCGCCGCCGCCAGCAAGCGACCATGAAAGGTGCGCAGCGAACGGCCATCGGTGGTGGTGCCTTCCGGAAACATCAACAAGGCGTGCTCGGTTTGCAGGTGACGGGTCATCTGCTTGCGGATCAATTGGCTGTCGCCCGAACCGCGACGGATGAACAGGCTGCCAGCCTTCGCCGCGAGCCAACCGGCCACCGGCCAGGTACGCACTTCGGCCTTGGACAGAAACGACAGTGGCGTGAGCATGCCAAGCAATGGAATGTCAGTCCACGACACATGATTGCTGACCCACAGCATCGGCTGTTTTGGCAATTCACCGTGCACCGTCACGCGAAAGGGCAGGGCGTTGCTCAAACGCGCCATGAAGAAGCGCGACCAGCGCTGACGCCGCTCCATCGAATGCGCCAGGCCAATGCGTTCAAACACGCCAAAGACGCTGGCCATGGTCAAACCCAGCGCCACCACCAACAGCACCCGCGCGATCCGTGCGTACACCCGCAACCGGCTCATCACACAGCCGCCTTGAAGTGCTTGGCGTAGCGCGGGCAGAGTTCGTCGCGCTTGAGCAGGATAAACACGTCAGCGACCTGGAAGTCTTCGTCCCAGCACGGCTCGCCGCAGATCTTCGCGCCCAGGCGCATATAAGCCTTGAGCAGCGGCGGCATTTCGGCGATTACGTTCGATGGAATATCCAGCGTCGGCAACGGATTTTTCGGCTCGGCGCGCAGGTGCTCGGTGCACAGATAACGCTCGCGCAGGCGCTGCATGATCGCGTGGGCCTGGATGCCGCCGTCCTGCATCGGAATGCTCGCGCAACCCATCAGATAGCTGTAGCCACCCTGATTCAACACTTCGGCCAATTCGCCCCACAATACCGCGATGGTGCCGCCGTTGCGGTACGCCGGGTCGACGCAGGTGCGACCGATTTCGAGGATCGGGCCTTGCAGGTGGGCGAGGCCGTGCAGGCTGAATTCTTCTTCGCTGTAGAACTTGCCGAGGCTGCTGGCGGCGGTGTGATCGAGCAAGCGGGTGGTCGCCACCAGACGGCCGGTGTTCAAATCACGCACGCCGATGTGGCTGCAGTGAACATCATAGTCATCCATGTCCAGACCCCGTTCCGCGCCTTTCAGTTTGGCGTTGAATTCGCCGCTGAAGACGTTGAAGCGCAAGGCCTGGGCTTGCTGCAAGGCCTCGGCGCCGATCAGGCGTTCGGCTTGCAGGCGGCGTTCATTGCCGGTGTCGCTGATGCGGGCGATCTGAGTCATGTGAATCTCCGTACGGGCCTTTAACCCGTCGTGGGTTGCAGCCGATCGACTTTCTTTATGCAGCCGTGTTGTGCAAAGTCAGGCTATGTAGCCCCGGTGTCATCGCCATGAAAGTTTGGTGATGCTTATATGACAGCCCACAAGGAGCCTCTTATGCCCTGGCCAGATCTGCTGCACAGCCGTGACCGATTGCCCGCCGTTGCTGACCTGGCCGAGGGTTTTGCGACGTTGTTGCAGCAACTGGGCAACGTCACGCCGTTCGAATTGGCGGTCGCGGGCGGGCGGCGGATGGCGACGCCTGGGCTGGCATTTCTGGTCGGCTATCAGGCGGCATTGCGCATGTTGTGGCCGAGTGCGCCGCTGAGCCTCGGTGCGTTGTGCGCGACCGAACAGCGCAGCCTGCGCCCGGCGGACATGCAGACGCGACTGAGCGATTTGCGCTTGAGTGGACGCAAGGATTTCGTCACCGCCGGCGATGCGGCGGACTGGTTGTTGATCGCTGCGCGCAGTGAAGAGCCGGGTGAAACCCCGCGTCTGAGTCTGGCCGTGGTCTATCCCGGCGAACCCGGTGTGACCGTGGAGAAACTGCCGGCACTGCCGTTGATGCCGGACATCAGTCATGGCCGGTTGCTGCTGGATGGCGCGTTGTGCGAATTGCTCGCCGGGGATGGTTGGGATGCCTACGTCAAACCGTTCCGCACGCTGGAAGACGTCTACGTGCTGAGCGCAATGACCGCGTGGTTGTATGGCGTAGGGCAGGACAGTGACTGGCCGCAAGCGCTGCAATTGCGTTTGCTGGCGCTGTTGGCCGGGTGTGCCGAGGCGAGCCGGCAACCGCCGAACAATCCCGCCGGGCATGTGTTGCTGGGTGGGTTGTTTGCGCAGTTTGAGGCGCTGGAGGGCGAGGTGAGTCAGGCGTTGACTGACGGGCCGACAGAATGGGCGCAGATGTGGCAGCGCGATCAGGGGGTGATGCAGTTGGCCTCCGGCGCTCGGGCCAAGCGCTTGGCCAAGGCTTTGGCGCAGGCTTGACTGGCCTCTTCGCGAGCAAGCTCGCTCCCACAGGGGACCGCGTTTCTTCAATTGAAATGCGCTCAAAATGTGGGAGCGAGCTTGCTCGCGAATACGGCCTCAACAGCACCACACATCTGTCATAAACCCCGACTAGTCTCAGCAGGTTCATTCCCAGAGCCCTCACCATGTGCAAAGGCCTGTCGCTGTTTCTGCTGCTGATCAGCTTCACCGTTCACGCCGAACAGTGGCCGGGTGAAGAATGGCCAACCGGCACGACGATCACCGATACAGGAGCGCTGGAGAATTACGCCTTCCCGCCCCGCGATGACACCACCCGCCAGGGCATCCGCACCGACGCGCTGCTCATCATCCGCGACGGCCAGATCATCTACGAACGCTACGCCGGTCCGACCGGCGCACAAACCCCGCACCTGACGTGGTCGATCAGCAAAAGCCTGATGGCCACCGTGCTCGGCGTGGCGTACGGCGAGGGCCTGTTCAAGCTCGACGATCCGGCCGCGAAGGTTTACCCGCCACTGACCAGACACCCGGCGATAAAAATCGCCGATCTGCTGCATTGGGCGTCCGGTATCGACTGGCAGGAAGACTATGAATACGCCCCGCTGAAATCTTCGGTAGTGGCGATGCTCTACACCCGTGGTCATCGTGACATGGCTGCATTTACCGCCGATCACGATGCCTACGCCGAACCGGGGAAGGCCTTCCGCTATTCCAGTGGCGACAGCAATCTCTTGGCAGCAGCGTTGAAAACGATCGTTGGCCCTCAGCGTTATGCGGATTATCCGTGGACGGCTTTGTTCGAGCCGTTAGGCATCCATCACGCCGTGTGGGAAACCGATGCCAGCGGCACATTCGTCGCCTCGTCTTACGCTTACCTGACAGCCCGGGATCTGGCGCGCGTCGGTCTGTTGATGGCCCGCGACGGGCGCTGGAATGATCGCCAATTGCTGCCCAAAGATTGGGTCGCGTTCAACCTTGAACCCTTCGCCGGTTACAAGGCCCATCAGGACGAAGCGGTGCCCGGCGGCCAATGGTGGCTCAATCGTCCGGCCGATGGCGCCGCGTCACCGTGGCCCGATGCACCGCCCGACACCTTTGCCGCCCTTGGACACTGGGGCCAGGCGTTGTACGTGATTCCTGGCGAGAGGCTGGTGATCGTGCGTTATGCCGATGATCGCGACGGCAGCTACCGTCACAACGAGTTGCTTAAGCGCGTGCTGACGGCGGTGCGGCCATGAAGCGCTTCTTGCTGTTAATGCTGGTCCTGCTACTCGGCTGGCTCGTCTACGAGCGCGAAAACCTGTGGGCCTTCCCCGACATCATCAGCGCCTACACCGCCAAGGAATATTGTTCGTGCCGTTATGTGATGAACAACGGCGCAGAATACTGCCGTGGCTACGTAAAACAGTGGTTGCCGACCAGCCAGTTCAACGATGACCCCGCCAGCAAAACCATCTCGGTCAGCGGCATGGGCCGCAGCAACCGCGCCCAGTGGCAAAACGAACGGCAAGGCTGTCGCCTGAATCCCTGAAAACACCCGATTGTTTTTTGTGGGAGCGAGCCTGCGCGCGAATGCAATAGCAGGCGCACCTTCTCTGTTGAGGCAGATGACGTCTTCGCGAGCAGGCTCGCTCCCACCGGGCGTGATCTTCAGTTTGCAATAACGGCGTGGGCGGTTAAGGTTCGTGCAGGTTTATCGGCCCCACGAGTGTTCAATGTTCAACCGCTCCCTTTGTGCAACGCTGTCCAGCCTGCTGCTCGGCGCCATCGCGCTGCCGGCGCAGGCCAATTGGTACCTGGACGGCGAGTCGTCGCGCCTGTCGTTCGTCAGCACGAAAAACGCCCACATCTCCGAAGTGCAGCGCTTTCTGGTGCTGCACGGCAAGGTCGATCCCAACGGTCGCGCCGAAGTCGAGGTCGAGCTGGACTCGATCAACAGCGGCATCCCGCTGCGCGATGAGCGCATGCGCAAGGAGCTGTTCCAGATCGAGCAATTTCCCGAAGCGACCATCACCACCCAGATCGACCTGCGCCCGATCAACGATCTGGCCCCCGGTGCGCAGCTGGAATTGCGCCTGCCACTGACCGTCAACCTGCACGGCAAGCAGCATGAATACCCGGCCGAACTCTTGGCAACGCGCCTTGATGATCGCCGCTTTCAGGTGGTGACGCTGGAGCCGCTGGTGATCAACGCCGAGGATTTCGATCTGCTGCCGGGGCTGGAAAGCCTGCGCAAACTCGCCGGTCTGTCGGCCATCAGTCTGTCGGTGCCGGTGGGTGCGGTGCTGATCTTCACGGCGCGCTGACATGCGCGGCGCGGTGTTTCCCTGGCGGGATGGCAACCGTTTCGAGCTGTTGATCGACGGCCCGCAATTCTTTCCGCGCATGCTCGAGCAGATCGCTGGCGCGCAGGAGCAGATCGAGCTGGAGTTGTATCTGGTCGAGGCTGGTGCTTGTGCCGAAACCATTGTGCAGGCGCTGGTTTTGGCGGCCGAACGTGGCGTGCGCGTACGTTGCCTGTTCGATGATTATGGCAGCCTGGCGTTTACGCTCAATCTGCGTCAGCGCCTGACGCACGCCGGGGTCGAACTGCGTTTCTACAATCGGCTGCACTGGCGGCGCTGGGTCGGTAACTTCTATCGGGATCACCGCAAATTGCTGCTGGTTGATCAATGTCTGGCGGTGGTCGGTGGCACCGGTGTCACCGATGAGTTCTGGACGCCGGGCCATGACACCAGCGAATGGCACGAAGTGATGGTCGAGATCAGCGGCCCGTTGGTGATCGACTGGCAATTGCTGTTTGACCGCCAGTGGATTGCCAACCGCTATCGCCGCGCCTGGCGCCCGGCGGCGCATTTCGGTCTGCCGCGTTTGCCTCGGGTGCCGGACAAGGGCGAGGGCATGGGGCGCGTGGCGTATGCTGACGCCCGCCAGCATCGTGACATTTTGCAATCGCTATTCCGTGCGTTGAACAGCGGCCAGCAACGCATCTGGATGGCCACGCCGTACTTCCTGCCGACCTGGAAAATCCGCCGCTCCCTGCGCAAGGCTGCTGCGCGCGGTGTCGACGTACGCTTGCTGCTGACCGGGCCACGCACTGATCACCCGTCAGTGCGTTACGCCGGGCATCGCTACTACCCGCGACTGCTCAAGGCTGGCGTGCAGATCTTCGAATATCAGCCGTGTTTCCTGCACCTGAAAATGGTGCTGGTGGACGATTGGGTGAGCATCGGTTCGTGCAACTTCGATCACTGGAACCTGCGCTTCAATCTGGAGGCGAATCTGGAGGCGCTGGATCCGTCGTTGACGGCAGCGGTTGAGGCGAGTTTCGTGAGGGACTTCGCGCTGAGTCAGCAAGTGAGCCTGGAGGAGTGGCAGCGCCGGCCGTTGTGGCGGCGGGTGAAGCAGCGGGTGTGGGGCTGGGTGGATCGGGTGGTCGTCAACATCCTCGACCGCCGCGGCTGACGCTAATTTCGAAAACCACATAAGCCCAATGTGGGAGCGAGCTTGCTCGCGAATGCGGCCTGACAGTCAACATCAATGTTGAATGTCATGGCCTCTTCGCGAGCAAGCTCGCTCCCACAGGGTTTTGCGGTGTTGTTGCGGTTACAGCAACTCGAAGCTCTGCTGCGTCACGTCCTGGGAATCCAGGCCGATCTGCACGTTGAACTTGCCAGGCTCTGCCGCGTACTTGAGCTGGGCGTTGTAGAACTTCAGGTCATCCTCGGTGATGGTGAAGTGCACGACTTTCTGTTCACCGGCCTTGAGCATGATCTTCTGGAAGTTCTTCAACTCCTTCACCGGGCGGATCATCGAGCCGGTGACGTCCTGGATGTACAACTGCACCACGGTTTCGCCGTCACGCTTGCCGGTGTTTTTCAGCATGACACTGGCGTCGAGCTTGCCGGTGGCGTTGAGGGTGGTCGATGACAGCGCCATGTCGCTCAGGGCGAATTGGGTGTAGCTCAGGCCATAACCGAACGGGAACAGTGGGCCCGTGGTGTCATCGAAATACTGCGAGGTGTAGTTGCCCGGTTTGCCCGGCGTGAACGGCCGGCCAATGCTCAGGTGGTTGTAGTAGGTCGGGATCTGGCCCACGGAGCGCGGGAAGGTCACCGGCAGTTTGCCCGACGGGTTGTAGTCGCCGAACAGCACGTCGGCGATGGCGTTGCCGCCCTCGGTGCCGCTGAACCAGGTTTCCAGAATCGCGTCAGCCGACTGGTTCTCTTCGAGAATGGTCAGCGGGCGGCCGTTCATCAGCACCAATACCAGCGGCTTGCCGGTGGCTTTCAGCGCGCGGATCAGCTCGCGCTGGGTTTCCGGGATGTTCAGGTCGGTGCGGCTGGAGGACTCGTGGGACATGCCACGGGATTCGCCTACCGCTGCCACGATCACGTCAGCGTCCTTGGCAGCTTTTACTGCTTCGTCGATCAGCACGTTGGCCGGGCGCGGATCATCGATGACTTCCGGGGCATCGAAGTTGAGGAAGTTCAGGTAGTCGAGCACCTTCTTGTCGCTGGTGATGTTGGCGCCACGGGCGTAGATCAGGTTCGACTTGTTGCCGATCACCGAACTCATGCCATCGAACAGCGTCACCGATTGCGCAGGACGCCCGGCGGCAGCCCAACTGCCCATCATGTCGATCGGCGCTTTGGCCAGCGGGCCGACCAGCGCGACTTTTGCGTCTTTCTTCAGCGGCAGCGTTTCGTTCTGGTTCTTCAGCAACACCAGACTGCGACGCGCCACTTCACGGGCCTCGGCGCGGTGCAGACGGCTCTCGGCGTAAGTGTCGGCCGGGTCATCTTCGGCTTTGCCGATGCGCAGGTACGGGTCCTTGAACAGGCCCATGTCGTACTTGGCCGCGAGCACTTCACGCACGGCGTTGTCGATGTCTTTCTGTTCGATCTCGCCGGACTTGAGCAGCCCCGGCAGCTCTTTGCCGTACAGGGTGTCGTTCATGCTCATGTCGATGCCGGCCTTGATCGCCAGCTTCGCCGCTTCACGACCGTCGCGGGCCACGCCGTGCTTGATCAGTTCGAAGATCGCGCCGTGGTCGCTGACCGCCAGGCCTTTGAAGCCCCAGTCGCGGCGCAGCAGATCATTCATCAGCCAGGTGTTGGCGGTGGCCGGAATGCCGTTGATCGAGTTCAACGCAACCATCACGCCACCGGCGCCAGCATCGATCGCAGCGCGGTACGGCGGCAGGTAATCCTGGTACATCTTCACCGGACTCATGTCGACGGTGTTGTAGTCGCGACCGCCCTCGACAGCGCCGTACAGGGCGAAGTGCTTGACGCTGGCCATGATGCTGTCGGCCGCACTCGGGGTGGCGCCCTGATAGGCGCGAACCATGACGCCGGCGATGCGCGAGGTCAGGTAGGTGTCTTCACCGAAACCTTCGGAACTGCGGCCCCAGCGTGGATCGCGGGAGATGTCGACCATCGGCGCGAAGGTGATGTCGAGGCTGTCGGCGGCGGCTTCTTTCGCGGCAACGCGACCGGACTGGCCGATGGCGTCCATGTCCCAGCTCGAGGCGAGGGCCAGCGGAATCGGGAAAATCGTACGGTGACCGTGGATCACGTCGTACGCGAAAAACATCGGAATCTTCAGGCGGCTGCGCATGGCAGCGTCCTGCATCGGACGGTTTTCCGGGCGGGTGATCGAGTTGAACGTGCCGCCGATGTTGCCGGCGGCGATCTCTTTGCGGATCAGCTCACGCGGCATTTCCGGGCCGATGCTGATCAGGCGCAACTGGCCGATCTTTTCATCGAGGGTCATTTGCTTCATCAGATTGCTGATGAACGCGTCCTTGTTTTCCAGGGGTACCGGGGTCGTGGCGGCCAATACTTGATGACTGGCCAGGCTGACGAACAGACCCAGCAAACACAGCTTCTTCATGAATAGTTTTCTCAAGGGCCCAAGCGGCAATGCAACGCCGGCCAGCCAAAATTTAGGGAGCGACTATTGTTGTTCGGGTACAGGCTCAAAGAAACAGAGCCAAAAACGGCAGCCGACACTTGGCCGCCTGATCACGCAGGGCACTTTTTAGCCCATTGCCCCGTCGTAATCCAGCGACGCGGCCGATTATGCCCCAAGAGCCCGCTGAGAATGTTTCGCGCTCGGTTTTTATAATGATATGTGCCAAGGAGCATCACTGCGATGAATGTAAGCCCAACCAATCGCTCGCGTTTGCAGGTCGCCACGCTGATCGTGCTGGCCACGCTGTTGACCGCGTGCGGCGTCAACAATATCCCGACCCTCGACGAACAGGCCAAGGCTGCATGGGGCCAGGTGCAGAACCAGTACCAGCGCCGCGCCGACCTGATCCCCAATCTGGTAGAAACGGTGAAAGGTTATGCAGCTCACGAGCAGGAAACGCTGACCGCAGTGATCGAGGCGCGGGCGAAAGCCACGTCGATCCAGGTCGACGCCAGCACCCTCGACAATCCGGAAAAACTCAAGCAGTTCCAGCAGGCGCAGGATCAACTGACCGGAGCGTTGAGCCGCTTGATGGTGGTGTCCGAGCGCTATCCGGACCTGAAGGCCAACCAGAACTTTCTCGCCCTGCAATCGCAACTTGAAGGCACGGAAAACCGCATCGCCGTGGCGCGCCGCGATTTCATTCTGGCGGTGCAGAAGTACAACACCGAGATTCGTACCTTCCCCGGTCGCCTCTGGCACAGCGTGATGTACAGCGACCTGCCGATCCGTGAAACCTTTGAAGCCACCACGCCTGGCGCGGAAAAGGCCCCGGAAGTGAAATTCTGATTCGAGGTTGTCCATGCGCGTGTTGAAGATGGGCCTGGTGCTGATGTTGTGGCTGTTCGCCGTCAGCGCCCGGGCCGAGTTGACGTTCCCGGCGCTGAGCGGGCGAGTGGTGGACGAAGCGCAGATGCTCGAGCCGTCGGTGCGCGCGCAACTGAGCCAGCAGTTGCAGGCCCACGAACAGGCGACCGGCGAGCAACTGGTCGTCGTCACGGTGCCGGATCTGCAAGGCACGACCATCGAGGACTTCGGCGTTCAGCTCGGCCGCCATTGGGCGATTGGGCAAAAGGACAAGAACAACGGCGCGCTGCTGATCGTCGCCCGTGACGAGCGCAAACTGCGCATCGAAGTCGGTTACGGTCTGGAAGACCGGCTGACCGATGCGCAGTCTTCAGTGATCATTCATCAAGTGATCACGCCCGCATTCAAGAATGGCAATTTCAGCAAAGGCATCAGCGACGGGGTGGCGGCGATGCTGGTGGTGCTGGGCGGAAATCCCCTCGACGAGCCGTCGACGGTGTATGAATCGAGCGGTGATCCGTCCGCTGATTTCATCTCGCGGCATCCCGGGTTGTTCGTGTTTTTGGTGATGTTGTTCATCCTGACGGTGTTTGTCTGCCAGATGCTCGGTATCCTGCCTGCCGGCCGGGGTGGCTCCGGAGGAGGGGGCGGCTTTGGCGGTGGTGGCGGTTTTGGTGGCGGCGGTGGAGGCGGAGGCTTCAGCGGCGGCGGGGGCAGTTTCGGCGGCGGTGGTTCGTCCGGCGGCTGGTGATATCAGAAGAATAATGAGCAGGCACTTTTCAACATGGCACTACTGACCGAACACGAACAACGCAAAGTCGCCGAGGCGATTGCCCGGGTCGAGCGTGACACCGATGCCGAACTGGTGACGGTGCTCGCGGCGCGCGCTGATGATTACGCGTACATCCCGCTGCTGTGGGCGAGCCTCTTGGCACTGGTGGTGCCGGGCGTCGTGCACTATCTGACCGGGTGGCTGACCCTGCGCAGTCTGCTGTTGGTGCAGTGGGGAGCGTTTATCGTGCTGTGCCTGCTGTTTCGTCTGCCGAAAATCACCACCCATCTGATTCCGCGCCGCGTCAGGCATTGGCGCGCGTCAAACCTGGCGCGGCGGCAGTTTCTCGAGCAGAACCTGCATCACACGGTGGGTAGTACCGGCATGCTGATTTTTGTCTGCGAGGCGGAGCGGTATGTGGAGATTCTGGTGGATGAGGGGATTTCCAAGCGGCTCGATAATAAATCCTGGGATGCCATTGTCGCGGCGTTTACCGATCAGGTGCGTCAGGGGCGCACGCTGGAGGGGTTTGTGACGTGTATTGAGGCGTGTGGGGAATTGCTGAAGGTGCATGTGCCGGTGACGCAGGTGAGGAATGAGTTGCCGAATCGTCTAGTGGTGTTGGCCTGAAAGCCCCTCACCCCAGCCCTCTCCCGGTGGGAGAGGGGGCCGACCGAGGTGTCTTGCGCTCGACATCGACCTGAAGAACCGTGTCGATTATGGATTCAAGGCAAATCGTTCAAGTCGGCGTATCTCGTCAATATCCCCCAATCAGTCCCCTCTCCCTCCGGGAGAGGGTTAGGGTGAGGGCCGCTTTCAAACCGTTCGGTAAATAAGAGCGTGTCCCCAACCCCCATCCCCCCTAAAATACCCGCCATTCCCGATTTCGCCCGTCCGAGGCCGCTTTTCCATGTCCGTTACTGCCCCTGCCACCAAACCCGCGCCCGATCACCACGCCCAGTTCATCGAGCTGCTGCAAACCAGCCTTGACCAGAACGGCTTCATCAAACTGGTGCTGGCCAAGTACGTCGGTGAAGAAGCGGATCTGCAGCGGGTCATCATCAAACCGGTGACGGTCAAGGCGCAGCCGAACCTGTCGTTCGTCTATCGCTACAAAACCCGTGACATCACCAAAAACCTGCCCTTGGTTGAAGGTGTGGCGGCGATTGCAGAGCTGCTGCCGGCCTCTTTCAAAAATGCGCATTTACTCGCGGTGACTGATGAAGCCCAGCTCGAATACAGCAAAAAGGGCAAGCCTTCGCTGTTCAAGAGCAAACCTCAGCAACTGCGCGAAGCACCGTCTGCGGAGCACAACCGCGAGAAAAACCGCTTCCTTGAATTAAGCCGACCGTTCCTCAAGGATCTGGGCGTGACCAACGCGCAGCATGAGCTGATCCCGGCGATGTCGCGCAAGTGGAAGCAGATCAACAAGTTCATCGAGGTGTTCAGCCATGCCCTGACCTCGTCACCGCTGGCGCTGGACAAGCCGGTGCGGGTAGCGGATTTCGGTTCGGGCAAGGGCTATCTGACGTTCGCGATTCACGACTACCTGCGCAACACCTTGAAAGCCGAGGGTGAAGTGACCGGCGTCGAGCTGCGTGAGGAAATGGTCAACCTGTGCAACGCCGCGGCGGCGAAACTCGATCATCCGGGGCTGGTGTTCAAGTGCGGTGATGTGCGCAGCGTGGCGCCGAGCGAGCTGGACGTGATGATCGCCCTGCATGCCTGCGACATTGCCACCGACTACGCGATCCACACGGGCATCCGCTCGGGCGCATCGATCATCATGTGTTCGCCATGCTGCCACAAACAGATCCGCCTGCAGATCCAGAGCCCGGCGCTGCTCAAACCGATGCTGCAATACGGTTTGCACCTTGGTCAGCAAGCGGAAATGGTCACCGACAGTTTGCGTGCGTTGTTTCTGGAGGCCTGCGGGTATGAGACCAAGGTGTTCGAGTTCATTTCGCTGGAGCACACCAACAAGAACAAGATGATTCTCGCGGTGAAACGCGCCGAGCCGGTAGACCCGGCGCAGTTGTTGGTGAAGATCGAAGAGTTGAAGGCCTTCTACAACATCAGCGAGCACTGCCTGGAAACCTTGCTGCGCACTGATGGTTTCCTGGCCTGACGGCCATCTGAAGTTCAGTCTGTAGTAGCCGCTTGTTACCCGAGCCGCTGGATAAGGTCTACCTTCAATGTTCCCAGGTAATTTCCAGAGGAGTCCTCCCCCATGGCCGCGAAAAAGATCCTGATGCTGGTCGGCGATTACGTCGAAGACTACGAAGTGATGGTGCCGTTCCAGGCCCTGCAAATGGTCGGTCACACCGTCCACGCCGTGTGCCCGGACAAGGCTGCCGGCCAGACCGTGCGCACTGCGATCCATGACTTCGAAGGCGACCAGACCTACAGCGAAAAGCCCGGTCACCTGTTCGCCCTCAACTTCGACTTTGCCAAGGTCAGCGAGGCCGATTACGACGCGCTGTTGATCCCCGGCGGGCGTGCGCCGGAGTACCTGCGCCTGAACGAAAAAGTCCTCGATCTGGTGCGCGCTTTCGACAAGGCAGGCAAGCCGATTGCCGCGGTCTGCCACGGCGCGCAATTGCTGGCGGCGGCGGGTGTTCTTGAAGGCCGCGAATGCAGCGCCTATCCGGCCTGCGCCCCCGAAGTGCGACTGGCGGGCGGTACGTACATCGACATCCCGGTGACGGACGGCCATGTTCAAGGCAATCTGGCCACAGCTCCGGCATGGCCGGCGCATCCAAACTGGCTGGCCGGTTTCCTTGGCTTGCTCGGCACTAAAATCACCCTGTAACGAGGATTCGCCGATGTGCGAGCTCTACGTCAAGGCTGACCCGATTCTCTACGAGTCACGCTCGCGCTCGCTGCGCATCTGTGGCGTGGTGACGACGTTGCGCCTGGAGAATCAGTTCTGGGACATCCTCAGTGAAATCGCCGAGGTCGACGGCATGACCACCAACCAGTTGATCACCAAGCTGTATGAAGAGGTGATGGATTATCGCGGCGAAGTAGTCAATTTTGCCTCGTTCTTGCGGGTAAGTTGTACGCGCTATCTGAGTCAGCGGCGGGTGAGTGCGCCGGAGTTGTCGGTGGTGCGGGCGGTGGTGAAATAACCAGCACCGAGTTGCCTCATTCGCGAGCAGGCTCGCTCCCACTTTCAACCGCGTTCTCCCACTGGAATACGCTCAAATGTGGGAGCGAGCTTGCTCGCGAAGGGGCCGGTACAGGCGACAGATATTCCGGACTGGTCTTTACTCTGAAGCGCGAAACCTCTCAATCGCCAAGGAGAAACGAGCATGTCCGGATGGTACGAAATCAGTAAAAGCAGCAACGGCCAGTTCAGGTTCGTGCTGAAAGCGGCGAATGCCGAAACGATTCTGACCAGCGAACTCTATACCACTCGCGCAGCGGCCGACGGCGGCATCGCGGCGGTGCAAACCAATAGCCCGCTGGATGAACGCTACGAGAAGAAGTCGACAAAGGACGGCCATCCGTATTTCAACCTGAAAGCGGCCAATCATCAGGTTATCGGCAGCAGTGAATCCTATTCCTCGGAAGCGGCGTGCGATAAGGGCATTGCCAGTGTGAAGGCGAACGGTCCGAGCAAAGTGATCAAGGACAAGACCTTGCCGGTTCTCTGACCTCGCTTTCAAAATCAGTACAAATCCCCTGTGGGAGCGAGCTTGCTCCCACAGGTTTTTGTATATTGCTGGAAGATCAGCGCAGGTTCTTTAGGATCGTTTGCAGCTGCGTCTGGCCCGCTTCACTCAGCGGAAACACCGGCAAGCGCGGATCGCCTGCTTCAAGCCCGGTCTGGCGCAGCCCGGCTTTGATCGTCGCCGGCAAACCACCCTTCAAGATGAAATCCAGCAGCGGCAACTGGCGATAGAACAGTTCCCGCGCGCGATCCAGATCACCGGCCATGGCCGCGTTATAAAGATCCAGGTTCAATTGCGGGATCAAGTTCGGCGCCGCCGTGCACCAGCCTTTCGCTCCGGCAGCAAACGCTTCCAGCGCCAGCGGGTTGCAGCCGTTGTAGAACGGCACCTGACCCTCGCCGAGCAAGTGCAGCTTGTGCATGCGCTGAATATCGCCGGTGCTCTCCTTGACCATGGTCACGTTTTCCACGGCATTGACGATGCGCAGAATCAGATCAACCGACATGTCCGTGCCGCTGGTGGCCGGGTTGTTGTAGAGCATGATCGGCACGCCGATGCGCTCGCCGATGGCGCGGTAGTGGGCGAGGATTTCCGCCTCGGTGAGTTTCCAGTACGAAGCCGGCAAGACCATCACCACATCGGCGCCATGGGCTTCGGCGAAACGCGCGCGGCGTACGGCTTTGGCGGTGGTCAGGTCAGACACGCTGACGATGGTCGGCACCCGTTTGGCCACATGCTTGATGCTGAACTCGGCGACCTGATCCCACTCCGCATCGCTCAGGTAAGCGCCTTCGCCGGTACTGCCCAATGGCGCGATGGCGTGGACGCCGCTGTCGATCAGGCGATCGATCGATTGACCGAGCGCTGGCAAATCCAGCCCTTCGCCATCGGCGCCGAACGGGGTGATGGTGTAGCCGATGATGCCGTGAATAGTGGACATGGGAATCTCTCCGTAACAGGTTTCAGTTCAGGCAATCGGCGTGTTGGCGCAGGTTCTGCCGGGCGTAGTAGTTGAAGGCGGCGGCGTGGCGTTTCGGCTTGGCGATCCAGTCATGCGCCTCGCGGCCCAGCTCCGGGATGATCGGTTTGATCGTGCCGGCGGCCATCGCCAGCAGTTGCAACTTGGCCGCGCGCTCGATCAGTTGGGCGATGACACACGCCTCTTCAATCGTCGTGCCGGTCGACAGCTGACCGTGGTGCGAAAGCAGGATCGCGCGTTTGTCGCCCAGTGCACCGGCAATCAGTTCACCTTCTTCATTGCCCACCGGTACGCCCGGCCAGCCCTCAAGAAATGCGCAGTCGTCGTACAGCGGGCACAGGTCCATGTGGGAGATCTGCAACGGCACCTCCAGCATCGACAGCGCCGCGACGTGCGTCGGGTGGGTGTGGATGATGCAATTCACATCCGGGCGAGCGCGGTACACCCAACTGTGAAAACGGTTCGCCGGGTTGGCCATGCCGTGACCTTCGAGAACTTCCAGATCCTCGTTGACCAGCAGCAGATTGCTCGCGGTGATTTCGTCGAATCCCAGGCCCAGTTGCTGAGTGTAATAGGTGCCGGGCTGCGGGCCTCGGGCGGTGATTTGCCCGGCCAGACCGGAGTCGTGGCCATTCTCGAAGAGAATCCGGCAGGTCAGGGCCAGCTTTTGCCGGTCCGTCCACGTATTATCCGCGAGGCTTTTTTGCATCTGGGTCAGCGCTTGCTTGACCAGTTGGTCTTTGGGTAGTGCTAATGTCTTGGCCATGTCTGTGTCCTTTGGGTGAGTGCAAATGACACGAAAGAGGCTATATGACACAAAGTGTCATTGGCAAGCACAAATTGTCGCTTCCTTGCTGGAATAACCGCCGCGCATGTCTATCCGTTTGAAATTATTGAGAAAAAAACTTGGCGTAACCCTTGAGGCACTGGCCGAAAAATCCGGTATGACCAAGAGTTATCTGTCCAAAGTCGAGCGCGGGCTGAACACCCCATCGATTGCTGCCGCGTTGAAACTGGCGAAAGCGCTGAATGTGAAAGTCGAGGAATTGTTCTCCGAGGACAACGTCAGCCTCGACAGCTACAGCCTGGTGCGCAGCCATGAGCGCCAGTCACTCGCGGCGAATGATCAGAGCCCCGGTTATGCGGTGCTGGCCCATCAGGTCAGCGAGCGCAACCTGCTGCCGTTCATCATCTACCCACCGACCGAGTTCAGCGACAAAGCCTTCAAGGAGCATTTGGGCGAGGAGTTTCTGTTCGTCCACGAAGGGCAGGTGGAGGTGGATTTCATGAACGAGAAAGTGTTGCTGGAACGCGGTGATGCGCTGCACTTCAATGCGCAGAAGCCGCACCGGATCCGATCGGTCGGGGATGTGCAGGCGCAGTTGCTGGTGGTGGTGCACAGCAACGAAGATTGAGGTGCGCCCCAAAAGCTTCGCGAGCAGGCTCGCTCCCACAGAGGAATGCATTCCAAATGTGGGAGCGAGCTTGCTCGCGAAGGCGTCAGTCAGGCCTGCATCAAACCTCGACGGGCACCGACAACTTAGGGCTGCCGAGCGCATGGCTCTTGGCATCAAAAAACCGCAACTCAACCCCCGTCCCCTCAAACACCTTCGCGTAATGCCGCTTCTGATGCTGAACAAACGCCGCACTGCGCGGATAAATCGAGATCGCCACCGTCGCAGGTTTCGCCAACCGCAGCGCCCGAACGATATGCGCATCCTGCTCACCCAACGCATGACCAAAAATGCACAAGCTGCCGCCGTGTCCCAGCAATTGCTCATAACAGAACGACAGGTAATCCGAACTGCGAATGGTCTTGAGCTTGTCCGCACTCGGCCCTTCGGTGACGAACAGCGGCACGTCATCCAGCGTTTTGATCGTGTTGTTGATCGCAAAACTACCAAGCAACGTGCCTTCGGTTGAAGTCAGCTTGCGCGCCGTGCCGTCCTGATTGCGCACCAGATGCAGACCGCCGTGCAGGTACAGCAAACGCGGTTTGTCGGTGGTGCTTTCGCTTAGGTCGAAACTGGCATTCGGACCGTTGAACAGATCGTCGATGGCGTCGCTTTGGTGTTGCAGCGCCCAGTAGTTGAGCAGGTCGTAATTGGTGGTGAACACCGTGCAATAGCGCGCCAGTTCTTCGTTCAACGTCGCCAGCGTCGAAGGCTTCACCAGTCGCCAAGGAATGTGAACCGCGTGCACGGTGTTGATCAGCGCTTCCTTGATCGCGTAGTAACGGTTGCGCGGCGCCGCCGAACTGACGGCCAGGGCCTTGTTGACCCGACTGGTGGTTTTCAACGCGCCAAGCACCTGCTCGAAACTGCGCGTCTGCATCGCGTCGAACACCGCCAGTTCTGACGCACTCAGCGGTTTTTCTTCGACGGTGCGGGCGTTTTCGAACAGCGAGTCGTAGCCGAAGTCGTCCCACACTGCACGGCTGGCGCCATTACCTACCAACAAACCGTTGAAGTCGGTTGCGGCGCGCAGGGTGTTCCAGTCTTCGAGGCTGGCGTCGACATCGAGAAAATCGGTCATTGCGTAGGCGGTCTCAAAACAAAGGGGCTGATGGACGGCGACTTTATCACGAGCGGGCATTGAGCCAGATCAACATCGCTCGTGACCGATCGGTCGATGCTGTGTCTATCCGCCGAACCGGAGCAGTCGATTCGGCCCCTGTCAGGAGATGCGCGCATGACCAGCACCTTTTTCATTCCGGCGGTAAACATCATGGGCAACGGCTGCCTCGATGAAGCTATGGTCGCCATTCGCAACTACGGTTTTCGCAAAGCGTTGATCGTCACTGACGCGGGCCTGGCCAAGGCTGGCGTGGCCACGATGGTCGCCGAGAAGCTGGCGATGCAGGACATCGATTCGGTGATTTTCGACGGCGCCAAACCGAACCCGAGCATCGCCAATGTCGAGTCGGGGTTGGGCCTGCTCAAGGAAAGTCGCTGCGATTTCGTCGTGTCGCTGGGCGGCGGTTCGCCGCACGACTGCGCCAAAGGCATTGCCCTGTGCGCGACCAATGGCGGGCAGATCCGTGATTACGAAGGCATCGATCAATCGAGCAAGCCGCAACTGCCACTGATCGCGATCAACACCACCGCCGGCACCGCCAGTGAGATGACCCGGTTCTGCATCATCACCGACGAATCGCGACACGTGAAAATGGCCATTGTTGACCGCAACGTCACACCGCTGCTGTCGGTCAATGACCCCGAGCTGATGGTCGCCATGCCCAAAGGCCTGACGGCCGCTACTGGCATGGATGCGCTGACTCACGCCATCGAAGCGTATGTCTCGACTGCTGCCAATCCGATTACCGATGCCTGCGCGCTGAAAGCCATGACCCTGATCAGCAACAATTTGCGTCTGGCCGTGCGTGACGGCAGCGACCTCGCCGCGCGGGAAAATATGGCTTACGCGCAGTTCCTCGCCGGCATGGCGTTCAACAATGCCTCGCTCGGTTATGTGCATGCGATGGCGCACCAGTTGGGCGGGTTCTACGACTTGCCGCATGGCGTGTGCAACGCCGTGCTGCTGCCCCATGTGCAGACGTTCAACGCGTTGGTGTGTGCCGATCGGCTGACCGATGTTGCTCACGCCATGGGCGCAGATATACGCGGTTTCAGTGCCGAAGAGGGCGCCCAGGCAGCGATCAATGCGATCCGCTGCCTGGCCAAAGATGTCGAGATTCCCGATGGCTTGCGTGAGCTTGGCGCAAAGCTCAGTGACATTCCGCTGCTCGCCAGCAATGCCCTGAAAGACGCCTGCGGTTTGACCAATCCTCGGGCAGCGGATCAGCGCCAGATCGAGGAGATTTTTCGCAACGCGTTTTGAGAGGCCATGACGGGTTCAATGGCTTGACTGCTATGTTTCGCCCTTGCCCTCAGGGGTCACCGTAAACGTTCGAACACGGCCCCAATCTGACAATTCGCCATTGATATTGTGAATGGCGGATATTCGATGCCTGCCTTCCGCTAGGGGGGCCGTAGCTTGAGTATGCCATTGCATTTCGCTGTCGACGCTGGCTCTGGCGATCTCCAGGTCGGTGTCCAGATTGATAATGCTAACGATGCCAATGGGCTGGGTAACATCGCCATAAAAAACCGGAACGGCATCTGCCTCGGCTTCTTCCTCCGGTTCCATAACTATCGGAATGTTGATGGGTGGCCGCAGGAATACCTCGTATTTGCGCTCCGCACTCCAACCTGACATGACGCCTTCCACCTCCTGGCGGGCCTTGATCCCATGCTTACCCGGGGACTGAGCACCGCTGAAGCTAAACGCCCATCGTCCATTTGCGCTGACCTGTCCTCCACCCAGCGAAGCTGTCTCTTGAATGTTCCAAACCTGCACCAGAGCACCCGGTATACCGCTGCCGAGAAACAGTGTTGCAACCCCCGTTTTCTTGTCCTCTTCGGGGTACGTGATGGTCGGGGGCGGGACAGATTGCGTATTGGGTTTGCAGGGAGTGCTCATTGTGCTTCTCGTTTCAGGCTGAATGTGAAACGAAACACTGGCACGGTGTGCCCCGTTTAGAACCTGTAAGAAGTAACAGTTTTTTAGTTTTTTTCGATTGCTTTGTAATTCCGTTTTCTTCTAAAAAACTGTCATTTCTATCAGTTGTCTGCTGTAGCTGCTTGGGATCGAATGCTCTGACAACGGGGGCGACTCCGATCCTTTGAGGAGCACATGAACATGCCGAAAGCCAACGAACGTAAAGCGCAATCAGCAGGTCAGCTGGATCAGACGTTTGCCCAGTCAGGCCTGCAAACGCTGCAGTTTCCTGGCGCGCGCAAAACCATCGGCAACAGTGTGGCAGTGCTGCCTTCGGGTCGGATCATGGTCTGTGCAACGGTTATCGACGCGTCGGGAGCTTCGCATTACGGCCTGGTGCGACTGCTCGCAGACGGTCATCCCGATACCGGTTTCGGCCAGGGGGGTTACCTGAGTGGCCAGTTTGCGCAGGGTCGGTTATCACAAGGCGGGAATCTGGTCGTCGACGCGAGCGGTGCGTTCTGGTTAAGCGCAGTGCTTGCAAATGCATCGGACAAGCTCGAGCAAATCATCGCTCGATTCAAACCCGACGGTACGCTCGATCGTGATTTTGGTGATGAACAGTCGGGCTACCGAGTCGTGCCGATGCGCATTCCTGCGCTGAACAATGCCACCGGCGGGCGCTTGATATTGAGCCAGTCCAACCCGGCGAAAGCGCTGCCGGACAGATTGCTTTTCGTGACCTCGCAAGGGGGCAGCGGGTTGTTGGCGCGTTTCTTTCTGGAGGGCAGGGATGATGGCGATTTCGCTGAAAATGGCTGGATACCCCTGACGCTTCCAGGTGTGGCGATCACATTGCACGGGGTCACGCAGTCAGGCGATGGGCAGATTCTTGTCCATGGCAAGACCGAAGTGACGAATCAGGGGCTGGTCATGGCTTATGACAGTTCCGGACAGGTTGCCAAGCCGTTCGGCAAGAACGGTACCCTGCTGCTGAATCTGGACAATGCCGGTGTACCGCTTGAAAGCTCGGTGAATCGTATCGTTGTGCAATCGGCGCAGCGCTTGTTGTTGATCGGATCGGCCGTCGAATCTTTCGCCGGGGAAAAACGTCAGCATGGCTTGATCAGCGGGATCAATTTCACTGGCCAGGCTGATCCAGCGTTCAATCACGGCCTGCCAGTCATTACCCTCGCCACTCAGCCGCTGGATCTGAAATGCTGGAGCGCAGGTGTTGTGCTGAATGACTCCCCCGGCCCGCGAATCGTCACGATCGGGCAGACCTCGGACGGCCAACGACGCTTACTCACCGGAGGCTTTTTGGTCGACGGTGCCGTGGATCCGGCATTCGATGTCGAAGGCGCTGCCGGTATCGAGTGGATTGCGCAGGACGCCTGTCTGCAGGGTTCGTCGGTGCTGGTGCTGGGCCAGAGAAATGAAGCGGCTCATTTGGTGCGATTGTTGACAGCGGCGAGCTGACGGCGGGGTCATCACATTTTCGGTGTGATTGAAATCCCGGCTATCCTGCCGACCCGGACAAACCCCAGTCAGCGAGCCCTCCATGCTGCAAAAAAGCCTGATCCGCCGCCTCGACCTGCTCACCCTGCAACTGTTTGTCGCCGTGCACGAAGAGGGCACGCTGACCCGTGCGGCCTCGCGCGAAGCCATCGCGGTGTCGGCGGCGAGCAAGCGGCTTGTTCAACGTTGAGAAAATGGGTCTGGAACTCGGCGAGCACAGCCACGGTGTGCGCGGCTACGTGCGTATGCTGGCGAACCTCTCGGCGATCATCCAGTTTCTTCCCGAAGATCTTCGCGACTTCTCCGCGCAGCATTCGCAGGTCAAGACCGACCTTGAAGAACGGCCCAGTGCCGTGGTGATCCAGGGCGTGCTCGATGGTGTGGCAGATCTCGGTATCTGTTCCAACGACAGCGACATCAAAGGCCTGCACAGCGTTTTGTACCGCCAGGACAAACTGGTGGTGGTGATGCTGCCGGAGCATCCGTTGGCCGCGCGTGAATCAGTGGCGTTCGATGAGACGCTGGACAGCGATTACGTCGGTTTGCACGTGGCCAGCTCGATCAATATGCGCACCCACGCGGCGGCGCGACAGGCAGGCAAGGTTCTGCGCATTCGTATTCATGTGCCGGGGTTCGATGCGGTTTGCCGGATGGTCCAGGCCAACATGGGCATCGGTATTTTGCCGCAGCGTGCTTATGAACTGTTTGGTCAGGCGCTGGGGCTGCACGCGGTGCCGTTGACCGACGATTGGTCGGATCGCGCGTTGATTGTGGTGGTGCGGGACGAGGCGGGGTTGTCGCCGGTGAGTCGGTTGTTGTTTGAGCATTTGCGCGGGCAGGGCGCGTAGATCTCAAGTGAATGTTCCGGCCTCTTCGCGAGCAAGCTCGCTCCCACAGGTTTTGTGGTGTATTCAGATTGTGCGGCTGATCTCAATCCCTGTGGGAGCGAGCTTGCTCGCGAAGACTGACTTCCGGTCACTGAAAATCATCGGTTCAAACGATCATCCAGGAGCCACTGCATTCCTCTCAAACACCCCACCCAACTGAATCAACACCACCCCGGCAATCAATAACAGCGCGCCCGACACCCGCGATACCGTCAGTTGTTTTTCAGCCAGCCCGAACCACCCGAAGTGATCCAGCACCATCGAAGCAATGACTTGCCCAGCCAACGCCAGCGCGACAAACCCTGAAGCGCCAAGCTTGGGCAACAACACTACCGCCAACGCCACAAAACACACACCAAACGCACCCCCGGCCCACATCCACAGCGGCGCTTTGCTGATGAATGCCAGCGACGGTAATGGCAAACGCAACGCCAGAATCACCGGCAGCAACACGATCACGCTGACCAGCAACGACGCCAATGTTGTCCACAACGGATGCCCCAGTCCCCGCGCAAGATTGCTGTTGATCGCACTCTGAAACGGCACCACCGCCCCGGCAAACGCGGCCAGCACCAGCAAACCGGCCCACTGCAACGCACTCATGATCATCACTCCAAGAGGTTTTGCTGGACTCTAGAGTATTCGTCGCGCAGATTTAAATTCCGTTTCATCATCCAGAACATGCATCAGATGAATGATCTACGTCGTATCGACCTCAACCTGTTGGTGATCCTCGACGCCCTGCTCAGCGAGCAGCACGTCACCCGCGCCGCCGAGCGTTTGCACCTCAGCCAACCGGCAGTCAGCCACGCGTTGGCGCGGTTGCGCGACCTGCTCGGTGATCCGTTGCTGGTGCGTTCTGGTTCAAACCTGGTGCCCACCGCGCGAGCGCTGGAACTGGTCGCGCCGTTGGCCGAAGCGCTGGCTCAGGTGCAATCGCTGCTGGCGCCGAACACCTTCGATCCGGCCAGTGCGCGCAGGACGTTTCGCGTGGCGATGTCGGACTACGGCGCGGCGATCATTCTGCCTACGCTGATCCGCACCTTGCGCCATGAAGCGCCGGGGATCGACCTGCAAATCAGCCATGCCAGTCGCGAAGGCATGCTGGAAGGCGTGCTCAATGGCGATATCGATGTCGCCGCCGGCGTCTTCCCGGAAATGCCCCACGAACTGCGCAGCTCGGTACTGTTTGAAGAGCGCTACGTCTGCCTGCTGGATCGCCAGACGTTGCCGGACAACGGTGTTCTGGATTTGCCGACCTACCTGTCACGTCCACATGTATTGCTGGAAATGCGCGGCAGCGGCACGCCGGAAATCGAGCGCGCATTGACCTCTCTGCGTGAGCGTCGCCGCGTCGCGATCAGCCTGCCGCACTGGAACGTCGCGCCGCAGTTCATTAGTGGCACGGATCTGATTCTTACGGTGTCTTCGCGCAGCGTGCGCGAGATTGATCGGGGTGAATTGATCGTGGTGCCACCGCCGTTCGAGATTGCGCCGTTTACGTTTGTATTGGCGTGGCATAAGCGGCGGGGTGGGGATCAGGCGTTGAGCTGGTTGAATCGGACGATTGAGCAGGGGATAGTGCGCGGCTGAAAAAGTACTCAAGGAGTAGGAAGTGACAGTGAAGTCTGGCTGGATCGGTTGTGCGGTATTGTGCGGGTGGTTGCTGGCGGGGCAGGCATTGGCCGATTGCACACCGGCACCCACGGCGCATGAGATGGATTTTTCCGTCTGTAAGGACTGGCCGGCGTATCCCGGACTGACGCTCACCGCCGCCGCCAATTTCTCGCCCGATCCGGTGTATGGCGCATCAGGGACTGTGGGGCTTTACGACTTGCGTTTGGCCTTGGTGGCGAGCGCAGACTCGCAGCCGTTAGCGAGCTTTTATCAGCCCTCCGCATTCTCTGTTGATGCCATCGCGCTTGATGAACTGAAATTCGATACTGCCCGCTATAAGCTCGCGCCGCAATTGCAGGCCTTTGGCGTGCGAGTACGGTTCAAAGGCTCTTCGCGTGTGAATCCTGTGGATGAAACCCTGTTGTCGCTCTATGTGAAAGACGGCAACGCATTGCGTCCTGTCATGAGTCGGCTGGTGGTTTATGAATATGGCGGGGAGTGGGATGGCAATTGTGCGGGAGAGCGCTATGAAACTACGCGAACCGTGGCTCTGGCCAAGACCAGCAGCCGTGGCTATGCCGACCTGATTATCAAAACGATCCGTAGCTCGACTGTTGGCGCGGGCGAAGGCGAGGCGTGTGTAACCAATACCGTCACGCAAAAACCGGTCTTGACGACACTTCGCTACGACGGCAAAAACTACGTAATGCCTGAAGATTTCAAAGGCCTCTAAGACTGATGTCTTTTACTCAAGGAAGAATAATGTTCTCGCGTACTACATTGCTGGGCTCTTTCATCGCGATGGGCCTTTTAACGATGGCCGCTCAAGCCCAGGCCGCTTGCGAAGTGAAGAAGTTCGACGGCCATTCCCTTTCGCGCTGCAAAGCATGGCCGGCGTTCAACGACCAGTCGATTGCGGCGAAAT
Organism: Pseudomonas viridiflava; assembly: GCF_900582195.1. Classification (GTDB taxonomy): domain Bacteria; phylum Pseudomonadota; class Gammaproteobacteria; order Pseudomonadales; family Pseudomonadaceae; genus Aquipseudomonas. The sequence continues at coordinate 176,655 of NZ_UTHA01000227.1, forward strand.
CTTCATTTCTCTCGGATTCGGGCGATGATGAGATGGGGACGTTCGATCTGGAACTGGCGCTCGTCAGTTCGACAAGCGGCAAGAGTCTCGCTACCTATGCCAAGCCGGGTGCCTACAATTCCGATGCCATCAGTTTCGACGATCTGACAATCGATACGGCCCGCTACCGATTGGCAGCAGATATCCGTGCATTCGGATTGCGTTCGAAATTCGCCAGTCATGGCTCCAGAGCCAATCCTTACGCAAAAACCGATTTGGCGTTGTATGTGCGGGAGGGCAACAAATTGCGCCCTGTGCTGGAAGGCTTGGTGATTCGCAAGGAGTTCGGCGAAGGGACGGATGAGTGCGGAACCGAGGACACGCAAATCCGCAGAACTATCGATATCGGCCCGACAAGCCACCATGGATTCGCCGATCTGATCGTCAGCTCGACTGGTTCAATTTACAAATCCTTCCTGTCTGATAAGAAGTGCATCTCGAAAACTATCGAGATGAAGAAAACTCGCGTCACCCTGACCTACGACGGCGAACAATACACAGTCCCCGAAGACCTCAGAGGTTATTGACCCGATGCTCACCGGCCTCAACCACTTGACCCTCGCGGTCAGCGATTTGAATCGCAGTCTGGCCTTCTATCGCGATGTGTTGCAGCTGCGCGTCGAAGCCACGTGGGACGCCGGCGCTTACCTGTCGCTGCCGGGGCTGTGGTTGTGTCTGTCGCTTGATCCGCTGCGATCGAGTGAACCGTGTGCCGATTACACCCACTACGCTTTCAGCCTCAATGCAGCCGATTTCTCAACGTTCGTGCAGAAGCTAAAAGCCGCGAATGTGCAGGAATGGCGCGATAACCGCAGCGAAGGTGCATCGTTCTACTTCCTCGATCCCGACGGCCACAAGCTTGAAATCCACGTCGGCGATCTCGCTTCACGGCTGGCAGCGTGTCGGCAAAAACCGTACGCCGGCATGCGTTTTTACGACGAGTCATGATCAGACACATTTGTCTGTTATAGACTGGCGGCCACGTGTTCTGGCGCTTGCAGGTTTTCCATGACTCCATCGTTGCTAATGGCCGTGCTGGCCTCGGGTTTCATTTACGGCATCACGCCCGGGCCGGGTGTGCTGGCGGTGTTCGGCATCGGTGCAGCCCACGGGCGACGGGCCGGGGCGGGGTTTCTTTGCGGGCACCTGCTCGGTGATGTGGTCTGGTGCAGTACGGCGCTGATCGCGATTGTCGGCGCCCGGGAAATCGGCAGCACCGCGTTTGATGTGCTCGGTGTGCTCAGCGGTGTGTACTTGTTCTGGCTCGGCTGGCGCGCGGTGCGGGCCCAGCGTCGCAACGGCGACGAACCCCAGGGCGCGGCGCGCAACCCGTTCTGGCACGGCATTCTGTTCGGTTTGACCAATCCCAAGGCTTATCCGGTGGCGGTGGCGACGTTCACCGCGCTGTTGTCGAGCCGCGCTGAACTGCTCAACTGGTCGATGCTGCCGGCGTTGATTGCCCTGAGTTTCCTCGGCGGCCTGCTGGCCTACGCTATTCTGATTGGCGTGGTCGGCGCGCAACGGGTGCGCATGCTGTATCAGCGTCATGAGTTGCTTATCACCCGCTTGTGCGGCGTGATGTTTATCGGTTTTGCTATCAACGCGCTGGTGCATGCACTGCCGGGGCTGATGCCGAACAAGGTTTGAAGATGTGGGCAGGAATGCGCAGTCAAGCGCTCAGGGATTGTTGATAAAGCGGCGCCGTTCGTCGCAGCGACTGCAACTTTTCTAAACCTTTGCCGGCCAGAAAATTCTCAATCTAGGCGGGCACCTGCTCGCCACGATCATTACCAAGAGGTAGAGAATCATGCCTAATTCAAGAAACTCGAACTCGGGAAACTTCGCCAACGATCGAACCAAGGCCTCTGAAGCAGGTCGCAAAGGTGGGAAAACCACCACAACGACCGTCGACAAAGAGCCAAAACCAGACATGGGCCGCAAGCCCGCTCAGAAATCGAAGTAGTCGGTGAAGGTAGTTTTGATTGAGAGGCGGGGGCGTAAGCTCCCGCTTGAATTTCGCAAGTAAGGAGGGCGCGACCATGAGCCGGATGGCCACCCGTATACGCAACATGAGTTTTGCATCGCTGTTGGGCCTGTGTGCCAGCAGTGCTTTTGCCCAGTCGCCCGCCGATTTCATCAACGATGCCTCGGCCAAAGGCATGGCCGACATCGAGGCCAGTCGTCTGGCTCACAGCAAGGCCGAATCGAAAGAGGTCAAGGACTACACCATCGTCGTCATCAACGACCGCACCACGGCCAACCAGCACTTGGCGAAAATCGCCAAAAAGCTCGACCTGCCCGTCGCGCCGCGTGAAGAACTGGCCGACAAGGCTAAAGAACTGATGCCGCCAGTGACCGACGGCGCCTCCTTCGATCAGGCCTACGCCGCCAGTCAGGTCAAAGCCACTGAAGAGGCCATCGAGCAGATTCAGCAGCAAGCGCAGACCACCGACGTGCCGGAGATTAAAGCGTTTGCCGACGAGACATTGCCGAAACTGCAAAGCCATCTGGAGAAGGCTCGCGCCTTACAGGCTAGCCGCTAATCAAGTTTAAAAGATCGCAACCTCCGGCAGCTCCTACACCTGTTTATGTAGGAGCTGCCGAAGGCTGCGATCTTTTGATTTTAAACCCTCAGCACTCATTCAAATCCTGCTTCGACTTGCTCTTCTCGCCCAGCCCCTCAAGGTTAAACACCTCACCCTCGCCCAACGAGCGGTAGTGCCTGCGTAACGCCTCCAACTGTTTCAGATCCAGCGCCTCCAGCCCAAGCATCGCGTTCTGCGCCTCTTTGGTCACCAACAGCAATTCATCGATTTTCAAATGGAGAATATCGGTATCGCGGTTCTGCGTGTTCTGGATCAGGAACACCATCAGGAAGGTGATGATGGTGGTCGAGGTGTTGATGATCAGTTGCCAGGTGTCGTTGTAATCAAAGATCGGCCCGCTCAAACCCCATATCCCGATCAGGATCAATGCGCCCATGAAGGTCTTGGGACTACCGGCCACCATCGCGAGCTTCTGGGAGATTTTTGCGAATTTCATAGCCGTGTTCCTTATTGGGAAGAGTCTTGAAATTCAGACATTGGCGGCGTTATGAAAATTCTACTTACATCCATGCCCTTTCGATAAAAACACGGCCGCGCGAAGTCCGTCTGATGGCGAAACTTTCATTGTGTGGGTTTGTGGCTAGTATCAAGTGGCGATCAAATTGCCAGTAGCTCATTACACGGACAGACATCACGCAAGAGGCCATTCATGGAATTCTTCGAAAAGTTAGCCAGCCTAGCCGCCAAAGTACGGTTGCAGAGCGCCGCAATCCAGACGGAAGAGGCAACGAAAAATGCGTTCGTCATGCCATTTATCAGTACGGTGTTGGGCTACGACGTCTTTGACCCGACTGAGGTGACGCCAGAGTTTGTCTGTGACATCGGTACGAAGAAAGGCGAGAAAATTGATTACGCCATCATGAAGGAGGGCGAAGTACAGATTTTGATTGAGTGCAAAAAGATAGGTGAGCCTCTACATATCAATCATGCCTCCCAGTTATTTCGTTACTTTCACGTCACCAGCGCTCGAATTTCCATCCTCACCAACGGTCAGGTCTACAAGTTTTTTACCGACCTGGATGCGCCAAACAAGATGGATGAAAAGCCATTTCTGGAGCTGGATCTTCTCGATATAGATGAGTACTCGGTTCCAGAGCTGATCAAACTGACGAAGTCAGCTTTTGACGTTGACTCGATCATCAACGCGGCGGGCGAACTGAAGTATGTCAGTCAAATCAAAAAGGTTATCGCGGCTCAGGTCAGCAAGCCGGATGATGACTTTGTGAAGGTATTCGCCTCCCGTGTTTACGACGGCGTGATCACTCAAAAAGTACGTGAGCAGTTTCATGAACTGACGAGAAAAGCCGTTGTGCAGTTCTTGAATGACCAGATCAATGATCGCCTCAAATCGGCAATGAGTGGGGCTATTCAACCAGCGTTGGCATCTTTGCCGTCCGCCTCTACCGGAACTGATCCAGTGGATCCGCGAGATGAATCAGATGACAAAGTCCTGACAACACTGGAAGAGCTTGAGGGATACCACATCGTTCGTGCTTTGGTTCGGTCGGTGGTCGATGCCAAGCGAATTGTTCAACGTGATACTCAGAGCTATTTTGGGATTCTGCTGGATGACAACAATCGCAAACCGATCTGCCGCCTGCATTTCAACCGGTCGCAGAAGTACATCGGAATCTTTGATGAAGAAAAAAATGAGACCCGCCATGCGATCAGCTCAGTTGATGACATCTATGAGTATTCGGATCATCTGAAGAAAACGGTCGGCTATTACGACTGATAAAAGAACCGCCCCCCAAGGCCGGTTTTTTTGATGAGCATGAAGACACTCTTTGCAACGTCTCGCACTGGAACTGCTCGCGACGCTGCCTGTATCGTGACGAATCGCTGAAATGCCCCGACAGGAGAACGCAATGAGTTGGTCCGCCAAACAATACGTCGCTTTCGAAGATGAACGCACCCGCCCGGCCCGCGATCTGCTGGCGGCGATTCCCACGCCTGAAGCGCGAACAGTGGTCGATATCGGTTGCGGTCCCGGCAACTCGACGGAGCTGCTGGTGCAGCGTTTTCCGGGGGCGAAGGTCAGCGGGCTGGACAGCTCGGCAGACATGATCGACGCGGCTCGCAAGCGCTTGCCGGATCTGCGCTTCGCTGTCGCCGAGATTGATAAGTGGGCCGATGCAGGGCCGTTTGATGTGATCTTCGCTAATGCCGTATTGCAGTGGGTGCCGGATCACGCGACGTTGTTGCCGACTTTGGCCAGCAAGCTGTCGGCGGGTGGCAGTTTGGCGATCCAGATGCCGGACAACCTCAATGAATCCTCCCACCGTTTGATGCGTGAAGTCGCCGCGAATGGTCCGTGGGCGAGCAAGCTTTCCGGCGCTGCGGGGCAGCGTACCGACATGGCCAGCGCCAGTGATTATTTTTCGATGCTGCGACCACACTGTGCGCGGGTCGATGTGTGGCGTACGACCTATCACCATCAACTGTCAGGCGGGGCGGCGGGGGTGGTGGAGTGGTTCAAGGGGAGCGGGTTGATTCCGTTTTTGAATCCGCTGACCGAGGCGGAAAAGGCGCAGTACCTGGAGCAGTATCTGGCGGAGGTCGGGAAGGATTATCCGGCGTTGGCGGATGGCTCGGTGCTGTTGCCATTTCCACGGTTATTTATCGTCGCGACGCGCTGAAATAAATTGGGCCTGTTTTTCGGCTGGAGATTTTTGGTGCGCTTTCGGACGGACCCCTCACCCCAGCCCTCTCCCGAGGGAGAGGGAGCCGATGCGTGTCGCTTCCAAAACCTGAGTTCGCCTCGATTTTTCACGTCGGCGTAGATCGTACTGGCACCGCGGTCAGTCCCCTCTCCCTTTGGGAGAGGGTTAGGGTGAGGGTTCAGCGCTGCACCGCCACCAACATCATCATCGGCCGCTCCCGCTCTTCCGCCAGCGCCGGTTGCGCCGCCACTTCCGCATCGCTCGGCCCCCATTCATTGACATGTCGAATCGTGAACCCCGCATCGATCAGTGAATTGAGCAACGTCCCCACCGTACGATGCTGCTTGATCACGCCCTCAGCCAGCCAGTTCGTAACCCGCTCACCCTCCAACTGATAACTGTCCAGCGGCCAACGCTTGTTGCCTTCAGCGTCAATCAACCAGCCCGGATTACGCGGCGCCATAAAGATCGGATGCTCAATGGAAAACACGAAATGCGAACCCGGTTTCAGTGCCGTGTACAGGTGTGCAAACAGCCCCGGCAGATCCTTGATGTAGTGCAGCGCCAGTGAGCTGTAAGCCAGATCAAAACTGCAGGCGGGCAGGTCGATCTGTTCCATATCGCCGCGCTCATAACGAATGTTCACCGCCGTCGTGGTCTCCCGCGCCCGCTCCAGCATCTTTTCCGAAACATCCAGCCCCAGCACACTCGCCGCGCCACTCTCGATTGCCCAACGGCTAAACCAGCCATAACCGCAGCCCAGATCCACCACGTTCAGGCCATGCATGGAAGGCAACAGCGCCTTGAGCGCCGGCCACTCCGGCGCGGCGTCGAGGCCGCGGATGGAACGGTTCATCTGGCTGTAACCCTGGAAGAATTCGGGATCGTCGTAAATGTTTTGCGTCATGGTGAGGTGCTCATTTGAGTTCGGTCGTCAGCGGCAATGTGGCCGCGATTGGAATCCCTCGAAAGTGATGGCGCGTATTCGTCGATGGCCGCGCAGGGGGAGGGTGGTGGTTGATGAGGAAATGCTAGTCGGTTGGGCGGGAGGTGAAAACCGGTGGAGTGTTGTGGGTCTGTAATGTCGGGGAAAACGCTATGTTTTATCGCCGCGTAAACATCTTCCGAGCGAAGTGTTTAAAGGCGTGCAGTGTTACGTCCTGAAGCCTACAAATCCTTGCGCCGTTGCCTACCGTTACGCCAGAATCCGCCGGCTTGTGCGCCTGGGGGGCGGTCGGTAACTTGGTTCGCGTCACTGATTTCCAGTGATCGGGTTTAGCAGCCACGCGTTTCCACCAAATCGTACGAGCGTCATTTAGCCAGGATCTCCTGTGCTTTATGGTGGCTGTGCGCATGGCACCCTCGGGTGCGCCGGGATTTTGGTGGATTCGCCCGGTCTGCTAACTTGCGTACAGCCGCCACCCTTTCGTGTAGCAGCGGAATGGTCGTAGCCCTATTTTGGAATACACCAAATGTTCAAAGTAACGCCAAATCCGCCGGAAACCGATCCGGCATCCCCCTACGAATCACCCAATTCAAAGAAATTCCACGAAGCCGCCGAACGCGCCCTCGACCACTACCTCAGCCCCACGGCCAGAATCATGGGTTCCACCCACGAACCCGAACCGATGTACCTCGCCAACCCGAAATACGACACCGAATCCCTGTTGGCCAACGCCAGCGAAACCCTCGGCTCGGCCACCACCCTGCTCAACAACTTCGCCGCACAACTCGACACCTCGCACCGCAAGACTGCACTCGGCATCGCGCAGGTTGTCATGTTGGGCGAATTGGCGGTGAATCAGGCCCTGGATAAGGTTGTGCCTGCGGGGTAATCACAAAATCGTCGATTTGTAGCAGCCCCAAAAAAACCGGCTCTAAAGGCCGGTTTTTTGTAGTTGCGGCTACAGACATTCATGATTCAAGGCGCCAACATCCGCAACGCCGCCGATGTCAAAAACGCCGAACGATTCTTCTCCTCCGGATGATGGTGAACGTGAAGATCAATGCGCTCCGGCAGGTAGCCCGGTAGCGTAATACTCACTTCTTGAGGACTCCCGAGGCACCGACCGACATCTGCGTCCACCAACGCCCAAACGCAGCCTGCGTATTTCGGATTGGAAAAGTGAGTTCCAAGTTTGCCTGCGACCGGAATGGCTGCACCACTTTCGGCCAGAATCTCGATGTGGGCCTCTATGGCAGCCTTTGCCATCTCAATGGCATCCTCTTGATCCTCTCCTGCAGAAAAACACCCCGGCAGATCCGGCACCTCAACACCCCAGGCACATTCACCGTCACTGGCAGACATTGCGATTGGATAGAGCATCTAGATCATCCCCTTGAGCACGCAGCGCTTCTTATCGTTAGAGAGATCAAAGGGTAAAGGGGGATGGCGTATCTGCAATCAACGGTGAGTTTCTGAATGGTTCTGCAACGGGCCAAACGGTTAAAAACCGGAATAGACAGTGAGGAACGGTAAATACCTGAATGAAAAAGCCCGGCACTTTGCCGGGCTTTTTTTAAAATTCAGTAAGGTAATCACGCCTGCTTTTCACGCGCCGCCGACATCACTTCATTCTGTTTCTTGGTAGCTTCGGTGAGCACTTCACTGTAAACGCGCTTCTTCTCTTCCGATTTCGCATTCCGAATGAAGTCTGCGAAAGGACTCGTGGACTCCTTTGTGGATCCGAGTTTCATGGGGTTGCTCCGTCATTGATCCCAAGCATGGCCATCAGGTCGTGTCTCGTATGCTTCTCGGGGATATGGTAGTCGATCTTGTCGACGCCAGCCTTGTAGAGGCGTCCAGAATTATCAATGTGCTTCACAAGCAAATCGACATGAAGATCCTTACCAAACTCTAGCTTAAGGGTGTTTACCACGTCACGTGCTGCGAAGTATTGGTCGACGAAATGCTCTGGTCGAATTCTGCGTCCTTCGGCTTCCTCACGGGCTCTGACGAAGGACCAGGCAAGGCTAGGGTCTTGATAGACGTAGAGAATTTGCACAAACCTCCCTTTGTCGAGGCAGCGCTGCACATTTTTCCTCGCTATCTCTATATTTGAAAGCGTCCCGTCCAGTAGGAAAGACTGTTTTCGCTCCAGGGCAAGGTCAATCAGCTTTCCGACGAGAATTGAAACGGCTCCTTGGAAAAGCCAGGCATTGCCACCTTGATAGGCTTCAAATTCGTTTCTGAGTTCGTCTGGATCGATTCGCAGGATGGGGGTATCGGAGAAGAGGTTCAGCAGGGCTAATGATGCCTCTGTTTTACCAGCGCCCGGCGAACCTGCCATGAATACCGAAACAGGTTCTTTTTCGGGAGGATAGGTGGTCTGATCGGTTAGCCGCTTACCGATAGCTTTCTTGTTTGATCGAGCAAACTTGATTGCACCATCCCAGATGGTCTGCTCCTCTTCCGTCATTCCCTGCCTTTTATCTTCCTGCACTGAGAGCGCAACCTCTTAGAGTGAGCAGTGATTTGCCGTGTGCTCCGGGTTTTCTGTACCGAGCGCCACGTGTAGATCATTCCCTTGAACAGACTGCACTTGTTGTCATTAGAGAAAACGAAGCGTAGAGGGGACTGGCGAATCTGCAATCAACGAAGTGTTGCTGAAAGGTTCGGCGCTACCCAAATGACCAACCTCAAATCCCAGCCACAAAAAAACCGGCCCTATAGGCCGGTTTTTGCTGTTCCTGCATCCCCCGTCAAAAAAAACAACGTGAGACAAAAATTGAGTGGAGCGGGTAGAGGGAATCGAACCCTCGTCGGAAGCTTGGGAAGCTACTGTTCTACCATTAAACTATACCCGCTCAGAGCGGCTGACTTTGTACCAGACTCGGCCACGGATTTGAAGTTTTTCTTTTACTCGTGAACGCTTTAAATCACTGAAAATGGTCAATCGCGGGCGAGCACTGTGGTGCGTAAAGCAGAATCCCAACCTCACAGACTCGCTCGCGACGACTCTCTTTCAAATTGCCAGTGCATGTTGATCCTGAACAAACGAGTAACGCGTTCGGCTGGTCTGCTGTGCCGGTTTCAGAAAGCCGAGCAGGGCGTTCTGGCTATCGCGGCAGGCGGCCTTGTGCTCCATGTCGAGAAAGTGCCCGGTGGCTTGCAGCGTGGTGAACGTGCTCTGCGCCACGTGGTTGCCGAACAGGCGTGCGTCTTCGGCTGCGGTGTATTCGTCCCATTCGCCGTTTAGAAACAGCACTGGCACGTTGATCTTTTTTGCTGCATTCAGATAGCACTGCCGATCGCTGTGCAGCACGTCGCTGATGTGGAAGTGCATCTGCCCGTATTCGTGCTCGGCCAAACTGCTGACGTGGCGATAGTTGAAGCGCTTGAACAGGGACGGCAGGTGTTTGCCGATGGTGTTGTTGACCAGGTGGCCGACGCGGTCGCCGTCGCGCTGGCCGAGGTAGTCGACACCGCGTTCGAGGTAATCGAGCATGTGCGCGTTGATCACCGGCGAGAACGAGCTGATCACGGCCCGTTCGATGCGCCGTGGCTGGTGGGCGAGGGCGACCAGGGTCGCGGCGCCGCCCCAGGAGAACGACAGCACGTGTTCGGCGGCGAAGTGGTCGATCAGCTCGAGCAGAATCTGCCCTTCGACGTCCTTCGTCAGATGTTTCTCGTGGCGGTTGTGGGCTTTTGACCGGCCCGCGTAGGGCTGGTCGTAGCAGACCACGTTGAATTGCGGGTGCAGGTTTTTCACAGTCTGTGCAAACGACGCAGTCGTGGCCATCGAGCCGTTGACCAGGATGATGGTCTTTTCTGCGGCGTCTGCGCGATAGAACTCCGTGTAAACCCGATACTGACCCTGTATATCCAGCACAGCGATTTCTGGCCTCATGTCATAAGACTCCTGGCAAGCAAGCGGGTATGCGCGCAAATAGAGATTGCACGAGCTTTGTGACAGGTAGGCATACGCCTGGAATTTGCTTGGCCCATGTCGATCCATGACTGCGGTCGACGGGTGTTGTTATTGGCGGGCAGTCTGCCGGCTGAGGCGGAGCCTTGAAGGCTCTCTACCGGCAAAAAGTTTCTTGGATGCATGTTGTGACTCGTCGGTCACAATCTGGCCGACGTCCTGATTCAAGCAGGGGAGTCGTGATCGCGCAAGTGCCGTTGGTAAATTGTTCGACAACTTCTGCTGAGCGGTCGCCGGCTTAGAACAAATGGATCTCTTCGGTGCGCAAAGCACGGTACTCGCCCGGTTTTAGCGCGTTATCGAGGTGCAGAAGACCCATGGATTCGCGGTGCAGGCGCAGGACTTTGTTGTTGAAGAAACCAAACATGCGCTTCACCTGATGGTAACGTCCCTCGACGATGCTCAGCCGCGCCGATCGTGGCCCGAGCAGCTCCAGTTGCGCTGGCTGCGTGGTCAGGTCCTCGAAGGCGAAGTAGATCCCCTCGGCAAAAGTGCTCGCATATTGCGCGTCAATCTCCTGCTCGGTCTCGACGTAATAGATCTTCGGCAGTTTGGTCTGCGGCTGGGTCAGGCGTCGCGACCACGCGCCGTCGTTGGTGATCAGCATCAGACCGGTGGTGTTGAAGTCCAGGCGTCCGGCGATGTGCAGGTCGTCCTTGTCCGGCTCATCGATCAGGTCGAGCACGGTCGGATGCTGCGGATCGCGAGTGGCGCTGACGCAGCCCGGTGGCTTGTGCAGCATGAAATAGCGCGCCGGTTTGCCATTTTGCAGGACTTCGTCATCGACTTCGACACGGCTGAATTCCAGCACTTCGCTGTGCGGATCGCTGACGACTTTTCCGTCAACCCGCACGCGCTTTTCCACCAGCAACAGGCGAACCTGCTGACGGTTGTAGCGGGGCAAGTTGCTGAGAAAACGGTCGACGCGCATGTTCAGAGTTCGATGATTGAAGGGCGGCGCATCTTACGGGATCGAGCGCTTGGCCGCTTGCAGTTGCGCCTCGACCTGCGCGCAACGCGGGCACAGGCAGGACTGGTTGCGCAGTTCTGGCGGCAGGGCGTCGAGCACCGCCGGGTCAATGCTCACGCCATAGCACCAGCATTCGCGGTCGGCGGTGCGCGGGTCGGCGAGGCTGCAGTCATTGCGGGCGCCGCAGGCGGGGCAATGGTCGGGTTTAACGTCAGAATCAGGCATAGGTCGAGTGAGGCATTTCCACGCAGGTGCGGTTGCGGCCGGTGTGTTTGGCCCGATACATCGCATGATCGGCCCGTGATAGCAGGCTGTGCAAGGTGTCATCGCGTTGCAGGGTGGTGGCGCCGATGCTCACCGTCAGATTGAGGCGGTGGCCGTCGTAGGCATATTCGTGCTGTTCGACGTGTTGACGGATCTTCTCGGCAATTTTCTGACCGGTGTCGCCGTCGGTGTCCTTCAGCAAAACGATAAATTCCTCACCGCCCCAGCGGCAAACGATGTCGGCGTGACGCAGGCAACTTTGCAGATCGCGGGCAAAACCGATCAATACCTGATCGCCGGCCATGTGCCCATAGGTGTCGTTCAACACTTTGAAGTGATCGAGGTCGAGCAGCAACGCGGTCAGTGGTCTGGTTTCGCGTTGCGCTTCGTGCAGGGCTTGCACAGCGAGAATATCGAAGCCACGGCGATTCGGCAGTTCGGTGAGGCTGTCGAGGGTGGCCTGCGCCTGGATTTTGCTTTGATAGCGTTTGATCACGCGGTTGAGCAGTGCCAGCACAATCAGCGTCACCAGCAGGCAGATCAGCAGATTCAGATACAGCGAATGACGGATTTCGCTCAAAGCGCCGTCTTCGCGTTTATCCACGAACAGGTACCAGTTCAACTCTGGAATAAACCGCACGTTGAGAAAGTGCCCCTGACCGTGGGCGGAGTATTCATAACTGCCGCTGTGCGGTTTCGGTAACTGGCTGACCAGACTTTTCATGCTCTCGAGTTCGCCGAGACTCTGGCCGATGCGAGCGCCTTCCGGGCCGCCCTCGGCGCCGGTCAACACCAGTCGGCCGAAGGTGTCGACGAAGTACACGCTGCGTTGATAGCGCTGTTGATACTTGTCGATCAGCTTGATCACCGCATCCACGGTCAGACCCACGCCTGCGGCACCGATGAAACGGTTGTGGTAGTCGTAAACCTTGTAGTTGATGAAGAAGGTCAGGTTGTCCTTGTTGGCCAGATCCGGGTCGACGTTGATCTCGTACGGGTCCTTCATGTCGCGCACGCGGAAGTACCAGGCGTCGCGCGGTTCATCGACCTTGACCTGCTTGAGCACGCCTTTGGCGTGGTAGTAGGTGTGCGTGCTGTTGGAGACGAAGAACGCGGTGTAGGCGCCGTAGTGGGTCATGACCTCGTCGAGGTAACGGGTCATCTGCTCGGAGTTTTGCTCGCCGTTGACTACCCAGTCGCGCATGAAGGTATCGCGGGACATCATCGAGGAAATCAGGATCGGCCGGACCAGGTCTTTCTGGATTTCCGAGTAGACCGTGTCGGACGTCAGCGGCAGTTCAGTGTTGACGATGTTGTCGCGGATCGACGCGCGGGAGGCGTAGTAGCTCAGCAACGACGTGGCGAGGAACCCGGCGCCGAGCAGGGCGATCAGCGTCAGGACCAGCGAGCGTTGCGAGTACAGGGGAGAACGAAGCGGCATGGCAGTTCCGTTGGCAGTGGCCCGATGGCATGCATTCTAGTGGGGTGGTCGGGAAAAGACTGCGGGATTTATGCCTGAAATGGCGGGGAATATGACGCAGAGGGTGTGTCAGTCAGAAGGATAGCTCCCTCACCCCAGCCCTCTCCGGAGGGAGAGGGGGGCTAAATTGTGGTGAATTCAAATATTGTGTTCGGCTCGGTATCACCGAATGGCAACTCTCTAAAAGACACCTCGGTCAGCCCCCTCTCCCTCCGGGAGAGGGTGAGGGCTGGTTTATGGATCAGCTCCGAGTTTCCAGATACGCCCGCCATCCCCCCAAATGGCTGATGTCCAGCGCCCCTTCCAGACCATACGGCTCGCAGATAAACCCGCTCTCCCAGCGTCCATCGGCCAGTTGCACCTTGCCCAATCCCAGCGGCGCCGGAATCCCGGTGAGGAACGAGCCCAATTCACTGCTCGGCAACTCCCACACTTCCACTGCAATCGCCAAACCGCCATCCTTGACCCGCACCATTCCCGGCCGCAATGGCGGGCCGCCAGCCAATGCATACAGTTGATAATCCGGCGAACTCAACGTCGTCTCCATCAAGCGTCCACCCCGCTGGGTCAGTTGCCAGTTCAACGCCAACCCTTGCAGATGCGCGCCACACACGACGATGCGTGCGCGATCATGGCGCGCAACGTTCGCAGGTGTCGGCAACTCCGAATCGAGCTGACGCTGCAGCGCATCGGCCACGCTCAGCAGATACTGATCGGTGAACGCCCGGCCAAACAGCGTCACGCCCCACGGCAATCCATTGGCCATAAACCCGCTCGGCACGGCGACGGCGGCGTAGTCGAGTAGGTTCATGAAGTTGGTGTAGTAACCCAGTTCCGAGTTGCGCAACACCGGTTCCGCGTGCAGCTCGGCCAGCGTCACCGGGCGGCCGATGGTCGGGGTCAGTACGCAGTCGAGGTCTTCGAGTGCCTTATCGCACAACGCTTTCAAGGCTTGCAGCCGATACTGCGCGCGGAAGGTCTGCACGCCGGTCACCGCTGGGGCCTTGGCCAGCACGGCGCGGATCACCGGTAAAACGGCCTCGGGATTTTTCTCCATCAACTCACCCGCCACGCTGTAGCGCTCGGCAACCCACGGCCCTTCGTAAAGCAAACGCGCGGCTTCAAGGAATGGCGACAGATCCAGTTCAACCGCTTCGCCACCCAAGGCCTCGAGCCGGTCGATGGCGTCGCCGAACAACAGCGGCCCTTCGACGCAACCGAAAAACTCAAGATCCTGCGTACGCGGCACACCGAAACGAAACGCCCGTGGCGCACCAAACGCCGAGCCGTCATTCCACGATGGATTGCGACGGCTGTACTCATCGCGCGGATCAACTTTTGCCGTCAACGCCAGCAACTGACTGGCCTCACGCGCCGTCGCGGTAAACGTGGTCACGCAATCCAGCGTACGACACGCCGGCAGCACACCGGCGGTAGAGATCAGACCTTTGCTCGCCTTCAATCCAACCAGATTATTCAGCGCCGCCGGCACCCGACCGGAGCCTGCGGTGTCGGTGCCCAAGGCAAAACTCGCCACGCCCAGCGCCACCGCCAGCGACGAGCCGGCGCTGGAACCGCCGGACGGATATTCCGTCAGCACGCTGTTCGGGCACGCACCGTAAGGGGAGCGGCTGCCGTTGAGGCCCGTGGCAAATTGATCGAGATTGGTCTTGCCCAGCGGTATCGCCCCCAAGGCGATCAACTGCTCGACGATGGTCGCCGAGCGCTCCGGCACGTAAGCAAAATCCGGGCACGCGGCGGTGGTGGGAATACCGGCCAGATCAATGTTGTCCTTGATCGCAAACGGCACGCCATACAGCGGCAGACTGTCGAGGTCGCGGCCGTCGAGGGCTGCCAGATAGGGCTCCAGTTCAACGACGCTGAGCAGATGAATGAACAGGTGATAATCCGGGTTCAGCGCGGTAGCTTTCTCGCGCAGTTTCGCCAGCAGTTGGCGCGGTGTGGTGTCGCCATTGCGATAGGCCTGGCGCAGAACATCGAGTTGCAGATTCATGAGTTGATCCTTATCCAATTGGCTTCAGTCGAGTTCCAGCACCGCGACCCGTTGTCCGGCACGTACCGCCGAACCGGGCTGCACGCGGATCTCGCGCACCACCCCGGCCATCGGCGCGAGTACCGGGATTTCCATCTTCATCGACTCGAGAATCACCAGCACATCCCCCGCAGCAACACGGCTGCCGGCCTCGACCTGCACTTGCCAGAGATTGCCGGCAATGTGGCTGTCGACGCTGTGTTCTCCGTCGGCTAGCGGCGCGTTTTCGCTGGACTCCGCCACGGCTTCTTCGCTGTCGAAATGCGCCTGACCGCTGGCGATCCAGCGTTCGCGCTCGGCGTTGAAGGCACCCTGTTGCTGGACGCGAAAGGCGCTGATGCCTTCGGCTTCACGATTGAGAAACGCCTGATACTCGGCGAGGTTGAGCTGGCTGTGTTCGATGTTCAGCTCGAAACGCCCCAGCGGAAAATCGCGGCGAATGCGCAGCAGTTCTTCGGCGCTGACCGGGTAGAAACGAATCTGATCGAAGAAGCGCAGCAGCCACGGTTTGCCGTCGAACGCGGCGACTTCGCGATAGCGGTTCCACATCTGCAAGGTGCGCCCGACAAACTGATAACCGCCGGGGCCCTCCATGCCGTACACGCACATGTAGGCGCCGCCGATGCCTACCGAATTCTCGGCGGTCCAGGTGCGTGCCGGGTTGTATTTGGTCGTGATCAAGCGATGGCGCGGATCCAGCGGCGTGGCCACTGGCGCACCGAGGTAAACGTCGCCAAGCCCCATCACCAGATAGCTCGCATCGAACACCGTGCGCTGCACTTCGTCGAGGTTCGGCAGGTCGTTGATGCGGCGGATGAACTCCAGATTGCTCGGGCACCACGGCGCGTCCTTGCGCACGGTGGTCATGTATTTCTCGATGGCCAACTGGCAGGCCGGGTCGTCCCACGACAGCGGCAAATGGACGATGCGCGACGGTACTTGCAGGTCGTTGGTGGCGCACACCGCGTCCCACTCGCCGGCAATGATGCCGAGCAGATCGGCCAGCGGCAGTTGCTCGGGCTGGTAGTGGATTTGCAGCGAGCGAATGCCGGGGGTGAGGTCGATCACGCCGTGCAAGGATTTGAGTTCCAGTGCCTGCATCAGGGCGTGAGCGCGGAAGCGCAGGACGAGATCCAGTTCCGGCTCGCCGATTTCCAGCAACAGATGAGTATCCCCGGAAACCCGCGCAACAAGCCGCTGATCACCCTGACCCAACTCCAACACCACAGGCGACACCAAACCCTGTGGGAGCGAGCTTGCTCGCGAATGCGGTGTGCCAGACACATCAATGTTGACTGACACGGCCTCTTCGCGAGCAGGCTCGCTCCCACAGGGGAGATCCCATTTCAGGGCGAGATCGCGTGCGGTCTTGAGGTCGACGGGGATGAACTGGATTCTATCGCCAGCCTTGAGCTGTCCAAGCTGCCACAGATCCGCTTCGATCACCGTCACCGGGCAGACAAACCCGCCAAGACTCGGGCCGTCCGGGCCGAGGATCACCGGCATGTCACCGGTAAAATCCACCGCGCCGATGGCGTACGGATTGTCGTGAATATTCGACGGATGCAACCCGGCCTCGCCACCGTCGGCCCGCACCCATTCCGGCTTCGGCCCGATCAGGCGAACACCGGTGCGGCTGGAGTTGAAGTGCACTTCCCACTGGGTTTCAAAGAAAGTGCCGATGTAATTTTCGGTGAAATATTCCGGTGCGCCGTGCGGGCCGTAAATCACCCGAATCTGCCGCACCGCCGGCAACGCGGTGATGTGCTGTTCGGCCAGTTGCTGACCAGCACTGCGGTCAGTCAGCGCAGGGATATGCAACACATCACCGGCACGCAACGCCCGACCACCATGCCCACCAAACTGACCCAGAGTGAAAGTGCTTTTACTGCCCAGATAATCCGGCACCTGCAAGCCGCCGCGCAGGCACAGATAACTGCGCGCCCCCGCGCCACTGATGCTGCCCAGATGCAACGTCGCGCCCGCCGGGATCAGCAGCGCGGTGTTCATCGGCACGCTTGTGCCTTCAAGCGTCAAGGCAATCGGCGCGCCGGTCACCGCGATCACCGCTTCACAATTGAAACGCAGCAACGGCCCGCTCATGGTGATTTCCAGCGCCGCCGCACCTTCAGCATTGCCGAGCAGACGGTTGCCCAGACGCAGGGCGCGGCTGTCCATCGGCCCTGACGGCGGCACACCAACGGCCCAGTAACCGAGGCGGCCGGGATAGTCCTGCACGCTGGTTTGCGTGCCGGCGCTGAGCACTTCGAAAGTGTTGGCGCGATAGACCAGACCTTCCAGGCAACGGGTCCACGGCTCGCCGCTGGCGAAAGGCGTGTCGAGGAGAATCTGCCGCAGGTAATCGCGGTTGGTTTCCACGCCGTACAACAGGCTGGCGCCCAACGCTTGATGCAGCTCGGCACGCGCCTGTTCGCGGGTCGGCGCCCAGGTGATGACTTTGGCAATCATCGGATCGAAATACGGCGGGATCTCGCAGCCAGCCTCAACCCAGGTATCGATGCGCAGTTGAATGCCGTTGGCCGGCGGGAATTCCACCGCCGTCAGCAGGCCCGGGCTCGGCTGAAAATCGCGCCCCGGATCTTCCGCATAAAGCCGCGCCTGAATCGCATGGCCTTCAGGTTGCAACGCCTCATACAACTCGCTCAGCGGCGGCAGTTCACCCGCCGCCAGCTCAACCATCCAACGCACCAGGTCGACGCCCCACACCTGTTCAGTGATGCCGTGCTCCACCTGCAACCGCGTGTTCACTTCGAGAAAATAAAAACGCTGCGCCTCGCTGTCGAAGACGAATTCCACCGTGCCGGCGCTGCGATAGTTCACCGCTTTCGCCAGTTTGATCGCCGCTGCGCACAGCTCATCGGCCATGCCGTCCGGCAGGTTCGGCGCCGGGGTTTCTTCGAGGACTTTCTGATTGCGCCGCTGCACCGAGCAGTCACGCACGCCGAGGGCGATGACCTCACCGAGCCCGTCGCCGAACACTTGAACTTCCAGATGCCGGGCGCGCTGGATGTACTTCTCGATGAACACCCCGGCGTCGCTGAAGTTGTTCTGACCAAGGCGTTTCACCGCCTCGAAGGATTCGCTCAATTCACTGGCACTGCGGCACACGCGCATGCCGATACCGCCACCACCGGCGGTGCTTTTCAGCATCACCGGGTAGCCGACCTGTTCACCGGCAATCAGCGCGGCGTCGAGGCTGTCGAGCAGTTCGGTGCCTTCGAGCAGGGGCACGCCGTGCTGTTTGGCCAGCGCGCGGGCGGTGTGTTTGAGTCCGAACACGCGAAGTTGTTCCGGCGTCGGGCCGATGAAGGCGATGTTCTGCGCTTCACAGGCTTCGGCGAACGCAGCGTTTTCCGAGAGAAATCCGTAGCCGGGATGGATCGCCGTGGCGCCGCTTTGCTTGGCGATGGCGAGGATTTTGTCGACCGCCAGATAGGTGCCGGCGGCGGCGCCTTCACCGAGGCTGTGGGCTTCGTCGGCGTGCAGGAGGTGCAGGCTGGCCGCGTCGGCTTCGGAATACACGGCCACGCCTTTGACCTGCAGTGAAGCGAGGGTGCGCAGGATGCGGCAGGCGATGGCGCCACGGTTGGCGATGAGGACTTTTTCGAACATGGCATAACCCCTGGAGGGGAAGCGGGCCGTCCCGCCGTTTTTCGACAGACATCCGGGCCGTCCCGGATGAAAAAACACCGACTTCAAATCACTACAGATCCCCTGTGGGAGCGAGCTTGCTCGCGAATGCGATGTGTCAGTCAGCATTGATGTTTCTGATGCGACGCCTTCGCGAGCAAGCTCGCTCCCACATTTTGATCAGGGATGTTTGGGGGATTTCAAGCACTGGCCGGAACGGGCCTGGCACAGGGCAAAAAGCCAACGGCGCAAACGGCTGATGTTCAGTTCCATACCAGCAGCTCCGCAGGTGTCGGGTTGTAGGCGTTGCACGGGTTGTTCAATTGCGGACAGTTGGAAATCAACACGATCACATCCATCTCCGCGCGCAAGTCGACGTACTTGCCCGGCGCCGAAATCCCGTCCTCGAAGGTCAGCCCGCCATCCGCCGTGACCGGCACATTCATGAAGAAATTGATGTTCGGCCCGATGTCGCCTTTGCCCAAGCGTCCGTCGTGGACGCAGGCGCGCAGATAGTTGTCGCGGCAGCTGTGCATGTAGCGTTTTTCCAGGGCGTAGCGCACGGTGTTGCTCTCTTGTGCGCACGCACCGCCGAGGGTGTCGTGGCGTCCGCAGGTGTCGGCGACGATGGTCAGCATCGCGTGGCCGAGGTTGGAATAGAGCACGCTGCCGGTGCTCAGGTAGACGCTGTTCTGTCGACGCAAGGTACGCTGCACGTCGTAGCGTTCCTTGGGATTGGCGAGGCTGTAGAACAAGGTATCGACGGCCTGATTGCCTTCCAGGTCGAGAATGCGCAGGGTCTGGCCAGCCTTGACCTCCATCAGCCAAGGCTCACCGGCCGGGATCGTGGCGCGGTACACCGCAGCGTCGGGTTGTTTTTGCGAAGTGGCGATAGCAACTGACATGGCAGCGATCCTCAGGCGAACAAACGGTCGGTGTTGATAAAGCCGCGCTCATTTTCCGGGCGCGAGGTGCGGCAGTGTTCGGCGACGCTGGCGTCGGCGTTCATCCAGCTCAACTTCAGTGGTTTGGGTGCGTATTCGGGCGCCGGATCCATCGGGTGTTGCAGCGCGGTGAGCACCACCAGCGTGTCCATTGGCGCGTACAACTCGATGTAATCGCCAGCCTTGGAATTGCCCACGATGAAGTGAAAGCGTCCAGCCTCATCGACATTCACCCGGCTGAACAGATTGAGCGTCATCAACAGATCGGAGAGGCCCAGACCCCACTTGCCGAGTTCCACCAGCAGGTTGTCGGTGCCATTGCGGAAGAAGCCGTTGCGCAGTTCCTGATAGCGACCCTGGCCGTACTTTTGTGCGACCTCTTCGGCGCAGAGCACGCCGCCGAGGCTGTCGCTCCAGCCGCAGGTGTCGGCAGTGATTGCGGCGAGTACGCGGCCCATGTCCGAGTACAGGCAGTGGCCGCTGGTGAGTTTGGCGGTGTGTTGGCATTTGAGGCTGTCGGGCAGGTTCAGCCGCTCGGTTTTTTCATTGGCGTTGAGCAGGGTCAGGCTGACGTTGGCGCCGCCGCGCAGATCGGTCAGGCGCAGCAATTGGCCGCGCTTCAATACGAAGGAACGGTGGCCGCCACCGGGGAGCATTTCTTCGGCGAAGGGTGGGAACAGTTGGGTTGAATCAGTCATCGGTTTATTCATCGGAGCAGTCCTCTCAAGCGGTGCGAAGGGCGCCTGCCAGTGGCAACGGCAAGGCGTCGACGGCGGCGCGTTGGGCGCGGCGGTCGCTGTTCAAAGGGATGTCGTAGGTGATGCGCGCGCCATAGGCGCCGGGGGCGTGCGGGTCGAGGCGGACCTTGTCGAACACCAGCAGACGGGTGCCGAGGCTGAAGCCTTCGGACAGGTCATGAGTGACCATGAACACGGTCAACTGGGTCTCGCGCCACAGCTCCAGCAGCAACGCGTGCATGTCTTTGCGGATACCCGGATCGAGCGCGCCGAATGGCTCGTCGAGCAGCAACACCCGCGGTTTCATGATCAGCGCCTGGGCTATCGCCAAGCGTTGCTGCATCCCGCCGGACAGCTGCGCCGGGTATTTGTCGAGCGCGTGACCGAGGCCGACTTTGTCGAGCAATGCCGCGGCCTGTTCGCGCGCATCACGTTTGGCGCTGCCGAACAACCGACCGATCAGCGGCGCACGCGGCAGTTCGAGGCCGAGGGCGACGTTGTCCAGCACGCTCAAATGCGGGAATACCGAGTAGCGCTGGAACACCACGCCACGGCTGGCATCCGGTTCGCTGGCCAGCGCTTGACCGTCGAGCAGAATCTCGCCGCGACTCGCCGTTTCCTGGCCGAGCAGCAAGCGCAGGAAGGTCGATTTGCCGCAACCGGACGCGCCGACCAAAGTGCAGAATTCACCCTCGTTGACGCTCAGGTTCAAGCCTTCCAGCACCACTTGATCGGCGTATTGCTGCCAGACGTTTTTCACGGTGATGAAGCTCATTTGGCCGCCCCCTCATACCAGGGGAAGGCGCGACGGGTCAGGTATTTCAGGCCCCAATCCATCAACCAGGCGAGTAGGGTGATCCACACCACGTACGGCAGAATCACGTCCATCGCCAGATAGCGGCGTACCAGAAAAATCCGGTAGCCGAGGCCGTCGGTGGAGGCGATCGCTTCGGCGGCAATCAGGAACAGCCACGCTGAACCGAGCATTAGCCGCAACGAGATCAGCAAGCGTGGCAGCAGTTGCGGCAACACCACCCGTAGCATCAGCGTCCAGGTCGAGGCGCCGAGGGTCTGCGCCTTAATCAGCAGTTCGACGGGAATCTCCCGCGCGCGCTGTTCCAGATCGCGAGCGAGGGCCGGGGTGATGCCGATCACGATCAGCATGACTTTCGACAACTCGCCCAGACCGAAAACGATGAACAGAATCGGCAGAATCGCCAGCGGCGGCACCATCGATAGCACCGTCAGCAGTGGCGACAACGGCGCGCCGAACAGCGGCAGCGTGCCGGCGGCGATGCCCAGGCACAGCCCGGCCAGTGCGGCGATGCCGAGGCCGATGGCCAGACGCCGCAGACTCGACGCGGTGTCCTGCCACAACAGGTAGTCACCGGTGCGGCTGTCGGCATTGAAGGCCAGACGTTTTACCGCGTCGCTCATCTGTACGGCGCTGGGCAGCAGCTTGTCGTTGGGGTTGTCCGCCAGGCGCTCGGCCGAGCCCATGAAGTAGGCGAACAGCAGCAAAGCGAACGGCAGGATCACCAGCAACAGGCGACTGGGGCGATCCGGGTGGCGATTGATCAGGCGCATGGCCAAATCCTCCGTGGCTTACAGCTTGGCGTCGGCGGCCATCTGCACGTAGGTCGGATCGAAACGCAGCTTGAGGTTGCCGGTATCGCCACTGGTCACGCCGTTGGCGAAGGCCATGCCGACCGCGCTGGTGTCTTTCGCGCCTTCGCCGAGCAAGCCGTGCTGGAAGGAGAATTCGGCGACCTTGCGCATGGTTTCCGGCAGTTGCTTGCTGGTGGCGAAACTCAGCGCTTCGCTCGGTGTGGCGAACAATCTGGTGGTGTCGAGTTGCGCCTGGAATCCGGCCAGATCCGTGCCCGAGGCCTTGGCCATGTGTTCCAGTGCGGCTTTGCTTGCAGCGTTCTTGGCGTTCATCAGCTCGACCACTTCGAACCACGCCCCGGTCAGCGCTTTGCCCAGCGCCGGGTTGTCTTTGAGGGTGGCGCTGTTGACCACCATCATGTCCATGATTTCGCCGGGGATCTGGCTGGAGTTGAACACTTCGGTCACGCCCGGTTTGGCCTTGATGTCCGAGAGCATCGGGTTCCAGGTGGTCACGGCGTTGACCTGCTCGGTGTTGAAGGCGGCAGAGATATCGGCGTCGGAAGTGTTGACCACTTTCAGGTCTTTTTCGGTCAGATCGACCGAGTCCAGTGCGCGAGCCAGCAGGTAGTGCGAGACCGACAGCTCGACCAGATTGACGTCCATGCCCTTGAGGTCGGCGACTTTCTTGCCGTCGCCCTTGAGGACGATGCCGTCGTTGCCGTTGGAGAAATCGCTGACGATCAGCGCGGTGCTGTCGACGCCGCCAGCGGCCGGAATGGTCAGCGCATCCATGTTGGTCATGGTGCAGCCGTCGAACTGGCCGGCGGTGTACTGGTTGATCGATTCGACGTAGTCGTTGAGCTGCACGACGTCGATCTTGATCCCGTACTTCTTCGCCCATTTGTCGACGATGCCCTGGCTGCCGGCGTATTCCCAGGGCATCCAGCCGGCGTAAATCGTCCAGCACACGCTGAAGTGATCCTTCTGAGCGGCGGGGGTTTGGCTGCTGATGAGCGCGGCAAATGCGGCGGCGAGCAGGGCGGGCAAACGTAGTCGGGTCATGGTCGATTCTCCAGTTGATCAAGGGCGGACAGGAAGGCAACGCGGCACCGCGAACGGTGGCTTGTCTCCCGGGCTTTTGTCCCGCCGTGTAACCTCAACTGGAGGTCGCCAACTCTCGGACCAGCCACTCGCGATCGCGAGCCGGAACCCTAGTCAGCCATTGCAAATTGTGGTGCCGCGAACCTGTGATGACTCCTGCACAGGTTTGCTAAAGCGAGACGCGTGCCAAGTCGCGTCAGGCGCTCTGGCACGGGCACGCGGGTCGCATCGGGTTGGCGGCGAGGGCGCTGAGGCGCTTTGAGTTGGTGCGCGGCTGCACCGTGATGCAGCGTGTTTGCCGCTGATCTGATGGTTTGCGCCGTTGGCATCGAGGCGGTTACGGACGGAGTTATCACGGCGGCGGATATCACGGTGGGCACCATTAATCAGCGGCTGAATAACGACGCTTTTGTGGATGAACAAGGTTTCATAGATCACTTGTTTCAACTTGTTGCGGGAACGCACCAGATGCCGAAAACGCTGTCTGATTTTTCGACAGTCACCGATTAAATGACTGTCGCCTGCCAGCGTCGCTGGTGTGGCCAACCCGCGGTCCAGGAGGCCGCCATGTATAGACGAATTCTTCTGCTTGCTGCGTTGATGTTTTCCGTTGCCGGTTGCGTCCCGTACTCTTACGCGGACTCGTATTACAGCTCAGAGGTCTACACCTCACCTGCACCGGCCTACTACAACACGGGTGGCACGTATTACAACGGTGGCAGCAGGTATTACGCGCAGCCACGCTATTACCAGCCAGCCCCGCGGTATTACCAGCAACCGCGCTATTACCAATCGGCGCCGCGTTACTATCAACCGGCCCCGCGTCACTACGAAAGCCGTCGCTGGCACGGCAATGATCGCGGGCATTGGGATGGCCACCGTCGCGGCGGTTGGGACAACGATCATCGCGGTCGTGGAAACTACGATCGCCACAGTGGGCGCGGCGACCACAATGGACGTGGCAACCGTTGGTAATCACCCATAAATGAAAAGCGGCGCTTGAAGCGCCGCTTTTTTGTGCCCGGAATAACATCAGGATGAAAGCCAGTTCAAACCCGCCGAATGATCAAGGGACGTCTCTGCTTCGGCGCCTGAGCATTCAGGGACCAGGGTCCGGCTTGATGGCCATGTCCGGTATCGGTTGATAGGACAACCCATAGTCCACCAAGAGTTCTTCACCTTTCTTGATGTCGTTCAGTGCCACATAGAACGTCAGGTTTTTTCCGACCGCAATGGCGGTGACATTGTTCGTTTTCCACGCCGGAAATCCGCCCAGTTGTGAGGTATTGATCAGGCTCAGGGTATTGCCAGTGTGCAGCGCACTTACCGAACGATTGCCCGAACGTGTACCGAACAGGTAGGTCAGTACAGCCCGTGAACCTTTCTTGCGTATCTCCTGGAACAACGATTCTTCTGATTCATGGAATTTGCCTGCGTACGGTCCCAGCACTTCAAACTGTGGAATATCGCGTCGCGCCCATACCGAGTCACCGCGATTCGGCCCGTGTTCCAGATCCGTGAAAACACGCAGGGTCTCGTCAAATCTGGACTGATGACGACCTTCTTCATAAAGCCAGTTTTTTACCGATGCAATGATCTGGTTTCTTACAAGCTTCCTCTCTGCGGAAGCAAGGTCGTCAAGCAGACCGTTCCAGTGGGTGATAGCAATCTTTTCGATTTCCCCCTCGACTTCAAGGGTCATACTCCGTCCGGTGCCCGGGTGCTGCAGAATCGGTAGCGTGTTGTCGATCTTATGAGGACGCAAGTGCGAGGAAGTGCCGGGTTCAACCTTGATTGCGGCAGGCAAGATGTCCGAAGAGGGGCCAGGCGCTTCTTCGACACGTTCAGGCGCTCCGGCGGGTCTTTTGGGGGGCGGTGATTCCAGCAAGTCCCGCGCCGTGCGCTTTTGTGGCGTATTCGCTTCAGGTTGTCGGCCTTCAAGGCGTGGTGTGCTGCTTTGCCCCGCGCCTTCGACATGTCGCAAGGCTGTTTCTTTCAATGTGCCGTCTATGTTGACGAAGCTCATCCATTGGCGTGGATCCAGCCCGTTCTCACGCATGAATTCCATCGCCGTCACTTTGTTTTCCACTAGCGTTAAATTCGATTCCCAGCGGCGTAAGTGCTCGTTGGTAATATCGTTATAAGTAAGGCCCGTTAACTTTTGCATCACGAACTGCCCCCTTGGCCCAAGACCTCCATCGACCCGGACATAATTGGGGAATGTGTTCGGATAAAGATGATGATGACCGGCGAATCCTTCCAGGGTCATTGTGTCCCTCTCTTGCTGAGACATGTTTTGCCACTCAAGAATATGTGTTTCATCCGGCTGGTTGAATGGTAAGTCGGCAGGACGGTTACGCACCAACACGCCGCTCGCGCTCAACTCGCCGTCAGGCTTCACGTAGTACTCGAATGTTTTTCGAGACAGGTTGTGCTGTTTGGCAAAGCCCTTGCGCGTAAGCCGACGGCGCTCCGTCTGCGGTAGCTCCTCCCAGTCGCGCAAATATTCGGCGATGACCCTTTGCTTGCGTGCTATCGAAGTCCGGCCTGGTAGCTGATTGGAAACGTCAGGGGTCGATGCATTTTTGATACGTTGCAAGGCTACGGCTCTGAGGGATCCATCGACTTTGACGTTCGCCTGCCATGCAGTAGGGTTGATTGCGTGTTGACTGACGAATTCCTCTGCCGTGAGGGTGTTGTCCTGCTGCAGGGAGCGCTTGTGCCATTCACTCAAATGTTCATCGGTCAAAGGGTTATAGGTGCCACCGGCCGCCCGGTGCAGCAGGGATTTTCCAGCCGGCTTCAGGCTTCCATCGGCATGCACATATCCGGCAAAGGTCTCCGGGTGAAGATAGTGCAGACCGCAATACCCTTGAGTTGTGATGGTGTCACGTTCCAGCTGGCTCTTGTTTTGCCAGTCATGGACATGCGTAGCGCTTGTCCTGTTGAAGGCTTTGTCTGTCGGACGGTAACGCACGAGTAAGCCGGTTTCACTGAATTGGCCGTCAGGCATCACGTAGTATTCAAACGTTTTTCGCGGCAGATTGTTCCGGAGCGCAAATCCTTCACGGGTCAGCTTCTGCTTCTCTGCTTGAGGCATTGCCTCCCATAGCTTCAGGTGCTCGGCAGTGATCCGCCGCGTCTTGCCCTTCCACACCCGGCCGGGCACGTCGATTTCCCGAATCACCTGCGCATCGGGTTGCTGAGCCGGGACAGCCGGATTGGCGTTTTCTCCTGCGTTGTCGAGACGTTGGAGACCCATCTTTGTCAGTGATCCATCTTGCTTGACGTGCTTTTTCCAGATGAAGGGGTTGAACTGATGTTGCTGCATGAACTGCGTGGGTGTCATCGCGTTGCCCGGTTCACTGAAGCGCTTACGCCACTGCTCCAGATGGTTACCAGTTAACGTTTTATAGGACCCTCCGTCCGCCTTGTGCAGCAACGCCTCGCCGGCCGAGCCCAGGCGCCCGTCGGCTTTTACGTAACTCCGTAAGGTCCCCGTGTTGAAGTGATACTGACCGGCAAATCCCCCCATGGTCATTTCGTCGCGGGCGCTCTGTGTCATGTTCTGCCATTCAAGGACATGCGCTGCGTTCGGCAGGTTAAAGGGTGTGCCAGCGGGGCGCTCAAGCACCAGCAGGCCGGCAGCGCTCAATTCGCCGTCGGGCCTGACGTAATACTGAAATGTTTTTCGAGGCAACAGATACTGTTGGGAAAAGCCGCTACGGGTAATTTGCTCCTTTTGCGCCGGCGTCAATTTTTGCCATATCCGCAAATGCAATGCGGTAATTTCCACCCCACCCCCTGGCGCGCCCAGTCGTTGCCACTGATCACCCTCTACATTGCGGAGCAGCAAATGGGTCTTGCGGTTTTCGTGATAAATCTGGGCATCAATCGAGCCGTCCTGCGCACGCTGGACATTTTTGACCTCGTAAACAGCCGTTCTTCCGCTTTTGTCGGTATGGCGGATATGGGCCACGTGCCCATCGACCGCGATGTACAAGCCTCTACTGTTGGGTGAGAGCCCAGCGATTGCCGACTCTGGCACGCTGAAGTGACCGAACATCCTGTAGCTCAGATCGCCCAGATCATCGAAAATCGCGTGTGCCACCTTGCCAGCGACAGCCTGGGTGGCGATCACAAAATCGTCGAGCGGGCTGCCATAAGGCTGCATTGTGTCGACATCGAATGAATACCATTGGCCGCTCTTGAGTACGGCGGCGCCCTCCACTGTCTGATCGAATACCTTCACGGTGCCCGTTGCCGCAGCGTCATATTGTTTGCTGATGGCTTTCAATACATCGTAACGGTCAGCGGCGCCCCTGAGCCGATTGACGGCTTTGGCGCCTTTGGACAGCAGATAAAGGCCACCGGTGCCTACCAGTCTGGCCAGATCACCCAAGCCACCCACCGGGTTGAGCACATCGATGGTGGCGACACCGATGACTTGGGCCGTCTTCAATGCCTTGGCGCCAGTGGACAGAGCTGTTCTGCCGATCCTGATCAATTTTCCTGCAGTGGCGGCGCCCGCCGTGAGAAAACCGAATACATCCACGGTGAGATCAAACACCGCCTCGCCGTAGTTGCCTTTCTGGACATTAACGATTGCTGACCGGAAGGGGATCAGATTCAACAAAAACTCACCCAGCGGTTTGGGCCGGTAATAGTCGTCCATGGGCGTCTGCCCGCGTGCCAGCTCTTTGATCGCGGGATCATCCAGATCGAGATGCTGCACAAAGGCGTCGGCAATCGCACGGGAGCGAGCGCTGTTGAAGCTGTTTATCAGTGATTCGCTCAAAGCGTGTTCACGACCCAATTCATTCGCCGCCTCACGCGGGACAAGTTCTCTGGTCGTGAAATATTTGTTGGCTTCCCTTGATTCCTGTTGTTTTGCCTTGTGCAGGGCGACTCGTTCAATCGTGTCTTTATTGATATTGATTTCATACGCCTGGAGCTTGCCGCTCAATTCCGTCCTGATAAGTAGTCCGGGCTCGTTGGGGCAAGGGGTATGGTTGAAAAAACCATCCGACACAAATGAACCTTGTTGGAAAAAACTGATTTTCCCCCACTCGAAGTTCTTTCTGTCCTCCAGTGGCAGCAGGCAGATCATGTGCCTGATCGTTGTATTGACGGCGGCCTTTTTATCCACAATTGCGCGTGTGAACTGTCGCTCGAAGGCCTCCCGCACACCAAACGTCGGGTTGTTGTTCAATGCTTCCAGCGGGAGGCGGGCATCGGTACAAGCAAGGGGGCGCGGGTTGGGCAAGTCCATCATCGCGTAATCCAGTAGCGAATGAATGCCACTGAAACCCGTCTGTCCACTCTCGCCGCGATACGTATCCGTGTGGAGTGCCTTGACTTCGAAAAGCGTGCCCAGGTCGCCAAACCGCTCTATCAACAGCGGCAGGGCAATGTCTTTTCGTGTCGGTAATGCCTTGTCCAGAATTCTCGTGGCGGCAAGCCGCTCATCAAGCTCCTGGTTAAATGTCGCTCTTATCGTTGCAAATTGTTCGTCCGAGTAAGCGTCATCATTTCTTTGCCGGATGATTCCATTGGCGACAGCCCAATCGAGTAATACGGCTGTCTGGATGCGTTGAGTAGATGCCGGGTCAACCAAGCGAGCATTTTCAGCTTTGCTCATGACCTCGGCAAATGTCAGTCCGGGGACTTTGCCCGGTGTTTGAGCCTCGATAGCCATTGCCGCTATGGTCAGGTTGGTCCATGCCAGACTGCCGACTTTTACATTCCCGGGTATGTCCTCAATCAGAAACTGCGGTGCCAAACGGCTCAGCAAAAGGTACGCACCGGCTGTTGCCAGGGCAGCGCTGGTTCTACCTTCACGGCTCAAGTGTTCGGCGAGGTCATCGACGACGGCAGATGCATGCCGGCCGCAATGTCGATTGCTGGCCAGATCGAAGCCAGCTGTTTTGTGGCGATCGGGGGAGGTGATCGACTCAGGATCCATCTGCAGGGCAATCCCTGCCAGCAGGTAATCCATGACGCTGCTGTCGCTGTCGATGCCCAGCATTTTCTGTTGCAGCGTTTTGCCCATCAGTTGCCCTTGTGGCGAGCGGAGCAGCGCGTAGAGCGTCTTTGCGGGGTCGTTTGTCACGTTCTCCGGGAGAGGGTGGTGATAACGCAAGAATTCCAGCACACCTCCCTTGATCTGCATTACCAGTGGTTGATCGCCTAAATGGTGTGCATGGCTCATGGTGAACAGCCGCAAGCGACGTCGTTCGTCCGCACTCAGGGGAATGGGCCAGGACAACGCCCCACCCAGGTTAGCCACGGGAGTAGCCAGCGCGTCGATGTCGTCAGGCCCTGGCGAGGATTGCTCGTCAGCGGAGAGCAGTTGCGTCTGTGAAGGTGTGAGTACGAAGGTATTGCCCGTCATGAGACTGTCCATAGTCAAAGAGTCATCCTTTGGGAGCGCGCAGGTTGGCGCTTCCAGCGTTCACGAATGAAAAAACACTCCGAGAACAAACGCCATAAACCAAGTATGAGTCTTTGCGTACAGGTCAGATGAGCCCACTGTGCCCGTCGAAAAGTCGCTCCATTTGCCATCTCCTAGGGCATTCCCGGACGCTTCCTACAGTTTCATTTCCTTGCATTTGTTAGCGTTTGTTCCTGCCGATCGAGGTGAGCAAAACTCAGTTCAACAGCGGCGAATAAAAGGACGATGCCGCTATGAAGCTTCTTGTGATTCACCAAAACTTTCCGGGTCAGTTCCGTCATGTGGTGCTGGCGGCGATTGGCAGGCGTTTTGAGGTTTTGGCGATAGGCCGGGATACGGCGCCGGGTATCGCAGAGGTGAAAATATATCGATACCGCGCTGCCAGCAGAGCACCGGGCGATATTCACCCCTATCTGATCCGTTACGAACAAGCGGTGATTGATGGACAGAAGGTTTTTGCAATTCTGGACAGACTGAAGCATTCGGGTTACCGGCCAGACGTGATTCTTGCTCATCCCGGATGGGGGGAAACGCTCTTCGTCAAGGATGTCTACCCTGACACGCCGCTTGTTCACTATTGCGAATATTACTATCGAGCGCAGGGTGCGGATTCCGGGTTCGACCCTGAATTCCCGCGAGCCTCGCGGGAGTCATCAAGGCTGCGAGTGCTCAATTCGCTGCATCTTTTGAATCTCGAGCAATGTGACATTGCCATTGCGCCTACACGGTGGCAGCGCAGTCTGTTTCCTGCCGCTTATCAGTCGGCCATTCGGGTTATTCACGAGGGCGTCATTCAAAGCACTTGCTTGGCGAAAGTTGGGACAGTCAGGTTGCCCAATGGCGTCGAGCTGAGAGCCGGGCAGCCGATCGTTACGTATGTCGCGAGAAATCTTGAGCCTTATCGCGGGTTTCATAGTTTTATGCGAGCGATCCCGCATATTCAGGTTGAGTGTCCCGGTGCACAGATAATCATAGTGGGCGGTGATGACGTCAGTTACGGGAGTAAGCCGGTTGGATATGCAAATTGGCGTAGCAGGATGGAGGCAGAGGTAAGTTTCGATCATTCCACCGTTCATTTCACCGGGAAGCTTCCTTACCAGACTTACCGGGCGGTTCTGGAGTGTTCAAAGGTTCATGTTTATTTGACGTATCCGTTTGTTTTGTCGTGGTCGTTACTGGAGGCGATGGCGGCTGGGTGTGTGGTAGTCGCGTCGGATACGGCTCCGGTGAGGGAGGTGATCGTTGATGGTCACAATGGAATGCTGGTGGATTTCTTCGATCATCACGGTATCGCCAAACGTATTGTCAGGGTTCTTGATTCCGTTGATGAGTACGACTGCCTTCGCCGCGCCGCGAAGTTGACGGCGAGCAGATTTGATGTGGAGTACGGCACGGAGCAGTACTTTGAGATATTTGAAAACGCGACATCCGGGCATCTGAAAAAACAGTCTGCTCCTCAGTTTCACAGGGAGATTTGAAATGCTCCGGATGTCGCGCAAGCAACGGATTAAATGGTTTAAGAAACTGTTGAAATACGGCTTATTTATTTATGCCTGTTATTGCGTGGTGGATTTTTATATCCGTGAAGAACAAGTCGCCGAGGCGATGGCAATCTATTACGCGGATCAGGAGGCCTGTCAAAAGAAGCTGGCGAGCATGAAACAGGTGCCCATACTGGGCGGCAGCTATGTGGATAAGACTCTGGTCCCGGAGTTTTATGTGGGCATGCCGGAGTTGGCGAATAAGAAAGCGTGTCTGGCTAATACGCTCAAAGGACACTTCTGGTGGACCGGGACGGAGATACGCTCGTACCACGATCAGAGTGTGAAGCCGACTCCTGAAAGTTGGCGTCTTTATAAGTTGACCGCCGGGCTTTACAAAAGAAAAGAAACAACCGAACCCCATGAGCGGGGTTATCGGCACGTCAACTGGCCGGATGAGTTGATTGTGAAGTTGAAGAATTATCCGGGGCTGGAGCTTTGGCTTAACGCACCTCCGCCGCATTTCAAGAATGAGGGGGTCATTAGAACGTTTGTCATTACTGGCTGGTCGCGGCGTGATGGAACGCCTCGATTAATAAATTGTGACGGCTTGATACGTCCGGCTTCCGAGGAAGAGCTGACTGGCAAGAAGCTGGCAAAGTTCAGCAGAGCTGAATTGGAGAATCTGGATTTCGGAAAGTTGAGTTTTTTTTGCACGGTGGAGTTACACAGCTTTGACTTTTCCGGGGGGCACGGTCGCGTAAGTCTCCGACTTTCCTCATTACGCGAAGCACCTGAGATGCTCAGGTTTCTCAGTGATTATCTTTCACGCGCTGTTATTACAAGGAAGTAACGATGAGTTATGTATTTAGCGATATGGAAAAAACAGAAATCTTTAATGCAGCCAATATTTGCAAAGGGATGAGGCTGCGCTCAGAAGAAATTCAGTACGAAGCGCTGGAATTAGCAGGGGCTGGCTGCGCTCCTTTGTATCGAAAGCTATTCGATATTATCGATGGAAGAACTTCTGAAATTTTCGCTGTTGATGAAGAGACTGCAAAAGTTCTGAAAAGCGCCAGGCTCTGGCTTGCTGTGGCTATTGATGCCAACGGGGGAAACGGCGCCTACTCCGCTCTGATTCGCGGCTACACCTCGCGCCAAGGCGAATTGAGACTGAATAAAATCTTCAGTGAAGACCTGATGCAGCTGTCATCCAATCAGGTCGCCGTGAATTTCATCAATACCCTGATCGACGGATCCCTCGCTGATCGACTGGCCCCCTGGACGGTTCCGTCCATTAGCCAGATCGCAGAAATCGATGCCAGCGCGATTGGCGAGGCACTGTTTAGTAAGGTTTGCGGTGAGGACGATACAGCCGTGAAACGCAACGCCGGCTGGTCCGGGACCGTCGGATTCAGCCTGTTGGGTGGAGCGCCGCCCTATGAAACCTGGAGATTGATCTCGGCGGGTGATTCGCAAGGAGAAAATGGCGGCCCGCCGACTCATGCAAAAGCCAACAGGCTCGATGACTATAAAAATATTCTGTTCGCCATCGATTCATACAGTGTCGGCCTGCGAGCGGCGATCAGCAATTTCGGCATCAATCCATTGCAAAGTCTGCTTTCCGTCGTGCCGGAGCAAATCAATATCGCGCTCGCCAGTGGCAGCCTGAATCCGCTGATTCAACATGTAGTCAAAGGCACGCCGGTTTCCGTCGTGGTCGACCTGATATTGCGCTATGGCCAGAACCAATTCCTGGACATGTTCAAGCGCACCTACGACGGCGATTCATCAAAGCCACCTACCACCGATGAAACCTTCGCCACCAACGCTTACGCGTTCTTCTCGGCATTTTCACCAGAGCAGTCCCAAAGCATCGTCACCCGGTCAATAGGCGAATACGGAAGCGCGAATTCTTGGGCAAAACTGGCTGGCGAGTCGACACCCATCGGCCTGTCGCTGCGCAATTCCCTGAAGCAACTCAGTGAAGTCGTCATAGAACGGGCCGACGGTTATCCCGGACGCGGACTGGAGCTCTACGATCCGCTGACCGGCGAAGGCTTCATCACCGCGCAATGGCTCGCCGATCGTGCGCAGATGCTGGCGCGGTTGATTGCCCGAACTCAAGGCTCGTTTGGAGAACACTCGCTGCAGAAATTTTCCTACTCCGATCTCGCCTCAGCCAGGCAGGTGCCGATGACCACCGGTGTGTTGAACCCGCTGGTCATGTTCGGCGATGACGGCGGGCGGTCTTTCGAGGGCGGTGCGAACACGGATCATCTGTATGGCGGCGCGGGCAATGACACGATCAACGGGCTGGCAGGTCACGATGTCATCGAGGGTGGACGCGGCAACGACTTGCTTGCCGGAGGCGACGGTAATGATGCGCTGTACGGAATGGCCGGTGATGACGTTTTGGTCGGAGGAAAGGGTAACGACTCTTTGATCGGTGGCGCAGGCAGCGACCGCTATGAGTTTTCCAGTGGGGATGGCATCGATGAAATCTTCGATGCCAACGCTAATGGGCAGCTGTGGATCAACGGCGCGCCGATTCCTTCACTTAAACGCCGCACCCCTTTGAGCGATATCTGGTCTACCGAGGACCAGGCCATCACCCTGACCCTTATCGAAGAACTCACTGAACCCACGCTGAACATCAAGTATGGCCTGAACGATCTCATCGTTATCAAGAACTTCCGCCCCGGGATGCTTGGCATCCGACTTCCTGAATACCAAGGTCATACGGTCTCTGCTCCTGGTCTGGTTCTCCAGGGCGACTGGAAAGCGAAAGATATCGACCCCAATGTGCCCGGGGATCAGTTTTCATACGATGAGTTGGGCAACGCCTTGCTTTTGGCTAACGTAAAACAGCGAAACAAGGCCGATGTGCTTTACGGCTCTGCAAAAGACGACGTCATTCTCGGACTTGGTGGATCAGACCGATTATTCGGCAAGGACGGAAACGATCAGTTGTTTGGGGATAAACAGACGACGCTCGAAAAAGCCATGGCCGCTGGTGACTCTAAAGGGAAAGCCGCTCGAGGCGATTGGCTTGACGGAGGCGCCGGCCACGATTTGCTCATCGGTACGGCATCCCAGGACGTGCTGCTGGGCGGTAACGATCGGGATACGCTGATTGGAGGTGCGGGAGATGACGTTTTATCAGGGGATGAAACGACCGGCGCGCTGGAGCAGAAATGGGGATTCAAACGCGTCGACGTGCTTATAGACGGTGGTGTCACCAGTCACCGAACTGTCTTTTCAAAGGCCTCCTTTAATAGTTCGACGCAGGGCGATAACGATGTTCTCTACGGCCAGGGCGGTCGCGATGTTCTCAATGGCGGATGGGGTGAGGATCTGCTTGATGGCGGAACTGAAGATGATCTTCTTGGAGGGGATGGGGGGGATGACACGCTGGCCGGAGGAAGCGGTAACGACACATTACTGGGAGACAACCTCGACTGGGGCGGGGGTCTGCAAAGCAAACACCATGGCAACGATGTATTGGACGGTGGCAGTGGCGATGACGGGCTCGCTGGTAACGGTGGAAATGATGCGATTTATGGTGGCTCAGGCAATGACACTCTCAAGGGGGATGACGATGTACTGAACGGCGTCGCCGGTGACGCCGCCCACTTTTTTGGAAATGACCTGCTGGACGGTGGTGCAGGAGACGACAAACTCTGGGGCGGCGGGGCGGATGATCTGCTGTTCGGAGGGGAAGGTAACGACGTGCTGGCCGGGGATTATGCTGAGCACCCGATTCGTTATCACGGTAATGATTTACTTGATGGCGGAGTGGGCGATGACACACTTCAGGGAATGGGTGGCTCCGATACCCTGATCGGTGGGGCAGGCGCTGACGTGCTGGATGGTGAT
The DNA here is from genome assembly GCF_900582195.1 of Pseudomonas viridiflava. Classification (GTDB taxonomy): domain Bacteria; phylum Pseudomonadota; class Gammaproteobacteria; order Pseudomonadales; family Pseudomonadaceae; genus Aquipseudomonas. Next base: position 211,516 of record NZ_UTHA01000227.1, read on the forward strand.
GTGTCCAACCTGCAATCAGGTGGAATCAACAATGATTACCTTCAAGGCGATGAAGGAAACGATACTCTTTTGGGCGGCTTGGGCGCCGACACGCTTTATGGCGGCGCTGATGATGACATTTTATCCGGCGACTACGAGCAGACAGCCGAGGCTGAACACGGCGCAGATTATCTGGACGGTGGTTCAGGCAACGATACCTTGCTGGGCGGTGGTGGCAACGACACGTTGGTGGGTGGGGAGGGTGTAGACCACCTTCGTGGAGATTCCGGCAATAACGTTTTTGATGGCGGTGCCGGTAACGACGTGCTGGAAGGCCATGACGGCGCTGATGTTTACTATTTCGGCGCTGGCGATGGTCTGGATATTGTTACCGATGTCGGCGGCCGCAACATCATCAGGTTCGGCGCAGGGTTTGGCGCGCAAAGCCTGAAAGCCGACATCCTTGAAGTTGCCGCAGGCACTGTATTGCGGCTGGCCAACGGCGCGGGCGACGCGATGCTTATCAAGAATCACGAGAAGTGGAAGGATTCCACGTTCAGCTTCAGCGAAGGCGTTGTACTTGGATACGAAGATGTCTTGCGCAAAACACTGCCACCGACAGAGGTGCCCGAGTTGCCCGCCTCGAACGTGGTAACTGCCATGGAAACCATCGACGAAACCAACGTTGAGGGTCCTGTTCAGTCAGATGATGTAACCATTACGGCGCAACGCCCTGTTGCATCTGATCAAAGCGTTGACTGGGCCGAAAAATTCCTCGCGCAAGTCAAATCAAAGCGCTCCGCCAGCAGACAGGCGACAGGCTTTACCTTGAATGACCAAGGTGTCTGGGTTCGTAGCCATATCACCACCAGCGAAACCGGTTACACCACCCACACCGAGTTGATCAACGACACCGTCGAAGCGGGAATACCTTCTGAAACACCGCAGTGGATGAGGGCTGATGGCGGGCACGCCGTATTGAGTGAAAGACAGTCGAGTTCAACAACCCGGGTCGAACATAAAGATGTGAAAGCCGAGGGAGCAACATCCAGCTTTAGCCAGGAGCCTCGCTATTATCGATCGGGCTCGGCCAGTGGGTTTTCCTTCAGTGTCGGGGATGTATTAGTCGAAGACAGAACGCAATCCGGTGCCCTCGCAGGTTGGTACATCTATCCGGCTGCAAGCTTCAGTTCGGGTGAAACGGTGCGCAAGGAGTTTCGCTGGAATGTCACAACTGAAGCGGTCAAAAACAAAGTCGTCCATGGGGACGATGCCGGTGGCCGAGTCAACGTCGAAGTCGAGAATGTATTTCATGGCGGTGCGGGAGATGATCTGATCGCTGCCTACGCAGGCTCCCCACTTGATTATGGTGCTGTCGGTCAAAGACTACCGGGCGCGTTTTTATCTGCCGGGGCCGGCAACGATACGTTGCTGGGTTCCGAAGGTGCCGACTGCTTGGTCAGCGGGTCAGGCGATGATTGGCTTTACGGTGAGGACGGCGCCGACACTTACATCGTGCAAGCGCACGCCGGCGCAACAACCACTATTGCGGATGTGCTGAACCCTGTTTTCCATCGGCCGGAAGTGGGTAGGGCGGGGTGGAAAGACGAGTACGGATTGACCGATCAAGATACGGTAGTTCTTCCGGCAGAAGCGAAGCGCGAGGCGCTGCAATTGAACTGGGGGGCTGCGTTAATGGAAACCACCCATATCGAGCTGGAGCCCGACCCGGCTCGCAAGACTTATCGTCATCCGCCAAGGGCGAAAATGCTCTGCTCGACGCTCGATATCAAATGGGGTGGGACGCAGAAGGTCCGAATTGTTCTGCCTCATGCCTGCGAACTGGAGGGGGCCGGTATCGAACTCGTCCAGTTTGCCGATGGTTCGAGCGTGAGTTTGAAGCAGCTTCTGGAATCGAGTCAGCTGGGCCCTGCGCCAGACACTTTTCATACCGGGGTAATCGTTAACGATTCCACGCGTTTCACTGCTTTGCGAGACGCACGGGCTATTCCGTTAGTTGGCGGTCGTGGCAATGACACGATAAGCGGAGCGGGAGAGTTAAGAGGCATGCAAGGGGATGACGTGCTTACGGGTAGTCCTGGTGATGATCTGCTGTTGGGTGGGCCGGGCGATGACACACTGTGCGGCGGCGCTGGAAATGATATTTACCGATACGATGGCCTCGGCAGAGATGTGATCATCAACCGAGGTGGTGGCGTAGATGGCATTGATTTTTCCGAGCGCAGGCTGACTATCGACAACTTGAAGTTTCACCGTGAGCGCGATGATCTGGTCATCGTGGTGGATTACGGCTTGGCGCCCAAGATTCGGGTTTCCAGTCATTTTGCCGGAGGTGAAAGCGCTATCGGGTTCATACGAGTCAGCGAAGGAACAGCGATTCAAAACTACACCGCGACGCAAATTGCTGAACGTCTACATCCTCTTCCTCCGCTGCGAGACGTGGAGGATATCCTTGTGAAGGAAAACCAGGAGTCGCAACTCGCGCTGGCAGAAATAATCAGGTTCTACGAACTGAATATCTGATTGCAACGTCGCCAATCAGATACTGCTCGCGACCATGCCCGAAGGCAGCGTTCGCGAGCAGCGAGTCCATTCAATACTGCGAGAGGTCCGCCAACGGATGCCGCCCCTCCCAGACCTTGTGAAAGTGCGCCTCGACCACCGCATCCGGCACGCTGTTGACGTCTGGCCAATGCCAGTGCGGCTTCTGATCCTTGTCGATCAACCGCGCGCGAACCCCCTCGCTGAATTCCGGATGCCGGCAACAATTGAGGCTCAGGGTGTATTCCATCTGAAAGACTTCGGCCAGCGACATATGCCGGGCGCGGATGATCTGTTCCCAGACCAGGTGCGCGGTTAGCGGCGAGCCTTCGCTCATGGTCTTCGCCGCCCGGGCGATCAACGGATCGCTGCTGTCGCGTTGCAGGCTGATGGCTTTCCAGGCGCAAGCCACGTCGCTGACGTCGAGCAGTTCGTCGATCTGCCGACGCCGCGGCAACCACTGCGCCTCGGGCATCTGCGCCACGGCCTCTTGCTGCAAAGCCTTGAGCAGACTGTTGAGTTGCACGTCGGTCTGTTCCTGCCAATTGAGCTGCAACAGGCCTTCGATCAGTTGCGGCTGCTGTTCGTCGAGCAGGAAGCGGTCAGCCAGATCCAGATCGATCGCGTCACGACCGTTCATATGCGCGCCGGTCAGACCCAAAAACACACCGAGCCTGCCCGGCAGCCGTGCGAGAAACCAGCTGGCGCCGACGTCCGGATACAGACCGATGGTGATTTCCGGCATCGCCAAGCGGCTGCTCGGTGTGACAATCCGCGTACTCGCCCCTTGCAGCAGGCCCATGCCGCCACCGAGCACATACCCGTGGCCCCAGCAGATCAACGGTTTCGGGTAGGTGTGCAGGCTGTAATCCAGGCGATATTCCGCGCTGAAAAACTGTGCGGCCAGCGGCGGGACTTCGCCGGGGTGGGCGCGACAGGCCTCGACCAGGCTGCGCACCTCGCCGCCGGCGCAGAAGGCCTTGGCGCCGTTGCCGCGCAGCAGCACACAGACGATTTGTGGATCTTTGGCCCAGGCGTTCAACTTGTCGCTGAGGGCGTTGATCATCGGCAGGGACAGCGCATTCAGCGACTTTTCAGCATCCAGGCTGGCGATACCGATGCGGGCGCCGTCGGTGCCGGTGAGTTCTTCGAAGTGCAGATTCATCGTGACCTCGATCGGGAATTTGAACGATCAGTATGATCGTTGTGTGGGAAAGTGCCGGATCTGCGTCAGATCAATTGACAAGCGTGGTCGGCTTTCCTAGGGTTCGCCCCATTGTTTTTGCCGGGTATGACCATGACTGCTGACGACCGTATCAAACTCGAACCGAGCTGGAAGGAGGCACTGCGTGCTGAGTTCGACCAGCCTTACATGGCAGAGTTGCGCCAGTTTCTGCAGCAGGAGCGGGCGGGCGGCAAGGAAATCTATCCGCCGGGGCCGATGATTTTCAATGCCTTGAACTCAACGCCGCTGGATAAAGTGAAGGTGGTGATCCTCGGCCAGGACCCGTATCACGGCCCGGGACAGGCCCATGGTTTGTGCTTCTCGGTGCAACCGGGCGTGCCGGCGCCACCGTCGCTGGTCAACATCTATAAAGAGTTGAAGCGCGACCTGAACATCGACATTCCCAATCACGGTTACCTGCAGAGCTGGGCCGATCAGGGCGTGCTGATGCTCAACACCACCATGACCGTCGAGCGCGCCAACGCCAATGCGCACAAGGACAAGGGCTGGCAGTTTTTTACCGATCGGATCATCGAACTGGTCAGCGAACGCCAGCCGCATCTGGTGTTCATGCTCTGGGGCGCGCATGCGCAGAGCAAACAGAAACTGATCGATGCGACCAAACATCTGGTGCTGACGTCGGTGCATCCGTCGCCGCTGTCGGCGTATCGCGGGTTTTTGGGTTGCGGGCACTTTGGCCGGACCAACAAGTTTCTCGAACAGAATGGCGAGACGCCGATCGAATGGCGTTTGCCGCCGATTTGATGGGCTGACTGAGCCGGCCCCTTCGCGAGCAAGCTCGCTCCCACATTGGTTTTGCGGCGCTCACATGACCAAAGTGGGAGCGAGCTTGCTCGCGAAGAAGGCAACTCGGTTTTGCAGACTTACTCGGGATTACGATTCCAGTACTTGAACAACGGCTCCGCCAGAAACAGCACAAACAACAACCGCATCACCTGCATCGCTGTCACCAGCGGCACCGACAATTGCAGGGTCTCCGCCGTCAGACTCATTTCGGCAATCCCGCCGGGCATCATGCCCAGGGTCAGTGAGCGCAGATCCAGATGAGTCAACGCGCTCAACCCCAACGCCGCCAGTGTCGCGATCAACATGGTCAACGCCGTGCCAATCAACGTCCGCCCCATGAATGATGGCGCGCGGCGGAAGAACTGCCGGTTGAAGTGACAACCCAAACCACTGCCAATCAACCACTGGCCAATCTGACTGCCGCCATTGGGCAAACCGATGTGCAGATCCCAGCCAATACTCACCGCCGCACTCACCAGCAACGGCCCGAACAGCCACGGATTGGGTTGGCGCAAACGCTGCCAGAGCCACGCGAGCAAACCACCCGCCGGAAACAGAATCGCCAGCCAGCGCCAATCGACGCTGCCAGCATGGGAAATCGGATTGCCGTCGCCGAGCAAATACTTGAACGCTGCCGGCACACACAGCACTACCACCAGCACCCGCAGACTCTGCCCCGCCGCAACGTGGCTGAGCATCGCGCCGTTACGCGCGCCGAGGTTGACCATCTCCCCGGAACCGCCGGGCATGCTGGAGAAAAACGCCGTGGCGCGATCCTCGCCGGTGCGGCGCATCAACCACACGCCGACCACCGCCGAGACACTGGTGACCAGCGCGCCGAAGAAGATCAAACCGAAATGACTGAGTACCTGTTCCATCACCAACGGGGTGAAGTGCAGGCCGATGCCGATGCCGACAATCCACTGGCCGCACTTGCGACCGCCAGGGATTTCCGTGAGTTGCCACGGGGTCAGGCAGCGCACGAGGATGATCGCCAACAACGAGCCGACCATCCACGGCAGTGGCCAGCCGATCTGGCTGGCGAGGTAACCGCCAAGCAGACCGACCAGCGGGGTTCCCCACCAGGATTTCAGTGAGGCGCGATCAAACATCGGCGATGGCGCGACGCGCGACCGAACGTTTGCGCCAGATGCGCAGCAGCGGCATCAGCAGCATGATCGCGGTCAGCACCCAGACACCGAAGGTGATCGGGCTAGACCAGAGGATTTCCAGCGCACCGTTGGAAATCGACAGCGCCCGACGCAGGTTCTGCTCCATCAAACCGCCGAGGATGAAGCCCAGCAGCAGCGGCGACAACGGGAAGTCCAGCTTGCGCAGGATGTAACCGAAGATGCCAATGCCGATCATCAGGAACAGGTCGAACGTGGTGGCGTGCACCGCGTAAACGCCGATCCCGGTAATGATCGCGATGACCGGCACCAGCGCCCAGTTCGGCACCGCAAGGATGCGGGTAAACACGCGGATCATCGGGATGTTGAGTATTACCAGCATGACGTTGGCGATGAACAACGAGGCGATCAGGCCCCAGACGATGTCCGGTTGCTGCTGGAACAGCAGCGGGCCCGGCGTGATGTTGTACAGCGACAGCGCGCCGATCATCACCGCCGTGGTGCCCGAACCGGGTACGCCCAGGGTCAGCATCGGCACCAGTGCACCGCAGGCAGCGCCGCCGATGGCGGTTTCCGGCGCGGCGAGGCCACGGGGGTCACCTTCACCGAACTTGCCGCTGGCACCGGCGATGCGCTTCTCGGTCATGTAGGCCACGGCGCTGGCGAGGGTCGCACCGGCACCCGGCAACACGCCCATGATGAAACCCAGCACGCCGCAACGTACGTTGACCACGAATACCGAGGCCGCTTCCTTGAAGTTGAACATCATCCGGCCGGTGGCTTTCACCGCTTCCTGGCCGTGGTGGGTTTTTTCCAGCAGCAGCAGGATTTCGCTGATGGAGAACAGACCCAGCACCAGCACGACGAACTGGATGCCGTCAGTCAGGTGAATATTGTCGCCGGTGAAGCGATAGACACCGCTGTTGGCATCGATGCCGACGGTCGACAGGAACAGGCCGATCAATGCCGCGATGAAGGTTTTCAACGGTCGATCACCGGCCATGCCGCCGAGACAGACGATCGCGAACACCATCAACACGAAGTATTCCGCCGGGCCAAAGGCAATCGCCCATTTCGCCAGCAGCGGCGCGAACAGCACCATGCCGCAGGTGGCGATAAATGCGCCGATGAACGAACTCCACGCCGACAACGACAGCGCCACACCGGCCATACCTTTGCGGGCCATCGGGTAGCCGTCGAGGGTGGTCATCACGGTGGAGGCTTCGCCCGGGATGTTCAGCAGGATCGAGCTGATCCGACCGCCGTATTCGCAGCCCAGGTACACCGCTGCCAGCAGGATCAGCGCCGACTCCGGTGGCAGACCGAGGGCAAATGCGATCGGGATCAGCAACGCCACGCCATTGATCGGGCCCAGGCCCGGCAGCAGGCCGACCACGGTGCCGATCAGCGTGCCGCACAGCGCGGTCACCAGGTTGTACGGGCTCAGGGCGACGCCGAAACCCTGACCCAAATAGCCAAGAGTATCCATATCAGTTCTCCAGAACGCTGAGCAGGCCGAGAGGCAGCGGAACGTCCATCACACGGTCGAACAACAGGTAAAGACCGATGGCCATCAGGCTGATGATCACCACGCTCGGCAGCCAGCGGCCGCCATAGAGGCGAGCCATCGGTACGCCGGTGAGGATGCTGGCGACGATGAAACCAAGGGGTTCGAAGGTGCCGGCGAACACCAGCAACAGCACCACGCAGATGCCGATCTTGGTCAGGGTTTCGCGGTCCAGCGGCGGCTCGTCATCACTGTGTTTGATCGCGGCCGGACGGAACACCATGTACAGCAGTGCCGCGCCCATCAGGGCAAGCATCAATAGAGGAAAGGCACGCGGACCGACCGGTTCGTAGGAAAAAGCCGCTTGGTACGGCCACGCCATCAGTGCCAGGCCGACGCAGACCAGCAGCAACACCGAGGCAAAAATGCGTTGTAGAAATGTGGACATGACAAACTCCTGGGCCATGCCCCTGACGAGGGACATGGCCGTGGGATGCAGGGACGGTTACTGGATCAGGCCGAACTCTTTGGCCAGCACTTTGTAGTCCGCGACCTGCTTCTTCACGTAGGTGTCCAGTTCCGGGCCGGTCATGGCGAACGGGAACAGTTCACGCTGATCGCGCAGCTTGGCGAACTCATCGGAGGCCAGCAGTTTGTCGAACGAATCCTTCCACCAGGCGTAGTCTTCATCGCTGACCTTTGGCCCGAGGTAGAAGCCGCGCACCACCGGCCAGACGATGTCGTAGCCTTGCTCGCGAGCAGTCGGGATGTCTTTCATTTCCGGCTCGTCGAGGCGCTTGTCGGCGAACACCGCAAGCAGGCGCATGTCACCGCTCTGGATGTGTGGCATGGAGTCGGAGATGTCAGTACTGCCCACCTGGATGTGACCGCCGAGCAGAGCGGTAGCGATTTCGCCGCCGCCTTCGAGCGCCACGTAGCGCAGGTCGCGCGGGTTGATCCCGGCAGCCTTGGCGATCAGTGCGGTTTGCATCCAGTCCTGGCTGCCGACGGTGCCGCCGGAACCGATCACCACCGAGCCTGGATCTTTCTTCAATGCCTGAACGAGATCGTCGAGGGTCTTGTAGGGCGAATCGCTTTTCACTGCGATGGCACCGTAGCTGGTGCCAACCGCTGCCAGCCAGCGCACGTTGGTTTCGTCGAAGCGACCGAATTTGCCTTGGGCCAGGTTCAGCAACGAACCGCTCGACCACGCCACCAGCGTACCGGCATCGGCTGGACGCTGAGCGACCACGGCGTTGTACGCCACCGCGCCGACACCGCCGGGCATATAGGTGACGCGCATCGGTTTGTTCAGCAGTTTCTGGTTGACCAGTGCGCTCTGCACCAGTTTGCAGGTCAGGTCGAAACCACCGCCGGGGGAGGCCGGGGCGATACATTCCGGACGTTTCGGTTCGGCCATCAGTTGGCCGGCAAGCAGGATGCAACTGGCGGCCAGTGCAACTTTACGCAGTGACAGGTTCATTCGATTCTCCACGGGCATTGTTGTTATTCGACGTGTTTTTCACTGACGGGCATTTACCAAAGTGCAACGCTGTAGCTCACCAGCAAACGCACTTCGTCTGCATCGCGAGCCGAGTAGTTGGAGCGGTAAGTGGCATTACGCAAACGCACGGCGACATCCTTCAAGGCGCCGCTTTGTACTACATATTTGATCTCGGTGTTGCGCTCCCACTCTTTGCCTTCTTCACCGTTCTTGAGCTTGATGTTGTCACCGCTCAAATAGCGGCTCATGAAACTCAGGCCGGGAATGCCGAGTTTGGCGAAGTCGAAGTCGTAACGAGCCTGCCAGGAGCGTTCTTCAGCACCGGCGAAATCGTTGATCTGCACGAAGTTGACCAGATACGGGTCGCTGCCATCGACGTAAGGGAAAGCGCTGTCGCCGGACATGTGCTGATAACCGGCGCTGAACTTGTGACCGCTCAGCGCATAGCTGACCAGACCGTTGAGCGAGCGGTTGTCGATCTCGCCGCCACGGGCCGCGCCCTGGTCATCACTGACGGCGAAACGCAGGTCAGTGGCAAACGTGCCCGGGCCCATAGGCCGTGAGGCCACGAGTCCAAAGAAGTGCTGGTTGTAGACTTCGTCGAGTTGGGCGAAGTGGTAACTGCCGGTGATCTTGTCGGTGAACTTGTAGTCCACGCCGCCAAAATCGAAGTGCTTGCCAGCGGCGGTCCCGGCAAAACGGCTGTTCTTGTTGTTGAGGGCGATGTCCTCGAAATCGGTGCTGTCGCGGTCCTTGGCTTTCTCCAGACGGCCACCGGTGAACGTCAGGTTCTTGATCTCCTTGGAGGTCAGCAAACCGCCCTCAAAGGTCTGCGGCAGGATGCGCCCGTCGTTCGGTTTGAGGATCGGCAACTCAGGAATCAGGCTGCCGATTTTAAGTTCGGTGGCAGAGATTTTCACTTTGCCGGTCAGGCCGACTTTCGAGTATTCATCGGCGGCGCGTCCGTCATCGTGGGTGGGCAGCAGGCCGGTGCCGGTACGGTCCGGGCTTGAATCGAGTTTGACGCCGAGCATGCCTAAAGCATCGACACCGAACCCCACGGTGCCGTCGGTGTAACCCGATTGCAGATTGAGCATGAAACCCTGGGCCCATTCGTCACGCTTGGACTGTTGAGCGCTGGTGCCATCGCGAAAGTCGCGGTTGAAATACATGTTGCGGGTTTCGAACGTGGCGCTGCTGTCTTCAATGAAGTCGGCAAAACTCAACGGCGAAAAACCGGCAAGAGCGGCGGCACTGACGAGGGCGGTGTGGCTGAAACGGGAAGGGCGAACAGGCGTGGACGCCTGAGGCTGCATGGACGGCATGCGGGTGTACTCCGTTTATTGTTCTTATTGGTCGAAAACGCTTCGAGGCGTTTTTCTTTGCGCTGTGTGGCATCAGCGACGGCAGTCGGAACTGTCCGTGAGCCGACTTTAACCAGCTAACCTTTCGCTAACCTTTCAGCAGACTTTCAAGGTTTTCGGGCTTCACAGCGGCGGTTGCGGCTGTAAACTCCGCGGCAAAGCGTGGCGTTGGCCATCCCTGAACGAGGTAAAAATCCATGCGTGTCCTGCTCGTCGAAGACCATCTGCAACTGGCCGAAAGTGTCGCTCAGGCGCTCAAGAGCACCGGTCTGACCGTGGATGTGTTGCACGATGGTGTGGCCGCCGATCTGGCGCTGGGCAGCGAGGAGTACGCCGTGGCGATCCTCGATGTCGGTCTGCCGCGCATGGACGGTTTCGAGGTGCTCGCGCGTTTGCGTGCACGTGGAAAAAATCTGCCGGTGTTGATGCTGACCGCGCGTAGCGATGTGAAGGATCGCGTCCACGGCCTCAATCTGGGCGCCGACGATTACCTCGCCAAACCGTTCGAACTGACTGAACTGGAAGCGCGGGTCAAAGCCTTGTTGCGCCGCAGCGTACTCGGCGGCGAACGCCAGCAGCGCTGCGGTGTGCTGGCCTACGACCTCGACACCCGGCGCTTCACCCTCGGCGAAGATTTGCTGACCCTGACATCCCGCGAACAAGCGGTGCTGGAAGCGCTGATCGCCCGACCAGGTCGGGTGATGAGCAAGGAGCAATTGGCCGCGCAGGTGTTCGGGCTCGACGAAGAAGCCAGCCCCGACGCCATCGAAATCTACGTGCACCGCTTGCGCAAGAAACTCGACGGCCAACCCGTGGCGATCGTGACGTTCCGCGGCCTCGGTTATCTGCTGGAAAGCCGCGATGCATAAGCCCAGCAGCCTGCGCTGGCGCTTGCTGTGGAACCTCGCATTGCTGCTGGTAGTGTTGATGCTCGCCAGCGGCTTGAGCGCTTACTGGAATGGTCGCGAAGCCGCCGACACCGCGTATGACCGCACGTTGTTGGCCTCGGCGCGGACTATCGCAGCGGGCCTGTCGCAACGTGACGGCACACTGAGCGCCGATGTGCCTTATGTGGCACTCGATACCTTCGCTTATGACAGCGCCGGGCGGATCTACTATCAGGTCAACGATATCCATCAGAAGCTGATTTCCGGCTATGAAAACTTGCCCGGGCCGCCGCCGGGGACGCCGCGTACCGACAGTTATCCCGCGTTGGCGCGTTTCTACAACGCCACCTACAAAGGGCAAAACGTGCGCGTGGTCAGCCTGCTCAAGGCTGTGAGCGAGCCGAACATGAACGGCATGGCGGAAATCCGCGTCGCCGAAACCGACGAAGCGCGGGTGAGCATGGCGCGCAGCCTGGCCGCCGATACTTTGCTGCGCCTGGGCATGTTGGCGATCGGTGCGTTGTTGCTGGTGTGGTTTGCGGTTAGTGCTGCATTGCGCCCGCTGGAGCGTTTGCGCACGGCGGTGGAGGAACGTCAGCCCGACGACTTGCGCCCGCTGCCCTTGGTTGAAGTGCAGCATGAACTGTGGCCATTGGTGCGCGGGCTCAACCATTTCACCGAGCGCTTGCGTGGTCAGTTCGAACGGCAGGCGCAGTTCATCGCCGATGCGGCCCATGAATTGCGTACGCCCTTGGCGGCACTGAAGGCGCGGCTTGAACTGGGCTTGCGTTCGAACGAACCCGAGACGTGGCGCACGACATTGGAATCCTCGGCGCAAAGCACTGATCGCCTGACCCATCTGGCCAATCAGTTGTTGTCGCTGGCGCGTGTCGAAAACGGCGCGCGGGCGATTGCCGAGGGCGGTGCGCAGTTGCTCGATCTGAGCCAGTTGGCCCGCGAACTGGGCATGGCCATGGCACCGTTGGCGCACAAGCGCGGGGTGGCGCTGGCACTGGAGGCGGACGAACCGGTCTGGCTGCGCGGTGAGCCGACTCTGCTGAATGAGTTGCTGAGCAATCTGGTGGACAACGCCTTGGCGCACACGCCACCGGGCGGTAACGTGATTTTGCGCGTGACAGCGCCGGCTGTGCTTGAGGTCGAAGATGACGGCCCGGGGATTCCGCTGGAGGAGCGCGATCGGGTGTTCGAGCGGTTCTACCGGCGCAATCAGCAAGTGGCGGGTTCTGGATTGGGTCTGGCGATTGTCGGTGAGATCTGCCGGGCGCATCTGGCGCAGATCACTTTGCATGATGGCGAGCAGGCGGGGTTGAAGGTGCGGGTCAGTTTTATTGCCGGGTGATTGTGGTGGTTTTGCTGCCCCTTCGCGAGCAGACTCGCTCCCACTCTGGAATGCATTTTCCTGTGGGAGCGAGCTTGCTCGCGAATGGGGCGACGCGGTCTACGATCAGTAAAACATCGTCCGCGACTCTTCCAGATCCGCGCACAGTTCCTTGTTCTCCTGATCGATCCCAAGCTTCCTGAACGCCGGAACAGTCATTGGATCGATCCGCGCAAACGGATGATCAGTGTCCTTGTGGCAATACAGGCTAGCCACCTGCACCAGATCGACGTAATCGATGGCCGTCGAATCGCGTTTGAAGTCCTGATAGCGCCCCGGCAACTCCACCAGTCGCTCCGGGAACTCCCAGACGCGCAGCAACTTGTCGCCCAGAAGCGGATGAATGTGATCAATCACATGGTTGAGGCTGACCGGGTCCGACAGCAGTTCGTAGTGATCCTCGGCGTAGGTCAGAATCGGCAGCACGCCAATCTGATGCACCAGCCCGCCGAGGGCTGCCTGATCGGGTTTGAGCTGCGTGTAGCGGCGACACAGCGCATAACTGACCCCGGCAATTTCCAGGCTCTTGCGCCAGACTTCGCGCATCTTTTGTTCCACCACCTCGGAGCGGGCGTGGAAGATCTGCTCCATTACCAGACCGATCGCCAGGTTGCTGCTGTAGTTGATGCCCAGCCGGGTGATCGCCGTGTGCAGATCGGTGACTTCCTGGGCAGCGCGCAGCAGCGGGCTGTTGACCACTTTGATCAGGCGCGCCGACAGCGCCGTGTCACGGCCGATCACTTTACTCAGGTCGCTGACGCTGATTTCCGGGTCTTCAGCGGCCTTGCGAATCTGCAGGGCCACTTCCGGCAACGTGGGCAGAACCAGGTCATCGTTATCGATGGCCTCTACCAAATCCTGTTGGACTTTTTCCGCCAGTTCGCTCATTTAAACTCTCTAGGGTGTTGCAACAAATGCTGCGATCAGCGCTGGATTTCGCGGTCGCGATCCAGTTCGTAAGGCAGGTCGAGCAGATGCAGCGCGGGACCTTCGAGGGTGCCCAGATGCAAATCACCGGCTTCGGCAGCTTCGGCTTGCAGCACCGCCAGGAGTTCAATGTTTTGCCCGGCATTGGCAGCCAGCACGACTTCACCGATGGAACTGTTGTGGCTTGGCGCGAACAGTTGTGTGCCAGGCTCCGGCAAATCAGCAGCGTCCAGGCTCAAGCGATACAAGCGACGCTTGAGTTTGCCCAGGTACTGCATGCGCGCGACGATTTCCTGACCGGTGTAGCAGCCTTTCTTGAAACTCACGCCGCCAACGGCTTGCAGATTGAGCATCTGCGGGATGAACAGCTCGCGGGTGCTCGGCATGACCTGGCCGATACCGGCGCGGATCTGGCCCAGCAGCCATTGATTCAGTCCGGCTTCAGGCAGGGCGGCGGACAATTTGGCTTTGGTGGCGTCAGCCTGATCGGCCGGGGCCCAAAGTTCGGCGCGATCCGGCGAGACACGAATGGCGATCAGGCTTTCATTACGCACAAGGCTGTCGGTTTCTGCCGGCAGGTCCAGACCGAGGCTGGTCAAGGCGTTATCGCCATGCTCCAGGCCAAAACGCACCCAAGCGGCACTTTCGTCGGTCAGTTTCGATTTTGAGAACACCGCGTACTTCTTCAGGTCCGCCAGTTGCGGCTCCAGCAGCTCGCGAGCCATCGCCAGAACCACGCCATCGCCTTCGAGCAGAATGCGGAAGCTCGATTGCATCCGGCCTTTCTGTGTGCAACGGGCGCCGAGGCTGGCACGCGTGTCGCTCAGGTAATTGAGGTTGCAGGTCAACTGGCCTTGCAGGAATTTTCCGGCATCCGCGCCGCGAACCGCGAGAACGCCTTCATGAGACAGGGTGCAGAAAAAAGCAGAATCGGCCATGGGTCTTCGCAGGGTAAATAGACTGGGGCACATCATAAGGGCGCGTCGGTGAAATGGGTAGTTGATAAAGGATCGGTGGTGCCCGACCAAAGCCGACTGTGCGACCCGCCTCGGGCCTGTATACTTGCCGCCAAATTTGAGGAGGGCTCCATGGTCGAACAAGTTGAACTGAATCGCCTCTTTTGGCACAGCCGTCGCGGCATGCTTGAGCTTGACGTGCTGCTGGTGCCGTTCGTGCAGGAGGTTTACGCGACGTTGAACCAGGTGGATCGCGATCTGTATGTCCGTCTGTTGACGTGTGAGGATCAGGACATGTTCGGCTGGTTCATGGAGCGCAGCGAGTCTGAAGACCCGGAGCTGCAACGCATGGTTCGCATGATCCTGGACCGTGTCCAGCCCAAGTAACACGTTCGAATGCCGCTGGCATGCCTCACGGCAGTTGCTGGCGGCGTATCTGTTGGCCCAGGCGTTCGCACTGGGTGCGTTGTTTCTGCTTTCTATTCCACTCTGGGCCAGTCTGCTCGGGGCTTTTGGCTGTCTGCTTCGCGGATATTGGGTGTTGCCTCGGCAGATTCTGCTAAATCACCCTCAGGCGTTTCGCGGATTGCGCCGGGACGCCGATGGCTGGCAGTTGTGGAATCAGGCGGATGGCTGGCAAGCCGTGCAGTTGAGGCCGGACAGCCTGGCGCTGCCGTTGATCGTGGTTTTGCGTTTTCGTCTGCGCGGGGAATGGCGGGTCAGATCAATCTGTGTACCACGGGACTCGCAGGCGGCGGATCTGCACCGACGCCTGCGAGTACGGCTCAAGTTCAGCCGGCGTAGGTGGGCGGCACCAGAATAGTGTCGAGCGCCTCGGGCAGCAGGTCCGGGTAGTCGAGCGTGTAGTGCAGTCCGCGACTTTCCTTACGCTCCATCGCTGAGCAGATCATCAGTTCGGCGACTTGCGCCAGATTGCGCAGCTCGATCAGATCGCGGCTGACTTTGTAGTTGCTGTAGAACTCGTCTATCTCGTCCAGCAGCAGGCGCACACGGTGCTGCGCCCGTTGCAGGCGCTTGTTGGTGCGCACAATGCCGACGTAGTCCCACATGAAGCGGCGCAATTCATCCCAGTTGTGCGCGATGATCACGTCTTCGTCGGAATCGGTCACCTGGCTGGCGTCCCACGCGGGCAGGGCGCTTGGTGCGACGACATCGTCCAGTTGCGCAAGAATGTCCGCCGCGGCCGAGCGCGCATAGACGAAACATTCCAGCAGCGAGTTGCTGGCCATGCGGTTGGCGCCGTGCAGGCCGGTGAAGCTGGTTTCACCAATGGCGTACAAGCCTGGCACATCGGTGCGGCCGTTCTGATCGACCATCACACCGCCGCAGGTGTAGTGCGCGGCGGGTACGACCGGGATTGGCTGCTTGGTGATGTCGATGCCGAACCCAAGGCAGCGCTCATAAACAGTCGGGAAGTGAGTCTTGATGAACGATTCGGGCTTGTGGCTGATATCGAGAAAGACGCAGTCGACGCCCAGACGCTTCATTTCATGGTCGATGGCCCGGGCGACGATATCGCGCGGTGCCAGTTCGGCGCGCTTGTCGAAGCGAGACATGAAGCGTTCGCCGTTGGGCAGTTTCAGATGTGCGCCTTCGCCGCGCAGGGCTTCGGTGATCAGAAAACTCTTGGCTTGCGGGTGATAGAGGCAGGTCGGGTGGAACTGGTTGAACTCCAGGTTCGCCACGCGGCAGCCCGAACGCCAGGCCATGGCAATGCCATCACCGCAGGCACCGTCGGGGTTACTGGTATAGAGGTAGACCTTGGCGGCACCGCCCGAGGCCAGAATCACGAAGCGTGCGCCGTAGGTGTCGACTTCACCGGTCTTGCGGTTGAGTACATAGGCGCCGAGGCAGCGCTCGCCTTCCATGCCCAAGCGACGTTCGGTAATCAGGTCAACGGCAACCCGCTGCTCCAGCAATTCAATGTTCGAACGCTCTTTGGCCTGGGCCAGCAGTGTTTTGAAGATGGCCGCGCCGGTGGCGTCGGCCGCGTGGATGATGCGGCGGTGGCTGTGGCCGCCTTCACGGGTCAGGTGAAATTCGAAGCCGCCGTCTTCCGTGCCGGACTGATCGTCGCGGGTGAAGGGCACGCCTTGATCGATCAGCCATTGGATGGCTTCGCGGCTGTGCTCGACGGTGAAGCGTACGGCGTCTTCATGACACAGGCCGCCGCCGGCATTCAGGGTGTCATCGACATGGGATTCGACAGTATCGGTGTCATCCAGCACAGCTGCGACGCCGCCCTGGGCCCAATAGGTGGATCCGTTGGCGAGATCGCCTTTGCTCAATACGGCAATGCGCAAATGACCCGGCAGGGTCAGCGCGAGACTTAAACCGGCAGCGCCGCTGCCTATGACCAGAACATCATGTTGGAATTGTTGGCTCATTACAGGATTCCGCTCAAAGCGACCCGGGTCGGGGGTGGCGCAAGACAGCTGGATCGCGAGTCAAGACAGCCACACAGCCCACTAGTATATAGAGGGGGGGAGCGGCACAATAGCCGGGCCGATATGGCATTGTGAAACTACTGTGACGGAAAAAACCGGTGCTTCGTCGGAAGTTTTTTTCACCCGTTTGGAGAAAAGGCAACTGTATCGGCGCTGAAACAGACTTTTTCCGCACAGGGTTGCCCAATGTCAGGTGGTGGCGACTATAAATAATTGGAACTTTTGCCAAAGGCCCAAGATCAATAGTCGGTGCCAGAGATAAGGGACAGTGTCGGCTTCAGTGCGGAATCTGTGGTTAGGTTCCTGCCGGCGAAACCGATGACAAGATTATTCGCGCAGCCGGTTTATCCCGAGCTGCGTTTTTCGTGCGTGCCAAATCAGAGCCCGCAGGAAACTTGCCTGGAGGGGGAGAACTTTTGCGAAAAGCCCGAGTCTATGTTTGCAAGTCTGGTCGTTTAGTTATGCAAGTCTCCTTCGGGCTTATCGAGGAGTGTTCATGCTAACCCAGGAAGAGGATCAGCAGCTGGTCGAGCGCGTTCAACGCGGCGACAAGCGAGCTTTCGATCTGTTGGTGCTGAAGTATCAGCACAAGATTCTCGGGTTGATCGTGCGTTTTGTGCACGACACCCATGAAGCCCAGGATGTGGCTCAGGAAGCCTTTATCAAGGCGTATCGGGCACTTGGAAACTTTCGCGGTGACAGTGCGTTTTATACGTGGCTGTACCGTATTGCCATCAACACGGCAAAGAATTACCTGGTTTCACGCGGCCGCCGGCCGCCGGATAGCGATGTAAGTTCCGAGGATGCAGAGTTCTACGATGGCGATCACGGCCTCAAGGATCTCGAATCTCCAGAACGTGCACTGCTGCGGGATGAGATCGAGGGCACTGTCCATCGAACCATCCAGCAACTGCCAGAGGATTTGCGTACGGCTTTAACTTTACGTGAATTCGATGGTCTGAGTTACGAGGACATTGCGAGCGTCATGCAATGTCCGGTGGGTACCGTGCGCTCCCGGATTTTCCGCGCCCGGGAGGCCATCGATAAAGCCCTGCAGCCGTTGTTGCAGGAAAACTGAGACAGCGGCGACAGCCAAGAGAGGAACGCCATGAGTCGTGAAGCCCTGCAGGAATCGCTGTCCGCAGTGATGGATAACGAAGCGGACGAACTGGAATTGCGTCGGGTGCTCAATGCACTGGACGACGTAGAAACCCGTGAGACCTGGGCTCGTTACCAGATCGCTCGGGCAGCCATGCACAAGGATCTGCTGCTGCCACGTCTGGACATCGCTGCGGCAGTGTCTGCGGCACTGGAAGACGAAACGGCTCCGGCCAAAGTATCTCGCAGCCCATGGCGCAACCTCGGCCGTCTGGCTGTTGCAGCCTCGGTGACTGTTGCCGTGCTGGCCGGTGTTCGCCTGTACAACCAGGACGAAATCGCTGGCGTCGAACTGGCTCAGCAATCCAATCAGCCAACCCTGGCGACCCCACAGGTCAAAGGTCCGGCTGTGCTGGCTGGCTACAGCGAGAGTTCGGAAGCAACTGGCCCTATGGCCAATGGCGTTCTGCAGGGTCAACCAGGCTGGCACGATCAGCGTCTGCCAGGCTACCTGCGTCAGCACGCTCAACAGGCTGCACTGAAAGGTACTGAAAGCGCACTGCCATACGCACGTGCAGCAAGCCTGGAAAACCGTTAAGGAGGATCATGCGCGCCATACCTCTACTTTCGCTTCTGCTCAGTGGCTGGTTCATTGTTCCAGCCCACGCTGATGAGGCCCAGGACTGGTTGACCCGTCTGGGCCAGGCCGAGCAGCAGCAAAGCTTTCACGGCACATTCGTTTACGAGCGTAACGGTAGCTTTTCTACCCATAACATCTGGCATCGCGTCCAGAATGGCCAGGTCCGCGAGCGTTTACTCCAGCTCGACGGTTCGGCACAGGAAGTCGTGCGCATTGATGGGCGTACTCAATGCGTCAGCGGCACCCTGATAGCCGGGTTGGGGGACTCTCCCAACTCAGCCGCTCGTCCTCTCGATCCGCAGAAGCTGAAGAATTGGTATGACCTTGCCGTTATCGGCAAATCGCGCGTGGCCGGGCGAGACGCAGTGATCGTATCGCTGACGCCTCGCGACCAGCATCGTTACGGTTTTGAATTGCATCTGGACAAGAAAACGGGCTTGCCGCTGAAGTCGTTACTACTGAACGACAAGGGGCAGTTGCTCGAGCGTTTCCAGTTCACCAGTCTTGATACTGACGAAGTTCCGTCGGATCAGGATTTGCAGGCCGATGCCGACTGCAAGGCGATTACACTCGACAGCGACAAGGCTTCGGCGGTCAAGACGGCGCAAGCCTGGCATTCTGACTGGCTACCGCCGGGCTTCGAATTGACCAGCAGTAACTCGCACAAGGACCCGGAAACCAGGGCTCAGGTCAGCAGCTTGCTGTATGACGACGGTCTGGCGCGTTTCTCGGTTTTCCTTGAGCCGTTGAACGGTGCAACCGTCACCGATACCCGGACTCAGCTTGGCCCGACCGTTGCTGTTTCCCGCCGCCTGACAACGCCTCAAGGCGAAATGATGGTGACGGTGGTTGGCGAGATCCCGATTGGCACCGCCGAACGAATTGCGTTGTCGATGCGTAATACCGATGGCACTGCAACCAGCAAGCAGTGAGCTGATTTCAGTCATTACCACCTCTCGTCGAGACGTAGATGAAATGTTTGCTGAGCATTTTCATTTGCAAATACCCTGAAAATTTTTTATAGGTCAGAGCCTCACGGCTCTGGCCTTGTTTGTTGTTGCCGGAACAAAAATGCCGGTCGGTGGTTTCCGGTGTTCCTTGCTCCATATCGCTTAACCCTGCTCGTCGTAACGGGAGCTGTATGTCGATACCAAGTTTGAAATCTTATCTCTCCATTTTCGCCACCGTGCTGTTGCTCGGTCAGGCTGTACCTGCTGCGCAAGCAGCCGATCTGCCTGACTTCACCCAATTGGTCGAACAAGCTTCGCCAGCCGTGGTGAACATCAGTACCACGCAGAAACTGCCGGATCGCAAAGTGAACCAGCAGATGCCTGATCTGGAAGGGCTGCCGCCGATGCTGCGCGAGTTCTTCGAGCGTGGCATGCCGCCTCAGCAGCGTTCGCCGGGCGGTGGTGGTCGTCAGCGTGAAGCGCAGTCGCTGGGCTCAGGCTTCATCATCTCTCCGGATGGTTACATCCTCACCAACAACCACGTGATCGCCGATGCCGACGAAATTCTCGTGCGCCTCGCCGACCGCAGTGAAATGAAAGCCAAGCTGATCGGCACCGATCCACGTTCCGACGTGGCGCTGCTGAAAATCGAAGGCAAGGATCTGCCGGTTTTGAAGCTCGGCAAATCCCAGGACCTTAAAGCCGGCCAGTGGGTCGTAGCGATCGGTTCACCGTTCGGCTTCGATCACACTGTGACCCAAGGCATTGTCAGCGCCGTCGGCCGCAGCCTGCCGAACGAAAACTACGTGCCGTTCATTCAGACCGACGTGCCGATCAACCCGGGCAACTCCGGTGGTCCGCTGTTCAACCTGAACGGTGAAGTGGTCGGCATCAACTCGCAGATCTACACCCGTTCCGGCGGTTTCATGGGCGTGTCGTTCGCGATCCCGATCGATGTGGCGATGGACGTTTCCAATCAATTGAAGAGCGGCGGCAAGGTCAGCCGTGGCTGGCTGGGTGTAGTCATCCAGGAAGTGAACAAGGATCTCGCCGAGTCGTTCGGTCTGGATAAGCCGGCCGGCGCGCTGGTTGCACAGATTCAGGATGACGGCCCGGCAGCCAAGGGTGGTCTGCAAGTCGGTGACGTGATCCTGAGCATGAACGGCCAGCCGATCGTCATGTCTGCTGACCTGCCGCATCTGGTCGGCGCGCTGAAGGCTGGCGCGAAAGCCAATCTGGAAGTGATTCGGGAAGGCAAGCGCAAGAACGTCGAACTGACCGTTGGCGCGATCCCTGACGAAGACAAAGAGCTGGATGCGCTGCCGAAGTCCGGCACCGAGAGCACCAGTAATCGCCTCGGTGTTTCGGTGGGCGAACTGACTGCCGAGCAGAAGAAAACCTACGACCTCAAAGGTGGTGTGGTGATCAAGGAAGTGCAGGACGGCCCTGCGGCGTTGATCGGTCTGCAGCCAGGTGATGTGATCACGCACCTCAACAATCAGGCCATCGGCTCCAGCAAGGAGTTCGGCGAGATCGCCAAAGCGCTGCCGAAGAACCGTTCGGTGTCGATGCGCGTACTGCGTCAAGGTCGTGCCAGCTTCATCACCTTCAAGCTGGCTGAATAACCCAGCGCCAAGGTAAAAAAAGGACCGCCTCGGAAGAGGCGGTTTTTTTATGTCTGAAGCTTTTATAGGGAGGCAGGGCTCAGCCCATCATGTCCTTGATCATCCGCTCCTGCTCCATCAGCTCACGCTGACGGGCGTCAATCCGCGAGGACAGCGGGAAGTTGCTGCCAGCCTTGCGCTTGGCGAAGTCCAGTTGCTGGATGGCCTGGCGGTAGTCGCCGACCAGTGCGAAGTATTCTGCGCGCGCCTGGTGCAGGCCGATGATATTGCCCGACAAGCCACGAGTCTCTGCGACCTGATACCAGACGTCCGGATCATCCGGGCGTGATTTGAGTAACGCTTCCAGCGCCTTTTCGGCATCAGGCGCGCGATTCTGTTTCAGCAGCAGATCCACGCGCACCTGATTCAGCGGGTAGTTGCCCGGATACTGCGTGAGCATGCGGTCAACCCGCGATTGCGCATCCGGCAAACGATTATTGGTGATGTCCAGATCGACCTGGGCAAGGTTGTAGATGATTTCGTTCGGTGATGTTGCCAGCAATTGCTTGAGGTTCTCACGCGCCTCATTCAACTGGCCGCCCTTGATCTGCGCGATCGCCAGGCCGTAGCGCGCCACGTCGTTTTTCGGGTTCTCATCCAGCTGCGCGCGGAAGCGCTTGGCGCCCAGGCCCGGGGTTTCTTCGTAGATCAGTTGCACCCGTGCGCGGATCAACTGATAGCGCTTGGAGTCTTCGATGCCGCCCGGTTTGGCCTGTTCGGCGCGGTTTCGGGTGTCGGCGATACGCGACTCGGTGACCGGGTGAGTCAAGAGGAATTCCGGCGGTTTGGCATCGAATCGATACTGACGCATCAGGCGTTCGAACATGGTCGGCATCGAGCGTGGGTCGTAACCGGCCTTTTCCAGATTGAGGATGCCGATGCGGTCGGCTTCCTGTTCGTTCTGCCGGGAGAAGGTACGTTGCGATTGAATGGCCGCCGCCTGAGTACCGGCGATGGTCGCGATCCCGGCATCGCCGCCGCCGGCCGCCGCAATAACGATCCCGGCCAGCAAAGCCGCCATCATCGGCACCTGCATCCGCTGCGATGCCTCTACACCGCGCGCGAAATGGCGTTGCGACAAGTGCGCCAATTCGTGCGCGAGTACCGAAGCGTATTCACCTTCGGTCTGCGCATTGAGAAACAGGCCGCCGTTGACCCCGACCACACCGCCCGGCGCCGCGAAGGCGTTGAGCTGAGGGCTGTTGATCAGAATGAACTCGAGACGCCGGTCAGTGACCTGGCTGGTCTCCACCAACTTGTACACGCTGGATTCGACGTAGTCTTTGAGCTGCGGATCGTTGAGCTGTGAAACCTGGCTACGCAACATGGCCAGCCATGCGCGGCCGAGCTGATATTCCTGTTGCGGCGAGACAATGGCAGAACTGGCGTCGCCGAGTGACGGCAGATCGTCGGCAAAGCCTGGTGAGGCGAGCAGGCAAGCGAGCGTCAGCAGGGTAGGGCGCAGAAAAGTCATGCACAAAGCCTTAGAAGACAAAGACCTTACTGTAGCCGGACACCGGAGCTGCGACCAGATATTCTAGGCAGCTCGACGACCTGAACCGGAGTGACGCAATGACTGACGCTGTAGCCCATGACGTGGAACTGGACGCCAGTGGCCTGAATTGCCCGTTGCCGTTGCTCAAGGCAAAAATGGAACTCAACAAACTGCAAAGTGGCGCCGTCCTCAAGGTGATCGCCACGGATGCTGGCTCGCAGCGCGACTTTCGCACCTTTGCCAAGTTGGCCGGTCATACGCTGCTGCGCGAAGAAGACGAAGCAGGCGTTTACCGTTACTGGTTGAAAAAGGCCTGAAACCGACAGCGTTAAATCTAAGGATTATTGATGTTCAAAGTGTTACGCGACTGGATTCAGCGCTATTTCTCCGATGAAGAAGCGGTGGTGCTGGCAGTGCTGCTGTTTCTCGCCTTCACCGCAGTGCTCACCCTTGGCGGCATGCTCGCGCCGGTACTGGCGGGGATGGTGCTCGCGTATCTGATGCAGGGCCTGGTGGTCACGCTGGAACGCCTGCGCGTGCCGGGGGGTGTGGCGGTGGGGTTGGTGTTCGCACTGTTCATGGGCGTGCTGATGCTGTTTATCGTCGTGGTGCTGCCGTTGCTCTGGCATCAGTTGATCACGCTGTTCAACGAACTGCCCGGGATGCTCGCCAAATGGCAATCGCTGCTGTTGCTGTTGCCGGAGCGCTATCCGCATCTGGTGTCCGACGAGCAGGTGTTGCAGGCGATCGAAGCGGCACGGGGCGAGATCGGCAAATTCGGCCAATGGGCACTGACATTCTCGTTGTCGAGTCTGCCGCTGCTGGTAAACATCATGATCTATCTGGTGCTGGTGCCGATTCTGGTGTTCTTCTTCCTCAAGGACCGGGCGATGATCGGCGAGTGGGTGCGAGGCTACTTGCCGCGTGAGCGTGCGCTGATCACTCGGGTTGCGCAGGAAATGAACCGGCAGATCGCCAACTACATTCGCGGCAAGGTCATTGAAATCGTGATTTGCGGTGGGGTGACCTACATCGCGTTTGTCGCCCTGGGGCTCAACTATGCGGCACTGCTGGCGTTGCTGGTCGGTGTGTCGGTGGTGGTGCCGTATGTCGGTGCCGTGGTGGTGACCGTGCCGGTGCTGCTGATTGCGTTGTTCCAGTGGGGCTGGAGCGATCAGTTCATCTATCTGATGGCGGTGTACGGGATCATTCAGACACTGGATGGCAACGTGTTGGTGCCATTGCTGTTCTCGGAGGCGGTCAATCTGCATCCGGTGGCAATTATCTGTGCGGTGCTGTTGTTTGGCGGGTTGTGGGGGTTCTGGGGCGTGTTCTTTGCGATCCCGCTGGCGACGCTGTTCAAGGCCGTGCTCGATGCGTGGCCGCGCAAGGAGCCGATGGTGGCACCGCTGCTGTAGCGGTTGATGCAAATTGTTTGGTGACACTTAGGGCCCATTCGCGAGCAAGCTCGCTCTCACATTGGACTTGTGAGCGCCACAGATCCAATGTGGGAGCGAGCTTGCTCGCGAAGGCGTCAGTTAGGGGTGCAAAAACATCAGGCTTTATTCAGATCCTGAGCAGCCGCCAGAACGGCATCCACATGCCCCGGCACTTTCACACCGCGCCATTCCTGACGCAGCACGCCTTCCTTATCAATCAGGAAGGTGCTGCGATCAACGCCCAGGTATTCCTTGCCATACAGCTTCTTCAACTTGATTACGTCGAACAATTGGCAGACGGCTTCGTCCTTGTCGCTGATCAACTCGAACGGAAACTCCTGCTTGCACTTGAAGTTCTCATGGGACTTCAAGCTGTCGCGTGAGATACCGAAAATCTCGGTATCGGCAGCCTTGAACGCGGCGTACTGGTCACGAAAGCCCTGGCCTTCGGTGGTGCAACCCGGGGTGCTGTCCTTCGGGTAAAAGTAGATCACCACTTGTTTGCCCTTCAGGGCAGACAGGCTGACGGTCTGCCCGCTGGTGGCAGGCGCTTCGAAATCGGCAACCGGTTGGTCGATGACAACAGCCATGAAAGCTTCCTTACATTGGGTTCTGTGGGCGCCAAGGCTCGATCAGTGCGTCCAGGTTCATCGCGTCGGAGAAATCGAGGAACTGGTCGCGCAGCCAGCTGATCTGGGTGCCGGCCGGCAAGGTCACGGTGAACGTGGCGTTGAGCATGGTGCCGCCGGTCTGTGGCGCCTGATAGGTGTCGCAGGTCAGGTTTTCCAGCTCGACATTGTGATCCATGAAGAACTGGCACAGCTCATTGATGATGTCCGGGCGATAAGCCGAGCTGACATACGCAACATACGGCAGGGCTTGTGGACGGTTTTCCAGCGGCGCGCTACGCACCACGTTGACGGTGAAAGCGTGTTTCTTGGACAGGCCCGACAGACTGCCTTCCAGGCGAGCGAGGGCGTCCCAGCTGCCGGAGATCTCAAGGATCAGCGCACTGCATTCGCCGTGGCGAGTCAGGCGCGAAGTAACCACGGCGCAGCGATTTTCATGGCTGGCGCGGCACAGGACGTTAGTCAGCTCCATGGGGTTGGCGCCGAGGGCACTGATGACAAGGAATTGTTCGCGAACTGTGGGGGTGGACATGCAGCATTCCTAAAGCGATGAGCGGTCGGTAGGTTACGGACGTTTGCCGCCGGGAGTGCCTGTTATGGCTGTCCGTACAAAGAGACCCGCCAAGCGCTCGCGGCTCGCTCCACTGTAGCGGGAGCGCGTCGATGCGACGCAGGAACGGGGTCTGGGAGGCCGTAAAGGGAGGCTGGAACCCGGCGTACAAGCTGATCAGTACCGATCAAAGTCTGAAGGGTAGCGAAAAGCGGCGCCAAGGGGAATGGCGGCAGCGCAGTACTTCGCTTGTGCAAGCATCTTGGCGCCAGTACCATTACCGCTCTCTTTTTCCGGCAGGAGCGGTTTCATGATTGCGGGCAGTATGGTGGCACTGGTCACTCCCATGGATGCACAAGGGCGTCTTGACTGGGACAGCCTCAGCAAACTCGTGGACTTCCATCTCAAGAACGGCACCCATGCCATTGTCGCGGTCGGTACTACCGGCGAGTCGGCAACCCTTGATGTAGAAGAACACATCGCCGTCATCAAAGCCGTGGTCAAACAGGTTGCCGGGCGCATTCCGGTCATCGCCGGCACTGGCGCCAACTCGACCCGCGAAGCCGTCGAGCTGACCCGCAACGCCAAAGAAGCCGGCGCCGATGCCTGCCTGCTGGTCGTTCCGTACTACAACAAGCCGACTCAGGAAGGCCTGTACCAGCACTTCAAGCACATCGCTGAAGCGGTCGACATTCCGCAGATTCTCTACAACGTTCCTGGCCGCACGTCGTGCGACATGCAGGCCGAGACCGTGATTCGCCTGTCTACCGTGCCGAACATCATCGGTATCAAGGAAGCCACTGGCGACCTGAAGCGCGCCAAAGCGATCATCGATGGTGTGAGCAAGGATTTCATCGTGCTGTCTGGCGATGATCCGACCGCGGTCGAACTGATCCTGCTGGGTGGCAAAGGCAACATCTCCGTTACTGCCAACGTCGCTCCACGCGAAATGGCCGATCTGTGCGAGGCCGCGCTCAAGGGCGACGCCGACACCGCACGGGCGATCAACGAAAAACTGATGCCGCTGCATAAAGACCTGTTCATCGAAGCCAACCCGATTCCGGTGAAGTGGGCTTTGGTGGAAATGGGCCTGATGCATCAAGGCATCCGCCTGCCACTGACCTGGCTGAGCACACCTTGTCATGAAACGCTGCGCTCGGCCCTGCGCCAGTGCAGCGTCCTGGTTTAATTGAGGAAGTACAACGCATGAAGCGAATGGCCGGACTTTCCGCACTTGCCTTGATTATCTCCAGCACCAGTGGCTGCGGATGGGTCTGGGGCCCGGAAGGTTATTTCCGTGACCGTGGTAGCGATTACCTGGAAGCGCAACAGACTGCACCGATGCAACTGCCACCGGAGGTCAGCACCTCCAAGCGTCTGGATCCGCTGTTGCCGATCCCGCGCAACGTCGCTGATGACACCGCCAAGGGCGAATACATTGTTCCGCGTCCTCAGCCGCTGTCGGCCGTTGCCGATGCCAGCGATTACTCGCTGCAGAAGAGCGGTGATTCGCGTTGGGTCGTGGCCCAGCACCCACCGGCCGAAGTCTGGCCAGTGGCGGTGCAGTTCTTCCAGGACAACGGTTTCCGTCTGGATGAACAGCGCCCGCAAACCGGCGAATTCACTACCACCTGGCAGCATTCCGACGAGCTGTCGGCGTCCATGGCCAAGCGCCTGAGCGCAGCCGGTATCGCCAGCGACAGCGAAACCCGTGTGCGGGTGCGTATCGAGCCGGGCGTGCAGCGCAACACCAGTGAAATCTATGTGGTCAGCGCCGAGCGTCCTGCCGGCAGCACGGCCGACGTGGCCTTCACCAACCGTTCGGTCAACACGGGTCTGGACGCAGCGCTGGTCGACGACATGCTCGCAAGCATGAGCCGGATCTCCGAGAAGGGCGGTTCGGTGTCGATGCTGGCCTCGCGTGATTTCGATACCCCGAGCCGTGTCAGCCTCAGCGAAGACGGCAGCGGTAACCCGGTGTTGAACGTCGGTACCGATCTGGACCGTGCCTGGTCGAGTGTGGGTCGTGCGCTGGAACAGGGCGAATGGCGCGTTGAAGACATCAACCGCAGCCTCGGCCTGTACTACATCAACCTGGCCGAAAAAGCCGAGAAGAAAGACGACAAGCCTGGTTTCTTCAGCAGCCTGTTCGGCAGTGCGCCGAGCAAGGAAGAAGTTGAAGCCCGTGCCGAGCGTTATCAGGTTCGCCTGAGCAAGGTTGGCGAGAACATTCAGGTGACCGTCGAGAAAAACATCAACACCGTCGCGCCGGCTGAAGTGGCACGCAAAGTGTTGAGCGTGATTCAGGACAACCTGGGCTGATCAACCATGCGTTTTGCCGTTCTCGGCAGCGGTAGCCAAGGGAACGGCACGCTGATCGCCAGTGCTGATACGTACGTGCTGGTGGATTGTGGTTTTTCCCTGCGGGAAACCGAAAAACGCCTGTTGCGCCTGGGTGTGAGCCCGGCGCAACTGAGCGCGATACTCGTAACCCACGAACATGCCGACCACGTGCATGGCGTGGGTTTGCTGTCTCGGCGCTACAATCTACCGGTCTACCTCAGTCGCGGCACACTGCGCGGGATGCGCAAACCGATTGAGCCCGCAGGCTTTCTGGCCGGCGGTGAGCAACTGCAGATCGGTGCTCTGAACATCGGGGTCATTGCCGTGGCCCATGATGCGCAGGAACCGACCCAGTATGTCTTCAGTGATCACGAGCAGCGGCGTTTCGGCCTGCTGACCGACCTGGGTTCCTACTGCGAGCGGGTGCTGGACGGTTATCGGGACCTCGATGCGTTGATGATCGAGTCCAACCATTGCCGCGACATGCTGGCCCGTGGTCATTACCCGTACTTTCTCAAGCAGCGGGTGGGCGGCGAGCTGGGACATTTGAACAACCACCAGGCGGCATTCCTGGTGTCCGAGTTGGGCTGGCAGGGTCTGCAACACCTGGTCCTGGCCCATCTGAGCAGCAAGAACAACCTGCCGCAGCTGGCCCGGCAATGTTTTGTCGACACCCTCGGGTGCGACCCGGACTGGCTGCAACTGGCCGATCAAGATTCAGGGCTCGACTGGCGCCACATCGCCTAGCCCACCTACTTAGCAAGCGGAGCCCATCATGGAAAAACGTGAAGAACTCTACCGCGGCAAAGCCAAATCGGTTTACAAGACCGACGACGCTGACCGCTTGATCCTGCTGTTTCGCAACGATACCTCGGCGTTCGACGGCAAGCGCATCGAGCAGCTCGACCGCAAAGGCATGGTCAACAACAAGTTCAACGCCTTCATCATGCAGAAGCTCGAAGCGGCCGGCGTACCGACCCAATTCGACAAACTGCTGGGCGACAACGAATGCCTGGTGAAGAAGCTCGACATGATTCCGGTCGAGTGCGTCGTGCGTAACTACGCTGCCGGAAGCCTGGTCAAGCGTCTGGGCGTCGAAGAAGGCCTGAAGCTCAACCCTTACACCTTCGAACTGTTCCTGAAGGACGACGCCAAGGGCGACCCGTTCATCAACGAATCCCACGTTGTGGCATTCGGCTGGGGCACCGCCGAGCAACTGGTTCGCATGAAGGAACTGTCGCTCAAGGTCAACGAAGTCCTGACCAAGCTGTTCGACGACGCCGGCCTGCTGCTGGTCGACTTCAAGCTTGAGTTCGGCGTGTTCAGCGACGGCTCGATCGTCCTTGGCGACGAGTTCAGCCCGGACGGCTGCCGCCTGTGGGACAAGGACACCAAGAAGAAGATGGACAAGGACCGCTTCCGCCAGGGCCTCGGTGATGTCATCGAAGCTTACGAAGAAGTCGCCAATCGTCTGGGCGTACCGCTTTAATCGACGCAAGCATCTGATAGCACGGAGAAAATTTCGAAAGAGGGTTTGCTTTCGGTAAAAGTGTTGTTATGATGCGCGCCGTTGGAGAGATGCCAGAGTGGCCGAATGGGACGGATTCGAAATCCGTTGTACCTTCACCGGTACCTAGGGTTCGAATCCCTATCTCTCCGCCATTACATAGATAAAGCCCCGTAGATGAAAATCTACGGGGCTTTTTCGTTTCTGCGAATCCGGTTTCGTGGTGATAGCCAAGGCGCTGAAGCGCGTCTTGCACGGTGAGGTCATCGGCAGAGAGGCAATTTAAGTAAACACAGCCTCTGCCGACATTAGAGATACGTCGCGTACAGGACGCGTCGACCCTTTTAAAATCGCGTTCGCAGAGTAGGGGGCTGTCATTATTGGCCAGCGATAAACAGTCAGATCACACCTGTCGTCGTTTATCCTCTGTCCAGCCATGAGGCCGGCGCTCTCACTAAAGTGGATATTTGCTCACCTCGGCCGTGAAAGGCGCATTCAGCGAGTTCCAGCCTCGCTCCCTATTTGAATTGGTTTGAATATGAAAATTCCACCATCAGCCCAAGGTGCTCACCGCGTTTCTGAACGTCAGTCCGTCAAGTCAGGCAGCAGCGCCGCACCCCACGTCGAAGACTGCGAAGTGCTGGTTGCGCAGTCGCCAGTATTTGAGGATGGCGAGCCGCCAGTCGGCGTGGTTATCCATGCGTATTACCCCGAGGTGCTGAAAGATATTCTGCGCCGTTTGGTCAAACTGTCAGAACGCCTGCATCTCTACGTAACCTGCGTTGCCGGTCGTGACGATGAGATCTGTGCTCAACTGACGGCCAGTGGATTGAGTTATTCGCTATACCGGGTGCCGAATCACGGCAGGGACGTTTTGCCGTTTCTGCGGGTGCTGCCGTTCTTGCGCGCCGATAACATCCGCACGCTGGTCAAGCTGCACACCAAGCGCTCGCTGCACTTGGGCGGGGAGATCGATTGGGGCGTTGAACTATTCGATGATCTGCTGGGCCCGGTACGATTCAGTCGAGCGCTGGAACACCTTGCCGACCCGGTGCATGTGCCGATGCTGGGTCCTCAGCGATACCTGGTGCCAGTCACCCGATTCCTCAGGGAAAGCAACCGCGCCTTGCTTGTTACCTTGGCCGAGCGTGGCGGCATTGATCCGCAAGGCATCAACGAAGCGGATTATTTCGCCGGCACCATGTTCTTTGCGCGCATTGAAGTGTTTGCGCCTCTGGAGCGGATTCAACTCACGGGCAGCGATTTCGAAGTTGAATGTGGCCAACTCGACGGCACCCTGGCACACACGTTAGAGCGGTTTTTCGGCGTTCTGGCAAATGTTGGCCGTCAGCAACGCAATATCGACCTTTATCAGCGCTGGCTGGCGAGTCGGCAACTGGCTACCGTCGAGGTCGAAGGTTTACCCGCGCGACTGGCGAGCTGGCCACGGCAACCGGACGTGTTGTTAGTGTTGACCGATACTACGGGTGATATCGGACTGTTGCGTTCCAGCCTGGAAAGCATCGACCGCCAGCTTTATCGGGCGGCGGCCATCGTGGTGCTCTCCAATGCCGAACCTGTAGGCGTGACGCCGGCCGATAATCTGGTCTGGCTGCCGTTGGCCGAATCCTGGCCGAGCCAGCTCAATGAACTGTTGCAGGAGATCGACGTTGACTGGTGGTACCTGTTGCGCGGAGGAGACGAACTGGATCCCCATGCGCTGCTTTTGCTCGCCGAAGGCATCGCGCTCAATCCCGGTGTCAGCGCTTGCTACAGCGATGAAGATTCACTGACCGTTGAAGGCTGCCAGAGCCCGGTATTCAAGCCGGATTTGAATCTGGATATGTTGCGCAGTTATCCCTATGTCGGCCGTGCACTGGCTTTCAGTCGCGAGGCCGCGCTGTCTGCCGACGGTTTTGATCCCGCCTTCAGTGAGCTGGCGCCCCATGATTTGCTTTTCCGGCTGATTGAAAATCACGGTCTGGGCACTGTCGGGCACCTCGCGGATGTGCTGGTGCATCAGGCTATCAATTTCCCCCAGTGGCTCGGTGAACCCCAGGTCATCGCAAACTCGGCAGCCATCGTCGGGGCGCACTTGCAGCGTCTGGGCGTGGCCCATGAGCTGCAGGCCGGACCTTTGCCAATGGCTAACCGTGTGGTCTACCGACATGCGGAGCAGCCGCTGGTCTCGATCCTTATTCCCACCAAGGACTGCCTGCCGATGCTGCTCCGCTGCATCGAAAGCATCATGGAGAAAACCAGCTATACGAATTACGAACTGATCATCGTCGACAACAACAGCGAAACCGCCGAAGCCCGGGAATGGTTCAACGGTATGGAGCAGTTGGACGAACCCAAGGTGCGCATCCTGCGTTATCCGCACCCGTTCAACTATTCGGCGATCAATAACTTTGCCGCCAGCCATGCCCGCGGCGATTACCTGGTGCTGCTCAACAATGACACGGCGATCATTGATGGCAACTGGCTTGGTGCGCTACTGCATCACGCCCAGCGGCCAGAAGTGGGGATAGTGGGCGCCAAGCTGTTGTTCCTCGACGGGACTGTTCAGCATGCAGGCGTGGTACTCGGGCTGCGTGGCGTTGCAGACCACCCGTTCATCGGTGATTCAATGCAGTCCAACGGCTACCTTCACCGCTTGCATCTTGATCAGAACTACAGCGCGGTCACCGCCGCTTGCCTGATGATCAGCACCGAGCTGTACCAGCAAGTGGGTGGAATGGACGAGGTCGGCCTGGCCGTTTCCTTTAACGATGTGGATCTGTGCCTGAAAGTCGGCCAGGCTGGACGGCTGATTGTCTGGACGCCCTATGCGCTGCTCGTTCACGAAGCCAGTGTGAGCCAGACCAACGTCGACACGACCAAGGAGCAAGCCAAACGCAAACGGTTCAAGGGCGAACAGGCGGTGATGTACCAGCGTTGGCTTGCGCAAATCGCCAATGATCCGGCCTACAACCGCAACCTGACTCTGGAGGGCAGTGGCTTCTCCTCCAAATACCGCACCGATACTGACTGGCACCCGTTTGCCAGCCGTGAGTTGCCTCATGTGCTATGTCATCCTCTCGACTCTTTCGGCAGCGGTCACTACCGCGTGCGTCAGCCTTTCGCTGCCCTGAAAGCCGCGCAGCTGATCGGCGGAACGGTGAGCGACGAGGGACTGCAACCGACAGAGCTGGAGCGCATTGCACCGGACTCGATCATTTTCCAGGGGCAGCACACAACGCCTCATCTGGAGTACATGCAGGACACCAAGGCATTCTCCAGGGCGTTCAAGGTTTACGAACTGGATGACTATATTCTTGACGTGCCCGCTGGCAACTTGAACCACGAATTGCCCAAAGACATCACCAAACGCTTGAAGAAAGCCGTAGGGCTGTGTGATCGGTTGGTGGTGTCGACCGAGCCGCTGGCCAACGCGCTGAAAGGGTTCAACGCCGACATCCGGGTGATGGAAAACCGGCTCCCGAGCCATTGGTGGAACGACCTGACCAGCCATCGCCAGCAAGGCCGCAAGCCTCGGGTTGGCTGGGCCGGCGGCTCGAGTCACAGCGCCGACCTGCAAGTCCTTGCCGAAGTGGTTCGTGCGCTGGAAGGCGAAGTTGAATGGGTGTTCATGGGGATGTGCCCACCAGCACTGCGTCCCTATGTCCATGAGTTCCATAGGGGGGTGAGTATCGAAAAATACCCGCAAAGACTGGCCGGCCTGAACCTGGACCTGGCTTTGGCACCGCTGAAAGACAACTTTTTCAACGCCTGCAAAAGCAATTTGCGCTTGCTGGAATATGGCGCCTGTGGTTTCCCGGTGATCTGCTCGGATATCGTTTGTTATCAGGGTGATTTCCCGGTGACGAGGATCAGGAACCGTTCGCAAGACTGGATTGCCGCAATTCGCGAACATCTTGCTGAACCCGATGCCAGCGCCAGGGCAGGAGAGGCCTTGCGCAGCGTTGTACGCGATCACTGGATGCTCAAGGACGAACATCTGTTGGCGTGGCGAGACGCCTGGCTGGCGGACTGAACATGAAACCTGCGTTGCGCTGACCGTTTTCAGGTCTTTTGCTACCGGCCCGGAAAAAGCCTCACAGCCTAAAACTGTGGGGCTTTTCCATTTCCACGCGGTCTTGCAGAGCGGTTAAATCTCCTTGACCGGCGTCTCCCCCTGCACAGCCTTGATCAACCCGATCACATGCAAACAATCCGCCTTGTTCACATAAGACTCGCCACTGGCGATGGTCTCGTGGTTGCCCGCCCTCAGTCTCCAGCGCCATTGCCCTTTGCCGGTGCTCGGGGTGCCTCTGGATTGCCTGTAAATCTCGAAATACATTCAGTTCGCTCCATGCGATTTTATTTGTGCGACAGCCTGTGTGGCGCATGGTCGCAAGCCTAGCGCAGACGGTTTTTTTGGCTATCGGACATTTGTATCCAATCGTTCGCGGATGTTTCTGAAGGGCGCGGGCTAGAGCGGGTGGATAGGCCTCTGGATTGGCCAATATGACGCCGTCTGATCCTTGCAACGCCGTCGACGCTGCTGCTTAATACGGGACGGCTCATGGCGTCGAATTTCGTTCGGCGACCGACAAACACTATAAAAAGAGCACTCCATTGACTGAGCACGGAACGCAACAGGCCGGGCAGGTGACGTTATCGCTGGTGGTCCCCGTATTTAACGAGGAGGACAGCCTCGACACGTTTCTGCGGCGCATCGATGAAGTCTTTCAGGCGCAGGCGTTGATCGATCTTGAGCTGGTGTTCGTCAATGACGGCAGCACCGATGCCACGCTCGAACGTCTGCTCGAACATCAGCGGCACGATGCACGCCTGCGCATCGTCGACCTGAGTCGCAATTTCGGCAAGGAAGCGGCGTTGTCCGCCGGTTTGCAGATTGCGACCGGGCAGATCGTGGTGCCGATCGATGCTGACTTGCAGGACCCACCGGAAATCATTCTGCAGATGATCGAGCGCTGGCGAGAAGGCTTTGAAGTGGTGCTCGGTCACCGCATCAGCCGTCGCAGCGACACGTGGGCGAAGCAGACTTCCGCTCACTGGTTCTATCGTCTGCACAACAAGATTGCCGAACAGCCTTTGCCCGAGAACGTCGGCGATTTTCGCTTGATGGATCGTTGTGTGGTCGACGCCTTGCTGACGCTGCCCGAGTCCCGACGCTTCATGAAAGGCCTGTTCGCCTGGGTCGGGTTTCGTACCACTCACGTTGATTACGAGCGCCCCGAGCGCGTGGCGGGGCAGAGCAAGTTCAACGGCTGGCGCCTGTGGAATTTCGCGTTGGAGGGCATCACCAGTTTCAGCACCGAGCCGCTACGGATCTGGACCTATGTGGGCGCGCTGGTGTCGTTCGTGTCTTTTGCCTTCGCCATGTTCATTGTTGTGCGTACGTTGATCCACGGTGTCGACATGCCCGGTTATGCCTCGCTGATGGTGGCCGTGACCTTTCTCGGTGGCCTGCAATTGATTGGCATCGGGGTGCTCGGTGAGTACCTGGGCCGCACGTATATCGAATCCAAACGCCGGCCGGTTTTTCTGGTGCGTCGCGTCTACGACCCCAAGGACTGATACATGGATCTCAAGGAAACCGACATCCTCGGCGACAGCATCGGCGAGCATTGGTATTACTGCTCGAAAGCTGCGGCCACCCGGCGATTGCTGGGGGACGCGCCGATCAGCCGAATCCTCGATGTCGGCGCCGGTTCGGGTTTTTTCTCCCACCATTTGCTGACGCATACCGATGCACGCGAAGCGTGGTGCGTGGATATCAGCTATCCCGCCGATTCCAGCGCGACCACCGCCGGTAAACCGGTGCACTACCGGCGCGGGATCGACACCCTCGATGCCGATCTGGTGCTGTTGATGGACGTGCTGGAACATGTCGATGACGATCTCGGTTTGCTCAAGATGTACGTCGATAAAGTGCCATCAGGCAGTCGATTTCTGATGACAGTGCCGGCGTTCCAGTTCCTGTGGAGTGGCCACGATGACTTTCTCGAACACAAGCGCCGCTACACCTTGGCGCAGTTCGAAACACTGGCCCGCGATGCCGGTTTGACGGTGCAGCGCGGTGCCTATTATTTCGGCGCGGTGTTCCCGATTGCGGCGGCGTTGCGCTTGTTGCCGCAGGGCGCGCAAGCCCAACCGCCGCGATCACAGCTCAAGCGTCACCATCCGCTGGTGAACGGCGTGCTCAAGACTTTATGTAGCCTCGAACTGCCGCTGATGAGCATCAACCGTCTGGCCGGGTTGAGTGTGTTCGTGCTGGCGCGCAAACCGTGACCTCGGCGCAAAAATCAGCATTGATCCAGCGGGGATTGCGCTTTGCCGTGACCGGGCTGTTCGTCACTGCGCTGCATGCGCTGGTGGCGGTGCTTTTCATCAACTTCATCGTCGCGCAACCGCCGCTGGCCAACGGCGTGGCGTTTGTGGTGGCGACGGTGGTTTCCTACGTGATCAACACCACCTGGAGTTTTTCTGCCCGTTTGCACGGACGAACGCTGCTGCGTTTTCTGCTGGTGTCTGTGGGCGGATTTGTTCTCGCAATGTTCGTTGCCTGGGCCGCGCAGGTTGCCGGGCTGCACTATCTGCTGGGCATTGTTGCGGTGGCGCTGACGATTCCAGCGTTCACCTTTGTCTTGCACAATTTCTGGACGTATCGATGAAGGACTCACGCAACCATCCGGCGCTGGGCCTGTTGCCTTTGCTGCTCGGCGTTCTGGCCTTTTTCTGCGTGATCGGGCCGCAAGCGCTGGATCCGCAAAACATTGCCTGGCTGGAACAGGGCGATCCGGCGACGCACTATCTGGGTTGGGAATATTTCCGCCATTCACCCTGGACCTTTCCCCTCGGACTCAACCCGTCCTATGGGCTGGAGTTAGGCAGTTCGATCATTTTCTCCGACTCCAATCCGCTGCTGGCGCTGCTGTTCAAATCCTTCAACGCGTGGTTGCCGGCGACTTTTCAGTATTTCGGTCTGTGGCTGCTGGCGTGCTTCGTGCTGCAAGCCTGGTTCGGCTGGAAACTGCTGGGTCTAATGACGGGCAATCCGCTGATTCGCCTGCTGGGCAGCGGTTTGCTGGTGTTTTCACCGCCGATGTTCCTGCGCATGGGCGGGCACCTTTCCCTGTCCGGGCATTTTCTGATTCTGGCAGCGTTGTACCTGGCGTTGCTGCCGAACCTGTATCGACGTCGTCTGGCCTGGGGCGCACTGCTGGCGGTGACGGCGATGGTGCATGCCTACCTGTTGGCAATGGTGGCGCTGATCTGGGTGGCGGATCTGCTCGGCAAAACCTTCAGTCAACAATTGACCCGGCGTCAGGGTCTGCTCGAAGGCGTGTTGCTGTTCGCCGTGGTGAGCGTGTGTTGTTGGCAGGCCGGTTACTTCGCGATTGCCGACGGCACGAAATCCGGCGGGTTCGGTTTGTACCGGATGAACCTGCTGTCGCCACTCGATCCGGCGGGTTGGTCGTTGGTTCTGCCGGACTTGCCCAAAGCCAGCGGCGATTACGAAGGCTTCAATTATCCGGGCCTGGGCGTGCTGTTGCTGGTGCCGCTGGCGCTGATTGCCTGGTTGAGAAACCGCCAGCCGCTGAAAGATGAAATTCGCGCTCGGCCTTGGTTGTTGTTGGCGCTGATCGGTCTGTGGCTGTTCGCGCTATCGAACCAGATCGGTGTCGGCGCGCACACGTTCAGCTACCCGCTGCCGAAAATCGCTACCAATCTGGCGAATGTTTTTCGCGCCTCGGGGCGGATGTTCTGGCCGGTGTTGTACGCGCTCATCCTGATCGTGATGTTCCTGCTAGTGCGCGGTTATCGGCCACGCGTCGTCGTCGCGCTGCTGGCGCTGGTGTTGACGATGCAGGTCGTCGATACGCGTAACGGCTGGATGGGCTTGCGCAACGGCAAGATGATGACGCCGTCCGCGCAATGGCCAACGCCGATGCGTGATCCGTTCTGGGCGAATGCAGCAGCGCATTACCCGAACGTGCGCAGTCTGCTGCCGCAGAATCAGTCCGAACGCTGGCAATTGATTGCCGATTTCGCCGCGAGCCACGGACTGAAAACCGATGCTGTATATCTGGGGCGGATGAGTTCCAAAGCGCTGGAGCAGGCCCGGCAAAAAGCGCAGCACATGCTGGAGTCAGGGCAGTACGACGTCGACTCGTTGTACATTCTTGACGATTCCGTGCTGGCCGAAGCCGCCAAAAGCGTCAACAGTGACACGGATCTGCTGACCCGAGTGGATGGCCTGGTGGTGCTGGCACCGGGCTGGAAAAGTTGTTCGCAGTGTCTGAGCATGCCGGATGAAGGACGGCGGATGTCGCTACTGGCATTGATGCGCCCCGGTCAGACACTGATCTTCAACTACTCCGCCCGGCAGTTGGTCAGCGGTTGGTCGACCCCGGAAAACTGGGGCACATGGTCGGCGGGGCAGCACGCGCAGGTCGATTTGCGGGTGACACCCGAGGCGCGCTCGATTGCGCTGGAGGTCATGGCATTCGTTCTGCCGCAACACCCGGCGCAGCGAGTGATTGTCAGTTTGAACGGCGAGCAAGTGCTGAGCACGCGGCTGGTGCAACATCAGGATAATCGTCTGGAGATCCCGATCAGTCCTGCGATCCGTCAGCATCTGGCCGACAATGATCGTCTGACGATCGAGCTGCAATTGCCCGATGCCATCAGCCCTGAACAATTGGGCATCAATGACGATTCGCGGATCATGGCGCTGGGTTTGAAACGCCTCACAGTGAACTGACGCACCGTGGCGATGGACGCCGGAGCCCCGGCCTTTCTACACTGCCGGTATTCCGGGGTGCAGGGGGCAATGGATGAACCGCAATGAACTTCGCAAGGCCGACATCAACCTGATGGTAGTGTTCGAGACCTTGATGCTCGAGCGCAACGTGACCCGCGCAGCCGAGAAGCTGTTTCTCGGCCAGCCGACCATCAGTTCGGCGCTCAACCGCTTGCGCACGATGCTCAACGATCCGCTGTTCATTCGCGTCGGCCATCGCATGGAGCCGACGGCCCGCGCCGAAGATATTTTCCGCCATCTCAAGCCTGCGCTGGACTCGTTATCGGTGGCGCTGAGCCTGACCCGCGATTTCGATCCTGCTGTCAGCACTATGACCTTTCGCATCGGCCTGTCCGATGATGTCGAGTTCGGCCTGCTGCCACCGCTGTTGCGCGCACTGCGTCAGGAAGCGCCGAACGTAGTGTTCGTGGTGCAACATGTCGATTACTGGCGGATCCCCGATCTGCTCGCGGCGGGCGATATCACCGTCGGCATCAGCCAGACCCGAGGTTTGCCGGCCAATGCCAAGCGCAAACTGCTGCGGCATATTCAGCCGAGCATCCTGCGTGCCGACGCCAGCGACACACCGCTGACGCTGGATGAATATTGCGCACGTCCGCATGTGCTGGTTTCGCACACGGCCAATGTCAGCGGGTTTGCCGATGAGTGGTTGGCCGAACTCGGTCGCACCCGTCAGGTGGTGCTGTCGGTGCCGCAATACAGCGCGTTGCCGGCGCTGCTGGCCGGTACCGACCTGATTGCCAGTCTGCCGGATTACACGGCGGCGGCCATGGCCACTTCGGGGCTGCTGTTCAAGGAACCGTTTCCGTTCAAGACGCCGACGCTGGATCTGTCGATGGTCTGGCTCAGTCATGTGGATAGCGATCCGGCGGAGCGCTGGTTGCGCTCCAGGCTGGAGCAGTTCATGAGTGAACGGCCATTGACCCCGTCCTGATGAGCATCACATACCCTGTGGGAGCGAGCTTGCTCGCGAAAGCGGTGTATCAGGCACCTTAAGTGTCGCTGAACGACCGCATTCGCGAGCAAGCTCGCTCCCACATTGATATGTGAAAGTCCCCGGGAGGGTAGGGCAGAGCTGTGCTATATGTACGACCTTTCTGCCAACTGACTGAGGACCTGCAATGCCACACCTGCATATGGAATACACCGCCAACCTGCCGCAGTTGAACGCCGATGTCGCGTTGATCCGCCTCAACAACACGCTGGTGGGCTCCGGTCAGTTCGCGGCGGAGTTCGATATCAAAAGCCGTGCGATTAAAGTCGAGACCTTCAAGGTCGGCACCGCCATGGCCGAGCGCGCGTTCGTCTATGTGAAGCTGGCGCTGCTCAGCGGGCGTTCGCCGCAGATCAAGAAGCAGTTGTCAGAAAGCCTGTTGGCAGTCTTGCAGGACCTGTGCGAATGGCCGGCCGGTGTCGAAGTGCAGCTGTGTGTCGAACTGGTCGACATGGATCGCGAGTCCTACAGTAAAACCGCCATTGGCGTGTAGGAGTCAGGCCGCTTCGAGTTCGCTGCACACCTTGACCACCTGCTCGCGCAACCACAGGTTGGCGCTGTCCTGATCAACGCTCTGGCTCCATTGCATGTCGAGGGTGAAGCCCGGCAAGCCGTTTGGCGCCTCACAGTGATTGAACACCGCCTCGTTGGTCAGCAAGCGCTGGATGCGACGAGGCAGGGTGAGGATGAAGTCGGTCCCGGTGATCATTTTCAATGCCGCGCTGTAGCTGTTCGAGCGCGCGACGATCTGGCGCTTCTGCGCCTGCCGCGCCAGCCAGCCATCGACCATGTTGGTGGTCGACGTCCACGGTGTCGGGAACACATGCCGGCGCTCGGTAAAGGCCTGCAGACTCAAGCGCGGTTCCAGTGGCGTGGCACGTTTGTCGAAAACGCAGACCAGATCAT
Source organism: Pseudomonas viridiflava (assembly GCF_900582195.1). GTDB lineage: Bacteria > Pseudomonadota > Gammaproteobacteria > Pseudomonadales > Pseudomonadaceae > Aquipseudomonas. Next base: position 251,282 of record NZ_UTHA01000227.1, read on the forward strand.
CCTCCAACAGCATTTGTGATTTCAGGTCGGTGTGATGGCGGTGGAAGTTGGGGCCGAAGCTGATCACCAGATCGAGGCTGCCGTCGCGCAGCTCATCCGCCGGGACATCGGTCTCGAACTTGTGCATGTTGACCATCACCGGCAAATCGTCGAAGTCGAAACGCTTCAACAGACGCGGCAGGATCAGTTGCTCGAAGTATTCCGGGGCGCAGATGTTGAACGTGACGGCTTGTCGGGTCGGGTCGAACGTGGGGGCACCGGCGTGGCACAGGTTGATGCTTTCGAGAATCTTCTGCACATGACCGTACATGGTGCTGGCCTTGTAGGTCGGACGCATGCCGGTGCGGGTGTTGATGAACAGTTCGTCTTCGAAACTGGTGCGCAGTTTTTTCAAACAGTAACTGACGGTCGATTGGCTGACGAACAGGGTTTCTGACACATCGGTGACGCTGCTCTGCTCATAAACAGCGATAAACACCATGAGATCCTGCATGTCGAGCTTTCGTAGCAAGTTACTGTTCAGCATCCGTTCCGTCTCGCTGTGCTCCTTGCGCTGAATCCGCGCAAACGTGTGCGAATGATCCTAACGGAACGATGGTCCCAGGAGAAACCCCTGTAGGATATTTCACGGTCAGTTGTGGGACAGAAAGTTTTAGTAATACGACGTTAACAATTAAACCGCACAAAGATGGCCAGAGGCCTCTAGCTAGGTGCGGGAAAGTGTCGAGCGTACTGTCGAGGATTGAAGCGCCACACCATCAGCAACATCACCGCCATTACAGCCGTCAGCGACCACCAGGCCCACTCGAAGCTGCCGAGTTGGTCGCGGATCACTCCAGCCAATAGCGGCGAAAGGCCGGCGATCAAGTAGCCAATGCCCTGCACGAAAGCGGTCAGAGCGCCGGCGCGTTGCGGGTTGTCAAGGTGATCGAGCGAGACGATCAGGCTCATCGGAAACAAACCACCAATACCCAACCCTAACAAGCAGGACCACAGCAGACTGAACTGTTGCGGGCTGAGGATCAGGCCGCAAAACCCGGCGATGATCAGCGTCAGTAACGCCATCAGAATCACCCGTCGATCCCGGCTGCGATTGGCGATAGCGGGAACCACCAAGCCGGAAATTACCTCCATGGCCGTCAGAAAACCCAACAGCAGCCCGGCGTTTTGTTCACTCCAGCCTTTTTCCACGTAGTACGGCGCGAGCCAGGCAAGAACGCAGGTGTAGGAAGCTGTCCCCAAGCCAAAGAAGATCGCCAGTAACCAGGCGCGGGAATTGGCAAAAAACCAATCTTTCCTTGTTGCCGTCGGCACCGTTGAGGTCAGCTGGCCGCGTTGTGACCACCAGAGCACAAGCGCGAGTAATGCCAGAATCGCCCAGATGGCCAAACCGCTGCGCCAGCTCCCGGTCTGCACCAGCACCAACGGTGCAAACGAGGCTGCAATCGCTGCGCCGCCCATGATCGAGGTGACGTACAAACCCATGCACAGAGCGACGTTGTCGGCGAAGCGCGATTTGATCAGCGCCGGCATCAATGCCTGAATCAGTGCAATGCCGATGCCGGCCAGTACAGCGCTGGCGATCAGTTCGGCTGCCGATTCGATAAACAGCCGCGACAGCGTCGCCAGGCCAATGATCAACAACGACAGCAGCACCGTCCGTTGTTCGCCCAGCCGCTGACTGATACCGAGACCGAAGAACATCGCCAGGCCCATCGCCATCACTGGCAGCATGGTCAGCAGCGAAGCGACACTGAAGCTCAGCGGGATGTCACCGCGAATGGCTGACAGCAAGGGGCCGACCGCCGCCATCGACGGACGCAAATTGAGCGCGACGAGAATGATGGCGAACATCAACCAGACAGCGGGGCGAGCGGTGGTGCGGAGGTTTTCCATCATCAGACCTTTGAGCGGGGCAGACGATTAGGCGCGGAACCGCTTGTGCCGGGCAAACCAGAAAATCCACAGCAGTATTTAAAAACTCGATAACCCTCAATTCACTGTGGGAGCGAGCTCGCGAATGCGGTATTCCAATCAGCGCAGGTGTTGGATGGCAGGACGCCTTCGCGAGCAAGCTCGCTCCTACAGGTTTTAACGGATGGCTAAAACTGAATAAAACCTGAACCATTCTCAAATACATCGCAAGTTTCAGCGTATGACCCAGCGCCAACTAATCGTTGGCGTCTTTTTCACAAAAAATTGATGGTTACCTGCTTAAAGTTTGTCATGCCTTAGTTGATGAAATTTTCATAAATGAATTTTTGATCAGTGCCCGAGGCGCTTCTTTTCAGGAATTGCCCCTTTCTATGTTGAAGTTAAAAGCCGTGCGCCCGGAATGGGTGACGTTGATTGCCAGCGCCTTTCTTTTAATTGGCTGCAATCTTGTCCTCTGGCAGCACCTGTTCGAGATCACTGCCACCGATGGCAAGGGCATCGCCATGCGCGTGGCTTTCGGGGTGATGATTCTGGCGGCATTCAACATCGTGCTGACGCTTCTGGCTTTTCGCCCGTTGCTCAAACCGTTGTTGATGCTGATATTTCTGATCAGCGCCGGTGTGGCTTACTTCATGAATCAATATGGCGTCATGATCGATGCCGGCATGTTTCGTAACTTTGCTGAAACCAATGCCACAGAAGTGCGTGATCTGCTCTCGTTAAAGTTGTTTGCTTATATTCTGTTGCTCGGTATTTTACCGTCCTGGTTGTTGTGGAAAGTTCCCGTCAACTATCGTAGCTGGCACCGTGAGTTGCTTAGCAAAGTAATTGTCAGTGTTGCTTCCGTTGCGGTGATTGGCGGGGTGGCATTGGCCAACTATCAGGGCTTGTCGTCGCTGTTCCGTAATCACCATGAAATTCGCCTGATGCTGGTGCCCAGCAATTATATCGGCGCGTCGGCCGCCTACCTGCGCGAGCAAGTGGTTTCGGCGCAACAACCGTTCGTCAAGATCGGTGAGGACGCCGAGCGTAATCCGCAGGTGAAACTTCAACCGCGTAAATCCCTGACCGTACTGGTCGTCGGTGAAAGTGCGCGGGCGGAGAACTTCGGCATCCTCGGTTATGACCGCGACACCACGCCGATGCTGGACAAGGAAGCAGGATTGATCGCCTTCACCGACGTGCACTCGTGCGGCACTGAAACCGCCGTATCAGTGCCGTGCATGTTCTCCAACATGGGGCGCAAAGATTACGACGCGAGCAAAGCGAAGAATGAAGAAGGCCTGCTCGACGTACTCAAACGTGCAGGTATCGATGTGATCTGGCGCGACAACCAGTCCGGCTGCAAAGGCACCTGCGACCGAGTCACCCTGCAAGATGTCAGCAATCTGAAAGATCCGGCGCTGTGCGCCAACAGTGAATGCCGTGACGAAATCCTCCTGCTGGGTTTGCAAAGCTTTATTGATCATCTGGACAAGGACACGGTGCTGGTTCTGCACCAGATGGGCAGTCACGGCCCGGAATACTTCAAGCGTTATCCAAAGGAGTACGAGCACTTCACTCCGGTATGTGAAAGTAACGCACTGAATAACTGCAGCCGTGAAAGTATCGTCAATGGCTACGACAACACGCTGGTGTATACCGACCATGTGTTGTCGAGCCTGATCGATGTATTGCGCAGCAATCAGGACAAAGTCGATACCGCGATGTTGTATCTGTCGGACCACGGCGAGTCGCTGGGCGAGTACAACCTGTTCCTGCACGGTACGCCTTACATGCTGGCGCCGGAGCAACAAAAGCATGTAGCGATGCTGGCGTGGTTCTCCGACAGCTATCAGAAGGCCTATTCGGTTGATACTCACTGCCTGCAGATGAGCCGCGACAAACCGCTGAGCCAGGACAATCTGTTCCACTCGATGCTCGGCCTGCTCGAGGTCCAGAGCAAGGTCTATCGGCCTGATCTGGATATGTTCGCCGGTTGCCGTGGCGCGGTGATCGACGGCGTCCTGGCCAAAGACTGAACCCCGTCCGCTGTAGATGCTGCCGAATGAAAGCCTTTCGGCTTCCTCTGTAAGACTATTCTTGCTCTCTGGCAGGACATTTCGTTACAGCTCTTGCCCTTCGCAGGCGCGTAAATCGCCAGTGGCGATATATACTGCGCGCCATTCTTCAAGGGAGAGCCGTGTGGCCATCGATATTCACTGGATTCGCGACAACGAAAGCCTCGCGCAGTTTTGCGCCGAGTGGCAGCAGCTGCCGTTCGTTGCCCTCGACACCGAATTCATGCGGGTCGACACCTTCTACCCGATTGCCGGCCTGCTGCAGGTGGGCGACGGCAAACGCGCCTACCTGATCGATCCGCTGACCATCAACGCCTGGCAACCGCTGGCCGCATTGCTGGAAAACCCGGCGGTGCTCAAAGTCCTGCATGCGTGCAGCGAAGACCTCGAAGTGCTGTTGCGACTGACCGGCAGCCTGCCAGCGCCGATGTTCGACACGCAACTGGCCGCCGCTTACCTGAACCTCGGTTTCTCGATGGGCTATTCGCGGCTGGTACAGGAAGTGCTCGGCATCGAACTGCCGAAAGGCGAGACCCGTTCCGACTGGTTGCAGCGCCCGTTGTCCGACACGCAAATCAGCTACGCCGCCGAAGATGCCGTGCATCTGGCGGAGGTATTCGTACAGCTGCGGCCGAAACTGTCTGACGACAAATTCGCCTGGGTGCTGGAGGACGGTGCTGAACTGGTCGCCAATTTGCGCCGCGAAACCGATCCTTACGAGGTCTATCGCGAAGCCAAACTGGCGTGGAAACTTTCGCGTGCGCAACTGGCGGTTCTGCGCGAGCTGTGCGCCTGGCGCGAAAAAGAAGCGCGGGCCCGCGATCTGCCGCGCAACCGCATTGTCCGCGAGCACTCGCTGTGGCCGCTGGCCCGTACGCAACCGGACAACCTCGCGGCGCTGGGCAAGATCGAAGACATGCACCCGCGTACCGTGCGTCAGGACGGTCAATTTCTGCTTGATCTGATCAAGCGCTCTGGCAGTGTGGGGCCTGATCAATGGCCGCCCGCCGTAGCGGAACCATTGCCGATCGAAGCCGCTGCGCTGATCAAACAACTGCGCGCATTGGGCCAGGCTGAGGCCGAGCGTCTGGGCATCGCCCCGGAACTGATGCTGCGCAAGAAAACCCTCGAAGCCCTGGTCAAAAGCGGCTACCCCGAGGGTCCTTACCAATTGCCTGAGTCGTTGCGTGGCTGGCGCCGCGAACTCATGGGTCAGAAGCTGCTCGACAGCCTGGCCACCGCCGGAGAACAGCCTTGAAACGTATTTGTTCCATCTACCAAAGCTCCAAGCGCAGCGGCATGTACCTTTATGTGCTCAAAAGTGATGCGCTTGAGCGTGTGCCGGAAGCGCTGATGCTGGCGTTCGGCAAGCCGAAGCATGCCTTCGACCTGGTGCTGTCGCCCGAGCGCAAACTGGCCAGCGAAGACATCGTCGTGGTCCTGGAGAATCTCGACAAGCAGGGCTACCACCTGCAAATGCCGCCGGCCGAGGACGAGTACATCGAGCACTTGCCCGAAGAGTTGCTGCGACGCAACGACCCGGTTTGATCCGCGCGGCTCTGTTCTGAGTCTCGGTTTACCCTGGAACTGTTTTTACCGCGATGGCCGCCCGAATCCGGCGGCTGTCTGCACGGTTTGCGAAAGGTTTGAAGATGCGCGTTCTGATTGCCGAACACGACCACGCGATATACGCCCGGCTGCTGCGTCAGGCAGCACCCGAGCTTGAAGTACTGACCAGCGGTGACTCCGCCGAACTGGCCCGGCAGGCAGCCGACTGCCCAGTGTGGCTGGGCCAGCCGGATCTGCTGGCGACCCTGCTGCGCCAAGGCCATCAACCACAGTGGTTGCAATCGACCTGGGCCGGCATCACGCCGTTACTCGCGGACGGTTTGCGCCGAGACTATCGCTTGACCCGTGCGGTGGGGATTTTCGGTCAGGTGATGGCCGAGTACGTGCTGACCTACATTCTCGGCCATGAGCGCGAAGTGCTGGCGCGACTGGTCAGCCAGGTCGAGCGTAAATGGGACAACCGCAGCGGCCAGAGCCTGGTCGGACGCAAGGTGCTGATCGTCGGCACGGGTGACATCGGTCAGAGCGTGGCGCAGTTCCTGCTGCCGTTCGGCATCGAGTTGTACGGCATCGCCAGCACTGCCCGCGAGCAGGCGCCGTTTGTCGAAGTCGGTTCAATGGCCGATCTGCCGCGACTGGTGGGCGAAGTGGATTACGTGGTCAATCTGCTGCCTAACACCGAACACACCCACGATATCTACGATGCGGCGCTGTTCAAGCAATTCAAGCCGACCGGGTTGTTTATCAATGCCGGGCGCGGGGTTGCGGTGGTCGATGCCGATCTGGTGGAAGCGTTGAAGGAAGGGCATCTGGCGGGGGCGGTGATCGACGTTTGCCGTCAGGAGCCGTTGCCGCAACGGCATCCGTTCTGGACCGCGTGGGGCTTATTGTTGACCGGGCACAGTTCGGCACCGACGTCACCGGCGCTGATGGTGCAGTTGTTTGTCGAGAACCTGAAGGCGTATCAGGCAGGTGATGCGTTGCGCGGGGAAGTGGATTTCAACCGCGGCTACTGATTCCCACGCAGATCGTTCCCACGCAGAGCGTGGGAACGATCATTTCGGTACAGCTTAGAGGGTGAAGTCGCCTTCCGCCGCCAGTTCGTTCAGCGGGCGGCGCGGGCTCGGCTCTTCACGGGCTTGCAGGTATTCAGCCAGCGATGCCTTGTCACCGAGTTTGCCGACAGCGACGGCCGCATGCAGCGCATAACCTTCAGGAATATTCAGCTCCTTGCGCGTCAGTTCCTGATCGAAACCGGCCATGCCGTGGGTGTGCCAGCCGCTGAGGCTCGCTTGCAGCGCCAGATGGCCCCACGCCGAACCCGTGTCGAAGGTGTGCCACAACGCCGGGGTTTCCTCCGTCGCGCCGGGTGCAGTGAACGTGGTTTTCGAAATCACGATCACCAGCGCCGACGCATGCTGCGCCCAGCTACGGTTGAATTCATTGAGCAGGCCCAGATAACGCTCCCAGTTCGGCGTATCGCGACGCGCATACAGGAAACGCCACGGCTGCGAGTTGTACGCCGAAGGCGCCCAGCGCGCGGCTTCGAAGAAGCTCAGCAGGGTTTCTTCCGGAATCGCTTCGCCGGTGAAGGCGCGCGGCGACCAGCGATCGGTGAATTGCGGGTGAATGGCGTAATCGGCAACGCGTGGGTTGGCACTCATCGAGAGTTTCCTTGCTACGTTTGAGTAATGAATTCGAGGCAAAACCCTACGTGGCGGCGCTTGGACTGACAAGCGCGATTTACCGGCAGTCGCCAGCGCTTGGCCCGCAAGGCCTTGGGCACTAGACTGGCGGCCTTTTCACCACCTGATGTTGATGCTTGAGCCATGGCCGCCAAAGTCGAACCGTTCTGGATACGCAAAACCCTCGATCAACTGGATCACGAGGAATGGGAATCGCTGTGCGACGGCTGTGGCCTGTGCTGCCTGCAGAAACTCGAGGATGAAGAGGACAACAGCGTTTATTACACACGCATCGCCTGCAAACTGCTGGACCTGAAAACCTGCCAGTGCAGCGATTACCCGAATCGGCTCAAGTTTGTCCCGGACTGCATCCAGCTCACCCCGGGCCAGGCCGAAGAATTCAAATGGCTGCCGCCGACCTGCGGATATCGACTGGTCAGCGAAGGCAAGGATTTGCCGTTGTGGCACCACCTGGTCTGCGGCGATCGCGATGCGGTGCACCACGAGCGGATTTCCCAGTCCGGGCGCATGCTCGCCGAAGGCAGCGTGCCGGAGGATGACTGGGAAGATCACCTGATTTTCCGCGCGGGCTGAATACCTGCTGATTCAAGCTTTACCAAGGAGTGCGTATGGCTGTCGGATTGCCGCGAGCGATGATGGTTGCTCTGCTGGCGCTGAGCGCGCCGGTCTGGGCGGCGAAGAAAGTCGATCTGGATTATCACGTGCGTCTGTTGCCGCAGAGCGATCAGGCCGAAGTGCGCCTGACCCTGGCCAAGGGTGAGGCGGTACGCAGTCTTGATTTCGATCTTGGCGACGGCAGCCATTACAGCGACTTCAAAGCCGATGGCCAATGGCTGCTGACCCCGGGCAAGCAAGCCCGTGGCGTGTGGCGGCCTACCAGCGAAAAAGCCAGCCTGACCTACCGCGTACGCATCAGCCACAGCCGCAAGAACGGCAGTTTCGACACACGTATGACTCCGAAATGGGCGTTGATGCGTGGCGACGAACTGGTGCCCCCCGCCAGACTCGATCAACAGGACGGCACCGAACTGGTCGCTCGTTTGCAATTCGAATTGCCCGACGGTTGGAAGAGCATCGAAACCGCTTGGCCGCGCATCGGTAAAAACAAATTTCGTATCGATAACCCGTCACGGCTGTTCGACCGTCCGACCGGCTGGATGCTCGCCGGTCATCTCGGCAGCCGCCGCACACGCTTGGGCGAAACCGAAGTTACCGTGGCTTCGCCGCAAGGGCAGGGCATGCGCCGGATGGACGTGCTGACGTTGCTCACGTTTGTCTGGCCGCAGGTGCAGGCGGTTTATCCACGCCATCCGGCCAAACTGTTGATTGTCGGCGCCAGCGACCCGATGTGGCGCGGCAGCCTCGGCGCGCATGAATCCATCTACGTAAACACGCGATTGCCGCTGGTCAGCGAAAGCGGCAGCAGCGCTATGGTGCGTGAGCTGGCGCAAGTGTTCGGGCGCATTAACGACCAGCAGCGCAGCGACTGGATCAGTGAGGGCTTTGCCGAGTATTACGCGATCGAACTGGTGCGCCGCGCCGGTGGCATGAGCGATGAGCGTTATCAGGCGTTACAGGCGAAACTGGCCAGGGACGGCCAGAAAGTCACGACGTTGCGCGGCGAGCAGATCAGCCCGGCACAGGTGGCGAAAGCGGTGGTGGTGCTGCAGGAACTGGATGGCGAGATTCGCTTGAAGACGCGCAACAAGCGTTCGCTGGATGATGTGTTGCGTGGGGCGATGCATCTGGGGACGGTGAGTACCAAGGAGTTTGTGCAACTGGCCGAGAGCGTGCTTGGCGAGTCCTCCAAAGTCCTTGATACCGCGTTACTTCAGTGACACCGCTATCGCGAGCAGGCGCACTCCTACAAGGGAACGCATTCCAAATGTAGGAGTGAGCCCGGTCGCGATAGGGCCATCAGCCCCACCGCGGATCTCGGATCAAACCCCGGCTTTCGGCGATTTCACCGAATCATTGCCGGTCACGGTAGCGGTGCTGGTCGCCGCCTCGGCGTTGGCCTTGAGCTTGCTCAGCTCTTCGCCGGCCCGTTCGATCTTGGCGCGCACGTTGTTCATGTCCTGACGACTTTTTTCCAGCAGACTCTTCACCGAACTGTGCCCGGTAATCCCGCGCGCCATGGCCACACCGCCAATTGCCACCTGAATCAAACCGAACACACCGCCACGGCGCAGGCCCTTGCCGACCATGATCACGCCGCCCGCCAGCGAGCCAACGCGCTCCCAGCCCTCTACGTTCTGCTCCGAGCGGCTCTGGAACGGAGTGGATTCGATACGTTCGACACGTTTGAGTTCGGTCATGATCTTTCTCCAGGCAATGAATAATGGATAAACAAGCTGACTGCCAGAGCGGTCAGCTCGTTCCATCGGATATGCGACGCTTCAGCGGAATTTTGGTCCGGAGCGGGTGTTCAGACCCTTGGCCATGCGGTCGTAGAGCACGACGTTGACCGTGGCGGCGAGGTTCATGCAGCCGGTGGTCGGGATGTAGACGACGTCTTCGCACCAGTCGCGGATCTCTTTATCCAGCGAACCATCTTCGGGGCCGAAGATGTACAGCGCGCGATCCGGATGCGTGTATTCCGGCAGCGGGCGGGCGCCTTCGACCAGTTCCACGGCGACCGGCACGCAGTTGAGCGGGAGGATCTTTTTCAGATCATCGATACCGATCAGCGGAATGTCGTAGTGCACGCGTTTGGTATCAGTGACGAAGTCGGCGGCGCGTTCATAACGCTTGCCGGTGTAAAACACCGAGGCCACGCCGTAGCAGCCTGCGGCGCGCATCACCGAACCGACGTTCTCCGGTGATTTGGGGTTATACAAACCAATGCAGCTGTACCGTTTGTCTGCCACGAGCGGAGTGCCTTCGGGAAAAGAGGGCGATTATACGGGGATTAGGGGAGGGCGGGCAGATTCGGCACCCGTGACGTCTCGTCAGACGCTATTGCGAAATAACGGTGGGCCGCGAGTGTTCGTTGTCGTGGTTCTGGAAGTGCATATAAAGAGTACGTGACGCCATCTTTACTGATGTTCGCCTGTCTGCAGAAACGGCACTGTCAAGGTGGCAATCCGCATTAAAAGTGCAGCAGGGTGACGTGATGTCGCTATTTGCCAGGTTGCACATAAAAATATTCTGCACCCATAACACTGCAAAGCAACAATCCTTGCGTAAGCGTTATCTGACGCGCGAGTTAGCGATGGCTTTTTTTTCGGGTTTTTTGTCCTAGCAGGCGTTGTGCCTGAGCTAATAGGATGCTGATCGACTATCGGCCTGCCGCTAGCACCCCTATGTACGCATGATCGGCCAGCTCTGGATCGCTTGCCAAATTTGCGCCGCGGACCTCGTCGGGACAGGAGTTGCAGTCTTATGTCTAATAACTCAATGAAAAGGATGACGAGCGTCTTCAGCGCTATTCGCCTCCAGTCACTTGAAAACCTGTTGATCGGGCTTATGGCACTCATCGTTGCCTTTGGGATATTTGGTGGCAGTGACAGCTATTTTGATTTCGCGACTACCCCGTTCTACATCGCCTTATTGCTGATGTCGGTCAACCTGCTGCCTGTCAATGGCGTGATCGCCACCTTGCTGTTGAGCATGCTGGTACTCGCGGCAATTTTCATCAGTGAATACGGCCCTGGTCGTTGGGAATCGGTAATGCCGTTTCTGCGCGACTTTTCTTTGCTCGCGGCGATCGTTGTCTTCGCACTGCGCAGTAAGCGGATTTCGGACAACTTACGGCACAATGAAGTTTACATGAGTGGCGCGCAGCGCTTGAGTCAGACGGGATGTCTCGGCTTTTGCGCAGATCTGAAGAAGATCGCCTGGTCGGAACAGTCGGCACAAATATTCGAGTACCCACCGAGTACATCTCCTACCGCTGCAATGATCCTGGCACGTACTCACCCCGAGGATGTGCAGGAAGTGCTGACCGGGTTCGAAAAGGCTAAACGCCGTGAAGCGATTATCGAAGTCAGCCATCGTCTGTTGATGCCCGATGGACGAGTTAAACATTTGCGCATGATCGCGACTCCGCTGTTCAAGCGGGGCAAACGCGTTGAATACCTGGGCGCGCTGATGGACGTGACCGCGATCAAACAGGCAGAGGCCGCACTCAGTCAAGCCCGGACCCAACTGGCCCATGTAACACGCGTAACGTCTTTAGGTGAACTCGCCACGTCTATCGCCCACGAAGTCAATCAGCCGCTGGCGGCGATAACCAGTAGCGGTGAGGCGGGTCTCAATTGGCTAAGTCAGCCCAAGCCCGACCTGTTCGAAGTGCGCAAGGCATTCGAGCGGATAATTGCAAGCTCAAATCGGGCGACCGAAATTACGCTCCGGGTCCGGTCCCTGTCACGCAAAACTGATCCACTGCGGCGCAACGAGTCGTTCAACGGCATCATCAACGAAACCCTTCTGTTGGTCAGGCACGAGCTCGCCCACCACAGGATTCGGACTCAGATTGAACTGACGTCTTTCGATGTGCCGATCAGTGCTGATCGCGTGCAACTGCAGCAGGTCATCATTAATCTGATTATCAACGCCTGCCAAGCAATGGACGAGGTCGCTGCATCTGAACGGAAGTTGCTGATTCGCAGCTGGATCAGTGATAAAGAAGTGGGCATAGAGGTGGCCGACAAGGGGATGGGTATCCCTGCCCATGTGCTGTCAAAATTATTTACGCCATTCTTTACTACCAAAGAAAAAGGTCTGGGAATGGGCTTGTGTATATGCCGTTCGATCATTGACTCCCACCAAGGTCGGATATGGGCGTCAAGTGTAGAGGGGCAGGGCAGTTCGTTTCAGTTTGCCTTGCCGTTGTTGACGCCTGTCGAAGCGGGATACGCATCGGCCATTTGATACAAGACATGACGGACCTATCCACGCTTCAGTCAGTTATTCTCCTGATTATTTTCAGCAAAACTCTTCTTTCAATTTAGCCAGCGTAAATCTGACACTCGCCTCGACTCGTATAGGGGCGGCGAGTTGCTCCATTGCCTGTGTACGATGGCAATCGCTTCCAGGTCCGCGGGCTCAATACTGCGGTATAAGGGTCTAATACTTAGGCATGTCCCATATGACCCAATATAGCAGTGTCAGTCATAATGACTTGGAATAATATGTCTCTCGTAACATGCCATCGTTTATACCTTGAGTTGGTCAGAAGGATGAGTCAGCAAAGCGGTTATTTGGTACATGCTAAATTCTTCATTTACGCCAGGTGTCTCTAAGTGAGGCTGATAAAGCGGGTGAAAGACGGCCTTGGATGACGTAACAACTTATTCCTTTCGCCCTGTGTAGGGGTGCCTGAAGTTTATCCGAATATTTACACTGGTCGCTTCGATCCAAACCCCTGTAGGCGCCTCATAGTGACAAGGAATACTCCTGCTCAAGAGATAAACGTCGCCTGATAAATGCTCGTCTTGCAGCATCTATCCATACAAGTTGCCGCTCGTTAGCAGAATCTGGAAGAATAAATGTCTATCATAAAACGCTGGGAACCTTTCTTTTTGTCGGACGCCGTCGCCTGGATGGCTACCATTGCCGTTGGCAGCATGATCTTTTTTACCAACGCATACCTTGATCTGGACGTCGCGCCAACGTTGTTCTACATAACTTTAGTGTTCATGTCGGCCAACATTTTTCCCATCTCGGTGTTTCTTTTCGTGGCGTTAGGCTGCGTGGTGATGTTGAGTGCCAGTTTTTTTGCAAATGAAGATTATCTGGAGCACAGACTCATTGCGGGCTTCATGCATTGCCTGATTGCCCTGACTACCATTACTTTGTTAGCCCTGCGTAGTAAAAAAACCAGCACCCTGTTGCGCCGCAACGAAGCGTTCTTCTTGGGTGCGCAAAAACTCAGTCGTACCGGCAGTGTCGGCATCATTATTGGCCGTGAAACAAGAGTGTGGTGGTCGGAAGAGTCTTCACGCATCTTCGAATACCCGTTGGACGTTAAACCGACAATTGCCCTGGTCAGAGCGCGTACTTATCCTGAAGACTTACCCATAGTCGATAAAGCTCTGGAACAGGCGGCAAGCCATCAGGATTCTATCGAGGTGGAACATCGGCTAGTCATGCCGGATGGACGCATCAAACATGTCCAGATGAATGCCAGTCCGCTATTCAAGCACGTCGGATATATTGAGTACGTCGGTGCATTGATGGATGTCACCGCCGCGAGGCAAGCGGAGGAAGCATTATTTCATTCACAGGCGAAACTTTCTCAGGTGACTCGACTCACCTCCATGGGTGAATTGGCCGCGTCGATAGCGCATGAAATCAATCAGCCTCTGGCGGCTTTGATAACCAGTGGCGAATGCTGTAAGCGCTGGATCAATCGTTCCGAACCCAATTTAGAGGAAGTACGGAAGTCGATAGACCGTATTATTCAGAATTCAGTCAGGGTGTCCGACGTCATTACCTGTATCAGGGCGCTATCGCGTCATAGCGAATCGCAGCGTACGCTCGAACAATTCGACGATATCGTGAGCGACTCACTGGCGCTCATGCAGCATGACATGACTTTTCATGAGGTTCGCTCGCAGATCCACTTGCACGCGCCGGGTGCATTGATCAGAGGCGATCGGGTTCAACTGCAACAAGTCATCATCAACTTGATAATAAACGCCTGTCAGGCCATGGCAAACGTACATGACAGAGCAAGAGTACTGCGCATCCACACTTCAGTAAAAGATTGTGAGGCCATGCTCGAAATAGCCGATTCAGGCGATGGTGTTTCCGCAGACATTCTTCCTTCGTTATTCGATCCGTTTTTCACGACCAAGCCCAGCGGGCTTGGCATCGGTCTTTCCATATGCCGGTCGATCATTGAGTTCCACGGCGGTCGTATCTGGGTCAGCAGCACGCTGGAGATTGGAACCCGGTTTATGTTTACGATCCCGCTGGAAAGAGAAACCTGATACGCATTACATACGAGTGGCTATGAAATACATGGAGATCAACCTTGGTTATAAAAGATCTGCCTCGCCGTCTTGAATACCACAATCCTTTGCGCACAAAGCCCCGCAACGTCATATTCGTGGCCTATGCGCAAATGGGACTCCTTGATTTGACTGGCGCCCAGACTGTTTTTTGGGCAGCCACTCGGAACCTAAATTCGCTCGGACTGCCTGGCTACGCCTTGCACACCGCAAGTCTGGCAGGAGGGGCGGTTCGTACAGGTGAGGGCCTCGTTGTACAAACCCAGCGCCTGAGTGAGTTGGTAGATGAGCCTATCGATACGCTGATAGTGCCGGGCTCTCCCCACATTCGGCAGGCCATTGTCGACAACGCGCCGCTGATCGACTGGTTGCGCCGAGCTTCAACCGCAGCGAATCGCACTACATCCATATGCAGTGGCGCATTTTTCCTGGGACGCGCCGGATTGCTCGACGGCCTGCGAGTGGCTACTCACTGGACGATGGCGGATCTATTCGAACGCGTATTCCCGCAGGTTCAACTGGATCGTGAGGCTATCTATGTCCAGCAAGAATCAATATGGACTGCTGCCGGTGTGAGTGCAGGTATCGATCTGGCGCTGGCGCTGGTCGAAGCCGATCATGGTCGGAAGGTGGCGATGCAGGTTGCCCGTCACTTGGTAGTGTACTACCGGCGCCCGGACAATCAGCACCAATGGAGTCCACTGCTGCAATCGCAATATTCTTCCCACGTCTGAACAGACGCCTCAATGGTGTGATGTTGTTCTATGCAGACTTTGCAGCGTCTGTTATTAGCGCGAAGCTGTTATGCAAGTAAGGGTATTAAGCATTCATCGATGCTGATCGTCATACATTAGTATGAGAACCCTGACCCCATGTGCTAATTCGCCGACTGGAGGTAGGAGTGTTATCGAAGTCGCTTGGGGGTATTCTGATTAGATGGAATATCAACTAATCGCGCCGAGGCGCCACCATGAGACGGTTGCCATGAACGCTTTACACAAGATGTATATGGTTAGTCATCCGCTACGTATAAGTCGTTATGGCGCGCACACGTCTCTGTCCAGTCCAGAGCGCGTGGAAATCATCGATACAATGATGCAGGCCTTGGGCGCAGCGTTGAGCATTCTAGCGTCGCTTAAACAAAGTCAGGAGCAACTTCGCAACGTCAGCTTTCTGCCTCTACAAGATCTTGTCCGCAAATTACTACGGGAAAATATCGAATATACCGATTTTCTAGTGAGCGGTATTCGCGACTTGGGTGGTTATGCCGACGTCACCACTCTCTCGAGTTTGAAGGATGTTCCTGAGTCGAGGTGTTTTGCGGAGTGTCTGTTGATCATTAATCAAGAAGTACTCCGACTGGATGCAACTGACAGAATGTTTTGCGAGTACCGTCAATGTGCGTTTACCCATAAGGATAGCGCCAGCGTGCGTTACTTTGACCACTGTATTCGCCATACCGCGAGTTTCCTTGGATTGATCAGAAAACATCTCGTTGAGGGTGAAGCCTGGTAAAGGATACTTTGGGTTTTGTCATGCGCAATGGACAGGTAAGTGTTGGTCTATCCACTTTATGCTCATGTAAACAGCCGCTGTTATTGCCAGGGACAGCATTCGTAAATACAAACTATTCTAAATTTTTAGCGCATGTCTTGCGGATATGGGAAGCACTATAGTCGCACGCTAATGCACAGGTTTTTACAT
This sequence comes from Pseudomonas viridiflava, assembly GCF_900582195.1. Lineage (GTDB taxonomy): Bacteria > Pseudomonadota > Gammaproteobacteria > Pseudomonadales > Pseudomonadaceae > Aquipseudomonas. The sequence continues at coordinate 267,215 of NZ_UTHA01000227.1, forward strand.
GTCTAACTCAGCAATTATTTCAGTCGTCGATGATGATGAGTTTATTCTTGTCGCATTGGACAGTCTGTTGCGTTCTCATGGCTATACAGTACATACCTACTCCGACGCGTTTGCATTCCTTGACTCCTGTGGTCCCGAACAAAGCGATTTTCTCATTTCAGATATCCAGATGCCTGGAATGTGCGGAGTGACAATGTATGAAGCATTGGCGGCTATGAATATTCATATTCCTACGGTTTTTATTACCGGAATGCCTGGCCCGCCACCGCAATTCAGCGCCAAGGTAAAGAAGCCTGAAGGTTATTTCGCTAAGCCATTCAATACCATTGCACTATTGACGTGCATAGAAAAAAATTTGAAATTTCGTCTTTGAACCTGACGAATATTTACGTCGTTTGGCCATAAAACTTATTCGTCATTGTGATCAACAATTCTTTGACGAATTGTCTCGCGCTCGAATTATTCACTGTTCTCAACAAGGCATGATCTTAAGGAGCCCACCATGTCCGATAAAAAACTGACCTCGATCAACGGAGCCCCGGTTGTCGATAACTTCAATATACAGACAGCCGGCCGTCGAGGTCCGGCATTGCTGCAAGATGTCTGGTTGCTTGAGAAACTCGCGCACTTCGATCGGGAAGTGATCCCGGAGCGGCGCATGCATGCGAAGGGTTCGGGGGCCTACGGCACTTTTACGGTCACCCAGGATGTCACGCGTTACACCAAGGCTCGACTGTTTTCAGAAGTGGGTAAACAGACATCGATCTTCGCCCGTTTTTCGACCGTTGCGGGTGAGCGCGGCGCGGCCGATGCGGAGCGAGACATCCGTGGATTTGCCCTGAAGTTTTATACCGAACAAGGCAATTGGGACTTGGTCGGCAACAACACCCCGGTATTTTTCTTTCGCGATCCGCTCCGCTTCCCTGACCTTAACCACGCGGTGAAGCGAGACCCTCGCACCGGCATGCGCAGCGCACAAAGCAATTGGGACTTCTGGACTTCACTGCCTGAAGCCTTGCACCAGGTTACTATCGTGATGAGCGAGCGGGGCATCCCGCGCAGCTATCGGCATATGCATGGTTTTGGTAGCCACACCTTCAGTTTCATCAATGCCGACAATGAGCGGCACTGGGTCAAATTTACCTTCAGATCGCAGCAAGGGATACAAAACCTGAGCGACGAAGAGGCGCAAAATCTTGTTGGTCAAGACCGGGAAAGCCATCAGCGTGATCTATACGAAAGCATTGAGGCGGGTAACTTTCCGCGCTGGACGTTTTACATCCAGGTCATGTCCGAAGACCAGGCGCAAGCTCACCCGGTCAACCCGTTTGATTTGACCAAGGTCTGGCCACACCAGGATTACCCTCTGATAGAAGTGGGTTATTTTGAATTGAATCGCAACCCGGAAAATGTCTTCGCAGAGGTCGAGCAAGCGGCGTTTGCACCCTCAAGCGTAGTACCCGGTATCGGTTTTTCTCCTGACCGTATGCTCCAGGCGCGGCTATTCGCTTATGGCGATGCCGCCCGTTATCGCTTGGGCGTCAATCATCACCAGATCCCGGTCAACGCCGCCCGTTGCCCGGTGCACGGTTTTCACCGTGACGGTGCCATGCGCGTAGATGGCAATTACGGCGGCCAGCTGGCGTATGTCCCCAACAGCGACAACGCCTGGGCAGATCAGCCGGAATGGCGCGAGCCGCCGCTGATGGTTACCGGTGCTGCAGGTCATTGGGACCATCGTGTGGACGAGGACCATTTCGAACAGCCAGGCAATTTGTTTCGCTTGATGTCGGCGAATCAAAAACAGACGCTGTTCGACAACACCGCGCGCGCGCTGAGCGGAGTGTCTGAGGTGGTGAGGCAGCGCCATATCGCGCATTGTACGCAAGCTGATCCTTCCTACGGTGTGGGCGTAGCCAAGGCTTTGGCGGAAATCGACGGGTAATACGGACTTTGGGAGCGGGCTCGTTCGCATCAGCGGCATGAGCGGCTGAGCGTCAGGAGTTCGCTCCCAGGTTTTGGTGGGTAGATCGTTCAGTTAACTGCACAGCTACAACCGGTGAAAACGGCAACAGATCGTCTTCCCTGCCAGTTGTCGCCATTGGGCTGCCGATTAACCAGGTCAGAAAACATAGTAGCTGTGCATCCAGCCTGAAACCGTTCACTGTCGCGAATGCCAGAACCGCATCATCCCGGCGGTTGTGTTTCAGGCAACGAGAAGAAGAACGAGGCGCCGTTGCTCAAGTTACGTGCCCAAATCTTTCCGTCATGAAAATCTACAATGGACCGGCAGATCGATAAACCCATCCCCATTCCGCTTTCTCGAGTCGTGAAGAACGGCGTGAACAATGAAGGGAATGCATCGGCGTCTATCCCTGGTCCACCGTCTGAAACTTCAAGGGTAACCTCGTTCTGTATGACGGATGTTCTAATGCTCAGCAAACGGCGTGGTTGTTCGACACCACTCATTGCCTGGCATGCATTGATCAGCAAATTGATGAGGACTTGCTGAATCTGGATTCGATCAGCCAGTATCCAAGGGTTACCGGCGTCCAGGTCAATACACAGATTTACATGTTGGTGATTAATTTCATATTGCACCACGCCGAGCGTTTCTTTAATGATCTCGTTGATCTGCTCCGGCCGGCGTACTGGCTCGGTCTTACGTGCCAGTGCTCTGACCCGACTGATGACTTCACCCGCTCTAAGTGCGCAATCGTTGATCTGATTCAGCCCGCGCATGGCTTCGTGTATGTCGGGGGGAGCGCGGTCCAGCCAACGGCGACAACCATCGGCACTGCTGGTGATGGCGGTCAGGGGTTGGTTGACTTCGTGGGCGATTGAAGCCGTGAGCTCGCCTAACGTGGTGACGCGGCAGATGTGTGTGAGCTCTGCTTGAGTGCGGTACAACATCTCTTCCGCCTGGACCCTCTCGGTGATGTCCATCACTGCGCCGAGGTATTCGAAACTGTCATCCCGAGAGAACAGCGGGGTGGCGATCATATGCACATGTTTGATGCGACCATCCGGCATCAGCAGTCGATGGCGGATCTCGATCTGCGGCTCACGTCGTGCCGCACGTGCGAAGACATCCTGGACCTGTGCGTGATCTTCTGCAGGCGTACGCGCCAGCACCATCGCTTTGGATACAGGCATGTCCACCGGGTACTCGAAAATACGCGCGCTTTCGCCCGACCACGACATGAGCTCAGTCATGCCGTTGAAATTCACGCTGCCGGTGTGACTTAAACGCTGAGCTCCAGTGAGGTAAATCTCGTTTAGATGCAGGTTGTCTGCGGCCTGCTTGGCGCGAGTTGCAAGAAATCCAATCGCGGACAATGCCGTAAGACAACGGACAAAACTGGTGAATGAATCCCAGTCCCGGTAGCCCTCGTCGACGAAAAACATCACCACAATGGTTACCATGCACATCAAGGACACACCCACCACGACTCGGATGGTAAAGACTTTGGCGGCCATCAGTAACAATGTCATGTAGATGACAGTGGCGGCGATATCTCGGTGGTGGGGCGAAGTGTTGATCACGATGATGCCAGCAGTGACGACCAGGCCGATGCCCCATGTCAGCCATGTCTCAAGGCGACGCTTGTCAGGACTGTTGACTGGCCGCGCACTGGCGTTCGTGCGGCGGTGGGGTGTTAGGAAATACGAAAGCGGGTTCACACCCGCGCGCTTAACTTTCCTGGGGCAACCAGTATTGCTCATGCCGCAGCGCCATCCCTATTTTTAGAGTGTCAATCCAGGCGTGATTTCAAGAGTAGACAAAGTTGGCGTTAAACCATTTCCCGCTTTCATGCCGCTCGAAATTTCCAGCCTTGAACTCCTCGATCCATCACCACGTAAATTCGCCGGGTGATGGACCTCGGATCATTAATATGCGTGTCGACTCGTGTTATTCAGTCATCGGCAGGGGCCGCAAAAGTTACTGACTGCCGTATGGTTAATACCGGAATACCCCGTATCGGCAACCCGCACCTCCGTTGAGCTGCTATAGCCCGAATCCGCCAGTCGACTGGCACCCACGTGATCGGCACCGTCGCGGGCAACACGATTAGCCCCTACTCGATCGGCACCGTCGGCGGCAACGCGATTGGCTCCGACTCGATCGGCACCGTCGGCGGCGACGCGATTGGCTCCGACTCGATCGGCACCGTCGGCGGCGACGCGATTGGCTCCGACTCGATCGGCGCCATCGGCAGCAACTCGATTGGCACCTACTCGATCCGCACCATCGGCGGCGAGGCTATTAACGCCTACTCGATCGGATCCATCGGAGACAAGGCCCTCAGCATTCTCGGAGGAATGATCTCGACCGGTTCGCAATACATTGTTTCCCATGGTTTGCGCGCTTCCCTCTACTGCCCAACTGGTAACTGCAAATGTGCCGCCAACAGCTGAAATGGCCATCGAGAAAATCAAAGGTAATATTTTCATATCTACACCTGCAAATAAGTTAAATATTGAGTGCTGATGTTTTATTGCAGTGACAGTATTGATACTTGCAGTGGGTGCAATCAAATCCAACATGGTATATCTGATAATCAATTCGTATTAAGAGGTGATACGCCGGTATGTTTTTATCGGGCGCGGTTTCAAAAAAAAGCCTGGCCGAAGAAATTGGCCAGGCTAAAGAAGCAACTGTTATTACGCGATAGAGCCAGGCCGGTTATCAGGCCACAGGAATCAGCGGGTCTGCTGCTGACAACGCAGCTTTGCGTTCTGCGGCGGGTGGATAAATCCAGACAGAGTTGATGTTGTGTTTCAGTTCTTTGGCTTCCTCTTTCACCAGTTTCACCTGGCGATCCCAGCCCTCTGAATACACCGCGCCCCATTCACCTAAATCAACGCAGGTTACATATTTTGGCTGGCTGTAAGCGTTCGCAGGAACACCGAGCAAAGCTGCCGCGGCGTTGTTTCCGGCGTATCGACCCAGCGAAATGGCATGCTGACAGGACATGGCGGCGACATGACCATGGTCGTCGGTAGCGGCATAAGCGACGTCACCAGCGGCGTAGATATCATCTTGGCCAACCACTTTAAGGTTCGCATCGACATGCAGACGCCCAAGCGCATCACGCTCGCCTGCAATTTGCTCAGTGAGGGGACTTGCACGGAATCCGACAGTCCAGATTACCGTCTTCGATTCAATGCGACGACCATCTGAAAGAGTAACCCCTTCCGGATCGATGGCTGTAACAGAGGAGTCCAGGCACCATTCGATACCCAGGTATGCGGACGCTTGGGCGATTGAGCCACTTATATCTTCGCCAAGTGCCGCGCCGATTTTCGAGCCGCGGTCCACCACGATCACATTAATCTTGGTATTGGCCCCCAGTACGGCACGCAGGCGAGCCGGCATCTCCGTGGCTGTTTCGATGCCGGTGAATCCACCACCGCAAACCACGACCGTATTACGAGCTTCAGTATCAGGGTGGTTACCCAAGGCTTTGATATGGTCTTCGAGAAGGGCAGCGGTCTCGATCTCATCAACGTCGAAAGTATGTTCAATGCCTTGAATGTTGGGCCGGATCAGTCGGCTACCCGTCGCAAGTACCAACTTGTCGTAATTGATCGACGAGTGAATTCCGCGCGGCGTGCTGTACTCCACGCGTTTGTTCGGTGCATCAATTCCGTCAACCATACCCTGGATAAATGTGACGTTGACGGCTCCGAACAGCTCACTCAGGGATGCCTTCATCTCCTGGACATTCGGTTCATAGAAACGTGGACGAATACGTAGTTCCGGTTGGGGCGCGATCAGTGTGATCTGCACATCCGTAGAGCCATGCAGATCCAGCATTCGTGCGGCACTCAGTGCGCTCCAGACACCACCAAATCCAGCACCTAATACGAGGATATGTCGTTTCATTTTAAATTCCAGGGTCGTATGTGAAGAAAACGGTTCGTTTTTACTGGAAAGGCGACTCTAGACGGCTCGTTGCTTACAGTCATTGCCACGTTAGTTGGTTCTCGTAGTCATTAAGTTTTAGATGACTATACTTTCGTATATAAAGTGCGTGAGTGAGCAAGGCGATGCGCGCAACCCTTGAGGCAAATGCTCTTGACACGTTTAATTGCTGGATTTAAGCGCTATGGCTAAACAACTGATGAGGCTTTGCCCTTCGAACGGTTTGGACAAATAACAGCAAGCTCCAAGCTTAAAGGCAGCGAGGCGGGGAGCATCCTCTGCGGACGCGGTAATAAAAATCACTGGAATCAAATATCCCTGCTCCAGAAGGTGCTGGTACATCTGTAATCCGTTCATGCCGGGCATCTGTATATCGGACACTATGCAATCCATCGAAACGATGATGTCCGAATTCAGGAAGGTTTCGGCGTTTTCATACAGATGCACAGAATAGCCATATGAACGCAGCAGGCTGTCGAGAGATGAACGTACGTTGTCGTCGTCATCGATGATGGCTATTGTTTGGCGGGTTACCAATTTGCGCGCCTTCCAATGATGGTCATGGTCAAGTCCGCTGACTGTCCCTTTTCACACCTTACCCCCTGTTTGCTTATCCTTAATTAATACCAGGGTATATAAATTTTATTTCTTATGGCTCAATTTCAGGGTTTCCGCCATGCGGACCAATTCAGCAAAGGTCTTGGCGCGCATTTTCTTCATGACATTCGATCGATGAATTTTCACAGTGATCTCGCTTAGACACACTTCACTGGCAATTTGCTTGTTCATCAAGCCAGAAGCGGCCATGGCCATGATCTCCTGTTCACGGCTGCTCAATGTTCGATAGCGGCTACTCAGCTCAGCCATGCTTTTGTTTGCCTCGCGTTGTTCCGCATCTTTGCGAAGGGCTAATCCTACGGCATCGAGCAAGTCCTGTTCGCGAAACGGTTTGGCCAGGAAATCCACCGCACCGGCCTTCATTGCTTTGACCGACATTGCAATGTCGCCATGCCCCGTCATGAACACAATGGGGAGCGTCTCTTCGGATCTGGCAAGCTGATTCTGAAAATCCAGTCCGCTGATGCCTTGCAGTCTGACATCGAGTACCAGACAACTGTTGAGTTCGGGCCGTTTGAAATTAAGAAACTCAGCCACCGATGCAAAAATTTCAACGCGGCAGCCAATAGAGCGCAACAAACTACTCAAAGACTCCCTTAAAAGCTGATCGTCGTCGACGATATAAACGCAGGAAGTATCATTCACCACTGTGCTGGTCAACTGACTGGTCATCGCAGAGTGTCCATTGGTCTTGTGCTGCAATTGGGATTAACTCCTCATGGAGTGGTCGCCACGTCCTGTGCGAGCGCGAAGTCACGCTGAAGGCTTAAGCTGTCTACGCACAGGGATAGCGTTGGGTACAGCGACCCACGGTAATGTTAAGAGCAACCCCGCATAGTGGGTATGACTAAAATCCCAGAGTTTCTGCCAAGCTATGAGCGTTGCGTCGAATCAAGTTATGAAGACGGCTCAGCGTCAGTGCAAACTGGTGGATTGGGCATGTCGGCGCAACTGGTGAGCGGACGCAAGTGCCGTCCAAAGTTTCAATCTCACCCTTCAAGCGGCGACGATAGAAAACAGTCGACGGCTGCTATCGCTCAAATACTCGCTGAAGCGTGAGCGCAACCAACGTTCGGCCGGGTCATTGTCGGCGACAGCACGCCAGACCATCGACAATTCCAGCGGGCTTATTTCAAACGGCAGAGGGTCGGCTCTTATGCCTGCGCAGGTGGCCATCGCTTTCGCGACATAGTCGGGCACGACTGCCACGAGGTCACTATCGGCCAGCAGCACCGCTAACGCACTGAATTGCGGGACGTCGAGTAAGACAAGACGGGTGCGATTTATCTGGTTCAGTACTCGATCAACATCGTTGATCAGGCTGCTCATGGACGATATGGTCGCGTGGGGGCGTCTGCAGAATTCATCGAGGTTCAACACTTCACCACCCAAGTCGGCTCGTAGTGCCATGAACTTGATCATTCTTAGACATTTACGTTTGGACGTGGCGGGCAACTCACAGGTATGACTGATGCCGACTGATATTTCTCCGCTGACTAACAAATTCGACATTTGGCTACAGTTCGTACGATGAACTACCAATTTCACCCCGGGTGCCTCAGTTCTCAGATGACGCAGGAACATCGGCAGCAGACCATATTCGACGTCGTCAGACAGCCCGATATGAAATGTGCTGTTGCTTTCAGCGGGATCAAAGTCGGCGACCTGGCTCAGCGTGGTTGCAATGGTGTCAAGCATGGGCGTGAGTAGTTCATGCAGATCCGCAGCGCGTGCGGTCGGCTCCATGTAGCGTCCATTGCGAATGAATAATTGGTCGTCAAACATGACTCTCAAGCGCGCCAACGCACTACTGACTGCAGGCTGCCCAAGAAAAAGTTTCTCACCGACGCGGCTCACATTCCGCTCGTGCATCATCGCTTCAAAGATGACGAGAAGGTTCATATCTGTTCGACGCAGGTCATTTCGACTAAGCATTTCAACCTCTTGGGCATATAGCCGCGGGAGTGAGATGGATAGCCGCCTGAACGTTTGAAACTATGAATCCCTTACAGGTCCCGTATCGCGGCATGGTAATACTTTAACGATGCCCGGACGCGCTGTCGTTTATGCACGAGTCCATGGGTTTAGTGCACTGGTGTGCCTGCGCCATACCGATGTATACCTTGCGATCAATTACGTACATACCAAGTCTCGCCCGCTCCCATTCTGGCTTGTCGGCAATAAATTCCGAGTTTCAACATTTTGCGGCATCTGTGTACTTTTCCAGGAGGTCGATGCAATCCAGCGGTATGTGAAGCGGTTGCGCCGCTGATAGTCAATATGACTTCATGTTGTCATAACGACTGCCAGCGGGATCTGGTCAAACTGACTACTACGACTGAAATTAGTCCATTTCACGCACATTGTTGCGTGGCACGATTTTTGTTGTAGCACCAGTGCGAAGTATTCGACCCACCGCAGAAAAAGGAAATGAGATGAATAGCGAATTCACTAACCGACTGGCCGTAGTCACTGGCGCTAGTTCTGGAATTGGTCTAGTGCTCACGGAGAGTTTGCTCAGTGCCGGCGCGTCCGTCATTGCGATGGCGCGTAACCCCGGAGGACTTGAAAAACTGCAAGGCTTGTATGCGGACCAACTGCATCGGGTGCCAGGTGATGTGACGAAAGCGTCCGATCTGGAGCGTTTAAGTGCTTACGCGAAGGGGGTAGCGCCAGTGGACTTTGTAGTGCCAAATGCCGGCGTGGCTATGGTGGCATCCGGTGCGGACACGGCAGCGTTCGATCAACTCTGGGCAGTGAATGGCGCCGGTGCATTAAATACCCTGACTGCACTCAGTGACCAGTTGGCAAAGCAGGCATCGGTGGTATTTATCGGTACTTTCCTGTCGCGCCTGGCTTTTCCGGGACTTGCCGGATACATCGCGTCGAAAACGGCTTTGATCAGTCACGCACGCACCCTGGCGGTGGAACTTGCAGCCTCGGGTGTGAGGATTAACGTCGTCTCGCCTGGACCCACTGCAACGCCAATCTGGAAGACCTTGGGAATGGAGGACTCAGAACTTGCGGAGGTGGCAGACTCCGTCAACCGTCGTCTGCTTGATGGAACATTCCTCGACCCGAGGGCGGTAGCCGACGTGATCATGTTTCTGCTTTCACGAAATGCGCGAAGTATCTACGGGCAGGAAATCGTTGTCGACGGTGGATATACATTGGGCTAGATGAGGGGGAGCTTTTGAGGGCAAGTACGCCGTTTCATTTTGAAAGGTAGCGGCGCCGCTGCATACGCCTGGAGAGTCGAGATGTGTTGGTTTTAAGAGGCGTAAGGCTGTCGTCACTGACTGAATCTGCGTGAGGCTTGAGTTACACACCGTCAGTGCCAGATGCTTTGGTATGTTGAAATCACACCTTTGGTGGGCTGGGTACTACTTAAGCGGTAAGGCTTGATCCAGAGAGTTTAAAAGGATGTTCTACTGGATAAGTGCCTCTTGGTGGCGTCCCGCTTAACGTTGCAAGTGTTAAGCCACCAAATGAGGTCATGATGAAGATCAAGTTAATTGCATTAGCCCTTGGTTTAAGCATCTCACTTGCCAGCAACGCTGCTGAATTTTCTCTGACAAGTCGGGATATTGCTGACGGCCAGCCACTCACGGAGCGCGAAGTCTTCGATGGTTTCGGCTGTAAGGGAAAAAACATTTCCCCTGAGTTGTCCTGGGACAACGCGCCGGCAGGTACGAAAAGTTTCGCTGTCACTGTCTACGATCCGGATGCCCCGACAGGCAGTGGCTGGTGGCACTGGACGGTAGTCAATATACCGCTCTCCATTAAAAGTTTACCCAGTGGCGTAACTCACCTCCCGGCAGGTGCAGTCCAGGGGCGGACTGACTACGGCCAATCGGGATATGGCGGCGTTTGTCCGCCAACAGGTGACAGGCCGCATCATTACCAATTCACCGTTTGGGCATTGAAAGTGGAAAAGTTATCGCTGGATGCCCAAGCCAGTGGTGCGCTCGTGGGCTACATGCTTAACGCCAATGTTCTTGCCAAAGCGACTGTTACCCCTATTTACGGGCGATAGTTTCAGAGGCATGCATGTTGTCGAACTTCCGGACCCCGCTCACTCGCCGCGTTATCGATGCTGGACGCTGCACGCTTCCTGATCGACAGCTTTGGCGTTTGCTGCGTACTTACGTTTGTCGCCTGCGCTGGCATAAAAACTGGGGATTGTGTCGTAGCTTGATGGTTCATCGCAGCGCTAATCTGTTTCGGGCAAATGCATGCGTGAACGAGGATTGTCGGGCCGAATCGTAGGCTTACCCTTCACTTTATGGCGATATACCGGTGTGCCAATGGCACATGACCGACGCGACCAATATTCACTGGGCGGTTACATCGTTAGTGCAACACCGGATCTGCCAGTCCGATCGTTCCAGGCAGTGAATTGAAAATACGAATGGGTCTGCGACGTGATGAACAACCTGCAAATATTGTGGAACGACGGCGAGCGCGTCTTGTATCGCACTGCACAGGCCAACGACGGTGCAACCCGCCTGATTGTCAGGGCGGCTTCAGAACAACCACTTCCGGTCAGCCTTGAGCGCTTCAGCCACGAGTTCGCTTTGAAGGAGCAACTGGACAGCGCTTGGGCAGCAGTACCGCTGGAGTTCGTGCGTGACGGTAACCGGACTCATTTGGTGCTGGATGATCCGGGTGGCGACCCCCTTGCTCGATTGCTGACCGGTCCCATGGACATTCACCACTTTTTGCGCCTGTCCGTGAGCATCGCGGTGGTCCTGGGCATGCTGCATCGGCGTGGTCTTGTGCATAAAGACCTGAAGCCTTCGCATATCCTGGTGAATTGCAATGATGGAGAGGCTCGGCTGACGGGCTTCGGCCTGACCTCACGCTTACCACGGGAGCGGCAAGCCCCTGAGCCTCCCGAGACGATCGCGGGCACCTTCGCCTACATGGCGCCTGAGCAGACTGGCAGAATGAACCGTTCAATCGACTCACGCACTGATCTGTATGCGCTGGGCGTCATCTTGTACGAAATGCTCACCGGTTCGCTGCCTTTCACCGCTGCCAATCCCATGGAGTGGGTGCATTGTCATATCGCCAAAAACCCTACAGCACCCGGCAAACAACTGAGCACCATTCCAGAAGCGATCTCACGGATCGTCATGAAGCTGCTGGCGAAGACTGCAGAGGATCGATATCAAAGTGCTGCGGGTGTCGAGTTTGATCTGCGCCGCTGTTTGTCAGACTGGCGGCACCAGCATTGCATCGGCTGCTTCAAACTGGACAAACACGGCGCCTTTGATCGCTTGCTGATTCCCGAAAAACTCTACGGGCGCGAGTCTGAAGTAAAAACGCTGGTGGCGTCTTTTGACCGAATCGTCAGCGGCGGACCGCCCGAGCTCGTGTTAGTCACCGGGTACTCTGGCATAGGTAAATCCTCGGTCGTCAACGAGCTGCATAAGGTGCTTGTGCCTTCCCGGGGACTGTTCGCTTCGGGCAAATTCGACCAGTACAAACGCGATGTTCCCTATTCGACCCTGGTACAGGCTTTCCAGGGGCTGGTGCGGACACTCTTGGGCAAAAGCGATAGCGAGCTCGCTGACTGGCGCAAAGTGATATCTGCGGCACTCGATCCCAATGCGGCGCTGATCACGGAACTCATTCCCGAGTTGAAACTTATCATTGGCGAGCCGGCTCCTGTTCCGGAGCTTGAAGCACAGCAGGCGCAGCGACGTTTCATGGCCGTTTTCCAACGTTTCATCGGTCTGTTTGCTCAAGCAGAACACCCGCTGGCGTTGTTTCTCGATGATCTGCAATGGCTCGACGCTGCCACCCTTGATTTGCTTGAACATCTCCTGACGAGCCGGGATTTACGGCATCTGATGATTATCGGCGCCTACCGCAACAATGAGGTGGATGCGGCCCATCCTTTGAACGGCAAGCTTCAAGCCATTCGCGGTGCCGGCGTCAGAGTCGACGAGATCATTATTTCGCCTCTTGTCCGGGCCCAGATCGTCCGATTGCTGGCCGAAGCCCTGCAGTGCGAATCAGAGCGGATCGAACCCTTGGCTCAGTTGGTGCAGGAAAGGACAGCCGGCAACCCGTTCTTCGTGATTCAGTTTCTCCAGACCCTGGCGGATGAGCAGCTGCTGACCTTCGATCATGACACGCTGCAATGGCAATGGGACGCCCGTCAAATTCATGCCAAGGGTTACACGGATAACATTGTGGACCTGATGGTTGGCAAACTGTCACGACTGCCTGTTGAGACCCAGCAGGCGCTGCAGCAAATGGCTTGTCTGGGCAACGTTGCCGACATCACCACACTTTCGACCGTCCTTGACCTTCTGCCAGCGCAGGTCCATGGGGTGTTGTGGGCTTCGATCCGGCAGGAGCTGGTCGTGCGCACTGATGACGCTTATGCATTCACCCACGACCGGATTCATGAAGCTGCGTATTCGCTCACACCCGCCGTCGGACGTGCTGAAGCGCATTTGAGGATTGGCCGGCTGCTCGCTGCACAGACTGAACCGCAATCCCTCGACACGGCCATTTTCGACATTGTCGGCCAGTTCAACCGCGGGGTTACGCTGATCAGAGATCAAGACGAGCGCGAGCAACTGGCCGAGTTGAACTTGATGGCCGGCCGGCGCGCGAAGGCGTCGACGGCCTTTAACTCGGCGCTTGCCTATTTCACCGTTGGTGCTCAGCTCCTCGACGAAGATGGATGGACGAATCGGCAGGCGCTGAAATTTGCTCTGGAGCTTTCTCGAGCCGAATGCGAGTTCTTGACGGGGCAGACGATTGCAGCCGAAGAACGGCTGATGGCGTTATCGCACAGAGCGACGACGGTGGCTGAGCGCGCTTCGCTTACTTGTCTGCAAGTAGAGGTTTATCTGATCCTCAATAAGAACGAACAGGCAGTCACCGTGTGCCTGGACTTCCTGCAACATGTGGGGATTGTCTGGTCACCTCGTCCCGGTGATGAACAGGTCCATGATGAATATCAGCGCATCTGGTCAATGCTTGGCGAGCGCAGAGTCGGCGCACTCATCGATTTGCGCCCCATGGAGAACACGGTTGCTCTTTCCACCGTGCAGGCCTTGACCACGGTATTCTCGCCCGCTCTCAACTTTGACAGGAACCTCGCCTGTTTGACGGTCTTCAAGGTGATAACGCTGAGCCTGGAACACGGCAATGCCGATGCCTCGTGCATGGGGTATGCAAACTTCCCGAGAGTGGCGGGGCGGTTGTTTGGCAATTACGGCGCTGGGTTGGAGTTCGGCCAGCTGGGATGTGATCTGGTCGAGCGGCGCGGACTGGAGCGTTATCAAGCGCGCACGCTGTTGTGTTTTTCCCTTTTCGTAGCACGTTGGGCGCAACCGGTGCACACCTGCGCAGACCAACTCAGAGAGGCATTCGACGCGGCAAATCGCAATGGTGATTTTGCGTATGGCGCCTTCGCCTGCAATAGCCTCATCTCCAATATGCTGTTTAGTGGTGATCCGCTCGCTGAAACCCTGCATGCCGCTGAACACGGCCTGGCCTACGCACAAAAGATGCGCTTTGGTCTGGTCATCGGTTTTCTGGAAAGCCAGATTGCGTTGATCCGCATGCTTCGTGGTTTGACGCCGGTGTTTGGCTGCCTGGATGGCGGGCAGTTTGCCGAGGACCAAACCGAGCGGGGTCTTGCCGACAACTCCAACCTGCTTGTTTGCTGGTACTGGATACGGAAGCTGCAGGCACGCTACCTCGCCGGTGACCATGTGGCAGCCCTGGATGCCGCGTTGAAGGCCCGGCCGTTCCTGTGGGCCTCGCATTCTTTCCTCGAGGAGGCTGAATATCACCTCTACGCCGCTCTGACGATAGCGGCGCTTTACGACGCGGCTTGCAGCATTGAAAAACGCCGCTACCTGGACAGCCTGGGAGGGCATTACCGAGAGCTTCAGATCTGGGCGGATTTGTGCGCACGGAACTTCGCAAGCCACACGGCCCTGGTGGCTGCCGAGATCGCCCGGGTGGAAGGGCGTACTGCTGACGCCGAGCAGTTCTATGAGCAGGCCATTGAAGCTGCCCAAGACTGCGGATTGATCAATCTGGAGGCGCTGAGCAACGAACTGGCTTCACGTTTCTACGCCGATCGAGGGCTTCAGAAAATATCCCGGCTACTCCTTATCGAGGCCCACCATCGGTATCAGGCTTGGGGAGCCGAGGGTAAAGTCAGGCAACTTGAAGACTGTTTTCCGCTGTTGAGAGCGGAGGCCGCTGCGTTTATGCCTACCGTCACTGTCACCACTCAGGTGGAGCATCTCGACCTTGCCACAGTACTCAAGGTGTCTCAGGCGGCATCGGGCGACCTGGTGCTGGAGAAGCTGATCGACACGGTCATGCGCACCGCCCTTGAGCAGGCCGGTGCCGAGCGCGGCCTGCTGATTCTTTCGCGAGGGGGCGAACATCGCGTGGTGGCGCAAACGACTGTAGAAGACGACGTCACGCAGCTTGGTGATGCACCGGCGAGCGCGGATCTTCTACCCGAGTCGGTGCTTAATCAGGTTTTGCGAACCCGAGAGACCGTTTCCATCCCCGATGCCGAAGCGGATCCGTCCTTTGCCGGCGACCCCTACATTCGCACTGCCGGGGCCCGATCAATTCTGTGTCTACCGCTGATGGTTCAGACCCATTTCACTGGCGTGCTTTACCTGGAAAACAATCTGGCCGCCCGGGTATTCGACTCCACACGGATAGCGGTACTCAAACTGGTCGCATCGCAAGCCGCTGTCTCGTTGGAAAACGCGCGTTTGTACAGAGACGTCGCCGAGCGCGAAGCAAAGATTCGACGCCTTGTGGATGCCAACATCATCGGAATCGTGTTCTGGAATATCAACGGCACAATAATTGAGGCCAATGAAGCGTTTCTGCGGATGGTGGGGTATGAGCGAGAGGAACTTTCTCTGGGCCAGGTCCGCTGGAGAGATCTGACGGCACCTGATTTTCGCGAAGCGGCTGAACAGGCATTACTTGAAGCGCTGGCACATGGATACGCGCCGCCCTATGAAAAAGAGTACGTCAGGAAAAATGGCAGCCGCGTCCCGGTAATTGTGGGGCTGGCAATGTTCGACGCGAAGAGCGAGGAGGGGGTGGCTTTTGTCCTCGATCTGACGGAGCGAAGGAGGGCGGAATCAAGGATTCAAGAAAGCGAGCGACGCTACCGCGAAGTGCAGACGGAACTTGCCCACGCCAACCGCGTGGCGACAATGGGTGAACTCGTTGCCTCGATCGCTCATGAAGTCAGTCAACCGATCGCCGGGACGCTGAACAATGTGGCAGCGGCTCAGCGCTGGCTTGAGCGTCAACCTCCAGATCTGCATGAGGTCGACCTGGCGCTCAAACGTATTCTGAAAGACGGGGAGCGTGCAGCCGCTGTGCTCAATCGCATTCGCGGTCTGATCCGCAAGGCTCCCCCTCAAACTTGCGCGGTGGACATTAATGCGTGCATTTCTGAGATGGTGGATCTGACCCGTAGCCAGGCCCACAAGAACGGCACCTTGATGCAGGTGCGGCTAGCCGGCGACTTGCCGTTTGTTGAAGGGGACCGGATTGAGCTTCAACAAGTGCTGCTTAACTTGATCGTCAATGCGCTTGAGGCGATGAATCTGGTGGTCGATGGTGAACGTCGAATTTTTGTGGATTCAGCATGGCAGGACTGCGGCCACGTGGTTGTCAGCGTGACGGATTCGGGGCCAGGATTCGTGGCTTCGAGCATTGAGCAAATATTCACGCCTTTTTTTACCACCAAAGCGACAGGTCTGGGCATGGGCTTGTCGATCTGTCGCTCAATCATCGAGGAGCATGGAGGGCAACTCTGGGCACGTGCGGAACAACCTCGGGGAGCAACTATCCAGTTTTCCTTACGGCCTTACGTCGAGGACGTTTGACCCGGCGCGGGCACCAACGCATCACGTGCCGGATCGTCTTCGAGATGAGTGCTCACCGTCTACGGGCCATTTCAGCGGGCGCCGGCTGCATACGGGACTGATGGCTGCGGCAAAAAATGCTGTCGGGGCTTATCCAGCGGTATCAGAACCCTAAACCAATGGATACTAGGCCACGCGGTCTTGGGCCACGCACAATTCGGTTTTTCAGGAAGAGTCTCTTCATGACCGGTTCTGCTCTTGCTGTCCCGCTCAATCGCCCCCGCACCGTACTGTTCATAGCGTTCCCGGAGATGGGCCTGCTTGATCTGACCGGGGCGCAGACTGTTTTCTGGGCGGCAGACAAGGCCATGAACGAACGCGGCCTGCCGGGCTATCACTGCCTGACTGCCAGCACCGCTGGCCGTTTAACCAAAACGGCTGAGGGATTGTCCGTGGCTACGATGCGACTGTCGTCGCTGGCAGAGGCGCCCGTTGACACGATTATGGTGCCAGGGGCGCCAGAGATTCTCCGGGCACTGGACAAAAACGCCGACCTGATCGACTGGCTGGCCTGGATGGCGCCGCAAGCGCGTCGTACAGCGTCGGTGTGCAGTGGCGCATTTCTACTGGCACAGGCCGGCCTGCTTGACAGCAAAAGGGTGGCAACTCACTGGGCGATGTGCGACATGTTTGAATCACGATTCCCGTCAGTGAATGTCGACAAAGATGCAATTTTCATTCAGCAGGACACGGTCTGGACATCGGCGGGAGTAACGGCCGGGATCGATTTGGCACTCGCTCTGGTCGAGGCCGATTGCGGGCGCGATGTTGCGATGCAAGTCGCCCGCGAACTGGTGGTTTTCATGAAGCGACCCGGTGGGCAATCGCAGTTCAGCGAGATTCTTCAATCGCAAATGCGTGACGGTGATACGTTTGCCGAATTTCATATCTGGCTAACCGAGAATTTGTATCGCGAAGATCTGGATGTCGATGCAATGGCGCGCCAGGCGCACATGAGCGCGCGAAATTTCAGCCGCGTCTACAAGCAGAAAACGGGGCGTCCTCCGGCCAAGGCCCTGGAGGTTTTCCGCCTCGAGGCGGCGCGCCGTCTGCTGGAAGAATCTGATCGCAATATCTCGCAGATAGCGTCCGCTTGCGGGTTCGGTGATGAAGAGCGCATGCGGGTCACTTTCCAGCGTCATCTTGCCATCTCCCCGCGCGATTACCGCACCCGGTTTTCCCGATGAGGGGGGCCGTTTCCCAAGCGGTATGACGCGCACTCCAGCGTTTAAAACAACAGACTGATCCGGCCTGTGTTGGCCCCACGCGCTTACGCGTTGTCCGGCCTTGGCTGCCGCGGATCGTGTCATTGCGGTTGAGTAAACAGTGGTTAACAGTTTCTGCCTGTCCCGGATCGTCCGGGGCAGGTTTTTTTATGGGGTAGGGATACGTCATGGTTGAGTCGGTGCACATCTATAACTTGATTGCCATCTTCCTGTTGCTGGCGCTGGACCTGTTGATATGGCATGTCACGCCTTCCATTTACGTGCTCCGACGGAGCGCTGTACGCATCGCGCTCTTTCTGTTGTTTTCCTGGCTGATTTTCGCCATTGGCATCAGTCCATTGCAGCCGTCGCCGTGGCCCGACGATGTCGCTCTGAATATGTTGAGTACCGCCGTCGCGGTGGTGTGGTGGTTCTTCGCGGCGCGGACGCTGACGGTGGCAATCAGCGCGATGTTTTTCAATCGAGGCGCACACGGCGCCCGCCTGTTTCAAGACATCATTGGTGCGGCGATTTTTCTGGTTGCCATTGTGGCAGCCGCCGGATACGTCATGCAGTTACCCGTCAAAGGGCTGCTTGCCACTTCGGGCGGGATGGCGATTGTGGCAGGCCTGGCACTGCGCAGCACGTTGAGTGATCTGTTTTCCGGGATTGTCCTGAACACGACCAAGCCCTACGAGGTGGATGACTATGTGCAGATTGACAGCATCAAAGGCAAGGTGGTCGATATCGACTGGCGGGCGACCCACCTCATGACTTCCCATGGCAGCATGGCCGTGATTCCTAACGCTATCGTCGCCAACGCCAAGTTACTCAATTTCAGTCGCCCACCCGATAGTCATGGTGTCAGCATTACTTTGCAGGTGCCCTCCGACACCCGTCCCGGCAGAGTTATCGAGGCGTTAGAACGAGCGCTGCAAGGCACGCGTCAATTGAGTCACTCTCCACCGGCAAAAGCTTCGGTGAAAAACCTGACCATGGAATACACCGAGTACGAGGCCAAGGGTTTTATTTCTGCCATGTCCCAACATACAGAGGTGCGTAACCAGTTATTCGATCTGGCTCATCGGCATCTGGAGGCGGCGGGAATAAAACTGGGTCACACCACGCAAAGTCTGACGGCACAAGCTGCCGCTGCGCGAGACTGGAGTCGCCAGCGGCTGCTGCTTGAGGAAGTGAAGATATTCCGTTCGCTGACTTCTGTTCAGAAAGACCAGCTCGCTCAGGAAATGCACGTCCTCGAATGCCAGCCCGATCAGGTGGTACTTGAATACGAAGAAGTGTCTGAATGTTTAATGATTGTCAGCACGGGGGTGATCTCCCTGGCCGTGCATGACGGTGAGCGTCTGGTCGAGGCAACCCGGATGGGGCCGGGCGAGGTACTGGGCGAAGAGGGCATTCTCTCGGATGCAGCCTCACGCGGTCAGTTCCGCTGCATCACTGGCTGCTTGTTGTTTCGCATCGATAAACCGGCGCTGTGCAACTACCTGGAGGACATTGGCGAATTGAAGTCGGCGCTGAACAAGTTGCAATTGTTTCGTCAGGGTGTGCGGCAATCGTTGTTGCTGCAAAAGCCTGTGGAAGTCAAAAAGGGTGGTTTTTTACGTTGGTTGAAAAATGTCTGAATCGGCGCGCGAGCGGGGACCTGTCGCTGACCTCGGGGGCACTCGGGTTTGACGCGTGAAACACCCGACATGAACGCACCGACTAAAGCGCCAATGGCTTGGCCAGGAAAACACTTCACTGTTGTCACGCCGATTACGGATTTGGTTTCGGATATATAAAACCTTTGTATTAAATTTACATGCGCCAAGGTGATAGGTGTTACATCCGGCCTTCGCCAAACTATTCAGCCTGTAAAACAGTAATCTCGCGCTACAACTATCGACTCGTAGTTAGTGCGTGAGTCCACTCTTGTGCTGAGTATTCGATTAATGAATTTCTTCCGTCCTTCCCCGTTATGGAAAGTACTGGGTCCTGCTGCCATGTTGTTGACTGTCGCAAGTATGGGCGGTTGCGAACAGGCATCATCGCACGGGCAGGGCGTTCCGGTTGCCCAAGTGCAAATCGAGCCAGTGCAAGTACGAGAAATTCGTTTATGGGATCCGTTCAACGGGCGTGTTGCGGCTGTCGATAATGTCGACATTCGACCCCGCGTCAGCGGCTACATCACCCGCATTGCCTACATCGAGGGAAGTGAGGTGAAACGTGGTGACTTGCTCTTCGTGATCGATCCACGGCCTTACCAGACCGCTCTGCAAGTGGCACAGGCGCGACTGGACAGGGCGCGGGCAACCGTGGTGCTGAGCGAGGCGCAAAGCGGCCGTGCGCAACGGCTGTTCCAGAGTAACGCGGTGTCGAAAGATGACGCGGAAACGCGGCAGGCAACGTTTCTACAAAGCAAAGCCGATGTCCGGGAGGCGGAGGCCGCCGTGGCGCGTGCCAGACTGGACCTTGAATTTACAGAGGTTCACGCGCCCGTGGCGGGCCGTGTCAGTCGCGCCCAACTGACCCTCGGCAACCTGGCCGTGGCTGATCAGTCGCTTCTGACTACCGTGGTATCCCAAGACCCGGTCTACGTGTATTTCGATCCGGATGAACACGCTTGGGCGAGTTATCAGGAGCAATTCGTACAGCGGGGGAACTTGCCTGTTCGCCTCGGGCTTGCCGGTGGGCAGGACTATCCCTATGAAGGCAACGTCGACTTCTTTGACAACCAGGTTGACTCCAACACCGGCACCCTCCGCGCGCGCGCGGTGGTGCGCAATCCGCAGCGACGGTTGACCCCTGGGCTTTACGCTCGGGTGCAGTTGGCGGGAGGTGGCGGCCGCCAGGCGTTTCTCGTGGATGATAAAGCGGTGCTTACCGACCAGGATCGCAAGTATGTCTACGTACTCGGGAAGAACAGCACCGCCGAGCGGCGCTATGTAACGCCAGGCCGGATGCACGAAGGGTTGCGGGTGATAGAAACCGGGCTGGACGCAGGCGATCAGGTGATCGTCGGTGGCCTGCAACGCATCTACTACCCCGGTGCCCCCGTGCAAGCCACGACAACGCTGCATGCGGAGACGCGTTGATGAACATCTCGCGTTTCTTTATCGAGCGACCCATCTTCGCCGTAGTGCTGTCCGTGATCCTGTTTGCTGTGGGGTTGGTTTGTCTGCCCCTCCTGCCGGCCGGCGAATACCCTGAAGTCGTGCCTCCCAGCGTAGTGGTACGCACCACATGGCCGGGTGCCAACCCGAAGGAAATTGCCGAGTCCGTCGCCATTCCTCTGGAAGAAGCGATCAACGGCGTGGAAGGGATCATGTACATGAAGTCGGTCGCCGGTTCCGATGGAAGCCTCAGGGTGGTCGTGACCTTCACTCCTGGTATAGAGCCCGACATTGCCGCAGTGCGCGTGCAAAATCGTGTGGCTCAGGCGCTTAGTCGTCTGCCTGAGCAAGTGCGCCAATACGGCGTGACCACGCAAAAGCAATCCCCGACGCCCCTGATGTACGTCAGCCTGTACTCACTGGACAACCAGTATGACTCGCTGTATCTGCGCAACTATCTGACGCTGCATATCAAGGATGAGCTTTCCCGACTCAATGGCATTGGTGACGTCGGGCTTTACGGGGCGGGTGACTATGCCATGCGCATCTGGCTCGACCCGGGCAAGTTGGCCACCCGTGGACTATCGGCGGGGGATGTACTCAGGGCCGTGCGCGAGCAAAACGTTCAGGTTTCCGCCGGGCAACTGGGGGCTGAGCCCAGCCCGGGTAAAACCGATTTTCTCGTCTCTGTAAACGTGCGCGGTCGATTGCAGACACCGGCCGAGTTCGCAGACATCGTTCTGAAGACCGGCAACAATGGGCAAGTTGTACGTCTGGCCGATGTGGCCCGGGTTGAGCTCGGCGCTGACGATTACACCATGCGTGTTTTCCAGGACGACCAAAACGCGACCACCGCCGGGATTTTCCTTTCTCCGGGTGCCAATGCGCTTGGCGTGGCTGCCGCCGTTTACCGGACCCTCGACCGCCTGGCCGAAGACTTTCCCGAAGGTGTTACCTACAAGGCCGTGTGGGACCCGACCGTTTTTGTCCGTGAGTCGATCGCTGCTGTGGAACACACCCTCGTTGAGGCCGTGCTGTTGGTGGTTCTGGTCGTGATCCTGTTCCTGCAAACCTGGCGCGCCTCGCTCATCCCCTTGGTTGCAGTGCCGGTATCGGTCATTGGTACGTTCGCCTTCCTCTACATACTGGGCTATTCGATCAACACATTGACACTCTTCGGTCTGGTATTGGCAATCGGAATCGTGGTGGACGATGCAATCGTGGTCGTGGAAAACGTCGAGCGTTATATCGCGCAAGGCCTCATGCCGCTAGAGGCGGCGCACCAGGCGATGCAGGAAGTTTCTGGCCCCATCGTCGCGATTGCGCTGGTGCTGTGCGCGGTGTTCGTGCCCATGGCGTTTCTGGACGGGGTGACAGGCCAGTTCTATAAACAGTTTGCCGTGACCATCGCCATTTCTACGGTGATTTCGGCGTTCAATTCACTGACCTTGTCGCCCGCGCTCGCAGCACGCTTGTTGCGTCCTCATGGCAGCAAGCGGGATCGCCTGACGCGTTGGATCGACTTGCTGTTCGGTCGATTTTTCTCCGGGTTCAACCGGTTTTTCCAACGCAGTTCCCAGCGTTACGAAAGCGGGGTAGGGCGTGCCATCCATCACCGAGGGCCGGTTTTCCTGCTTTATGCGGGTTTGCTGGCAGCAACCGGCGTGTTGTTCCAGGCCGTGCCGGGTGGCTTCATTCCCACCCAGGACAAACTGTATTTGTTTGGCGGTGCGAAATTGCCTGAAGGCGCGTCGTTGGCGCGCACCGCCGCAGTGACCCGGCAGATAGGCGAAATCGCCCGAAGCATCGACGGCGTGGATTACGTTCCCGGTTACGCCGGCCTCAATGCCTTGCAGACCGTCAACACGCCCAATCTCACTGCCGCTTACATCGTGCTTAAGCCGTTCAATGAACGAAGCCGAAGCGCGGTATCGATAAACACTGAACTCAATGAACGCTTCGCCAGGATCACCGACGGCTACGCATATGCGTTGATGCCCCCGCCGATACAGGGCTTGGGTAATGGTTCGGGGTATTCGCTGTACCTCAAGGACCGCGCGGGGCTGGGTTACGGTGCGTTGCAAAAAGCACTGGATGCCTTCATCGCAGAGGTTGCCAAGACCCCGGGAATGACCTACCCCGTGAGTTCTTATCAGGCGAACGTTCCGCAATTGGAGGTACGCGTCGACCGGCTTAAGGCCAAAGCTCAGAATGTGCCTCTGAGCGACTTGTTCGAGACGCTGCAGACCTATCTGGGATCCGTCTATCTGAACGATTTCAACCAGTTTGGACGGGTCTATCGTGTGATGGCGCAGGCCGATGCGCCATCGCGTCAGCAAGCTGAAGATATCACCGCGCTCAAGGTGCGTAATGCGGACGGTCAGATGGTTCCGGTGGGGGCCATGGTGACCGTGATCCCCTCATATGGTCCGGATCCGGTTATCCGCTACAACGGCTTTCCGGCGGCTGACGTCATCGGCGATTCTGATCCACGAGTATTGTCCTCGGCTCAGGTGCTGGCAAAGCTACAAGACATTGCGGACAAGGTACTCCCACATGGCGTCGAGCTGGAATGGACTGACTTGTCCTACCAGCAGGCCAACCAGAGCCATGCTGCGCTCGTGGTCTTCCCTATGGCAGTGCTGCTGGTATTTCTTGTATTGGCAGCCCTGTACGAAAGCTGGAGTTTGCCGTTGGCGGTGATTTTGATCGTGCCCGTGTGCATGTGCGCCGCACTGCTGGGTGTGTGGCTATCGGGCGGCGATAACAACGTTTTTGTACAGGTCGGTCTGGTGGTTCTGATGGGACTGGCCTGCAAGAACGCGATCTTGATCGTGGAGTTTGCGCGCGAGTTGGAAATCCACCAGCACATGTCGCCCACCCAAGCGGCGCTGCACGCCTGTCGCCTGCGGCTACGCCCGATCATCATGACCTCGGTCGCTTTTATCGCTGGTTCTGTCCCTCTGCTCCTGGGCCACGGGGCTGGCAGCGAGGTTCGTCTGGCTACCGGGATTACGGTGTTCGCCGGCATGCTCGGGGTGACGCTCTTCGGCTTGTTCCTCACCCCGGTGTTCTACGTCGCTATCCGTAGCCTGGCGTCGCGTGCCGAAGCTTTGGACAAGTCCGGGGAACTCATCGAATGATCAAGTCGCACCGGGTGGCTGAACAACGCCTTGTGAACGATTGGCCCGGCCCTTTCGCCTTGGCCGGACACAGGCCGATGGGGGAGCAACGTGTTGCCGGTACGCCTGGCCTGTTCATAGACCTCTACTACCGTCCAATTACGCTTCGGCCGATCGCAGCATGCGCTGCATGTACGCATGACTTGTCTGCGTGACGATACGGCCAAAGTACTTATGCAAATCAGGCTGCCCAGGGGCGAGTGCGGGTCGCTTTGCCGTGTCACTTATACGGCAAGCGTTAATCGCGCGTGGGCGTTCTGACAACCGGGAAGTTGCAGGGATCTTTTCCGGTTTCTGCCCGAATTGTCGCGCAGTAAAGATGGAATGAGTGGCCAGTATGGGCTGGCGATGTCCAATAAAAGTCAGGAGTGTCGATGAATAACTTCAGTAACTTAATGGCGCCATCAGGCATCGCGTGTGGAGTCTGTCAGGCATCCACCCTGTTCACTCAAGTGGGGTGCAGCTCCGATGCGTGAATATAAAAAACTCTGGTGGACCTTACTTGGGGTGCTGGCGCTGACGTTCGGGCTTTTAGGCTGGTTCGGTCGAGAGATCTATCGCCAGGCTCCGCCTGTTCCGGCGCTGGTACAGAGCATCAGTGGCGAGCGGCTGTTCACCGACGACGACATCCTCGATGGCCAGACGGCCTGGCAAAGCGTCGGCGGCATGCAATTGGGGTCCATTTGGGGGCACGGCGCGTATCAGGCGCCTGACTGGACCGCTGACTGGCTTCACAGAGAACTGTCGGCCTGGCTCGACATGGCTGCCGAGGACACCTACAAAACCTCGTTTGATCGACTTGATGACGCCGCTCAAGCGGCCCTTCGCCAGCAACTCAAGCGCGAGTACCGTGGCAGTCAATTGCACGATGGCGTGCTCACACTGAGTGCCCGCCGCGTTTCTGCGATGCGCCAGACAGCCGGCTATTACGTCGCGCTGTTCGGCAACGATTCCGCTCTTCATCAAAGTCGTGTGCATTTCGCGATGAAGGAAAATACGCTGCCGAATGCTGCGCGTCGCGAGAAGCTCACGCAGTTCTTTTTCTGGACGGCGTGGGCCGCGTCGACCGAACGCCCCGGTCAGGTAGCGACCTACACCAATAACTGGCCGCACGAGCCTTTGATCGATAACAAACCAACGGCTGAAAACATCATCTGGTCAATCGTCAGCGTTGTTTTGCTGTTAGCGGGGATCGGCTTACTGGTGTGGGGATGGGCCTTCTTGCGCGATCAGGAACAGCAGCCACCCGTTCCACCCGAGCGGGATCCTTTAAGCCTGATCGCCCTGACCCCCTCGCAGCAGGGGCTGGGCAAATACCTGCTGTTGGTCGTGGCGCTGTTGATGTTCCAGGTCATGATCGGAGGGGCCACCGCGCACTATACCGTCGAAGGGCAAGACTTCTACGGCATCCCGCTTTCCCGGTGGTTTCCGTATTCGCTGATGCGTACCTGGCACCTGCAAAGTGCGGTGTTCTGGATCGCCACGGGTTTCCTTGCAGCAGGACTTTTTCTGGCCCCCATTATCAATGGCGGCAAAGATCCGAAATGGCAGAAGGAGGGTGTGGATGCCCTGTTCTGGGCCCTGGTCATTGTCGTTGTCGGATCCTACGCCGGTAACTACCTGGCGATTGCTCAGCTCATGCCACCGGAGTGGAATTTCTGGCTGGGCCACCAGGGTTACGAGTACGTAGACCTTGGTCGTGTGTGGCAATTTCTCAAGTTCGCCGGGATTGCCTTCTGGCTGGTTCTCATGCTGCGCTGCATCGTGCCTGCCCTGTACAAGCCGGGCGACCAGAACCTGCTGGCCTTGCTCTCGGCGTCGGTCGTTGCGATAGGTCTTTTTTACGGTGCAGGTTTATTTTATGGCGAGCGGACCAATCTGTCGGTGATGGAGTACTGGCGCTGGTGGGTCGTGCATCTGTGGGTAGAGGGCTTTTTCGAAGTCTTTGCGACCACGGCATTGGCGTTCATTTTCTCCAGCATGGGCCTGGTGTCCTCACGGATGGCCACCACGGCCAGCCTGGCCTCAGCCTCACTGTTCATGCTGGGCGGGGTGCCGGGTACCTTTCACCACATCTACTTCTCCGGCACGACGACGCCAGTCATGGCCGTGGGCGCGATGTTCAGCGCGCTGGAAGTTGTGCCCCTGATTGTGCTCGGCCACGAAGCGTGGGAGCACTGGCAATTGAAGTCGCGTGCCGTGTGGATGGAGCGGGTGCGCTGGCCACTGATGTTCTTCGTGACAGTTGCGTTCTGGAACATGCTCGGAGCCGGCGTCTTCGGCTTCATGATAAATCCACCGCTGTCCTTGTATTACATACAGGGGCTGAACACCACGGCGGTGCATGCCCACGCTGCACTGTTCGGCGTATACGGCTTTTTGGCGCTCGGGTTCATTCTGTTGGTGTTGCGTTACATTCGGCCGGAACTTGAGTTCAACGAGCGTCTGATGAAGACCGCTTTTTGGTGCCTCAATGCAGGCCTGGCGTTGATGATCGGTGCCAGTCTGTTGCCGATCGGATTGATTCAGTTTTATGCGAGCGTCAGTCAGGGACTCTGGTATGCACGAAGCGAGGCCTTCATGCAGCAGGACATATTGCAAACGTTGCGCTGGATCCGCACGTTCGGCGACGTGGTTTTTATCACCGGTGTGTTCGCCGTGTCCTGGCAGATCGTTAGCGGTGTGTTCAGCATTCGATCCAGAGCCACCAGGGTTCAGACATTGGCCCATTGACGGGTAGTTGAGCGTCAAGTCACGGGGCCCGCTTTTTAGCGGGCCTTTTCATGATCAGCGAACAGCCATCCAGCAGTGCCGGTCATGCAAACCTGTTGTTGGGAGTGTTCACCCTAAAGCGTTAGGTACAGGGCGCACCAGGCAGTAAAAATTTATACGCAGGTATGGTTTCGAGGGTTCAGGCCCCGGCGCAGACTCATTGCATGGGCGATACACCGCTCTCGCGTCCGCAGGGCCGTATCGCCTGAGAGTCCGAGCCGAACTATAGGAAAACGATCATGACCACGTTTCTGAATCATCCCGCCGCAACGTCCGACAGCAGCGACATTCCGCACTTCGAAGAGTTGGCTGGCGAGGAACTGGTTCCCTCGCGTTATGCACTGCGTATTGGCGACATTGATGTCATGGTAGTGAGCGATGGTGTTCTGCCTCTGCCCACTCAGACGATGTCGACCAACGTCGATCCAGCCGCTCGCGCAGCCTGGTTCAAAGAAATGTTTCTCGGGCCGGACGCTTTCGACTGGGCGCTGAACGTCCTCGTCGTGCGCAGCGCAGACAAGGTCATTCTGGTCGATGCCGGTCTGGGGGGGCAGTTCCCGGGCTTTCCGCGGGCCGGGCAATTTCCCAAGCGGCTGCAGGCAGCCGGTATCGAGCTATCGTCTGTCACGGACGTGATCATTACTCACATGCACATGGACCACATTGGCGGACTGCTGGTTGATGAGGTGAAGAGCCAGTTGCGCGCGGATCTGCGAATCCATGTGTCGGCCACCGAAGTCGCGTTCTGGAAGGCACCCGACTTCTCGCTGACATCCATGCCCGAGCCTGTACCGGACGTGCTGAGAACCACGGCCAATCAGTTCATGAGCGAGTACGGCAGCAAAGTACGCACGTTCGAGGATGAATATGAAGTAGCCCCCGGCGTGGTGGCCAGGCTCACGGGGGGACATACCCCTGGGCACAGCGTGGTTTACGTCAATTCCGGTGGCCAGCGGTTGACGTTTGCAGGCGACGCTCTGTTTCCGGTCGCGTTCGAACACCCCGATTGGCACAACGGTTTCGAACACGATCCTGAGGAAGCCGTTCGTGTTCGTGTGCGCCTGTTAAAAGAGGCGGCGTCGAGCGGCGAGCTGTTTGTCGCCACTCACCTGCCGTTCCCTTCCGTTGGCCGTGTGGCCGTCGATGGTGACGCATTCCGTTGGGTCGCGAGCTTCTGGGATTACTAAACCACTCATGGTTTTCCGGGGGGCTGCAAGTAACACCTGTCTTCAGTGACACGGGACTAGCCCCCTGAAAATCGCGCAGTGCGCGGCTCCAGCCAGGTTCACGAGTTCTCGGGTTTCACATTCTTAGTTTTCAAATCTCATGCTTTGCCAAGAGAAGGAGGCACTGTGTCCGACACAAAAAATATGCCGTCGAGTTCGCGCCGTCAGGTGCTGAAAGTCGGTGCAACTGCGCTAGCGGCAGGTTCACTTTCGGCAATGGTAATGGGCAGTGAAGTTGCTCAGGCTGCAACGGCTTCGAAAACAAAAGAGGGGCAAGGCGCAATGACAAGTTTTACCACCCACGACGGCACTGAAATTTTCTACAAGGATTGGGGCACAGGGCAGCCGCTTGTCTTTCATCACGGCTGGCCGCTGAGTTCCGATGACTGGGATGCCCAGATGCTTTTCTTTGTCTCCAAGGGCTATCGAGTGATTGCTCATGACCGGCGCGGGCATGGCCGTTCGACTCAAACCTCTGCTGGCAACGACATGGATACCTATGCAGCGGATGTCGCTGCTTTGGTCGCTCACCTCAAGTTGAAGAATGCTATCCACATAGGGCACTCGACAGGCGGCGGTGAAGTGACGCGTTATGTCGCCAAGTATGGTGCGGGCAAGGTTGCCAAAGCGGTTTTGATCGGCGCAGTTCCCCCCGTCATGGTGAAGTCAGCGCGCAATCCAGGCGGGCTGCCATTGGAGGTGTTCGATGACTTGCGGTCCGGGTTGGCTGCAAATCGTGCTGAATTTTACAAGTCGGTTCCGATCCCGTTTTATGGCTATAACCGTGAGGGAGCGAAAGTCCTGGAGGGCTTGAAAGACAATTGGTGGCGGCAAGGCATGATGGGGAGTGCTAAGGCGCAATACGATTGCATCAAGGCGTTCTCTGAAACGGATTTCACGGAGGACTTGAAAAAAATCGACGTGCCCGTGCTCGTCTTGCATGGGGATGACGACCAGATAGTTCCGATCGCAGACTCAGCGCAGCTCTCGATAAAACTTTTGAAGAAGGGCACGCTGAAGATTTACAAAGGCTTCCCTCATGGCATGTGCACCACTCATGCCGAGGTTATAAATGAAGACCTGCTGGCATTTATTGCACAGTAAGAAAGAGAGCCTCACAGATGACGGCATGTATTCTGCGAGGCTGTAAAACACTGGCTGTTTTTTTATCCTGAATCACTTTTTCATCAGATCAGCCAGTGCTGCAAAGGGGTTATGTGTTACCGATGAGCGCTTTGGCGAATTCAAAGAAGATTCCGAAAAGTACTGCTGATCGGTATAGCGCGAGTGTTCGTTGTCGTGGCAATACAGGCACAACAATTCCCAGTTCGAGCCATCCTGCGGGTTGTTGTCGTGGTTGTGGTCGCGGTGGTGCACGGTCAGTTCGCTCAGGCGCTTGCCGGAAAACTCACGGGTGCAGCGGCCACAGACGTGCGGGTACATCTTCAGGGCCTTGTCGCGGTAGCCCATTTCCTTGTCGCGCTGGTTGTCGGCGAGGATGCGATCCAGCTTCGACGTATTGGTTGGGGTGGACGAACTCATGGGTTCACCTTTGTAAAAGACTAATGACAGTTATAGGCAGAGTTTAGCTCAGCCCTTGAGCTTCTCGGCAATCCAGATCATGTGGCGCGTGCCCTTGTTGCCATGGGCGAAGACCTGGACCTCTTCGGCCTTGAAACCGGCCTTCTTCAATTTGTCGGAAAACAACCGATCGGCGCTGGCCGACCACACGGCGAGCACGCCTTTCGGGCGCAAAGCCTTGGCGCACGCGTTCAGACCAGCGGCAGAGTACAGCCAGCTGTTGGCCTTCTGCGTCAGGCCTTCGGGGCCGTTGTCGACGTCGAGCATGATCGCGTCGAAGCCGTTCGGTTCGCTTTGCAGCACCTTGGCCACATCTTCCTGGCGGATCACCGTGCGCGGATCGAGCAGCGGACGACCGGACTTCTCGCCAAGCGGGCCACGGTTCCACTCGACCACGCCGGGCACCAGTTCAGCGACCACCACTTCGGCAGTCTTGCCCAGATGCTTGAGTGCCGAGGCGAGGGTGAAGCCCATGCCCAGACCGCCGATCAGCACCCGCGAATCCGGCCGGCCAGCGACCTTGCGGCAAGGAATCTCGGCCAGCGCGTCTTCGGAACCGTGCATGCGCGTGTTCATCAATTGCCCGCCGTCGCCGCCCTGGATCTTGATGACGAAATCTTCGCCATACTCGAACAGGCACAGGGCACCGCCGCTTTCAGGGATCGGGGTGGTGTCGAGCAGAACGAAACGTTTCATGGAAATCTCTACAAGGGGGAAGGCAAGCAGGCCCGTTGGGAGTAGCCTGAGCGCAGACTAAAGGCCAAACGGAGCCCTTGATGAAGCGCACCATTCTAACGGTCATTGCCCTGGCCGCGCTCACGATTACTGCAGTGCAGGCGCAGCAGGCGATTCCGGTCAGCCCGGCGCCACAACCCGGCTCGCCCGGGACCGCAACGCCGACGCCGTATCCGCAGATCACGCCGATCAACATTCCCAAGTCGGGCGGGGGCAGTGGCAGCCCGCCGCTGGTGCCGATCGAAATGCCCAGCCCGCCGAGCAAGGATCAACCGGTGCCGGGCATCGAACCGAGCGGCAGCAAGGCAAAATCTCCCGGCGGTTAAATCTGCTGCGCAGCCAGTTGGCCGTCGGCCATGCGCAAGCGTTTCGACAGCGAAACGGCGAGGGCGCGGATGATCTTTGCGGCAATTTTCGGCGCGTCGTTGAGCATTTTTTCCAGCGAATCCTTGCCGAGGTTCAGCAACTGGCAATTGCTCGCGGCGATGCAGGTGGCCGAGCGTCGCTCACCGTCGAGCACGGCCATTTCACCAAAGGCGCGCCCGCTGCGCAGGGTAGCCATGGTGATCACCTGACCGTCGGGCCCGGTTTTCTGCACGGCGACCTGGCCGGTGTGGAGGATGCACATGAAACTGCCGGCATCGCCCTCACGGAAAATCGCCTCGCCTTCAGCCACGGTGCTGATGCTGAAATAGCCGGAAGCGGCCGCAAAGTCGGCCAGTTGCAATTGATCGAACAGGCCGCAGTCCATCAGCCAGTCGCGGATTTCGTTGTTCAGGAAGGTCGGTTCTGACATGTCGTCACGGTCTTTTTGTTTTCACATTTTCAAGGCGGTACACCGCCCCTGTGGAAGCGAGCCTGCTCGCGAAAGCGTAGTGTCAGTCACCGACGATGTGGATGACAGGTCGCATTCGCGAGCAGGCTCGCTCCCACACAGGGATCTCGGGTGTATCGGCCTCTTGGGTCTGCAATTAAGACCCAAGTGACCGACGGAGTTCCTCAGGCCAGGCCCAAAACCTTGAAAACAAATGCGTATTCGAGTGCTACGTCACGTAATCCCTGATAACGCCCGCTCATCCCGCCATGCCCGGCGCCCAGTTCAGTCTTGAGCAGCAGTAGATTGTCGTCGGTCTTGGTCGCGCGCAGTTTCGCCACCCACTTGGCCGCTTCCCAATATTGCACGCGGCTGTCGTTGTAGCCGGCGATTACCAGCGTCGCAGGATAATGCTGCGCGCTGACGTTTTCGTACGGTGCATAAGCCTTGATCCGCTCGTAAACGTCCGGCTCTTCAGGATTGCCCCATTCGTCATATTCGGTGACGGTCAGTGGCAGGTCCGGGTCGAGCATGGTGTTGAGCACGTCGACGAACGGCACTTCGGCAATCGCCACGCCGAACAGATCCGGGCGCTGGTTGAGCACGGCCCCAATCAGCAAGCCACCCGCGCTGCCGCCACTGATTGCCAATTTGTCCGCAGTGGTAATGCCGTTGAGGATCAGAAACTCGGCGCAGGCAATGAAGTCGCTGAAGGTGTTGTGCTTGTGTTCCTGCTTGCCGGCGCGATACCAGGCTTCGCCCAATTCACCGCCGCCACGCACATGAGCAATGGCGAAGGCCATGCCACGATCCAGAAGACTCAGACGGGCATGGGAGAACCACGGATCAAGGCTCGAACCGTAAGCGCCATAGCCATAGAGATACAGCGGCACCGGTTTGCCGACCATTTCGCGCTTCATCACCAGGCTGATCGGCACTTGCGTACCGTCCGGCGCCGTCGCCCACAACCGTTGGCTAACGTAGGCATCGGCGTCGAACGGGCCGAGCACCGGGGTTTCTTTCAACACCGTTTGTTCGCCGCTGGCGAGGATCAGTTGGCGAACCTGTGCCGGACGGTTCAACGCCTCGTAGCGCAGACGAATGCGGTCGCTTTCAAATTCCAGGCTGTTTTGCACATACAGGCTGTAGGCCGCGTCCGGCAATTGCACGCGATAAGGCGTCAGACCGTGTGGGTGAACTTCGATAATCGGCAGTCCACCTTCGCGCAGGCTCAGAGTCATCGCCTCGGTGTTGAGGCTGACGCCGTCAAGCATCACCGTGTCGCTGTGGGGGATCAGGTTCTGCCAGTCGTCTTCGGTCGGCGTGGTGCCGATATCCGGGGCCTGATACAGGGCGTAGTTGATGCCGTCGCGGTTGGTGCGAATGAACCACGTCCACACGCCATCGAGCAGGCCGTGATCGACATCGTATTCATGGTCTTCGACACGCGGGGCCAGGCAAGTAAACGGCAGGTGCGGTTGATTGGCATCCAGCACCCAGACTTCACTGGTGGTCTTGCTGCCCAGCGACAGCAGCAATTGCTGCTCGGAACTGGAACGGTAGCAATGCAGGAAGAAACGCCCGTCCGCCTCGTGAAAGACCTCTTCAGCGGCAGTGCCGTCGAGGCGATAGCGGAACAGTTTGTGTGGGCGATGGGTGTCGTCGAGTACGCCGAAAAACAGGGTCAGGCTGTCGTTGGCCCAGGTCATGCTGCCGTCGCAGTCTTCGAATTCCAGCTCGCTGACCTTGTCGTTGGCCAGTTCCTTGATGAAAAGCGTGTAAATCTCATCGCCCGAGGCGTCGACGCTGTAGGCCAGACGCTGGTGATCCGGGCTGATGCTGAACGCACCCAGCGAGAAGAACCCGCCGTTGGCCAGCACGTTCGGGTCGAGCAGAAGTTGCTCGCGGCTTTCATCGAGGGTCAGGCTGTCGTCCGCCGGACGCGGGCAGCGGTAGTGCCGTGCGTATTCGTCGCCCGCCGTGGTGCGCGTGTAATACAGGTACGGGCCCCACGGCGAGGGCAGGGACAAGTCGGTTTCGAGAATCCGGCCCTTGATCTCTTCGAACAGGCTTTCACGCAACTCGGCCTGATCGGCGGTTTGCGCTTCCTGCCAGGCGTTTTCAGCCTTGAGGTAATCGAGCACCGCGTCGGTGTCGCGCTCCTGCAGCCAGGCATACGGGTCGGCACCGGGTACCTTGTGAGCAATCGGGGCACTGATGACGTTGGCGGATTGGGGCATGGAAGGCTCTCGTACAATATGCGGAATAAAGGTTTTCGCGGATCTTGAAACCGCCGCAGCCCCCTGTGGGAGCGAGCTTGCTCGCGAAGGCGTCCGGTCAGATGACATTTGTTTCACTGACCCACCGCTTTCGCGAGCAAGCTCGCCTCCACAGGGTTTGCTGCTGGCCGTCTGGTATTGGGACAAGCCGGACGGGCGAAAAGTCGTTACTATAAGCGCCTCTTTGCTTGCCTTGCCATGGACACCATGACCGAGAACGACTATCTGATCGCCTGGGGCCTCTACGCCTTTGCCGCCGTGGGCTGCCTGTTGGTATGGATGCGCCTGACCACCTGGATGTGGCGCTGGTTGCGCGAGCCGTTGCGTGTGCTGATGGCGGTGTTGCTGTTCAGCCCGACCATCATTGACCCGGTGAAGGCCAAGGTTGCACCGTCCATCGCCATCACTGCGCTGGACCTGGCCTTCAAGGTCGGCAACAACGCCTGGCGTGCAGTCTCCGATCTGTTCATGTACGGCATGATCGCTTTTGGCGTCTACCTGATTTTCGTGCTGATTCGCTTCCCTCTCGAACGTGCTTCGAGGGCGCGCCGGGAACAGGCCGAAGCCGCCAAAGCCGCCGCGCGTGCCGATGACCGCGACGATGATCAACCGTTTGGCGGCGCCGGTGATGACCGTTACGGTCGCCCGCCCGTGCCGAACAACCCGCAGCGCATGCGGGTCGAGCCGCGCCTGTAACCCGAGAGTCCGCACATGTGTGAATTACTGGGCATGAGTGCCAACGTGCCGACCGATATCGTGTTCAGCTTCACCGGCCTGATGCAGCGCGGCGGTCGCACCGGCCCGCACCGCGACGGCTGGGGCATTGCCTTCTATGAAGGCCGTGGCTTGCGCCTGTTTCAGGATCCGGCCGCAAGTTGCGAGTCCGAAGTCGCCAATCTGGTGCAGCGTTATCCGATCAAAAGCGAAGTGGTCATCGGCCATATCCGCCAGGCCAATGTTGGCAAGGTCTGCCTGTCCAACACCCATCCGTTCGTCCGCGAACTGTGGGGGCGCAACTGGTGCTTTGCGCACAACGGCCAGCTCGCCGATTTCACTCCAATCAAAAGCTTTTACCGCCCGGTCGGCGATACCGATAGCGAAGCGGCATTCTGCGATTTGCTCAACCGCGTGCGTGCAGCATTTCCGGAGCCGGTCGATATAGAAGCGCTGTTGCCGGACCTGGTCGCCGCTTGCGCAGAGTACCGCAGCAAAGGCGTGTTCAACTGCCTGCTCAGCGACGGCGACTGGCTGTTCTGCTATTGCTCGACCAAACTCGCACAGATCACCCGTCGTGCACCGTTCGGCCCGGCGCGCCTGAAAGATGTCGACGTGATCGTCGATTTTCAGGCGGAAACCACGCCCAACGACGTGGTCACGGTGATCGCCACCGAGCCTTTGACCGAAAACGAAACCTGGACCCGCTACGAACCGGGCCAATGGAGCCTGTGGCGACGCGGTGAATGCGTCAGCCAAGGCAAGACCGAATAAGGATTGCACCCCATGTTGCTCAGTTATGTACGGCTGGTGTTGTTTGCGGCGGGCCTGTTGATCGGTGTCCAGGTGCCAGGCTTCATCAACGATTACGCGAAACGTGTCGAGGCGCATCTGATCGAGGCGCAGACGGGCCTGCGCGGTTTTCAGGGCACCGCCGAGCAGTTTTTCAAGGGCGATATGCAGGCCCTGGTTGCGCATTATCGCGCCAGTGAAGATCCGATCTTCCGCAGCGACGCCGACAGTCTGAACACCTTGCTCACGCGTCAGGTGGCGTTGGACAAGCAGTTCCAGGCGATGCAAGGGCCGTGGTACATCCGCTTCCTGCAAGTGGTGCTGGCCGCTGACCCGGATATTCGCAAGGAAACCTGGAACGGCTACAGCTACCAGATTCTGCTGACCCCGGAAGCGATGATCTGGGGCATGAGCGGCGCGTTGTTGTTGTCATTCGGGATTGAATGCCTGTTCCGCTTGATCGACTGGGTCGTTCTCGGTGGTCGACGTCTGCGCCAGAGCCGGCCGATCGAAGATCGCGACGTGCGCGGCCTCTGAAATCCCGCAGTAAGGATCGTTCCCACGCTCTGCGTAGGAACGATCAACTTAACGCGATGTAGTCCTTGCCCACTTTGTGCGCATACCCTTCAAGCACCTGCTGACACAACGTCACAATCTCCTCGACCCACTCAACCCCCACCCGCCACGACACCACCACCTGCAGG
Organism: Pseudomonas viridiflava; assembly: GCF_900582195.1. GTDB lineage: Bacteria > Pseudomonadota > Gammaproteobacteria > Pseudomonadales > Pseudomonadaceae > Aquipseudomonas. The sequence goes on from NZ_UTHA01000227.1 coordinate 302,829, forward strand.
TTTGGCGGTCGCTGATCAATGGCCAACAAGGTCAATTCCCCCCGCGCCAACTCCTCGGCCACCAGCACCGGTGGCAGCACACCAATCCCAAATCCATCACGTAATAACCGGGTAATCGCCGACACCGAGTTCACGCAGTTCAAGCGTGGCGCCAGCACACCGTTGGCCTGCATCAGCGCCAGGAGGTCCTGATGCGGCCGGGAGTTTTTCGAGTAGGTGATGATCCGCTCCTGCGCCAATTCGGCGAGGTCAGCGAAGTCGCGGTTATAGATCGAGTTACTGGCGACAATCCAGCCCAGCGGATGGCTGGCCAGCTCCAGACTGCGCACGCTTTCATGGCGGATCAGGTCGGTTTGCAGAACGATGTCGAGAAAGCCTTTTTGCAGCTGATCGCAGAGGTTCAGCGAGGTATCCGCCACCAGTTCGATTTCCACCCGCGGATACAGGTCGGTCATCTGCGCCACCAACGGGCTGAGCCAGGTGTGGATTACCGTGTCCATTACGCCAATGCGCACCCGGCCGACCTTGCTCGAGCGGGTCTCGATCGACTGCTTGAGCGCCGACATGGTGTCGAGCATCTGCTCGGCGTACTCCAGCACTTTCAAGCCTTCGGGCGTCAGGCTGACACCGCGTGAATCACGCAAAAACAGCTTCACCCCCAACTCGCCTTCCAGCACCGCAATGCGGCTGGAGATCGACGCCTGGGTGGTGAAAAGCTTGTCGGCGGTCAGGCGAAAACTCTTCAGGCGGGCGACCCAGACAAAGGTCTCGAGAAACTTCAGGTTCATGGGCAAGGCTCGGGTGACAAATTTTTCTTATGGCTAAGGCGGGTTTTTATTCGTTGGACGCAGCGGGGCCGCGCGACGAAAAATCGACGCATCCGGCCCCCACGATAGGCGTCGTCGGGGCTACGAACAAGACCAATAAAAAACCTGCGGAGATAAGCCATGCGTGCTCCCGACACCCTAGAAATTCCCAAGGCAACGGCGCGTCCGGGGCCGTTCGATTGGTATCGCAACATCAACCAGCAGGAGCGTCGTACGTTCTGGAGCTGCAAGATCGGCTACGGTCTGGACGGCATGGACACGCAGATGCTCAGCTTCGTCGTGCCGACGCTGATCGCGATGTGGGGCATCACCACCGGCGAAGCGGGGCTGATTCACACCAGCACGCTGATCGCTTCAGCGATTGGCGGCTGGGTTGCCGGGATTCTCTCTGACCGCATCGGTCGGGTGCGCACCCTGCAACTGACGGTGCTCTGGTTCGCCTTCTTCACCTTTCTCTGCGGTTTCGCGCAAAACTACGAACAACTGCTGATCGCGCGCACGTTGATGGGCTTCGGTTTCGGCGGCGAATGGACCGCCGGCGCGGTGCTGATCGGTGAAGTGATCCGCGCCAAGGACCGCGGCAAAGCAGTGGGCATGGTGCAATCCGGGTGGGCGCTGGGCTGGGGGCTGACGGCGATTCTGTATGCGCTGCTGTTTTCGGTGTTGCCCCCGGAAGATGCCTGGCGTGCACTGTTCATCCTCGGCATCGTGCCGGCAATTTTCGTGATCTTCGTTCGGCGTCTGGTGAAGGATCCGGAGATCTACCGCGAGGCCAAAGCTCAGCAAACGCCGGAGAATCAATCGAAGTTCTATGAGATCTTCGCGCCGGGCATGCTCTTCACCACGTTCCGCGCTTCACTGCTGACCACCGGTGCACTGGGCGGCTATTACGCGATCACTTCCTGGCTGCCGACCTTCCTGAAGAACGAGCGCGGTTTGAGCGTACTCGGCACCGGCGGTTATCTGGCGATGGTGATTGTCGGGTCTTATGTCGGTTATGTGATCAGCGCTTATCTGACTGATCTGCTCGGCCGCAAAAAGAATTTCATCCTGTTCGCGGTCGGCTCGTTCACCATCGTTTTGCTCTACACGCAATTGCCGGTCAGTAACGGTGTGATGCTCTGGCTGGGCTTCCCTCTGGGCTTCTTCGCCTCGGGGATTTTCAGCGGTATGGGTGCGTTTCTGACTGAATTGTTTCCTACACGAATTCGCGGTTCGGGGCAGGGCTTCTGCTACAACATCGGCCGTGCGCTGGCAGCCTTGTTTCCGCTGCTGATCGGTCTGCTGAGCCAGAAGGTGCCGTTGAGTGTGGGCATTGGCGCATTCGCAGCGGTGTCTTACGGCGTGGTGATTATCGCGGCGTTAAGCCTGCCGGAAACCCGTGGCAAGCAACTGGACGCGCAGTAACTGATAACCTGCGTAGCAAAGTCCTACAGATAAAAAGACAAGCACCTACAGGAGTGTTCACCGTGAGCCGCCTGCTATTGAATTGCGACATCGGCGAGAGCTTCGGCAGTTGGACCATGGGTCTGGACGCCGAGGTCATGCCCTTCATTGATTGTGCCAACGTGGCCTGTGGCTTCCACGCCGGCGACCCGAGCATCATGCGCAAGACCGTCAGCCTGGCCCTGAGCCACGGCGTGCAGATTGGCGCGCACCCGGCTTATCAGGATCTGGTCGGCTTCGGCCGCCGCTCCATGGCCTACTCGGCGCAAGAGCTGCAAGACCTCCTGCATTATCAGATTGGCGCGCTCGATGGCATTTGCAAAGCTCAGGGCGGGCGCGTCAGTTACGTCAAACCCCATGGCGCGATGTACAACGACATGATGGCCAACCCCGCGCAACTGCGTGCGGTGATTCAGGCGGTGGCCGCTTACGACCGCAACTTGCCATTGATGCTGATGGCCACCCGCGACAACTCGGCAGCGCAGCAGATTGGCGATGAGTATGGCGTGACCCTGTGGTTCGAAGCTTTCGCCGATCGCGCTTATGACAGTGCCGGCAAACTGGTCTCGCGACAAATACCGGGAGCGGTGCATCACGATGCCGAAACCATCATCGAACAAGCCCTGACCATCGCCCGCGGTGACAACCTCAGCGCCAGCGACGGCAGCGCCTTGCGCTTGCATGCCAACACACTTTGCGTGCACGGCGACAACGCCAGTTCGGTGGCCGCCGTGCAACGCATTCGCGAGGCCTTGAATCAGCAGAGTGCGTCATGAACCCAAGGATTGAAGTGGTGGCACTGGATTGCCTGATGCTGCGTCTGTTCGATGAAATCGCCGAAGCCAACATGCCATGGATGCTCGCTGCCAGTGAGCGTTTGCGTGCGGTGTTCGGCGAGCAATTGATTGATCTGGTGCCGTCCTATACGACGTTGATGGTGCATTACGATCTGACTGCACTGAGTCCGAATCAGGCGCGGGAATTGATCGGCGAAGCGTTGATCGACCTGTCGCCGAATGCGCGAACCGCTGGCCAATGCCATGTGCTGCCGGTCTGGTATGACTTGAGCGTTGGCCCTGAGTTGAGTTTGCTGGCCGAGCGCAGCGGTCTGGCGGTGGATGAAGTGATCCGTCGCCACAGCGGACGTGAGTATCAGGTATTCGCCCTTGGTTTCGCGCCGGGCTTTGCATTTATGGGGTTGGTGGAAGAGGTTCTGGCGGCGCCACGTCTAAACACGCCACGCAAGAAAGTCGCTGCTGGCAGCGTCGGCATTGCCGAGCGGCAAACCGCTGCGTATCCCGTGGTATCCCCCGGCGGCTGGAACCTGATCGGCCGCACCCCGGCCAAGTTGTTCGACCGCAATCGCGAGGGCTACAGCCTGATGCAACCGGGCGACACCGTGCGCTTCGAAGCGGTCAGTCATGCCGAGTTCGTCAATCTGGGCGGCGATGACACGCCACTGGAGGTGCGGGCATGAGCCGACTGACAATTGAAGCGAGCACGCCACTGTGCCTGTTGCAAGACGCAGGGCGTTTCGGCGTGCGGCATCTGGGCGTGACCCAGGGTGGTGCGGCGGATTGGTGTTCGATGAGTTGGGCCAACTGGTTGCTCGGCAACGAGCTGGATGCAACGGTGATCGAAATCACCCTCGGCGGCTTTGCCGTGGTGGCCGAAGAGGCGTGTTGGCTGGCGTTGGCTGGCGCAGATCTTGGCGCGCAGATCGACGGTCAGCCACTGGCGCCTTGGCGCAGTTTCAAGTTGGGCAAAGGGCAGACGTTGCGCCTCACTCAGCCGTTGCTCGGTGCCCGGGCTTACCTGGCAGCGCCGGGTGGTTTTGATGCACCGAAGGTGCTGGGCAGTAGCGCCACGGTTGTACGTGAAGAACTCGGTGGTCCGGATGGCATGGGCTTACCATTGGCGAGGGGAGCGGTGCTGAGTTATCGCGGGGAATCGCTGTTGCTGCGCGAAGTGCCTTTGGCATTACAGCCGGATCTGAAATTGAATGCACCGCTGGATCTGGTGCTCGGCGCACAGATCGGTCAGTTCGGCGGGCAAAGCCTGTTTGATGTATTCAACAGTGCGTGGACGCTGGACAGCCGCGCCGATCGCATGGGCATTCGCCTGCTCGGCAAGGCGTTGCAGTATCAGGGCCAGCCGATGATTTCCGAGGGGATTCCATTGGGCGCGGTGCAGGTGCCGCCGGATGGCCAGCCGATTGTGTTGCTTAATGATCGGCAGACGATTGGCGGCTATCCACGATTGGGCGCATTGACACCGATGGCGTTGGCGCGGTTGGCGCAGTGTCTGCCGGGCGCGCAGGTGCGGTTGCGGCCGGTGGTGCAAGACGTCGCGCACCGTGAACACACCAAATATCTGCAGCGTTTCAGCAATAGCTAAAAGTTTCGTCGGAACGCCGCCCGGAGCAAGCTCGTTCCGACAAGGTGAAATGCATTCCAATGTGGGAGCGAGCTTGCTCGCGAAGGGGCCATCACTGACACCGGAGGTTATTTGGACAAAAACCGCATCCCTTCCTCAAGCCCGCGCAACGTCAACGGATACATCTGATCCTCGATCAGATCCCTCACGATGTTGGTCGACGAGGTATAGCCCCAGGTGTCCTTCGGATACGGGTTGATCCAGATGAGCTTCTTGTACTTCTCCATGAAGCGCTGCATCCATACATATCCCGGCTCTTCGTTCCAGTGCTCGACGCTGCCGCCGGCCTGGGTGATTTCATATGGCGCCATCGCCGCGTCACCGATGAAGATCACTTTGTAGTCGGCACCGTACTTGTGCAGCAGGTCCTGGGTCGAAGTGCGCTCGGAGGTGCGGCGCATGTTGTTCTTCCACACTGACTCATAAATGAAGTTGTGGAAGTAGAAGTACTCCAGGTGCTTGAACTCGGTCTTGCAGGCCGAGAACAGCTCTTCGCAGATCTTTACGTGGGCGTCCATCGAACCGCCGATGTCGAACAACAGCAACAGTTTCACCGTGTTGCGGCGCTCGGGACGCATCTGGATGTTCAGCAGCCCGGCATCCTTGGCGGTGTGGTCGATGGTGCCGTCAATATCCAGCTCTTCCGCCGCGCCCTGACGCGCGAACTTGCGCAGGCGACGCAGGGCCACTTTGATATTGCGCGTGCCCAGTTCCACCGAATCATCGAGGTTCTTGTACTCACGCTGATCCCAGACTTTCACCGCTTTGCCCTGGCGCTTGCCGGCATCGCCAACGCGAATGCCTTCCGGATTGAAGCCGCCGGAACCGAACGGGCTAGTGCCGCCAGTGCCAATCCATTTATTGCCGCCGGCGTGGCGTTCCTTCTGTTCTTCCAGACGTTTCTTGAACTCTTCGATCAGTTTGTCCAGACCGCCAAGGGACTGGATCTGCGCGCGTTCCTCATCAGTCAGCGAGCGCTCGAACTCCTTGCGCAGCCAGTCTTCGGGAATCAGCGCCTGCAGATGATCGTCGAGCTTTTCCAGGCCATTGAAGTAGGCGCCGAACGCGCGGTCGAACTTGTCGAAATGGCGTTCGTCCTTCACCAGAATCGCCCGCGACAAGTAATAGAACTCGTCCATGTCGGCGAAGGTCACGCGCTGTTTCAGCGCGTTGATCAGGTCGAGCAGCTCGCGCACCGACACCGGCACCTTGGCTGCACGCATTTCATTGAACAGGTTGAGCAACATGGCATCAGCCTCTTAGCGAGAGCCGCGACGGCTCATGAACGCCAGTCGCTCGAGCAACTGCACGTCCTGCTCGTTCTTGACCAAGGCACCGGCCAGCGGCGGAATCGCCTTGGTCGGATCGCGTTCGCGCAGCACCGCTTCACCGATGTTGTCGGCCATTAACAGTTTCAGCCAGTCGACCAGTTCCGAGGTCGATGGCTTCTTCTTCAGGCCCGGCACCTTGCGCACGTCGAAGAACACGTCGAGCGCTTCGCTGACCAGATCCTTCTTGATGTCCGGGTAGTGCACGTCGACGATTTTCTGCAGGGTCGGGCGGTCCGGGAAGGCGATGTAGTGGAAGAAGCAGCGGCGCAGGAAGGCGTCCGGCAGCTCTTTCTCGTTGTTGGAGGTAATGATGATGATCGGGCGTTTTTTCGCCTTGATGGTCTCGTCGATCTCGTAAACGTAGAACTCCATCTTGTCGAGTTCTTGCAACAAGTCGTTGGGAAACTCGATGTCGGCCTTGTCGATTTCGTCGATCAGCAGAATGACCCGCTCCTCGGACTCGAAAGCCTCCCAGAGCTTGCCCTTCTTCAGGTAGTTGCGCACGTCGTGGACTTTTTCATTGCCCAGTTGCGAATCGCGCAGACGGCTGACCGCATCGTACTCGTACAGGCCCTGATGAGCCTTGGTGGTGGACTTGATGTGCCAGGTGATCAGCTTGGCATTGAACGATTCTGCCAGTTGCTCGGCGAGCATGGTCTTGCCGGTGCCCGGCTCGCCCTTGACCAGCAGCGGCCGCTCCAGGGTGATGGCGGCGTTGACCGCCAGCTTCAGGTCATCGGTGGCGACGTAGGCCTGGGTGCCTTCGAACTTCATCTGCTAATCCTCGAACGGTAACGCCGACCTGACGGGCAGGGCGGGGGCGAAATAATCGGATGCCCGACTATAACGCGCAGGCCGGTCGACTGTGAACGCAGACGGCTTATTCAGTCTCTGAATGGGGCGTCACATGTTGACTCAGTCTCGGCCGATGGCCAGTATTCAGGTATCGCCGATTTGGCGATAGCCTTCAGGATGTCCACTGAATCTGTGGCGAGGGAGCTTGCTCCCGCTGGGCTGCGAAACAGTCCCCATCTGCCCGGAGGCGCTGAATTGATGCTATCCATGAAACGACCACGCTTGGCGGCAGTTACTGCGCTCTCTGATAGTCGGCTTGCACTCTGCTTTGTTGATGGTCGCGCGCTGACACTCGATTTGAGTCGAGATATTCAAACGTATAAGCAGTTGCAGCCCTTGCTTGATCCTCAAGTCTTTGCGACTGCCATCTTGGGCGATAAAGGTTGGACCGTTGAATGGCCGGTCCCGGATATTCAGATTGGCGCCGATACTCTATATCTGGATGCTTTTCCAGAAATGAACCCTAACTCGCATCCGGCTTCGGCCGCTCATAGCGGGCATTGAATGCCTGTACGAAACCATTGCGCAAGATCTGCAAAAACGCTTCAAACGCGCTGATATTTTGCTGATGCACGTTGCCGCTGAGCTCGACCTTGGTGGCGAACTGGTTTTTCGCCTGATTCTTCAGCACGGTTTCCGTGCCACCTACCAGTGCCTCCCAGACTGAGCGGAAGATGCTCTTGTTCTTGTTCTCTACGTCCTGCTGCCAGTTGAACACTTCGACGTCGCGCAGCAGCGGTTTGATGTAGCCGTTGACCTGGGCTTTTTTGGCCTGGGCTTCGATCACCACATCACCGTGGCCGGCGTTGAAGTCGAATTTGCCGTAGGCCGAGGCGAAGTCGTTCATGCGCTTGAGCTCGATGTCTTTGGCGCGCAGGCGGAATTCGAAGTCTTCGAAGTTGCTCAGAGGGTCGAACGTTGCGGTGGTTTCCAGCGGTGCGTGGCCTAGCAGCAGGGCTTTGCCTTCGAAGCGGGCATCGCGTTTTCCCTGTTTGTCGACCACGTTGGTCAGGTTATAGATGCTGGCGTCGACATTGGTCGCGTTCATGTTGACCGGTGGCTTGGAGTTGAAGTTACGGAAAGTGATTTTGCCATCGTGAATCTGTACCTCGTCGAGGGTGATCGGCAGCAATTTACCCAGTTGCGCGCGCCAGTCGGTGCCTTGACCGGTTTGAGAGTTCTGCTTGTTGGCCCCGCCATCGACGAAGTTGATTTCAGGTTTGACGAATTTAACCTGCGCTACGACGGCGTGGTCGTACCACAGCGAATGCCAGCTGACCGCCAGATCGATCAGCGGTGCGTTGACGAATGGTACCGGCACCTTGCCGTCGACCTTGACGATTTTCAGCCCGTTGATCTTGTAGGCGCCGCGCCATAGGGCAAGGTCGACATCAGTGATCTGACCCCGATAATCACCCATGTCCGCCAGCTTGCCGTTCAGGTAGTCGCGCACCATGTAGGGCAGGGCGATGTGCAGCGCGATCAGCAGCACAACGACGACGGCGAAAATCCCTAGTGGCCAACTGTAGCGACGCTTCATGACGGCAATTCCCTGACGATGTAAGCGATTGACTGTTACGTCGCGCAGACGTTCGACCCGACTGGACTGTGATGGGCAACAGGCTTACCTTGGAACGCTGAATTCAATGCTGCATAAGGACCCAGCCATGAGCCGTATTTTCGCTGACAATGCCCACTCCATCGGTAATACACCGCTGGTGCAGATCAACCGCATCGCGCCGCGCGGTGTGACCATTCTGGCCAAGATCGAGGGGCGCAACCCCGGTTACTCGGTCAAGTGCCGAATCGGCGCCAACATGATCTGGGACGCCGAAAGCAGCGGCAAACTCAAGCCGGGCATGACCATTGTCGAGCCGACGTCGGGGAACACGGGGATCGGTCTGGCATTCGTTGCCGCCGCCCGTGGTTACAAATTGATGTTGACCATGCCGGCCTCAATGAGCATCGAGCGTCGTAAAGTCCTCAAGGCACTGGGCGCCGAATTGGTATTGACCGAGCCGGCCAAGGGCATGAAAGGCGCAATCGAGAAGGCGGCCGAAATCGTTGCCAGCGATGCCGACAAATATTTCATGCCGGCGCAGTTCGATAACCCGGCCAACCCCGCCATTCACGAAAAGACCACCGGTCCGGAAATCTGGAACGACACCGACGGTGCCGTCGATGTACTGGTAGCGGGCGTCGGCACCGGCGGAACCATCACCGGCGTTTCGCGGTATATCAAGAATACCCAGGGCAAACCGATTCTCTCGGTGGCTGTGGAGCCGATGTCGTCGCCGGTGATCACCCAAGCGCTCGCGGGTGAAGAGATCAAGCCGAGCCCGCACAAGATTCAGGGGATCGGCGCCGGCTTCGTACCGAAGAACCTGGATCTGTCGATGGTCGACCGGGTCGAGCAGGTGACCGACGAAGAGTCCAAGGCGATGGCGCTGCGCCTGATGCAGGAAGAAGGGATTTTGTGCGGCATCTCCTGCGGTGCAGCGATGGCGGTAGCAGTGCGTCTGGCGGAGACGCCGGAAATGCAGGGCAAGACTATCGTCGTGATTCTGCCTGACTCGGGTGAGCGTTATCTGTCGAGCATGTTGTTCAGCGATCTGTTCACTGAACAGGAGACTCAGCAGTAATCCAGTTGATTCAGGTCAGCCAGGGTTCAGGATCGTTATGCTAATAAATGCTTTGTTGCGCAATTCTTAACACTGAATCTTGTGTAAGGCGGGTTTTGCCCGGCGCCGGTAGTGTTTATCATGGCCGGCTGCCATGCCGGGTAAAGGGCATTGCGCAGCGTTGTCTTTATTCAAGGAGTTGTTGATGACCTTTTCGTTTGCCGCCAAGGCGTTTGTGCTGCTGCTCTTTTTGGGCAGCACGCTCTATGTGCATTTGCGCGGCAAGGCGCGTTTGCCGGTTCTGCGTCAGTTCGTCAACCACTCGGCGCTGTTCGCTCCTTACAACGCCTTGATGTACCTGTTTTCCGGCGTGCCGTCCAAGCCGTATCTGGATCGCAGCAAATTCCCGGAACTGGACGTGTTGCGCGACAACTGGGAAACCATTCGCGACGAGGCCATGCACCTGTTCGACGAGGGTTATATTCGCGCGGCGGAAAAGAACAACGACGCCGGTTTCGGCTCGTTCTTCAAGAAGGGCTGGAAGCGTTTCTACCTGAAGTGGTACGACAAACCGCTGCCATCGGCTGAAACCCTGTGCCCGAAAACCGTCGCGCTGGTCAGTGCGATTCCCAACGTCAAAGGCGCGATGTTCGCGCTGTTGCCGGGTGGCAGCCACTTGAACCCGCACCGCGATCCGTTCGCCGGCTCACTGCGTTATCACCTCGGCTTGTCGACGCCGAACTCCGACGATTGCCGGATTTTCGTCGATGGTCAGGTTTATGCCTGGCGTGACGGCGAAGACGTGATGTTCGACGAAACCTACGTGCACTGGGTCAAGAACGAAACCGAACAAACCCGCGTGATCCTGTTTTGCGACGTCGAGCGTCCGCTGAGCAACCGCCTCATGACCCGCATCAACCGCTCGATCAGCGCCTGGCTCGGCCGTGCCACCGCACCGCAGAACCTGGATGATGAACGCGTCGGCGGGATCAACCAGGCCTACGCCTGGAGCAAGAGCTTCAGCGACAAATTCAGTGGCGTGGTCAAACAGTGGAAACGCCGTCATCCGAAGGCCTACCGCGTGATGCGACCGGTGCTGGCGGTGGTGGTGTTGACGTTGTTGGGGTATTGGCTGTTTGGTTAAGGCTGGATCAGGCAATAAAAAACCGCTCCTTGTGAGCGGTTTTTTATTGCCTGCGAATCAGCGCCGTCGAGGCTTGCCTGCTTCCTGGCCAGCGACCGATACAACTGATAGCGCAGATAACTCCGTTCCCTTGGCATATGATTTCGAGCATTCCATGTCTCCCCATCGATAGGTGTTGCGGTTGCTCCACAGCCTATTCAGCAGTCATCCATTCGTCGCTACCGGCCCTTTGCCCAAATCATTGCAATCCATGTCCCGCGCTGGTTATAGTCGGCGCTCGTAAGCCGCATGGCTCACTGTCCAACCCCTCAAAAAAGATCTGCGCCAATGCCCGCATCCCCTCTCAACGCGGTAGTCGATTCAGCGGTCAACGCTGGCGTCGTGCCGTGCGGGAATCAGCAGCCCACGCAGATCAGTCATTACCCTCCACCTGTCAGTAGCACGCCGGTGTGCGCAGTCGTATCACCGCCGGGCGTTGGCGTTTCGGGCTGATCGGCAGTTTCTGCTGACCCCTGCGCCCGCCAGAAAAACCTACTGAATTTCAGCTTCGGCTGAGTTGGCTTCTTGCCTGACTACAGGTGGTATTCATGTTTGTCCTTTCGAAAAAATCCGCGCTCGCGGCGGCGTCCACGAGCCTGTTCGTTCTGCTGTGGAGCAGCGGCGCGATCTTCTCCAAATGGGGCCTGGCCCACGCTTCGCCGTTTGCCTTTCTGCTGATTCGCTTTTTGATTGCCTTGTGCGGGCTGGTGCTGCTGGCGCCGTTGCTCAAGTTGAAGTTGCCCAAGGGCGGCCGGCCGATGTTGTTTGCGATTGCCACGGGTGTGGTGTTGTTGGGGGCCTATCAGATTTTCTATCTGTTGGCCCTCAACAGCAAAGTCACTCCGGGCGTGATGGCGACCATCATGGGCGTGCAGCCGATTCTCACCGTGGTCTTGATGGAGCGGCAGCGCTCGGCGAGCCGGATGTTCGGTCTGGCGCTGGGGCTGGCGGGGCTGATCATGGTGGTTTACCAGGGCATAGGTCTGGCCGGGATGTCCTGGGCGGGGATGCTGTTTGGTCTGCTGGCGCTCGCGAGCATGACGCTGGGCTCGATCATGCAGAAACGCATCACCGACAATCCCCTCGGCACACTGCCGGTGCAGTATCTGGCCGGGCTGTTGTTGTGCGGGATTTTCGTGCCGTTTCAGCCGTTCCACTTTGAGCACAACGCAGGTTTTATCGTGCCGGTGTTGTGGATGGGACTGGTAGTGTCGGTGCTGGCGACGCTGTTGCTGTACCGGTTGATCGCGCGGGGCAATCTGGTGAATGTCACCAGTCTGTTTTACCTGGTGCCAGCGGTGACGGCGGTGATGGACTATCTGATCTTCGGCAATCGCCTGGCGGCGTTGAGTGTGCTGGGGATGCTGTTGATCATTGTCGGTCTGGCGTTTGTGTTCCGTAAAACCAGTCAGTAGATAACGCGGCGGCGACTATTACGCCGCTTTCGCCAGCAGGCTCGCTCCCACAGGGAAGATATTTCCAATGTGGGAGCGAGCCTACTCGCGAATACGGATTCAGCAGCGCCACAAATCTAACGGGCCGCCGCCTCAGCGGGCTTCCCCACCGCCGGCTTCAACACCAGCCACAAGGCCAAGGCAATCAATACCCCGCCATAGAGATGTGCCATCGACAACGGCTCATCCAGCAACAACGCCCCCCACAACACGCCGAACGGCGGAATCATGAACGTCACGGTCATCGACTTCACAGGCCCGATCGAACTGAGCAGGCGGAAGTAGATGATGTAGGCAAACGCCGTGCAACCGAGGCCCAGGCCCAGTAGCGACAGCCAGACATTCCAGCCACCCCAGCTGACCGGTGGCGCGGTGATCACGCTATAGCCGAACAGCGGCAACAGGAACAACGTTGCGCCGAGCATGCTGCCCAGTGCAGACAGGCGACTATCCAGCCCGCCGGCATGATCGAGCCAACGGCGTGCGAGGAAACCGGCAAAACCATAGCAAGTGGTGGCGAGCAGGCAGGCGAGGGCGCCCAACAACAGTTGCATGTCAAATGCCACTGGACCGGCGCGGGTCAGCACGCCAACGCCTAGCAGGCCGAGGAACACCCCGCCCAATTTGGCTGCGGTGAGTTTTTCACTGAAGAACAATCCGCCAATCAGCACACCCATCAGCGGCGTGGTGGCATTGAAAATCGCTGAATAGCCGGCTGGCAGTACCTGGGCAGCGACCGAATACAGCGTCGCCGGAATCCCCGAGTTGATCACACCCAGCAGCATCACGGTTTTCAGTTTGCCTTTGAAATCCCAGCGCACGCGCATCAGCCCGAGGATCACCAGCAGGCCAACGGCCGCAATGGATACGCGAAAGAACCCGGTCGGAATCGTACCGATCGCTGGCGCGATAATGCGCATGAACAGAAAACTCGCGCCCCAGATGGCCGCCAGCGACAACATACGGAAAATATCGACAGGGCTCACGGCGGGTCTCCTTCCTTGATCGGGACGAGAGTGTTGCCGAGCGCCTTGCCAATGGCAACCGCTAACCGGGCAATTAATTCTTCCCGGCGCAGCCGGCTGTAAAAAAAAAGCATCGGCGTACACCTGCGCTTCGGATTTGGCAGAAATTGCACTTCTCCTCAGGTCTGTTCCGTGGCTAAGCTCAAGCATCCCAATGCACGCCGAGGTCTTATCTATGCAGCAGCAATGGCCAGCCACCGACATCGCCCGCATGATCCTCGATGGCTTCGACGATTACCGCGAGCATTTCCGGCGGATCACCGACGGCGCCCGGGAACGTTTCGAGCAGGCGCGCTGGCAGGAGACGCAAACGGCGTCTGCGGCGCGGATCAATCTCTACGAAGAAAAGGTCGGCGAAACCATCGCCCGCCTGCGCGAGTACTTCGACGATGCAACGCTGATGAATGTCAGTTGCTGGCCGCTGGTGAAAAGCGCCTACATCAGCGTCATTGATCTGCGTTTCGACGATGAGTTGTCCGAGACCTGGTACAACTCGATTTTCTGCGGGCTGTTCAGCCATGACCTCATCAGCGACGGCTGCATGTTCATCCACACCACGCGGCCGAGCCTGCGCCGCGCCCGTGCCGCGCAAACCCGCACGTACAAGCCGCAAGGGCAGTTGTCGGGGATGCTCGCGAGCATTTTTGCCGACTACCGGTTCAGCGAGGATTACGCCGATTTGCCGGGTGACCTGCTCCGGCTCGAAGCGCAACTGCGCGAGAACCTGCCGGACTGGGTGTGCAAAGACCCGGAACTCAGCGTCGAGCTGTTTTCCTCGGTGCTGTACCGCAACAAGGGCGCGTACCTGGTCGGGCGCATCTACACTCGCGACGAGCAGTGGCCGCTGGTGATTCCGCTGCTGCACCGGGAAGGGCGCGGGATTCAGATCGACGCGCTGATCACCGACGAAGCCGACGTGTCGATCATCTTCTCGTTCACCCGTTCGTACTTCATGGTCGATGTGCCGGTGCCAGCGGAGTTCATCGGCTTTCTGCGGCGGATTCTGCCGGGCAAGCACATCGCCGAGCTATACACCTCGATCGGCTTCTACAAGCACGGCAAGTCCGAGTTCTACCGCGCGTTGATCAATCATCTGGCCAACACCGACGACCAGTTCATCATGGCGCCGGGCGTGCGTGGCATGGTCATGAGCGTGTTCACCCTGCCGGGTTTCAACACCGTGTTCAAAATCATCAAGGACCGTTTTTCGCCGTCGAAAAACGTCGATCGTGCCACGGTGATCGAGAAGTACCGATTGGTGAAAAGTGTCGACCGGGTAGGGCGCATGGCCGATACCCAGGAGTTCGCCGACTTCCGTTTTCCGCTGAGCAAGTTTGATCCGGCGTGTCTGGAGGAACTGCTGGAAGTGGCGCCTTCAACGGTGTCGGTGGAAGGCGAGACGGTGTTGATCCGTCACTGCTGGACCGAACGGCGAATGACCCCGCTCAATCTGTATCTGGAGAACGCCAACGACGCGCAGGTGCGCGAGGCGCTGGAGGATTACGGTCTGGCGATCAAGCAACTGGCGGCAGCGAACATCTTTCCCGGTGACATGTTGCTGAAGAACTTTGGCGTCACCCGGCATGGGCGGGTGGTTTTTTATGACTATGACGAGATCTGTTTTCTGACGGAGGCCAACTTCCGCCACATCCCTGCGCCGCGCACGCCGGAGGACGAAATGGCGTCCGAGCCGTGGTACTCGATCGGGCCGCTGGATGTGTTTCCCGAGGAGTTTCCGCCGTTTCTGTTTGCCGATTCCGGGCAGCGCAAGTTGTTCGATCAGTTGCATGGCGAGTTGTATAACGCTGATTACTGGAAGAGTCTGCAAGAGGCAATTCGGGCGGGGAAGGTCATTGATGTTTTTCCTTACCGGCGTAAAGGCCTGGATAACGAATAAGCCAGAAACCCTCACCCCAGCCCTCTCCCAGAGGGAGAGGGAGCCGACCGAGTTGTCTTGCGCCAAACGCCGACCTGAAAGAGCTTGGCGATTATGGATTCGGCAAAGCTATTTCAGGTCGATGTACCTTTGAAGCATCCCCCAATCGGTCCCCTCTCCCTCCGGGAGAGGGCTAGGGTGAGGGCAGCAATCCCCCAGACACGCCACAAATCCCCCAAATCTGCGACAATCCGCCCCCTGCATAAATAGACGACCGAATTGCCTACCCGATGACCGACGAATCGCCCTCCATCGACAAACTGCTGAAAAACCTCGATCACGCCATGCTCGCCGACCGTCACCGGCTGCGGCGGCAGTTGCTTGAGCTGCGCAAGAAACCCGACGAGGCCAAACTGGCCCAGTGGGTGACGCGCATGCAGGCGTCCTGCGATCAGGTGCTGGCGCGCCGTGCCAACCTGCCGGTGATTCGTTACGACGACAGTTTGCCGATTGCGGCCAAGCGCGACGAGATCAAGAAGGCACTGGAAAAACATCAGGTGCTGATCATCGCCGGCGAAACCGGCTCGGGCAAAACCACCCAGTTGCCGAAGATCTGTCTGGAAATCGGTCGTGGCCAGCACGGTCTGATCGGCCACACCCAGCCGCGCCGGATCGCTGCACGCAGCGTTGCCAGCCGCGTCGCTGAAGAACTCGGCACGCCGCTTGGTTCGCTGGTCGGCTATCAGGTGCGTTTCGAAGATCAGAGCGATGCCAACACCCTGATCAAGCTGATGACCGACGGTATTCTGCTCGCGGAAACCCAGAATGACCGCTACCTCGAACGCTACGACACGATCATCGTCGACGAAGCCCACGAGCGCAGCCTCAACATCGACTTCCTGCTCGGTTACCTGAAAACCCTGCTGCCGCGTCGTCCGGATCTGAAAGTCATCATCACCTCGGCCACCATCGATCTGGAGCGTTTTTCCAAGCATTTCGATGATGCGCCGATTGTCGAAGTGTCCGGCCGTACTTTTCCGGTGGACACCTGGTATCGCCCGCTGACGTTGGAGCAGGACGAAGAGGGCAACCGTGTCGAGGATGACCTGACGGTGGATCAGGCGATCCTCGCGACCCTCGACGAAATCGCCGCTTATGAGCGCAGCGAACGCCGTAGTCCCGGTGACGTGCTGGTGTTCTTGCCCGGCGAGCGCGAGATTCGCGACGCCGCCGACATGCTGCGCAAGGCGCAACTCAAACACACGGAAATCCTGCCGCTGTACGCGCGCTTGTCGCCGGCCGAGCAGCAGCGGATTTTCCAGTCGCACCCGGGCCGTCGCGTGGTGCTGGCGACCAACGTCGCCGAGACCTCGTTGACTGTGCCGGGCATTCGTTATGTGATCGACAGCGGCACCGCGCGCATCAGCCGTTACAGCTATCGCGCCAAGGTCCAGCGCTTGCCGATCGAAGCGATTTCCCAGGCCAGCGCCAACCAGCGTAAAGGTCGCTGCGGCCGGGTCGAGCCGGGCATTTGCATTCGGTTGTACAGCGAAGAAGATTTTAACGGGCGCCCGGAATTCACCGACCCGGAAATTCTGCGCACCAACCTTGCCGCGGTTATTTTGCAGATGCTGCATCTGCGTCTCGGCGAAATCACCGCATTCCCGTTTATCGAGCCGCCGGATGGCAAGGCGATCAGCGACGGTTTCAATCTGCTGCAAGAACTCTCGGCGGTGGATCGCAACAGTCAGTTGACCCCGCTTGGTCGGCAATTGGCGCGCTTGCCGGTCGACCCGCGCATGGGTCGAATGTTGCTCGAAGCGGCCAAACTCGGCAGCCTGCAGGAAGTGCTGATCGTCGCCAGTGCCATGTCGATTCAAGACCCGCGCGAGCGGCCGCCGGAACGTCAGCAAGCGGCCGATCAGGCGCATGCACAATGGAAAGACGTTGATTCCGACTTCGCCGGGTTGGTTAATCTGTGGCGTGGTTTTGAAGAGCAGCGCCAGGCGCTGACCGCCAGCCCGTTGCGCAACTGGTGCCGCAAGAATTTCCTCAATTACCTGCGCTTGCGCGAGTGGCGTGACTCCCATCGGCAGTTGAGCCTGATCTGCCGTGACATGCAGTTGAGCCTGAACAAAGAGCCGGCGGATTATCCGAAACTGCACAAAGCGGTGCTGGTCGGTTTGCTCAGCCAGATCGGTCAGAAAACCGAGGACGGTGATTACCTCGGCGCACGTCAACGACGCTTCTGGATTCACCCATCGTCGGGCATCGGCAAGAAGCGCCCGCAGTGGCTGATGACCGCTGAACTGGTGGAAACCACCAAGCTCTATGCGCGCATGGTCGCCAAGATCGACGCCGACTGGATCGAGCCGCTGGCCGGGCACCTGATCAAGAAAAACCACTTCGAACCGCACTGGGAGAAGAAGCGTGGCCAGGTCGTGGCGTTCGAACAGATCACGCTGTTCGGGCTGATCGTGGTCGGCCGTCGGCCGGTGCATTACGGCCCGGTGGATCCGGTGGTTTCCCGAGAGCTGTTCATTCGTGAAGGTCTGGTGCGTGGCGAAATTCAATCGAAAGCCAAGTGCCTGACCGCCAACAAACAGTTGCTCGAACAGCTCGACGAACTGGAAGCCAAGGCCCGCCGTCGCGACATTCTCGCCGACGAAGAAACCTTGTACGCGTTCTACGACGCGCGGTTGCCGGCGGAGATTCACCAGACCGCGACCTTCGACAGTTGGTATCGAGTCAACAGCCAGAAGAACCCGCAACTGTTGATCATGCGCGAGGAAGACGTGCTGGCCCGCGAGGCCAGTGAAGTCACCGCGCGGGATTACCCGGACACGCTGCACATCGGCGATCTGGAACTGGCGTTGACCTATCACTTCGAACCCAATCACCCGCGCGACGGTGTGACCCTGCGCGTGCCGGCACCGCTGTTGCCGATGCTGCCGCCGGAACGCCTGGAGTGGCTGGTGCCGGGGATGATCGAAGCCAAGTGCATCGCCCTCGTGCGCAACCTGCCGAAAGCCTTGCGCAAGAACTTCGTGCCGGTGCCGGACTTCATCAAAGCGGCGTTGCAACGCATGACTTTCGCCGAGGGTTCGTTGCCGCAGGCGCTGGGCCGCGAACTGCTGCGCATGACCGGCGCGCGGGTCAGCGACGAGGCGTGGGCAGAAGCCGAGCAAGGGGTTGAAGGGCATCTGCGGATGAACCTGGAAATCGTCGACGGGCAAGGCAAGTTCCTTGGCGAAGGCCGCGATCTGGCCGAGCTGACCGCACGGTTTGCCGAAGCCAGTCAGGCTGCGTTGGCGGTGCCGCAGAGTGCGAAAAGTCAGCAGCCGGTGGAGGCGAAAGTCTTCGCGCCGGTGGCGGAAAAGACTCAACAGAAGATCGCCGGGCTGTCGATGACGGTGTATCCGGCGCTGGTCGAAGAGGGCGGAACGGTCAAGGAAGGGCGCTTCTCGACCCCGGCCGAGGCCGAATTCCAGCATCGCCGCGCCTTGCAGCGGTTGTTGATGCAGCAACTGGCGGAGCCGGCCAAATTTCTGCGCGGCAAGTTGCCGGGGCAGACCGAACTGGGCTTGCTCTATCGCGAGCTGGGCCGGGTTGATGCGCTGGTTGAAGACATTCTGCTGGCCAGCCTCGACAGCTGCATTCTCGACGGCGAAGACCCGTTGCCCCGCGACGGCGCCGGGCTGGCGGCACTGGCCGAGCACAAACGCGGCGGCTGGACCGAGCACGCCGAGCGCGTGGCGCGCCTGACCCTGGAGATCCTCAAGCTGTGGCATGGCCTGCAAAAGCGCTTCAAGGGCAAGATCGATCTGGCCCAGGCTGTGGCGCTGAATGACATCAAGCTGCAGATCAGCCATCTGGTGTATCCGGGGTTTGTTCGCGAGACGCCGATGCAGTGGCTCAAAGAGTTGCCGCGTTATCTGAAAGCGGTCGAGCAGCGTTTCGAGAAACTTGGCGCGCAGGTGCAGAAGGATCGCGTCTGGAGCGGCGAACTCGCCGGTCTTTGGGCGCAACACCAGACTCGTGCGGCCAAGCATGCGCAGGAAGGCAAGCGCGATCCGCAGCTTGAGTTGTATCGCTGGTGGCTGGAGGAATACCGCGTGTCGCTGTTCGCCCAGCAGTTGGGCACCAAGGTCCCGATCTCCGACAAACGCCTGAACAAGCAGTGGAGCCAGGTCGAACCGTAACGTTGATCGTTCCCACGCTCTGCGTGGGAATGCCTCTGGGGACGCTCCGCGTCCAGTGACGCGGAGCGTCACGGGCTGCATTCCCACGCAGGAGCGTGGGAACGATCATCCGTGTTGATCTTGAGAAAGGCGCCAAAAGTCCACGTTTATGGCAAACTTCGCGACCATAAACGCCGGTTTCGCGACCCAGAGCCTTCGGCCGTGGTGCGAGACGGAATAAAGCGATGCCAGGTTTGCGTCCCCCGGATGGGAATAGACCCTTTGTGTGTTGGTACGACGGTTCCAGCACTTTCTGCCTGAACAGATTAGAGAAACGACCATGCATAACGTCGTCATCAGCGGCACCGGCCTGTACACCCCGGCCAACAGCATCTCCAACGAAGAGCTGGTGCAGTCTTTCAATACCTACGTCGCCCAGTTCAACGCCGACAACGCCGAGGCCATTGCCAGCGGTGAAGTCCAGGCCCTGACCGAATCCAGCGCCGCGTTCATCGAAAAAGCCTCTGGCATCAAGAGCCGCTTTGTCATGGACAAGGACGGCATCCTCGACCCACAACGCATGGCCCCGCGTCTGCCGGAGCGTTCCAACGACGAATGGTCGGTGCTTTGCCAGATGGCCATCGGCGCTGCCGAACAGGCCCTGCAACGCGCCGGCAAAACCGCCGCTGACATCGACGGCGTTATCGTCGCCTGCTCCAACCTGCAGCGCGCCTACCCGGCCATCGCCATTGAAGTCCAGGAAGCCTTGGGCATTCAGGGTTTCGGTTTCGACATGAACGTGGCCTGCTCCTCGGCGACTTTCGGCATTCAGGCCGCTGCCAACAGCGTGCAACTGGGCCAGGCCCGAGCGATCCTGATGGTCAACCCGGAAGTCTGCACCGGGCACCTGAACTTCCGTGACCGCGACAGCCACTTCATCTTCGGCGATGCCGCGACTGCGGTGATCATCGAACGTGCTGACACCGCAACGTCCAAACACCAGTTCGATGTGGTCAGCACCAAGCTGCTGACCAAGTTCTCCAACAACATCCGCAACAACTTCGGCTTCCTCAACCGCGCGGCGGAAGAGGGCATCGGTACCCGCGACAAACTGTTCGTGCAGGAAGGCCGCAAAGTGTTCAAGGATGTCTGCCCAATGGTTGCCGAGCTGATCGGCGAACACCTGGAAGAGAACCAACTCAATGTCGGCGACGTGAAGCGCTTCTGGCTGCACCAGGCCAACCTCAGCATGAACCATCTGATCGTGCGCAAACTGTTGGGCCGAGAAGCCACCGAAGAAGAAGCGCCGGTAATCCTCGACACCTACGCCAACACCAGCTCTGCCGGTTCGGTGATTGCTTTCCACAAATATCAGGATGATCTGGCCGCCGGTTCGCTGGCGGTGCTGAGTTCGTTCGGTGCCGGCTATTCGATCGGCAGCGTGATTCTGCGCAAGCGTTGAAAAAGGGTTTAATTTCCTCTTAATCGCGCCGACCTTTCCTACATCCGAATCGGCTCAAACGCTGTAATTTTTCGGAAATGGCGGCAGGTGAAGACCTGCCGCTATCATTTTCGGAATCGGCATAAGGAAATTTCTGGATGGCGGCTGACGATACCCAACTGCTCGCGCGCCTGCTGGCGGGCGAGCAACAGGCTTTCAAGGAACTGGTGACGACGTATCAGAGCGCCATGCGCGCGGTGGCGTATGCGATTGTCGGCCAGCGCCACGTTGAAGAAGTGGTGCAGGACGCCTGGTTATCGGTGGTGCGCCACATTGCCAGCTTCGAAGGCCGCTCCAGTCTCAAGACCTGGCTTTTGACCATCACGGCCAACTCGGCGAAAAGTCGTTATAAACACAATCGCCGCGAAGTGTTGATGGATGATTTGCCATCGCCCCACGGCACGATTGACGACGACCGCTTCTCTCCCGGTGATGGCCATTGGCTGGTTGCCCCGTTCGCCTGGCATCAGGACACTCCCGAAGCGCTGCTCACCGAAGGCGAATTGCGCGACTGTCTGGAGCACACGCTGCTGAGCCTGTCGGAACTGCAAAGCAGTGTTTTGCTGCTGCGTGAGCGTCAGGGGCTGGAGCTGGAGGAGATCTGTAATCTTCTGGAGATCTCGCTCTCCAATGTCCGCGTGCTGCTGCATCGGGCACGTTTGAAGGTCTTCGCGACCGTAGAACATTTTGAGGAGACAGGAGAATGTTGACCTGCAAGGAGCAAGTGGCACGATCCAGCGATTATCTCGATGACCAGTTGAGCTTTCGTGAAAAGTGGATGGTGCGTCATCACCTGATGTTTTGCCCGAACTGCCGGCGTTTCATGCGTCAGATGCGTTTGATGCAAGCCACCCTGAAGGCGCTGCCGGAGAAACCGGAAGAAGGCGTGGATGCCTTGGCTGAACGCCTGGCGGCGCAGCGGCGGGACGATAGCCCTTGAAAAAACACAGCCCGGTGCAGTGACAGCGAACGGATGATGGGGATCGCTGTAACTGCACCGGGCCGTAGGAAAATCAGCTTCGATCGACAATTCGCAAGGGGAGCGGTGACTTGCCGCTTGTCGCTCGAAGCTTGTAGCTGTTTTCTTAGAACTTGGCTTCCGCATCCAGCTGCAGGGTGTTGGCGTCAGCGTCACGCTGGGTGCGGCTGGCGAAATCGGCCTTGGTCAGGAAGTAAGTGGCGCCGATAGCGAAGTTCTTGTCGATGTCGTAGCCGACCTTGAACTTGTGCCCACGGGAACCGGTGGTGCCGTTGGCGAAGTCGGAATCGGTGAATGCGCCGACCACGGCGTTGCGCTGCACGTCACGATAGTTGTAATCGAGGTTCAGGCCGAAGACTTTCGACTTGGCACCCAGCAGCCACGCGGTGTCCTGATCGGTCACGGCATCGTTGTTCTTCACGTACTGGCCATAGAAGGACAATGGCATCGGCAGACCGCCAATGTCGACCTGGCTGAACCCTTCATACAGACGGAATTCGTTGTTGGCCGAGTTGCCGTTGACTGCCAGAGCGCACGGTGTGGAAGTGCCGGTGCAGCGGCTGTCTTCGTCGTTCTGGTAGGCGTAGACGCTACCGCCCAGAGTCACTTTCAGGTTGTCGCTGATGTTGAAGCGGCTACCCAACTGGCCAGCGGTCAGGCGCAGGTCGTGACGGAATTGCACGCCATCGCCGTCGACGTTGTCCTTGAGGTTGTAGTTACCCAGGCTGCCGAACAGTTCGGCGCTGCTGCCCAACGGGTATTTGTAGGTAACGGCCAGACCTTCCGGGTTGATGTCGCTGTCCCAGATCACGTCGCCCATGCTGACCCACGGCTGGAGCATCTTGCCGCCGATGATGTGCAGGTTCTTGATCTGGTCAGGGTGGTAGTCGATGTAACCGAGGTCGAGCCAGATCTGCTTCTTGTCGAAGTAGTTGTCCTGATCCTGGTTGGTCGAACGGGCATCGTCGCCGCCGCCGGTGGCGATACGGATGCCGGTGTCGACCTGCGGGTTGATCTCGGTGTAGGCACCCAGACGGGCACGGATGCGCTGACGATCCTTGTCGCGGCCGCCGTTGTTCGGTTCGCCGTCGATCTTGATGGTCTCCTGACGGATCCGCACATCACCCTTGAACTGGGTCTTGGCTGCCCAGGCGAGTTTCTGGTCGAAGACGCTTTGTTCGTTGGTTTTCTTCGCAACAGCGGCGACTTGTTCGTTGGTCTCTTGCTGCGCCTGCTGCGCGATTTGCTGAGCCTTCTGATCCTTGGCCAGTTCAGTTTGCAGTTCGATGTACTGCGCCTGGGAAATGGAACCGTTAGCCTTGAGCATGTCGAGCAGTTTGGCGTCGACTGCAGCACTGGCCGGAACACTCATGGCCAGCAACAAGCCACCGCACAGGGCCGCCGCAGTTTTCGTGGAAGCAAGACGCATAGCAATCTCCGAAGATGAGAGGGGATGGCAAAACCATCCGGGGCACAACCGACGATTCGAAACGTCGGAAAACAGTGTCCGGGTAGAACCCGGCGCTCTAAAAACAGGCGCCAGTATCGCGATGGTTTATGACAGAGCAGTGGCACAGTGATGGCAGGTTGATGACGATATTGGTTTGCCCTGAACTATTGATCTAGAGCGCTGTCGGCCGATTGCGGGTGTGCAATGCCGCGCAATCGGCGATACTCGCCGGGCGCTGAAGTCCTGTTGTGGAGAGCTTGTTGATGCCGTTGCAACGCCTGCAAAACCTGTCGCAAATCGCTTCGGCAACTTGGGATGCGCTGGTGCCCGACAGTCAGCCGTTTCTGCGCCACGCCTTCCTCAGTGCACTGGAAGACAGCGGCAGCGTAGGCCCTCATAGCGGTTGGCAACCTGAGCATTTGCTGCACATCGAAGATGATCGGCTGATCGCCGCTTTACCCAGTTATCGCAAGTGGCATTCCTACGGCGAGTACGTGTTCGATCACGGCTGGGCCGACGCCTGTGCCCGCGCCGGAATCGATTACTACCCCAAGCTGTTGACCGCCGTGCCGTTCAGTCCGGTCAGCGGTCCGCGCTTGTTGGCGGCCAATGTCGAAGACGGTTTCGAACTGCTCAAGAGCCTGCCGGGTTACCTGGAGATCGAAGGGCTTTCCAGCGTGCACATCAATTTCACCGACGCTTTCACCGACGCCGCAATGGCCGAACAACCTGGCTGGTTGCAACGCATCGGCTGTCAATATCACTGGCAGAATCGCGGTTACCGCGACTTTCAGGATTTCCTCGACGTACTCAGTTCGCGCAAGCGCAAACAGATGCGCAAGGAGCGCGAGCAAGTGGCGGGGCAGGGCTTTGAGTTCGAATGGCTGGAAGGCCGCGAGCTGGACGAGGCGCAGTGGGATTTTGTTTACGCCTGCTACGCCAATACCTACGCCGTGCGCCGGCAGACGCCGTACCTGACGCGCGAGTTTTTCAGTCTGTTGGCCGAGCGCATGCCCGAGGCGATCCGCGTAGTGCTGGCGAAACAGGGCTCACGGCCGGTGGCGATGGCCTTCAGTCTGGTCGGGGGCGACAGTTTCTACGGACGCTACTGGGGGTGTCTGGCCGAGTTTGATCGGCTGCACTTTGAAACCTGTTTTTATCAGGGCATGGATTACGCGATTGCGCAGGGTTATCAGCGTTTCGATGCCGGGGCGCAGGGCGAGCACAAATTGATTCGCGGGTTCGAGCCGGTGATCACCCATTCGTGGCATTACCTGCGCCATCCGGGCTTGAAGGCAGCGGTAAAGGATTTCCTGCAACAGGAACGTGCCGGCATCCTTGCCTACGCCGAAGAAGCAAAAACAGCCTTGCCCTACCGCCAGGCGTAGATCCCCTGTGGGAGCGAGCCTGCTCGCGAAAGCGGTGTTTCAGTGACATGGATATCAGCTGACACACCGCCTTCGCGAGCAAGCTCGCTCCCACATTTGTTTTGTGTATGCCTTGGCTACTCTTCCTTGCCCAGCCAGCGATAAATCCCGCCACCCACCACCGCGCCAATCAACGGCGCGACCCAGAACATCCACAACTGCGCAATCGCCCAGCCGCCGACCATCAAGGCCGGCCCGGTGCTGCGGGCCGGGTTCACCGAGGTGTTGGTGACGGGAATCGAGATCAGGTGAATCAGCGTCAGGCCCAGGCCGATGGCGATCGGTGCCAGCCCCGGCGGTGCGCGTCTATCGGTGGCGCCGAGGATGATGATCACAAACATCGCGGTCATCACGAACTCAGTGACAAACCCGGCCGCCATCGAATACTTGCCCGGCGAATGCTCACCATAACCGTTGGACGCCAGGCCGGCGGCGATATCGAAACCTTCCTTGCCGCTGGCGATGTGCGCAATCAGCGCTGCTGCGAGAATCGCGCCCAGCACCTGCGCGATGATGTAGGCGGGCAACTCTTTGGCCGGAAACCGACCGCCGACGAACAGACCGACCGACACGGCCGGGTTGAGATGACATCCGCTGATGTGGCCGATGGCGAACGCCATGGTCAGCACCGTCAGACCAAACGCCAGGGCCACCCCCAGCACCCCGATTCCCAGCGGTGAAGACGCGGCGATCACCGCGCTGCCGCAACCACCCAATACCAACCAGAACGTACCCAACAACTCAGTGACTGAACGTTTGAACAGAGACATGAGAGGCGTCCTTGATAGCCCTGCTATCGAGACTGCATCGAGTTGTGCGTCCTTGCAGACTTACGACAGGCTCCATTCCGGAACCTTGGCTGAGTACAGCAGGGTTCTGGTGGATTTCCAGTGGCCACAAAAAACCGCCAGCGCCCGTGGTTGGAGGGCTGTGGCGGTTTTTGGAGTTGTCGCATGTCCACTGTGGGAGCGAGCTTGCTCGCGAAAGCGGTGGATCAGCAACGCAAATATCGACTGACACGGTGCCTTCGCGAGCAAGCTCGCTCCCACAGGGAGTATTGTGTATCAGTCGATGCCGACAAACCCTCCAGTCTGGTGCGCCCATAGCCGTGCATACAACCCGCGATGGGCGAGCAGTTCGGCATGGGTGCCGCTCTCGGCAATCTTGCCGTTCTCCAGCACCACCAGGCGATCCATCCGCGCAATGGTCGAAAGACGGTGCGCAATCGCGATCACGGTTTTGCCCTGCATCAGGGTTTCCAGGCTTTCCTGAATCGCTGCTTCGACCTCCGAGTCCAGCGCCGAAGTCGCTTCGTCCATGATCAGGATCGGCGCATCCTTGAGCAGCACTCGCGCGATGGCGATGCGTTGGCGTTGGCCGCCGGACAGCTTGACCCCGCGCTCACCGACGTGCGCGTCAAACCCGGTACGACCTTCAGCGTCCGACAACAGCGGAATGAACTCATCGGCGCGCGCCTTGTGCACCGCATCCCACAACTCGGCATCGGTCGCATCGGGTTTGCCGTACAGCAAGTTGTCTCTGATTGAACGGTGCAGCAGCGAGGTGTCCTGCGTGATCATGCCGATCCGGGCACGCAGGCTTTCCTGGCCGACTTCGGCAATGTTCTGACCGTCGATCATGATCCGCCCGCCCTCGACGTCGTAGAGGCGCAGCAACAGGTTGACCAGCGTTGATTTGCCGGCGCCGGACGGCCCGATCAAACCGATTTTTTCGCCCGGTTTGATGTTCAGGTTGAGGTCGCCAATGATCCCGCGCTTCTTGCCGTAGTGAAAATCCACGTGCTCGAAACGCACTTCGCCACGGGCCACGTCCAACGGTTTGGCCTGCTCGTGATCGGTGACGCTGACCGGTTGTGAAATGGTGCGCAGACCGTCCTGAACCATGCCGATGTTTTCGAAAATGCCGGTAACCACCCACATGATCCAGCCGGACATATTGACGATGCGGATCACCAGGCCCGTGGCCAAGGCAATCGCGCCGACAGTGATCAGCGACTGCGTCCACAACCACAGGGCCAACGCCGTAGTGCCGACGATCAGCAAACCGTTCATGGCCGTGATCGCCACGTCCATGCTGGTGACGACGCGGCCGGCCATTCGCGCTTTGACGGTCTGTTCTTCGATGGCTTCCTTGGCGTAGTGCTGTTCGAAGTTGGTGTGGGCGAACAGCTTCAGCGTGGCGATGTTGGTGTAGCCGTCGACGATGCGCCCCATCAGTTTTGAACGCGCGTCGGAGGCTTCCACCGAGCGGTCTTTCACGCGGGGTACGAAGTAATACAGCGCGCCGATGTAGGCGATGATCCATGTCAGCAGCGGGATCATCAGGCGCCAGTCGGCCTCGGCGAACAACACCAGCGAACTGATTGCGTAGATCACCACGTGCCACAGTGCATCGACCGCTTGCACCGCCGAGTCACGCAGCGAGTTGCCGGTCTGCATGATGCGTTGGGCGATGCGCCCGGCGAAGTCGTTCTGGAAGAAATTCAGGCTCTGTTTGAGCACGTAGCTGTGGTTCTGCCAGCGGATCATGCTGGTCATGCCGGGGCTTAGTGTCTGGTGCACCAGCAGGTCGTGCAGGCCGAAGAAGATCGGTCGCAGGACGAGGGCAACCACCAGCATCCACGTCAGTTCGAGGGCGTGGTCGCTGAAGAAATTCGGGTTGGGTGTGCCTTGGGCCAGGTCGATGATGCGGCTCAGGTAACTGAACAGCGCCACTTCGATCAATGCGGCGAACAGACCAACGACGAGCAGGGCGGCGAAACTTGGCCAGACTTGTTTGAGGTAATAGGTATAGAAGGGCCAGACGCGATCTGGAGGGGACGCCGTCGGCGCCTCGCGGAATATGTCGATCAGTTGTTCGAAACGGCGATAGAGCATCAGATAACCGCCCGGAGTACGGGCTCTCCTTTTATCGGTGTGAGCGGCGCGGTATTACGCCAGCGCCGCTCGATACGCCCTGAACAGCTTAGTCGATGACTTTGGCCGACTTGATGATCACAGGGTCGACAGGCACGTTTTGCATGCCGCTTTTGGTGGTGGTTTGCGAGTTGACGATGATGTCGACCACGTCCATGCCTTTGACCACTTTTGCGAACACCGCGTAACCGGCGTCACGGCCCGGATCGAGGAACGCGTTGTCAGCCACGTTGATGAAGAATTGGCTGGTGGCCGAATCCGGGTTGGAGGTGCGCGCCATCGACAAGGTGCCGCGAACGTTGTGCAGGCCATTGCTGGCTTCGTTCTTGATCGGTGCCTTGGTGTCTTTCTGTTGCATTTGCTGGGTAAAACCACCGCCCTGAGCCATGAAGCCCGGGATCACACGGTGGAAAATGGTGTTGGTGTAAAAACCGCTATTGACGTAATCCAGAAAGTTCTTGGTACTGATCGGCGCCTTGACCGGATCCAGTTCGATTTCGATCTGGCCGTTGGTGGTGTCCAGCAGCACGTGCGGCGCTTTGGCCGGCGTGGCAGCCATCAGGTTGGCGGCGAACAGCACAGTACCAGCGGCGAGGGCGAGTTTTTTCAACATGGGTCAGTGATCCTGAGATTGAATATCGGCTGCGGCGAGGAACTCCAGCAGCGTTTGATTGAAGCGGTCGGGTTGATCGAGCGGGGTGGCGTGGCGCGAATCGGCGATCACCACCAGCCGTGCATCGGGCAGCAGTTTTACATAGGTTTCTTTCAGTGCCACCGGGGTGTAGTCACGGTCGGCGCTGATGACGAGCGTTGGACAGGTCACCCGGGAAAGTCGTTCCTGAACGCCCCAGCCAACAATCGCATCGAAGCTGGCGAGATAAGCACGTTTGTCGTTTTTTGCCCAGCGTTCGGCCATTTTCTGTCGCAGATCGGCCTGCTCCGGTTTCGGAAAAAGCTTGTTGCCAAGGGCTTTGCCGATGGTCGCGAGGCTGAGCACGCGCATCAGGCTCCAGCGTTTGAACCACTGCCAGTAATCGTCGCGGCTGCGTAGTTTGACCTCGGGAGCGCTGTTGACGATGGTCAGGCTCTTGAGCGCTTGCGGCTGATCGACGGCCAGTTGAAAACCGATCATCCCGCCCATCGACAGCCCGACGTAGTGCACCGGGCCGAGGCGCAGGTGTTCGATCAACGCGAACAGATCCGCGCTGAAACCGGCGATGCTGTAGCGCTCGCGGGGTTTGTCCGAGCGACCGTGGCCGCGAATATCCGGCACGATCACCCGGTAATGCGCGGCCAGGGCCGGGATCTGCATTTCCCAATCCAGTGTGCTCGAGCCGAGCCCGTGAACCAGCAGCAACGGCGTGCCGTGGCCATATTCCTCGTAGTGCAGGTTGCAACCTTCGTGCTCGAAATACGCCATCGGTGAACTCCGTGTCAGGCTTGTTCGGGGGCGGCGAACGGTGCGTCCAGCGGCAAGGTGTCGAAGGTGCGCAGCAGTTCGATGAGGATTTGCGTGGCCGGGCCCAGGGGTTTGTCCTTGTTCGAATACAGGTAGAAGCTGGAGTTGCGGGTGCCGCCCCTGTCCAACGGTAGCAGCTTGAGCGAGCCATCTTTCAGTTCTCGTTCGATCATGTGCCGTGGCAGCCAGGCAAAACCGAGGCCGCTGCTGACGAACGTGGCCGCCGTGGCGAGGCTGCCGACGGTCCAGCGCTGCTCGGCGCCGAGCCAGCCGACGTCCCGAGGTTGCTGGCGGCCGGAATCGCGGATGACCACTTGCATCTGGGTCTCCAGATCCTGAAAGCTCAGTTCGCGGTTTAGTCGGTGCAGCGGGTGATCCGGGTGGGCCACGGCGACAAACTCAACGTCGCTCAATTCCGCGCCGAGATAACCGGGAATGCTCAGGCCGGTAATGGCCAGATCGGCCACGCCTTCGAGCAGCACTTCTTCAACACCCGACAACACTTCCTCACGCAGACGCACGCGGCAGCCGCGACTCTGCGGCATGAACGCGGTCAGTGCGCGGACGATGCGCGCGCTCGGGTAGGCCGCATCGACTACCAGCCGCACCTCGGCTTCCCAGCCTTGCTCCATGTGATGGGCGAGGTCTTCCAGTTGGCTGGCCTGTTTCACCAGTTGTCGCGAACGGCGCAGCAGCACGCCGCCGGCTTCGGTGAGCACGGCTTTACGCCCGTCGATGCGCAGCAACGGCACGCCGAGCTGGTCTTGCATGCGGGCGACGGTGTAACTCACCGACGATTGCGAACGGTGCAAGGCCTCGGCGGCCTGGGCGAATCCGCCGTGGTCGACCACGGCCTGCAATGTTCGCCATTGATCCAGGGTCACGCGGGGCGCTTTCATCAATAGCTCCTCTTGTCCTAAGCTGGCCGTCCCTCATGGAGACTGCCGAATGAAAAAATTCTGTTGTGTGCTGCTGGCGTTGCTGCCGCTGACTGCTTTTGCGTACCCGATCGATGTGCAGAAAGATCTCAACGGCATGAAGATCGATTACGAGACCTTCGACACCGATAACGATATCGGCTCGATTCGGGTGGCCAACTACGGTGACGTCGATGCGACATGCAAAGCTGTGTTCAGCAATGGCCCGGAAGCACCGCGCACCCGCACGATCGAGGTGCCGGCCGGCAAACACAAGAACGCTACGGCCAAGTTCACCCGCGAGATCATCAAGCTGCGCATCAAACTGACCTGCACCCCGAAATAACAGCGTATTTACCTGTGGGAGCGAGCCTGCTCGCGAAAGCGGTGTGTCATTCAACAGGGATGTCGACTGATACGGCCAATTCGCGAGCAAGCTCGCTCCCACAGGGTATGTGTCAGCATCTAAACGAATTTTTCGATACTTTGCAGCAATTATTTGCGCTTTTTCATCGATTCGACTCTGTTTAACCTTCACTCCATCGACCTACAACATTCTCGGATGGAGGCTACACACCATGTCCCGCGTTCTGATCATCGAAAGCAGTGCCCGCCAGCAAGACTCGGTATCCCGTCAACTGACCCAGACCTTCATCAGTCAGTGGAAAGCGGCGCATCCCAACGATCAGATCACCGTACGTGACCTCGCCGTTAACCCGGTGCCGCACCTGGACAGCAACCTGCTGGGCGGCTGGATGAAACCTGCCGAGCAACGCAACGCCAACGAGCAAGCGTCGCTGGACCGTTCCAACGAACTGACTGACGAATTGCTCGCTGCCGACGTGCTGGTGATGGCCGCGCCGATGTACAACTTCGCCATCCCGAGCACTCTCAAGGCCTGGCTCGACCACGTGCTGCGTGCCGGCGTGACCTTCAAGTACACCGAGACCGGCCCGCAAGGCTTGCTCAGCGGCAAACGGGCCTACGTGCTCACCGCTCGCGGCGGTATCTACGCCGGCGGCCCGGCGGATCATCAGGAACCGTACCTGCGTCAGGTGATGGGTTTCATCGGCATCAATGACGTGACGTTCATTCACGCCGAAGGCATGAACCTCGGTGGCGACTTCCAGGAGAAAGGTCTGAATCAGGCCAACGCCAAGCTGTCTCAGGTCGCTTGATATGTTAATCGCCAGATAATCGCTGGATGGTCTAGTGACCTGGCGCAACCCCTTCAAGGCTCTACGCGCATCGAACCTCCCTTTGCACTTGTTGCTCCTGAGTGCTGTAGCCCGATTGAACGCATTAGCGAGATCGGGCTTTTTTTTGCCTGCCGTTTCATCAAAAACACAAAAACAGAATTTTCCTACGTGATTCTCAGGTTGTCTGTCGGAAGGGGCATCCCTAGGCTTTTGCCTTGTCTGAACAGTCAGCGATCAAGGGAGATCACGATGCTCAATAAAGTCATTGCCGCTATCGCATTCATTTCGGCACCCGCTTGGGCGAGTCCGCCCCCGTTCACCGGGACCGATTACAGCGGGGTTTATGAATGCAAAGGCATGGACAGCCACATTGGCGAGTTTAAAGGCACGGTCGATATGCAACTCAATGCCAGGCAAAGCACTGGGCATTACGGCGCTTACACCTTCACGCTGACCCTGGCGGACAAATCCGTGTACGACGGTTTTGCCGCTGCCAATGCAGACTCATTGGCGATTTACTTTGCTCACACAGACGCTGCCCTGAAAGATTACGGTGTCGGTATCGCACGGATGACCGCGGGCTCTGACGGCAAACTCGCTTTCAGCAAATACTATTACGGCCCTGAATACGAAGGCGGCGGTCACGGCATGGAAAACTGCGTCAAGGGCTGATTCCGTGGGGACGGCCGAGGGCGTTCCCACGCACGCTGTCTTTGTGCAGGGTTCGCGATCAACCGTAAAACCCGCTATTGTCGCCGCCATTCGATTTCGAGGCGAGCATGGGCTTTCTACTTTTTGTCACGCTGATCCAGGCGTTTTCCTTCAGTCTGATCGGCGAATACCTGGTCGGTCATGTCGACAGTTACTTCGCGGTGCTGGTACGTGTGGTGCTGGCTGGTCTGGTGTTCATTCCGTTGACCCGCTGGCGGTCGGTCGAACCTTCGTTCATGCGCGGCATGTTGCTGATTGGTGCATTGCAGTTCGGCGTGACTTACGTTTGCCTGTACCTGAGCTTCCGCGTGCTGACGGTACCGGAGGTGTTGCTGTTCACCATCCTCACGCCGCTGCACGTGACGTTGATCGAAGACGCGCTGAACCGCCGCTTCAATCCGTGGGCGCTGATTGCCGCGCTGGTGGCGGTAGGCGGTGCGGCGGTGATCCGTTTCGACAGCATCAGTCCGGATTTCTTCATGGGGTTCCTGCTGCTGCAGCTGGCCAACTTCACCTACGCCGCCGGGCAGGTGATGTACAAGCATCTGGTGGCGAAACACCCGAGCGACCTGCCGCATTACCGGCGTTTCGGCTTCTTCTACCTCGGCGCGCTGGCGGTGGTGCTGCCTGCATTCCTGATGTTCGGCAAAGCCAATTTCCTGCCGGAAGCACCGCTGCAGTGGGGCGTGTTGCTGTTCCTCGGTCTGGTCTCGACGGCGCTGGGTCTGTACTGGTGGAACAAGGGCGCGTGCATGGTCAACGGCGGCACGCTGGCGGTGATGAACAATCTGCATGTGCCGGTGGGTTTGCTGCTCAATCTGCTCATCTGGAATCAGCATGAGGAACTGGGCAGGTTGTTCCTTGGAGGTAGTGTGATTCTGATGGCGGTGTGGATCAGCCGACTGGGCATCCGCAAAAAACCGGTCACGGCATAACACCTGAGGTAGCGAGCCTGCTCGCGAAGGCGCTGGGTCAGATAAGTATGGGTCGACTGACACACTGCATTCGCGAGCAGGCTCGCTCCCACATTTGATCTTTGGGTTACATCAGGTGTTTCTGCTGCTCGGGAATGCTCGCCGCGCCGAGCACCGCCGGCAGCAACCCCGACCGCAAATCCCCACCACTCGGCTGCTGATACAGACTCAGCCCGAACTCCGGCAGCACCGCCAGCAGATAATCGAAAATATCCCCCTGAATCCGCTCGTAATCGGCCCACACCGTGGTGCGGGTGAAGCAGTAGATCTCCAGCGGAATACCCTGAGCGGTGGTCTGCATCTGCCGGACCATGCAGGTCATGTTCGGCTGAATCTCCGGATGACTCTTCAGATACGCCAGTGCATAAGCGCGGAAAGTGCCGATATTGGTCATGCGCCGGCGGTTGGCTGACATGGCCGCGACATTGCCCTGTGCCTCGTTCCACGCTTTGAGCTCGGCTTTCTTGCGGCTCATGTAATCGGTCAGCAGGTGCACTTGCGACAGTTTTTCTTCCTCGTCATCACTGATGAAACGCACGCCGCTGGCGTCGATGAACAGGCTGCGCTTGATCCGTCGCCCGCCCGACTGCTGCATGCCGCGCCAGTTCTTGAACGACTCGGACATCAAACGCCAGGTCGGGATCGAAACGATGGTCTTATCAAAATTCTGCACCTTGACCGTGTGCAGGGTGATATCGACCACGTCACCATCAGCGCCGACCTGCGGCATCTCGATCCAGTCGCCGACCCGCAGCATGTCGTTGCTGGTCAGTTGCACGCTGGCGACGAACGACAGCAAGGTGTCCTTGTAAACCAACAGAATCACCGCCGACATCGCACCCAGACCGGACAGCAGCAACAGCGGCGAGCGGTCGATCAACGTCGCAACGATGATGATCGCGCCGAACACGTACAAAACCATTTTCGCCAGCTGTACGTAGCCTTTGATCGAGCGCGTACGGGCGTGTTCGGTACGTGCGTAGATGTCGAGCAGGGCATTGAGCAGGGCGCTGACCGACAGCAGCAGGAACAGGATGGTGAACGACAACGCCACATTGCCGAGAAAGGTCATGGCGGTTTTGCTCAATTCCGGCACCAGATGCAGGCCGAACTGGATCACCAGCGACGGCGTCATCTGCGCCAGGCGCTGAAATACCTTGTTGTGGCGAAAGTCATTGATCCAGTGCAGCGCCGGCTGGCGGCCGAGCATGCGGCTGGCGTGCAGGATCAGGTAACGCGCCACTCGTCCGAGCAGCAGCGCGATCACCAGCAACACTGTCAAAGCCAGACCGGCCTGCAACAGTGGATGCTGTTCGAGGGTGCCCCAGAGGTCCTGGGCGTTGAGCCAGAGCTGTTTGAAATCCATATGAATAACGATTCTTCTGTAGGAAGCGATGGGCGATTAGAGCATTTAAGACGCCGTGTATTACCGTTGGAGACAAATCGAGCAACAAAAAAGCCACTGATTACGTCCGTTTGTATAAAGAAACTCGGCCTGAGCGCTCGAAACCGGTAACCTATGCAGCTGTTTTTTGCATATCTTCGAGGTAGCACCCGTGTTTTCCCAATTCGCCCTGCACGAACGCCTGCTTAAAGCTGTGGCCGAGCTGAAATTTGTCGAGCCAACGCCTGTGCAAGCCGCGGCCATCCCGCTGGCGCTCCAAGGGCGTGATCTGCGGGTGACGGCGCAAACCGGTAGCGGCAAAACCGCCGCTTTCGTTCTGCCAATCCTCAATCGCCTGATCGGCCCGGCCAAGGTTCGCGTCAGCATCAAGACCCTGATCCTGCTGCCGACCCGCGAGCTGGCCCAGCAGACGTTGAAGGAAGTTGAGCGCTTTTCGCAGTTCACTTTCATCAAGTCCGGTCTGATCACCGGCGGTGAAGACTTCAAGGTCCAGGCCGCGATGCTGCGCAAAGTGCCGGACATCCTCATCGGTACTCCGGGCCGGATGATCGAGCAACTCAACGCCGGCAACCTCGACCTCAAAGAAGTCGAAGTGCTGGTGCTCGACGAAGCCGACCGCATGCTCGACATGGGCTTCGCCGAAGACGTGCAGCGTCTGGTCGACGAATGCCCGAACCGTCAGCAGACCATGCTGTTCTCCGCCACCACCGGGGGTTCCGGCCTGCGCGACATGATCGGCAAGGTGCTGAACAACCCTGAGCACTTGCAGCTCAATGCGGTCAGCCAACTGAACTCGACCACCCGTCAGCAAATCATCACCGCCGACCATAATCAGCACAAAGAGCAGATTGTGAACTGGCTGCTGGCCAACGAGACCTATCAGAAAGCCATCGTCTTCACCAACACCCGCGCCATGGCCGACCGCATCTACGGCCGCCTTGTGGCTCAGGAATACAAGGCGTTCGTGCTGCACGGCGAGAAAGACCAGAAGGATCGCAAACTGGCGATCGACCGTCTGAAGCAGGGCGGCGTGAAGATCCTCGTGGCCACCGACGTTGCAGCCCGTGGTCTGGACGTTGATGGTCTGGATCTGGTGATCAACTTCGACATGCCACGCAGCGGCGACGAATACGTGCACCGCATCGGTCGCACCGGTCGTGCCGGTAACGATGGCCTGGCGATCTCGCTGATCTGCCACGGCGACTGGAACCTGATGTCGAGCATCGAGCGCTACCTGAAGCAGAGCTTCGAGCGCCGCACCATCAAGGAAGTCAAAGGCACCTACGGCGGGCCGAAAAAGGTCAAGGCCTCGGGCAAAGCCGTTGGTGTGAAGAAGAAAAAGACCGACGCCAAGGGCGACAAGAAGAAAACCGCCGCCAAGACGCCGACCAAGCGCAAGAGTGCCAACCGTCCGAAGCCGGACTCGTTGGTGAGCAGCGACGGCATGGCCCCGCTCAAGCGCCGCAAGCCGGCCGAGCCTGCGGCTGAGTAAGTTTCAGGCGCGCATAAAAAACCCGGACAATGTCCCGGGTTTTTTTTCGTCCATCAGTTGCCGAGTTGGCCACTGGCGTCGGCATCGAAGCGCCGCTTGGCTTGATCCGCTGCTGGTTTCAGCGCAGCGAGCAAGGCTGCCTCGCTGTACAACCGCGTGACCGCAAGATCCTTCGGTGTCGGCTCTATCGGGATCAGCACGTCTTCACCGTCGGCATGCAGCCAGATTGCGACAACGTGCAGGGCCGAGACAAACAACACGCGCAACTCAACGGTTTTGCCCTGAAGTTGCGGCGCCTGTTCCGCCAGTTTCAGCGCACTCACCGTTGCAGCGGCGTGATCGCCGTGGTTCAACGAGGCGAACTCGACATGCCCGCGCACCTCGGCCAATTGCGCATCGGCAATTGTCACGCCGTCGGCAAATATCAGGTAATGCCAGTCGCCGAGGCGAGCATCCTTCAGGCCTTTGCCGTGGCTCAGGTCATCCAGACTGAGCGAGTAGCCGCGATAGGCTTCGCTGAGACTGATCTTCGCAGGTGCCGTGTTGGCGAATTGGCGATTGGCGCCAAAACCTTGGGATTGCAGCGCGGCTTGCAGCGCCGGACGCAGAGTCTGTACGCCGTTGGAAGGCGCCTTTGGATAAGTCAGTTGCATGATGTCGCCCTCCTAGTTTTTCACGGTGAAGTAGGTGTGAGTCCAGTTGCCGCCGCCGTTGTAGGCACGGGGAAACGCATTCAGCGCACGGGTCGAGTAGCCGTAGATCGAGTCTGCGACCAACACGTAATCGCCGTTGGTGCCGTAGATCGTCAGAAAGTGCGCACCGCCGCCGTACCAGGCGCAACGCAAGCCGACAGGGCGGCCCATGCTGATCTGGTTCCGAATGGCCGACATCTGCAGTGAGCCCTGATTCATGCCGTTGTAGCTGCGGGTAGTTTGCAGGGCCGAGTCCAGATAGCCGTAGACGTTGCACGGTCCCGGCTGATTGCAGCAGTTGCGGTCCAGTTGGGTGCTGGCGACGCCACACTGGGTCCAGTTTCCGGTGCCGTAATAATTGCCGACCGAGGCGGACACGGCGGCCCAGCACCAGTTGGTCTGGGTCTGTTTCTGCATATTGAAGTTGAGGCTGCCGGCGGCGAGGGCGCTGAGCTGTTCAGCGGCTTCGACTTCGGCGAGTTGCGGGTCGAGCAGATGGCCGGCCAGGCACCTTGGCAGTGATTCGCCGGTAAATCGCGTTGCTGCTGTGGTTAACATTTTTCAATCCTCCATGAGTGAAAACAAGCGTCCAGCTTGTGTGGGTGTAGCGGTGTTGCCGAGCGATCGGTGTGCAAGGGTTGCCATCTCCGATGGCGGGTTCCGATCTCGTTGCTCGATGTAACCGTAGATGTGGTTATGCGTTTGTGCAAATAAATAAATGCATTAATGCATTTTCAAGGGCGAAAGATCGCAGCCTTCGGCCGTTCCTACAGGGATCGATGTAGGAGCTGCCGCAGGCTGCGATCTTTTGATCTGGCTTTTAGCTTTCCGCTTTTTTCTCCGCCGTGCCCAACTCTTTCAACCGCTGATCAATCAACTGACATTTATCCGGCAGATCCGCACTGGCCGTGCCCAGATCCATCTTCTGCAACTCGGCGTTGATCTCCTTGGCCTTGCTCGGATTCTGTTCGGTGAGCTTGGCGACCTCCTTGGCCAGTTGTTCGCGTTTTTCGGTGGCTTCTTCCGGCGTGCAGGCCCAGACGGGCAGGGCGCAGGCAAGGGTGGAGGCGATCAATAGTGTGTTAAGGATTTTCATGGAGGACGGCCTCAGTTTCGGTCAAGGCGGGTTGATCGGTTGAGGGCTGCTGGCCTGGAAAAGTTCAGTGTAATGCACCTGATGCGCGTCGACTTGTGTGACCGATAAGTCGCGATTATCGGCAAAGCTTCAATCATGTCCCGTAAAGCCGCGTTCTAGAGCGGTCGCCAAAAAAGCCTTGTTACAACTTATTGACGCCAGAATGATGGCAATCTACCATCGCGCCATCACATTGATATCAATGTGCGCTTTCGAGGGATCGAACAGACTTTTCGAAGTCTGCACTGCGATTGTTTTCGCATCGTTTCGGACGTTCTGACCGAAACGCGCATTTATCCCCATTTGTTTCTTTCACTCTGCCGGCACTCTGATTTTTGCCGGGTAGGGATTGCTTTGCCTGTCGATTGCCCCGATCAACTTGCCCGTTGCAAAGAGACTTTAAACATGGACGTTCGCCAATACGCCTTCCTCGCTCGTCAGCCTGCTGCTGCCGTAAAAACCCGCGAGTCTTTCCTTGGCATGCCCAAGCGCGGCCTGGCGTTTCTGCTGGCGAACGTCATGTTCTGGCAACCAATGTGGGCGCAGGCTGACGGCATCGTGGTGGCCAACCCGAATACCTCGCTGGACCGTGCCGGCAACGGCGTGCCGATCATCAACATTGCCACGCCCAATGCCAGCGGGCTGTCGCATAACCAGTTTCATGACTACAACGTCGGTGCGCAGGGGCTGATCCTCAACAACGGTTCGACGCAGAATAATCTGACCCAGCTGGGCGGGCACATCATCGACAACCCGAACCTGAAGAACAGCGGTTCGGCGCAGGCGATTCTCAACGAAGTCATCAGTGGCAACCCGAGTCAGTTGCGCGGCTACACGGAAGTGGCGGGGCAGTCGGCGCGGGTCATCGTTGCCAACCCTTATGGCATCACTTGCAACGGCTGCGGCTTTATCAACTCGCCGCGCGTCACGCTGACTACCGGCAAACCTGTACTCGATAACGGCCAACTGAATCGCTTTCAGGTGGATCAGGGTTCGGTGGCCATCGAAGGTGCGGGGCTTAACGCCACCAACGTTGACCGCTTCGAAATCATCACGCGCAGCGCAAAGATCAACGCGCAACTTCAGGCGCAGAACCTGACCATCGTTGCCGGTCGCAATGACGTCAACGCACAAACCCTCGATGCCACGGCCCGCGCCGATGACGGCAGCAGCAAACCGCAACTGGCCATCGACTCCTCGGCACTGGGCGGCATGTACGCCGGGGCGATCAAACTGGTCGGCACCGAGGCCGGTGTAGGCGTAAAACTCGACGGCAAACTGATTGCCAGTGGCGGCGATATCCAGCTAGACGCCAACGGCCAGTTAAGTCTGGCTGACACCTCGGCCACTGGTGCCGTCAACGTCAAGGCCGCCAGCCTCGACGCACGCGGCCCGGTTTACGCCGGCACTGCGCTCAATGTGCAAACCCAGGGCAACCTGACCAACCGCCAGACCCTCGCGGCCCGTGACAGCATCAGCCTCAGCGCCGGCGGCCAATTGACCAACGCCGGCGCCATCGAAGCCGGCGTCAATGCCGACGGCAGCCGCAACGCCAGCGGCGATCTGAGCCTCACCGCACAGAACCTCGACAACACCGGCAAAAGCCTCACCGCCAGCCGCAATCTGACGGTCAACACCGCGCAAACCTTGAATAACCAGGGCGGCATCCTCAGCGGGCAAACCGCTGCGATCACTGCCGGCACACTGGACAACCGCAACGCCGGCAAAGTGCAGAGCAACAGCACGCTGAACCTCAATGCCGCGCAGGTGCTCAACAGCCAAGGCGTGATCACCAGCAACGCCAGCCTCACCGCCAACATCGGCCAGTTGATCAACAGTAACGGCGAACTCAGCAGCCAGACCGACGCGGTTCTCAACGTCACCTCGCTGGACAACGTTGCCGGCCTGATGAGCGCCGGCCGTCTGCTCGACATCAGCGCCCTTGGCGCAATCAACAACCGTACCGGCAAGATCGGCGCCAAACAGAATCTCACGGTAAAAGCCCGACAGCTCGACAACAGCCAGCAAGGCCAGTTGACCAGCGAAGGCACGCTGACCACGCGGATCAGCGAGCAACTGAACAACCAGAACAAGGGCCTGATTCAGGCCAACGGCGCGATGGATGTGCAGGCTACGCGCCTGGATAACCGCGCCGGCAAGATTTCCAGCCTTAACACCCTGACCGTCAGCAGCGCCAACACCGACAACCGTGGCGGGACTCTGCGCGCCGATCAGGCGGCCAAACTGCTGATTGACACCCTGGACAACCGCGACAAGGGCCGCCTCGAAAGCAAGACGGCGCTGACCTTCGACGGCAATACGCTGGATAACAGCAACGGCGGCCTGCTCACCGCCACCGGTCTGTTGAGCCTCAACGCCAAAGCCGTGACCAACGATGGCGGACGGATTTCCACCAAGGGCGATATGGACGCCAACATCGACAGCCTCAATCAACAGCACGGTGAACTGGTCGCCGAAGGCAATCTGCTGCTGACCGGCAAAACCCTCAACAGTTATCAGGACAGCGTCGTGGGCGCGCTCAAGACCCTGACCGTCAATGTCGAGCAGATCGACAACCGCGCCAGCACACTGTCTAGCCAACTGGACCTGCACATCAACGGCTCGCGCCTGGACAACCGCGACGGCGGCAAGGTGATGTCCGACACCACGCTGGCGCTGAAAGTCGCGCAGATCATCAACGCGACCAACGGCCTGATTTTCAGCAGAGGCGCGAGCACCCTCAGCGGCATCGGTCTGAGCAACGTTGGCGGGCGCATCGTCAGTGAAAGCAACCTCGGGCTGACCTTCGACAGCGGCCTCGACAACCAGCAAGGCCTGATCAGCAGCGAAGGGCAGATGACCCTCACCGCTGGCAGCCTCGACAACCGTCTGGGCAAACTGTCGAGCCTTGAAGCGATGGCGCTGACTGCCAGCGGTGCCGTGCTGAGCCAGGGCGGCCTGATCGCCTCGCAGAAAGGCCTGACCCTCAAAAGTGGCAGCCTTGATAACAGCGACAACGGCCTCATCAGTGCCAAGGCCGATTCGACCCTGACCACCGGCGAGCTGAAAAACCGCCAGGGCGGCAGTATCGCTACCGATGGTTCACTACTATTGACCGCCGCACACCTGGACAACGCCGGCGGCAGCCTCGGCAGTCAGCAGAAACTCGAAGCGTCGCTAACCTCGCTCGAACAGGACGGCGGTGAGCTGTTCAGCAACGGCGACCTGACCCTGGACATGCACAACGGTTTGCTCGACAACCAGCGCGGCAACATCCATACGCCGGGCCAGTTGCTGCTGAAAAACCTCAAGGACGTCAACAACAGCGCCGGCGAAATTTCCGCCGCCAACGCCTGGAGCGTCAACGCACAAAGCCTCAACAACGACGGCGGCAAGTTGCTGAGCAATGAAAAGCTCACCCTGGTCATCGACCGCGCGCTGAGCAACGTCAAAGGCCTGATCGCCTCGGCCAGCCTCGACAGTCGCAGCGACAGTCTGAACAACAACAGCGGCGACATTCGTGTGCGCGGCGATGTCGATTTCAGCGTGACTGGCATGTTCGATAACCAGAACGGTGTGGTCATCGCCGACAGCGGCATGACGATCACCGCCGCCAGTCTGGATAACCGTCAGGAAGGCCTGATCGGTTCGACTAATGCGCTGAAGCTCAACGTCACTCGCGTCGACAACCGCAGCGGCGAGCTGTCGAGCAAGAGCGATGTCAGCCTGATCGGTGCCTGGCTCGATAACAGCGACAGCGGCTACATGCTCGCCGGCGGCAATCTGGCGCTGACGGTCAACGACGTCATCAACCGCAACAAAGGCCTGCTGTCCGGTGACACGGGGCTGACGCTGAGCGGCAAGACGCTGGAAAACAGCGGTCGCCTGACCAGCCAGAAAGACCTCGCGATCAACCTCTCCGGGGATCTGAACAACGCACAGGGCAGCCTTGTCAACGAAGGCGCTTTGGCGATCACCGCGCAAAGTCTCAACAACAACGCCGGCACCGTTTCCAGCGCCAAAGCACTCACCGTTGACACGCGCGGCGCCGTCAGCAATCAGGGCGGCAAACTGCTGACCGATGGTGATCTCATCCTCAATAGCAGCGCGCTGGATAACCAGCAAAAAGGTGTACTCAGCAGCAAGGCCAATCTCAGCATCAGCACCGGTGCACTCAACAACAACCAGGCGAACATTTACGCTGACGACCACGTCGACATCACTGCCGCTCAGGTGACCAACACCGGTGGCAGCCTCGGCGCCGGCAAGACACTGGCCGCCAATGTCCAGGGTCTCGATCAGCAGGGCGGCAAACTGTTCAGCGGCGGCAGCGTCAGCGTCGATCTGAACGGTGGCGCGCTGAACAATCAGGGCGGCGTGATCAACGCGCCGGAGCAGTTGCGGCTGAAGAACCTTGCCGACGTGGACAACCGTGGCGGCGAGATTTCCAGCGACAAGGCTTTTGAACTGATCGCCAAGTCGCTGGACAACAGCGGCGGGCAACTGCTGAGCAACCAGAAACTCACCCTGACCCTCGACAAGGCGCTGACCTCGATCAAAGGCACGATTGCCGCCGCTGCGTTGCAGGTTCGCGCGGCGAGTCTGGATAACAGCGACGGCGGCGTGTTGCTCAGTGACAGCGACATCGAGGTGACTGTCGATGGCCTGCTGAACAACAGCAACAAAGGCAGCATCCGCGCCGCACAACAACTGACCCTCAACAGCACCGGCCTGAACAATCAGGGTGGCACGCTGGTCGGCGTCTCAGGCCTGAACATTGACCTGGGCGCCAGCGCGCAGGACCTGAATAACCAGGACGGTGTGATCAGCGGCAAAGGTGGGTTGAGCATTGCCCATCTGCGCGACCTGAATAACCAGAACGGCGTGATCAACAGCAAAGGCGTGCTGAGCATCGCCACCCTGCGTGACCTGAATAACCAGCAGGGCGAAATCTCCAGCGTCAACAGCTTCAGCCTCACCGGCAACCGCCTCGATAACCGTGGCGGCAACCTGATCAGCAACGATCAACTGACCATTACTGCGGCCGATCTGAACAACCAGAACGGTCTGGTTTCCGGCTGGAAAGGCGTGAGCCTCAGCGGCGGCACCCTCGACAACAGCCTGGAAGGCGCGATTTCCAGCCAGCTCGGCAACGTCAACATTGACCTCAGCGGCGCGCTGCTCAACCACAGCAAGGGTGGCATCGGCGGCCTCGGCGAAGTCAGCATCACCGCCGCCAGCCTGGACAACAGCGGCGGCACCGTCAGCAGTGACGGCAAACAAACCCTGACCATCACCGGCGCGATCAGCAACGCTTCGGGTGGCCTGATCAAAAGCGGCGAGACCCTCGATATCCGCGCGGCCAGCCTGAACAACACCTCCGGCAATGTCATGGCGAAAAAAGCCCTGACGTTCACTGGCGGCCCACTGAACAATACGAAGGGCAGTCTGGTCGGCGATGACAGCGTCACCCTCGATCTGCTCGGCGCCCTGACCAACGTCAATGGCGCACTCGGCAGCGGCGCTGCGCTGTTGATCAAACGCTCGGCCAGCATCGACAACCAGGGCGGCCAGTTGATCAGCCAGACCCTGCTGAGCCTGCTCACCAGCGGCGATCTGAACAACAGCCAGCGCGGCACCGTCTCGGCCAACGGCCAACTGGACCTCACCGCCGGTGGCACGCTGCGCAACGACGCTGATGGCTTGCTGTCCAGCCGCGATGCCGGCGTGAACATTACCGCCGCCGCACTGAACAACGCCAAAGGCGCGGTGCAAAGCATGACCGCGCTGACCGTGAACACCGGCAACGGCGCGATCGACAACCAAGGCGGCAAAATCATCGCCCAGAACGGCGACTTGATCCTCAACGCTGCCAGCCTCGACAGCCGAGGCGGTGTGCTCTCAAGCCTCAACGGTCTGCTGCAAACCCGTCTGAACGGCGTGTTGCGCAACGGCCAGGGCGGCAAGATCGAAGGCAGTCGCCTCGACCTGCAAGCGCTCGGCGGTATCTACAGCGACGGCGGACGGATCGCCGCCAACACCGGCAACATCCTGCTCAACGCCGGCGGTAACACCCTCGACAACAGCGGCGGCGGGATCTATGCGCGCGGCGTGGTGAAAACCATTGCCGGCTGGATGAACAACAACAACGGCCAGATCAGCGGCAGCAGCATCGAACTGGGCGCCGACGGCAACCTGAGCAACCG
This sequence comes from Pseudomonas viridiflava, assembly GCF_900582195.1. Taxonomy (GTDB): domain Bacteria; phylum Pseudomonadota; class Gammaproteobacteria; order Pseudomonadales; family Pseudomonadaceae; genus Aquipseudomonas. The sequence goes on from NZ_UTHA01000227.1 coordinate 346,547, forward strand.
CAGCGGCCTGATCGAAAGCGCCGGCACACTGGCGATTCGCGCGGCCAACCTCGACAACCAGGGCGGCAAACTGCGCGCGCTCGGCACCAGCGGCAAAACCGATTTTCAGATCGGCAGCCAGTTCGACAACCGCAACGGTCTGGTGGAAACCGCCAACACCGATTTCACTCTCGCCGCACCAAGCTTCCTCAACGCCGGCGGTTCGGTGACGCATGTCGGCCTCGGTGAATTCGGCATTTCCACCGCCAACGTGATGAACGCCGGCGGCTCGCTGGTGACCCGTGGCGGCCTGACGCTGAACGCGGACAGCTGGACCAACAGCAGCGTGATTCAGGCCGGGCGGTTGACGGTGAATGTCGGCAATTTTGTGCAGACGGCGAGTGGGCAGTTGCTGGCTTCGAATCAACTGGTAGGACGTGGTGGTAACTGGAGCAACGAAGGCTTGATCGCCAGCGATGGCAGCATGGACATTCAGCTGAGCGGCACTTACGGCGGTAATGGTCGTGTCAGCAGTCTGGGCGATATGACCTTCAATGCTGCGCAACTGGGCCTGACCAGCGCTTCAAGCATTGGAGGTGGTGGCCTGACCACCGTTAACGTCGGTGGCCTGCTGAACAATGCCGGCGGACGACTGACCTCCAACTATGCGATGACGATCAACGCCGGCGCGGTGAGCAACACCGGTACGTTGGGGGCTGCGCAGGATCTGACCGTCAGGACTGCAAATCTGGTGAATAACCGGGGGCTGGTTTTCAGCGGCGGCAACATGAATCTGCTGGTCAACGATTTCACCAATCAGACCGGTGACGTTTACAGCATTGGCAATTTGACGATTGGCGGGCAATACGGCGGGCGTGCGAACAGCGTTAATAACCTCGCAGCTTCGATCAATGTTGATGGTGATTTTTCGCTGTCGGCCAATAGCTTCAATAACAAGACGGAAGGGGTGATTGGCGAGGAGAAATTTATCTCCGGGGACATTACTTTCAGCGGCAACACTTTTTATGTTAACGAGAACTTTGAATCGACCTCGACGATTACCGGGCCGCAAGCTTCGCTTTCGGTGGCGGGAAACCTGACTGGTAATGTGGGTGCCTTCACTAACACTGCATCGCTGATTTCGGCCGGAAAGAACATCACGCTTGATGTCGATACGTTCGACAATTTTGGATTGCAATCGGGCAATTTCACCCGGATGCGGGTTTACCAACTCGGTGGATTGCCTAATAAACGGACGAGCTGGGTAAGTGAGGATCTGCAACGTTATGCAGAGCGAAACTCGAAAAACAAATATAGCTACATCCATGGCTGGCACGAACCCGATAAGGGTGGTTCCTTTTGGGAATACCAATCGCTGGACAAGCAGCGGCTGAATGATGTGAACACCAAGTTCGGCATCGGAGCTGAAGTCTCAGTGCCTTCACAGATTCTGGCCGGTGCGAAGCAACGTGATGACCGGATTTTCACCAATGGCGGCAGCAGCGTTTCCTCCATCGTTCAAGCCGGCCAGGCCGTCCAGATCAACGCCAGAACCACCATAAACAACGGCAACCTGAACCCGTACACCAATTTCGGTGGCACGGTAAAAGACACAGCTGACACCGGGGTAAAGAACTCCGCGAAACCCACCGTAGTCTTCTTGAATCCGCAGTTGCCACCGGATCTGGCTCAACAGCAAGTCAACCCACTGGCGCTGCCGGGCTTCACCTTGCCAACAGGTGATAACGGCCTGTTCCGACTCAGCCGCAAGGACGGTAGCGAACAGACGATTGTTGCGGGCAAAGACTGGACCATTGGCACCATTACTGCTGCACCTTCTGGACACGCAGGCGGCATGCCGGTCAGACATGCAACGGATTTCCAGATCGACAAGAACGATCCGGTTTCGGTTAAAAACCGTGAACTGGCGTTGGCTGATCGACCATCGCTGAATCTCAACGACAAAATTGCTGACATAAACGTCAACGCTGCCGCGGGTGATGGTCCCGTTGGCGTCACGCTGCCCAATCGTGGCGGCCCCACATTCAACGTCCCGCGTGTCCAAGGCTTGCCGGACACCAGCGTGCGCTCCAACCCGCACAAATACCTGATCGAGACCAACCCGGTACTCACCGATCTTAAGCAGTTCATGAGTTCGGACTATCTGTTGGCCAAGCTTGGCTACGACCCCGACAACAGCGCCAAGCGCTTGGGCGACGGCCTGTTTGAACAGCGCCTGGTGCAACAAGCCGTGGTCGCCCGCACGGGTCAGCGCTTCATCGACGGCCAGACCTCTGACGAAGCCATGTTCAAGTACCTGATGAACAACGCCATCGCCAGCAAGAATGAACTCAATCTTTCGATGGGCGTGACCCTGACCGCGCAGCAAGTGGCGGCGCTGACCCACGACATCGTCTGGCTCGAAGAACACGAAGTGAACGGTGAAAAGGTCCTGGTGCCGGTGCTGTATCTGGCTCAGGCGAATAACCGCCTGGCACCCAATGGCGCGCTGATCCAGGGCGGCGATGTAAGCCTTATCGCCGGTGCCGATCTGAATAACGCCGGCACGCTTCGCGCGTCGAACAACCTGTCGGCCGAGGCCGGCAACAACCTCACCAACACCGGACTGATCGAGGCCGGTGAACGTCTGACGCTCAAGGCTGGCAATAACATCGTCAACAGCGGGGGCGGCATTATTTCCGGGCGCGATGTCAGTCTGACCGCCACCAACGGTGACGTGATCAACCAGCGCGATGTGTATGGCTATGACTCCAAATACGGCAGCACGCTGCAGCATCGTGATGTGCTCAACAGTGCGGCACGTATCGAGGCGGCCAATGATCTGACAATCGGTGCGGGTCGAGATATCAGCAACATCGGCAGTGTGCTGAAAAGCGGCGGTGACATGACGCTGGATGCCGGTCGCGATGTGAACATCACCTCGGTACAGGATCGGCGCACGGATGCGCGTGGTAGCAATTTCCTCAATCAGACGATTACCCAGCACGGCGCGGAAGTGACGTCCGGGCGCGATCTGTCGATCAGCGCTGATCGTGACGTGGCGATTGTTGCCAGTCGGCTGGATGCCAAGCGCGATCTGAGCATCGACTCTGGCCATGACATCGTTATCACCTCGGCCGCCGATGAGAGCGACTACGTCTCGCGCAGCAAAAAGCGCGCGAATGAAACCCATAGCATCACGCAGCAGTCGTCGGTATTGAATGCCGGGCGTGATATCGCGCTCAAAGCGGGTAACGATCTGGGCATCATCGCCAGTCGAATCAAGGCCGAAGATGATGTCAGCCTCGACGCAGCGCAGGACATTACTGTCGCCTCGGCCAAGGATGAGAGTTCTTCTTACTACTACAGGAAGAAGAAGGGTTCCTTTGGTCGCAGCAAGACCACTCAGACAGAAAGCTATGAAAGTGAAAACGTCGCGTCAGTGATCGACGCGGGCCGTGATCTGACCGTCAACGTCACAAGACGTAAAGACGGCGACCTCAGTCTTGATGGCGGTCGTAACGTTACTATCATCGGCAGTCAGATGAATGCCGGTAACGATCTGTTTGTCGGTGCGACCAACGATGTGGCAGTGCTTTCCGCTACTGAGGAGTCGGGCAGTTACAGCAAAAAAACCAAAACCGGTCTGTTCGGCATGTCCAAAAGCGGCAGCAGTCACTTGCAGACATCGGTTACCCAGATCGGCAGCGAACTGAACGCTGGTCACGATACGGTGATTCTCGCCGGGCGCGATGTTCGTCTGAACGCCAGTGAAGTCAACGCCAAAAACGACGCCGAACTGCACGCGGGCCTTGTGGACAAGGAAGGCGACATCACCCTGTCGTCCGCCGATGATCAGGCGTACAGCCGCGCCGAAGAGTACAAGAAGAAACTGGGTCTTTCGCTGAAGGACGCTATCGGCTGGGCAGCCGGAACGCCAGGGTTCGGCGCGGACATGACCTTTGCCACCTCCCACAATGGCGGGCGTGAAGTTGTCAGCTCTGAGAGTATCGGTAGCCAGGTCAATGCCGGGCACGATGCGATTCTCAAGGCATCGCGTGACATCAATGTCATCGGCAGCGGTATTGGTGCCGACAACAACGTTTCGCTTGATGCGGGTCGCGATGTCAACGTAGTCGCCTCGATCGACAATCACCGCAGCAACAGTTGGGAGACAGACAAGACCGTTGGCATCAAACAGACCATCGACAGCAATGCTTTCACCACGTTCGCCGGCAGTGAAACCGTTCAACATGGCGTCAATAACAAGGGCTACACCGCAGCCGGCAGTTCCATCGATGCCGGGATAAACATCAATGTAAACGCCGGCCGCGACATCAACCAGCAAGGCTCGGACTTGACGGCCGAGAACAACATTCGCCTGAAGGCTGATCGCGACATCAACATCGATGCCAGGGAAGAGGCCAGCGAGGTCACCATCCGTGACAGCATCAAGCGCAACGGCATCACCGTTACCACGGCCTACAACATAGGCAACACGATGGATGGCCTCAAGGGCACTGGCAAAGGTGAGGATGGGGTCAGCAAGGGCTCAAGTGTACTGAAGTCGGTTGACACCCTTGACCAGTTCTTCAGTGGACCAAAATTTGACGGACATATCGGTGGCTCGAGCGTCAGTTCAAGTCAGACTCAGACGTCGGTCACTCAACGTCCGTCGACACTTTCTGCAGGTAATGACATCTCGCTGGACGCTGGAAACAACGTCAACGTTAGCGGTAGCCAGTTCAATGCCGGCCGTGACATCAACGTCAAAGGCAAGGACATCACTTTTGATGTCGCGCACGGTTCTGAAAGCAGCGACGGACATTCGACCCAGAGCAAGGGCGGCGTCAAAGGAGGCACAACCGGCGGATTCAAGCTGGGCGTGGGTGTCAGCAATGCCGGCACCGTAGACAAATCGAGTCAGGGCACTTCGACGGCAACGCAACTCAGTGCCGGCGGCAGCATCAACCTTGAAGCCGAGAACGACCTGACTCTGATCGGAACTCGTGCAACGGCCGAACGGGATATTTCCCTCAAGGCCGGCAACGATCTGAATATTCTCTCGGCGCAAAACGCCTACGAAAGTTCACACGATCGGCGTAGTTGGGGGGCGGAGGGCGGCATCATCGCCGGCCAGGACGGCTTCGGTGTTTATGGTTCGGCGAATGTTGGCATCGGCGATCTCAACAGAGAGGGCGTCAAGCAGCAAGAAGCCTATCTGTATGCCGGCAACAAACTGGGCTTTGAAAGCGGTCGCGACACCAATATCGCTGGCGCGACCCTACGCGGTGATGAAGTTATCGGTGATGTCGGCCGCAACCTCACCGTGACCTCGGTACCGAACACCGGCAAGGTCGAGGGTAAAGAGTTCGACGCCAGTCTGACGGTCGCGGTCAGCTTCGGTGCAACGGTCAGCGGCTCGCTGGGTTACGGTGAAACCAATGGCAAGACCAACTGGGTCGACAACCAGACCGTTATCAGTGGCAAAAGCAAAGTCGACATCCGTACCGAAAAACATACGCAACTCGATGGCTCTGTAATCAGCGCCGACAACGGCAACTTGAAACTCGACACCGACACCCTCGGCTACCGCAACATTACCGGCAAGGATAACGAGCACGGCTACTACCTCAATGTCAGCGGCAGTTACGGCGGAGGCGGTGGTGCCCAGGCTGACAAGCCGAACAAGGGCATGGAAGGCGAGAGCAAAAACAGCTGGGCGGTAGAGGGCTACAAGTACGACAAGGACCGTCAGCAGACGCTGAATGCCACGGTGGGCGAGGGGCAGATTGTCGTGCGTAACGACAGGGCTACCGGGCAGGACTCCACGGTGGGGCTGAATCGTGATGTAAACAAGGCGTATGAGATCACCAAGGATGAGGAACATCGCACGACGTTATATGCGAGCAGTTCTTCTATTGATGCCGTCAGTCATCCGCTGGAGACGCTTGAACGTTGGGGCGATAACGTCATCAACTTCAAGAAGAACATGCTCGATCAGGCCAAGGCGGGCGCCAGTTTTCTGCAAAACCTGAATCAGGCGATCAATGCCCAGCTTGTTGACATCGATGATGTCTCTCCAACGCTAATCACTGAGCTGGGCAAAGAGCGCGCTCTGGCAGTCACCAAGAACTTCGTTCGACAGGGGCTTGATCCCAACCAGATCAAATCTTTGCCTGAAACAGTTTTGAAAGGGCTGTCGGAGTTCGCGAAACAAGCGGCAGATTACGAAAAGCTGGTGGAAAGCTGCACCGCAAACAACACCTGCCCGCAAATGACGGCTGATCCGTCAAGCGGCCCGGATAAACCGGGAACAATGACGCTGCCGCCTATTCCGGTTCCCGCAAACCTGATCACTCATGGTCAGTTGGCATTGAATCAAGTTCTGGACTTGATCGATCTCACGAAGGATATGCCGACGGAGAAAATTGAGGCCACTGTTATCGCGGTGCAAGCTGTGATGGGGCCGATGAAGTTCCTGTTGAGCATGACCGCCAATGGATTACTCAATGCGGCGTATGGCGACAAAATCGATGAGCTGAAAGATCTGGCAGCGATCAAGCTCGCGGCGAAGCTGCTGGGTGAGAAAGAGGAGGATCTGACGAAGCTCCACGAGACGGCCAAACAAGAGCACGAAGGAGGCAATGAGGAATACAGGTACGACGGTGATGGGTATGTTGTCGCTACCCGTTTCCTGATTGATGCGGTACTTGGAGAATTCAAGTCCATTGGGATGAAGGCCGTCACAAGAACGGTTGCAGTGGTCAAGAAGGATCCTGCAGATGTATTGGGTGGCCCGCACAGAGACACCAGCAAGCCAGTAAACGATGGGCTGGACTCGCACCACTGTCCTGCTCAGAAATGTTACAAAGGCGCACCGATAAGTAGTCGTGATGGCCCAGCGATCAAGATGGACCCGGAGGACCACAAGCGAACGGCGAGCAATGGTAACTCTGACGATGCCAGAGCTTACAGGGCAAGACAGAAAGAGCTGCTTGAGGAGGGACGCCTGATGGACGCTATTCAGATGGATATCGACGACATCCGGAAGAATTTCGGTAGTAAATATGATGAAGGCATTAAACAAATGTTGGACTATGCCTCCAAACTAGATCCCAACGATTTCAGGAGGTAGTGCGGGTGGACTTTCCATTTTCGATGTTCGGAGCAGTAGGGCCTTTGAATGGAACGTTGTCCAGAGATCAGGTGCGCAGCCTCCTGGGCAACGATTTCGAGGTATTTACCAAAACGGCATTCTCGGTGAACACGACTGATGCGTTCAAACGCCACGACCTGCATGTGTTCTACGACGAGCGGGATGTCGTGAAAGGCGTTGAGTTTTTCGAGAGAAGTACGGTGTCCTGGCAAGGGCACAGACTGGTGGGCGAAAAACTTTCTACCTTGCTGGCATTGTTTCGTGGCAACGGTGTACGTCCCGACCTGAACGAAGACGGGTTTGACGTGGAAAGTTTTGGCATGAGATTTTACGTTCCAGACCTTGATGACGGCGATGATGCATTAGTAACCACTTTGTATATCGTCCTGCGTTTGGAGAGTTAATCTTCCGGTTGTTCTGAATAAGCACTACTCCTGCACGGCATATACGCCTCTGGGGGGTACCCCATCCATTGTCAATGTTGATAGCCGACGCTGGATGGGGCGCAGGTTTAATGTGTTATGCCGTTTTTCAGTCCTGGCCGCCATGGCAGCAACCGGTTTTGGCTTCTCTCTCATACCGATCATGATGCCGCACCCACTCCATGATCTCGTCCTCGTTCCTGCCCTTGGGCGTGAGGTCGAGATAGTTGTAGGCACCGACCAACATGTCCAGGCCGCGGGCATACGTTGAGTAGGTGTGGAAGATGTCGCCTTTTTCGTCGCGATAAAACACACTCAACCCCGGCATTTCTTCTTCGGCGCTGTCAGTCTTTTCGTAGTTGTAAGTAGCTTTTCCGGCCGCGACATCCTCAGCCCGTGAGCAAACACCGAAGTCATAGTTGAAGTCGCAACCCTCTGACGACACCCAGTCAAACTTCCAGCCCATCCGCCGTTTAAAGTCCTGGAACTCGTTGAACGGCGCATGCGAAACAGCTACTACCGCGATGTCGTGATGAGCCAGATGCAGGTTGGCGCCATCAATGTGGTCGCTGAGGAACGAGCAACCCTGGCAGCCTTCCTCCCAGTCCTTGGCAAACATGAAGTGGTAAACCACCAATTGGCTGTTTTTGCCGAACAGGTCAGCCAGTTTCAATTCGCCGTTCGGGCCCTGGAAGTGGTAGTCCTTGTCGACCTTCACCCATGGCAAGGCGCGACGTTCAGCGCTGAGGCGGTCGCGTTCTTTGGTGAAGGCTTTTTCGTCGGCGAGGTGTTGTTTACGGGCGGCGAGCCATTCTTCGCGTGATACCACCGGATGATTCTCAACGTTCATGATGATTTCTCCTGCGGGGTTGAAACCGTCTGTTTCAGACTAGTCGTTTAACCCTGCTGGAAATCGACAGACCGCCGGTCGGTCGCCTCGGGAAATGCGGCTGAACGGCTGGGAACCGCTCAGGTCACAACCTATGAACGCGCCATAAATCACGCGCACCGGAGGTTGGATCAGGATGACGACTTATAACTGGGATTTGATTGAACGCTTGCTGCACGAAGTGCAGAACAGTGCTGGCGAAAGTTTCGCTCCTCGAAAATATGCCGAGGATTACGCGGCGGAGAAAGCCAGCGCCGGTGAGCCGATCGAGAATCTGGATCACCTTAAAACGGTGGCCTGCGACTATGAAAGGTTGCTGCTCTTGCGCGGTTACATCGCACCGCGTCCGGATGAAGAGGGCAGCACGGGAAACAACTTTGTGCTGACACCACGCGGTTCCAGCCTGCTGAGCCTGCTCGACAGCAGCATTCCCGGCAATGATCATCCGCGTCAGGTGCTGGATGAGCAGGAGGATGCGCTTGACGAGGCAACCTTCGATGAAGTGGCGTCTAAAGCCCAGATCGCCTGAGATCAATGTATCCCCATGTGGGAGCGAGCCTGCTCGCGAATACGGTCTGTCAGTGACATTTGAGGTAACTGATGCACCGCTTTCGCGAGCAGGCTCGCTCCCACATTGATCTTCGTTTTAGTCAGGTTTTTTGCGCGGCCTTGAGGCATTTGAGTTCGTTGAAGTCCTTACGCACACCCTCGATCTTCTTCAACAGCCGCTGACGCTGTTGCGGCGTACTCTCGGCCATCAAGTCCACCGCCAGCGAGCGCCCCTGCGCTTCAGTTTCGGCGAAGGCCTTGCGGTAATCCGCTGTCCATAAACTCTCGCGATTGACTAGAAGCGTCTCGATTCTCTGTGGGAATTCGGGACTTTTGCCTTGGGCTACGGCAGCACTGAACTGCTTCTGCCAATGGGCGCGATTGGCGATCCATTGGGTGTACTGATCGCCCAGGGCGGTCGACCACGCCATGACCCGCTGTTCTTGCGTGGCGCTCAAGGGGCCGAGCCAGTCGTTCAGGCGTTTGACCATGCGCGCGCCACGCTCGGCAATTTGCTGGTCAAGCGGTGGTTTGATGTATTCCTGCTGACGCTTGCGCAGATCCTTGGCAAACGCGTCATTCATCTCGGCCACTTGCTTGTCATCCAGACCTTGCAACAACTCGATGGCGGACGGGGTGATCTCTCGAGCGGTTTCGGCAATGGCCTGCTTGGCTTCCGTCGTGCGCGCCTGTAACGCGGCATCGGTGACCTGATTGGTTTCGACCATGGTCTGCAGGCGATCAAGCCAGTCCAGATAACCCGGCAATTGCGTGGTGCAATGCCAGCTCAGGTGGTCCTTGAGGCGTTCGTTGAACCAGTCTTTCTGCTCGCCGTTCATGTCCAGGTAATCACCGAGCGTCCACGGAATAATGACGTCGAGATTGCGATAGGCCAGGCCGACGCGACTGCAAGCGCCGAGGGCGAGGGTAAAGATCAGTAGAGCGGCGATGTGCTTGAACCAGCGAGACATGGGCGAATCCTTGCGTAAGCCTGGCTTCGAGGGGACTGATTCCTATGTGAACGCAGAATGATCCCGGCAGTTCAGCCGATCAATAGAACGCGCGCGCAGCCTTGAGCGTGACGAGGCCGTCACACTCGCTGTTGTGCCCGGAATAGGCTGAGCAATCGCTGCCGCTGAGGCTGGAATTGCTGTAGATCAGGTCGAGATCGATACCCATGAACGGTCGGGACAATTTCACCGACCAGTCGGTAAAACTGCTGACATAACCACCGTCCACGGCGACAGGCGTGTTCAGTTGGTGGGTGGTGTATTTCATGCTGACGCCGATGCCGAACGGCTGGTTGCCGCCAAGATCGGCAAACAAGGTGTTGTTCTGTTTATCCGGGTCGTTGCTGAAGGCCACGCCGAAACGACTGCCGAGCAGGCTCAGACCACCGAACAGTTCCTGGCTGTCGAGGGTATCGACCTTGGGATAGCTGTAGTGGATCATCCCGACTTCGTAGCCGAGGGTCTGATCGAAAGGTTGTTTAAAGCCGACGTAGGAATCGATTTCGAGGTTCTTGCCCGGTGAGATGCCCATGCTCGGTGCGTACTGGCCGACATAGAGGCCGCTGTCGTGGCTCAGGTCGAGGCCGCCATGGAAGGAGCCGACTGCCGCCGGTTTGACCAGGCCTTGGGCCATGCTGCGTGTCGGCGTAGTGCCGAGCTTGAGATCGAAGTCGCCGAGTTCACGCTGGAAAATCTGCGCGTGCGCGGTCGCATTGGCTAGAAGGCCTACGATTAATAAACAGGATGATTTGCGCATGCGTCACTCCATGAACAGCGAGGGCAGGGCGGCGGGCCTGCTGAAACGCTTGATCTAGACGCGTGCAAGGATACCGGCGAATGCTCGGCATTGAAGGCCGTTCGTCGATTTAAAAGGATTTTTTGTTTAATGCGGGGGGATGGTGCGCGGTGCCAGTCCAGGCGCTTCGAAGCTCAAAGCGCCTCTGGACGGGTGTAAACCGGGTGTTACTTCTTGCCCAGGCTGATCTGCTTGGACGGGCCGAATGTCTGGCCACTGACGCCTTTGGCAATTTGCTGGATCTCGCCGCCGGACTTGAGGAACGCTGCGATCTGATCGTTGATCGATTCGCTGGTTTCAACGGCTGGAGCAGGCTTTGCTTTGCTGGTGGATGCTTTTACACGCATGGCGGCCATTAACCTGTAGAAAAGTAACTCGGCCAGGCATCGTACAGGAATAACTTGACAATTGCTTGGTAAATATCCCCCGGAATAACCCACCGCTGTGCTGCATTATTCGCGATTTAATATGCGATATATCCGGCTAACCTGCTGTTTTAAATAAGAACATTCAGGCTTGGAGGCATTGAGATATTCATCCGCGAGCGGTGGTGCCTGCCTGACGAGCGGCACCTCAACCCAGCCGCGCACAAGGAAAATCAAGGCGTTACGCTAATTTCCGACGCGTGCGGATCTGCCGCCCGACGGCCACGCCAAAAACGGGTAGAATGCCGCCCACGCAATGAGGGTTCTGGAAATGGCTTTAGTCGGGCGTTACAACAGTTTGCAAGTGGTTAAACACACTAACTTCGGTTTATATCTGGACGGCGGTGCTGACGGCGAGATTCTTTTGCCGAATCGTTATGTTCCGAAAGATATTCCTACCGAAGATGAAGATTGGCTCAACGTATTTGTTTATCTGGACAGCGAAGACAAACTTCTCGCCACCACGGAAAAACCAAAAGTTCAGGTCGGCGAATTTGCCAGTCTGAAAGTCGTTGAAGTCAACAGCATCGGTGTGTTCCTCGATTGGGGGCTGCCGAAGGATCTGTTGCTGCCGTATTCCGAAGAAAAGCGCCAGATGACCGCCGGCGAATACTGCGTGGTGCATGTCTACCTCGACAAGCACACCCGCCGTATCACCGCCACTGCGCGTCTGGATCGCTACCTCGACAAGACCCCGGCCAACTACAGCCAGGGTCAGGAAGTTGATCTGCTGGTTGCCGAAGCCACCGACATGGGCTTCAAGGCGATCATCAACAACAAGCACTGGGGTTTGATTCACAAGAACGAAATCTTCAAGTTCATGCGCGCCGGCATGAGCGAGAAAGGCTACATCAAGGAAATCCGTGCCGACGGCAAGATCGCCCTGAGCCTGCAACCGGTTGGCCAGGAAGCGGCCAGCAGCCTGAACTCGAAGATCCTCGCCAAGTTGCGCGACAACAGCGGCACGCTGCCGGTCAGCGACAAGAGCGATCCGGCGTTGATCAGCAGCCTGTTCGGCGTCAGCAAAGGCAACTTCAAAAAGGCCATCGGTGCGCTGTACAAGGAAGGCAAGATCGTCATTCATGCCGATCGCATTGAACTAACCTGAGCCTTGGGTGGCCCATGTTGCATGGGGCACACACGAGGTCGGGTCGATGAAAAAAGCGCTGATTGCCTACGTTGCCACGCTGGTGACGTTTCTGTTGCTCGACGGTATCTGGCTCGGCCTGTTGATGGCGCCGACCTATCGTGAACTGCTGGGTTCGCTGATGCTTGAAAAACCGCTGCTGGTTCCGGCAGCGGTTTTTTATTGCCTGTATGTTTTTGGCAGCGTGGTGTTTGTGGTGCTGCCGGCGGCGACCTGGCAGTGGGCGGCAAAGCGGGGTGCGTTGTTGGGGCTGGTGGCGTATGGCACGTATGACCTGACCAACTGGGCGACGTTGCGCGGCTGGTCGGTGCAGGTGACGTTGATGGATTGGGCGTGGGGGACGTTTGCCACGGCAGTGGCTTGTGCTGTTGGTTTTTTGTTGGCGAGGCGGTTTGCCACGGTCTGATCCGAAATGCGGGTTGGCGGTGCGGACCTCTTCGCGAGCAAGCTCGCTCCCACAGGGAAATGCGTTCAATTGTGGGAGCGAGCTTGCTCGCGAATGGCGGCGCAGCCGACAGCCATTCACCCCTGCCGCCACTGAAGAGCTAAATGTCTTTTCCAGGCGGCTTTTTCCGTCTGACTGATTGATAATCCCCAGCACTGTTTTCTGACCATTGGATGGCCTGCCATGTTGTGTGTGTTCGAGGTGTTGCGGTGATTGTCGAGCGGCGCAGTGCCGACAGTTTTGCCTTGCAGGTGATGATTGGCCTCTGCCTGATCTGGGGCGTGCAGCAAGTGATGATCAAATGGGCGGCGCCGGACATCGCGCCTGTCATGCAAGCGGCCGCGCGCTCGGGGATCTCTGCGTTGCTGGTGGGGCTGCTGATCTGCTGGAAGGGCGGCTGGGATCAGGTCGGCAACACCTGGCGCGGTGGCTTGCTGGCCGGTGCGCTGTTCGGTCTGGAGTTCTTCTTCATCGCCGAAGGTTTGCAGCTGACCACCGCCGCACACATGTCGGTGTTCCTCTACACCGCACCGATTTTCACCGCGTTGGGTGTGCATTTTCTGCTGGCCAGCGAGCGTCTGCGACCGTTGCAATGGCTGGGTATTCTGCTCGCGTTCATTGGCATTGCGATTGCCTTCGCCGGCGGCGTGTCGTGGGACAACCTCGACCGGCGCATGCTGCTCGGCGATGCCTTTGGCGTATTGGCCGGCGCCTGTTGGGGTGCGACCACGGTGGTCGTGCGCGCCTCGCGGCTGTCGGAAGCACCGGTGACGCTGACCCTGTTCTATCAATTGATCGTTGGCTTCGTCGGGCTGCTCTTGATCGCGCTGTTCAGCGGCCAGATCACTCACGTCAGCCTGACCACCGTGGCGCTGGCCAGCGTGCTGTTCCAAGGGCTGGTGGTGTCGTTCTTCAGTTACCTGATCTGGTTCTGGCTGCTGCGCCGGTATCTGGCAGCCAACCTCGCGGTGTTTTCATTCATGACGCCGTTGTTCGGCGTGACCTTTGGCGTGCTGCTGCTCGGCGAACAACTGAGCGTGAACTTCGTCATCGGTGCTGTGCTGGTGCTGCTCGGCATCACTTTTGTCAGCGCCGAGCAGTGGCTGCGTCGGCGTTTGCGCAAGGCGCTGGGCCAGCGCTAGTCGACTGCATCGCCAGACCGCCGGCAATCAGCAAGCCGCTGCCGGCGATTACCAGCGCCGGCTGCAGGCCGCCGCTGAAATGGCTGCTCAACGCCGCCAGCAACGGGCCGCTGAGTTGGCCGACGGCGAAGCACGCGGTGAGCATGCCGGCGTTGCGCTGGGTGGCGTGCGGCGCCAGTTCCCGCGAGCGCTGCATGACCAGTTGCATGCAGGCCAGAAATGGCGTGCCACACAGGATCACCCCCAATGCGAGGCCGATGCCGCTGCCCAGCAGACAGGCAAAGACACCGGCCGCTTGCAGCCACAGCGTCGCCATTAACCAGTGGCGCGTTGTTTCGGGATCGTGACGCCGCAGACTCACCAGCAACACGCCAAGCGCCGCGGCCAGACCGAAACAAGGCCAGAACAGGTCAGCCTGCCATTCCCCGTGAAATTGCGCTGTGGCCATTTGCGACAGGAAGGTCGCCGGAATGATGTAGCCGACGCCGTACAGCGCATAAATCATGGCCAACCGCCCGATGCCCCGATTCGATGGACTGACCGGCGCTGCAACCATCGTCGGCGTTGCGACGGGCGTTGGCAGAATCCGCCAGACGCCCAGCATCATCACCAGCGCAACTGCTGCATAAATCAGCCACAACGTCGCGGACGTCTGCTGCAGCAGATGTGAGACCAGCGCCAACAAACCCGTGAGAAAAATCCCCAAACCCGGTCCGGCAAATACCAACGCGCCCAGCCGTGGCCGACCTGCCGCCGCTGCCAGCGGCTGACTCAACGAGGTGATCATCACCAGGACCCAGGCGCTTGCTACCCCGGTGCCGAAGCGCAACAGCAAGTGCGACCAGAAGCCATTGGCCCAGAACGACGCCAGCGTCAGCAGCACGCACAGCCACAGGCCGCCATGCAGGCGCCGCTGAACCTGCTGCGGGCGATGGGCGAACATCGCATCCACCGCGCCCAGCAAGTAACCGAGGTAGTTGGCCGCTGCAATCAGACCAGCGGCTGTCAGGTCGATCTGGCCTTCGCTGAGCAGGTGCGGCATTTGCGGGGTGAGGGCGAAGCGCCCGATGCCCATGGCCATCATCAGGGCCACGAAGCAGGCGGATAAGCGAATCAGGGGCGACATGGTCGGAACTCTTTTGAAGGATCAATGACCGTTAGGCTAGGACTGATTGACTTTCTTTAAAATTGAATAATAGTGAGTAACTTGTTCTGTTATGGAGAAAGGTTGTGGAGTTCAGCCAATTGCGGATCTTTCAGGCTGTGGCCGAGGAGGGTTCGATCACCCGCGCCGCCGAGCGCCTGCACCGGGTGCCGTCGAATCTGTCGACCCGGCTTAAACAGCTTGAAGAGCAACTGGGTGTCGAGCTTTTCGTTCGTGAGCGTCAGCGTTTGCAACTGTCGCCTGCGGGAAAAGTCCTGCTGGACTACACCGGCAAACTGTTTGCGTTGCGCGATCAGGCCAGTGCGGCGGTGATGGGCGGGCAACCGGCGGGGGATTTTGTCCTCGGCACGATGTACAGCACGGCGGCGATCCATTTGCCGGCGTTGCTGGCGCGCTATCACAAGCAGTATCCGGCGGTGAATCTGCAGGTGCAGTCGGCACCCAGCGGCGAGTTACTCGAAGGTCTGCTCACCGGGCGCCTGGACGCCGCACTGGTGGACGGGCCACTGGAACTGGCCGGGCTTGACGGCGTGCCGTTGTGCGAAGAGCGGCTGGTGCTGATTACCGAAACCGACCATCCGCCCGTGCGCAGTGCCAAGGATGTCGAAGGACGATCGGTGTTTACCTTTCGCCGTGGTTGTTCTTATCGGATGCGCCTGGAGGCCTGGTTTTCGCATTACCACGCGACGATGGGGCGAGCGATAGAGATCGAGTCTTACCAGGGCATGCTCGCCTGCGTGATTGCCGGCAGCGGTGTGGCATTGATGTCAGAGTCGATGCTCGCCAGTCTGCCGGGCCGCGAGAGCGTTGCCGCGCACTTTTTGGCCGAGCCGTTCGTGGGTGCGACAACATGGCTCATGTGGCGCAAAGGCATGGTCGGCGCCAACCTCAATGCATGGATCGAAGTGCAGCAGGCCGTCTATCCTGCGGCTCAGATCGAAACCCGAGAAACAGCCTGAACCAATGACGGCGAACTCTGTTCAATTCAGTAACAGATCATTGCGGATTTGACCGAGCATTGCGTAGGACTTCGGACTATTATCAGTGCGAAGCGGCCTCAGAATTCCGGTCGCTCAGCACCACCCTGAAGGGGGCATGACGATGAAAGAGAAAATTCAAAACTGGCTGCACGATTTGGGTGTTGCCCTCGGTTTGATCGAACCGCCTCTGCAACCTGTACCGATTCGCACCGATGACGAGCAGCGCCGCCGTCAACAACGGCGCCGGTAACGCCCCCGATCCGAGATCACACGATTCAAGATCAAGAGATCGCAGCCTTCGGCAGCTCCTACGTTGACTCGTGTAGGAGCTGCCGAAGGCTGCGATCTTTTGCTTTTAATGTCTGCCGATTTCCAGCAGAAACCGGCTCAAGTCGTTCGCGGTCTTCGCGGTCTTGAGCATGCGGTCTTCCTCGGCGGTGAACGCCGTCAGTCCGAATTCATCTTCCAGATGAAAGATCAGATCTTCGATATCGGCTTTCTCCAGGCCCAGTTGCACCAGGCTGGTGTTGTCGTTGAATTCACGGGTTTCCAGCAGACGCCGGATGTATCGGTGCACGGCGGCACGCACGGCAGCTCTTCTCATGGCAGATTTTTCTGATGGTTGTTCTGCTTGAGTACAGCAGGCCTCAGTCGTGGCGGCGCAACCATTCGTCAATCATCGAACGCAAATGCTCCCCGGAAAAACTGCCGAAATGTCCGCCATGTACCGTGCGGATCGGCAACGCCTGCAAGCGACGTAGACTGGCGGCGTAATCCCGCAGATTGGAGTGGTAAGCGTCTTCGATCAGCGGGCCGTCGTAGATGATGTCGCCGCTGAACAGGGTTTCAGTCGCCGCCTCATACAGGCTGATCCCGCCCGGAGAATGCCCCGGCGTGTGCAGCACCTGCAGCGTACGATTGCCCAGATCGAGCGCATCGCCGTCCTCGACAAAACCGGTGGCCGGCGCGGCTTTGACCCGGTATTCGGCGTAGCAAAGCGGGCAATCCGGGTGGGCCTCGAACATGTCGTCGCCGACGAACGCGCGGCTCAAGTCGTTTTCGCCATCCGGCGCGGCCAGAATGTCCGCCTCGGCGCGATGCACCAACCGCTCAGCAAACTCATGATGCCCGGCGATATGGTCGAAATGACAATGACTGGCCACTGCCACCAGCGGGCGTTCAGTCAGCCACGGCAACTGCTCGCGCAGGCTGACCAATCCCGAACCGCTGTCCAGCAACAGGTCTTTGTCACGGCCCTGCACATGCCACAGATTGCAGCGATAGAACGGGCGGATATACGGCTCGTGGATCAACCGAATGCCATCGCTGAGGTTTTTCACTTCAAACCACTGATCGCGAGAAACGATCTTCATAAATGATTTTCTCCAGACGAAAAAAACGGGTGTGGCAACCGACGCCACACCCGTCGAAGAAAGCATCAAGTCGTTACATCAGAGCTTAGATCGTACTCGCCACGGTCGCCGGGCGAGGGGAGATCAGGCTGACCACCACGAAACTCACCAGACCCACAGCCAGGCTGTAGTAGATCGGTGTGTTCGCGTCCAGACCGTCCTTGAACATGAACAGCAGCGCGGTGGCGAAACCCAGGCCCATGCTGGCGATGGCGCCGGCGGTGGTCGCGCGTTTCCAGAAGATCGCACCGATCAGCGGGACCAGCATGCCGCCCACCAACAGGTTGTAAGCGAGGGTCAGGGCGCTGATCACGTCATTCACCACCAGCGCGATACCGAGCACGACAATACCGGTGAGCAAGGTGAACAGACGGTTGATGCCCAGGCTCGACTGTTTGCCGCCACGCAGTTTCGGCAACAGGTCTTCAGTCAGGGTGGTGGCCGCAGCGAGCAGGCCGGCGCTGGCGGTGGACATCATGGCCGCCAGTGCTGCGGCGATCACCAGACCACGGATGCCGTCCGGCAGGGACAGTTTGACGATGGCGGCGAAGGCGTTGTTGACGTTGTCCAGATCCGGGATCAGCACGTGCGCAGCCATGCCGATCAGGGCGCAGGCCAGACCGTAGACGATGCAGTAGATGCCCGCGATGCTGCCGGCGTATTGCGCGACTTTGGCGGTCTTGACGGTGAACACCCGTTGCCAGATGTCCTGACCGATCAGGATGCCGAAGAAGTAGATCATGAAGTAGGTGATGATCGTGTCCCAGCCGATGGTGGTGAAGCTGAAGGCGGTCGCCGGCAGTTTCAGCACCAGCTCATCCCAGCCGCCAACGCGGTACAGGCAGATCGGCAACAGGATGAACATCAGGCCCACGGTCTTGATGATGAACTGGACGATGTCGGTGAGGGTCAGCGACCACATGCCGCCGATCGCCGAGTAGATCACCACCACGCCACCGCCAACGAGTACCGAAACCCAGAAAGGCAGGTCAAACAGCACTTGCAGGACGGTGCCGATGGCGAGGATCGAGGTCACGCCGATCATCAGTGCGTAGGCCAGCATGATCGCCGCGCTCGCCGAACGGGCCATCGGGTTGTAGCGTTTTTCCAGGACCTGGGTAACGGTGTAGATCTTCAGTTTCAGCAGCGGTTTGGCGAGGAACAGGTTCAGCGCAACGATGCCGCAACCGAGTGCCGCGCACAGCCAGAAACCGGAAATGCCATGCACATAGCCCAGACGCACGGTGCCGACGGTGGACGCGCCACCCAGAACGGTCGCGGCCATGGTGCCCATGTACAGGCTCGGGCCGAGGTTACGACCGGCAACGAGAAAGTCCTCGTTGGTCTTGGCCTTGCGCATGCCGAAGTAGCCGAGCAAGAGCATGCCGGCGGCGTAGATGAGGACGACGAATAAATCCAAAGCCATGATGGCGTGTCTCCGATTGTCTTTTTTATGGTGAAACAAATTTGGTTCGGTGTGGCTGCCCTTTGTGGGAGCGAGCCTGCTCGCGAAGGCGTCAGCACATTCAACAAAGATGTGTCTGACAAATTGCTTTCGCGAGCAGGCTCGCTCCCACAGGAGATCTGCGTCAGGCGGCCTGACGCAGTTCAGGTTTTTCTATGACTTGGCTGCGGGCATCCTTCGGGCCGAACACTTCGCGCGGTTCCGGGAACAGGCTCAGCAGCGTCAGGTACACCACCGAGGCCAGGCCCAGGGTCACCGGCAAACTGATGTCGATGCCGCCGGCCATTTCACCCAGCGGACCAACGAACTGCCCCGGCAGATTGACGAAGCACAGGCCAACCGCCGCGCTCGGGATCCATGCGCCCAGACCACGCCAGTTCCAGCCGTGGCTGAACCAGTAGCGTCCGCCTTGCTCGCCACGGGTGAACACTTGCAGGTCATCCGGGCAGTAGAAGCCGCGACGCACCAGCAGGCCGATGATCATGATCACCATCCACGGTGTGGTGCAGGTGATGATCAGCACGGCGAAGGTCGACACGCTCTGCACCAGGTTCGCCGCAAAACGACCGATGAAGATGAAGGCAATCGACAGCACACCGATCAGCAATGTCGCCTTCACTCGCGACAGCACGCGCGGGAACACGCTGGACATGTCCAGCCCGGTGCCATATAGCGAGGTGGTGCCGGTGGACATGCCGCCGATCACCGCAATCAGGCACACCGGCAGGAAGAACCAGCTCGGCGACACCGCCAGCAAACCACCGACGTAGTTGTTCGCCGCGATGTAGTCCGGCGCCTTGATCGCGACGATGGTCGCGGTGGTCAGGCCGAACAGGAACGGGATGAAGGTAGCGATCTGCGACAGCACCACGGCGGCCATGATCCGTTGCTTGGAGGTTTCACGCGGGATGTAGCGCGACCAGTCGCCGAGGAACGCGCCGAAGGAAATCGGGTTGCTCATCGCGACCAGTGCTGCGCCGATGAACGCGGCCCAGAAGCCCGGTTGCCCGAGGCTGACGGTGCCCGCGTAATGCGCATCGAAAGGACCGGCGAAGGCGAAGATGCCCAACAGGAACAAGAGGCTGGCGCTCCACACCGCGATCTTGTTCACCCACAGCAAAAAGCGGAAGCCGTAGATGCACACGGTCAGCACCAGAATCGCGAACAGACCGTAGGCCAGGCCCAAAGTCAGGTCGGTTTCCGGCAGACCGATCAGGCGTTTCGCACCACCGATCAGCGCATCCCCCGAACTCCACACCGAGAGCGAGAAAAACGCGATGGCGGTCAACAGCGACAGGAACGAACCGACGATGCGCCCGTGCACGCCGAAGTGCGCACCGGACGACACGGCATTGTTGGTGCCGTTGAGCGGGCCGAACAGGCCCATCGGTGCGAGGATCAGCGAGCCAAGCAGCACGCCCAGCACAATTGCCCAGACGCCGGCCTGAAAAGACAGACCGAACAGCACCGGGAAACTGCCGAGCACGGCGGTGGCAAAGGTATTCGAACCACCGAAGATCATCCGGAACAAGTCCGTCGGGCCTGCGCTGCGTTCGTGGTCCGGGATCTGTTCGACCCCGTGGGTTTCAATCTGCGTAAGGCTTTGGTCGTTGTTGTTGTTATTCATGATCTGCTCCGATCATAAAGGCGCGCTCATCGTGCGTGAGCGTCACCTGTTTTGGCTAAGGGGATGGCAGCCCTTCCGGCATTGCGGACAAATGTTCGTGGCAGGCCAGCCAATGGCCTTGTTGTTCTAGGCTCGACGCTTGTTTCTTGAAAACAATCGTCTCGCGCTCCTGGCTGAAGTGTTGCTCCCCTTGCATGCGCAGCTCGGTGGCCACGTCATGGATGAAAATCGCCACGTCACCCTGCAGGCTGACGAAGGCGTTGCTCGAGGTGCACGCAAGCACCTCGAAGCCATCCTCGGCGCGCCAGCGGTCCCACAAGGCCTGATAGGCATCGCGCGACAGCAGCGGCTGGTCGAGGGTGTAGAAGACGAAACTTGCATCGGCGCTGAACGCGCCGAAATAAGCTTCGCGATCGTTTCGGGCGAAGGCGGACACCAAGTCGGCGGCCGCTTGCAAAACCTGATCACGTTCGTTCATGACCCGACCCTCAGCGATGGACCACGCCAGGCAGTACGCAGAGCATTTCGTACAGCAGGTTGGCGGCCAGCAGCGAGGTGTTGCCGGTGGTGTCATAAGCGGGCGAGACTTCTACCAGATCGCAACCGATCAGGTCGAGGCCTTGGCAGCCGCGAACGATTTCAATTGCCTGAATGGTCGTCAGACCACCGATTTCCGGGGTGCCGGTGCCAGGCGCCCAAGCCGGGTCGATGCCGTCGATGTCGAAGCTCAGGTACACCGGACCGCCGCCGACTTTCTCGCGCACTTCGGCCATCAGCGGTGCCAGCGACTTGTGCCAGCATTCTTCGGCTTGTACTACGCGAAAGCCTTGATCGCGGCTCCAGTTGAAGTCGTCAGCGGTGTAACCCTGAGCGCGCAGACCAATCTGCACCACGCGATCGCAATCCAGCAGACCTTCTTCGACGGCGCGACGGAAGGTCGTACCGTGAGCAATCTTCTCGCCAAACATGTGATCGTTGACGTCAGCGTGGGCATCGATGTGCACCAGACCGACCTTGCCGTGCTTTTTATGAATCGCCCGCAGGATCGGCAGGGTGATGGTGTGGTCGCCACCCAGGGTCATCGGGATTACGTTGTGCTCGAGGATGTTGTCGTAGGCTTCTTCGATGATGCGCACGGCGTCGAGCAGGTTGAAGGTGTTGATCGCTACGTCACCGATGTCGGCAACCGACAGCGAGTCGAACGGCGCTGCGCCGGTGGCCATGTTGTACGGGCGGATCATCACCGATTCGGTGCGGATGTCGCGTGGCCCGAAGCGGGTGCCGGGGCGCAGCGAAGTACCGATGTCCAAGGGTACGCCAACAAAGGCAGCGTCCAGGCCGGCAGCGGTCGGTACATGGGGGAGTCGGAGCATGGTGGCGATGCCGCCGAAGCGCGGCATTTCGTTGCCGCCCAGTGGTTGGTGAAGAATCTTGTCCACGGGTAAGGCCTCATCGTCTTTGTTTTATTTATGTCGGCGCGCCGTTGAGCACGGGGTCGGACGCCGCTGTGGGGCCGATGATGCGAAATGTAGTGTGGGGAAAGAATCGCTACGGGCAAAAACTTAGTTCAGATTTTTCTAAACTAATGCCAGACTTCCACACCTGCTCGTTCCCATGCTCCGCGTGGGAATGCATCCACGGACGCTCCGCGTCCAGCCGTACTCGCAGGTGACGCAGAGCGTCACGGGCTGCATTCCCACGCAGAGCGTGGGAACGATCCTTGGAGTAGACATGGCCAACGCTTTACCCGACCTGAAACTGTTGCGCATCTTCGTCAGCGTCGTCCGTCATCAGGGTTTTGCCAACGCGCAACAGGAACTCAACCTGTCGACCTCGGCGATCAGTACCTACATGAGCCAGCTCGAAGCCGCACTCGGCCTGGTGCTATGCCATCGCGGCCGTGGTGGTTTCAGCCTGACCAGCAAAGGTGAGCTGTTCCATCAGGAAACCCTGCGCCTGCTCGCCGAACTTGAAGGTTTCGAGCAATACGCCGCCGCGCTCAAGGGCGAACTGCGCGGCACGCTCAACCTCGGTGTGATCGACTCCACCGTCAGCGACAAGGCTTTGCCCTTCGCCGAAGCCATCGGCGCCTACAGCCAGGAACACCCGGCGGTGCATTTGCATTTGTCGGTGATGAGTCCGTACGAACTGCAACTCGGCGTGCAGGACAACCGCCTCGATCTGGCCATCGGTGCATTTTCCTCGCGCATGAGCGGTCTGGTGTACATGCCGCTGTACCGCGAACAACACTGGTTGTATTGCAGCAGCCGGCATCCATTGTTCAACGAGCGGCGGATTCCCGAGCAGGTCATCACCCAGCAGCGTATGGTCGGACGCGGTTACTGGAGTCAGGCCGAACTCGCGCGCCACGGCTTCAAACACAGCGCGGCGACCGTGGAAAGTATGGAGGCGCAGCTGATTCTGGTGCTGTCCGGCGCCTACATCGGTTACTTGCCGGAGCACTATGCTCAGGCGTGGGCCGACAAGGGCGATTTGCGCGTGCTGCTGCCGGCAACGTTTGGTTATCAGGCGCCGTTCTCGATGATCATGCGCCGGGGCCGTAGCCGTGAACCGCTGATCCAGACCTTCCGCGATTTGCTTAAAGCACAGCTCAATCAGGCTTAGCTTGTAGGAAAAAGAAGTATGTCCAGACCCCAATGCCCGCGCTGCCTGCGCCCCCAGACCCATTGCCTGTGCGAGTTGATCCCGCGCCTCGACAGTCGCACGCGGGTGTTGCTGTTGCAGCATCCGAGCGAGGTCAATCATGCGTTGAACACTGCGCGGTTAGCGGCGCTGGGATTGACCAATGCCGAGCTGATCGTGGGCGAGGTGTTCGAGGATTTGCCGACGCTGTTGAACCGGCCGGGGTATCGGGCGCGCTTGTTGTTTCCGGCTGATGATGCGCAGCCGATGCAGGCTTATGGCGAGTCCGATGAACCGTTGTTGCTGGTGGTGCCGGACGGCACGTGGCGCAAGGCGCGCAAGATGTTACACCTCAATCCGCTGCTGGCGGCGTTGCCAAGAGTGACACTGGCCGAGGGCGGCGTGTCGCGCTATCGCTTGCGCAAGGCACCGGGGCCGGGGGCGTTGTCGACGATTGAGGCGATTGTGCAGGCGTTGCAGACGCTGGAGCCGTCGGTGTCATTCGAGCCGTTGCTCAAGCCGTTCGAGGCGTTGATCGAGGGGCAGATTGCGGCGATGGGGGAGGAGACGTTTCAGCGTAATCATGGTGATAGATAGGCGTTGATTGTGCCGGCCTCTTCGCGAGCAGGCTCGCTCCCACAGGGGAACGCATTCCAAAATGTGGGAGCGAGCTTGCTCGCGAAGGCGCCAGATCAATCACCGCAAATCTCAACATTGACTAGCGCTCGCGCATCGCCTCGGTCCGGGCTTTCAGCACCGGTTTCAGCAAGTAATCCAGCACGCTCTTCTCGCCGGTAATAATGTCCACCGTCGCCACCATCCCGGGAATAATCAGCAACGGTTTCACATCCCCGCCCAAATGGTTTTTATCGGTGCGCACCTGAATCAGATAGAAGCTGTTGCCCTTGTCATCGGTAATCGTGTCGGCGCCGATCAACTCAAGCTTGGCGCTCAGCCCGCCGTAAATCGTGTAGTCGTAAGCGCTGAACTTGACCATCGCCTTCTGCCCCGGATGCAGGAACGCAACATCCTGCGGCCGCACCTTGGCCTCGATCAGCAGGTTGTCTTCCAGCGGCACGATTTCCACCATGTCACTGCCCGGTTGAACCACGCCGCCGATGGTGTTGACCTTCATTTGCTTGATCACGCCGCGCACGGGCGATATGACCGTGGTGCGGGTCACTCGGTCATCGATGGCGATGCTGGTGGCGGTGATTTTCGACAGGTCGGTGCGTTTCTCGTTCAGCTCCTTGGCCGCCTCGGAACGGAAGGTTTGTTCCGACTCGTCGATCTTGCTGCGGATCTCGGCAATCGCCGATTCAGCGCGGGGGATAGCCAGTGTCGTCGCGTTTAACGAGCCTCGGATTTCCACCGCACTGCGTTTCAGTCGGAGGATTTCCACGGGTGACACGGCGCCGGTTTTCACCAGCGGTTCGGACATGTTCATCTCTTGCTGCAGCAACGCCAGACTGGAACTGAACTGGCCCTGCTTGGAGCGAAACTCGGCGAGTTCCTGAGTCTTTTGCCGCAGTTGTTCGCTCAATGTGCGCTGCTCACTGGCCAGTCGGCGCTGGCGTTGTTCGTACAGCGAACGCTCGTCTTCGGCGACCTGCGGCGCCTTGGCGATCACCTCAGCGGAGAGCTTGAAAGGCCGGCCCTCGGCCTCCGCCGACAGCCGTTCGACCTGGGCAGTCAGCGCGTAACGATCAGCCTCGCTCTCACCCTTGTTCGAGCGAAAGCGTGTGTCATCCAGGCGCAGCAGCGTGTCGCCCTTGTTCACCATTTGCCCTTCACGTACGAAGATTTCGGTGACGATGCCGCCTTCAAGGTTCTGGATCACCTGAACCTTGCTCGACGGAATCGCCTTGCCTTCACCCATGGTCACTTCTTCGAGCACGGCGAATTTGGCCCAGACCACCGCGCTGATCAGCAACGCTGCGGCCAGCCACACGGTGATCCGCGACCAGCGCGGTGAATCCTGCAAGGACGCGCCGGCGGTTTCCGGCATGAACTCGGCTTCGGCGCTTTTGCCGAAACTGTCGAAGTAGCCGCGCTGTTTACTATCGGTGGAAGCAGACATGGGGCAACTCCTAGACCGCCGCGGAGCCGACACGGCCCTTGCGCAGTGCATCGATGACCGCTTCTTTCGGACCGTCGGCGACGACCCGGCCGTTGTCCAGCACCAGCAACCGGTCCACCAGGCTCAGCATCGAGGTGCGATGGGTAACCAGCAGCAGCGTCTTGCCTTGCACCCAGCCGTGCAGCTTCTGCCGCAGCAGGTCCTCGCTGCTGTTGTCCATGGCGCTGGTGGGTTCGTCGAGCAGCATGATCGGCGGGTCGAGCAGCAGCGATCGCGCCAGCAACACCGCCTGACGTTGGCCGCCGGAAAGCAATTGCCCGCGTTCGCCTACCGGCCGGTCGAAGCCTTGCGGATGCTGGCGAGCGAGTTCGGTAACGCCGGTCAGTTCGGCGACTTCGAGCATGCGTGAATCGCTGATGTAACGCGCGCCGAGAGTGAGGTTGTCGCGCAGGCTGCCGGCCAGCAGCGGAAGGTCGTGGGCAACGTAACCGATTTGCTGGCGCAGGTCGGCGACGTCGAGTTGGCGCAGGTCGAGGCCGTCGAGCAACAGTTGGCCTTCTTCGGGTTCATAGAAACCCATGACCAATCGCGCCAAGGTGCTTTTGCCTGAACCACTGCGACCGATGATGCCGACCCGTTCACCGGGTTTCAGGCTGAAACTGACATTGCTCAGCGCCGGCGCGTTTTGGCCGTTGTAGTGAAAGGTCACGCCGCTGACGTCCAGCGCACCTTGCAGTTGCGTGCGCTCCAGCGGCCGCTGTTTGCCGTCGCGTTCCTGCGGCAGGGCCATCAGCGCATCGGTGCTTTTCATGGTCAGTTGCGCTTGCTGATAGCGGGTGATCAGCCCGGCAATCTGCCCCAGCGGCGCGAGCACGCGACTGCCGAGCATGTAACTGGCGACCAGCGCACCGACGCTGAGGTTGCCGGCGATGATGCTGTAGACCCCGGCGACAATCGTCGCCATCCCTGAGAATTGTTGAATGAACAGCGTGCCGTTGGTGGCCAGCGCCGACAGATTGCGTGCGTGGCTGTCGAGGCGGGTGAGGGCGCCGTGGGTGCTTTCCCATTTGTGCTGGCGCTCGCTTTCGGCGCTGCAGGCCTTGAGGGTCTCCAGGCCACCGAGGGTTTCGATCAGCACCGCTTGCCGTTCAGCGCCGAGGCTCAGGCTCTTTTGCACGGTGTCGCGCAGACGTACCTGAATGATCATCGCGAAGATGATGGTGATCGGAAACGCCAGCAGCGGAATCACCACCAGCCAGCCGCCGAGCAGGCCGATGACCACCAGCATCAGCACCACGAAGGGCAGGTCGATCAGGCTGGTCAACGTCACCGCCGTGAGGAATTCGCGCAGGCCCTGGAAGTCATGAATGCTCTGGGCGAAACCGCCGATGGTCGCCGGCCGTGCCTTCATCGACATGCCGGTAATGCGCTCGAATAAAGTCGCGGAAAGGATCACATCGGTTTTCTTGCCGGCGGTGTCGAGCAGGTGCGCACGCACCACCCGCAGCACCAGTTCGAAACCGGTGCCGATCAGCAGCCCGATCGACAGCACCCACAGGGTCGAGGTGGCCTGATTCGGCACCACGCGGTCATACGTCTGCATGACGAACAGCGGCACCATCAGGCCTAACAGGTTGATCAGGAAACTGGCGAGGATCGCGTCGCTGTAGAGCCATTTCGACAGCTTCAGCGTGTCACGAAACCATGCGTGCACCCGTGGCACCAGCGGCGAGCGCAGGTCTTCGAGTTCGTGGCGCGGACGGGCGAACAAGGCCTGGCCGCTGTAGTGTTCAGTGAGTTCGTCGCGACTGATCCATTGTTCGCCGCCATCGGCCTCACTGGGCAGGATCAACGCTTTGCCGTCGTCGCCGAAACGCCGCAACACGGCGGTGCGGCCGTCGTTGAGCAGTAACAGAATCGGCAGATTGAGCGGCGAGATGTCTTTCAGCTCACGGCGCAGAATTCGTGCCTGCAACCCGGCCCGGGCGGCGGCGCGGGGCAGCAGATCGAGACTCAGGCGTTGTTTGTCGAGAGGCAGGCCGGCACTCAGGCTGGCGCGACTGACCGTTGCGCCATGCAGTTTGCAGAGGATCAACAGACCGTCGAGTAACGGATCATCGAAGCTCAGCCGCGGATCGATCCCGGTGTGGCCGGGTTCCATGCTGGTCATATTGATCGCCTCTGTTGAACGGGCTCAGGTTGATCGTTCCCACGCTCTACGGTCGATGCGTGATCGTTCCCACGCTCCGCGTGGGAATGCAGCCCGGGACGCTCCGCGTCCCAAAGCGGACGCAGAGCGTCCATTGAGGCATTCCCACGCAGAGCGTGGGAACGATCAACATGGAACTTATTTCAGTTCCGGCAGGCGTGCTTCGCTTTTCACTTCGGACGAGGCGATCGCATCGGCCGGCAGCACCACCCGTTGTTTGCTCAGCAACTGGCCCATGTTTGCCAGCACGCGGTACATCGAATATTCCTCGGTGTAGCGGATTTCGGTGTAACGACGGTTGGCGTTGTAGAGCTCGTTTTCACTGTCGAGCAAGTCGAGCAGGGTGCGTTGGCCCAGGCCGAACTGATCCTGATAGGCGGCGCGGACGCGTTTGGTGGTTTCGGCGTATTCGCGGGCGGTCGGGGTCTGTTTCTTCGCGTTTTCCATGGCGTTCCACGCCAGGCGGATGTTCTCGTTGAGCTGGCGCAGGGCGTTGTTGCGGATGTCCATCGCCTGATTGATGTCGTGGGCATTGGCGGCCAACCGGGCCTTGTCGCTGCCGCCCCGGAACAGGTTGTAGTTCATCACCACACCCACACGCCATTCGTTGTCGTGGCCTTCATCACCTTGCACGTTGTTGTTCGCGCCGACGGCCGCTTCGGCATCGAAGCGTGGATAGAACGGTGATTTGGCGACTTCGTACTGGCTCTCGGCCGATTGCACGTCAGCCTGGGCGGATTTCAGATACGGGTTGTTGTCGACCATGCTCTGCTGTGCATCGCGCAGGCCTGGCGGCATTTCTCCGCGCGTCGAGGCTGGCGTTTCCAGCTCATCGGGCATGCGCCCGACGACGCTGTAGAAATTCGATTCGGCGTCGGCCAGATCAACTTCAGCGGTGTCGAGGTTGTTCTGTGCCAAGGCCTTACGAGCGACCGATTGATCCGAGTCAGCGGTACTGCCGACGCCGCGCTCGGTGCGCAAACCGATCTGATCGTTGACCCGCAAGTGCGCCTGCAGGTTGTTCTTGGCCAGGGTCACCAACTCGCGGCGTTTGAGCACTTCGAGGTAGACCTCGATGGTGCGCAGGGCCAGATCCTGAGCGGTGCCTTGCGCGTAGTACGCGCGCGAATTGGACACGCCTTTGGTGCGTTCGACTTCGTTGGCAGTGTTGAAGCCGTCGAACAGCATCTGCCGCAGACGCAGCTCGGACTGGGTGTAATTGAGGATTTCGGTGTGGTGATTACCGAAAGCCCGGGTGTTGGTGTTGTCGCTGTAGCCGCGGCCATACGCAGCGTTCAAGTCGACGGACGGATAGAAGCCGCCCTTGGCGACTTTGACTTGTTCATCCGCCGACAGGCGCGCGTCCACGCGCGAGGCCAGTTCCGGGTGAGTGGCGATGGTGCTTTGAATAGCCTCGGTAAGGTTCATGGCCTGGGCTTGAGAAGTGCAAGCCATGGCCAGCAAAACCGCGCTGCAGAGGGGGGTTAAAACGCGCATGGGTGCATCTCCCTGAGTCCTGATGGTGTGTTGCTGTCGCCAAATATTTGACGATATTTTGTGGTGTAAGCGTTTCACTCTTGTAACAACAGAGCTAAGAACATCCTGAAGCGTAGCTAAGAAAAAATTTTCATAAGGCTTATGCCGAAAAAAACTTATGCGCTTTGGAAAAACCGGCACATTGTTCAGCACGAAAGCCTTTGTTTTATGCGCTTTAGGGAGCGCAAAAAGGCTTGAGGAAAGTTCCACTCACTTTGCGACATACGGCGAAGTACTGCTGAAGGGGAGGGACGCGTAGCGGCTGATGGGTGACAGATTTTTGTCACTCGGGTGATTCATCAGCGTTACGTAGCGTTAGCGGGCGTATAGCTTTGATCAGGATGCGGAAGTGCTTGATAGCACTGATGTTTCCGAAAGAGGCCACCTGCGAAACGAACTGTCGAGGGTGCGAGCGTCCCCTCCGACAACCCGATTGAGCCATGGGCTGCTTCGCTTACCAGTGCCGACGGTGGTCGGCAGCGGAGGATTTCACATGGCAACGCTCATCGGCACAGTCACTAAAGTCATTGGCCAGGTTTTCGCCCAGTCGGCTGATGGTACTAAACGCGCACTGGTTGAGGGGGATCGCCTGTTTGCTGGCGATCAACTGATCACCGGTGCAGAAGGCGCCGTCGCCGTTCATCTGCAGAACGGCCAGGAATTGACCCTCGGACGCGGCAGCAGCATGACCATGACCGGTGAACTGCTGGCGGGTCAGGCTGGGCATGTAAATGCCGCGGAGGCTGTGACCCCGAGCGACGCGCAATTGACCGACGTCGAGCAGATCCAGAAAGCCATCGCCGCCGGTGACGACCCGAGCCAAACCGCTGAAGCCACCGCGGCCGGTCCGAATGCCCCGGGCGGTGCACCGGGAGAGGCGGGTGGCGGCCACAGTTTTGTCCTGCTGACGGAAGTCGGTGGACGCGTTGACCCGATCATCGGTTTCCCCACCGCCGGGTTCGGCGGTATTCCTGAATTCCCTGAAGAACGCCGCAACGCGGTAATCGACAACGGCGATGACACCCCGGCCGTCGTGGTGCCGCCACCGGTGAACAATCCGGTGACCCTCACCGACCTGAATGTAGCGGGCGGCGAATTGAGCCTCAGTGAAGCCAACCTGCCTGACGGTTCGTCGGCCAACCCGGGTGCATTGACGCAAAGCGGCAGCTTCACAGTGTCGGCGCCAGACGGTTTGACCAGCCTGAGCATCGGCGGCATCAACGTTATCGTTGGCGGTGTGCCGATCGGCTTCCCGCAATCGATCACCTCGCAGCTGGGCAACACCCTGACCGTCACCGGCTACAACCCGGCGACTGGCGTGGTCACTTACAGCTATACCCTCAACGGCAACGAAACCCACGCGGCCGGCGACGGCGCGAACAACCTCAGCGAACAGTTCACCGTGATTGCTGGCGACAGCAATGGCGACACCGCGACCGGCACGCTCGACGTCAACATTACTGACGACGTGCCCAAAGCCTTTGATGACGGCAATGGCACGGCGTCCGAAACGCAGCTGACACTGACCGGCAATGTCCTGACCAACGATGTACAAGGCGCCGACCGCGTACCGACCGGACCGGTCACCCCGGGCACTTTCACCGGCACTTACGGCACCTTGGTTCTCAACGCCAACGGCACGTATACCTACACCCTGAACACCAGCGACGCCGACTTCAAAAACCTCCACGGCGGTGGCAACGGCACCGAGACGTTCGCCTACACCATCACCGATTCCGATGGTGATACCAGCACGGCGAATCTGGTGCTGCAGATTCACAACAACGACGATCCGGTGGTCATCAATGGCCTGAACGTCGAGGGCGGCGAGCTGACGGTTTACGAGAAAAACCTCAGCGACGGCAGCACGCCGGATTCCACCGCGTTGACCCAGAACGGCACTTTCACCATCACCGCGCTGGACGGCGTCACCACGCTGACCGTCGGCGGCATTGCCGTAGTCACCAACGGTGTTGCCGCAGGATTCCCGCAATCGGTCACCACACCGCTCGGCAGCACACTGACCATCACCGGTTTCAACGCCAGTACGGGCGTGGTCAGTTACAGCTACACCCTGGTCGACAACGAAACCCATCCGAACGCCGACGGCGCGAACAATCTGCCTGAGCAGTTTGCCGTCACCGTCGTTGACGATAACGGCACCACTGCCACCGGCACTCTTGACGTCAACATCGTCGACGACCTGCCAAAAGCCAACGACGACAGCAACGGAACAGCGTCAGAAAGCCAACTGACCCTGACCGGCAACGTGCTGACCAATGATGTGCAGGGTGCTGACCGCGTACCCACCGGACCAGTGACCCCGGGAACATTCACCGGCACTTACGGCACCTTGGTTTTGAACGCCGACGGCACTTACACCTACACCCTCAATACCAGCGATGCCGACTTCAAAAATCT
Source organism: Pseudomonas viridiflava (assembly GCF_900582195.1). Taxonomy (GTDB): domain Bacteria; phylum Pseudomonadota; class Gammaproteobacteria; order Pseudomonadales; family Pseudomonadaceae; genus Aquipseudomonas. Next base: position 378,048 of record NZ_UTHA01000227.1, read on the forward strand.
GCACGGCGGCGGCAATGGCACAGAGACCTTCGCCTACACCATCACCGACGCAGACGGCGATACCAGCACCGCCAACCTCGTCCTGCAGATCCACAACAACGATGATCCGGTGATCATCAATGGCCTCGACGTCAATGGCGGCGAACTCACGGTCTACGAGAAAAACCTCACTGACGGCAGCACACCGGACTCCACCGCGCTGACCCAAAACGGCACGTTCACCATCACTGCACTCGACGGCGTGACGACCCTTACTGTCGGCGGCATTGCCGTCGTCACCAACGGCGTGGCTGCCGGATTTCCACAATCGGTCACCACTCCGCTCGGCAGCACACTGACCATCACCGGTTTCAACGCCAGCACGGGCGTGGTCAGTTACAGCTACACTCTGGTCGACAACGAAGCGCATCCAACCGCCAACGGTGCGAATAACCTGCCTGAGCAGTTCGCCGTTACCGTGGTCGATGACAACGGCACCACCGCTAACGGCACGCTCGACGTGAACATCGTTGACGACCTGCCGAAAGCCGTGGATGACAGCAATGGCACGGCGTCGGAAACCCAGCTGGCACTGACCGGCAATGTCCTGACCAACGATGTGCAAGGTGCCGATCGCGTACCGACCGGACCGGTAACCCCGGGCACCTTCACCGGGACTTACGGCACCTTGGTACTTAATGCCAACGGCACTTACACCTACACCCTCAACACCAACGACGCCGACTTCAAAAACCTCCACGGTGGCGGCAATGGCACCGAGACGTTCGCCTACACCATCACCGATTCCGACGGTGATACAAGCACCGCCAACCTCGTCCTGCAGATTCACAACAACGACGATCCGGTAATCATCAACGGCCTCGACGTCAATGGCGGCGAACTTACCGTCTACGAGAAAAACCTCAGCGACGGCACCAGCCCCAACACCCCGGCACTGACCCAGAGCGGCACGTTCACCGTCACCGCCCTCGACGGTCTGCAAACCCTGACCGTGGGCGGTATCAACGTGGTCACCGGCGGCGTGGCCGCAGGCTTCCCGCAATCGGTCGTCACGCCGCTCGGCAGCACGCTGACCATCACCGGTTACAACCCCGTTACCGGTGTGGTCAGTTACAGCTACACGTTGGTCGACAACGAAACCCATCCGAACGCCAACGGCGCCAACAGCATTACCGAGAACTTCAATGTCGTCGCCACCGACACCGATGGCAGCACGGCCAACGGCCAGATCAATGTCAATATCGTCGATGACTTGCCCAGCGCTCATCCAGACGCGGCGTCTGTGGCGGAGGGCGGCACCGTCAGTGGCAATGTCCTGAACAACGACATTGGCGGCGCCGACGGCCCGGCCGTAACCGGCGCGGTGGTTGGCGTGCGCGCCGGCTCCGATACCTCGACCTCGGCCATCGGCGGCCTCAACAGCAACATCAACGGCACCTACGGCTACCTGACCCTGGACGCCAATGGCAACGCCGTCTACCACAGCAATCCGAATGCGGTGAACGGGCCGGGCGCGGTGGATGTGTTCACCTACACCGTGCGTGATTCCGACGGCGATGAAAGCACCACCACCATTACCATTGATGTCGCCAACAGCAAACTGTATGCAACCAGTGACACCGACGTCTCTGTCTTCGAGAAAGCCCTCGACCTGACCAAGGATGGCGCGGATCTGGCGCCCGGTACAGTCACCGGCAGCGATCCGACCAGCACTGGCGAAACCGCGTCTGGCACGTTGGTCGGCGCGGTCACCGGCGCGGTCGGTGCGATCAGCTATGCGCTGGTCGGCAGTGCCACCGGCAACTACGGGCAAATCGTCCTAAACCCCAACGGCACTTACACCTACACGCTGACCTCACCGGCGAGCACCACGCCGCATGCCGACGACGGCGCCAACACTCTGACCGAAACCTTCACCTATCAGGCCACCGATTCGCTGGGCAACATCGTCACCAGCACCATCGTCGTCAGCATCGTCGATGACGTGCCAAAAGCGGTGAGTGACGGCAACGCCAACAGCGCTTCGGAAACGCAACTGACCCTGACTGGCAACGTGTTGACCAACGATGTACAAGGCGCCGATGTGGTCGCGACCGGACCGAATGCCGGGCCGATCACCGCCGGCACGTTCACCGGCACCTACGGCACGCTGGTGCTCAACGCCAACGGCACTTACACCTACACCCTGAACCCCAACGATGCCGACTTCAAAAACCTGCACGGCGGCGGCAACGGTACCGAGACGTTCACCTACACGCTGACCGATGCCGACGGCGATACCAGCACTGCCAACCTGGTGCTGAACATCCACAACAATGACGATCCGGTGCTGCTCAACGGCCTCGACGTCAATGGCGGCGAACTGACTGTCTACGAGAAAAACCTCAGCGACGGCACCAGCCCCGACACCCCGGCGCTGACCCAGAACGGCACCTTCACCGTCACTGCGCTCGATGGCCTGCAAACCCTCACCGTCGGCGGCATTGCCGTGGTCACCAACGGCGTTGCCGCAGGCTTCCCGCAATCGGTGGTTTCGCCGCTGGGCAGCACCTTCACGGTCACCGGTTACAACCCCGCGACCGGTGTTGTGAGTTACAGCTACACCCTGGTCGACAACGAAACTCACCCGAACGCCAACGGTGCCAACAGCCTCACCGAGAACTTCAACGTGGTGGCGACGGACACCGATGGCAGCACTGCCAACGGTCAGATCAACGTCAACATCATCGATGACCTGCCAAGCGCCAAACCCGACACCGGCTCGGTGGCCGAGGGCGGTACGGTCAACGTCAGCGTGCTCGGTAATGACATCAGCGGTGCCGATGGCGCCGCGACGGTGATCGGCGTGCGCGCCGGCAGCAATACCGGCACCTCGGCCATCGGTGGCCTCAACAGCAACATCAACGGCAACTTCGGTTACCTGACCCTCGATGCGGCGGGCAACGCCATCTATCACAGCAACCCGAACTCGGTGAGCCCACCGGGCGCCACCGACACCTTCACTTACACCATTCGTGACAGCGACGGCGACGAAAGCACCACGACCATCACCATCAACGTTGCCGACAGCAAACTGATGGCCTCGGTCGATCAGGACGTAACGGTGTATGAAAAAGCCCTCGACCTGACCAAGGACGGCCAGGATCTGGCCGCCGGTACGGTCACCGGCAGCGATCCGACCAACACCGGTGAAACCGCGACTGGCACGCTGGTCGGCGCAGTCACTGGTGGCACTGGCGCGATCACCTACACCCTGGTCGGCAGCGCCACCGGCAGCTACGGGCAGATTCAGCTCAACGCCGACGGCACCTACACCTACACGCTGACCTCAGCGCCGAAAACCACGCCGAACGCCAACGACGGCGCTAACACCCTGAGCGAAAGTTTCACCTACCAAGCCACCGATGCACTGGGCAACAGCACCACCAGCACCCTTGTGGTGAACATCGTTGATGACGTGCCAAAAGCCGTGGCCTCGGATCGTTCGGTGGCGGCGGTGGAGATCGATTCCAACCTGCTCATCGTTCTCGACATCTCCGGCAGTATGGCCGACGCCTCCGGTGTGCCGGGCCTGTCGCGGCTGGCGCTGGCCAAGCAGGCGATCAGCGCCTTGCTCGACAAGTACGACGACCTCGGCGATGTCAAAGTCCAGCTCGTCACCTTCAGCAGCAACGCCACTGACCGAACCTCGGTGTGGGTCGATGTCGCGACCGCGAAAACCATTCTCGCCGGACTCACCGCCGGCGGTGGCACCAACTACGACGCCGCGGTAGCGGTGATGCAAACCGCGTTCAACACCTCGGGCAAACTCACTGGGGCGCAGAACGTCGGTTACTTCTTCTCCGACGGCAAACCCAACGAGGGCGACATCAACGCCGCTGACGAAGCCGCGCTGAAAAACTTCCTTGATGCCAACAACATCAAGAACTACGCGATCGGCCTCGGCAGCGGTGTGAGCAACGCCAACCTCGATCCGCTGGCCTATGACGGCATCAGCCACACCAACACCAATGCGGTGGTGGTCACCGATCTCAATCAACTCAACTCGGTGCTCTCGGGCACCGTGCAGGGTGCGCCGGTCACCGGTTCGTTGCTGGGCGAGGGCGGTACCTTCGGCGCCGATGGCGGTTTCATCAAGTCCATCGTGGTCGACGGCACCACTTACACCTACGATCCGAAAGCCCTCAGCGGCCAAGGCTCGCTGACGCCAAGCGGCGGCACCAATCACGGGACGTTCAACACCGTGAACAACACGTTGAGCATCGCCACCAATAATGGCGGCACACTGGTGGTCAACCTCGACAGCGGCGACTACACCTACACCTCGCAGAAAACCACCGCCGTGGTCATCACCGAGAACATCGGCTTCACCGTCAGCGACAACGACGGCGATCTCGCCAGCTCGACACTGACCGTGAAAGTGATCCCCAACGCGCCGCCGGTGGCCGTCGACGACCATGTCATCACCAACGTGCTCTCGGGCAATATTGTCGTGCCGGGCGAGTTGCTGCTGGCCAACGACACCGATCCGAATGGCGATACGCTCAACGCCACGCCGACCAGTTTCAATACGGGCTGGATCTCGAAAGCGGCGGACTTCACCGGCACCGGGGCGATCAACTTCACCGGCACCAACGTCAACACCGCCGCCAACCAGAACCTGGCCAACGTGCGCAGTTCGTTCAGCGCCAACGCCGCGACCATGACTGCCTTGCTGGTGGTCAGCGGCTATCTCGGTGCAGTGACCAACAGCAACGCCAACGATGAAGACCGCATCACCGTCAACCTGCGCCAGGGCGAAACCCTCAACCTCGATCACAACCTGGCGGCCGGTCACGTCACCATGGAGTACTCGATCAATGGTGGCGCCTACACAACCCTGGCGGACGGGCAAACCCTCACCGCGTCGGCCGATGGCGTCTATCAGATCCACATCACCAACATCACCAACCCTAACGGCGGCGGTAACCCCAACGCGGCGGAAAACTATCAGCTGACCATGACCCTCAACTACGCCGGGGCGCATGACATTACCCCGGACTTCCACGGCACCTACACCGCCAATGACAACCATGGCGGCAGCGACACGGCCAACGTCAGCATCAGCTATCAGGACGGCCACACCCTCACCGGCACCGCAGGGGATGACGTGCTGGTGGCCGGCAGCGGCGACAACATCATCAACGCCGGCGACGGCAACGATGTACTCACCGCAGGCGCAGGCAATAACGAGCTGCACGGCGGCGCAGGCAATGATTTGCTGTATAGCGGCCCGGGCAATGACTTGCTCGACGGCGGCACTGGCAGCGACACCGCCAGCTACGCCCACGCCACGGCTGCCGTCACCGTCAACCTCGGCCTGCTCGGTGCGCAAAACACCTTCGGCGCCGGCACTGACACCCTGACCGGGATCGAGAACCTTGTCGGCTCGAACTTCAACGACACCCTGACCGGCGACAACAATAACAACGTGATCAACGGTGGCCTCGGTAACGACATCCTCAACGGTGGCGGCGGTGATGACCTGCTGATCGGCGGCATGGGCAACAACACCATGACCGGCGGCGCAGGGGCTGACACCTTCCAGTGGCCCAAGGGCAACAGCGGCCACGACCTGATCACCGACTTTACCCCCGGCACCGACAAGCTCGACCTGTCGCAACTGCTGCAAGGTGAAAACGGCACCACAGCGTCGCTGGATGACTACCTGCACTTCACCGTCACCGGCAGCGGCGCCTCGGTCCTCACCAGCATCGACGTCAGCGCCATGGCCGGTGCGACGCCGAACCAGACGATTGATCTGGCCGGCGTCAACCTCGCCAGCCACTACGGCGTGACGCCGGGGGCGGGCGGGGTGGTTGCCGGTGGGCATGACACGGCGACGATCATCAGTGGGATGCTGAATGATCATTCGTTGAAGGTGGATACGGTGTAAGCGACGCCTGAAACGACAAAACCCGCCGTCCCGTACAACCGGGACGGCGGGTTTTTTCTGTCTCATGGTATGGCGTTGCTAATTCTGGCCCCTTCGCGAGCAGGCTCACTCCCACATTGGAGTGCGGTTAACTGTGGGAGCGAGCCTGCTCGCGAAAGCGCCTGATCTGACGCCGAATAACTCAGCGGTTGATCACGCCTGCATCAACCCGGCAACTCCAGATTATCCATCACCCGATTCACCGCCAGCTCCCCGAGCATGATCAACTGCGCAAGCCCCAACAGCGTCCGCCGTTGCGACGCCGGCAACAGGGCGCCGGCGTCATGGGCGATGGTCTTGGCCGAAGCGAGTGTTTCGCAAGCATTGGCCAGCAGCTTCTCGTTTTTGATGTCTGCGGTCACGGCGTACATCGAGCGGGTTTTACGTGGCGGCGTCGTTGAGCTTTTTTGAGTCGAGGGATTCGTAGGGTGAGGCGAGATCGGTTTCGGGCGGGTTGGGTGTGGGTTTGATCATGGTAAAGCTCCTAGAGTCGGGGGAGCCGCCACATTTCGCTGCGATACGAAAAGAAGGTGGCAGCTATACGCGGGTCGCAGACCGGGACTCTAGAACCGGCAGACCCTAAGGTCTCCCACGTACAGCCGCCATAAAAAGCGCCGGTGTTGTGCGTCCAGAGATCGACGGTCTGCGAGACCCGATCACTGATGTGTCAGCGACCGACCCACGATAGAACCCACCCCCAAGACGCACAAGCCGGCGGATTCTGGCTTAGCTGTAGGCAAGGGCGCAAGCGTCTGTAGCCTGAACCCTTTTATTCCCAATTCGAATAAACATTCTTGTTTAATCGCCTGGGGCACTAACAGGCAAGCCCACATAACAGGCGGAGCGCGTTCCCATGCGGAGCCTGAGACGCTCAATACACCCTCGCTGTTACTGGAAATCCAGGTTTTTCTAGTCGAAATATCAAAGGTCCTGTGTTTTGATCTTGTTCAGGATTCAAGTTTGAAATAATCCAATGCATACCAATCCCAAGGATGAACGAATTCAATGCGGGCGATACCGCTTGCTTCATACTGAAAGAACACAGGAGTATTATGATTTTGGCCTTGTATCTCCGTGGAACCGAGGAGTTGGCCGGTTCGCCCGTAAAAGTTTAGTTTCACTAACACGTTCATGTATGAATGCCAGAAACTTATACGGCGATAATTAGAGTCAAAGTCCATTCGAATGTGTTGCTCTCCCTCATAGTCATTTTTGTCCGACGAATTGAAGAAATGACCTTCTCGTTGCCCGGGTATTGCTGGATGACCAGGTAGCAAGCCAGCAATGCCTATACGTCCAGGGCCAGAGTTGTAAGTGATACGCATGGAGGGAAGATTTATGCTCTGGCCTGCAACTATGTATTGTTGCCGCTGGCTGTCGAAGTTTTCCAGTATTTCTCTAGTTTCAATTGCCTCACCAAACATCAACTCCGTCAGTTCCGAGACCACTTCGTCCTTATCGGGATTAGTGATGGTGCTTTGCACGATCAAAGGAGAGTTGGCGTAGGGGGTGATGTATCGGGCCGGCACGTTGAAGACGATCGGCTGAGTCGGGTCGGTGACGATCTGACCAAAAATGAGCAGTACCGTAATCCCGTCCTTATCGATGGTTTGCCAACGGAGCGTGGCATGTGCACCTTTTTCCGCAGGCCAGTAGGCGCAAGTCACCTTCGCCATGGCAGTGTCGAGTGGCAACTTGCCGTCTATCACGGGTTCGACTGTCGGTGGCCCCAATGGTCGGGATGTACCCCAGACAGTCACATCGGCGGGTTTCGAGTATTGAGTCTGGCCTGCCTTGGTCAACGTGTATGTCGCACGGGCCGAACCTGAGATCAGATTGCGTACGCGTTCGTTCTCGATCGGAAAAGTCAGCACCTGACTGCCGATGGACAGGGTCTGGCTGTAGGAGTGTGTGACTGACTCTCCATTTCGAGTAACTCCTTGCAGGGTCAGTACGACCAAATCGTTTCTGGAAAAGTTACCTACGATCACAATCGGCATGGTGCCGCCGGCAAGCTGGTCGTAGTCCACTACATTGGCGTCGGCTACTGCAAACAAAGGTGCGGCCAGCAATTTCAATTCGGATTCGACCGGAAGCAGCAGTGAGTCCGACCAGCCACTGCCATTTTCCACAACATCGTAGACAGCCCAACGTACCACCAGGCTGTTGGGTTTGAGCTCCACGAGTTTTTGGAGCTGACTCGGAGTCAACTCAAAGACCACATCACCCAGTTTGGTGACCGTAATTTCCTGTCGTAGAGCACCGACACTCAGTATCACTTTATCGCCGATGCTTTGGTTGAAGTACTGCTTCACCTCAAAGCTCATACCTTCTTCAATGACACTTTTATCGACGATGGTTTCTGAAGGTACTGGCAGTTTCAGGCCTTGGTTGAATGGCTTGCCACCGTCAATATCCGGCTCGCCCGGCGCGGGGTATTTGTAGAACAACGGAATTCTGGGTGAAGGTTCTGCGGTATTACCGCTCACGCGCTGAATCTCGTACCAGAAATCCTGGTTCGCATTGACCTGCGGCGAGAACCTGTCTTCCAGATCCTCAACTGAAAGATAAAAGGGAATGTCTTTCGCGTTTCCGTCGTTATCGAAGTGTGCGTCCGTCACCCTGATTTTCTCTACGGGCGCATTTTTGTGTTCGACGAAGACTTCTATGTCATCGCCGACGGCCATATTGATGTAAGCAAGGATAAAGCCCAGTACCCCATCAATGTCGCTGTGTGCCATGTGGATGTTGATACCTAGGGCACCGTCCTTTTGCGGTTTGTTACCGACCAGATAGGGCGGAGCTACCGCTAATACACCGATGCTGCGGTCCGGCGGGAAAATCACGATTTGCCCGGCGGCAAACCCCTCGTTAGTCACTGGATTGTTCATCGACATTCACCTCGCAAGTCGTGCCACTGATGTGGGAAATGAAGCGCACCGACAGGGAGAATTAGAGCGCCAGGCTGGCGCGGTTGCCTACTGTCAGATCTGACAGGTGAGAGCTGATTTCAGACGAGCGGTCCAGGACATGCGGGACTGATACGAGAAGTCTGCCTCCAAGGCGCACAGTCCGGCGGATTCTGGCATAGCTGTAAGCGCTGGCGCAGGGGGCTTGGGCTGTAAGAGGGGCTTGAAACTTCGACCTTAAACAATATTGTTTAAGGTCGAAGTTCGTAGGCGTCGATGACTCTTGCAGGAATCTAACTACCTGCAAGAGATCGCCGATCTTGGTTAGGTGGGCAGCGACTCAATACGGTCTCAGGCACCAAGGCCAGTATTTGATGTAACTGATGTGAACGCAGACGTAACCTCCATTTTTTACTTGGTATATCGCTCCATGATAAGACGCGCAGCCTATGTAGTCGCACATCCCGTAGATGCCTCCTGAGTTGAGAGGCCAGTAATAGTCGCCGCCGTAAACGCGCTGCATGGCGGATATGGCAGCGGTCAACGGTATGGAGCCAGGAACACTGTTCATCCAGTTGATCGCCTCGCCATAGCCCATCGGGGCGCCGTGAATCGCCAAGGTGAAAACATTCCTGACTGAAACGCTATAGGTCAGTCTGCTGAAGCGGTCCTGAACAGTGATGAAGGCACTGCCATTGCGTACGCCAGTGACTTTTCCGTTTCCATCGACTGAGGCCACGCCCGGGTTACTACTGACGTAACTGATGGGAGGCACCCCGTAGGCGGCCGTGCGGATTTCAGTATTGCCGATGAAATCCAGCCCTGTGGTTGGCCACCCGGTGTATACCCGGTATCCATGCAGCGCCATGGCAGCCGAGTTGATTTGCAGTGCTCGACGGACAATAAAAGATCGGACAGGTGAGGTCAGGTTATTGCCATACAGCGCTCGAATCTGGATATCGGTTCGTACATCGAAAGCAAATCCGGACACCGGCGTTGAAAAGCTACCGTCTGCCTTCGTTGTCAGTTCTATCTTCGAATCGCCATTCACCAGAATTTCGATCGGTTGTTCAATGCTCGCAGTACCCTCGACGGTGACAGTGGTGTCGATTGTTGTGTCGCCGTGGGGTATATCCACATTAGCTGAGTTCATGATCGAAGTAATGACCGGTTGCAATTCAACCAGGGATTCGACCTGATAGGTCTGGCGGGGAAACGCCAATGGTTTGCTGTTCCCCCAAAAGCGCACGTCAAAGAAAATTCTCAGTGAAGTGCCATCCTTGAGTCTTTGCAGCCATTCGAGCGGCAATCCCGCTGCGAGCCCGAAAGTAGTGCCGGTCAGCTCGCCTTTAAGAACGTCATAGCGTACCGCGACACCACTTTCGTCGGTGCCTTCAAACCAAAGAAACTGGGCCTGTCCCGGTGCTTGCCCCGTCCATGAATTGACCACCAATGTATTTTTGGAGGTGAGTTTTTTTACCTCCACCACCCCGGAAACTCCCGTTATCCGCGGTGTAGGAAATCTTGCATCCTCGTCTGCGATGGGCAGAAAGGAAATCTCGACTGCTGCCGATGAAGCAATCTTTTTCCCATTGCGATTCAGGTTCCAGCTAAATGCCGCGGTCTTGCCTTGAAAGGTAACCATCAGAGGCCTGTTCAAAACAAAATCAGCTTCATTGTTCGAATCCAGCGGTGTCAGGGGGAAAGGCTTAATCCCGCCAGGAAGTTGTCTGAGTATCAGGCGAGCTCTGTCTTTCGCCACAGCCGCGGGATATTTCACTCGCAGGCTCGACAATGCTGCCAATGGATCGATCAGAACGGTGGCGGGCTGTACCGGGAAGGGCGGTGGCAGAACGATTTGCACTGCATCGCCAATCATCAACTCCGTCAGCTCGGAAAACACTTCGACTTCACCTGGATTGGTGATGGTGTTTTGGACGGTCAGAGGAGTGCTGGCGTAGCGTTCAATGTATTCCTTGGATATCTGGAAAACGATTTTCTCTGTCGGATCAGTGACGGTCCGCCCGAAGGTGAAACGTGCCAAGGTGCCGTCCATGTCAGTAGTCTGCCAGTGCAGCTTGACGTCTGCGCCTTTTTTCAATGGCCAGTAAGGGGCGACTGTGACGGAGGCAGTGGCGGTATCGACGGGTAGTTTGCCGTCGACCAATGGTTCGACAAGCGGCGATCCCAACGGTAGGGAGCTACCTGAGATCGTGATGTCGGCAGGCTTCGATTGCTGGACCTTGCCCGCGCGGGTCAGCTTATAGGTTGCTCGCAGTGAACCTCTGATCAGATTGCTTACGCGCTCATTTTCGATCGGGAAAGCGAGGGTTCTGCTGCTACCGATCAGTGTCTGGGAATAGTTGTCGGTGACCTGCACACCGCTTTGGGTGACCCCATTCAATGTCAAAGTAACCACATCGTTTGCCGAGAATACGCCCGTGACCAGAATGCTCATGGGGCCGCCCACAAGCCAATCGTGGTTTACCACGTTGTCAGCGTCGGCTTGCTCGAAAATCGGTGCGGTCAGCAGCACGATGCCAGGTTTGTAGGTGAGCAGGAGCGAATCCGACCAGCCACTTGAGTTTTCCACCACATCGAACACCAGCCAGCGCACCACGAGACTGTTGGTGGGCGCCAATGTCTCTAATAGCTCCGGCGTCAGTTCAAAAACGATATCGCCCAACTCCGTGACGATGGATTTCAATCGCAGTGAGCCAAAGGCCAGAACCACAACATCGCCAATCGATTGATTGAAATACTCAAGTACTGTGACGAACATTCCGTCATTGATAACGGTTTTATCGATAACACTTTCTGAGGCCTGCGCAAGCATCAGGCCTTGGTTGAACGGCTTGCCACCATCGGTATCCGCTTCACCCGGGGCGGGGTATTTGTAAAACATCGGTATCGGTGGCGATTGATCGGATCCGTTGCCACTGACGCGTTCAACGGTGTACCAGAAATCCTTGTTCTCGTTTTTCAGAGGCGTGAACCGGGATTCCAGGTCTTCCGCCGATATGTAAAAGGGGATATTTTTTGCCTGGCCATCGACATCGAAATGCGCGTCCGTGACAGTAAATTCCGCGACGGGCAGGTCTCTGGTTTCGATGAATATTCTGATCTGGTCACCGATGGCCATGTTTAGATAGGCCAGGATGTAGCACAGTAATCCGTCCAGATCGCTATGCACCATTGCGATATTGATGCCCAGGGCGCCGTCGCTTTGCGGTTTGTGTCCAAGTGGATAGGGGGGGGCAACCGCTAGCACGCCAATACCGCGATCCGGCGGGAATAACACCACTTGTTGTGAGGTAGAACGATCTGGGGTGAGCGGGCTGTTCATTTGCATTGACCTTCCGTTGGCGGCACCTGGACTCGAAGTGACGGTGCCAGTCAGGAAGAATTAGAACGCCCCCCCACAGAGATGCCTACTGTCAGGTCTGACAGGTAGTCGCATGTTTCGGATGAACGGTTAAATCGATGGCTCGTGTGATTCAGCGTTTTTGCAGGGTTTTCTGACGAAGTATGTAAACCGTCACCAACACCGCACTGGTCAACATGAACCCCCGCGCCCACGGCAGTGGCACCAGGTAGCACGAGAACAGAATGCTCGCCCACATCAGCCCGATCGCGTAGACCTTGCCCTTGAGCGGAATGCCGTTGCCATCGAGGTAATCGCGGATCCATGGCCCGAGCCGTGGATGCTCGACCAGCCATTGATAGAAACGCGCAGAGCTGCGCGCGAAACAGGCCGCGGCGAGCAGAAGGAAAGGGGTGGTGGGCAGGACGGGCAGGAAAATCCCGATCACCCCCAATGCCACGCTGAGCCAGCCGATGGCCAGCAGGATGTAACGCAACATCAGGGGGCGGTTGCCTATGGGGTTGTCCATAGGCCGGATCTTAGTGGTGACGTGGCTTGAGGATCGCCGGTTTTTCGTCGGGCGCCTGGCACAGCAGGTACAGAGCGGTCAGGGCTTCCGGGATCTGCACGATCATGTCGTCCATCAGGTTGGCATCCTTGGCGATGTCTTCGAACTCGGGTTGTTCGTCGAACAGGCCGGAACCGACCATGATCGGCAGGAGCATTTCGCTGACTTCTTCTTCGGCGGTTTCGAACCAGGCCGCTTCACGCAGGAACACGCCTTCCATGAAGCCGATGCACCAGCCGCGCAGTTCGGAATCATCAGGCTCGTCGCCCAGGTCCAGTTCGCATGGCAGTTCGAATTCTTCATCCGAAGCCAGTTGACGGGCGATGTGTGCTTTGAGGCCGATCAGGGTGGCTTCGATCTCTTCGCGCTGGGCGTCGCTGCTGTAATGCGGCTCTTCGGCGAACAGGGCGTCGATCCACTCACGCTCCGGTACGTCTTCTGCGCAGATCGACAGCGCGGTGAGGTAGCCGTGAGCGGCCACGTAATCCAGCGCCTCGTCATGCAGCTCGTCGGCGTCGAGGAAAACTTGCAGGCGGGTCAGTTGCTCAGCGAAGGACATTACGGGGCTACCTTGGGGAATAAACAATGCGGGAATTCTAGGCCTTCTTGCGCGCTCAAGCCAGCCGCACGGCAGATTTGCCGCAATTGCCGGGCCGCATGCCAAACCTGTGGGAGCGAGCCTGCTCGCGAAAGCGGCGTATCAGGCACCTTATATATCGACTGACCCACCGTATTCGCGGGGGATTTATGTGTGGCAGGTTTATCTGTGTCTTATCAGCGGCACCCTGTCCAGGGAAGGCCTCGGGTATACTGCCGCGTTTTGTGATCCCTGCCCGCCTTGCGGTTGTCGTGCAATGCGCTCTTACGTTTTGTTTAAGCAGCTCCGGCTGTTCTGAACCAGCCTGCGCAGGGATGTATCGGTAGATTTTTGGAGTTTTTATGCTCGAACAGGCTCAACGCGTCCTCAAGGACATCTTCGGCTACGACAGTTTCCGTGGCCGTCAGGGTGCGATCATTGAGCGCGTGGCCAGCGGCGGTGATGCGTTGGTGCTGATGCCTACCGGTGGCGGCAAGTCCCTGTGCTTCCAGGTGCCGGCGCTGTTGCGCGATGGCCTGGCGGTGGTGGTGTCGCCGCTGATCGCGCTGATGGACGATCAGGTTGCCACGCTCGAAGAACTCGGCGTGGCCGCCGCCGCGCTGAACTCCACGTTGAGCGCCGAGCAGCAACGTGACCTGGCGGCGCGGATCAAGCGCGGCGAAGTGAAGATGCTGTATCTGGCACCGGAACGTCTGGTGCAGCCGCGCATGCTGTCGTTCCTGCAAGGCCTGAACATCGCGTTGTTCGCCATCGACGAAGCGCACTGCGTTTCGCAGTGGGGCCACGATTTCCGTCCGGAATACCTGCAACTGGGCCAGTTGGCCGAGATGTTTCCCGACGTGCCGCGCATCGCCCTGACCGCCACTGCCGACAAGCGTACCCGCGAAGAAATCGTCACCCGCCTGCATCTGCAGAATGCCGAGCGCTTCCTGTCGAGCTTCGATCGCCCGAACATCTTTTACCGCATCGTGCCCAAAGAGCAGCCACGCAAGCAGTTGCTGGCGTTCCTCGCCGAGCGGCGCAGCGATGCCGGCATTGTCTATTGCCTGTCGCGCAAGAAAGTCGAAGAAGTCGCAACGTTTTTGAGCGAGCAGGGCTTCCCGGCGCTGCCGTATCACGCCGGTTTGCCCAATGAACTACGTGCCTTCAACCAGAAGCGCTTCCTCAACGAGGAAGGCCTGATCATGGTCGCTACGGTGGCGTTCGGCATGGGCATCGACAAGCCCAACGTGCGCTTCGTCGCGCACCTCGATCTGCCGAAATCCCTTGAGGCGTATTACCAGGAAACCGGGCGCGGCGGTCGTGACGGTCTGCCGGCAGATGCCTGGATGGCCTACGGTCTGCAAGACGTGGTGATGCTCAAGCAGATGCTGCAAAACTCCGAAGGCGACGAGCGGCACAAGCGTCTGGAGCAGCACAAGCTCGACGCGATGCTGTCGCTGTGCGAAGAAACCCGCTGCCGCCGTCAGACCCTGCTCGCGTACTTCGATGAAGACATGCCCGAGCCGTGTGGCCATTGCGATAACTGTATCGATGGCGTGCAGACCTGGGACGCCACCGAACCCGCACGTCAGGCGCTGTCGGCGATTTTCCGTACCGGCCAGCGTTATGGTGTCGGGCATCTGGTCGACGTGCTTTTGGGCAAGGAAAACGAAAAAGTCCGCAGCTTCGGCCACCAGCATCTGTCGGTGTACGGCGTTGGCAAGGCACTGAGCGAGAGCGAGTGGCGCTCGCTGTTCCGCCAATTGGTCGCGCGCGGTCTGGCGGATGTCGATCACGAAGGCTATGGCGGTCTGCGTCTGAATGACAGTTGCCGGCCATTGCTCAAGGGTGAAGTCACGCTGGAGCTGCGCCGCGATCTCAAACCGCAGGTCACCGCCAAAACCGCCAGCAAGAGCCCGGCCAGCCAACTGGTGCGCGGCGAAGAGCGCGAACAGTGGGAAGCCCTGCGCGCCCTGCGCCGCAAGTTGGCCGAAGAACATGGCGTGCCGCCGTACGTCATCTTCCCCGACTCGACGTTGCTGGAGATGCTCCGTAGCCAGCCGACCTCGCTGGCAGAAATGGCCCGGGTCAGCGGCGTTGGCGCGCGCAAGCTGGAACGCTATGGCGATGCCTTCCTCGAAGTGCTCGGCGGCGAGGTCGAGGCGCCGAAAGCGGTGGCCGACGTGCGCCACGAACTGATCACCCTGGCCCGCGCCGGCATGACGCCGCTGCAGATCGCAGGTCAGTTGCAGTGCTCGGAGAAGAACGTCTACACCATGCTTGCCGAGGCGATCGGCAAGCAGCAGTTGTCGCTCGAACAGGCGCTGGATTTGCCTGAAGAGTTGATGGGTGAAGTGCAGGACGCGTTCCTTGATGGCGAGGGTGAGTTGCCGTCGGTCGCCGAAGTGGCCGAGTTGTTTGCCGGTCGTGTGCCGGAAGGCGTGCTTTATTGCGTGCGGGCTGCGTTGCAATCGGAATTCGAGATGTAATTCGCCTGAGCAACCCTCACCCCAGCCCTCTCCCAGAGGGCTGGGGCTGGGGTGAGGTGTCTGGGGTTTGACATCGATCTGAAAGAACCAGTCGATTATGGATTCGGTAAAGCAGGATCAGGTCGGCGTAATTCTGAAGCATCCCCCAATCGGTCCCCTCTCCCTCCGGGCGGTCCGACGTTTCGGGAGGGCTAGGGTGAGGGGGCTTTCAAGATGTAACGATTCAGTACAGACCGCCACTTGCCTATAACTGCAGCTCATGCTTAGCTGGCTAATAATTAGATTTTCTTTATTTTCAGTCTAACCGTGAGTGTTTTATGCCGTTAACCGATCAACACCGCTTTGGCATGCAACTGGCCCAGATGTCCCGTGGCTGGCGTGCCGAACTGGACCGCCGGCTGGCCGGACTGGGTCTGTCCCAGGCGCGCTGGCTGGTGCTGCTGCATCTGGCGCGCTTTGAAGAAGCGCCAACCCAACGAGAGCTGGCGCAGAGCGTCGGTGTTGAGGGCCCGACCCTCGCACGCTTGCTCGATAGTCTGGAAAGCCAGGGCCTGGTGCAACGCCAGTCCGTGATGGAAGACCGCCGGGCGAAAAAAATCGTTCTCTGTGCACCGGCGCTGCCGCTGATCGAACAAATCGAAACCATTGCCACACAACTGCGCCACGAGTTGTTCGAAGGCGTCGACGAGGCGGATTTGAAGGTGTGCATGCGCGTTCACGGGCACATTCTGGGCAACCTGGAAAAATCTTGAGGCACATCCACGTGCCGTATCTTTGAGAGATCGCGCTGAGCCGACTATAAGAACTACTGGGCAATATCGTGTTCGTACCGGATGTGCGAACGCATAGAAGTCGGTTTTGCTTATTTAAGGGATGCTCATGCTCGCAAGTCGGCACGTGGTACTGCGCGGTGGCGCCAAATGGTTGCTGGTCGCCGGTGTTTTCAGCTATTCGGCCTGGTCGATGGCCTTGGGGCTGGGTGACATCACTGTTCATTCCGGCCTCAATCAGCCGCTCAAGGCTGACATCGCGTTGGTCGATGTCGGCGGGCTGACGCAAACCGATCTGTCGGTGCGCCTGGCCACGGCGGATGAATTCGCCGAGGCCGGGGTCGAGCGGGTGTTCTTCCTCAACGACCTCAAGTTCATCCCGATCCTGCATGGCAATCGCCAGATGATCCGGGTGACGTCCAGCAAACCGGTCAACGAACCCTTTTTGAATTTCCTCGTGCAGCTCGATCAGCCCAACGGACGTTTGCTGCGTGAGTACACGGTGTTGATCGATCCACCGGGTTCGCCGGGTATCGTGCCGGCCACCGATGAGCCGGATCCGCGTGCGCAATCCTCCGGGTTCCCCACCGTCGAACCTGCTGTGGCTGCCCCGCAGGCACCTCAGGCCAGACGCGATACGCTGCCAACGCCTGCGCCCCCGCCTGCCGACGATGCGTCGGCCGACCAATTGGCCGCCAGTGTGTTGCTGAACCAGCAACTGCAGAAGACCGTCGACGAACTCAACGCAAAACTGCAGGCACAGGAGGTGCAGATTGCCGATGGCAAGAAGCAGATCACTGACCTGCAAACGCGCTTGGTCGAACTTCAGCAAGCGCCGCCGACTGTGGTGACACCAGTACCAGCTCCGGCACCGGTTGTACCGCCGGTTGAATCCAGCGATGACGCTTTGAACTGGCCATTGCTCAGTGGTTTGTTGCTATTGCTGGGGGCACTGGCCGGATTGTTCATACACCGTCGCCGGCAACAACAGACACCCACTGACGAGCCGTTGCCCCTGTTGCCGCAGGGTGATGAACCGGACATGGCTGAAGCCGAAAACGCAGAACCCGTCAGAACTCAGGCTTCCGCCCAGCACCGCGAGGAACCGGCGGCAGGCGATGTGCTGGAGGCGGTGGGGATCTATCTGGCCTATGGCCGGCTGGGCGAAGCCGCCGGGCTGTTGCGTGATGCTCTGGACAGAGAGCCGGAGCGCACCGATATCGGTTTGCAGTTGCTTGAAGTGCTGGGGCGTCAGGGTGACAGCGCCGCATTTGACCAACAGGAAAGCCATTTGCGTGAGTTGGGCGTAGATGCCCAGACATTGCAGGATGTCCGCGCGCGGCATCCGAAGCTGGTGGCTGCCGCGCCACTGGCCACGCTACCGCCGGTAATTGCGGCGGCCCCCATTGTTGCTGCGCCACCGGCGTCGGAAGATGATTTCGAGTTGAACCTGGGCGAGCTGTCGATGGATTCCAGTTGGGATCTTGAGGACAGTCGCCCGGCCACGGCTGAACCACTGGCGGATACCTCGGCCCTCGGTTCCGGCCTGCAAGTACTGCCCCCGGACTTCGAGTTGCCGCAAGCGGTCGGTGAGGACACTGAGCTTGAGTGGATCCCTGAGCCGGACGCCGAGCCGCTGGACGAAGATTTTCTCAATGAATTTGCTGATACCGGGCCGTCACTGGTGCTGCAGCCGCTGGATTTGCAGGACGCGGCGCCGGTACACGACGAAAATTCCGGGAAGCTCGAACAAGCGCAGACCTGCATTGATGACGGTGACATCGACAGCGCGATTGCGCTGCTTAATGAGTTGCTCAAGGAAGGCGATGAGCCGTTGAAGCAAACAGCGCGGACGTTACTGGCGGGGATTCGCTGAACCCCCGATCGATTTGCGGTGTATCTGATATCGCCTTCGCGAGCAAGCTCGCTCCCACAGTTGGAATGCGTTCCCCTGTGGGAGCGAGCCTGCTCGCGAAGACGGAGTGTCAGGCGACCTGATCAGAAGGTCTGCCCCAGATTCAGGTACACCGCCTGCTCATTCGCATCATTCAACCCATAACTGAAATTCAACGGCCCCAGCGGCGTATCAAAACCGATAAACACGCTCGCGGCGTTGATGTAGCCACTGTCGAACTCATTGTCGTTGTTCCACGCCCGTCCACGCTCCAGCGAGGCGCCGGCATACAGCGGGAAATCCAGCGGCAGGTAAGAGCGCGGCGTCAACCGGCGGTAGTACACCGCGCGCATCAGGCTGATGTTCTGTCCGGAAATCGCGTCCTCACGGAAACCCGAGAGCTGTCGCGCGCCGCCGAGGAGGAAACTCGATGTCACGACGTTGGCGTCGTTCAGCGTGCGCCCGTAGCGCCCGCCAAGAATCAGCGTATCCGGGCCGTGGCTCATGGCCTTGTCGATTTTCAGGTCCCACTGTCGATAACGCGTGTCCGACCCCAGCCCCGGTTCGAACTGCATCAGCGTCAGGCTGACGTCCTTGCCTTCGTGAGGGAAGTACACATTGTCCAGCGAGTCGTACGAATACTTCAGCGCGTAGAAGCCTTCGTTGAAGTTCTCACTCGGCAGATCCTGATCGCCAATGCGTACGTCGGCCTTGCCCCAGGCCTCGCCGACACCGAAACGCACCTCGCCGTTGTTGCCGATCTGGCGGCCGAAGTTGAGGCCGAAACCGTAGCGTTCGACCCGGTACTGCGCGATCGGATCGTTGTCGAGCACCGCTTCGACGTTCTGCGCTTCGAACGAGGCGTACGGTGCGACGAAGTAACGCGAACCGACGTCCAGCGGTTGATAGAACTCGGTGTACAGCTCTTGTTTGTCGCCAATCTGCGCACGGGTCAGCCATTCCGCACCGAGGCGGTTAATGCCGTTGATGCGGTAGCTGGCGCCGAGGTTGAAAGCGCTGTCGCCGCGCATGTCGTCCGACAGATTGAGGCCGACCCGCAGGTAATCGGTGCCGCTGCGTTTGCCCCGAGCGCTGATCACCAGTGTGTGATCATCGCCCTTGTGCACCACGCGGTATTGCACCTGCTCGAAGTAATCGAGGCCATACAAGGTGCCCATGTCCGAGTGCAAACGCCCCAGATCCAGCGGCTCGCCGATGTGCTGGCGGATGTAATAGCGAATGACATCGTCGTCGACCTTCGAGTCGTTCTCGACGCGGATCGCGGTGATGACCGGCGTACGCTGCCCCGGTGAGCGCGCGGCGTTCAGTTCGGCGTCCTGAGACTCGTCGGGTTTGAGCTGAGCGAGGCGCGCGTCGAGGATTCGGGTCGCCCGGTAACCGGCGTCGATCATCTCCTGAGCCTTGCCGAAATCAGTGACACCGAACGCCGCCAGCGCGGGCTGAATCAGCACATCGGAGGGTTTCAGCGCGGCCAGTTGTTCTTCGGAGTTACTGCGGGTCATCAGGGTGATCGACTGGTTCAGCACATCGACGACGGTGGTCAGTTGTTTGCGATTGCGCAGCGGTGTGCCGATATCGACGACGATGGCCACGTCGACGCCCATTTCCCGCGCCACATCGAGGGGGATGTTGTCGGTCATGCCGCCGTCCACTAGCAGCCTGCCATTGAGTTCGACCGGCGCGAACACCGCCGGGATCGACATGCTGGCGCGGATCACCTGAGGCAAATGACCTTTGCGGAACACCACTTTTTCGCCATTGGCAATGTCGGTGGCCACGGCGCGGAACGGGATCGGCAGTTTGTCAAAATCCCGGGTGTCGCTGGTATGCGCCAACAGGCTTTCCAGCAGTAGGGCGAGGTTCTGGCCCTGAATCACGCCCAGTGGCAGGCCGAGACTGCCGTCGTCGCGAAAGCTCAGTTTCTGTTTCACCAGGAAGTCGCGGTCATCCTGCTTGCGCCGAAAGGGCACGTCTTCACGGGGCGGGGCGTCGGACAGCGCGGCTTGCCAGTCGATGCTCAGCGCGAGTTTTTCCAGCTCATCGATCTTGTAACCCGAGGCGTACAGGCCGCCGACCACCGCGCCCATGCTGGTGCCGGCGATCGCATCGATCTTGATGCCTTGTTCTTCCAGCGCCTTGAGCACGCCGATGTGCGCCAGCCCGCGCGCGGCACCGCCGGACAACACCAGACCGACTTTCGGTCGTGACGCCTCACTGGCATGGACAAGCAGAGGAAGGAAACCAAGCAGCAGGCAGAACAGCAGACGGCGCATTGTGAGTCTCGGGGCAAGCGTTAAAGCCGGCTATTATAGCGGCGCCCTCTGTCTCAGGAGTTTCAGCGAACATGACTGTCGCAAAAGCAGAAGTTGTCATCACCTATTGCACCCAATGCCAATGGCTGCTGCGCGCCGCATGGCTGGCGCAGGAGCTGCTCAGCACCTTCGGCGACGACCTTGGCAAAGTCTCGTTGGTGCCGGGCACCGGCGGAGTGTTTCAGATTACCTGCGCGGGCGTGCAGATCTGGGAGCGCAAGGCTGACGGCGGCTTTCCGGAAGCAAAGGTGCTGAAGCAACGAGTTCGCGATCAGATCGATCCTGACCGCGACCTCGGCCATAACGACCGCACTCAGTGAGACGCGGCCTCGGCGGCGACGGTTTTCTTGTCGGCATGGCCTGACATCCGCGCTGACACGACGATGGCGACAATGATCAACGCGCCGCCGATCAACATTTTCGGCGTCGGGTTTTCATTGAACAGTAGCCAGGCGACAGTAATGCCGTAAACCGGCTCCATCGCGAACACCACGGCCGCCGTGCGCGCCTTGATCACCGCCAGACTGGCGACGAACAGGCTATGAGCGACGCCGGTGCAGAACACCCCGAGCAAGCCGATCCACAGCCAGTCCAGTGCCCGCACCTCGCTGAGTAGCGGTGCTGCAACCGGCAGCAGACACAGCGCCACCACGACGTTTTGACACAACGCCGCCTGCACCGCCGGGATGCGTCCGGAACTGGCGCGGTTGGTCAGTGACAGCAGCGAGAACAGCAGGCCCGACAGCACCGACCAAAGCAAACCAACGGTAGCGCCGCTGCCCAGGTCGAAGGCCGGGGTCACCAGAATCAGGCCGATGCTCACCAGTACCACCAGCAGAATCTCGTTGGCGCGAATGCGTTCGCGGAAGATCAGCCCTTCGAGAATCACCGTGAAGGCCGGGAAACTGGCAAAGCCCAATGTTGCGATGGCGACACCGGCGATCTTCACCGAGATGAAGAAGCTCACCCAGTGCCCGGCCAATAACACACCGCTGAGGGCCAGGCGCCGCCAGTCCACGGCCTGAAGTTTCTGCCAGCGGTGTTGACTGGCGAAACGGGCAAAGAATGCCAGGGCGAGTACGGCGAAAGCGGCGCGACCGAAGACGATCACGGCGGGGGAGGCGGCAGCGAGTTTGCCGAACACACCGGTCAGGCCAAACATTAAAGCACCGATATGCAGAGCGCCAAGGGCGGTACGCGGAGTCATTGCAGTCCTTCTATCTCAAACGCGATTTCAACTGTAGGAGCAGCCTGCGGCAGCTCCTAGATATTGAACCGGGGAAGACCATGAGTCTGTCGGCAGACTATCGTCTTTTGTCGCGGGAATCGCGCCGAAGCTGGCCGGGTGATGAGCCAAATTCACGCAGGACGGCGGCCGAGAAAGCACTCTGCGAGCTGTAACCGACGCGGCTGGCAATTTCGCCCATCGGCAAAACTGTGTCGCGGAGCATTTGCACCGCCAGATGCAGGCGACGGCTGCGGATGTAATCCATCGGTGTCTGCCCGCATTCGGCCATGAACCGTGCATGCAAACGCGCACTGGACAGCCCGGCCACTCGCGCCAGATCGGCGACTTGCAGCGGATACGCCGCATATTGCTCAATGTGCGCATCCAGCGCTGCATACGGCAAACGGCGGGCGGCGAGTTCGGCAGGATGCGCATGATTGAGGCTGGCCAGCAGCAACACCGCACCTTGCTGGGCGATCAATGGATCGCTGACGGGACTGTTTGCCAGCCAACTGACTAATTGGCTTTGACCAGAGTCGAGTGACAGGCGCGCAGGCTGATCAAGCAAGCGGTGACTGGCCTCGGCATGCTCGCCGAGCGAATCCGTCAGCCATGGCCCTTCAGGGATATCGAGCACCAGACAGCGGCTGCCGTCGGGACTGCCGCAGGCATGATGAGCACCGGACGGAATCACTACGAAACTCTGTTGACGCACCTGACTGCCACAACCCTCGACCTCGAAATCCAGCGCACCGGACAACCCGAACACCAATTGCGCGTGGTCGTGACTGTGGGCGATCAGGTCGTGGGTGTACTGACGCAAGGTGAGGATCGGACGCATGGCAGGGTCTCCGGGCAGGTCGCCAGTCTACACCGGCGCACGCGGGATGCGTTGTCACACGACTGACTCACGCTTGTCATGGTCGATTAACCGGGCAGGCGCAGAGTGGCGAAAACATCGCAGAGGGTTGCCCATGACCAGCGCCGAGCTCGCCAGACCCAGTCGCAAACAACGGGTGCGAACCCTGTGGATCTCCGACGTGCACCTGGGCACGCGCGATTGCCAGGCCGAGCACTTGTCGCAATTTCTCAAGGGCTACCATGCCGACAAGATTTATTTGGTCGGCGACATCATTGACGGCTGGAAACTGCGCGGCGGCATGTACTGGCCGCAGGCGCACACCAACGTGATCCGTCGTTTGCTGACCATGAGTAAACGCGGTACCGAGGTGATTTACGTCACCGGCAACCACGACGAATTCCTGCGTCGGTATTCCAAACTGATTCTGGGCAATATCCAGTTGGTTGACGAGGCGGTGCATGTCACGGCCGACGGTCGGCATCTGCTGGTGATTCACGGCGATCAGTTCGATGTGATCACCCGTTATCACCGTTGGCTGGCCTTCCTTGGCGACTCCGCCTACGAATTCACCCTGACGCTCAATCGCTGGCTCAACCACTGGCGCGCGCGTTATGGCTACGGTTACTGGTCGCTGTCGGCGTACCTGAAACACAAGGTGAAAACGGCGGTGAGTTTCATCAGCGACTTTGAAGAAGCCATCGCCCATGAATGCGTGAAGCGCGAGTTGCATGGTGTGGTCTGCGGGCACATTCACCACGCCGAGATCCGCAAGGTGGGGGAGGTGGATTACCTTAATTGCGGCGATTGGGTGGAGTCGTGCACGGCGCTGATCGAGCATTGGGATGGCACGATCGAGCTGTATCGGCTGGCGGATGCGCAGGCGCGGGAGGCGGAGCTGAAAGCGGCCAAAGTCGCCGAACTCGCCTGAACAACACAAATCCCCTGTGGGAGCGAGCTTGCTCGCGAAAGCTGTGCATCAGACAAAGCAGCATTGCCTGACACTCCGCATTCGCCAGCAAGCTCGCTCCCACAATGGGGCGTGGTGTTCTCAGGCCGTGGTGCGCTCTTCCATTGCGGCTTTGTAAATCGAGTTCTTCGGCTGCGCAAACAGCCTTTCCATCATCGGCTCGAAGAAACTCAACGGCAGTGTGTCGTACTCCGGATCAAACGCCGCCGCATCGTACTTGGCGCAAAATTCGGCCGTTGCCTGAAACTGCGGATGCTCCTTGAACTGCTCGCGCAGATGCCGATCCATGCCCAAGTGATGAAAAAAATAATAACCCTGGAACACCCCGTGCTTCTCCACCATCCACAAATTTTCGGCACTGACGAACGGCTTTAAAATCGCCGCAGCAATGTCCGGATGGTTGTACGAACCCAGCGTGTCGCCAATGTCATGCAGCAAGGCGCAGACCACGTATTCCTCGTCGCGACCATCACGAAACGCGCGTGTAGCGGTTTGCAGCGAGTGGGTCAGGCGATCCACCGGGAAACCACCGAAGTCGCCTTCAAGCAGTTTCAGGTGAGTCAGGATTCGCGACGGCAACTGTTTGGCGTAGGCACTGAAGTCAGCGGCGATGATCGCCCAGTCTTCCTGCGTGCCGTCCTTCATATGGGTGAAACGGGCATTGGCATTCATTGGCTGACCCTCATTCAGAACGCCACGCGCCCCAGAATCATGTCGCGGTACATGACGAAGTCGCCGAGCAGGCTGTACAGCGGATGCTGGAAAGTCGCCGGTCGGTTCTTTTCAAAGAAGAAGTGCCCGACCCAGGCGAAGCTGTAACCGGCCAGCGGCACGGCCCATAACAGCAGCCAGGCGCCCTTGGCGATGGTCATCGCCAGAATGAAAATCACCAGGGTGGTGCCGATGAAATGCAGGCGCCGGCAGGTGCTGTCGCTGTGTTCGCTGAGGTAATACGGGTAAAACTCAGCGAAGCTGTTGAAATGCTTGATGTTTTCCACGACCGCGTTCTCTGTGGTTATTGTTCTGGCGACGAGTTGTTCTGCGGGTAGCTTATTTGAGTCTAGAGTGATCATTGGCGTGGGCCAGTGACAATCGGCGCCACTTTAGTATCCTTCGCAAATCAGGCCGTAACATGCGGCCCCTCATGTAAAAGAAAAACGCCATGAGCGAACGAACGACTTCTGCAAGCTGGGCGATGGGGATTGTCAAAGCCTTGGAGATGGACGGCCTGGATTGCCGGGTTCTGTTCAAGCAACTGGGGCTCGATTACACGGCTCTGGACGATCCGGATGCACGCTTCCCGCAAGACTCCATGACCCGCCTCTGGCAACGGGCGGTCGAGTTGTCCGGCAACCCGGCGATCGGCCTGAACATGGGCAAAGTGGTGCGACCGGCGTCGTTTCATGTCGCCGGCTATGCACTGATGTCGAGCAATACGCTGGCCGAAGGTTTTCAACGGCTGGTGCGTTATCAGCGCATCATCGCCGAAAGTGCCGACCTGAGTTTCCGACTGCTCGACGAAGGTTACGCGCTGATTCTGACCGTGCACGGCGACCATCTGCCGCCGACCCGGCAAAGCGCCGAAGCCTCGCTGGCCTGCGCGTTGGGCCTGTGCGGCTGGTTGACCGGACGCACGTTGCACCCGGTCAAAGTGCTGGTGCAGGGCGACCAGCCCGCCGATCTGGAACCCTATAGAAAGGCGTTCCATGCGCCGCTGGTATTCAACGCCCCTTACGATGCACTGATCTTCGAACGCGCCGACATGGAAGCGCCGTTGCCCACCGCCAACGAGGCGATGGCGCTGTTGCATGACCGCTTTGCCGGGGAATACCTGGCGCGATTCTCCGAGAGCCGCGTGACCCACAAGGCGCGGCAGGTGCTGTGCCGTTTGCTGCCGCAAGGTGAGCCGAAGCGCGATACCGTTGCGCAAACCCTGCATTTGTCGCAGCGCACCTTGCAGCGTCGCTTGCAGGAGGAGGGCACCAGTTTTCAGCAACTGCTCGATGACACCCGCCGCGAACTGGCCGAGCAGTATCTGGCGCAACCGAGCATGACCTTGCTGGAAATCGCTTATCTGTTGGGTTTTGCCGACCCAAGCAACTTCTTTCGTGCGTTCCGCCGCTGGTTCGACACCACGCCCGGCGATTACCGGACGCGGTTGTTGCAGGCGCCGGGTGCGGTCAATGACGCCAAAAGGCCGGAATACACAGCACAAACACCGTAATGATCTCCAGTCGACCGAGCAGCATGCCGAACGACAGGATCCACTTCGCCGCGTCCGGCAAGGTGGCGAAGTTGCCCGCCGGGCCGATGGTTTCGCCCAGGCCCGGGCCGACGCCGGACACGGTACTGGCGGCGCCGGTCAGCGCGGTCATCCAGTCGACGCCCAGCAGCGACAGGAGCAGGGCAATCACGCAGATGGTGATGGCGAAGAAGAACGAAAAGGTCAGAATCGAACGCACGATCTCTTCGTCGAGACGGTGGCCGTTGTACTTCTGCTTGATCACCGCGCGCGGGTGAATCAGTTGATTAAGGTTGGCCTTGAGCAGGATATAGGCGACCTGAAAACGGAAAATCTTGATCCCGCCCGCCGTCGAACCGGAACAACCGCCGACAAAACCCAGATAGAAAAACAGCATCAGCGAGAAGTTGCCCCACAGGCTGTAGTCGCCGAGGGCGAATCCGGTGGTGGTGACCACCGACGTCACGTTCAGCGCCACGTGGCGCAGCGCCTCCAGCCAATGCAGGTTGGTCGTCCACCAGTACCAGGTGCCGAGCACCAGCCAGGTCACCAGCAGCATACCGAGCAAGCCCTGCACCTGCTGATCCTTGATCAACGCCTTGCGGTTGCCGCGCAACGTCGCCACGTACAGGGTGAACGGCAGGCTGCCGAGGATCATGATCACGATCGCGACCCAGTGCACCGCCGGTTGTGTCCACTTGGCCAGCGACTGGTCAGAGGTCGAAAAGCCACCAGTGGAAATCGCTGACATCGCGTGGTTGATCGCATCGAACGGGCTCATGCCGGCCCACCAGAACGCCAGGCTGCCGAGGATGGTGATGCCGACATAAGCCGCCACGATCAGCCGCGCCACCATGTGCGAGCGCGGCATGACCTTTTCCGAACGGTCCGAGGATTCGGTCTGGAACAGGCGCATGCCACCGATACGCAGCAGTGGCAGAATCGCTACCGCCATACCGATAAAGCCGATACCGCCGATCCAGTGCAGCAACGAGCGCCACATCAGGATGCCGGGCGACATGTTGTCGAGGCCGTTGAGAACCGTCGCACCGGTCGCGGTAATGCCGGACATGCTTTCGAAAAACGAGTCGGTGTAGCTGATGTGCTGGGTCAGCAGAAACGGCAGCGCAGCGAAAATGCACACCACCAGCCAGCTGCTGACGGTCAGCAGGTACATGTCGCGCGGGCGCAGGTGAATGTGTTCCGGACGCCCGGGAATCACCAGCGCGAGGCCGGCGACAAAGGTGATCATGCTCGCCCAGAGGAACGACGGCAGGTCACTGGTGCGCTCGAAAATCACCAGGGTGGCCATGGGCACGACCATGGCCACGGCCAGGGTGATCAGGAAGATGCCGATGATGAAACCAATGATCCGTAAGGTCGGCAACGCCATGAAGTCCGCTCGGGCTGATGTGGGAAGGGCGCCATTCTACCCGTGGGGCAGGGCATGTAAACCGGCATCCTGTTGGCAGATGAAGCTAGAATAGCCGCACATTTTTCTCAGGAGGTGGCCGATGCAGGCTCTCGACGCGTTGCTCAACCGTGTTTCCGTTCCACGACTGGTCGAACCGGCCCCCACTGCCGAGCAGCGCGAAGCCCTGTTTGGCGCCGCGTTGCGGGCGCCGGATCACGGGCACTTGCAGCCGTATCGTTTCCTGACCATCGAAGGCGCGGCGCGTGAGCAGATGGGCGAGTTGCTGGCCGAAGCGGCGCAGCAGCAGGAAGGCGAAGTCACTGAAGCGATGATCGACAAGGCACGCAACGGCCCATTGCGTGCGCCGTTGGTGGTTGTGGTCATCGCCAAATTGCAGGAGCACGTTAAATATCCGAAGGCCGAGCAGTTACTCGCGGCCGGGTGTGCGGCGCACGGGATTCTGTTGGCGGCGTATGCGCAGGGGATTGGTGCGGTGTGGCGTACGGGGGATCTGGCGTATTCCAGGCACGTGGCGCAAGGCTTGGGGCTGGCGGAGGGTGAAGAGGTGATTGCGTTTCTTTACCTTGGCACGCCGCAGAAGGAGCCGCGTGTGGCGGAGAAGGTTGATCTGGCTGAGTTCGTCAGCGCCTGGCCTGGTAAGGCCTAAAATCAAAAGCCCCTCACCCTAGCCCTCTCCCGGGGGGAGAGGGGACTGATTGGGGGATGCTCAAGAG
Source organism: Pseudomonas viridiflava (assembly GCF_900582195.1). Classification (GTDB taxonomy): domain Bacteria; phylum Pseudomonadota; class Gammaproteobacteria; order Pseudomonadales; family Pseudomonadaceae; genus Aquipseudomonas. The sequence continues at coordinate 406,376 of NZ_UTHA01000227.1, forward strand.
GTATGCCGACCTGGGCGATCTTCGTGGAATCCAGAATCGGCTTCGGTTTGAGTCGAACTCAAAGTTGATCAGGCTTCCGAATCCATAATCAACTCGGTTTTTCAGGTCGATGTCTGACGCAAGACACCTCGGTCGGCCCCCTCTCCCTCCGGGAGAGGGCTGGGGTGAGGGTAGCTTTTAGGCTCTTAAAGTTGCACCACCGCGCCAGGCACCAGCGGCAATTCCAGACTCGCAACAAACCCGCCCTGCGGATGATTGGCCAACGTCAAACTCCCTCCATGCCGTTCCGCCGCCCGCCGCGCAATCGCCAGCCCCAAGCCATGCCCTGCCGCCGTCTGTCCCGGCGCCCGGTAAAACGGCTCACCCAATTGACTCAAATGTTCAGCCTGCACGCCCGGCCCATGGTCGCGCACGCTCACGATGATTTTTTCGCCCTGACGTGAGGCCTGCATTTCAATCGCCTGACCTTCCGGGTTGAAGCGCTGGGCATTGCGCAGCAGGTTATCGACGGCGCGCTCGATCATGGTCGGCCAGCCCTTCAGATTCAGCTGCGGTTCGGCATCAAGGCGCACGATCTGTTCGGGTGATGCAAGCTTTGCGTCTTTCTGCAGCGTGCCGAGCAAGGCATTCAGATCCACCTCTTCCGCACTGGCATTGTCAGCATCGACCCGCGCCAATACCAGAATTTCACTGATCAACGCTTCCAGCCGATCGCATTCGCGGGTCAACCGTGGCCAGAGTTTTTCCCGTTCTTCAGGACTGGCCCGTTCCGCCAGCGCCAAGGCAATGCGCAACCGAGCCAGCGGTGAGCGAAGCTCGTGGGAGACGTCGCGCAGCAACTGTCTCTGACTGCCAATCAGGCTTTGCAAACGCGCACCCATGCGATTGAAATCATTGGCCAGTACGCCGAACTCGTCGCGACGATTGGCCAGTTTCGCCAGGCTGTTTTGCTGATAAGTCGTCTGCCCCAGATCATGCACCGCGCCACGCAAGCGGCTGAGCGGGCGGGTGATGGAAAAGGTCACCAGCAAACTGAACAGGGTCAGCACCACCAGCGCGATGCCCAGCGCACTCAATGGCCAAAGCAGGCTTTCGCGGTGCCAGGAATCGAGTTCCGGGTGCGGGATGCGATAGATGAACAGGTAGGTGTCACCGGTTTTTTCGCTGGTGAACTCATCGGTCAGACGCCGCCATGGCAGGCGCCGGTCATCGTTGTTCTGGCGAGCCTCAAAAGCGGCGGCGCGACGCGGGAAGGTGCCGCGAACCACCGGGTCGCCGGATTCATTGAGGACCTGAACGTCGATGTGATATTGGCGTTTGCGCTGTTCGAGGATGTCCTGAGCGGCTTCTTCGCCCTGGGCTTCGTAGGTTTGCGTCCATTCGCCGGCGAGGGTGTTGAGGCCCGGATGGCGGCTGAGGATCCACGCGTCCTGGTTGAGCATGTGCCCGAGCAGAATGGACAGCCCGGCCACCAGAGCGATGGCCAGCCAGAAGCTCGCGAGAATACGCCAGAACAATGAACGCACAGAAAATCCTCAGAACAATGCAAAAACCCATGTGGGAGCGAGCTTGCTCGCGAAAGCGGTGTGTCAGTCAACATTTCTGCGTCTGATACACCGCATTCGCGAGCAAGCTCGCTCCCACAGTTGAACGGGTGAAAACAGGCCCGACGGGGTGAGCCGTCGGGCCTGGAGTTAGAACATTATTGCGCCTTTTGCGCCTGTTGCGCTTTCCACGCCTTGAACTCGGCCCATTCGGCACGACGTTCGGCCTGTTTCTTCTGGATCTCGTCGAATTTCTTCTGTTGATCCGGTTTCAGCAGCGCCCGCACATCGGTTTCGGCTTTCTTGTGGTTGGCCGCCATCTCGTCCTTCATGGCTTTCTGGTCAGCCGGCGAGAGTTTTTCCAGGTACTTGTCGACCACTTGCTTACGCTCGTGCATCTGCTCGCCCATGATCTTGCGGATCTGCTCGCGTTGTTCGCGGGACAGGTCGAGTTGGCTGTACGGACCTTTGCCGTGCATGCCGTGCATCTGACCGCCGTGGCGTGGGCCGTCGAGCGGGCCACCCATCGGGCCGCCGTCTTGTGGCATGGCCATGGCGACGGTTGGCAGAGCGGCAGCGAACATCAGAGCGATAAGAGTCTTGCGCATGGTGTATCTCCTTGTCTCGTTCCCGGTACGTTCCGGATGAGTACAGATTACGGAGATCAAGGTCAGCGGCGGTCAGCACTGCGTAAAGCTTGGGTAAAGACGCTTTGTTGCAAGCCTTACACATATCCGGTGCAGGAGCTGCGGCATGCTGCGATCTTGAGGCTGTGGGACGCAGAGCGTCACTGGCTGCATTCCCACGCAGAGCGTGGGAACGATCGATCGCAGCGTGCCGCGCGCGGTTCAGAGGCTGTAGTAGTAACCGCGGCTGCGCAGGGCAACGATGCGCGGGCGGCCGTCGGGGTGCGGGCCGATCTTTTTGCGCAGGTTGCTGACGTGCATGTCGAGGCTGCGGTCGTACAGGGTCAGTTTGCGGCCGAGGGCGAGCTGCGCAAGCTCCTGTTTGTCCAGCGGCTCGCCGGGCTGCTTGAGAAGGGCTTCAAGCAGGCGGCTTTCGGAAACGGTGAGGGTCAGTTCTTTCTCATCGATGCTCACCACGCCGCGCACCGGACTGAAACTCAGGTCGCCCAGTTCAAGCTGCGTCGAGACGGCCGCCGGATGGCTGCGACGCAATACGGCGCGCAGGCGGGCGGTCAATTCGCGCGGGTCGCACGGTTTGGCCAGGTAATCGTCGGCACCCAGCTCCAGGCCGAGGATGCGGTCCAGCGGCTCGCCACGGGCGGAGAGCATCAGCACCGGCAGATCGGCGTGGTCGTTGCGCAGTTGCTTGAGCAGTTCCAGACCGCTGCCGTCGGGCAGCATCACGTCCAGCACCACCGCCGCCGGGGCGGTTTCAGCCAGCGCCTTGCGGGCGCTCTGGCCATCGTGGCAGGCACGCACGTGGAAGCCTTCCTGGCTCAGCCAGCTACTCAGGAGTTCGCACAACTCCTGGTCATCATCAATCAGTAACAGCTCGCTCATGACTCACTCAATTTAGCCATTGCCGACGTTTTCGGCTTGCTCCACTGGCAAAGATACCGCAGAGCAGCGCCAATAGCGCTACTCCGGCGCCCGTGACGAACCACTGCTGCTGATCGGTCAACAGCCGCGGCAAGGGGCTGGCCTGGGCTTCCTTGAGTTGCAGCTTGAGACGCTGGTTCTCTTGGCGCAACCGGGCGAGCTGGGCGCTTTCACGGGTATTGTCGGCATTTTGCAGTTGTTTGCTCAGTTCTTCCCGCTGCTGTTCGCTGGCCTTGAGGCGCTGCTGCAACTCGGTGATCTGGCTGCCGGCGCTTAATGACAATGGCGTGGAGCTGCCGCCTTCGGTGGGTTCCTCACCATGGGCGGGTGCCATGATCGACAACGTGACCAACATCAGACACAACGGACCCTTGCGCATCGCGACACCTGTTTCCAAATGGATATTGGGCAGGTTGTCGGCAGGCAAACGAGAATAATGAGCGATTGAGAGCGCGATGAACCGAGAAGGTTCATCGCGAGGGGAAAGCGTTACGGCAGGACTTGCTTGAACGGCTTGACGAGCACATTGGCGTAGACGCCAGCGGCTATGTACGGGTCGGCGTCGGCCCACGCTTGCGCAGCGCTGAGGGAATCGAATTCGGCGACGATCAGGCTGCCGGTGAAACCCGCTGCGCCCGGATCATTGCTGTCGACGGCCGGGTGCGGGCCGGCCAGTACGATGCGGCCTTCGCCCTTGAGCGCTTGCAGGCGTTCCAGATGCGCAGGGCGCGCGGCCAGGCGTGCTTGCAGCGAGTTGGCGACGTCGGTGGCAATGATGGCGTAGAGCATGTCAGTCCTCGGTTTTTGGTGTTGTTGTGGTATCGGCGTCGTGCAGGTGGCGCGACAGGTAAATGCCCTGTGCGACCAGGAACAGCACGGTCATGCCCAGGCTGCCGAACACCTTGAAGTCGACCCAAATGCTCTGGAAGGTGAAGGCGACGAACAGGTTGGCGGCTCCGCAGAACAGGAAAAAGGCGATCCAGGCGATGTTCAGGCGGGTCCAGACCGGATCCGGAAGGGTCAGCGCGTGGCCCATGATGCGTTTGATCAGCAGGCGATCACCGATGAAGTGGCTGCCGATGAAGGCGACGGCGAACAGCCAGTTGACCACAGGCGCTTTCCATTTGAGGAAAGTCTCGCTGTGGAAGGCCAGCGTCAGGCTGCCGAACACCAGGCAGGCGATCAGGGTCAGCCATTGGCTCTTTTCCAGCTTGCGCTGTTTGATGAACAACGCGCCGTACACCACCAGGGAACTGATGATCAGCATCGCCGTGGCGCTGTAAATACCGCCTACAGTCACTTCATGGCCAGCGATGTCGACGACCCGTGGATCAAGTTTGTAAACGATGAAGAACAGCAGAAGCGGGATGAAATCGATGAATTGTTTCACAGTGAGAGCCAGAAGCTGGATGTGGCGGCATAATAACAAACATATGGGCGCGCGATAGCGCCAGCTGATTTGAGGTTACAACTCCCCGTGAATGTTGATTTGCACTGCCATAGCACGGCCTCCGATGGCGCCCTGGCGCCTGCGGTTCTGGTTGCGCGTGCGTTCGAGAACGGCGTGCGAGTCCTGGCGTTGACCGACCACGACACCCTTGAAGGTCTCGCCGAAGCGCGCACTGCCGCGACCGAGTTGGGCATGCAACTGGTCAACGGCGTCGAATTGTCCTGTACCTGGGGCGGCGCGACCATTCATGTGTTGGGCTACGGTTTTGATGTCAATGCGGCACCGTTGGTCGAGGCCATCGCCAAATTGCACGATGGCCGCTGGCTGCGGTCGGAAGAAATAAGCCGCAAGCTCGCCCTCAAAGGCATGCCCGGCGCCCTCGACGGCGCGCGGAAAATCCAGCAGGAACTGGGCGACAGCGGCAACGCCCCGGCCCGTCCGCATTTCGCTGACTGGATGGTGCGTGAAGGTTTTGTAAAGGATCGCGCCGAGGCATTCCGCAAATGGCTCGGCGCCGGCAAGCTGGGTGACGTCAAGTTGCACTGGCCGACGCTGGAAGACACCGTTGGCACACTGCGCGCCGCCGGGGCCTGGGTCAGTCTGGCGCATCCTTGGCATTACGATTTCACCCGCAGCAAGCGCCGAAAGCTGATTGCCGACTATATTCAAGCAGGCGGGCATGCAATCGAGGTGGTCAATGGCCATCAGCCTGCGGAACAGGTGGGCAGCCTGGCAATCCTTGCCCGTGAGTTCGGTCTGCTGGTCAGCGCCGGCAGTGACTTCCATGGCCCTGGCGGCTGGTCCGAGATCGGCCAGTACCGGCCGGTTCCCGAGGACCTTCCACCCCTGTGGTGTCGGTTCAAACATGACACAGATATTGCCGCCGTCTGAACAGGTAGAGAATGTGAGTCAATTTTTCCAGATACATCCGGAAAACCCGCAAGCGCGCCTGATCAAACAGGCGGTCGAGATCATCCGCAAGGGCGGGGTGGTGATTTATCCCACGGACTCTTCCTACGCCATCGGTTGCCAAATCGGCGATAAAACCGCGATCGAGCGCGTGCGTCGCCTGCGTCAGCTCGATGAAAAGCACAACTTCGCGCTGATCTGCAGCGACCTGTCGCAACTGGGCAATTACGCCAAGATCGACACCGGCACCTTCCGCATTCTCAAGGCGCACCTGCCGGGGCCTTACACCTTTATTCTCAACGCCACCCGCGAAGTGCCGCGCCTGTTGCTGCACCCGAAGAAGCGCACCATCGGACTGCGCGTGCCGAGCCATCCGATTGCGCTGGCGCTGCTGGCCGAACTGGGCGAGCCGCTGATGAGCGTGACCCTGATCATGCCCGGCGATGAAGACCCGCTCAGCGATCCGTACGAAATGCGTCAATTGCTCGAACATCAGGTGGACCTGATCATTGATGGCGGTTTCGGCGGCATCAAAGCTTCCACGGTGATCGATTTGACCGGCGACGATCCGGAAGTGGTCCGCGTCGGTTGCGGCGATCCGACGCCGTTCATGGTCGAGGCCTGAATGTCCGCAGTGGAAACCGTTGTCGATCCCCAGGCCGGCGCTCAGCAGGAACTGCCGTTTGCCATGGTCTATGGCCAGGCGGTCATGGAAATGCCGCTGGACCTGTACATCCCGCCGGATGCCCTGGAAGTCTTTCTTGAAGCCTTCGAAGGCCCGCTCGACCTGCTGCTGTACCTGATCCGCAAACAGAACATCAACATCCTCGACATCCCCGTGGCGGAAATCACCCGTCAGTACATGGGCTACGTCGAGTTGATGCAGTCGGTGCGCCTGGAACTCGCTGCCGAGTATCTGGTGATGGCCGCGATGCTCGCCGAGATCAAGTCGCGCATGCTTCTGCCGCGTGCCGAAACCGTCGAAGACGAAGAAGACGATCCGCGCGCCGAACTGATCCGCCGCTTGCAGGAATACGAGCGTTTCAAGGCTGCTGCTGAAGGCATCGACGGCTTGAGCCGCGTCGGCCGCGATGTCATCGTGCCCAAGCTCGATGCCCCGGAAGCCCGCGCGCGCAAGCTGTTGCCGGATGTCGCGCTGGAAGAGATTTTGATGTGCATGGCTGAAGTGCTACGCCGTGGCGATATGTTTGAAAGCCACCAAGTCAGCCGCGAGGCATTGTCCACCCGTGAGCGCATGAGCGATGTGCTGGAACGGCTCAAGGGCGGCGGTTTTGTGCCGTTCGTCGAGCTGTTCACTGCTGAAGAAGGCAGGCTGGGTGTGGTGGTGACCTTTATGGCGATCCTTGAACTGGTCAAGGAATCCTTGGTCGAGCTGGTGCAGAATGAGCCGTTCGCCGCGATCCACGTGCGAGCCCGAGCCGAATAACGAGTCGAAACATGAACCTGACTGAACCCCGCGAGCTGGCACCCCTGCTTGAAGCCTTTCTGTTGGCCTCGGGAAAGCCGCAATCCCTTGAGCGTCTTTTTGAACTGTTTGAAGAGGGCGAACGCCCCGAGCCTGCAGTTTTCAAGAAAGCCCTGACCCTGCTCGGCAAGTCCTGCGAGGGCCGTGCTTTCGAACTCAAGGAAGTCTCGTCGGGCTATCGCTTGCAGATCCGCGAGAAGTTTTCGCCGTGGGTTGGCCGTCTCTGGGAAGAACGCCCGCAGCGTTACTCCCGCGCTCTGCTCGAAACCATTGCGCTGATCGCTTACCGCCAACCGATCACCCGCGGCGAGATCGAAGACGTGCGGGGCGTGGCGGTGAACAGCAACATCGTCAAAACCTTGCTGGAACGGGAGTGGATCCGTGTCGTCGGTTACCGCGATGTGCCGGGCAAGCCGGCGATGTTTGCCACCACTAAAGGTTTTCTCGATCACTTCAACCTGAAGAACCTCGAAGATCTGCCGCCATTGGCCGAGCTGCGCGAAATGGAAACCGACCCGGTCCTCGATTTCGACGACGCGCCGGTGCCGCAAGGCTTGCAGGAGCTGGCCGACGCCAGTGCCGAGCCGGAGGAAGAGAAGGAAGAAACCAGCTTCCATACCTTGCTGCTGGAACTGGACAGCATGGAAGAGGGGATCAAGACCGACTTCGACGATTTGCTGCGGGATGCGGTGGATGGTGAGGCGCCGATGACTGAGCCTGAAACGGTCGTGGAAACCGTCATCGAAGTTGAACTTGAAACCGAGCCAGAAGCCGAACCGGAAGAGGACATTCTCGGCGTCGCCGAAGCCCGGGAAAAGCTCTTGGCCGCCGTCGCCGCGCTCGAACAACCCGCGCCAGAGCCGGAGCTAAGCGAAGAAGAAGCCGAAGCCCGCGCCCTGGCCGAAGCCATCGAAGCCGAACGCCGCGAGTTCGAAGACTGACCGAAATCCGGGGAACAATGAGGCACCTGTGGGAGCGAGCTTGCTCGCGAAAGGGGAGTGTCATTCAAAGATGATGCGTCTGACATGCCGCCTTCGCGAGCAAGTCGAATCGTCGCACCGCCGCTCCCACAGGGTTTAGCGTAAGCCAGGAATATCAGATGAGTTCCACCAAAGACCCGTGCATCAGCCTCTGCAAATTCACCGACGACATCTGCCTCGGCTGCGGCCGCAGCAAGCGCGAAATCAAAGCCTGGAAAAAACTCGACAAGGACGACAAGCGCACCGTACTGGCCGAAGCCGCCCTGCGCCTGATCAAACTCGGTGGCGCCGGTCGGCGGAAAAAGAAATAACTGTCGATCGATCAGCTAGTCTCTGATGCGCGACGGCGCACATCCGCGTATGATTCGCGACCCTTCGCCGATCCCTTCGGCTGAGTACCCAGATTTCAATGCTTCAGGCGCCGCCTGAACAGACCACACCGGGAGGTGCCCAGATGAGCGACATCATTCAGAAAGACGACCAGGAAATCGGCCCAGCAGGCGAAAAGCTGCAGAAAGTCCTCGCCCGTATCGGCGTCGGCTCGCGCCGTGACGTGGAATCCTGGATCAGCCAGGGCCGGATCAAGGTCAATGGCAAAGACGCCACCCTTGGTCTGCGCGTCGACATGCACGACGCCATCACCATTGATGGCAAGGTGATCAAGCGCGAAGAGGCGGCCGAATCGGTGCGCCGCGTGATCATGTACAACAAACCCGATGGCGAGATCTGCACCCGTGACGACCCGGAAGGCCGTCCGACCGTGTTCGACAAGCTGCCGCGTCCGAAAGAAGGGCGCTGGATCAACATCGGTCGTCTCGACATCAACACCACCGGTTTGCTGATGTTCACCACCGACGGTGAACTGGCCAACCGTCTGATGCACCCGTCCTACGAGATGGACCGTGAATACGCCGTGCGCGTACGCGGTGAAGTCGACGACGAAATGATCGAGCGTCTGAAGGCTGGCGTGGTGCTGGAAGACGGCCCGGCCAAGTTCACCGACATCAAACAGGCACCGGGTGGCGAAGGTTTCAACCACTGGTACCACTGCGTGGTGATGGAAGGCCGTAACCGTGAGGTTCGTCGTCTGTGGGAATCGCAAGGTCTGGTGGTCAGCCGTCTGAAACGCGTGCGTTTCGGCCCGGTGTTCCTCAACTCCGACCTGCCGATGGGCCGCTGGCGCGAAATGAGCCAGTACGAAGTCGACATTCTCAGTGCTGAAGTGGGCCTGACGCCGGTTGCCATGCCGCAACTGAACGCCAAGAGCAAAGACAAGCTTGAGCGTATGCAGCGCAAATCGTCGCGTCCGATGGCCAAGACCGAGCGCGTGCGTACCCTGCGTCCAGCTGCTGGCGCGCCGACCGGGCCACGTCCGAGCCGTGAGCCGCAGATCGAAGGCGAGCGTCCAGGTCGCAAGCCGGTTGCCCGTGACGGCGAGCGCGCTCCGCGTCCAGCCAACGGTCGCACTGAGCGTGGCGAGCGTGGTGCACCGGCCGGTCGTGGCACGCCGGTGGCGGATCGTCCAGCGGACACCACCAACAAGCGCCCGGCCAAGCCTGCGCCGAAGCGTCCGGGGATCAAGCTGGTTGACGGTGACAAGCCGTCGGGCAAGCGCCGTGGCGCACCGGCAGGTTCCGGTCAGCGTCCGGGGTTTGGTCGTAAAAAGCCGGAATGAGGCAGCTGTGAGCTTCTAGCGGCAAGCTTCAAGCCAAAGCAAAAACGCCAACATCAGGGTTGGCGTTTTTTTTGTCTGGCGAAAGGTTTGTAGCGCCTGGCAGGGCCTCTTCGCGAGCAAGCTCGCTCCCACATTGGAGCTGTGTCGTACACAAATCCCCTGTGGGAGCGAGCTTGCTCGCGAAAGGGCCGGTAGCGTCAATAAAGAAATCTTGGGCTAGAACACAAAGCGTCCGTCAAACACCGGCTTGTCATCCAGCGCCAACACCCCGCCCGAGAAGATCAGGTCCAGGTGATGACTGCCTTTCGCGCCACCGCCCAGCCCCAGATGCAACCCACAATGCCGCTCTTCAAATCCGGCATTGCGCGCATACAAATCCTTCACACCTTCATTGGTGCCAATCCCCAGCTCCTCAATCCGCCGGTTCGACGGGTTGGCGTCCAGGTACTTGTTGAAATCATGCTCCAGCCCCGGCACGTCGGTGGCGATGCGGCTGATCGTCGAGTTCTCGATCCATAACTCCAGCGGCGACTCCAGCACGCCGTATTTGCGCGCAAACGGAATGGTGCTGAGGAACGTGCCCTTGAACTTCACATGACCGTTGATGGCCTCGCTGTGCGTGGCGATTTCGCCGGGGGCCAGGTCGAAGTTGCCGACGCCGTTGATGTCGGTCCATTTCTTGATGCTGCTCAGCGGCGTTTCAAACCATGAGCCGTCGTCGTCCTTGAAACTCAGCGTGGTCGCCTGGGACATGCGCTGGATCAGGTGACTGTTGAGCCCGGCAATCCGCTGCGGCGTGACGCTGAACGTGTCGTAGAAATAATCGCCGTAATCCTTGAACAGCAGCGACTTCTTCCAGTTTTCCGCCATCACGCCTTGCAGCGCGCGGACGAATCCCGGGCCGTCGGGCCGTGGGTTGGGCAGGGTGGAAGAGTCGTAGAAGAAAATGTACAGATCGCTGTCGGTGATTGCCGAGGTCAGCGTTGCGGTGCTTTCCAGGTCCAGACGTCGGGTGCTGAACTGGAAACGAGGATGATCGCCAGCCTGTTCGGCGATCGCGCCGGTCAGCGCCTCATAATCAGCTGTGTGGCCGAGCAATACCTTCGCCGAGTCGAGGCCGGCAAGGGCTGGGTGATGTTCGAGGTAGTAAAGGAAATGCGAGATCGCGCGGGGCTTATCCATGAGTCCTCCCTGACTGACCGTGAAGAAAGCGGCAGGCACGACCGGCCGGATCGTGCCTGCCCGGTGATGTCTTACAGAGGCCACATCGCCGTGCCGAACGGAACTACCGCGTCGGCTTGCATCATTTCCACAGCCGCCTCATGGGTCGGTGCTTCAAACCATTCGTCCAGTTGCAGTTCGGTATCCAAGTCTTTTTCCAGTGCTTGCATGGTCGATCTCCTAGATGACTTTCACGGTTGTGACTGGCCGGTCGAGTTGGCCGGCAAGACGTGAAGAACCTAGTTC
>NZ_UTHA01000224.1 GCF_900582195.1 Pseudomonas viridiflava
TTGGCTGACAGGGCCCCTTCGCGAGCAGGCTCGCTCCCACATTGGCTTTTTGGCGGTCATCAATATCCGCGGTGTACGCGAACCCTGTGGGAGCGAGCTTGCTCGCGAAAGCGGAGTGTCAGTCAACATTGATGTTGGCTGACAGGGCCCCTTCGCGAGCAGGCTCGCTCCCACATTGGTTTTGTGGCGGTCATCAATATCCGCGGTGTACGCGAACCCTGTGGGAGCGAGCTTGCTCGCGAAAGCGGAGTGTCAGTCAACATTGATGTTGGCTGACAGGGCCCCTTCGCGAGCAGGCTCGCTCCCACATTGGCTTTTTGGCAGTCATCAGTATCTGCGGTGTACGCAAACCCTGTGGGAGCGAGCTTGCTCGCGAA
>NZ_UTHA01000222.1 GCF_900582195.1 Pseudomonas viridiflava
CATGACAACCCTCCGGCACAGGATGCCCGAGGTGAAACGAATCAGAAATCACACCTGCTATCGAACGACGACCCCGGCGCATTTGGAGCGCCAGGGTCGTTCACCACTAGCCCGGAACGCGACGAATCTTGGCGCCCAGCATCTGCAGTTTCTCTTCAATGCACTCGTAACCACGGTCTATGTGGTAGATGCGGTCGATCAGGGTATCGCCTTCAGCGACCAGGGCCGAAATCACCAGACTGGCCGAAGCACGCAGGTCGGTCGCCATCACTGGCGCGCCCTTGAGGCTTGGCATGCCGGTCACGATGGCCGTGTTGCCTTCCACCTGAATGTGCGCGCCCATGCGGTGCATTTCGTACACGTGCATGAAACGGTTTTCGAAGATGGTCTCGATCACGGCGCCAGTGCCTTCAG
>NZ_UTHA01000220.1 GCF_900582195.1 Pseudomonas viridiflava
CCCGTACCCTACGCACTAGTTCATTGGGATGCCGTCCTGGACAAGCTAGAAGACTTGGCTCGGATGGACCATGAAGATAACTATACCCCAGCCTCAGAACCAATTCTGGAGGGTGCGGGAGTTTTCAACTCATACCGAGTGCTAAGACACTGGAACACACTTTTAGACGCCGAAGATTCAAATCTCACTTAACTGCTGCATCACACATCACGTTAGTTTAACGAAAACCAACCTGACCGGGTAATTCACCTCCCGGTCGGGCCGGGTGGTTACCCACACTTGGAGAACTT
>NZ_UTHA01000218.1 GCF_900582195.1 Pseudomonas viridiflava
ATTTCATTAGACCACTACATTCCAGTTGCGCAAACCAGCCCTCCAAGGTGTTCAGCCAGGACGCGCTGGTCGGGGTGAAGTGCAATTTGAAGCGTGGATGCTTTTCCAACCACTGCTTGATGGTGGCAGTTTTGTGGGTTGAGCTGTTAACTCCCATTCCTACCGCGACCAGTTCGCGCAAGCCTATGTCTCGGCCTTTACTATTGAGACGGCCGGAGCGCGAGGAGTCGCGGCGACTTCAAGCCATTTTCATTCTCGCTACTATTTCCTCCATCTCCGCACGCCCGTATCGGTGGTCGATCGGTAGGTGAAGGCCATCCCGTGCCAGATATTTCTCGAAAGGTGTAGCCTGTGGATCGGTCGCAATGTTCGCCCAGTAACGAGGCACAAATACTCCTTCTGAAATCAGAAAGTCGCGAACACGCTCACCTTCGAGTCGAAGATGCGGATAACAGAGCGGCACGAAATTCTCATCAGAAAGCGCACGGTTGATCAGCGGCGCCAATTCGTTCGTCTGCCCAAGTTGCGCGTGCAAATATTCAAAGTTAGTCCGCCGCTGCTGCCGAAACCTTTCGTAATTCAGGCTACCGAGCAGGGTTCTCGACAGAGCTGACATACCACGGACATCCGATCGAGAAAGTGCGCGCTCGGACCTTTGAAACCCCTCATACGCGGCGCGTGCTCCAACATCGAGCCGTTGAAGGAGATACGTACTTTCCTCCCACGCAACATACTCAGGAGGTCTCTCAAAGTCGACATCACTGTACAAATACGCACCATCCGGTACTCCGATGAATTTCCGAGCGCTATACAAAGTATGCACGCCAGAAACCGCGGGGCTGAAAAAAGCGTGCACATTATCGACGATCGAGCCTTTCGGCAACCGTGCAGCAAATTCCGACTTCACGGCAAACAGGTTCACAAAATAGAGTATCGACCCTGCAACGAGCCCCTCGGGCAGGATCGGCTCGAGATTCTCATCAATGCTGTAGGTATACACCTCGACATTGGTTCGTTGCTGCAACACCTCGGCCACATCAGGGCAATTGAACCTCGGCAACAGAAGTCGCAACGGTTGTCTCGATGACTCTTGTAATGCCCGACATAGAGCGACAAGCGCACTGCGTGCAGTGTTGTACCGGCACTCAGTCGAGTGAAAATGTGGGCCACTTTGCACATCAAGTGCCAAGTAGCCCCCTATCTGTAGCTTATCCAAGTTCCTGCCCATTTGAGATTATTCGGAAGGCTTCGAATTGATAAATCCGTCCCTACGGTTTGCGGTGATCGTATAGACCTGATTGGCCGCCGAGTCGAGTCGAGCATTCACAGCGAAGCCGGCCTTCTGCAAAGTGGCGATCAGCTCCGCTGGATCCCTGAAATGACTTTCCACAATCACTTGATCGATCATGGGTAGCATGCCAGCAGCCGACAGATCCTCAAATATGGCAAATTCAGAGCCCTGCGTATCGCACTTCACGAGGATCTTTCTACCGTTATTCTCTTCAACGATGGCAGCGAATTCAGTGGATGCCGGTACGATTTCGACGTCGATCTTGTAGTGCTGATGACGGACTAGACTGGTCGATTGCTGCAAGTAAGGCAGCAACACTTCATTATCGGTCGAAAACGCTGTCGACCAGTCCGGGATAAACTCCAGGCTCTTGAGAGCGAAGCTGTCGGACAACCCAATTTGTCTGAGAATAATCGGTACTTTCGGCGCGTTGTATTCGAAGTTCTTCAACGCAAGCCGGGCAGTCGGGTTTGCCGGCTCATATGCGTAGGACTTCACGATATTGCCGAATCGCTTCGTCAGATAGATGCTGACCAGTCCGAAATTGCAGCCAATATCTACGAGAACATATTCGTTCGTCGGATCAATATCGAAGTCGTAATCACGGCGAACGTAAACTTCGTACAGTACGCTATAGAACTCCCCGCCCAAATGCCTCAAGAAAGCGCCGTCTGGTGTGAGAACACCTTTCGCTTCGGCCTCGAGGTCAAAAAAACGGAAGTCATGCCGAAGCTCCAGCTCTCGCTTAATGTTGACATCGTTTTCAGCGACTTCAAGCGCGGGGCCGGGCAGGTAATCGGTTTCCCCACTGAAGAGACCTGCAAGCTCGTTCAAGCTTCTTTCGTTTGAATATTCACTCGCGACGAGCGAGCCCAGTTCCTCTGCTTGCGCCGCGTATGCAGTGGGTGACGCTACGAGCTTACGGACGATCTCCGGTAAATTCGAAATCAATTCACCCCAACCCAGGTAAAGCGTTTTCGCTTCCTGAAAGCGCTCGGGAAAGAACGTCGAGTTATAGATGGCGAACGAAACGCCTCCACCTAAAACGGGTTCGATAAAGTAGCCATCCAACCCCTCTCCAAACGTCAGGGAGAACATTGCGCGCGAGGCCAGATCGAGATACTCATTAACCGTCATATCGCGGACTGTCACGAACTTGAATTCTGGCAGGGCGGACTCGAGCTTATTTACCACGTCTTCGCGCGTGAACCCGTGCGGATCACCTTCTATCTGATCCGGAGAAAGCATGATGATACGTTCTTTCTCATGCAGGGCCTTGTGGGCAACCGGCGGCAAGAACGGCGTCAGTTGCTTGAACGGCACGCCATAACGCGACGACAATCGCTGCGTGCAGTAGCGGGTATGTGCCGTGGTAACAATAACTTTCGCTGACAATGGGAAAAAGGCTTTTTGCAGCTCTTGCGGACTCGGCATTAGATCGTTGTTCTGATTCATGATGACGATTGTCAGCTTGCGCCGGGTCAGGAGCCACTCACGCTCGAAACTCGTCAACATGAGCGCAAATTCGACGGCGAACACTTCTGGAATAAAAAGCCACACGTCCTCCGCGTTTGACGCCTCTGTGATGTATGGAAATGCGATCTGAGGCGCAGCTGTGTCGAAGAGCGAGTACGTCACTGCACTAAGATTTAGTGGGACGCCAGACGCAACCACTTGAACCGTATCCGACTCGGCGAACAGTGCGCGAGCGTTTGCTACGAACCGATTGATAGACAGCATACCGCCGCCGATGACGTCGCGCGCGACGTTGAAAAACACTATCAACCTTTCCGCAGGTACCGTCGCCGACGCCAATTGGCGCTGGCGGCGGTCATACTCCAGAAAAGCCTCCGCGTTTCGAGACAGGTGATCTGCGAGCGCTTCCAGCGTTCTATTTTTTAACAGTGCGGTGTTTTGTGATGCAAGGCGATCGAAGGAGAATGTCCTGCTGGGCGCCCGCCCTTCAGCCCAGCCATGCCGAATAAAATGTGCAAATGGCTCGACCTTCGCTTCTCGCACGTCAACGTTCTGCTCGAGATACCAGTTCTCGTCGAATACGTAGCGTAGCGCCTCGTAGCGTCGAGCGTTGAGGACAGCCTTTATTTTTGAAAGCACGCGGATCTGCTTCATAGAACGCCTTTTGTCTCACTCTGCACTTTGGCGAATTGCTTCTTTAACGCCGACGCGACCTCAGACGAAACATTCTTGGTCAGGCGCGTGATTCGTGCGTCCAGATGGTCGATTGGATAATAATATTGGGTAAACAGCTTCTTCTTAATATAGGGCAACCCCAAGTCGACCAGCTTGAACGCATCCGATGTATAGACCGAGGAATATTTAAATACTCTGTCTATAAAAACCTGATATTTCACCGCATGCCGGAGAATTGAACGACTGAACCCGCGCTCGTATCGGTAGCAAACTTCAAGCCGATCCGCTTCCGGTTTTACCGAGTTAAAAAAGTTTTTAACGAACGGCTTGAAAAAAAGCTCGCGTTTCATTATCCAGAAACAGCTTGGAAACATTGCAGACGAGATCTGCACATCGTGGCTTTCAATATAATCCGAAAGATGAACAACCGGGCCATCGTAATTCTCATCCAAAAGCATCGCTGCCCCAAAGCTTGCTCTCGATAGTTCGAACGCCTTAAGATATGACTCGAGGTCGCCCACTAGGATCAACGAATTATTCACAGTGACGATTTCGTCATATTGCGATAGTTTATCGAAACCAATCATAGAGATAAGGCGCTTCCAAGAACCGAAGTCATACTCCCTATGCGCTTCAAATGCAGCGATTTGCACGTACGGGCGCACGCGGGCAAGTTCCGACTCCGGAAAGTCGCTCGCATCGACAAAGAAGAATACGTCGCCCAACGCTGCCAGTTTTTTCAGATGATATAGATCAAAGTCGTCGACCCTGTTGTTCTGGCAGTAAGCCGCGAACAAGAAGCAACGCCTTGTTTGTTTGGTCTCTGAGCCGCTCATCTGATCCATTTTTGAAGCACCTCAGTCGTGTCTACGTCGAATACGGGGATACCGCGCGCCGTTTGGACCGCGAACCGTTCCGCGTACGAGTTATCAATAAAGATTGCGCTTCCCGGCTCAATGTAATCTGCCTTTGGTTCGCCGTTGCGCAGATGCACGATCTCCGTAAAAATATCCTCGGAAATGGCATTGTGTTTTAAAGAGAGCTTTAAGTCGTATGCATGCCTTGTCATCAGGACGATCTTCTTGCCTTCGTTTTTCATCTGGTAAAGCAGCCGGATAATGTCTACATTCACTCCGCAGCGAGACGTGACCGTATCGTCGTAATCGACATAGGCGGTATCGTACTCATAGTCGATGTCATACCGATTACTCAACGTGCGATCCATGCGCACCCGGTACGGATTCTCCTGAACCGCCACGTCACGCCCCATTGAGGCGTAAACACTCAGTAACGGAAGATTCACTCCTCGGGCTCGCGTCAAATTCTGCGAACCCGCACAGCGAGCCGAAATTTCCAAAAGCTTCCAATCGTTCAACGAACCGCGTTTGAGCTGGAAATACCACATCCCGAGAAACTTCAGGCGTTTGTTCACAGTCGCAGCGATGCTCATGATCTCTTCGTCTGCCTCGATCGCTTGACCTGCAACCGAGATACCTCCAAGGGTACGTTCACGCGTTCGCGGATAGACACCAAGAAGCTCGCCGTGCCGGTCGGTAAAGCAATCGACCGTTAGTTCGGCTCCAGGGAGATATTCACATACGACGTCGTTTTCCCAATCGATTGGCGCTGATGCCGTCTCGCCGGACTTGATCAGTCTTGCGCCAATTGATCCTTGGCCTCGTGCAGGCTTCACAAATACCGGAGAGTCTCCGATTTCGCTCAAGTTTTCGAATACGCGCGGCGTGAACGTACAATCGGCGAATCGCGAATACGCTACTTTTTTATCTCGACAGACAAGCGCTGTATCAACACTAGGAATCAGACATTTTCGGGCGATGTCCGCCTGCACTTTCACCAGATATTCAACAACGGTATCGTGCGTTGGGATGACTAGGTCTATATCCCATTCGTCGAGAAGCGCATTGAACGCGTGCAGGAAATCCGGATCGCCAACACTCGGCAGCGAGTTGATGTAGTTAGCGAAAATGTGGTGACCGAAGCGCTCGACCGAACAAGCACCGAACAACTTGATATTCACCTGTGACGAAAGAGCCGCATGTATTTCCGCGGAGTTGATCTCTCCAGCGGGGAAGACAAGAACGTTATAGGCCTTAGACATGTCTAGACTCTGCGCGAAATGAGGTACGACCGAACGGTCTGCGGGGAGCACCACATGAGAACGTCGATAATTGAGAGGCTGGGAACAAAATCAAACCCTGACACAGCATACGTAAAATCCAGCGTTGGCGTAAAACTAAGCGCTAACCCCTGCTGGGAGAAGAAATCCGTATCATAAAGAGAGCGGCCACCTGGCAGATTTACGTATTGCTCGGCACCAACCGCTTTACACACGGAAATGACTTTACTAATCGCATCCTGATCACGCTCGTATGCTACGTCGCTTGAGCAGAGGAATTGCTTGTCCAACTCAAGGTAGGTAGTAATACGTTTTATCGAGTGCATGGCTATATTCGATAAATTGTCGTCGCTGAACTCGAATGTTTCGTTCACTAGAGCGGTCACCTCTTTATAGTAGGGTGCACGCCGATATGCCTGAAGCAGTCCGTTCGTCCTAGAAAGATCCGCCCGCTTGTCTTTCAGGAAGACCTCCCTTACGGGCGTTCCCAAGGATGCGTTCTTTACGGATACCCTGATATATTCAAACTCTTTATTTGACGCCAGGATTCTGTTCCGGTTGTACCAGGAGTTTTTCGAGAACGCCGCATCATCATAAAATACGAAGAGATCCGCGGAAGCGATAAGGTCAAAATATCCAAGGTACGGAAAAAAATACGGTTGCATCAAAGCAACTTTCATAATTGATATGCCCGTGCTTCCTTTAGGAGCTGAACGATGCGCTTAGCAATACGCTCGACGTCATGCTCATACAGTTCACCGTAAAACGGCAAGCATAAAACCTCTTGGGCAGCAACGACCGCATGTGGAACATCGCTACTCTTGTGCGCGTCCCGATAACACTCAAAATCGGTCACCAGCGGGTAGAAGTATTTGCGCGCAAAAATATTTTCGCGTTTCAGCCCTTCGTAGACAAAGTCTCTAAACTGGCGAATTCTGACAGGAAAATACTGATAGGAACCGACGACGTTCGAGGGCAGTTGTTCGATTATTATTTCGGGCTGGCAGCTCAGGATCTCATTGTAGATGGCAGCGACTTTTTTTCGCGCTTCGACCTGCTCGTCGACCATTCGAAGATTCAGGTGACCGAAGAGCGCGTGGAGTTCGCTCATCTTGCCATTTATTCCAACCGCAGCAACGACGTCTTCGCTTCTGATTCCGAAATTGCGAAAGTCCTTGGCCGCCTGAGCAAGCACTGAGTTTGAGAGGGACAATCCACCGCCTTCGACCGAATTGAACAGCTTTGTTGCGTGAAACGAGTAGGCAGTTGCGTCGCCGAAACTACCAATAGGGCGGCCGTCCACTTGCACGCCAAAAGCATGGGCTGCGTCGTAGACCAGCTTCAAATCGTGTTTTTTAGCGAGATTGTCGAGCGCATAGACATCGCAAGGATAACCATAAACATGCACTGCGAGCACGCACCGTGTTTTTTCCGTCAGTTTTGCCTCGATCGCATTGACGTCAATCGTCATGTATTTCGGATCGATATCAACGAACACGGGTACGAGCCCAAGTATCGAAATGACGTGGCTGGTTGCCGCAAACGTGAAGGGCGTAGTAATGACTTCAGAGCCCTTGGGTAAGTCCAGACTTGCCAGCGCGGCTAGTAACGCTGAGGTTCCGTTATTGAAAAGTACAAACTCGGTACCTCCTAGGCGTGCATGCAGATCGCTCTCAAGCTGCTGATGCACCGGCCCGGAATTTGTTACCACGCCTCTTTCATAAATTTCCTTGATCCCTTCAATCAACTCATCAATTTTGGGCAGCAATGGCTTGGTCACATAGATATTTTCTGTCGTCATTTCTTCGCAAGTAACTTGTTGCCTCATTGAGGCTTTTATTTAAGCGATCAAGCATTCGATGCGCGGACCTCTTGCTAGCGGCCCATAAAGGGCTGCGTGACAATCCTCTATCGTTACTCGCTCGCCAGCCATCTGCTGCGAGGTGGCAGTCAAAAATACCGGTCAATCGCGCGTATTTATTGACACTCCTAATCGGGCGTGTTAAGCACCCTCCACCGCATTGCGTGACTGAGTTTGCCGCAAACGAAGAGCTTATGCCATACGCGCTGTACATTTTTTGGTTGGCTCGGCAGAGGAAGCCATGTGAGGTAGGTATCCGGGTATGGCAGCGCAACATGGATTCAAGCCGATGCAATTTATCTCTAAACGCAGTTTTCTTGCTTTCGGCCATTTCCAGATCTTTGGCGTTTAGGAATTGCCAGGCATCGGAGAGCGCCGCCACGCCAAACTCTGCCCAGGCGCGTTGTTGGGCACGAGACAGCGCATCATCGGAATATAGACTGGCGCCATCCTGCGTTTCGTTTAGGTATTCGCAGATGGCCGTGCTTTCAAACAACGTTGCGTGCGTACTGTCCGCTGGCGCCACCCCAAATAATGGCACTTTTCCCGACTGCGAAAGCGCCAGGAACCAGCCTAGCTTCGCTGAGAAATCAATGTTGATCCTCTCAAAGGGCACATTTTTTTCCAGTAGCACAGTGGCCGCTCGTTGAACGAACGGGCACAGAGGATGGCTGATGAGCGTTAGTTGAGCGTGCGGCATGGTGGCCACTCGAAAAAGCCAGTGACGGGGTGGAGTTAATCTGGCCGTGGCTACAGCAACTGCCCGCCCGAGATGTCAAAAGTCGTCCCATTAGCCCGGGCCATGTCATCTGACAGGATGGCAGCTACCGCACCGCCGATGTCGTCCGGTAGGCCCACACGCCCCAGTGCGATGCCCTGCGCCACGTAGACGTTCACATCCTTGTTGTCACGCACTGCACCACCGCCAAAATCGGTTGCGATGGCACCTGGGGCAATCGCATTCACTCGAATCTGGCGCGAGCCCAGTTCTACAGCCATGTATCGTGTCAGCACTTCTACTGCCGCCTTTACCGCCGCATAAACGCTGTACCCTGGCAAAGTAAACCGCACGAAGCCGGAGGATAAGTTCAGGATACGACCGCCATCTTCCACGAGCGGTAATAGCTTCTGAGTCAGGAAAATCGGGCCGCGAAGGTGCGTGGCGACCAGTGAGGCAAACTGATCTTCGGTTACGTCAAGCGATCATCCCCTCGAAAAAGAATCGCCTGAACCCTCGCCGCCTTGATCGACATCTGTACAAGGTGTAGTGGTCTAATGAAAC
>NZ_UTHA01000216.1 GCF_900582195.1 Pseudomonas viridiflava
GGGCGAAGAAGGCGATGCTGTTGTAGCCCCAGTAATTGGTCATGCCCTTTTGCAACAAGTGCTGGTCGTTGACGAAGGCATGGATCGGCAACAGCTCTACCGACGAAACGCCGACGTTGCGAATGTGTTTGAGCACATCGTCATTCATCAAACCGGCAAAGGTGCCACGCACGTTTTCCGGCACCGACGGGTGACGCATGCTGATGCCGCGCACGTGGGTTTCGTAAATGATGGTTTTGTCCCACGGCACGCTGACGCGGTGGTCATTGCCCCAGGTGTGTGCCGGGTCGATGACCTTGCACTTGGGCACGAATGGTGCGCTGTCGCGTTCATCGAAACTGAGGTCGGCATCGGGGTGGCCGATGGTGTAGCCGAACAGCGCTTCCGACCATTTCAGTTCGCCGACCAGCTGCTTGGCGTACGGGTCGATGAGCAATTTGTTGTGGTTGAAACGGTGACCGTTGGCCGGGTCGTACGGACCATACACACGGTAGCCGTAAATCAGCCCCGGATGCGCGTCGGGCAGGTAGCCGTGGTAGATCTCGTCGGTGTATTCCGGCAGTTCGATGCGTTCGAGTTCGACTTCGCCGGCATCGTCGAAGATGCACAGTTCGACTTTGGTGGCGTTGGCGGAAAACAGGGCAAAGTTCACCCCCAGCCCATCCCAGGTCGCACCAAGCGGGAAGGGCAGGCCTTCACGAATTCTCGACGGCTCGGCGTGCGCGGTGGGTTCGGCTTTCTTTGGACGGGTCATGATTGCTCCTGCAAAAATCGGGATGGTTCGATTAGCACCAATCCCCTGTGGGAGCGAGCTTGCTCGCGAAGGCGGAGTGTCAGTCGACTTCAATGTTGAATGGCAGATCGCATTCGCGAGCAAGCTCGCTCCCACAAGGGATTGGTGTATTTCTTCAGGGCGAGTGAGCCCTCGGTGGCGAGCGAACCCGCCACACATTCATTCAGTTCAATAATCCGTTTAGCGTCAGATCGCCGAAGGCTTCTTTGGCGCTCGAGGCTTTTTCTCGGCGGCTTTTTCGCCCGGGGGAATCACTTTTGCGGCGGTGGCCGGTTTGGCTTTGGCCGCAGGTTTCGGCTTGGTGGCCGGGGCCTTGGTCTCGGCTGTTTTACCAGCGGCTTTGCTGCCAGCGGCTTTCGGTGGCTTTTTCGGCGCCAGCGCCTCAGCTTCGGCCAGTTTGCGCGCCATCTCCCAATGGCGCTCTTCCTGACCGTCAGGCTGACCTTCCGATTCCCAGATTTGATAGGCGAATTCGCGGATGCGTTTATCGTCGGTACTCATCGCAATGCTCCTGAACTGAACTCATGCTTGTGTTGAGTGTTGGATAAAGAGATTGACCGGGACATCCCCCAGCGCGTCGCTGATATTCAGCTCCCTGTTTTTTGTGACTGCGCGGCTTGAAAAAAGTCCCTTCAGGTTTGTTTCGGAGGCGGCGAACGGTAAAACCACCCGCGTATCGCCCCAGCGCAGCGCATCGACCTGAGGTACAGCACTGTTTTCCAGCAGGGTTGCGCAACGGATCGGCACGATCACAATGGCCTGCTTCCCCTCGTGCTCACGGGCAAACGCGAGCACGTTGTGCGCCTGACTACCCAGTACCTCCAGGGCCTGGTAAGTACCACGCCGAAACAGCTCGGCGTGCTCGACGCGCAGGTTCAACACTTGGGCGATCAAGGCTTGCTTGATGCGCCCGTCACGCCAGTTCGCCAGCAGCTCCGCAGGTGGCAATGGCGCCTCCAGTGCGTGCTCGCGAGCGGCGTAATCCACCGGCCGGCGGTTGTCCGGATCGACCAGGCTGAAGTCCCAGAACTCATTGCCCTGATACAGATCCGGCACCCCCGGCACGGTCATGCGCAGCAAGGTTTGCGCCAAGCCATTGAGGGCACCGGCAGCGGCGATGCTGTTGACGGTCTTGCTTAGCGCGGCGCGCAGCAGTTCGCCTTCTTCACCGGTGAGGAGTTTTTCGGTGAATGCCTGCGCGGCGTTTTCATAGGCTTCGTTAGGCGCACTCCAACTGCTTTGCAACTTGGCTTCACGCAGGGCTTTCTGCTGCCATTGCCAGATGCGTTTGGCGTAGTCGGCGAACCCGGCCTGATCGTCATCACGCAGTTGCAGCGGCCAACTGCCGAGCAACGCTTGATAGAGGATCAGCTCATCGCCGCTCGACGGCATCTGCTCGTCAACCCGAACGGGACGGGCGAGCGCGCGCCACAGTTCGATCTGCTCCGCGTACCAATGGCTGCGCTCGCTGAGCACGGCCAGACGCGCGCGGGTGTCTTCGCCGCGTTTGTGATCGTGGGTTGCGGTGGCCAGCAAGTTGTCGGGGAACTCGTCCAGCCGTTGCTGATTGACCGCATGAAAATCGCTGACCGGGGCGCTGAACTGCTCGGTGTTGTAGCCGACGTCATTGCGCGACAGCAGCACGGCCGAGCGATACAGCGCGGTGTCCTCAACGGCTTTGGCGGCTGCCGGTGAGGTCAGTTGCTGAAAGCGTACGCAAGCGTGTTTGAGGATTTTGCGCGAGCGGCCGCGCGGTTTGCGCCGCCACGGTGTGCCACCGAGCCACGCAGCGACGCAGTCGAGCACCGGCCAATCGGCTTCGCTCAGCGCTTGCCGGGCCCCGTCCATGGCCTGCTGGAAAAACACCTCGTCCTGCGCCGAGCGACCCATCGCACTGATGTAAGTGCGATACACCGGGAAATGCACGATCAACGCCTGCAACACCCGACGGATCGCACCGAGGGTCAGGTCGCGGGTCATCAGGTCATCGCGGGCGACTTGCAGCAGGGCCTGGGCGACGCTCTCGCAATCGCTGGCCAGCGAGCCGTTGAGGATCTGCTGACGCGCCAGTTGCGCTTCTTCGATGAACGCGGCCGGGCGCTCGGTGCGCCGTTGCCAGAGGTCGCCGAGCACGTATTCGCCGTCCGGGTCATGTTGCAGCAGCGACAGCTGATTCATGAACTCGTAACCGGTGGTGCCATCCACCGTCCAGTCGCGGCGCGGGGTTTCACCGGCGCCGAGGATCTTCTCGACGTAGATCGGCAAATGCCTGCCCGGTGCCAGCAGATCAACCCGGCGCCGCAGTTTGCGGCAGTAACCGCGCGGGTCGGCGAGGCCGTCGATGTGGTCGATGCGCAAACCGTCGACCAAGCCTTCGGCGATCAACTGGAAGATTTTGCCGTGGGTGGCTTCGAACACCGCCGGACGTTCGACACGCAGCCCGCCGAGTTCGTTGATATCGAAAAAACGCCGCCAGTTGATGTCGTCCGCCGCCGTGCGCCAACTCGCCAGGCGATAGCTCTGACGCTCCAACAACTGGTGCAGCTTGTGGAAGCCTTCTTCGGTCGTTGAATCGTAGTGCTGCAGATTGCTCTGGATGGCTGCAAGGATCCGTGGATCGGTCGCCAATTGCCGCAACTCTTCTTTCAGCGGAATCGCCAGCGAGTGGGCATCGGACTGATAACTGAGGGTACTGAAGCGATCGGCCAGCGACTTCAGCGTTTCCTCGGATTTAAGCAGCTCACCGTAATCATTCGGGCAGATCGGGAAGCGATGGTCGTAATGCTCGACGTGGAAGCCGCCCGACTGCGTGTTGAAATGCAGCTTCAGCGTGCCTTCCTGCAAGGCCACTCCGTAATCGCTGCCGAGAAACGGCAGCAGCAACTGGCCCTCCATCAACGGGTCGGGTGAGTGCCACTGAATGTCGAAAAATTCGCCGTAAGGACTCAGGCGTCCCCACTCCAACAGATCCAGCCACCAGGGATTGTCGTTGCCGCCAACCGCCATGTGATTGGAGACGATGTCGAGGATCAGCCCCATGTTGTGTTCGCGCAGGGTGCTGACCAGGCGCCGAAGCGCCGGCTCACCGCCGAGTTCCGGGTTGACCTGGGTCGGGTCGACCACGTCGTAACCGTGCATCGAGCCGGCCCGTGCCGCGAGCAACGGCGAGGCGTAAATATGGCTGATGCCAAGCCGGGCGAAGTACGGCACCAATGGCACGGCTTGTTCGAGGGTGAAACCTTTATGAAATTGCAGGCGCAATGTCGCGCGCAGGGGCTGGATAAGCGCTTGATTCATTGGTCACGCTCGGCAGCCTGAAGACGCGCGCAGGCGAGTAGTTCCAGACGTCGCGCCGCATCGGCGCCATCGAGCAGCGCCTCACTGGTGCCGGGCAAACGCCGTGACCAGTTCGGATGGGTGTCGATGGTGCCAGGCAGATTGGACTGCTCATTGATGCCCAAGGCATCTTCCAGCGGCAGCAGCACCAGTGGCGCGCGGGTGTGGCCGAGGAAACGCACGGCGGCATCGACCACTTGATCGGCCTCGTGGGATTCCTCGCGAAAGTTTTGCGGGTCCTGGCTTAACGCACTGCGCAGGCCTTCGCGTTCACGCTGGCGGTGATGGCGCCATTCGATTTCACCGTTGGCATCGACAAAACCCAGACGTGCGTTCCAGTCGATGTCGCGGCCATGCCACCAGCCGTTGAGCGTCGGCAGATCGTGGGTGCTGGTGGTCGCCAGTGCGTTGTCCGGCCAGTCGAGAATCGGTTTGAAATGGGTGTTGTCCTGCTCGAACAGCAGCACGCGCATACCGAGCATGGAACGGGCGATAAGTTTTTCGCGCAGACCATCAGGCACGGTGCCAAGGTCTTCACCGAGGACAATGGCCTGGTGGCGATGGGATTCAAGGGTCAGCAAGCGCAGCAAGTCATCGACCGGGTAATACAGGTACGCGCCATCGGCCGGGACGGCGCCGTTGGGGATCACCCATAAGCGTTGCAGGCCCATCACATGGTCGATGCGCAAGCCGCCGGCGTGGGCGAAGTTGGCGCGCAGCATGTCGATGAAGGCACGGAAACCGTTGCGGATCAGGCCTTCGGGGGAGAACGCGGAAATGCCCCAGCCCTGGCCCGAACGATTGAGAATGTCCGGCGGTGCGCCGACGGTCAGCGAGGCGAGCAGTTCATCCTGAAAACTCCAGGCCTGGCTACCTGCACCATCGGCACCCACCGCCAGATCGGCGATCAGGCCGATGCCCATGCCGGCGCTGCGGGCGGCGGTTTGCGCGCGTTCCAGACAACGGTGAATCAGCCACTGGCAGAAAGCGAAATAGCCGATGCGTTCGGCGTACTCCTCGGCAAACGCTTCAAGCGCGGCACCGCGTGGGTCGTGCCAGTGTTCCGGCCATTGCCGCCAGTCGAGGTTTTCGCCACGGGCGGCGCGCATTTCCTGAATCGCTTCGAAACGGCAGTGGTTTTCCAGCGCTTCGCCCCCGGCATGGCGGAAACTGGCGAAATCCGGGTGCAAGGGATGGTCGCCGGCGATAAAACCTTCGTACAAGGCTTGCAAGAGTTTCTGCTTGGCATCGGCGGCGCTTGGCCAGTCGATCAGGGGCCGGTCTTCCAGTTGCGCGAACTGCTCGGCCAGGCCTGCCGCGTCAATGGCATCGCGCAAGGCGCGTTCACCGAGAATCGCGCCGGGTGCGGCGTACAGTGGGTTTAGAAACAATCGGCTGGACGGCGAGTAAGGGCTGTAGCGCCCGGTGTCGGCGCTGAACATGGCGTGCAGCGGGCTGATTGCCAAGGCATCGGCGCCGCGCTCACCGGCCACGCGGACCAGATCTTCCAGGGCTTGAGTATCGCCAAACCCGCCGTCGCCGGCGCGGCGCAAGGCATACAGTTGCGCACTCAGGCCCCAGGCGCGGGGAATCGGATTATCCACCGCATCGCCGACGCTGAAGCAGCGCTCCGGGGCGACAGCCAAGGTGAAATATTGATCGGCGATGTGCACTTGTTGATAGCCGACCGGGATCAGCCCCGGCAACACCGCTTCGGAATCGAGTTTCAGGTTCAGCCGTGAGCCGTCCTCAAGGTGGATTTCGCACGGCGTTTCCGGTGCAAAGTAACGCCCCAGATCGACCCCGACGCCAACATCGCTGGTCAACAGTGGCGGCAAGTGGCGATCTTGTTGAAAGGCTTGCAGTTCCAACAGGCTGGCGTCGATTTCCTGCGCCGTGCTGGCAGGGTGGCCGAGGCCGATCAGGACATTGCGCAGCACCGCCGGAGCGACTTTTTGCGGGCGGCCGTTGGCGTCGATCCAGTCGACGGCAAGGCCGGCGCGGCTAGCAAGAATTTCCAGTTGCGCATCGCTCATAGGCGCTCTCCATCCAAAGGTTGCAAAGGGGTTGCGGCCGTGAGGCTGACAAGCGCGCAATACGCGGGCAGTACGCCCGGATCCGACAGGGCCGCGGCGGGCGGTTGCTGAAACAACCACACGGCTTCGGTCTGTGGAGGGTTGACCACTGGCGTGTCGCTGAGGTTCAGGTCAATTCGCAGCTCGCTGCCATTGCCCAGCCGCCAGCGTGCGCTGACCGCGCCATACCCGAGCATATGGGCGCCGAGCGCTTGTGTGCCGGACAGATGGGGAATGATGTATTGATGGCGAAATTGCAGCAGCTTCTGGTACAGCTCCAGGGTTTCCTGCTGTTTTGCGCTGCCATGGCCGACCAGCCTTGGCTGTGAGGCGTGGAAGGTTTTCTCGCCATTCGGGTCGGGAATCTGTTCGCGCTTGTGCGGATCGGTGAAGGCGCTGAATGCGGCAAATTCATTGCGCCGGCCCTCACGCACCAACTCGGCCAGTTCGCCGTGGTGACTGGTGAAAAACAGGAACGGCTGCTCGGCGGCGAACTCATCGCCCATGAACATCAGCGGAATCATCGGTGACAGCAGCAACAACACGGTCGCTGCCTGCAAGGCGCGCGGATCGGCCAGATGATGCAGGCGTTCGCCGAACGCACGGTTGCCGATCTGATCGTGGTTTTGCAGGAACAGCACGAACGCCGTGGAGGGCAGGTGTTCGCTAGGCTCGCCGCGCGGTTCGCCGTGGCGGGTGATGTGCCCCTGGAAAACAAAACCCTGACTCAGACAACGCACCAATTGTTCGGTGGGTTGTGCGGCGTAATCGGCGTAATAGGCATCGGTTTCGCCGGTAAGCAGGACGTGCAGGGCGTTATGGCCGTCGTCGTTCCACTGCGCGTCGTAGTCGTATTCGAGCAGGCTCGACTGGTTGAGTTCGTTTTCCACGGTCAGCCAGACATGCCGACTCGGGTCGATCTGTGCGCGGATACGCCGGGCCATTACCGTGAGGAAATCCGGGTCTTCGATGGCATGCACCGCATCCAGGCGCAAACCGTCGAAGCGGTATTCGAGCAGCCACATCAGGGCGTTTTCGATGAAAAATTCGCGCACTTCATCACGGCGGAAATCGATCGCCACGCCCCATGGTGTGTGTTTGTCCTCGCGGAAAAAGCCTTTGGCGTAACGATGCAGGTAATTGCCGTCGGGGCCGAAGTGGTTGTAGACCACGTCGAGAATCACCGCCAGACCGTGGCCGTGGGCGCTGTCGATCAGGTGTTTGAGTTGTGCCGGCGTGCCATAGGAGGCTTGCGGTGCGTAGGGCAAAACACCGTCGTAGCCCCAATTGCGATCACCGGGGAACTGCGCCAGCGGCATCAGTTCGATGGCGGTGATGCCCAGGCCCGCGAGTCGCGCAAGATGTTGTTCGACTTCAGCGAAACCACCGAGCGCACCGACGTGCAACTCGTAGATCACCGCTTCGCTCCATGGCCGACCGTGCCAGGCAATGTGTCGCCATTGATAGGCCAGCGGATCGACCACCACGCTGTGGCGGTCAAGGTCGCCATCCTGGGCCCTGGAGGCCGGGTCGGGCACTTCCAGTTCGCCGTCGATGTTATAGCGGTAACGCGTGCCCGCCGGGCAGCGGGCCTTGATCACAAACCAGCCGTCTGCCTGAGGCAGCATTGGCAGGGACTGGCCATTGTCAAGTTCGACACTGACGTAAAAAGCATCCGGTGCCCACAGCGCGAACTGTGTGTGTTCGGCGTCCAGCATGATCGCGCCGTGGGGCCAGGTTTCAGTAGACCGTAACGGCATCGTGGTGAACCTCCCTGGTTATTTGTGGTGAGCTTTACCCAGCGCCTTGGCGACCAGTTGTTCGTAGAGTTCGGCGTACGGTTCAACTGCTTTGCTCCAGTTGAACGGCGCAGCCATCGCTCGACAGCGCATGGCATTGAGCAGTTCGGGGAAGGCGAACACCTTGAACGCGCGGCTCAGGGCTTCCTGATAGCTTTCAGCGGTGGATTCGTCGAAGAGGAAACCGGTAACGCCATTTTCAATGGTGTCGGCCAGCCCGCCGGTATTGCGCGCCACCGGCAGCGAGCCGAAACGCTGGGCGTACATCTGGCTTAAACCGCAAGGCTCGTAGCGCGACGGCATGAGCAGGAAATCGCTGCCGGCGAACATCCGGCGGGCATCGGTTTCGTTGAAGCCGATGCGCACACCGATCTGCCCGGGAAAGCGCAGTGCCAGTTCGCGCATGGCTTGTTCTTCTTCCGGCTCGCCACGACCGATGATGGCGATCTGGCCGCCGTTCTGCACGATGTATTCGGACACCGCGATCGTCAGGTCCAGACCTTTTTGATAAACCAGTCGCGACACCACGGCGAACAGCGGGCCGGTGGAATCATTCAGACCGAACAGTTCACGGACGTGCGCAGCGTTGACCGCTTTGCCCTCCCAGTCGCCAATGGCAAATGGCGCGAACAGGTGCGGATCGGTGGCAGCGTCCCAGCTCTCGTCGATGCCGTTGGGGATGCCGCTGAGGAGGCCTTGCTGGGTCTTGGCGGCGAGAAAACCGTCGAGGCCGCAGCCGAAATCCGGGGTGGTGATTTCCTGCGCGTAAGTGGCGCTGACCGTGGTGATATGGCTCGAATAGGCCATGCCGGCCTTGAGGAACGACATCTTGCCGTAAAACTCCATGCCTTCCTGTTGCAGGGCATGGGTGGGAATCCCCAGTTCAGGGCAGGAGCCAAGGCTGGTCACGCCTTGATAGGCGAGGTTGTGAATAGTGAACAGAGTCGGCGTGCGCTGCCCGCGCCAGTGCATATAGGCAGGGGCGAGACCGGCCGGCCAGTCATGGGCGTGCACCAGATCCGGGCACCAGTGAATTTGTGCGAGGTTGGCGGCGATATCGGCAGCGGCCAGACCGAGGCGGGCGAAACGAATGTGGTTGTCCGGCCAGTCGCGACCGTTGTTGGCGCCGTAGGGCGAGCCTTCGCGCTCGTAAAGTTCGGGGCAGATCAACACGTAGATCACCAGGCCGTCCGGCATGTCCATGCGCCCGATCTTGCACGGTGGCAGCGCGGCATGGCCGCCGAGTTCGCCGATGATGTGGATCGGGTTTTCGCTGTGCATCACCTGCGGGTAACCGGGGATCAACACGCGCACGTCGTGCAGATGGGCCATGGCCCGGGGCAGGGCGGCGGAGACGTCACCCAGCCCACCGGTCTTGACCAGGTCGGCGATTTCCGAGGTGACGAACAACACTTTTTTCTTGTTGGGGTTCTGGCTCGCTACCGGAGTCAGCGTTTTGGTGCCGGGGACGTTGATCTGTCGGCTGCCGGGAACACTGATGGTGCTCGATTCACCAACCGCCTGCTGAGCACGCTCTCCCTGAATATCCAATGCCGCACTGATCATATGAATCTCCCGTCTCGTTGATCTGATTCTTGTCTTGAACAAGCGATGTCCATGGCCAAGTCCTGTGGCCGGGCGCAAACGCGCCACGCATCGGTGAGCAAACGCTACCCAACACGCGCAAGCAGAATGGGTGAACGGGCCGTTGCAAGGATTGCACCAGTCGCTTTGGCCCTGTCTTTCTGATGACCCGTCGCCGCGCGCAAAAGTTTCGAGTTTTTTTCGGCAATGTGACCGGTCGGTTTTACCCCGCGAAAATCAGTCTAGGCCAGATCCTAGAGCGGGCCAGAGCAAATGGGTAAATTGTTCGACAATCGGTTGGCAGTCCGCGCCAACCGTGCTTTTGAGGGGGAAACGCACCGACGAAGTGCATGTTTTTCTGCGAGGGAGGGCCAAAACGGTGACTGGGCGGTCACGATTTTGTGCTAGCGAGGAGGGCGGACGCACTGTTGTGGTGCGGACAGTTTGTTGTTGGAGAGACAGTGAGTGCCTCTTCGCGAGCAAGCTCGCTCCCACAGGGATATTCAGTGATCAGAAAATGTGTTCCTGGCACAGATCCAATGTGGGAGCGAGCTTGCTCGCGAAAGCGATGGCCATGACACCGCCGCGATTACGGTATGACTCAATTCAACAGGCGAATCGGCTCCCCAGCCGCCCATCCCTGAATATCCTCGATCATCTGCGAAAAGAACTGCTCATAGTTCTGCCGGCTGACATAGCCCACATGCGGCGTCGCCAACACATTATCCAGTGTGCGAAACGGGTGCATGGCCGGCAACGGCTCTTGTTCGAACACATCCAGCGCCGCTCCGGCGATGTGCTTTTTCTGCAAGGCCTTGATCAGCGCCGCTTCATCGACAATCGGCCCGCGTGCGGTATTGACCAGCAACGCCGTCGGCTTCATCCAGCCCAACGCCTGCGCATCGACGAGCCCGCGGCTGCGCTCGCTGAGCACCAGATGCACCGATAACACATCGGCCTGCTCGAACAGCTCCTGCTTGCTTACGTGCGTCACGCCAGCCTGTTCAGCCCGTTCGGCGGTGAGGTTCTCGCTCCAGGCAATCACCCGCATACCGAACACCTGACCGAACTGCGCGACGCGCTGGCCGATGCTGCCCAGACCAAGGATGCCGAGGGTCTTGCCGTGCAGGTCGCCACCCAGCCCTTGCTGCCACTGACCGTTG
Source organism: Pseudomonas viridiflava (assembly GCF_900582195.1). GTDB lineage: Bacteria > Pseudomonadota > Gammaproteobacteria > Pseudomonadales > Pseudomonadaceae > Aquipseudomonas. The sequence goes on from NZ_UTHA01000216.1 coordinate 10,751, forward strand.
CGCAGAGCATTGGCTTCCTTCACCAGATTGCGCGTGGCTGCCATGATCAGCGCCCAGGTCAGCTCTGGCGCGGCATGCTTGTAACTGTCAGTGCCGCAGACCGCGATACCCAGTTTTGCCGCCGCATGCATGTCCAGCGCCGCGTTGCGCATGCCGCCGGTGACCAGCAACTTCAGATTGGGCAATCGCTTGAGCAAGTCTTCATCGAAACGTGTGCGTTCGCGCATCACGCAAATCACTTGGTAGCGGCCCAGGCGCTCGGCCAGTGTCGCGTTGTCGGCCGGGTAATCGTGTTCGAACGTCACTTCACCGAGGCTATCGAGCACTGACCAGTCGACCACGTCGCGGGCCACGTCCTGCCAGTCGTCGATCACTGCAATCTGCACCGTCATCAGCCTTACCTCATCAACGAGCGGGATTGGATGTATTCAGCCAGTCGAGCAGGGCCTTGTGGAACTGCGCCGGTTCTTCCATTTGTGGCGCGTGACCCATGCCGGGAAATTCCACCAGCGTCGACTGCGGAATCAGCTTGGCGACTTGTTTGCCGAGCACCTCATAGTGGCCGATTTTCGCTTTCACCTCAGGCGGCGCGAGGTCCTTGCCGATGGCCGTGGTGTCGGAAGTGCCGATCAGCAGCAGGGTCGGCATCTTCAGGTCTTTGAACTCGTAGTACACCGGCTGGGTGAAGATCATGTCGTAGATCAGCGCCGAGTTCCACGCGACCTGAGTCTTGCCCGGACCTTTGCTCAGGCCAGCGAGCATGTCTACCCAGCGGTCGAATTCCGGTTTCCAGCGGCCGTCGTAGTAAGTGGTGCGTTCGTAATCGCGAATGCCTTGGGCGCTGACCTTCAGTTCGCGCTGATACCACTGATCCACGGTGCGATAGGGCACACCAAGGGCTTTCCAGTCTTCCAGACCGATCGGGTTGACCAGCGCCAATTGTTCGACCTGCTCAGGGAACAGCAACGCATATCGGGTGGCGAGCATGCCGCCGGTGGAGTGGCCGAGCAGCGTGGCCTTTTGAATGCCCAGCGCTTTGAGCAATTGCTGCGTGTTGGTCGCCAGTTGCTGGAAGCTGTATTGATAGTTGTCAGGTTTGCTCGAGGTGCAGAAACCGATCTGATCCGGCGCGATCACCCGGTAACCAGCCTCGCTCAACGCCTTGATCGAACTGTCCCAGGTCGCCGCGCAAAAGTTTTTGCCGTGCATCAGCACCACGGTGCGGCCATTGGCCTTGCCGTGAGCGGCGACGTCCATGTAACCCATCTGCAGGGATTTGCCCTGGGACTGGAAAGCAAAGTGTTTAAGCGTGTAAGGGTATTCGAAGCCTTGCAGTTCCGGGCCATAGGCCGGGCCTTCAGGCGGTGCCTCGGCTGGCGCGGCAGCCTGCGCAGACAAGGGCAGGGCGGCGCAGAGGAACAGGGAGGGGAGCCAACGGGAAAACGTGACAGACATAAGGTCAAACTCCGTTTGAAATCGGCCGATGCTGGAACGGCTGGATTACGCCGACATTAAACACAGGCAATGCCCGCGTCCGAACGTTCAACCCAGCCAGCCCAGCGTGAGCATGGCCAGCACGCCGTAACGGGCACCTTTGGCCAGGGTGACGATCAACAGAAACCGCCCGAGCGGTTCACGCATCACGCCGGCAATCAGCGTCAGCGGGTCGCCAATGACCGGCAACCAGCTCAGCAACAACGACCAGTGCCCGTAGCGCTCATAGTGTTTGCGTGCCCTGGCCATATGCGCAGGGCTGACGGGAAACCAGCGTCGATCCTGAAAGCGCTCGACGGCGCGGCCCAGCCACCAATTGACCAGCGAGCCAAGCACGTTGCCCAGCGTCGCCACCGCGAGCAGGCCCCACAGCCAGTAACGCTCGCTGACGATCAGACCGACCAGCACAGCCTCGGACTGCAAGGGCAGCAGGGTCGCCGCACCGAATGCGGCGAGAAACAGCCCGCCGTAAGCCGCGATGATCAATGCGCCGGGTAATCCGCCACGACCACATCAGCGCCGTCCTTTTTCAGGCCGATCACTTGATAAGCATCGCTCATGCCGTCCATTTCCATGCCCGGCGACCCCATCGGCATGCCCGGTGCGGCGACGCCGAGCAGATCGTCACGCTTGCTCAGAGCCAGTACCTGTTCCGCCGGCACATGGCCTTCAACGAACTTGCCGTTGATGATCGCGGTGTGGCACGACGCCAGACGCGGCGGCACGCCATGTTGCTGCTTGAAGCTGCTCATGTCGCTTTCGACGTGATCTTCGACTTTGAAACCATTGGCTTCGAGGTGGCTGATCCATTTTTTGCAGCAACCGCAATTGGCGTCGCGGTGCACTTCGATGGGGATCAGATCGGCGGCCTGGGCCAGGGAGGAGATGAACAGGGCGCTCAGGGCGACCAGACGCAGATGAGTTCGCATAACGGATTCTCGGCTCGGGTGACGATCAAAAAGAACGCATTTTGACCGGTTTTTCCTGCCTGGCATCAACGCAATGTTTCCAGTTGTTGCAGGGCAGGCTGGCAGGATGATCGTAGATCAATGCTGACAGGTTGCTGAGTGTGAGATGACAAGTCTGTCAGGTGGCAATTGTGTGAACGCCGTCGAACCCTGTGGGAGCGAGCTTGCTCGCGAATGCGGTTATTCAGACACTGAAGCAGCGACTGGCAGATTGCTTTCGCGAGCAAGCTCGCTCCCACAAGGGTTATCTGTTGGGCAGAAACCCTTGTGGGAAGCAGAGATCAGCGGACTTTGAAGCGCCCCATGATCGCGCTCACACGGCTATTGGCCTCGAGTAACTGATGGGTATTCAGTTCGCTGGCTTTGCCGCTCTGCACCAGCTCATCGACCATATGGCGGATCTGCACCATGCTGCGGTTGATCTCTTCGGTCACGGCGCTTTGCTGTTCCGCAGCGGTGGCGATCTGGGTGCTGAGGCTATTGATGTGGCTGACCGAGCCAGCCATTTCATCCAGACCCGAGTTGACCCGTGCGGTGGCGTCGGCGGCCGACTGGCAGCTGGCCTGGGTGTTTTCCATGGCGCTGACCGACGAGCTCACGCCCTGAGTCAGGCGCGTCAACATCTCGTTGATTTCCGAGGTGCTGGCCTGAGTGCGCGCAGCGAGGGCGCGGACTTCATCGGCGACCACCGCAAAACCGCGGCCCTGTTCACCGGCCCGTGCCGCTTCGATGGCAGCGTTGAGCGCCAACAGGTTGGTCTGCCCGGCAATCGCACCGATCACCCCGAGAATTTCGGTGATGCGCTGAGCATCCTGCTGCATGTTTTCGACTTTGTGCGTGGCACTGGCCACTTCGTCGATCAGCGCCACGACACTGTTGGTGGCTTCGCCCACCACCACGCGGGAACGGTCGGCGTTTTCGTTGGCGCGCTGGGTGAACGCGGCGGTTTCGGCGGCATTCTGCGCAACGCTTTCTGCCGTCGAACTCATCTCGGTGATGGCGGTAACGGTCTGATCGGTTTCCGAGGCATGACGCAGCAGAATCTGGCTGGTGTGCGCCGAGGTACGTTGCAGGTTGTCGAGGCTCGATGCCATGGCCCCGGTGGCCTGGGTGACCTCGCCGATCATGTTCTGCAGGTAGGCAATAAAGGTGTTCACCGAATGGCCAATGGCACCGAGTTCGTCTTCGGCGCGAATGGTAATGCGGCGGGTCAGGTCGGCATCGCCGCTGGACAGCAAATCAATGTTGGCCTTCAACGCTTTCATGCGCTGCACCAACTGGCGAATCGCGTAGACCTGCAACAGCACCAGCAGGATCACCAGCGGAATCTGCAACAGGCTCAAGGTGCTGAGGACGTCATCACGCTGCGCCGTGAGCATTTTCGTCGGCAGGGCGGTGGCGAGGAACCACGGTGTGCCTTCAATCGGCCGCATGAAGAAGGTGCTGGCTTCGCCGTTGTTATCGAACTCGATGCGCTGCGCCTGATCGCGATTCTGCAGTCCGGCTTTGACCTGACTGGCGAAAGTCGATGTGCCGGCCAGTTCGCTGATGTTCTTCAGCACGATCTGGCCACTGATGCGCGAGCTGTTACTGATGATCTTGCCGTCGGCTTCGACGATGAGCATTTCGGCGTTGAGGTCTTTTTCTTTGCGTGCCACCAGATCGTTGAAAAAGCCGAGGGTGACGTCAATGGTCGACACGCCCCAGGCATTGCCGTTTTTCTGGATGGCCATGGCGCAGTTGGTGCGCGGCTCGGCGCTGGCGTCATCTTTGTATGCCGCCGCCCAGGCGCATTGGCCGCGCGGTGTGGCCATGCCGCCCTTGTGCCAGCTCTGGTCGTAATAGTTGGGGGCAGCGTCGCTGTTCCAGAACGTGTTCACTGCCAGTTTGCCCGACGCGTCGCGGTGCCAGAACGTACTGAATTTGTTGCGCCCGGCTTCACGCTGCCCCGGCAGCGGCCAGATCCCGCCGCCGAATACCTTCAACTCGCCGTACTGATCGACCAGGCCTGGCAGCACCGTGTCGATGGCGGCGCTGTCGAGCAGCGGAATGGTCTGGGTGATGCTGCGCTGTTGCGCCTGCACTTTGTTCAACTCGCCCTGAATCTGCTCGGCCACTTCGGCAATGCGGTTGAGGACCACTTGTTCTTCGGTTTGCCGCAGCTTGGGGGCGACCAGTTGGCTGATGCCGACTACGGTCAACACCGACAACACCAGGATGAACAGAACCAGAAACAGCGTATAGCGAGCCTGAATGGTACGGAATGCGGGCATGGAGACCGGTCCTTGAGCAGCGTTTCTTATTGGGGGCAGGGGCAAAACAGTGCGGGTATCCACAACGTATCGTCGTTACGCCGCGAAGCTTTAGGTACTTGCGTACTGAAAAACCTGAGTGCCGATGACTGGTCAGTATCCGGTTCGATACACAAGTGCAGGTCCCTGCATGCTTCTGGCTGCCAAAGCCATTTTCATTTCACTGTGATGAAAGCTCTTGATCAGGGTTTGCGGGGCCGTCGGGCCTTTGTATCGAGAATGTACAAGAATTGTAAAAAAGTGCAGAAAGAGGTTGGTGCCATCAGTTCGCCCGCCGATACTCGCGGCCATTAATGCCGTTCACACGGATATTTCAGGTCATTCCACAGGGAGTCTTTTCATGACGATCGGTAACGTCGGCGGCTGGCAGGCCAAGGCAGGACTACTGGTGCGCGACACCGGGGCAAAAAAACAAGTGTCCCAGAGCGTCAAGGTGCAGCAGATGCTGAACCTGGTCGGTAATGATCCCAACGCGCTGAATACCGCCGAAATGGACAAGCAGGGTTTGCGCAAGGCGATCAAGGGTTTCGATCCGGCGAACGTTTCAGTCAAGCAATTGGGCAATCTGAGCGAGATGTTGCGTAGCCGTGGGCTGATCTCCGAGATCACTTCCTTTACGTTGAAGAACGCAGGTGACAAGTTCGACCGTTTCGGCGTGACCAAAGATATCGATGCCAAATTCAACGCCCTGGAGTATTTCGCGACCCAGCTCGATGCGATCCAGAACAATGGCCTCAACGGCAACGCCTACGGCAAGAACCTGATTCCCGAGTTCAAGAAAGCGATTTATGTGCTGCAGAACCTAAAGACCTACGGTGAGGGCAATGTTGCCAAACCGGTCGATCAGGGCGTCAAGGCCAAGGCCTGAGTTCGAGCGTTGTTGTAGCCCGCTCAACCTGTGAGCGGGCCTGGTGTTGACTCAAGAATGCGGCGCTGCCTGGCGGGTGCGCACGGCAATCTGTTGTTGCGCCTGATCGTGCAGGCGCTGGATGTGCGGGCAACGCAACTCCAGCGTGCGTGGGTGATAACCCCGATGAAACAACGCCAGCCATCCCGCGCAACGGTCATTCGGGGCAATCCCGGTGAAGATGAAGCCCATCGCCGACAAGCTGTCCATGGCGCTGGCAAAACCCGTTGCCAGCCTGAGCCTGAGCGAAATCATCCAATGCCCGGGCAGTTGTCGCAGCTGTTCAAGCAAACCGTTGTCGAGTTTTTTCAGCAGCACGTCATAGCGCCCGGAACATTGTTCAACCTGGATGGGCGGTCCGACCCAAAGCTGTTGTTTTTCCTGTGTTCCGTAAACGCCGGACAAATGTTCCATGAAATCGCGACAGCTTTGCGGCCAAGGCAGAGTCGGGAGCGGGCGCCGGTAACCGTCGATTGGGATGAAGCCAATCACGATGGACTCGGGCAACGGTTCGCCAAACGGTGAGGGCACATAGTCGAGCAGCAATCCCGTGCTGCAAAAGCCGAGCCGGTGAGCCATGCGTTGGGTGTAGGCATGCTGCGTCACCTGTTTGATGGTCACGCCATGACAACCCAGCGCTTGGGCATGAATCAATAGTCGTGTGCCCAACTGTGTAGCGATGTTCTGTCCGCGTGTCGACGGGTGTACCACACTCAATGCCAGTTCTGCCGTGTGCGATCCGCTGCTTCTGCACAACGTCGCGTGACCGAGAATTTTTTTCCCGGATTCCGCGACCAGTGAATGCCAGCTGCCATCGCCGTGGTTCTGGTTGATCATCAACGGCAAGTACACGTGCGGTTGCACGTAGTGGTCACCGTAGATTTCCCGGAACAGGCGACTGACGGCCCCGGCGTCGGTACGGCGATAACTGCGCAGCGTCAGGTTGTCCATGGGCATTGCTCCGGACGCGGGGTGTCATAGCGGCGCAAGTCGACGACGCGTTGGCGTTTGCCGGAGCGCGGATGGCGAGCGAGTTCATCGTGTGTGCAGCGGGCAACCTGCAATTCAAGCTGCCGATCTGCGCTGAGTTGCGCGATCAGCGGGTAGTGCTCGATCAAGTCACGCTGCACTGTCGAGTTGGCCTGTGCGGTTTCGGCCGCCAGCGCATCGGGTACCCACATCAGACGCAAGATATCGACGTTCGCCGACTGACTGATGACCAGTTGCCAGTCTTCACTGGCAGTGACACCCCGGACAATCCCGGCAATGTCTTCGATCATCAGCGTCAGGGTACCCACGCGCACGCGCTGACTGCTTGCGCTGCGTCCCATCAAGGCAAACTTGCGCAGGGGCACCGTGGCAGGTTCTCGCCAACAGGCGAGGTCGCCCACGGGATAACGGATCAACGGCATCAGCCGGCGGGTCAGGTTGGTCATTACCAACCGCCCGGTCCGGTCGCATTCCTCAATCACTTCACCGGTGTGTTCATCAATGATTTCCAGCAGGCTGTGACCGGGCAGCATCCGGTGTTCACCCAAGGCGCAGTCGCGAGCCGTGATGCCGATGAGTCCCGCATCGACACTGGCATAGCCGATCGAGGCGATCCGTGCGTTAGGGAACACCCGGCGCAACAGTTGCAGTTGCCCGGCGAACAGGCTTTCCCCGCCATACAGGAGGGTATCGACCTCGGCCAGGGTTTGGGCCTGGCGCTCCAGCTCACTGGCGAACGTCAGCAACTGCGCAGGCAACCCGGCCAGTACGTTGATCCGGTGCTGACGGATAGCGTCAGCCAATACTCCGTTCGCCACATCACCGGTAAACGGGAATTCGGTAACTCCCGCTGTTTCGTGCGCCAGTGCATCGTGGATAAAGATGAAACTGGCATATAGATCGCCGACAAAGAACAGGTTGGCGACCCGGTCCCCGGGATTGAGTTGATTACTCAGATGGCTACCGAAGTCCCGCACAAGTGCCTGCCATTCTTCGCGGGTAAATACCGAGAGTTTACCGGCGCTGGTTGTTCCGCCGGTTTTGAAGACCAGTGCGCTTTCGACTGAAGAAGTCAGTACCGGCCATTGTTCGAGATTCTCGCTACTTGCCCAGTACTGTTGTGGATCGATCACCGGAAGTTCATCCAGTGTGTTGATCTGTCGCGCAACGTTTTGCAGATGTCTGGCGTAATACGTTGAGTGTTCGCGGGAGAAGGCGAGCAACTTGTTCAGTTCAAGTGTTGTATTCATGGTGGGCTCTTTAATTGTTCTGACAGTGCGTGATGTTTGCCTTTAACGGCGTGCATCTATCACTGGCGGTATCTTTGCGCTGTGTCTGATTCTGTCGAACTGTTGCGGATCGCAAGTTTGCGCATGCACGGTGAGAAGGCCGGTCCGCACGAGGTCCGCAAGCGTCGTGTAGCCCTCGAGTCGGCCGAGAATCTCAGCGGGTTCGCCGGGGCTGCGAATCAACAGGCGTTCCAGGCCATCAGGCGCGTGATCGAGGTACAACTGAAACGGCGCTTGCAGGTGACCGGCAAGTTCCGTCTGGCAAATGAAATTGCTGCCGATACGCAGGAGTCTGCCATGCCGTTGCAAGAGCTCGAAGCGTGGCGAACTCAGTCCGCACGGGCACGCGCCGGGCAGCCAGCGCCCCGTGTCGCCGACTTCATAGCGCTGCACCTGCTGGCCTTCGCGGGCTTTGGAAGTGAACAGCAAGCGACCGGCTTCATGACCGATGACAGGTACGTCCTGATCAAGGGCAACGATTTCCAGATGCTGGATTGTGTCCATCAGGTGAAACACGCCGTCGCCGGTGGCGGCGCAGGCATGTCCGAATGGCCCCGCGTCGACGCTGCCGTACACCGCTGAGCGGATGCTGGCGACGCCGCAGCGCTGCAATAACTCGCGGTTCTGATCGCTGATGTGCTCACCGGCAAGGAAGACTTTTTCAATAGCACCATAACGGCTCAGACGTTCGTGTTCGTTGAGGAACAATCGGTGCAGGGTGCTGGGCATGCCGATCAGCACAGTCACGCGCTGTTCGATGATCACTTGGGCGATATCGCTGTAGTCATCATCGGCAGGTGCTCCCATCGGCAGGTGGGTGGCATCGAGCATCTCCAATACTTTGGCAAAGCTGAAGAAGCCGCCGTACAGGCCGCCACTGTAGAACAGGTTCATCACCTTATCGCGGCTCGGATCGAGTCCCGCCGCGAACAGGCCGTCGGCCGCTGCGCGCATTTGCCGTTGAAAATCGCGGTAACTGAACCCCGACAGCGCCGGCGTGCCGCTACTGCCGCCGGAGCGGAAGAACAGCTGCGCGGCCGCTGTCGTCGGGCGTGCGATAAACGCCGCTTTATCGGTGATCGGCAGACCCGCCAGCGTCGGCGCGCACGGGGGGCGGTCGAGGTGCATATGAGAAGGCAGCTGCGTTGGCGTGATGCTGACCGAGACACGCCGGCTCAGGCGCTGCAGAGCGTAAACGCCGTCGTGGGGTTCGCCGTTGTAGCCGTCATGGATGGCATTGACTGGTGCAATTCGGCTGACACCCGCCGCAATCAACGTGCGCGACAGTTCAGCGATTTGCGGTTCGGCACACGCCAGCGCACAGCTCTGCAATACGTTGCGCCAGGGCAGCAGCGTCTCGGCCAGGCGCGCGCGTGGCAGGGGCTTGAGCAGCAGCGTGCGAAACAAAGGCGAGGGCACGAGCACTTGATCATGGCTCCAGATAACACGCCAGCCCGGCGCGCTCCAGACTTGCGCTGTCACACCGGAAAAGCTCTGGCCCAGGCGCGTCATCAACGTGTGAGTGGTGATCTCGCTGGCCTCCTGGACCGTCGGGGTCAGCGCCGACCACTGCCCGGCACGGCGCTCAAACGCCTTGGCCAGCGCTGAGCCGATTTCGTTCAGCACGGCCGGTTCGTCGTTGTCGACCAATAACCACTGCGGGCTGGAACAGGCTTGCTGATCCAGTCGGCAAACCTCATCGACTATCGCCTCCAGCGTTTGCGGCGTGGCGGCGTCCGGCGTCAGGTAGGCAAAACTGACGCGGTGGCCCCAGTCGATCCAGCGGCATCCAGGCGGCAACTGTTGGCGGATGGCTTGCAACGCAGCTTCGCCACCCCACGCCGATACACCATTGGCCATTTGGCACAAGCGGCCGATTTGCGCGGTTGCCACCGGAAGCACCGCCACGTAGTGGCGCAGTTGACCGCTGGGGTCGCACTGCACCAATGCGTGCAGCAGGCGTGCGGTCAGGCCTTGATCGCTGCGGCTTGGGCGCAGCCAGTTGAGGTTGCCGGCCAAGAGGCTTTCGATCATCGCGCAGCACGCCAGCAAAGGCGCGTTGGCCGGGGTCACGTGGACCACCAGGCCCAAGGGACTCCAGCGCTGGAAGCGCGATTGCCGACAGTCGAAGCGGCGCAGCGAATCGGCGTGATCACCCAGCTCGCGTTCAAGTTTTTCTTGCAAGGCGTGAGGCTGACAGAAATCAATCAGGGCCTGGCGCTGCTCGTTGTCCAGCGGCAACTTGAGGCTGTGCAGTTGCTGCGCAAATTTTGCGGCGGCAGTCAGCACGGTGGCGCGCTGCAGCGGGGTGCTCAGATGTTGCGGTAAGGCCTGATGCAGCAGCGTCAGTGCGGTGTCGAGATGGAAATCCGCGTGCAGCTCTCCGTTGATCAGATACATATCAGTGCCTCGCCAATAATTCAGATGCTGCCATCGCGCAGCTTCTGCCGGCGGTAGTACCCGCGCGGCCATGCAGTTCGAACCAGTCACTGGCCAGGCCGCAGCCACAACTCGAGCCGGGATACAGCGTCGCCAGGTCGCTCATCACCACCGCGTGCGCAGGGCTGGATGAAATGTAAGGCGAGACGAAACCCAGCAAGCCTTGCTGGCCGTAGGGCTGGACGGAAAAGTCGCGCGGATTGCGCACGTAAGCCTTGGCGTAAACCGGGACATGAAAATGATGCCGGGCACATTCGACGTAGGGCACCGCGTGCTCGACCGCTCCATAACCGTCTCGGCAGCGCGATATTTCGATGCCCAGTTGCCGGGCGATGCGCTCGTACAGGTGTTGTTTGGGAATTTCCTCGCTGGCGCGGGTTTTCCAGCCGCCGCCGAAAAACACCAGCGAATCGGCTGGCAGTTGCAGCGCAGGCACGCCGGTGGCCTGCATCTGCTGCAGGGTCTGCCAGAGAAATGCCGGGAAACCGAAAATGCGCACCGGCAGACCTTCCTTAGCGAACGATTGCAGGGCCGCGATGACGCCAAACACATCGAACTGATGGCCGTGGCCATCACAGCGCAAGGCGTAGACGACTCGATTGACCGGGGCAAAGCGGCAGAGAAACTGGTCGGTGTAGGACGTCCCCAGCGTGATCGCGCCTTGCGGTTCGTAGCTCAGCAGTAAGTAGTTGCACGGCGTGTCCGGTGCGTTCCAGCCATAGTGGCTAAAGATCCGTTCGACCATGAACTGCGCGCTTGACAGACTGCGGGGGTCGTAGCGCATGCGGCTTTTCTGGCCGCTGGTGCCGGACGATGTCAGTTCCAGAGCGGTTTCTCCGGTCGGGCTGAGCAGCAGTTGCTGTTTGAAGAAATTGGCCAGAATCGGCGGCAGTCGCGACCAGTCATCGAGAGTGTCGAGGTCCTGCACGTCGAAGCCGTTCGCATTCAGCCATTGGGCGTAGCCGGGGGTGTGCTGGCAATGAAACCGACTGATCTCGGCCATGGCCTGATCGAACAGGCCGGCGGGCACGGAATCCGGGCAATAGGGGTGCGGCAACGCGCAGAGCGCGTCGCTGGCGGGGAAGAGGTTCATTCAATATTCCTTTATTGGGCAGAAGCGGAATCGGCACGGTTGCGTTGCAACATTCCCTGTATCAGAGGCAGGCTCATCAGGCCGCTGAAAGCGGCGTAGAGCGCAAAAAGTTCGAGCCCTGCGCCACCACCGATGGCGGCAATGAGCGAACCGCCGAGGCCCATCACCGCAATCGAAATCATCCCGACCAGCGCCGAGACCAGGCCCTTGCTGTCATCGCTGGCAAACAACGCCAGCCGATACAGCGCGGCGTTGCTCATACCCAGCCCCACCGCATACAGCGCCAGACTTGCGACCACTGGACCGAGACCGGCGCCTGACAGTGCACAGCCGATCAGCGCCAGAAGCCCCAGGCAAAACGGCCAGAGCGCCAAGCGAATCAGTTGGGGTAACGAGTGCGTGTTCAGCAAACGGTCGAGGAGCAGATTGCCGGCGATAACGGCTGAGAAAATCGGGATCTGCCACACGGCATATTCCAGTGGAGGCAGCCCCAGCAACTGCATCAGCAGCAATGGCGCCAAGCCGATCCAGGCGATCAGCGGCAGGCTCATCAGCCCCAGCGCGAGGCTTGCAGCGAGAAACCGGCTGTTGCCAAACAGCGCACGGTAGCGCTGGCCGGTCCGGCGCCAGGAAAAACGCACCGCCGGTTGCAGACGTCCATCGCGACGTACGACCCCGACTGTTTCCGGCATGCAGACGAAAAGCCCCAGCCAGACCAGCGATGCGGTAAGTCCCAGGCCGAGAAACAGCTCACGCCAGGACAGCCATTGCAGGAGCAGGATGCCTAGCAGCGGCCCCACCAACGGTGACAGCAGGGCGATATTGCCGAGCAGGGCCATCAACCGCACCGCATCGGCTTCGCAGAACACTTCTTGAAGGGCGGGATAACTGACCGCCACCACAAAACCCAGGCCCATGCCTTGCAGCAGTCGCAACAGATTAAAGGCTTCAATGCTGTGGCTGGCGAACGCTCCCGCGCAGGCGACACCGAACAATGCGCAACCGATCAACAACACCCGCTTTCGACCCCATTGATCGGACAGCGGCCCGATCAGCCATTGCAGACAGACACCGCCGAGCAGATAAAGATTGAAGGCGTTGGGAACATGCCGCACATCCGCTTGAAGTTCTGTTGTAACAGTGAGCATGGCCGGCATGATCAAGTCGCTGGCCATGTAAGTCAGAAGTTCAAAAGCGCTGATGGCCAAACAAAATCCGAGCACTTGAAGTGGTCCGATTGGTATAAGTGTTCTCTGCATAAACGTCCCTGTTGGTGGGTGGAAAGAAGTTGCCAGAGACTAGTTGCAGAGGCTTGGGTGACCTACTTTTTTGCTGCGACATTAGATTTCAAATACTTGCAACTTGTTTAGTGGTTTGCACTTTGCGCATGCCACTTGTTACATCTGCGCGGCAAACGCTGGCGGTGAAAACAAAAAAGCCCGCTACACGGCGGGCCTGGTTTGAAGTGGATCGGGCTGGTGAGTTTCCCGGCTCTGCTTGTTCATCGGCAAGCAAGCGGGAATGACAATCCTGTTTTATCGATGTTGGTAATACCCGGGACCACCCTGATAGTAACGATGATGATCACCATGCCAGCCGCCGTGGGGGAAGATGATGCAGCCACTCAGGGTCAGCAGGGCAAGAACGGGAATCAGCCAGGTGATTCGACGCAGCATTTTGAAAATTCCTCATGGTTACGCCGTCATGAAGCCAAAACTCTTCATCGGCTGTAACATGAGACCCCGATTGCAGCAGCACATCCCCGTAAAAGGGTAAGTGCATGGCATGCAAACGGATACAAACCGGATACATTTCAACGCTTCAGGAAGCCGCAATGACCCACAAGCAACGCTTGATTTATTCGATTCTGATCGCCGTGTCGGTCTTGGCGATCATGCTCGGCCTGTCCTGGCTGCAAAACGCCGGCATGATTTCGGAGAAGACGTTCCAGTTCGTCGCCATCGGTGTGGCGGTGATCGTGGTGGTGATCAACGGCGTCATGCGCCGCAAGGTCAAGCCTTGACGGCGATTGCCGTCCGCTTCAATCGTTATTGAGAACGGCAGCAGCCTGTGGATGCAGGCTGTAGCTCTTGTCTTCATTGAAGGTGATCACACCTTCGGCGCAGAGGCGCTTGAGCACTTCACGCACACTGAGAAACGACAGCGGAATATCCAGATCCAGCAATTGGCTGTGGACGCCGCGCACGCCCAGACGCCGCTCGCTTTGGGCGGCGACCAGCAGGGCGTCGATGACTTTCAGACGAATCAGGCTGGTGCGCAGTCCGAAACTTTTCAGCAGCAACCGGATGCGTTCGTTACCGTGACGCTCGACGCGTTGCCCGAAATCGCTCGCGTGTGGGCTCATGGGAACTCCTTTGGGTGCCTGGCTACCGTCCGATGGTAGTTGCGAGTTGTACATGCGATTACTCCTCTTCAGAGTCTGATCGGGGTGGTTTTTTTGCGCTCTCTAGAACAAGACGTATCAGCACGACAAATCATGAAAGAAAAAATGTAGAAAATTTGTCGGGGATTTGTCTTTTCCTTGTGATTGCGGGTTGGCCTTGGCGGCCTTTGGGCCGACAGGTTCTTTGGGTTTTGGGTGTATATCCGTTTTTTTGGGTGTTGCGGCTGGCGGTTTCGCTCTTACAGCGACTCACTTTTCCAGACGCCGAAAAGTAAGCAAAAGGCTGGGCCCCGGCGTTCGGCCCGCTCGCTGGGGCTCGGGGTTCCTTCGCTCCGGGATCGATCCGGGCGCAGCGCCTACGGTTTGCTTCGCTGCAC
>NZ_UTHA01000215.1 GCF_900582195.1 Pseudomonas viridiflava
GCGTCTCCGGTTTGCTTCGCTGCACCTACTCCCGCTGTGTTTGGCTGCGCCAAACGGTCGCTGCGCTCCCACGCCCGGATCAATCCCTCCACTCAGCCTTCCGATGTCGCCTTACAGATCAAAAGCCGCAGCCGAGCTAACGCTCATCCTGTTGGATGGTGAAGAGCATGCGGTCGGCTTTTGTTCGGTGTTGGATTCGCCCCTCACCCCAGCCCTCTCCCGAGGGAGAGGGGGCCGATTTGTGGGCTTTTCAAAATCTGAGTTCAACGTGCTATCGCACATCGGCGTACCTCCCCCAAACACCTCGATCAGTCCCCTCTCCCTTCGGGAGAGGGCTAGGGTGACGGGCTTTTGATCTGGCTTTTGATCTTGCTTCGGCTTTTGATCTTTTGCCCCATCGGCAGGCCGAGCGGAGGTGTTCATCCGGGGGTTAGGCGCGCAGCGCCGTGCGGCGCAGCCGCATACATCGAGAGGAGGTGCAGCGAAGCAAACCGTAGGCGATGCCCCCGGATGGACACCGTAGTGAGGGAACACTGAGCCTAAGCGAAGTGCCGTACCGCCAGCGGCAACCCCCGCAGCAACGGATATGCCCCCAATCCCCAATCCCCAGACAAACAAAAACGGCCCCTATATAAATAGAGGCCGTTCCCGGTACAACTCAAGACTTCATCGCAAGACAAATCTTATTTGCGGTCTTCCAGCTTGGTGATATCACGCGACTCGTAGCCGGTGTACAGCTGGCGCGGACGGCCAATCTTGTACGGGCTGGAGAGCATCTCTTTCCAGTGGGAGATCCAGCCAACCGTACGTGCCAGCGCGAAAATCACGGTGAACATGCTGGTTGGAATGCCGATCGCCTTGAGGATGATCCCCGAGTAGAAGTCGACGTTCGGGTACAGCGAGCGTTCGATGAAGTACGGGTCGGTCAGCGCGATCTCTTCCAGGCGCATCGCCAGTTCGAGTTGCGGATCGTTGTTGATGCCCAGTTCCTTCAGTACTTCGTCGCAGGTCTGCTTCATCACAGTCGCGCGAGGGTCGCGGTTCTTGTAAACGCGGTGACCGAAGCCCATCAGCTTGAACGGATCGTTCTTGTCCTTGGCCTTGGCGATAAACTTGTCGATGTTCGAAACATCGCCAATCTCGTCAAGCATGGTCAGCACGGCTTCGTTCGCACCGCCGTGGGCAGGGCCCCACAGTGCGGCAATACCGGCGGCGATACAGGCGAACGGGTTGGCACCCGAAGAGCCGGCCAGACGCACAGTGGAAGTCGATGCGTTCTGCTCGTGGTCGGCGTGGAGGATGAAGATCCGGTCCATGGCCTTGGCGAGCACCGGGCTGATCGGTTTGATCTCGCACGGGGTGTTGAACATCATGTGCAGGAAGTTTTCCGCGTACGTCAGGTCGTTGCGCGGGTACATCATGGGTTGGCCCATGGAGTACTTGTAAACCATCGCTGCCAGGGTCGGCATCTTGGCAACCAGACGGATCGCGGAGATTTCGCGATGCTGCGGGTTATTGATGTCCAGGGAGTCGTGGTAGAAGGCCGAGAGGGCGCCGACTACACCGCACATGACGGCCATCGGGTGGGCGTCGCGACGGAAACCGTTGAAGAAGGTTTTCAGCTGCTCGTGAACCATGGTGTGGTTTTTCACGGTGCTGACGAACTGGGCCTTCTGCTCTGCGGTCGGCAGTTCGCCGTTGAGCAGCAGGTAGCAGGTTTCCAGGTAGTCCGATTTTTCAGCCAGCTGTTCGATCGGGTAGCCGCGGTGCAACAGAATGCCGTTGTCGCCGTCGATATAGGTGATCTTCGATTCGCACGAGGCGGTCGACATGAAACCAGGGTCGAAAGTGAAGCGGCCCGTGGCCGTCAGGCCCCGAACATCGATTACATCGGGACCAACGGTGCCGGTTAAAATGGGCAGCTCGACGGGGGCTGCGCCCTCGATGATCAACTGCGCTTTTTTGTCAGCCATGTGGCCTCCTATTTATGCTTGAACCATCAGACAGACCCCCCACGCAGGGCCCGCACCACTATAGTGAGATAAATTCGAATGTCAATTTGCCTAAAGTCTTGCTCCAGAAGGCTTTAAGCGCACTTTTTCCTCGAAATTGACTGCCATTTACGCCTTTTATACGACTTGTGCAATCAGCTATTTGGGGTAGGTGATTGCGTTGTCATTAGTAGCCTAACTGTCTATACTCGGCCACCGACCGCCAAGGGCTTTTGGGCTTGCTTTCATTGGGGGTCGCATCCCTGGGTGGTGGTTACCTGACCAGTGCACTCCCCAACAACTTTGCCCTGATTGTTAGGGGCTCTTCAGTGTGAAAAAAAAGCCGTGAAAAGCCAACGACCTGTAAACCTAGACCTAAGGACCATCAAACTCCCAGTCACTGCTTACACGTCCATTCTTCACCGTATCTCCGGTGTCATCCTCTTCGTGTGCCTTGCCATCATGCTTTATGCATTGGACAAGTCGCTCAGCTCCGAGGAAGGCTTCGGTCAGGTGAAAGCGTGTCTGACCAGTCCGCTAGCCAAGCTAGTGATTTGGGGCATCCTGTCCGCTCTGCTGTATCACCTGGTAGCCGGTGTGCGCCATTTGATCATGGACATGGGCATCGGTGAGACGCTGGAAGGCGGCAAGCTGGGCTCGAAAATCGTTATCGCCGTTTCCGTGGTGGTAATCGTTCTGGCAGGAGTTTGGATATGGTAACTAACGTCACGAACCTGTCGCGTTCGGGCCTCTATGACTGGATGGCGCAACGTGTGTCTGCGGTCGTTCTCGCGGCTTACTTCATCTTTCTGATCGGATACGTCGTCGCCAATCCCGGCCTCGAGTATGCCCAGTGGCATGAACTGTTCGCCCACAACGGGATGCGTATTTTCAGCCTCCTGGCCCTTGTTGCTCTTGGCGCTCACGCCTGGGTCGGCATGTGGACCATCGCGACTGACTACCTGACGCCTATGGCGTTCGGCAAGTCCGCAACGGCGATACGTTTCCTTTTCCAGGCAGTATGCGGCGTTGCGATGTTCGCTTACTTCGTCTGGGGTGTGCAGATTCTCTGGGGTATCTGAGTCATGGCTAACATTCCAACGATTTCTTTCGACGCCATCATTATTGGTGGTGGCGGTGCCGGTATGCGCGCTGCGCTGCAACTGGCACAGGGCGGTCACAAGACTGCCGTGATCACCAAGGTTTTCCCGACCCGTTCGCACACTGTATCCGCCCAGGGCGGCATCACGTGCGCCATCGCGTCCGCTGACCCGAACGATGACTGGCGCTGGCACATGTACGATACCGTCAAGGGCTCCGACTACATCGGTGACCAGGACGCTATCGAATACATGTGTCAGGAAGGCCCGGCCGCAGTTTTCGAACTGGACCACATGGGTCTGCCGTTCTCGCGTACCGAGCAAGGCCGTATCTACCAGCGTCCGTTCGGTGGTCAGTCCAAGGACTACGGTAAAGGCGGCCAGGCTGCGCGTACTTGCGCCGCTTCCGACCGTACCGGTCACGCCCTGCTGCACACCCTTTATCAGGGCAACCTGAAAGCCGGTACCACGTTCCTGAACGAGTACTACGCTGTCGACCTGGTGAAAAACCAGGAAGGCGAGTTCGTCGGTGTGATCGCGATCTGCATCGAAACTGGCGAAACCTCCTACATCCGCGCGAAAGCCACCGTATTGGCTACCGGCGGTGCAGGTCGTATCTACGCTTCCACCACCAACGCCCTGATCAACACCGGTGACGGCGTCGGCATGGCTCTGCGTGCTGGCGTACCGGTACAAGACATCGAAATGTGGCAGTTCCACCCGACCGGCATCGCCGGCGCCGGTGTACTGGTTACCGAAGGTTGCCGTGGTGAAGGTGGTTACCTGATCAACAAGCACGGCGAGCGTTTCATGGAGCGTTATGCTCCGAACGCCAAAGACCTTGCCGGTCGTGACGTGGTTGCTCGCTCGATGGTTAAAGAAATCATCGCCGGCAACGGTTGCGGTCCGAATGGCGACCACGTAATGCTCAAACTCGACCACTTGGGCGAGGAAGTGCTGCACAGCCGTCTGCCAGGCATCTGCGAACTGTCGAAGACTTTTGCCCACGTTGACCCGGTTGTTGCGCCGGTTCCGGTTGTTCCGACTTGCCACTATATGATGGGCGGCGTTGCCACCAACATTCATGGCCAGGCGATCACCCAGAACGCCGAAGGTGTGGATCAGATCATTCCTGGTCTGTTCGCGGTAGGTGAAGTGGCTTGCGTATCGGTTCACGGTGCCAACCGTCTGGGCGGCAACTCGCTGCTCGACCTGGTGGTATTCGGCCGTGCTGCCGGCTTGCACCTGGAAAAAGCACTGACCGACGGCATCGAATACGACGACGCTACCGAAGCCGACATCGAAGCTGCCCTGTCGCGTCTGAATGCGTTGAACAACCGTACCGACGGCGAAGACGTAGCCACCCTGCGTCGCGAGCTGCAAAGCTGCATGCAGAACTACTTCGGCGTATTCCGTACCGGCGAATACATGCAGAAAGGTATCGCTCAGCTTGCTGACCTGCGTTCCCGCATTGCCAACGTGAAGATCAACGATAAGTCGCAGGCGTTCAACACTGCCCGTATCGAAGCGCTGGAACTGCAAAACCTGCTGGAAGTGGCTGAAGCTACCGCCATCGCTGCCGAAGTACGTAAAGAGTCGCGTGGTGCTCATGCCCGTGAAGACTTCGAAGATCGTGACGACGAAAACTGGCTGTGCCACACCCTGTACTTCCCGGGTGACAAGCGCGTCACCAAGCGTGCCGTGAACTTCTCGCCGAAGACTGTTCCGACTTTCGAACCTAAAGTCCGGACTTATTAAGGGTGACCGCCATGTTGCAAGTCAGTGTTTATCGCTACAACCCTGATCAGGACGCTGCGCCGTTCATGCAGGAATTCCAGGTCGATACCGGTGGTAAGGACCTGATGGTGCTGGACGTGCTGGCCCTGATCAAAGAGCAGGACGAGGGTTTCTCCTATCGTCGCTCTTGCCGTGAAGGCGTCTGCGGCTCCGACGGCATGAACATCAACGGCAAGAACGGTCTGGCGTGCATCACGCCGCTGTCCGCCGTTGTAAAAGGTAACAAGCTGATCGTTCGTCCGCTGCCAGGTTTGCCGGTTATCCGTGACCTGGTCGTCGATATGAGCATCTTCTACAAGCAATACGAGAAGGTGAAGCCTTACCTGCAGAACGACACGCCGGCTCCGGCCATCGAGCGTCTGCAGTCGCCAGAAGAGCGTGAAAAGCTCGACGGTCTGTACGAGTGCATCCTGTGCGCTTGCTGCTCGACCTCTTGCCCGTCTTTCTGGTGGAACCCGGACAAGTTCTTGGGTCCAGCTGCGCTGCTGCAAGCTTATCGCTTCCTGGCAGACAGCCGTGACACCAAGACCAACGAGCGTCTGGCTTCGCTCGATGACCCGTTCAGCGTCTTCCGCTGCCGGGGCATCATGAACTGCGTCAACGTATGTCCGAAGGGCCTGAACCCGACTAAGGCCATCGGTCACATCCGTAACATGCTGCTTTCGAGCGGCGTGTGATTCAGCTGCTGTAACCGCTGCACCGTAGAGGCTGTGGCGCGGGCTTCAACCCGCGTCATGGCTATAACCAGAGCAGTAGCCACAAGCTGCCGCTCTTATTTTGAAGAAATGAGACAAGCAGGGGCATCCGGGCTGGTACCCGGACTATCAGTGTGATCCTAAGTGGCTTGTTTTAGTCGCTGCATTCGGACTTCTGCAAGTTTGCTCGGTGTCGACATCGATGGTGTTCCCCTAACCGAGGGTGACCAAGCATGCAAGAAAGCGTGATGCAGCGCATGTGGAACAGCGCCTACCTTTCAGGTGGAAACGCTGCCTATGTGGAAGAGCTTTATGAGCTCTACCTGCACGACCCTAACGCTGTGCCAGAAGAGTGGCGCACCTACTTTCAGAAGTTGCCTGCCGACGGCAACTCTGCCACTGATGTTTCGCACTCGACAATTCGCGATCATTTCGTGCTGCTGGCAAAGAACCAGCGCCGCGCCCAACCGGTTTCCGCCGGCAGCGTGAGCAGTGAGCACGAGAAGAAGCAAGTTGAAGTGCTGCGATTGATCCAGGCCTACCGTATGCGTGGCCACCAGGCAGCCCAGCTTGACCCGCTGGGGCTGTGGCAGCGTCCTGCACCTGCAGACCTGTCGATCAATCATTACGGCTTGACCAATGCCGATCTTGATACGACCTTCCGTGCCGGCGACCTGTTCATCGGCAAAGAGGAAGCGAGCCTACGCGAAATTCACGAAGCGTTGCAGCAGACATATTGCCGCACCATCGGCGCTGAATTTACGCACATCACCGATTCCGAGCAGCGCCAGTGGTTCCAGCAGCGTCTGGAAAGCGTGCGTGGTCGTCCGACGTACTCCGCCGACATCAAGAGCCACCTGCTCGAGCGCGTCACTGCCGGTGAAGGCCTGGAAAAATACCTGGGCACCAAATACCCGGGCACCAAGCGTTTCGGTCTGGAAGGTGGCGAAAGCCTGATTCCGATGCTCGACGAACTGATCCAGCGTTCCGGCTCCTACGGTACCAAGGAAGTCGTCATCGGCATGGCCCACCGTGGCCGTCTGAACGTGCTGGTCAACACCTTCGGCAAGAACCCGCGCGAGCTGTTCGACGAGTTCGAAGGCAAGAAGAAGGTCGAGCTGGGTTCCGGTGACGTTAAATACCACCAGGGCTTCTCGTCCAACGTGATGACCGCCGGCGGTGAAGTTCACCTGGCCATGGCGTTCAACCCGTCCCACCTGGAAATCGTTTCCCCGGTGGTAGAAGGTTCGGTGCGCGCCCGTCAGGATCGTCGTAACGATCCGACCGGTGAGAAAGTTCTGCCGATCTCCATCCACGGTGACGCTGCTTTCGCAGGTCAGGGCGTGGTCATGGAAACCTTCCAGATGTCGCAGACCCGCGGTTTCAAGACCGGCGGTACCGTGCACATCGTGATCAACAACCAGGTTGGTTTCACCATCAGCAACCCGCTGGACTCGCGTTCCACCGAGTACGCCACCGACGTTGCGAAGATGATCCAGGCGCCGATCCTTCATGTGAATGGTGATGATCCGGAAGCCGTGTTGTTCGTGACCCAGCTGGCCATCGACTACCGCATGCAGTTCAAGCGTGACGTGGTGATCGACCTGGTCTGCTACCGTCGTCGCGGCCACAACGAGGCCGACGAGCCAAGCGGTACCCAGCCTCTGATGTATCAGCAGATCACCAAACAGCGCACCACCCGTGAGCTGTACGCTGATCGTCTGACCCAGGGCGGTGTACTGGACGCAGAGCGTGTTCAGGCGAAAGTCGACGAATACCGCAACGCGCTGGACAACGGTCTGCACGTCGTGAAATCGCTGGTCAAAGAGCCGAACAAAGAGTTGTTCGTGGACTGGCGTCCGTATCTGGGCCACGCCTGGACTGCGCGTCACGACACGCGCTTCGATCTGAAGACCCTGCAAGAACTGTCCGCCAAGCTGCTGGAAATTCCGGAAGGCTTCGTGGTGCAGCGTCAGGTTTCGAAGATCTACGAAGACCGTCAGAAGATGCAAGCCGGCGGCCTGCCGATCAACTGGGGTTACGCCGAAACCATGGCGTACGCGACCCTGGCGTTCGAAGGTCACCCGATCCGCATGACCGGTCAGGACATCGGTCGCGGTACGTTCTCGCACCGTCACGCTGTGTTGCACAATCAGAAAGACGCGGGCACCTACATTCCGCTGCAGCACCTGTACGACGGTCAGCCACGCTTTGACCTGTACGACTCGTTCCTGTCGGAAGAAGCGGTACTGGCCTTTGAATACGGTTACTCGACCACCACGCCGGATGCGCTGGTGATCTGGGAAGCCCAGTTCGGCGACTTCGCCAACGGTGCACAGGTTGTTATCGACCAGTTCATCACCAGCGGCGAGCACAAGTGGGGCCGTCTTTGCGGTCTGACCATGCTGCTGCCACACGGTTACGAAGGTCAGGGCCCTGAGCACAGCTCGGCACGTCTTGAGCGTTACCTGCAATTGTGCGCCGAGCACAACATTCAGGTAGCCGTACCGACCACGCCAGCACAGATCTATCACTTGCTGCGTCGTCAGGTGATTCGTCCGCTGCGCAAGCCGTTGATCGTGTTGACGCCGAAGTCGCTGCTGCGCCACAAGCTGGCCATCTCGACCCTGGAAGATCTGGCCGAAGGTTCGTTCCAGACCGTGATCCCGGAAATCGATGCCCTGGACCCGAAAAAGGTCGAGCGCGTTGTTCTGTGTAGCGGCAAGGTCTACTACGACCTGCTGGAAAAACGCCGTGCCGAAGGCCGTGACGATATCGCCATCGTGCGTATCGAGCAGCTGTACCCATTCCCTGAGGACGACTTGAAAGAAGTCCTGGCTCCATACACCAACGTCAAACATGCCGTTTGGTGTCAGGAAGAGCCGATGAACCAGGGTGCCTGGTACTGCAGCCAGCATCACTTGCGCCGTAGCATCGGTAACCTCGACAAGTCTCTCGTACTTGAGTACGCGGGCCGTGAGGCTTCTGCTGCACCTGCTTGTGGTTACGCATCGATGCACGCCGAGCAGCAGGAAAAACTGCTGCAAGATGCTTTCACTGTTTAACGCCTTCGCGCTGACTGAAACCGAATTTTAAGGACCCACAGATAATGGCTATCGAAATCAAAGCCCCGTCATTCCCGGAATCGGTTGCCGATGGCACCGTTGCCACCTGGCACAAGAAACCAGGTGAGGCCGTCAAGCGTGACGACCTGATCGTCGACATCGAAACCGACAAAGTCGTGCTTGAAGTCTTGGCCGAAGCTGACGGCGTGCTGGGCGCAATCGTTGCCAACGAAGGCGATACCGTTCTTTCCAACCAGGTACTGGGCTCGATCGAAGAGGGTGGCGCTGCCGCCGCTCCGGCCGCCGCCGCTGCTGCTCCAGCCGCTGCCGCCGCTGCACCGGCTGCTGAAGGCGAAGACGATCCTGTTGCTGCTCCTGCTGCGCGCAAGCTGGCTGAAGAGAACGGCATCAACATCGCTTCCGTTGCCGGCACCGGCAAGGGCGGTCGTGTGACCAAGGAAGACGTGGTTGCTGCTGTTGCTGCCAAGAAAGCTGCTCCGGCTGCCGCGCCTGCCAAGGCTGCTGCTCCTTCGGCTGCCGCTCCGGTATTCGCCGCTGGCGACCGCATCGAGAAGCGTGTACCGATGACCCGCGTTCGTGCCACCGTGGCCAAGCGTCTGGTTGAAGCTCAGTCGAACATGGCGATGCTGACCACTTTCAACGAAGTCGACATGACCGAAGTCATGGCCCTGCGTTCGAAGTACAAGGACCTGTTCGAGAAGTCCCACAACGGCGTACGCCTGGGCTTCATGTCGTTCTTCGTGAAAGCGGCCACCGAAGCGCTGAAACGCTTCCCGGCTGTCAACGCGTCGATCGACGGCGGCGACATCGTTTACCACGGCTACGCGGACATCGGCGTTGCCGTTTCCAGCGACCGTGGCCTGGTTGTTCCGGTTCTGCGTAACGCCGAGCTGATGAGCCTGGCTGAAATCGAAGGCGGCATCGCAACATTCGGCAAAAAAGCCCGTGACGGCAAACTGTCGATGGACGAGATGACCGGTGGTACCTTCACCATCACCAACGGTGGTACCTTCGGTTCGATGATGTCGACCCCGATCGTCAACCCGCCGCAGGCAGCGATTCTGGGCATGCACAACATCATCCAGCGTCCTATGGCCATCAATGGTCAGGTCGTTATCCGTCCGATGATGTACCTGGCACTGTCCTACGATCACCGTCTGATCGATGGCAAAGAAGCTGTGACTTTCCTGGTGACCATCAAGAACCTGCTGGAAGATCCGGCTCGTCTGTTGCTGGATATTTGATAGAAGCAGCTGCAAGTCTCAAGCTGCAAGCTGCGAGTAACCGCAGTTTGGCTTGAGGCTTGCGGCTTCACGCTTGCTGCAAAAAAGAGGATTTTTGAATGTCGCAGAAATTTGACGTAGTAGTGATCGGTGCTGGCCCTGGTGGCTACGTGGCTGCCATCAAGGCGGCGCAGCTGGGTCTGACCACTGCCTGCATCGAGAAGTACACCGACGCTGAAGGCAAGCAAGCCCTGGGCGGCACCTGCCTGAACGTGGGCTGCATTCCTTCCAAGGCGCTGCTCGACAGTTCCTGGAAATACAAGGAAGCGAAAGAAAGCTTCAACGTTCACGGTATCTCGACCGGCGAAGTCAAAATGGACGTCGCTGCGATGGTTGGCCGCAAGGCTGGCATCGTCAAGAACCTGACCGGCGGCGTTGCTACCCTGTTCAAGGCCAACGGCGTTACTTCGATCCAGGGCCACGGCAAACTGCTGGCTGGCAAGAAAGTCGAAGTCACCAAGCCGGACGGCTCGGTTGAAGTCATCGAAGCTGAAAACGTCATCCTGGCTCCAGGTTCGCGTCCGATCGACATTCCACCGGCTCCGGTCGATCAGAAAGTCATCGTCGATTCGACTGGCGCACTGGAATTCCAGACCGTACCTAAGCGTCTGGGCGTGATCGGCGCTGGCGTGATCGGTCTGGAACTGGGTTCGGTGTGGTCGCGTCTGGGTTCCGAAGTGGTTGTTCTGGAAGCTCTGGACACTTTCCTGATGGCAGCGGACACCGCTGTTTCCAAGGAAGCGCTGAAAACCCTGACCAAACAAGGTCTGGACATCAAACTGGGCGCTCGTGTGACTGGCTCGAAAGTGAATGGCGACGAAGTCGTTGTGAACTACACCGACGCCAACGGCGAACAGACCATCACGTTCGACAAGCTGATCGTAGCCGTTGGTCGCCGTCCGGTGACCACTGATCTGCTGGCTGCCGACAGCGGCGTGACCCTCGACGAGCGCGGTTTCGTGCACGTTGATGATCACTGCGCCACCACCGTCCCGGGCGTTTTCGCCATCGGTGACGTGGTTCGCGGCATGATGCTGGCTCACAAAGCTTCGGAAGAAGGCATCATGGTTGTCGAGCGCATCAAGGGCCACAAAGCCCAGATGAACTATGACCTGATCCCTTCGGTTATTTATACTCACCCGGAAATCGCGTGGGTTGGCAAAACCGAGCAGGCCTTGAAAGCTGAAGGCGTTGAAGTTAACGTCGGCACCTTCCCGTTCGCCGCTTCCGGCCGTGCCATGGCTGCCAACGATACCGGTGGTTTCGTCAAGGTCATCGCTGATGCCAAGACTGACCGCGTATTGGGCGTGCACGTGATTGGCCCGAGCGCTGCAGAACTGGTTCAGCAGGGCGCGATCGGTATGGAATTCGGCACCAGCGCTGAAGACCTGGGCATGATGGTTTTCTCCCATCCGACCCTGTCTGAAGCCTTGCACGAAGCTGCTCTGGCTGTGAATGGCGGCGCCATCCACATTGCCAACCGCAAAAAGCGTTAACAGACAATAAGAAACCACGGCGGTAACGGCCCGTCGTGAGCCTTGCGAGCAAGTCTCACCGCGGAATGTCCGCTGGACGCAGTCTTGCGTAGCTCAGCTACGCAAGCAGCAGTCACAGGTGGCGCGGCACTCAAACGAGCGCAGCGCCGAATGCGCAGTACCTAACGAAGACGGTAAAAAGCATGAATCTTCACGAGTATCAGGGTAAGCAGCTGTTCGCTGAATACGGCCTGCCAGTTTCCACTGGTTACGCAGTAGACACCCCGGAAGCAGCAGCAGAAGCTTGCGACAAAATCGGCGGCAGCGAGTGGGTTGTCAAAGCCCAGGTCCACGCCGGTGGTCGCGGTAAAGCGGGCGGCGTCAAGCTGGTTCGCAGCAAAGAAGACGCCAAAGCCTTCGCACAGCAGTGGCTGGGCAAGCGTCTGGTGACTTACCAGACTGACGCCAATGGCCAGCCAGTCACCAAGATCCTGGTTGAATCGTGCACTGATATCGCTAAAGAGCTGTACCTGGGCGCTGTCGTTGACCGTTCGAGCCGTCGCATCGTGTTCATGGCTTCCACCGAAGGTGGCGTGGACATCGAGAAAATCGCTCACGACACGCCAGAAAAAATTCTCAAGGCCACTATCGATCCACTGGTTGGCGCTCAGCCATTCCAGGGTCGCGAGCTGGCATTCCAGCTGGGTCTGGAAGGCAAGCAGGTTGCTCAGTTCGCCAAGATCTTCGTAGGTCTGGCCAAGCTGTTCAAGGATCACGACCTGGCTCTGCTGGAAGTGAACCCGCTGGTGATCAAGGCTGACGGCGATCTGCACTGCCTGGACGCCAAGATCAACATCGACGCCAACGCAATGTACCGTCAGCCTAAGCTGAAGACTTTCCACGATCCGTCGCAAGACGATCCGCGCGAAGCGCACGCTGCCAAGTTCGAACTGAACTACGTAGCACTGGAAGGCAACATCGGCTGCATGGTCAACGGTGCTGGCCTGGCCATGGGCACCATGGACATCGTCAACCTGCATGGCGGCAAGCCAGCCAACTTCCTCGACGTAGGTGGTGGCGCTACCAAAGAACGCGTAACTGAAGCGTTCAAGATCATCCTGTCCGACACCAACGTCGCTGCAGTACTGGTCAACATCTTCGGCGGCATCGTTCGCTGCGACATGATTGCCGAAGGCATCATCGGCGCTGTGAAAGAAGTCGGCGTGAAAATCCCGGTTGTTGTTCGCCTTGAAGGCAACAACGCTGAGCTGGGCGCTAAAGTACTGGCAGAAAGCGGTTTGAACATCATCGCTGCTACCAGCCTGACCGACGCTGCTCAACAAGTTGTCAAAGCTGCGGAGGGCAAATAATGAGCGTCCTGATCAATAAAGACACCAAAGTTATCTGCCAGGGTATTACCGGTTCGCAAGGTAGTTTCCACACCCAGCAAGCCATCGAATACGGCACCAAGATGGTTGGCGGCGTTACTCCTGGCAAAGGCGGCACCGAGCACCTGGGTCTGCCAGTGTTCAACACCGTAAAAGACGCAGTAGCTGCCACTGGCGCTACCGCCAGCGTGATCTACGTTCCGGCTCCTTTCTGCAAAGATTCGATCCTGGAAGCGGCATTCGGCGGCATCAAGCTGATCGTCTGCATCACCGAAGGCATTCCTACCCTGGACATGCTGGACGCTAAAGTTAAGTGCGACGAGCTGGGCGTAGTCCTGATCGGCCCTAACTGCCCAGGCGTGATCACTCCAGGCGAATGCAAGATCGGCATCATGCCAGGTCACATTCACTTGCCAGGCAAGGTCGGTATCGTTTCGCGTTCCGGCACCCTGACCTACGAAGCTGTGAAGCAGACTACTGACGCCGGTTTCGGTCAGTCGACTTGCGTCGGCATCGGTGGTGACCCGATCCCGGGTTCGAACTTCATCGACATCCTGAAGCTGTTCCAGGAAGACCCGAAGACCGAAGCGATCGTCATGATCGGTGAGATCGGCGGTTCGGCTGAAGAAGAAGCGGCTGCCTACATCAAGGCACACGTGACCAAGCCGGTTGTTTCCTACATCGCTGGTGTGACTGCTCCTCCGGGCAAGCGCATGGGCCATGCTGGCGCAATCATCTCTGGCGGCAAAGGCACTGCAGACGAGAAATTCGCTGCACTGCAAGACGCAGGTGTAAAAACCGTGCGTTCGCTGGCAGACATCGGCAAGGCCCTGGCCGAGCTGACTGGTTGGGCTGTCAAGTAAGCCTCGCGCTTAGCTGACGCTTTACCAAACAAAGGCCACCTTCGGGTGGCCTTTGTCGTTTCTGGTGCGTGCGTCATCAGTGATATCGCCTTCGCGAGCAAGCTCGCTCCCACATTTGTACGCTTTCCCATGTGGGAGCGA
Source organism: Pseudomonas viridiflava (assembly GCF_900582195.1). GTDB lineage: Bacteria > Pseudomonadota > Gammaproteobacteria > Pseudomonadales > Pseudomonadaceae > Aquipseudomonas. Next base: position 13,820 of record NZ_UTHA01000215.1, read on the forward strand.
GCTTGCTCGCGAAGGCGATTTATAGACATCTACCCAATTACATGCAAAAACGCGACACGGAAACGTCGCGTATCGGATAGTTCGCCCTCTAACAGTGCGTTTGCAAAGCAAATTCGTTAGGCTAGCAGCCATTTTTGCGTCTGCCGCCCACAAGGCATGCGACGCGCTTTAAGGGTCAGTCCCATACGGATCGACAGCATTTCCCTAATTACACAGGGCAATCCCCCTCTAAATTCCGATTCAGTAGTGTGGTATTACCTTAATGAAAGTTTTGAAAGGTCAGGACATCCTGGCACTTGGTTTTATGACATTTGCCCTGTTCGTTGGGGCTGGCAACATCATTTTCCCGCCGATCGTGGGCTTGCAGGCCGGACCTCACGTCTGGATGGCCGCGCTGGGCTTCCTGATCACCGCGGTGGGTCTGCCGGTGATCACCGTCGTTGCACTGGCCAAGGTCGGTGGGGCGATGGATGCGCTGAGCAGCCCGATCGGCAAGATCGCCGGCGGCATTCTGGCGGCTGCATGCTACCTGGCGGTCGGCCCGTTGTTCGCCACGCCGCGTACCGCAACCGTATCCTTCGAAGTGGGTCTGGCGCCGCTGACCGGCGAAAGCCCGCTGGCGCTGTTCCTTTACAGCTCGGTGTACTTCCTGCTGGTGTTCTTCATCTCGCTCTACCCTGGGCGTTTGCTGGACACCGTTGGCCGCTTTCTCGCGCCATTGAAGATCATCGCGCTGGCGGTCCTGGGTATCGCTGCATTCGCCTTGCCGGCGGGTGACATCGGCCACGGCACGCCAGAGTACGTCGCCGCGCCGTTCTCCCAGGGCTTCATCAATGGTTACCTGACCATGGATACCCTCGGGGCGCTGGTGTTCGGCATCGTCATCGTTAACGCGATCCGCTCCCGTGGCGTCGAGTCGCCGGCGCTGATCACCCGTTACGCGATCATCGCCGGGCTGATTGCCGGTGTCGGTCTGGCGTTGGTTTATGTCAGCCTGTTCCGCCTCGGTTCCGGCAGCCACGAAGTGGCAGCGGGCGCGACCAACGGCGCGGCCGTGTTGCACGCATACGTGCAACACACCTTCGGTTCGTTGGGCAGCGGCTTCCTCGCGGTGCTGATCTCGCTGGCGTGTCTGGTAACGGCGGTGGGTCTGACCTGCGCCTGTGCCGAATACTTCAGCCGTGTGCTGCCACTGTCCTACAAGACCCTGGTGATCATTCTGGCGGCGTTCTCGCTCTTGGTATCCAACCTGGGCCTGACCAAGCTGATTGCGTTCTCGATTCCGGTGCTGACCGCAATCTATCCGCCGTGCATCGTGTTGGTAGCACTGAGCTTCTGCAAAGACTTCTGGCATGAACACGGCCGCATTCTCGGTCCGGTGATGCTGGTGTCGTTCGTGTTCGGCACTATCGACGCGCTGAAAGGCGCCGGTCTGGCCGACTGGATGCCATCGCAGTTGTCTCACCTGCCACTGAGCGAGCAGGGCCTCGCGTGGCTGGTGCCGTGCGTGATGACGCTGGTGGTTGCGGTTGTTTGTGATCGCATGCTTGGCAAGCGCAGCGAAGCGGTTGCCTGACGTTGCCTGATCCGCCAAAAGCGGGTCGTCAACGCTTAAACAGAAATGCCCCGTATCAATCGATACGGGGCATTTTTTATGCGCGTCAGGCAGTGTCTTTTTCCCTAGGCTAACGTCGAAGGGTTGCCGAAGTCCTAATGTGGGAGCGAGCAGGCTCGCTCCCACAGGTAGCCTCCATACTCCACAGGGAATTGCATGTCGTTCATCCAAGCCAACCTGATCCACTTGCTCGCCGCCATCTGGTTTGTCATCTGTTGGGGCGGCTATACCCGTTATGCCTCCTGGAAGGGCCGCGATACAGCGTGTCTGGCCAGCGTGCTGCACCTGTACCGCGAAGACTGGATGCGCCGCATGCTCCTGCGTGATAACCGCATTGCCGACGCCAGCGTGATCGGCAACCTTGAGCGCAACGCTTCGTTCTTCGCCTCGAGCACGCTGATTATCCTCGCCGGTATTCTCACCGTGCTTGGCGCGTCCGAGCGGGCAGTGTCGTTACTGGCAGACATCCCGATGGTGCAGCAAGCGTCACAGGGCATGTCGGAAATCAAGTTGCTGTGTCTGGCGATGGTGTTCGTCTATGCCTTCTTCACGTTCAGTTGGTGCATGCGTCAGTACAACTTTGCGGCCGTGTTGGTTGGTTCAGCGCCAATGATCGGTGAGCGACATGTTTCCGAACAGGAGCGCAAGGCGTTCGCTGCGCGGGCGGCGCGAGTGATTTCAATGGCGGCCAACCAGTTCAACTTCGGGCTGCGCTCGTACTACTTCGGTATGACCATGCTGGCCTGGTTCGTCAGCCCGTGGCTGTTCATGCTGATGAGCGCCGGTGTGGTATTGGTCTTGTACCGCCGCGAGTTTCATTCCGACGTTCTTGATGTCATGGTCTATACCCCTACAGAAGCCCCCCTTCCCGAGACAAACAAAGAGGTCGCTTGATGAGTATTCCGTTCTGGTGTGTGTTTATCAGTGCGCTGCTGATTTATATCGCGCGTATGCCGGTGGGCAGAGCGATGAAAGAGCAGGGTGGTTACAACAATCACCTGCCGCGTCAGCAACAGGCGCAACTGACCGGTTACGGCGCGAGGGCGCTGGCGGCGCACCAGAACAGCATCGAAGCGTTCATATTGTTTGCCGTGGGTGTGCTGATGGCGCACACCACGCAAACGGCTGGCTGGCTGATCGATACACTGGCGATCATTTTTGTCATCGCCCGAACTCTCTACTTATGGTTCTACCTGGCCGATCTTCCCAAGCTGCGCAGTCTGGTCTGGATAGTTGGCATAGTGTGCTCGCTGTTGCTGATGATTAGTCCGACTTTTAGAACTGTCTTGCTCTAAGTCGAGCACGGCGCTAAATGCCAGGCAAAAGAAAACCCGCACTTGGCGGGTTTTCCTTTTTCTGCAGCAAAAAGCGAATTATTGCTTCTTGGCAGCTTCTTCTTGTGCTGCGGCGTTCGATTCAGCCTGAGCTTTGGCAGCTTCGGCGTTTTCTTTCGCTGCGTCGTTCACTTTATCCTGAGCTTTGTTCATGTCTTGCTGAGCTTGTTCAGCATGTTGGTTGGCATCTTGAGCTTTGTCCTCGGATTTTTTATCGCAGGCAGCGAGACCGAGGGAAGCGGTCAACATCAAGGCAATAGCAAAAGTCTTACGCATGGGGTGTTTCTCCTTATGGAAAATAACTACTGGCCTTAAGAACTCGGCGCTACAGGTTAAGTTCCTCATTTCTTTCAGATATATAAGTTTGTTTTTATACGGAACTTTTGCTGTATCGCTTACTACTGGCAAAAGGCTCTAACGAGAGTAATTATCAAATGGCCGAAAACCCCGTTTTTGAGCGTGCGACGCGATTTCTATCGGCGTTGCGTCACTGTCAGGTGCTTGGTTTACAGGTGCACAGCGCCTCGAGCGAAGGGCTCACCGTGATCCTGCCGTACAGTCCGAAAATCGTCGGTAATCCCGAAACAGGAGTAATCCACGGCGGCGCCATTACTTCATTGATGGACACGGCCTGCGGGATGTCGACCTTGTGCGTATTGCCGGAATTCGAGGTCTGCCCGACCCTCGACCTGCGCATCGATTACATGCACGCCGCCGAGCCGAATAAAGCGGTGTTTGGTTTCGCCCAGTGTTATCGCGTCACCACCGATGTGATCTTCGCCCGTGGCTTCGCCTACCAGGATGATCCCGAGCAACCCATCGCCCATGTCGTCGGCACCTTCATGCGTATGGGCAAGGGCCTTAAAGGCACCAAAGGTTTCGGCGGCGCGATAAAGGGAGAACATCAGTGAGCGATGACCTCAAGCAACAACTGCAGCAGGCCCATGCAGAAGGCGACTATGCACCCTTGCTGAAACTGATCCCGTATGCCGGGCTGATCGGCATTGAATGTTCGCGCGTTGGTGATGAGCTGCTGTTCAAGCTGCCGGCGAACAAGGACAACATTGGTAACCCTTTATTGCCAGCGATCCACGGCGGGGTGATTGCCGGATTCATGGAGCTGGCCGCCGCCCTGCATCTGCTGATTTTCACTGGTGCGCCCGGGGTGCCGAAGATTATCGATTTCTCCCTCGATTACCTGCGTGCCGGGCAGTTTCGCGACACTTGGGCCAAATGTCAGGTCTGCCGCCAGGGCCGGCGCGTCGCCAACGTCGCGATCACTGCCTGGCAAAGTACCGAAAGCGAACCGATTGCCACCGCACGCGCGCACTTCAAAATCGATGAGCCCTTGAAATCCTGAACAGCGCCCCAAACTCACTAGACAACCCGCCGCCGACCATTTCGGGTCGCGGCCACTGCCATCTGATTGGAGTTTGATGACCATGAGTGTGGAAACTCAAAAGGAAACCCTGGGCTTCCAGACCGAGGTAAAGCAGCTGCTGCACCTCATGATCCATTCGCTGTATTCCAACAAGGAAATCTTCCTTCGCGAATTGATCTCGAACGCCTCTGACGCTGTCGATAAATTGCGCTTCGAAGCCCTGGCCAAGCCAGAGTTGCTCGAAGGTGGTGCAGATCTGAAAATCCGTGTGAGCTTCGACAAGGACGCCAAGACCGTCACCCTCGAAGACAACGGTATCGGCATGAACCGTGACGATGTGATCACCCACCTGGGGACCATCGCCAAATCCGGCACTGCCGATTTCATGAAGAATCTGTCGGGCGATCAGAAGAAAGATTCGCACCTGATCGGCCAGTTCGGTGTGGGCTTTTACTCAGCCTTCATCGTTGCTGACCAGGTTGATGTGTACTCCCGTCGTGCCGGCACCCCGGCCAGCGAAGGCGTGCACTGGTCGTCGAAAGGCGAGGGCGAGTTCGAAGTCGCCACCATCGAAAAACCAGAGCGCGGCACCCGTATCGTTCTGCACCTGAAAGCTGCTGAAGACGAATTCGCCGATGGCTGGCGTCTGCGCAACATCATCAAGAAGTATTCCGACCACATCGCTTTGCCGATCGAGCTGCCGAAAGAAGCTGCAGCTGCCGAAGGTGAAGAGGCTCCGGCCGTTGAATGGGAAACCGTCAACCGCGCCAGCGCTCTGTGGACCCGTCCGCGCACTGAAGTGAAGGACGAGGAATACCAGGAGTTCTACAAGCACATCGCTCACGACTTTGAAAACCCGCTGGCCTGGAGCCACAACAAAGTCGAAGGCAAGCTCGAGTACAGCTCGCTGCTGTACGTGCCGGCTCGCGCACCGTTCGACCTGTACCAGCGTGAAGCGCCGAAAGGCCTGAAGCTGTACGTGCAACGCGTGTTCGTCATGGATCAGGCTGAGTCGTTCCTGCCGCTGTACCTGCGCTTCATCAAAGGCGTGGTCGATTCCAACGACCTGTCGCTGAACGTGTCGCGTGAAATTCTGCAGAAAGACCCGATCATCGATTCGATGAAAACCGCGCTGACCAAGCGCGTGCTGGACATGCTGGAAAAACTGGCGAAGAACGAGCCTGAGCAATACAAAGGCTTCTGGAAGAACTTCGGTCAGGTCATGAAAGAAGGCCCGGCAGAAGACTTCGCCAACAAAGAGAAAATCGCCGGTCTGCTGCGCTTCGCATCGACCAATGGCGACGACGGCGAGCAGATCGTTGGTCTGGCTGACTACCTGGCACGCGCCAAGGAAGGTCAGGACAAGATCTATTACCTCACCGGCGAAACCTACGCGCAGGTCAAGAACAGCCCGCACCTGGAAGTCTTCCGCAAGAAAGGCATCGAAGTGCTGCTGCTGACCGACCGTATCGACGAGTGGCTGATGAGCTACCTCAGCGAGTTCGACGGCAAGACTTTCGTCGACGTGGCACGTGGTGATCTCGATCTGGGCAACCTGGACTCGGAAGAGGACAAGAAAGCCGCAGAAGAAGTCGCCAAGTCCAAAGAAGGTCTGGTTGAGCGTCTGAAAACTGCGCTGGGCGATTCCGTGGCGGAAGTCCGGGTTTCCCATCGTCTGACCGACTCGCCAGCCATTCTGGCCATCGGCGAGCAGGATCTGGGTCTGCAGATGCGCCAGATCCTCGAAGCCAGCGGGCAGAAAGTGCCGGACTCGAAGCCGATCTTCGAATTCAACCCAAGTCACCCGCTGATCGAGAAACTCGATGGCGAGCAGAGCGAAGAGCGTTTTGGCGACCTGTCGCATATCCTCTTCGACCAGGCTGCGCTGGCGGCTGGTGACAGCTTGAAGGATCCGGCCGCTTATGTGCGCCGTCTGAACAAGCTGTTGGTTGAACTGTCGGTTTAACCAAGTCGTAGAAAAACCCGCTTCGGCGGGTTTTTTCATTCTGGTGTTTAACCAATCAGGAGTCAGAAATGAGCCAAGTCACTGTACGTTCCGTGGTCTATCAGATCGATGGCCAGCCTTATGAAGGTCGCCTGGCGTTCGACGCTGAGCATAAGGGCGCGCGCCCGGGTTTGTTGATGGCGCCGAACTGGATGGGCGTCAGCGCCGGTGCCGAAGAGATCGCCAAGTCGGTCGCGGCCAAGGGCTATGTGGTGTTGATTGCTGACGTTTACGGTCAGTCGGTGCGTCCGCAGAACGCTGATCAGGCTGGCGCGGCGATGATGCCGTTGAAGGATGATCGCGCGCTGCTGCGCACGCGTATGCAGGCGGCGTTCGAGCAGTTGCAGAAGCAGGGTGAGGCGGCGGTGGATACCTCGAAACTGGCGGTGTTCGGTTTCTGCTTCGGTGGTTGCTGTGCGCTGGATCTGGCACGCACTGGCGCGGCGGTGAAGGCTGCGGTGTCGTTCCATGGCACGCTGGATTCGCCGAACCCGGCGGATGCGCAGAACATCAAAGGTTCGGTGTTGGTGCTCCACGGTGCTTCTGACCCGTTGGTGCCGAAAGAGCAATTGCCGGCGTTTGAAGACGAAATGAACGCGGCGAAGGTCGATTGGCAACTGCTGAGCTACGGCGGTGCGGTGCACTCGTTCACTGACCCGCATGCGAATGTGCCGGGCAAGATGATGTACGACGCGAAGACCGCGAAGCGCGCGTTCAAGTCGATGCATGATTTGCTGGATGAGGTGTTCAAGGGCTGAAAGCGAAAAGCCCCTCACCCTAACCCTCTCCCAAAGGGAGAGGGGACTGATTGGGGGATGCTGATGAGTTACACCGACCTGACAGTGTCTTGGTGAATCTATAATCGCCAAGATTTTTCAGGTCGATGTATGACTCAAGACACCTCGGTCGGCCCCCTCTCCCTCCGGGAGAGGGCTGGGGTGAGGGTAAAGGCTTAACGCGGTAATTCAATCCGCTCAACTTCCCCCGGCACCGTCGGCCAATCCCCGGCCGCCCATTTGCGCCGCGCCTCGTCAATTGCCGCCGGATCGCTCGCAACAAAATTCCAGTTGATTCGCCGAGGCCCGTCCAGCGGTGCGCCGCCAAACACCACGGCGTGCACATCGCTCTCGGCAAACAGGCTCATTTCTTCCCCGGCTGGCAACACCACCAACGCATGCGGCTCAATCGCCTCGCCATTCAACTGCGCATCCCCCCTCAGCACATAAACCGCCCGCTCTTCATGCTCGGTCGGAATCAGCAAAGTAGTCGCCGTTTGCATCTTCACTTCCGCATACAGCGTAGGAGATAGCACCGGCACCGGCGATTCCAGGCAAAAGCCTGACCCGGCAATCATTCGAATCTCTACACCAAGGTTATCGCTGACCGGCAACGTCGCTGCCGGGTGATGACTGTAATGTCCCGGGCCTTGCTCGTGATCTTTGGGCGAAGCCAGCCAGATCTGCAAACCGTGCATCGTGAAACTCTGATCCCACAGCGGATCCGGGGTGCGCTCAACGTGCGCAATCGCGCTGCCAGCGGTCATCCAGCTGACGTCGCCGGCGCTGACCACCTGATCCGAGCCAAGGCTGTCCTTGTGCTGAATCTGCCCTTCAAACAAATACGTGAGTGTCGACAGGCCGATGTGCGGATGCTGTCGGATGTTCATGCCTTTGCCCGTCGGATAAACCGTCTCGAGCATGTGGTCGAAAAACACGAAAGGCCCGACGCTGCGGCATTTGGCTGACGGCAATGGGCGCAGAATCGGCTGGCCTTCGACGTCTTCGGCGCGCGGGCGGATGATCAGAGGTGGCGTGTCCATGGTGCATTCCAGGCTGAGCGGGTGATGCCAGAAGCATAACCCGCCGCTGGCATGAGGAGGATTACTGGCTATCGAAACCTTGCGGGGCGTGGGTTTCGATGCTGACGTCGGTGGTGGTCATCAGTTTGTGAATCGGGCAGCGGTCGGCGACGCGCAGCAATTCTTCGCGCTGGGCGTCGGTGAGTACGCCTTTGAGGGTGAGGGTGACGTGCAGGGCGTATTTGCCTTTCTGCTCTTCACTGTTGTCGCGTTTGACCTCGACACCTACGCCGGTCAGCGGAATGTCTTTCTTCTTCGCGTACATCTTCAGGGTCAGCGCTTTGCAGGCGCCGAGGGCGGCATCGAAATAGTCGTGCGGCTCAGGCGCGGTGCCTTCCCCGCCGGCGGTCTTCGGCACGTCGGCAAACAATTCGTGATCATCGATCTGTACGGTGTGGCGGAAACCTTCAGCGGAGACGGTATTGACGGTAACGGTCATGGGAACCTCACTGGCAGTAGGAAAAGTCGTTTGATCAAAAAAGACCTTGCAGTTATAGAGCATTCCCACCGGTACGCGTTCCACTTTCCTGCGGGATGAACCCTTGTCGTCAGGGCGCGGTCTAGGCTATGCCTATTTGCCGGAGATTACTTGTGTCCCTGTATCGTTTGAGTCTCGCCTGCCTTCTGCTGTTTGCCGGCAACGTCAGTGCCCGCGAATACACCTACAGCGATGCGCACCTGCATTACGTGGATTTTTTCCAGGAAAGCGCGGGCATGGCGAAACTGCTGACGGCCATGCAGGACAATTCCATCGAGCATGTGATGATTTCCGGCATCCCGGTCGCCAAGAAGTGGCATGAGGACGAACCCAAGCGCCCGCGCTATTACGCCGGTGATGACGCTGACGCCTATTGGTACAGCGCGACCGATGTAATCATTGCGGATGCTGTGCAAAAGCTCAGCGCCGAGCAGCGCCCGTACTTTCATCCATTTCTCTCGGGCTTCAATCCCAATGACAAGAACTCCGCCGCGCACATCCAGCGCATGCTCGATCTGTATCCGGGGTTGTGGCAGGGCATTGGTGAAGTGTTCACTCGCCATGACGACCTCACAGCACTGACGTCCGGCGATACACCGCGCGCAAACAACGAAGCCATGACCAAGATCTATCATCTGGCCGCCGAGAACGATCTGCCGGTGATGCTGCATTCCAACATCACCTCCAAGCGTGAGAAAAATCCTTTGTACCTGCAGGAAGTCGAGGAGCCGCTGCGCAATCACCCGCATACGCGATTCATCTGGGCTCACGCCGGCACCAGCGCTGAAATCCATCGGCATCAGACGAAACTGAAGTTCTTGCTGCCCACACTGACGCGCCTGCTTGAGGCGTATCCCAACCTGTTTATCGATCTGTCATGGAGCATGCTCACGCCGTATCTGCTGGATGAGCAGGGCAAGCCGCGCGCGGAGTGGCTGGCGCTGGTCGAGAAATACCCGGAGCGCTTTATGCTCGGCTCGGACGTGGTCGGGAGATTCAACAAGCTCGGTGAGGAAATGCACAGCTTCAAGCCATTCCTTGATGCATTGCCCGAGGACGTTGCTGAAAAAGTTGCGCGGGATAACTTCCTGGCGATCTTGCCGCGAACGGTGCTCAAGTCCGGTAAAAGCACGCTGAATCGTTAATGCCCACGGTTCGAAGGATCAAGGCCTTTTTATATCGCCTTTTCGTCTTACGCATTTTTCCGCCGGGCCGATACCTTCTAAAGCAACCAGCTGCAGGGTCGATGCAGCGCTTTTGGAAGGAACCAAAGCAATGAGTATCCGTAGTCTCAATATTGCCCCGCGCGCCGGTCTCGGTTTTGGCTTGTTGGCGTTGATGGTATTTGCCTTGGGCGCGTTCGCCCTGCTGCAAATGTCGAACATGCGCGCGCAGTCCGACGAGGTCGATAACAATTGGCTGCCGAGCGTTATGGCGGTCGGTGAGATGAGTCAGGACATGCTGCGCCTGCGGGCGCTGACCATGCGCCTGTTGCTCAATCGGGATCCGCAGGCGCTCGAGCAGAACGTCGCCAAACTCAATGAATTGCGCGGTGTGCTCAGTGAAGCGCAGCAGCGTTATGACGTGCTGATCGTATTGCCCGAGGAGCGCAAGCTGTTCGACCGCTTCAAGGCTGCCGAGCACCAGTACCTGGAGTTTCAGGCGCAGGTCATGCAGCTCTCTGCACAGAATCGGGTCGAGGAGGCCGCGACCATTCTCAACGATCAGATGAGTCCATTGGCCGATGAAATTGCAGTGCTTTTGCGCGAACTGGTTGAGCTGAATAAACACAATGCCAATCTCGCCACTGAAGCCGCGCGACTGGTGTTTATGAATTCGCGGGTGTGGGTCGGGGTGATGATTGGCGTTACCGCGTTGATCACAATTGGCCTGGCCCTGTTGCTGACGCGCAGCATCGTGCTGCCGCTGGCGCAATCGTTGGGGGTTGCCGAGGTGGTGGCCGGTGGTGATCTGACGGGCGATATCAACATCAGCGGCCAGGACGAGCCGGCGCGACTGCTGCACGCGCTCAAGAGCATGCAGCACAACCTGCGTGACACGATTCGGCGAATCTCGGAATCCTCCAGCCAATTGGCCTCGGCGTCGGAGGAGCTGAGTTGTGTCACGGAAGACGCTACGCGAGGTTTGCACCAGCAGAGCCTGGAAATCGAACAGGCAGCCACGGCGGTCAATCAGATGACGGCCGCGGTGGAGGAGGTGGCGAGCAATGCGGTGGCCACCTCGGAAGCGTCGCGCGAGTCGGACCGCATCGCTCAGCAGGGTCGTGAGCAAGTGCAGCAGACCGTTTCGTCGATTGAGTTCCTCGCCGAAGACGTGACGAATAATGTGGCGCAGGTAGAAGATCTGGCGCTGAAGGTTCATGGCATCAGTAAAGTGCTGGACGTGATCCGTTCGATTGCCGAGCAGACCAATCTGCTCGCTTTGAATGCTGCGATCGAGGCGGCGCGGGCCGGTGATGCCGGGCGCGGGTTTGCAGTGGTGGCCGATGAGGTGCGGGCGCTGGCGCATCGCACGCAGCAGTCGACGCAAGAGATCGAGCAGATGATTGGCGGCATTCAGCAGGGCACCGATTCGGCGGTCAGCTCGATGCAACAGAGCAATGTGCGGGCGCGTTCAACGCTCGAATTGGCCAAGGCTGCCGGGACGGCACTGGAAGAGATCGCTTCTGCGTTTACCCTGATCAACGAGCGTAATCTGGTGATCGCCAGTGCCTCGGAGGAGCAGGCGGCGGTGGCGCGGGAAGTGGATCGTAATCTGATGAATATTCGTGATCTGGCGATGCAGACATCGGCCGGGGCCAATCAAACGAGCGCGGCGAGTCAGGAGCTATCGCGGTTGGCGGTCGATTTGAACAGCATGGTGGCGAAGTTTTCGGTCTGATTGTGTGGTGAACCTGAGGCTGCCCTCACCCTAACCCTCTCCCAGAGGGAGAGGGGACTGACCGTGGGACATTAGAGAATTACGCCGACCTGATCTAATCCATAATCGACTCGGTCTTTCAGGTCGATGTAGCTGGTCAGACATCTCGGTCAGCTCCCTCTCCTTCGGGAGAGGGCTGGGGTGAGGGGTGAGCCAGGCACAAATCTCCAATCCAGCAGGCGAAAAAAAGCCCCGCATTTCGCGAGGCTCTTTGCTGTAACGGCGGATCAGCTGCCTTTAACGGTTTTGCCGTTGACGGTGCCGTCCTGGAGCATGATGTTGTACTCCTTGCCGTCGGTTTCAACCTGTTGCAGGCGAACCAGCAGGTAATCCCAATCCTTGGCGAACCACAGAACGGTGATGCGCTTGCTTTGTGTCGGGTCGCGTACGCGCTCGACCTTGATCGCATCGATCTGGCCAGCCTTGGTCTCGACTTTTTCCGAACCGAGCACGCGGAAGTCATAGGTATCGACTTCGCCGTCATCGACCACTTGATAGCTCATGGTCTTCTTGCCGGCAGCGACGTCATGCTGCAGTGCCAGTTGATAGGTGGACTTGTCGACCATGCCACGGTTCAGCGGGATTTTCACCGCGTCACCACGATCGGTGCCAGTGACCATTTTGCTGTTCCAGTCGAAATCCAGATCAGCCTTTTTCGCTTTGCCCAGGCCACCACGCTCGAAGTGGTAGGACTGCGGCAGCAGGGTGTCCTTGTCCAGAGTCAGGGTGCTTTCTTCTGTCAGGCTGGCGATCATCATCGAGGCCTTGAAGCTGAGCTTCCAGACGCCGTTGGCTTCCTTGACCAGACTGCGCTCGGCGGTGCCGCTCATGGGCAACTGCTTCCAGTCGGCGGTGTAGCTGGCGGAGAACGGTTGAAGTTCGGCTGCCTGCGCGAAGGGCAGGGCGAGCAGAGCGCAAGCGAAGAGCAGGGCGCGACGCATAATATCTCCTAGTTTCGAATCAAGTGGCCGCTGGCCGCGAGTAACTGGCCATCCAGTAAAGCACCATGTTCACCGAGTGCCAGCCTGCCTTCGGCAAACCAGCGTACTGCCATCGGGTAGATCTGGTGTTCCTGAACGTGGACTCGCTGCGCGAGACTCTGCGGCGTGTCGTGCAACTCTACCGGTAATACTGCCTGTACGACCAGTGGTCCGCCATCGAGTTCCTCGGTGACGAAGTGCACGGAGCAGCCGTGCTCCGTGTCGCCGGCCTCCAGCGCGCGCTGATGAGTGTGTAACCCTTTGTATTTGGGCAGCAGCGACGGGTGGATGTTGAGCAGGCGACCCTGGTAGTGGCGAACGAAATCAGCGCTGAGAATGCGCATGAAGCCGGCCAGCACCACGAGTTTCGGTTGGAATTCGTCGATCAGTTCGATCAGAGCAGCATCGAAGGCCTCGCGACCTTCGAATGCCTTGTGATCCAGTGAGCGGGTGGCGATACCCGCGTCACTGGCGCGTTGCAGGCCGTAGGCGTCGGCGCGATTGGAAATCACTGCAGCGATGCGGACCGGGCTGTCGCCGGTCCGCGTGCTGTCGATCAGAGCCTGCAAGTTACTGCCGGTGCCGGACAACAGCACCACGACATCACAGGTTGCGGACATTAATGAGCCTTAAGGTTCTGCAGATCAACCTGAGCAGCGCCTTCGGCAGCGGCAGCGATCTGGCCGATGACCCAAGGCTGTTCGCCAGCGTCACGCAGGGTGTTCAGCGCAACTTCAACGTGCTCCTGAGCCACGCAGATAACCATGCCAACGCCGCAGTTCAGCACGCGGTGCATCTCGGTCTCGTCAACGTTGCCTTTTTCCTGCAGCCAGTCGAACACGGCAGGGCGAGTCCAGCTAGCCACGTCAACCACGGCCTGAGCGCCTTTTGGCAGAACGCGCGGGATGTTGTCGAGCAGGCCACCACCGGTGATGTGGGCCATGGCTTTGACGGCGCCGGTGTCTTTGATCAGCTTGAGCAGCGGCTTCACATAGATGCGGGTCGGAGCCATCAGCAGGTCGGTCAGCGGTTTGCCGTCGAGCTGGGTGTTTTCGATGTCGGCACCGGACACTTCGATGATCTTGCGGATCAGCGAGTAGCCGTTGGAGTGCGGGCCGGACGATGGCAGCGCGATCAGCGCGTCACCGGTGGCGACTTTCGAGCCGTCGATGATTTCCGATTTTTCCACGACGCCGACGCAGAAACCGGCCAGATCGTAATCTTCGCCTTCGTACATGCCTGGCATTTCAGCGGTTTCGCCGCCAACCAGCGAGCAACCCGACAGTTCGCAGCCAGCGCCGATGCCGGTCACAACCTGGGCGGCGGTGTCGACATTGAGTTTGCCGGTGGCGTAGTAGTCGAGGAAGAACAGTGGCTCAGCGCCGCACACCACGAGGTCGTTCACGCACATGGCAACCAGGTCGATACCGATGCTGTCGTGCTTGTTCAGGTTCAGCGCCAGACGCAGCTTGGTGCCGACGCCGTCGGTGCCGGAAACCAGCACTGGCTGCTTGTAGCCGGCCGGGATTTCGCAGAGGGCGCCGAAACCGCCCAGGCCGCCCATGACTTCCGGGCGCGCAGTGCGCTTGGCGACGCTCTTGATGCGTTCGACCAATGCTTCACCGGCGTCGATGTCTACACCGGCGTCCTTGTAGCTCAGGGAGGGTTGCTTGCTCATGATCCAGGCCTTTAGGGGAGGGGATTCAGGGGTAACGACCGAGTTCAGCGGGAACTTCGAAATCGACGGGGCGATGGCCTCGCGCGAGTTTCGAGGTGCCCGGCTGTTGCCGGTCTGCGAAGGCGCGCGATTTTATCAGGCTTGAGGGGCAGCGGCCATCCTCGCACCGACGGGCAGGGCTATATCTCGGGAAATTTTTTGCAATTAAGGCCTGCGGGTGCCTGTATAAGGTGTGGCGATTAACCGTCTATCGTTATCACTGTGCAAAAACTTACCGCTGTCGTGTGAATGTTTGGTGCTGGCAGACTGTCACAGCCATGCTCAACCGATTCACGCGGCCTGTTCCAGGCGCTCCTGTCGACGGGAATTTTCCATGCGTTTTTGTAAATTGTTGTTTGTGGGTTGTTTGTCTCTGATCAGCCTGGCGAGTCACGCCGAAAATCTCAAAGGCCTCTATCAAGTGCGTGAGCCGGTCAACGGCCAGGCCCCGGAGGAGCGTGATCGCGCCACGCAGGCGGCGCTCGACACGCTGGTGTTGCGTCTGACCGGCGATCCGAAAGCAGCGCAGAACCCGGGGCTGGCGGCGATTCGCAAGGATCCGCAGCAAATTATCAGTCAATTCGGTTTCGATGCCGGGCCGCCGGAGGTGCTGAAGGTCGATTTCGATCCGGCGACCACCGAGCAGGCGCTGCGGCGTGCCGGGCTATCGGTGTGGGGTGCCAGTCGGCCGTCGATCCTGAGTTGGTGGCTGAACGACTCGACCGAAGGTTCGAGTCTTGTCGGTGATGGTCAGGCCGCTGCCGCGCCGTTACGTACGGCCGCGCAACATCGCGGCTTGCCATTGCGTCTGCCGCTGGCGGACCTGAGCGAGCAACTGGTAGCCACTGCGCCAGCGCTGGAAGGCACTGATCCGGCACCGTTGCGCGGCGCCTCCGAACGCTACAACGCTGACGCTTTGCTGGCAGTGCATGCCCGTGAAGAAGGCGGGCAGTGGCAAGCCAAATGGCATTTGTGGCTGGGCGATCAAAAAGAGGCAGGCAGTGTGCAGGGTGCCGATCAGGCTGCTGTCGCTGACGCGGTGATGCTGGCAGTGGCTGAGCGTCTGGCGCCACGCTTCGTGGCCAAACCCGGCGCTTCGGGCCAGCAAACCCTGGAAGTGCAGGGCATGAATCTTGAGCACTACGCGGCGCTGTTACGGTTACTCGAACCGTTTGGCGTGCGTCTGCAAAGTGTTGATGGCGATCGCATCGTTTATCGGGTCAATGGCAGCGCCGATCAGATGCGTGCGCAGTTGTCGCTGGCCAAGTTACAGGAGTTGCCGGCCGACGCGCCTGCCCCGGTGGCAGCGCCGCAGCCTGTGGCTGGCGGGGCAGCACCGGTCGCGGCTCCGGCCCCGACCCCGGCAACACCGTCGTTGCGGTTTCGCTGGTAAGTCTTTCCTTATATAGAAGCAACAGGAGTGGTACATGGCCGATACGCGGCGTTGGTTCTGGCTCGGTGGGGTTGTCCTGCTTTGCGCATTTGTATGGTTGCTGCACCCGATCCTTACGCCGTTTCTGGTAGCGCTGCTGCTGGCTTATCTGTTCGATCCGTTGGTGGATCGTCTGGAAAAACTCGGGCTGTCGCGAACCTGGGGCGTGATCGCGGTGTTTGCGTTGTTCACGCTGATCGTCACCGCACTGATGCTGGTGCTGGTGCCGATGCTCGCCAAGCAGTTGCTGCGTCTGTACGAACTGGCACCGCAGATGCTCGACTGGTTGCAGCACACAGCTGTGCCGTGGGCGCAGTCGAAGCTGGGGTTGTCGGACGGTTTCTGGAAGTTCGACAAGGTCAAGGCCGCGATCAGCGAGCACATGGGTCAGACCACCGACATTGTCGGCGTGGTGCTGAGTCAGGCGACGGCGTCGAGTCTGGCGCTGATTGGCTGGCTGGCCAATCTGGTGCTGATCCCGGTAGTAAGTTTCTACCTGCTGCGCGACTGGGACGTGATGATGGCCAAGATCCGCAGCCTGCTGCCGCGTGATCGTGAGGAAACCATCGTATCGCTGGCCGGTGAGTGTCATGAGGTACTGGGCGCGTTTGTTCGCGGTCAGTTGCTGGTGATGGTGGCGCTGGGCGTGATCTACGCAGCGGGCCTGATGATCGTCGGTCTGGAACTGGGGCTGTTGATCGGTCTGATCGCGGGTCTGGCGGCGATCGTGCCGTACATGGGGTTCGTGATTGGTATTGGCGCGGCACTGATTGCCGGGTTGTTCCAGTTCGGTGGCGATCTGTACCCGATGGTCGGAATCGTCGCGGTGTTCATGGTCGGTCAGGCGCTGGAAGGCATGGTGCTGACCCCGCTGCTGGTGGGCGATCGTATCGGTCTGCATCCGGTGGCGGTCATCTTCGCGATTCTGGCGGGTGGCGAGCTGTTCGGCTTTACCGGTGTGTTGCTGGCTTTGCCGGTCGCCGCGGTGATCATGGTGCTGGTGCGTCATGTGCACGACTTGTACAAGGACTCTGACATCTATAGTGGTGTTGACGATCCGCAGTTGTAATGGCGCAGGGGCGGCCCGGCAAATCGCCGGGTTGGCCCGCGTCCTGCAGGCGCTGGCGCCAAAGAATCTGTCATAAAACCAGCGTGTTAACGCAAACCTTTGATTTTGCTTGGACTCTGTCGCATTGTGCGCTCAGCTTCACGGGTATAAACTTCGCAAACTTTACACAGAGGCCACTAACGGTTCCTTGAGAACTGTTCAGTCAGCATGAAACCGATTCAGCTGCCCCTAGGTGTGCGTCTGCGTGACGACGCCACCTTCATCAACTACTACCCAGGCGCCAATGCCGCTGCACTCGGCTATGTCGAGCGTCTATGCGAAGCCGACGCCGGCTGGACAGAAAGCCTGATCTACCTGTGGGGCAAACACGGCGTAGGGCGTACGCATCTGTTGCAGGCAGCGTGTCTGCGTTTTGAGCAAATGGGTGAGCCGGCGGTGTACTTGCCGTTGGCCGAGTTGATGGATCGCGGTGTCGAAATCCTCGACAACCTCGAGCAGTACGAACTGGTTTGCCTGGACGACTTGCAGGTAATTGCCGGCAAGGCTGACTGGGAAGAGGCGATGTTTCATCTGTTCAACCGTCTGCGTGACAGCGGTCGGCGTCTGCTGATCGCCGCGTCCACTTCTCCGCGTGAGCTGCCGGTCAAACTGGCTGACTTGAAATCACGCCTGACCCTGGCACTGATTTTCCAGATGCGCCCGCTCTCCGATGAAGACAAATTGCGCGCCTTGCAATTGCGCGCATCGCGTCGCGGTCTGCACCTGACCGATGAAGTCGGGCATTTTATTTTGACCCGCGGCACCCGCAGCATGAGTGCGCTGTTCAACTTGCTCGAACAGCTCGATCAGGCCTCGTTGCAGGCTCAGCGCAAGCTGACCATTCCCTTCCTGAAAGAAACGCTAGGCTGGTAACGGCGCGGCTTTCAGCGTGTTTTGGCATATTTCAGGCGCCAGAAAATCCGCTTTCCTGCAGGGTGTGCAGGCCGCGTATCGGTTCAAATGGGCTTAAGCGCTTAGATGTAAACGAGAAACCGGGAAGTCACAAAAAGATCGATTGAATTTGCAAATGAGGTTGATAGCGGGCATAGTCTCGGCTTCTTTACAACTATCAGCCACGGTCGTGCCCATGCTAAAGCGCTTCGCACCCCTCGTGCCTCTCGCACTCGTCACCCTGTTGTACGGTTGCGCTGCTCATTCTCCAGTTCAAGAGCAGCCTCAGCAGGTTAAAAATTCTGCCACGGCCCAGTCTTCCGTTATTTACCAGGAAGAGCTGGACACCGAAAAAGAACTCAACGAATTCAATGGCAAGAAGCCTTATCAGCTTCCTGTTCTGGCCGACAGCATCCTCGAACGCGGCATGTCCCTGATCGGTACCCGTTACCGTTTCGGCGGTACCTCTGAAGCCGGTTTCGATTGCAGCGGTTTCATCGGCTACCTGTTTCGTGAAGAGGCCGGCATGAACCTGCCGCGCTCCACCCGCGAAATGATCAACGTCGATGCGCCACTGGTCTCGCGCAGCAACCTTGAGCCGGGCGATCTGCTGTTCTTCGCCACCAACGGTCGTCGCGGTCGTGTCAGTCACGCCGGGATCTATCTGGGTGACAACCAGTTCATCCACTCCAGCAGTCGTCGCAGCGGCGGTGTTCGCATCGACAGCCTGGGTGACAGCTACTGGAGCAAGACCTTCATCGAAGCGAAACGCGCGCTGGCCAACGCTCCGACTGTAGTCACCGCTCGCAAGTAATCCCCGTTGTCGCTGCGTTCGCGGCGACAATCAGGCGCCGGCAACGGAGTAGACCTAGACTTTACAAGGTGAAGTTAAAGTCTTACTTGAAGTTTGCCGCGTAGCCGCTAGAATCCTGAATCTATATTGATGGCAAACCGCCTGCGTGCTCCGCAGGCGGTTTTGTTTTCTGTCCATCGGCAGAAAAAGCCGCAGCCAGATCAGGATGTTCTGCTTATGACGATGTCGGCCCGCCTCACTTTGATGCTCTGCGCAGCGCTGCTCAGCGCTTGCGCCAGTCGCACGCCGCCACCTGCGCCGGTGGTTCGCGCGCCGGTTGTGTTCGGCCCCTCGCAGGCTTTTTCGCCGGCGGCTGAAGACGTGCTGTTTCGCGCGCTTGGCCTGGTCGGCACACCTTATCGCTGGGGCGGCAACACGCCGGATTCGGGATTCGATTGCAGCGGGCTGATCGGGTTTGTCTACCGCGATGCGGCGGGCATCTCTTTGCCGCGTTCGACGCGTGAGCTGATCGTCATGCAGGCACCGAATGTAGGCAAGGAAGGCTTGCAGACTGGCGATTTGATCTTCTTCGCCACCAATGGCGGCTCGCAGGTCAGTCATGCGGGGATTTATGTTGGCGAAGGCCGCTTTGTACATGCGCCGGCCACGGGCGGTACGGTGAAGCTGGACAGTCTGTCGAAGGCGTATTGGCAGAAGGCGTATCTGAGTGCCAAGCGGGTGTTGCAGCCGGAGCATCTGGCGCATAACCCGTAGTAAAGACAACGTAAAACCCATGTGGGAGCGAGCTTGCTCGCGAAGACGGTGTGTCATTCAATTCAATATTGACTGACCCGACGCTTTCGCGAGCAAGTCGAATCGTCGCACCGTCGCTCCCACATTTGTTATGTGTCAGGCGGCACGTTATTTGGCAGAAAACACTCGCCACACCTTGTTGCCAACATCATCCGCCACCAGCAAGCCACCTTGCTGATCGATCACCACGCCCACCGGCCGACCCAGTGCATTCTCGTCCTTGTCGAGGAACCCGGTCAGCACATCCACCGGTTTGCCGCTCGGCTTGCCACCGGTAAACGGCACGAAAATCACTTTGTAGCCACTGTGCGGTTTGCGGTTCCATGAGCCGTGTTGACCGATGAAGGCGCCTTCCTTGAATTGCGCCGGCAACGTGTTGCCCTCGGCAAAGCTCAGGCCCAGCGAAGCGGTGTGCGGCCCGACTGCATAATCCGGGGCGATGGCTTTGGCCACCAGGTCGGGGTTTTGCGGCGAAACGCGGACATCAACATGCTGGCCGTAGTAGCTGAACGGCCAGCCATAGAAACCACCGTCCTTCACCGAGGTGATGTAGTCCGGCACCAGATCACTGCCGATCTCGTCGCGTTCGTTGACCGCTGTCCACAGCGCACCACTTTTCGGCTCCCAGGCCAAGCCATTGGGGTTGCGGATGCCTGAGGCGAAAATCCGGTGATTGCCGGTCGCCCGATCGACTTCCCAGATCGCGGCGCGGCCTTCTTCTTTATCCAGACCATTTTCGCCGACGTTGCTGTTCGAGCCGACGGTGACGTACAGCTTGCTGCCGTCCTTGCTGGCGATGACGTTTTTGGTCCAGTGGTGATTCAGTGTGCCGCCGGGTAAATCGACAACCTTGATTGGCTGCGACTTGATCTCGGTCGCGCCGGGTTCGTAATTGAAGCGCAGCAGGCGGTCGGTGTCTGCGACGTAAAGATCATTGCCGACCAGGGTCATGCCAAACGGCGAGTTGAGGTTCTGCAGAAACACCGTGCGGGTCTCGGCAACGCCATCATGATCGGCGTCACGCAGCAAGGTGATACGGTTCGGGCTCGGCACGCCAGCGCCGGCCTTGCCCATGACCTTCTTCATTACCCAGCCGCGGATGCCTTTGCTGTCATCGGGTTTCGGCGGGGCATTGGTTTCCGCCACGAGCACATCGCCGTTGGGCAGCACATAGAGCCAGCGCGGATGATCGAGGCCTTCGGCGAATGACGCGACCTGGGTGCCAGCCGCCGCAGTCGGTTTGCCGCCCTCGGGCCAGCCGACCGCCGGGGCGATATTCACCGTCGGGATCAGGGTCTTGTTCGGTTCGGGCAGTTTCGGTGACGGGCCGGTGCCGTCGGAGACTTGCAGGCTGGAGGATTCACCACAGGCGGCGAGTCCTCCGGCGAAGGCGATGACAAAAACGAGCTGGTGCTTGCGCATTGCTGATCTTCCCTATGAATGCATTCCTAATCATAGAGGAGGGCGCAAGCCCGATGGTTCAACTGCTCAGCCGCGGGCTTCCTTGAACAGCACGGCGATGCCCGGGTGATAGTTGCCCGCTTCGCTGCGTAATTTGCGGTAGGCGTAGGGGAAATACCAAGCGACCGCGCAGGTGTGTTCCTTTTGCAGGTCATCGACCATGTCCTGCAGTTCTTCGGGGCTGGCGCTGTGCTGGGCTTTTTGCGGGGCGACGAACAGGCAGCCGAGCTTGAGATCGCTGGCATAACTGACGCGTTTGGCGTCGTTGGTGATGTCGAGCAGGGCTTGGGTCAGATTGAGGTTGGTAACCTTTGGCCAGCGCTGGGTGGCCTGGATAAAGGCGCGGTCTTCGGCGCCGGCGAGAAACAGATCGGCGCGGGCATTGCGCTCGCCTTCTTCGTTTTGTTTGCGCGTGGCAGTGTCATTCAAGGTCACCAGCTCGGCCATCCAGGCTGCGGCCGAGAGCAGTCCGAGATTGGCTTTCTCGTCATGCCAGTAAGGGGTGTCGCTGTCGCCGCGCACGGCGTTGTAGCGGTCGATACAGTCAAACCAGCGTTCAAGCACCGGGCGCAGGAATTCCAGGCGCGGGTTGCTGATGATCATGCCTTGCATCGTCATCATCCTTTTATTGTTGTCGTGGGCTTTTCGAGAAAATCATGGCTCTTTGATATCATTTGTATCAGTGTGGCACAAGATTGGCGTCAGATAATTGATCGGCGGCAGTTATTCACCCGATGGCTGCCTCTTTAATTGACGCTCCACCCCCAACCCTCTAACCTTCGCGGCTTGTTTCAGGTGCTCTGTGACCTGCGTCGACAGAGTGAAACAGGGAAGCCGGTGAGGGTTGTCTTCGCACGAAGAACCACCACGATCCCGACGCTGCCCCCGCAACGGTAAATGAGTGAAAACTGCGCCTTGAGCCACTGCCTCGACAGAAGCGGGAAGGCGCGCAGTCAGGCGAAACGCCGCTCATGAGCCCGGAGACCGGCCTGATCCATCCAGCGGCATCACGGTGGGCGATGCCAGGCTTTTTGCCGTCTATTCTTGTGCCTGCCCGCCGTTATCCAGCCCCAACGGAGAGCTCCCCCATGACTGATTCCCCCGAGCGCGACGAACGCCATCTGGCCCGTATGCAGCGCAAAAAAGCCGTGATCGACGAACGTATCGCCAACTCGCCCGACGAGTGCGGCCTGGTGCTGGTGCTGACCGGCAACGGCAAAGGCAAAAGCAGCTCGGCCTTCGGCATGCTCGCCCGTGCCATGGGCCACGGCATGCAGTGCGGTGTGGTGCAGTTCATCAAGGGCCGCAACAGCACCGGTGAAGAGCTGTTCTTCCGCCGCTTCCCCGAGCAAGTGCGCTTTCACGTGATGGGCGAGGGCTTCACCTGGGAAACCCAGGATCGCCAGCGTGATATCGCGGCTGCCGAAGCCGCGTGGGCCGTTTCTCGCGAGCTGCTGCGTGACCCATCGATTGGTCTGGTGGTGCTCGACGAACTCAACATCGCTCTCAAGCACGGCTACCTCGATCTCGATCAGGTACTCAGCGATCTGCAGGCGCGTCCGCCGATGCAGCACGTGATCGTCACCGGTCGCGCGGCCAAGCCGGAAATGATCGAGATGGGCGATACGGTCACCGAAATGGGCATGCTTAAACACGCCTTCCAGGCGGGCATCAAAGCGCAGAAAGGCGTCGAACTTTGAATCAACCACGTCACTGCCCGGCGGTGCTCATCGCCGCGCCGGCCTCCGGTCAGGGCAAGACCACCGTCACCGCCGCACTGGCCCGTTTGCATCGCAATCAGGGGCGCAAAGTGCGCGTGTTCAAATGCGGCCCGGATTTTCTTGATCCGATGATTCTCGAGCGCGCCAGCGGTGCGCCGGTGTATCAACTGGACATGTGGATGGTCGGCGAGCAGGAAAGTCGTCGTCTGTTGTGGGAAGCCGCTGCCGAGGCGGATCTGATTCTGATCGAAGGCGTGATGGGCCTGTTTGATGGCACACCGTCCAGCGCCGATCTGGCGCGGCACTTCGGCGTGCCGGTGCTCGGCGTGATCGACGGCACGGCCATGGCACAAACCTTTGGTGCGCTGGCGCTGGGCTTGGCGAAGTATCAGCCGGACCTGCCGTTTGCTGGCGTGCTGGCCAATCGTGTCGGCACCTTGCGCCATGCGCAATTGCTCGAAGGCAGCCTCACCGAAGGCCTGCGCTGGTATGGCGCGTTGTCCCGCGAGACCGGTATCGAACTGCCGAGTCGCCATCTCGGACTTGTCCAGGCCAGCGAACTGAATGATCTGGATGTGCGTCTCGATGCCGCCGCCGATGCATTGGCCAGCAGTTGCGAGGTAGCGCTGCCACCGGCCGTGGAATTCGCCGCGCCTGATGTGATCGCCGTCGAACCGTTGCTGAAAAACGTGCGAATTGCCGTCGCCCGCGATGAAGCGTTTGCCTTCACCTATGGCGCGAGTCTCGATCTGTTGCGGGCGATGGGCGCCGAGTTGAGTTTCTTCTCGCCGATCCGTGACACGCAATTGCCTGACGCTGACAGTCTGTATCTGCCCGGTGGTTATCCGGAATTGCACCACGTTGCGTTGTCGCAGAACACCGCGATGCTGGAGGCGATTCGTGCGCATCATGCGGCGGGGAAACCTCTGCTCGCTGAATGTGGCGGCATGTTGTATCTGCTCGACTCTTTGACGGATGTTGAAGGCACTCGCGCCGAACTGGTCGGCCTGCTTAAGGGCGACGCGGTGATGCAAAAACGTCTGGCTGCACTGGCGCTGCAAGCAGTGGATTTGCCGGAAGGATCGTTGCGTGGGCACACTTATCATCATTCCCTGACCACCACCGAACTGACGCCGATTGCCCGTGGCTTGAGCCCGAATGGCGGGCGCGGTGCCGAGGCGGTTTATCGGGAAGGGCGGATGACGGCGTCGTACGTGCACTTTTATTTCCCGTCGAATCCGAGTGCGATTGCCGCATTGTTTGCGCCAGACCGTGAGGCCGCCTTCGCGAGCAAGCTCGCTCCCACAGGGGATCGTGTTTCTTGAGCAAGCACCCCGTCCAATGTGGGAGCGAGCTTGCTCGCGAAGAGGCCATGACAGACAACGCATTCTCCGAAGCCGAACGCGAAGCGGTTTACAGAGCCATCGCCGAACGCCGCGACATGCGCCACTTCACCGGCGGCAGCGTCGAGCCGGAGCTGCTGCGCCGACTCCTGGAAGCCGCCCACCAGGCCCCAAGCGTCGGCCTGATGCAGCCCTGGCGCTTCATTCGCATCAGCGACCGCAGCCTGCGCAATCAGATCCAGAACCTCGTCGAAGAGGAGCGTGTCCGTACAGCCGAAGCCCTCGGCGAGCGCAGTGACGAGTTCATGAAACTCAAGGTCGAAGGCATCCATGACTGCGCCGAGGTGTTGGTTGCCGCATTGATGGACGATCGCGAAAAACACATCTTCGGTCGCCGCACGCTGCCGGAAATGGACATGGCCTCGCTGTCCTGCGCTATCCAGAATCTGTGGCTGGCCTCGCGTGCCGAAGGCTTGGGCATGGGCTGGGTCTCGCTGTTCGAGCCGCAGGCGCTGGCCGATCTGCTGAAATTGCCCGAAGGCGCCAAGCCGCTGGCGGTTTTGTGTCTGGGCCCGGTCAAGGAATTCTATCCGGCGCCGATGCTGGTACTCGAAGGGTGGGCGCAGGCGCGGCCGCTCAATGAGTTGCTGTTTGAGAATTATTGGGGAGTGAGTCAATGAGTGTGGCGTTGTTGAGTGTCGCCGCGGTCGCGCTGGATGCGCTGCTCGGTGAACCGAAACGCTGGCATCCGCTGGTGGCGTTCGGCAATTTCGCCGGGCGCATCGAGCAACGTTTCAACGCCGGTGGGCGGGGCTGGCGCAGCCACGGCGTCACCGCGTGGGTGATCGCGGTGCTGCCGCTGACCTTGCTCGCCACGGCGTTTTCCTGGGCGCCGTACGTGGGTTGGGTCGTTGAGATTCTCGCGTTGTATTGCGCCCTCGGCATGCGCAGCCTTGGAGAGCATGTCGCGCCGGTGGCTGCTGCTTTACGTGCGGATGATCTGGACGAGGCGCGCAAACGCGTTGGCTATCTGGTCAGCCGCCAGACCGATGAACTCGACAGCACTGCCGTTGCCCGTGCCGCCACCGAGTCTGTGCTGGAAAACGGCAGCGACGCGGTGTTTGCCGCGCTGTTCTGGTTTGTCGTCGCCGGTGCACCGGGCGTGGTGCTCTATCGCTTGAGCAACACGCTCGATGCGATGTGGGGCTATCGCAACGAACGCTTTGAGCGTTTCGGTTGGGCGGCAGCGAAAATCGACGACGTGTTGAACTACATTCCTGCGCGTCTGGTGGCGTTGACCTACGCGCTGCTCGGCGAAACCCGACTCGCATTGAAGTGCTGGCGCACCCACGCGCCGCAGTGGGACAGCCCCAACGCTGGCCCGGTGATGGCGGCAGGCGCTGGTGCCTTGGGTGTGGAGTTGGGCGGCCCAGCGATCTATCACGGCGAACTGCATGAGCGTCCGCAGCTCGGCGAAGGCGCTTCTGCCGACGCCGATTCCATCGACCGTGGCTGGCAATTGGTTCAGCGCGGCGTATGGTTATGGCTGCTGATTCTCTGCGTGGGGGCTGAATTCTATGCTTGAGCACGGTGGCCGGCTGCGCAAGGCTGCGCGCGATTACGGCATTGCCGAGGCCGACTGGCTCGACCTCTCCAGTGGCCTCGCGCCGTGGCCATTCCCGATCCCGGAAATCCCCCTGCGTGCCTGGGCACGTCTGCCGGAAGCCGATGATGGTCTGGAGCAAGCCGCGTGCGATTACTACGGCACCGCGCAAGTGCTGCCGGTGGCCGGTTCGCAGATGGCCATCCAGTTGCTGCCGCGTTTGCGCCGGGCCGGCAAGGTCGGCGTGTTGTCGCCGTGTTATGCCGAACATGCCGAAGCGTGGCGGCGCAGCGGTTACATCGTGCGTGAAGTGCTGGAGCAGGAAGTCGAGTTTTTTCTCGACAGCCTTGATGTGCTGGTGGTGGTCAATCCGAACAACCCGACCGGCCTGAGCCTGACCCCGGCGCGCCTGCTCGACTGGCACGCGCGGCTCGCGCAGCGCGGTGGCTGGCTGGTGGTCGATGAGGCGTTCATGGACAACACGCCACAACTGAGCCTGGCCGCCCATGCCCATCAAGTCGGGCTGATCGTGCTGCGCTCGTTCGGCAAGTTTTTCGGCCTGGCCGGCGTGCGTCTGGGCTTTGTCCTGGCCGAGCGCAAGTTGCTCCGTCTGCTCGCCGAACAGGTCGGGCCGTGGGCGGTAAGCGGGCCGACGCGGGTGCTGGGGCAGGCTTGCCTGCAAGACACCGAAGGGCATACGCGACAACGGATCCGCAGCGATGAAGCGAGCGAACGGCTGGCGGCGCTGCTTGAACGCTACGGTTTCAAACCGCAGGGCGGCTGCGCGTTGTTTCAGTGGCTGATCACCGATCAAGCGCCAGCGTTGTACGAATTCATGGCCCGGCGCGGCATTCTTCTGCGCATCTTTACCCACAACAGCAGTCTGCGTTTTGGCTTGCCCGCCGATGCGGCTGAAGAGGCGCGTCTCGAACACGCTTTAATCGCTTTCACCAAGGACCACCCATGACAACCCTGATGGTGCAGGGCACCACTTCCGATGCCGGTAAAAGTACGCTGGTGACGGCGCTGTGCCGTTGGGCGACCCGGCAGGGCGTGGCGGTCGTACCGTTCAAGCCGCAGAACATGGCGCTCAACAGCGCCGTAACTGCCGATGGCGGCGAGATCGGTCGCGCGCAAGCGGTACAGGCGCAAGCGGCGAACCTTGAGCCGCACACCGACATGAACCCGGTGCTGCTCAAGCCGAACAGCGACACCGGCGCGCAAGTGATCATTCATGGCCGTGCCGTCACGACGATGAACGCTGTTGCCTATCACGATTACAAAGCCATCGCGATGCAGGCTGTGCTGGCCTCGCATGACCGTCTCAGCGCTGCGTATCCGTTGGTGATGGTCGAAGGCGCAGGCTCGCCCGCCGAGATCAATCTGCGCGCCGGCGACATCGCCAACATGGGCTTCGCCGAGGCGGTGGACTGTCCGGTTTTGCTGATTGCCGACATCAATCGCGGCGGGGTTTTCGCCCATCTGGTCGGTACACTCGAACTGCTGTCGCCGAGCGAACAGGCGCGGGTCAAAGGCTTCATCATCAATCGTTTTCGCGGTGACATCGCCTTGCTGCAACCGGGCCTCGACTGGCTTGAACAACGCACCGGCAAACCGGTGGTGGGTGTATTGCCCTACGTGATGGACCTGCATCTGGAGGCCGAGGACGGCATTGATCAGCGCCAGACCGACAAGGCTGAGCAGGTGCTGAAAGTGGTGGTGCCGGTACTGCCGCGCATCAGCAATCACACCGACTTCGATCCGCTGCGCTTGCATCCGCAGGTCGATTTGCAATTCGTTGGCCCGGGACAGGTGATTCCAGCGGCGGATTTGATCATTCTGCCGGGCTCGAAAAGCGTGCGCAGCGATCTGGCTTATTTACGCGCCAATGGCTGGGATGCGGCGATCTCTCGGCATCTGCGTTACGGCGGCAAGCTGCTGGGGATTTGCGGCGGTCTGCAGATGCTCGGCGAGCAGGTGCATGATCCGCTCGGCCTCGAAGGTGCAGCAGGCACGAGTGCCGGTTTGGGCTTGCTGGCATTCGACACCACGCTTGAATCCGAGAAGCAGTTGCGCAATGTGCGTGGGCGGTTGTCGCTGGAAGATGCTGATGTCAGTGGTTATGAAATTCATGCGGGCGTGACCACGGGACCGGCACTGGAAAACGCAGCGGTGCATCTGGATGACGGCCGTTGCGACGGCGCGCAGAGTGTTGATGGGCAGGTGTTTGGCACGTATCTGCATGGCTTGTTTGAATCGCCGACGGCGAGTGCAGCGTTGCTGCGCTGGGCCGGGTTGAGCGACGTGCAGCAGGTGGATTATCACGGCTTGCGCGAGCGCGATATCGAGCGGCTGGCGGATCTGGTGGAAAAGCATCTGGATACCGAGCTGTTGCGTCAGCTCTGTGGGATTTGAGGTGCCTGTGCCGGCCTCTTCGCGAGCAGGCTCGCTCCCACAATGGACCTGTTGATCTTAGATTTTGTTTACACCCCATAACCCTGTGGGAGCGAGCTTGCTCGCGAAGGGGCCAATCGCCTCAACACATAATTCTGTGGATAAACCCATGCTCCAACTGATCCTCGGCGGCGCCCGCTCCGGCAAAAGTCGTCTGGCGGAAAAACTCGCCACCGACAGCCAGCTTGCGGTGACCTACATCGCCACCAGCCAACCGCTCGATGGCGAAATGAGCGACCGCGTCGCCCACCACCGCGCGCGCCGTCCCGCCGAATGGGCGCTCATCGAAGAGCCGCTGGAACTGGCTCGCGTCCTGCGCGAATCCGCCAGCGTCGAGCGTTGCCTGCTGGTCGATTGCCTGACCCTGTGGTTGACCAATCTGCTGATGCTCGATGACGCCGAACGCCTCGCCGCCGAACGCGAAGCCCTGCTCGACTGCCTGGCATCCTTGCCGGGTGAAATCATTTTTGTCAGCAACGAGACCGGAATGGGTGTCGTGCCGCTGGGCGAATTGACTCGCCGCTACGTCGATGAAGCCGGTTGGCTGCATCAAGCTCTGGCCGAGCGTTGTCAGCGTGTTGTCCTGACCGTCGCCGGCCTGCCCCTGACTCTGAAAGGACCTGCGTTATGACTCAAACCTGGTGGCTGAACCCGTGCAAGGCGGTGGATATCAATGTCGTTGAGCAAGCGGCGGCGCGGCAGCAGCAACTGACCAAACCCGCCGGTTCGCTCGGTCGACTGGAGTCGGTAGCGGTGCAACTAGCCGGTCTGCAGGGCCGGGTCAAACCCACGCTGGAACAGGTCTGGATCGCGATTTTTGCCGGTGATCATGGCGTAGTCGCTGAAGGTGTTTCGGCGTTCCCGCAGGAAGTCACCGGGCAGATGCTGCTCAACTTTGTCAGCGGTGGCGCGGCGATCAGCGTGCTGGCGCGTCAGCTCGGGGCGCAACTGGAAGTGGTCGATCTGGGCACGGTGAATCCAGCGCTCAACCTGCCGGGTGTGCGCCATTTGAAAATCGGCGCGGGCACGGCGAACTTCGTGCAGGGCGCAGCGATGACTCAGGCCCAGGGCGAACGGGCCTTGCAGGCCGGTCGCGACAGTCTGTTGCGGGCGAAAGCGGCGGGGGCGCAGTTGTTCATCGGTGGCGAAATGGGCATTGGCAATACCACGGCGGCAAGTGCCTTGGCCTGCGCCTTGCTCGATTGCCCGGTGGCGCATCTGACCGGCCCCGGCACCGGGCTGGATGCCGACGGCGTCAGCCATAAAGCACAAGTGATCGAGCGTGCGCTGGCATTGCACGCCGCACAGCGTGGCGATGCGTTGCAGACCTTGTTCAGTCTGGGTGGTTTTGAAATCGCCGCGCTGGTCGGCGCGTATCTGGCAGCGGCTCAAGAAGGCGTTGCGGTGCTGGTCGACGGTTTTATCTGCACGGTCGCGGCGCTGGTCGCGGTGCGTTTGAATCCGGCCTGTCGCGAGTGGTTGTTGTTCGGCCATCGCGGTGCCGAGCCGGGCCATCGTCATGTGCTGGAAACCCTGAAGGCCGAGCCGTTGCTGGAACTCGGTTTACGTCTGGGCGAGGGCAGTGGTGCGGCGCTGGCGGTGCCGTTGTTGCGTCTGGCCTGTGATCTGCACGGGCAGATGGCGACGTTCGCTGAAGCGGCGGTGGCGGATCGTCCGGCATGACATTGCATCTGGATTTGCTGCGCCACGGTGAGACTGAATTGGGCGGTGGTTTGCGCGGCAGTCTCGACGATGCGCTGACTGAAAAGGGTTGGTCGCAGATGCGTGCGTCGGTGGTCGAGGGCGGGCCGTGGAGTCGTCTGGTCAGTTCGCCGTTGCAGCGTTGTGCGCGGTTTGCCGCTGAACTGGGTGAGCAACTGAGTCTGCCAGTGCATCTGGACAAGGATCTGCAAGAGCTGCATTTCGGTGCATGGGAAGGGCAGAGCGCAGCGGCGTTGATGGAAACGGACGCCGAGGCGTTGGGGTTGTTCTGGGCTGATCCGTATGCGTTCACTCCACCGCAGGGTGAGCCGGTCAGCGAGTTCGCGGTGCGGGTGCTGGCGGCTGCTGCACGCCTGCACAGCGCCTACGCGGGTGAGCGGGTTCTGCTGATCAGTCACGGCGGGGTAATGCGCCTGTTGCTGGCGCAAGCGCGGGGGTTGCCGCGCGAACAACTGCTCAATGTCGAAGTCGCTCACGGCGCGTTGTTTGCGCTGACGGTTGAGGCTGATGGTTCGCTCAAGGAAGGTCACTGACATGTTGCCGTTGTGGATCGCCCTGCAATTTCTCAGCAGCCTGCCGATTCGCTTGCCGGGGATGCCCGAGCCGCAACAGCTGGGGCGTTCGCTGCTGTTTTATCCGTTGGTGGGATTGTTGTTTGGCGTGCTCCTCTGGGCGCTGAATCTTGTTTTGGCGGGTGCGCCGTTGCTGTTGCATGCGGCGCTGGTGCTGACCGTGTGGGTCTTGCTCAGCGGTGCACTTCACCTTGATGGTCTGGCCGACAGCGCCGATGCCTGGCTCGGCGGCTTTGGTGATCGCGAGCGCACACTGACGATCATGAAAGATCCGCGCAGCGGGCCGATTGCGGTGGTCACGCTGGTGTTGGTGTTGTTGCTCAAGTTTGCCGCGTTGCTGGCATTGATCGAGCAGCAGCAAGGTCTTGCATTGGTCATCGTGCCGTTGCTCGGGCGGGCGGCGTTGCTCGGGTTGTTTCTGACCACGCCCTATGTGCGGCCCGGCGGGTTGGGGCAGGCGTTGGTGGATCATTTGCCGCGCAGGGCTGGTTGGTGGGTGCTGGGCTTGAGTGCGTTTGCCTGTGTGCTGATTGCCGGGTTTGCCGCGTTCGTCGCGTTGGTGATTTCGCTCGGTGTGTTTATCTGGTTGCGGCATGTGATGATGCGACGGTTGGGCGGGACGACGGGCGATACGGCAGGGGCGTTGCTGGAATTGCTGGAGATGGTGGTGCTGGTGGGAGTGGTTTTGGTCTAAGAGATTATTGCTGGATGGGCTGGCCCCTTCGCGAGCAAGTCGAATCGTCGCACCGTCGCTCCCACATTTGAAATGCGATCTCCTGTGGGAGCGAGCTTGCTCGCGAAGGCGGCCTCACCGGCAGCACAATGTTATGGGTAAACTCATCTGTAACTTGATTTAACACAGTCGCGGGTATATACACGCATCATGCTTCCTTCTCAGTGTTTGTGCACCAACCTGCGTCGCGCCGCGCGTGGCGTCAGCAGGCATTACGACGGCGCTCTCGACGGCTTCGGGATCAACGTTGCCCAGTATTCTTTGCTGTGCAACCTGCAGCGTCTGGATCAACCGAGCATTTCCGAACTGGCCGAAGCCATGGGCCTGGACCGCAGCACCCTCGGGCGCAATCTGCGGGTGTTGGAAGGTGAGGGGCTGGTGGCGTTGGCCGAAGGCGAGGACATGCGCAATCGCATCGTCAAACTCACCGAAACCGGCGTGCAACGCCTGGCAGCAGCACTGCCGGCCTGGGAAGCGGCGCAGCAGCGGTTGATTGACCGACTGGGCGCCGAGAAGCGCGAAACCTTGCTCAGATTGCTGGATGAACTGGCCTGAGGCCGGTTTTTTTCCAAGCTCAAGCGGGTATATACCCGCAAGCGGAGAACAACAATGACATCGATGTGGCGTACGTGCGGTTGGGTGTTGCTGGGGAGTGCGCTGATCCTGGCGTTGTCATTGGGCGTGCGGCACGGCTTCGGGTTGTTTCTGTCACCGATGAGTGCACAGTTCGGCTGGGGGCGTGAGGTGTTCGCCTTCGCCATCGCTTTGCAGAATCTGATCTGGGGCCTGGCGCAGCCGTTTACCGGTGCGCTGGCCGACCGTTTCGGCGCGGCAAAAGTGGTGCTGATCGGTGGGCTGCTCTACGCGGCGGGTCTGGTGTGCATGGGCCTGTCGGACTCGGCGGTGACGCTGTCGCTGAGCGCCGGTTTGCTGATCGGTCTCGGTCTGTCCGGCACCTCGTTCTCGGTGATTCTCGGCGTCGTCGGCCGCGCCGTGCCGCCGGAGAAGCGCAGCATGGGCATGGGTATTGCCAGCGCCGCCGGTTCGTTCGGCCAGTTCGCCATGTTGCCGGGCACCCTCGGGTTGATCGGCTGGCTCGGCTGGTCGGCGGCACTGTTGGTCCTGGGCCTGCTGGTGGCGCTGATCGTGCCGCTGGTGAGCATGCTCAAGGACAAACCGCTGCCGGTGCTTGGCCATGAACAAACCCTGTCCGAAGCGTTGCGCGAAGCCTGCTCGCATTCCGGGTTCTGGCTGCTGGCGTTCGGTTTTTTCGTTTGCGGTTTTCAGGTGGTGTTCATCGGCGTGCATCTGCCGGCCTATCTGGTCGATCAGCACTTGCCGGCCTCCGTCGGTACCACGGTGCTGGCGTTGATCGGCCTGTTCAACATCTTCGGCACCTACACCGCCGGTTGGCTCGGCGGGCGCATGTCCAAGCCGCGTTTGCTGACCGCGTTGTATCTGCTGCGCGCAGTGGTGATCGTGCTGTTCCTGTGGCTACCGGTGACTACTGCGTCGGCGTACCTGTTTGGCATGGCGATGGGCTTCCTGTGGTTGTCGACGGTGCCGTTGACCAACGGTACGGTGGCGACCTTGTTCGGGGTGCGAAATCTGTCCATGCTCGGCGGCATCGTATTCCTGTTCCATCAGCTCGGCTCGTTTCTGGGCGGCTGGCTGGGTGGGGTGGTGTATGACCGAACCGGGAGTTATGACTTGATCTGGCAGGTGGCGGTTCTTTTGAGCCTGCTGGCGGCCGCGCTCAACTGGCCGGTGCGCGAGCGTCCGGTCGCACGCCTGCAAGCCGCAGTGAGTGGCGCATGAGTCGATTCTGGCGACGATTGGCCATCACTGCACTCGGCGCCGCTGTGCTGGCGCTGGTGTGGTGGGGCTGGCAGCAGGGCGGCCTGGCCTTGATGCAGTTGGGCATGAGCATTTGCTAGAAGCGGGCATGACGAGTAACGTCGAACTCTGACGACTGCTCAAGGATACTCGACATGCTGATGCGCTGGTGTGCTGTTCCCGCGTTGCTGATGGCGTTGACCGGCCTGGTCCAGGCCGCTGATTGTCCCGAATTGCTGCAAGGCTCGCTGCCCAAGCTGCGAGCCAAGGAATCCATCGATTTGTGCAAGCAGTACGCCGACAAACCGTTGGTAGTGGTCAATACTGCAAGTTTCTGTGGTTTTGCCCCGCAGTTCGAAGGCCTTGAAGCGCTGCATAAGCGCTACGAAGGTCAAGGGCTGGAAATGCTCGGCGTGCCTTCCAATGACTTCAAGCAGGAGTCCAAGGACAGCGCCGAGACCGCCAAGGTCTGCTACGCCAACTATGGCGTGACGTTCGCCATGACCGAGCCGCAGAAGGTCCGTGGCGATGACGCTACGCACCTGTTTCAGGTGCTGGCCACCCAGAGCAGCGCACCGAAGTGGAATTTCTACAAATATGTGGTCGATCGCCAGGGCAAGGTCATCGCCAATTTCTCCAGCCTGACCAAGCCGGATGATCCGGAGTTTATTGCCGCGATCGAAAAGGCTATCGCCTCGAAACCCCTTAAACCCTAGCGCTCCCACATTGGAAAAGTGGTATTTGAACAGGCATTAAAAAGCCCCGCCTCTGCAAAGAGAGCGGGGCTTTTTTGTGGGCGAGGGATCAGCCTCGCCACAAAGCATCAGAAGCGGTAGGTCGCGCCGACACCGAAACCGTTTGCCGAGTTTTCATACTTGGCATCGTAGGTCTGGCCACGGTTGTTTTCGTTGCGGATCTTCACCGACTCTTCCTTCAGGTACGAGTAAGCGACGTCGATAGTCAGGTCGTCGGTCGGGCTCCAGCCGGCACCGATACTGAAGATGGTGCGGTCGCCAGTCGGAATGCGTGGCGAACGGTCTTCGTTATTGGTTGGCGACTGGTCGAAGGTCAGGCCGGTACGCAGTACCCATTCCTTGTTCAACTGGTACGAAGTACCCACGGCGTAGGCCCAGGAGTCGTGCCAGTTCTGGTCTTCGTTGATCGAACCGAACTGGCCGGCCAGCAGCGGCTGCACACCGGAGTTTTTCACGGTGATTTTTTCCAGCTGGCTCCAGCGGGTCCAGGTGGTACCGGCATACACGTTCCAGCGATCATTGATGGCCTGGGTGACCGACAGGTCCACGGATTCCGGTGTAGTGATCTTCAGCGAAGCGTCGTACTTCTGGTTGGCGCCCAGGCCGATTGCACCCAGCACACCGTAGTTGACCTTGGTGTTGCCTTCGAGCTTGTAGTCGACTTTCGAGTGGTAGGTCAGACCGACGCGAGTGGTGTCGGTGGCTTGTACCAGCAGGCCAACGTTGTAGCCCAGTGCGGTGTCGTCACCCTTGATCTTGACCTTGCCGTCCGGGAACGCCGGAGAGATCGACAGGTTGGATTCCAGCGAACCGTCAATGCGGTTGATGGTCGGACCGAAACCGATCGATACCTTGTCGTTGAAGGCGTAGCTGACGGTCGGTTGGAAAGTGATGACTTGCACTTCGGACTTGCTGCCGAAGTAACGGCCGGCAAAGCCGTTTTCATAATCAGTGATCAGGCCGAACGGCACATAAACGCCAAGGCCGAATGCCCAGTGATCATCAATCGGTTTGACGTAGAAGCCCATAGGTACAGCAGTGAAGGGCACCATGTCGCCTTTGTTGCTGCCGCCGTTGGGGCTGGAGCTGGCATTGCTGATATCGGTATGAGCATCGACGACGGCTACGCCACCGGTCACTTGTTCGCGCTTGATGCGCGACATGCCGGCAGGGTTGCCGTAAACAGTGCTTGCGTCGTCGGCAGAAGAAGATCGCCCGGCAAAACCAGTCCCCATCCCGCTGATGCTTTGTTCATTGAGGGCAAAGCCTGCCGCAAAAATTTGAGTGGAGGCAAGGGTAACGGCGAGGCTAAGGGTGGTTTTGAGCATGACTTTTTTCATTATTAGAACTCCTGGTGATCACCGGGGCGGAAATTACCAAGATTTTCGCCCCAGCGCCATAGTCCGTATGCCTTGAGTTAGAGCGGTTTTGTAGGACAATCCGACCAAAATCGCGACCTGTTGTGCGATCTTCTGAAACCGGTCGGTCAGCAAGCGACCTGATTCACCGTTGAAACACAGGTGTGCCAGGCATAAGTGAAGTCGCGCAGACGACCTTGGGGTTGAAAGGTCTGACGCCAGATGCGCGCCATTCCCAGCAGATCGCTGGAATCGGGGAGGGTGGGGTTTTGTTCTTCTACCAGCAGCCAGGCAATGGCGGTGGCGTAGCGCAGATTGACCGTCAGTTCCAGGTGCGGACCGGTCAGGAAAGCATGCTGACTGGCGAGGCCGCGAACCAGGCTGGCGCGTTCCGGATCGAGTGCCAGGTAATCATCCCAAAGGGCTTGATGGCGATGCTCGGCAATCCGGTAGAGACCGTGGCCACGGCGGTCATGCAAGGCGGAACCCAGGGCTGACTGGCTGGCGGCGATGCCCAGCAGCAGAGATTCGGCAGTCGCGCTGTGACGTCCCAGATAGATCAGCGTAGGACGGATCACGTAGCGGCACAGTTCGCTGGCAGCGATACCCATAAAACCCTCGGTTCTTGTTATTGATGGCGAGTCCTGAGGAGCTTGGCAGCTGTGGATCGGTTCAGGCTCGCCGCAAGCGGATCAAGCCGCTTGAGTTGAAGTGTAGTGTCATATTCGCGACGTAAAGGCCTGTTTTTAAAATATTTCCGGCTCCGAGTTATAACCGTTATATCGGATGGTGCTTAAGCGCTAACGGCAAAAAGTGAAACATCGGGCAATAAAAAGCCCCGCATTTTGTGCGCGGGGCTTTTGCTTTTGCAGCCTTTTCGGCTCTCAGGCAATCAATGCCTGACGGGTACGGTCGATCACAGCCTGCAGCGGTTCGGCGCTGGAGTATTGATCGGGGTACAGACGCTCGCTGTGGCGGGCGATCCCGTGTTCATTGACAACGGTGAAGCTGAAGCAGCCTTTGCGAGCGGCCATGATCAGGCAGTTCATTGGAGCAAAAGCGTTGGTTAGGGTGCGAATGGCATCCTGAGTATGGATTTGAGTAGACATAGTTATTAGGTGTTCCTACAAATGACACGGATAAGAACCGTGCAACGTTAAAACGTTCCAGTAACGTCGACCACCATTGGTCGAACGAAGAACCCGACTGGAACAAAGCAGCCAGTTTGAAGCGCAATCAAGTTGGCGCGCTTGGGCTGGCAGGTAGGTACTTAGGAGGGCAGGCATCACAACGAGGGCAAAGGTTCTGGGCCCGGGGTGAAGATCCTGATCAATTTGCAGGTTGGTTCGGTCAGAGTAAGTGGTCTTCGCAACACCCTTCGCATCATTGGAAGGCTGTGTTGTCGCAAGATTTACCTGGAAACCATCGAGGGGTCGTTCCCGCTTTTTTCGGTAGGGCTTCTTGGAAGAAGGCTGACCGTGGGGAGGTGTTCGACCGGAATTGACTTTCAGCTTGGTACTAACGCCGCGGATAGTAACGGATCGAAATGGGTAAAGCAAACTCCGCGCAAAAAAAGATTGCAGGCGCAGACTCAGTCTGCTTTGCACTTCGCCGAAATTGCCCGCAATTGGCGCACTTTATAACCGTCGGTCGCTGAAGCAATGTTTATCCACCCTGGAGTTTGACCGGTTTATCCCCAGCTAGATGGCTAAAACGAACCGAAAAAGCGCATCGATATAACCGGGTAACAGGTACTTGTGCACATTAGTTGCGCAGGCTGTAACGGCGCTGTCACATCAATCCTGACCCTGGTGGCTGCCTGCATCGAAAGTTTAAGTCAATGAAAAACATCGCTTTTTTTTGTTGGTGAAAAAATCGTCAGTTTGACTGCGAGCCCCATTCCATAAGGCTTTGCGACGGTTGGAGGGCGGTTGTCCACTGAGTTATCCACAGCTTCTGTGGATTGTCCCGAGCGCTTGCTCTAGGACGGGCGTGCCGGGTTATTTTTCGACTTTACCTGTAAGAAAAAGAGAGTAGAGTGGCGCGCCTTCCGAATCGTCCCACAGTGCTTTATGAAGTTTCGCTCAGTATCAGACTCTGTTACCCCAGAACCTCCCCGTGTTACTCCGCCCAAACGTTTTACCGTTCGTGTCGCAGAATGGCTGCTCGACAGCCCGCGCCTGAGCGCCAGCCATAATGCCAAACACCTCGCTGGCCGCCTGCTCAAGCAACCGGCGCGTGAAGGTGTGGTCGCCGCGCAAAGCCGCCTCGGTCAATTGATGTGCCGCGAGTGCGGTAACGCCCGTGACCGGCGCATCGGTCAGGATCTACTGCGCCAAGCCGCCCGCGCCGGCGATCGTCGCGCGCAGCAGGAACTCGGGCAGCTCGAAGACTGAGCTGTCCAAGACCTGACACCTTGGTTAACCTTCAGGCTTTACAAGATCGGCGGGAGTGGCTATGGCGATGGACTTGACCAGCGTATTGCTGGGGCTGGCAGGGGCTGGATTGCCGCTGCTGGCGCTGGCCTGGCAACTGCAACGCCGGGCGAGCAACGGCCAGGCTGAGGTCGCCTTGCTCGAAGAGCGGCTGGCCATGGCGCAACTGGCCCAGGACGGACTCAACGCGCAACTCGACGCCAGCCGTGATGAAGTCGCCGATCTCGGCCAGGCGAATGCCGCCAAGCAGGCTGATCTGGCCGCTCTGCGCCGGGAAGTCGAACTGCTGCAGATCGAGCGGGACGACGCCCGTGATGCTTCCCACGCCTGGAATCTCGAACGCGCCAACAAGGAAGCTGAGCTGCGCCGCCTCGACGCACAGGCCGCTTCGCTGAACGCCGAGCTGCGCGAGCAACAGGAAAGCCACCAGCAACGCCTGAACGACCTGCAAGGCTCGCGCGATGAACTGCGGGCGCAGTTTGCCGAGCTGGCCGGAAAGATCTTCGATGAGCGCGAGCAGCGCTTTGCCGAGACCAGTCAGCAACGGCTCGGTCAACTGCTCGATCCGCTGAAAGAACGCATTCAATCCTTCGAAAAACGTGTGGAAGAAAGTTATCAGGCCGAGGCCCGCGAGCGCTTCTCGCTGGCCAAGGAGCTTGAGCGGCTGCAGGCGCTCAACCTGCGTTTGAGCGACGAAGCGACCAACCTGACCCGCGCCCTCAAAGGGCAGAAAACCCAAGGCAATTGGGGCGAGCTGATTCTTGAACGTGTGCTCGAACATGCCGGTCTGGAGAAGGGGCGCGAATACCAAACTCAGGTCAACCTCAAAGGCCCGGATGGCGAGCGCTTCCAGCCTGACGTGATCATTTACCTGCCGGGCGACAAGCAGGTGGTGGTGGATTCCAAGGTAAGCCTCACCGCGTATCAGCAATACGTGGCTGCCGACGACGACAGCCTCGGGCAGATCGCGATCAAGCAGCACGTGCTGTCGCTGCGCAATCATGTCAAAGGCCTGGCCGGCAAGGACTACAAGCGTCTGGAAGGCTTGCACAGTCTCGATTTCGTTTTGCTCTTCGTGCCGATCGAGGCAGCGTTTTCGGCGGCGTTGCAGGCGGAGCCATCGCTGTTTCAGGAAGCCTTTGACCGCAACATCGTTATCGTCAGTCCGACGACGTTGCTGGCGACGCTGCGGGTGATCGACAGTCTGTGGAAGCAGGAACGCCAGAGTCAGAACGCCCGGGAAATCGCCGAGCGCGCCGGGTGGCTGTACGACAAGTTCGTGTTGTTCATTCAGGATCTGGACGAGGTCGGCAATCGCCTGCAGCAACTGGACAAGGCCTACAGTTCAGCGCGAAACAAGCTGACCGAGGGGCGCGGCAATCTGGTCAGTCGCAGTGAGCAACTGAAGTTGCT
Organism: Pseudomonas viridiflava; assembly: GCF_900582195.1. Lineage (GTDB taxonomy): Bacteria > Pseudomonadota > Gammaproteobacteria > Pseudomonadales > Pseudomonadaceae > Aquipseudomonas. The sequence goes on from NZ_UTHA01000215.1 coordinate 52,571, forward strand.
CGGCGCGCGGGCGAGCAAGAGCTTGCCGGCGGACTTGCTGGAGCGGGCGATGACCGATGTCGATGGTCTCGTAGAACTCCCGGAATAACCCCCGAAAAGCTTCGTCGGATCGCCGCCCGGAGCAAGCTCGCTCCCACAGTGAAATGCATTCCAAAGGTGGGAGCGAGCCTGCTCGCGAAGAGGCCGCTACAGTACACACATCTTTAAAGCGGCAAATACCGACTCAACAACGCCCGCAACGCCGCCGGCTTCACCGGTTTCGGCAGATAATCCAGTCCCGCCGCATGCACCTGCGCGACCATCTCCGGTCGCCCGTCAGCACTGATCACCACCCCCGGCACCGGTTCACCCAGATGCGTGCGCAACCACGCCATCAACTCGGTGCCGGTATCCCCGTGATCGAGGTGATAGTCGACCAGCGCCACTTGCGGTCGCACGCCGTCGTTCAACAATGCCGCACATTCCTCACGATTACGCGCCGTCCACACCTGACAACCCCAGCGGCTCAGCAGGCTGTTCATGCCGATCAGAATGCTGTCTTCGTTGTCGACGCACAGCACTTGCGCGCCGCTCAGCAACTTGCCGTTCAATTCCACGGCGGCGCTGGCCGGCACGGCTTGTGAGCGAGCCAGTGGCACGCTGACGCTGAACACACTGCCACGCCCCGGCCACGAGCGCACCCGCAGGGTGTGGCCCAGCACCCGGCACAAGCCATCGGCAATCGCCAAGCCCAGGCCCAGGCCTTTTTCAGCGCGGGTCTGATGACTGTCGAGGCGTTTGAATTCTTCGAAAATCACCTGCTGTTTATCTTCCGGAATCCCTGGTCCGCGATCCCACACTTCCAGGCACAACTCGCCGCCACGTCGACGCACGCCCAGCAACACCGGGCCTTTGGCGTAGCGAAATGCGTTGGTGAGGAAATTCTGCAGAATCCGCCGCAGCAATTTGATGTCGCTGTCGATGCGCAAATGACTGCCGCGCACACGGAAGGTCAATCCCTGTTCCTGGGCCAGCGCCTTGAACTCGGCGCCGAGAATGTCGAACAGCTCATTGACCGCAAACGGCTTGCGATCGGGGTTGATCTTGCCGTTTTCCAGGCGGGAAATATCCAGCAGATCGCTGATCAAGTCCTCGGCCGAGCGCAACGAACTGTCGAGGTGCTGCACCAGTTTCTGCGCCTCGCTGCTCAAGCCGTCGTCCTGATGGGAGAGGGCGGCAGAGAACAGCCGGGCGGCGTTCAATGGTTGCATCAAGTCATGGCTGACCGCTGCCAGGAAGCGGGTTTTCGACTGGTTGGCGGCTTCGGCGGTGCCCTTGGCTTCGGTCAGCGCGACGTTGAGTTGCGACAGTTCCTGGGTGCGTTCGCTGACTCGCTGCTCCAGTCCTTCATTGGCTTCGGTCAGCGCCTGCTCGGCTTCGCGGAACGCGGTGATGTCGGTGAAGCTCATGACGAAGCCGCCGCCCGGCATCGGGTTGCCGATCAACTCGATCACCCGGCCGTTGGGGAACAGCCGCTCAGATGTATGCGCGCGACCCTGACGCATCCAGTGCAAACGGCGGGCAACGTGGACTTCGGCTTCACCGGGGCCGCACAAACCGCGCTCGGCGTTGTAGCGAATAATGTCGGCAATCGGCCGGCCGACGCTGATCAAGCCGTCCGGGTAGTTGAACAGTTCCAGATAGCGGCGATTCCACGCCACCAGTTTCAGCGACTGGTCGACCACGCTGATGCCTTGGGTGATGTTTTCGATCGCACCTTGCAGCAGGGCGCGGTTGAACTGCAGCACTTCCGAGGCTTCGTCGGCGATACGGACGACATCCTCCAGCTGCATCTCCCGACCTTCGATGGCGGCTTTTACTACAGCACGGGTTGAAGAAGCGCCAAGCACACCGGCCAGCAAACGCTCGGTGTGGGCAATCCATTCGCCGTCGGCATTCTGGTTCGGGTTGAAACCTTTGCCTTGGCGATAGGCAAAGCGAATGAAGCTCTGACGCGCACGCTCCTCACCGACAAAACGTGCGGCCAATTGCAGCAAGTCATCGATTTGCACCGCCAGCATCGACCGCGCACTCGGCCGTGCGCTGATCTCCTGACCGATGAAGCGCCCGGCCTGCCAGTGCTCCGACACCCGTGTACGCGACAGCACCGAGACCCAGGCGAACAAGGTGAAGTTGCCGGCCAGCGACAGCACTACGCCTTGGGTCAGCGGGGTGATCGGCAGGTTCAGCGGATTGCTGTGCAGCCACGCCAGCCCTGGAAAACTGCTGAGCGACCAGCCAAGGCTGTGCGCGGCAATCGGCAGGATCAGCGTGTAAAACCACAGGAAGGTGCCGGTGGCCAAACCGGCGAACACGCCACGGCGGTTGGCCTGTTTCCAGTACAGCGCGCCGAGCATCGCTGGCGCCAGTTGGGTCACCGCAGCGAAAGCGATCTGGCCGATGGTCGCCAGACTGGCGGTCGAGCCGAGCAAGCGATAGCTGACGTACGCCAACAGCAGAATCACCACGATGCTCACACGCCGTACCGAGAGCATCCAATGGCGGAACACTTCGAACGGGCGCTCGGCGTTATTTCTGCGCAACAGCCACGGCAACAGCATGTCGTTGGAGACCATGGTCGACAGCGCCACACTGGCGACAATCACCATGCCGGTCGCCGCTGACGCGCCGCCGATAAACGCCAGCATCGCCAGTGCCGGATGCGCCTGAGCCAGTGGCAGGCTGATCACGAAGGAGTCGGGCAAGACGTCACTCGGCAACATCATCTGACCGGCTAAAGCGATCGGGACTACAAACAGCGCAGCCAAGGCGAGGTAAGCCGGAAACACCCATTTGGCCAGGCGCAAATCCTGCGGATCAATATTCTCTACCACCGTGACGTGGAACTGCCGGGGCAGGCAGATGATCGCCATCATTGCCACGCCGGTCTGCACCACCATCGAGGGCCAGTTGATGGTTTCTTTCCAGTATTCCTCGAGGCGCGGGGCGAGCATGGCCTGGTTGAACAAGTCATCGAAGCCGTCATACAGGCCATAAGTGACGAAGGCGCCGACGGCGAGAAAGGCGAACAGTTTGACCAGTGACTCGAAAGCAATTGCCAGCACCATGCCACGGTGGTGTTCGGTGGCATCGAGGTTGCGCGTACCGAAGACAATGGTGAACAGCGCCAGCACCAGCGACACGATCAGCGCGGTGTCCTGGGCGCGAGTGCCCATGGCGTCGGCACCGGCACCGATCAACAGATTTACGCCGAGAACGATGCCTTTGAGTTGCAAGGCGATGTAGGGGAGTACGCCGACCAGACAGATCAGCGCGACGACCACCGCCAGCGATTGTGATTTGCCGTAGCGCGCGGCGATAAAGTCCGCGATGGAGGTGATGTTCTCCTGTTTGCTGATCATCACCATTTTTTGCAGGACCCACGGCGCGCCCACCAGCAGCAAAATCGGCCCGAGGTAAATCGGGAGGAATGACCACAATTGCTCGGCGGCTTGACCGACAGCGCCGAAGAACGTCCAACTGGTGCAATAAACCGCCAGCGACAGGCTGTAAACCCAGGCACGCACGCGCGGCGGCAACGGCGCGCTGCGCCGGTCGCCGTAGAAGGCGATGGCGAACATGATGGCCATATAGGCCAGGGCGACGGCGGCGATCAGCCCGGTGGACAGCGACATGCAACACTCCCGACAAAAGACTCCCCGGCACTCCTGCCCGGGCGGACAGTCTCGCATGCGCGGGGCGGTTAGTCAGTGTCGACCAAGGTCGTGGCGTGGTGGGGTGTCGCAGGGGTGGAACCGGTTGGTTTTTGCGCTGACTCTTAAGGCCTCATCGCGAGCAGGCGAAGGCCTACAGGAGAATGCATTCCAAATGTGGGAGCGAGCCTGCTCGCGAAGGCGTCAGTCCAGACGCAGCGCAATATCAATCAGCCGATGCAGCTCATCCACCTCCAGCGCCGCCGCCGAAAACAGAATCCGGAACACCACCGGCGCCACCACCAGATTGATCAACCGATCAACGCTCGGCGCCATCTCATCTGGATGCCGCTCGATGATTGTCTGCAATTGCGCGCCAATGATGGTCACGCAATACCCCGGCGTAGCACTCGCCTGCACATCACGCATCATGTTGCGCCCAGGCTCGGAACTCATCTCATCGAGATATTGCTCGGCCCACGCGCGAATATCACTGCGCAAGCTGCCGGTTTGCGCCGGTTCGCTGTCCGGGCGCATGCGGGCGAGGGCGACATCGGCCAACAAAGCCGACAGATCACCCCAACGCCGGTAAATCGTCGACGGCGTAACACCGGCGCGCGCCGCGATCTGCGGGACAGTCACCGTCGAGCGCTCCTGTTCTTGCAGGAGCGCTCGAACCGCCGAATGAATTGCATCTTGCACCCGGGCACTGCGGCCGCCGGGGCGTAAACCTTCTTTAATAGCCATGCGGCAGACCTTAACACAAAGAATTTGCTTTAAGCGCGAGGCAGTAGCACACTCCGCAAAAGCAAAAAATTAGCTTTTGTGGAGTGTGCCCATGACCCGCCTTGCTTCCAATCGATCCAGCCTGTGGTTTCTGGCGATAACTCTACTGAGTTTTCTCGCCGCTTCCACTGCGCCCACGCCGTTGTATCACCTGTATCAGGATCAACTGCACTTTTCGGCAGCGGTTCTGACCCTGATCTTCGGCGTCTACGCCCTCAGTCTGCTGGCGGCTCTATTGACGGTTGGTTCGCTGTCCGACCACTTGGGACGCAAACCGGTGATCTTTGCCTCTGTATTGCTCAACGCCCTGGCGATGTTGCTGTTTATCTACTCCGACAGTGTGGCTTGGCTGATCAGCGCGCGCGTTCTGCAAGGTTTTGCCACCGGCATGGCCACCGCTGTTTTAAGCGCGACATTGCTCGACACGGATCGGCAGCAAGGTCCGTTGATCAACAGTGTTGCACCTTTGCTCGGCATGGCGTTGGGCGGTATGGGTTGCGGTCTGTTGGCGGAGTTTGCGCCGGCACCGTTGCAGCTGACCTATTGGCTGCTGCTCGCACTGTTTGTGCTGCAGGGCATTTATGTCTGGCACTTGCCGGAAAGCGTTTCCCGGCAAGCAGGGGCTTGGGCCTCGTTGCGGCCGACCTTGCATGTGCCGACTCAAGCGCGAGCAACCTTGTGGCGAGTGTTGCCGTTGAACACGGCAACCTGGGCGCTCGGCGGTTTCTACGCATCGCTGGCACCTTCACTGGTGCGCACCGCCACCGGTTCGACCTCCAACCTGATCGGTGGCGCAACCGTGGCTGCCTTGACGGTGACCGGCGCATTGATGATTTTCTCGATGCGCAATCGTCCCGCCACGCGAGCATTGCAGTTGGGCGCGAGCCTGTTGCCGATCGGTCTGGTGTTGATTCTGCTGGGCGTGCACAGCGCCAGTCTGTCGGTGTTTTTCCTCGGCACGCTGGTTGCCGGTTGCGGCTTTGGTTCGGGTTTTCTCGGTGCCGTGCGTAGTCTGGTGCCGCTGGCCTTGCCCCATGAGCGGGCCGGATTGATGGCGGCCTATTACGTGCTCAGTTATCTGGCGTTCTGCCTGCCGGCGTTGCTCGCCGGGCACTTGTCGCGCAGCTACGGTTTGCTGGCGACCACCGATGGTTACGGGGCGATTTTGATCGTCCTGGCTGTCGGCGCGCTGTTGCTGAGTCTGCGCCCAGCGGCCGGCAAAGTGTGCCGCGCTCCATAAACGGCGCGCTTTCGGTTAGCCTTGCCCGGCCTTCTTCTCACGGATCGACCCATGAAGATAATTCGCAGCAAGACCTTCACCGCCGAGCGCGCCTGGGGCGCACTGGACATCGCCAACATGAACGGCATCACCACGCGCCTGCACTGGACCGATCAGCCGTACAAATGGCACGTCAACGATGGCGAGGAAGTGTTTGTGGTGCTCGATGGCCAAGTGCTGATGCATTACCGCGAGCAGGGCGAAGAAAAACAGGTGCAGCTTGATGTCGGCGACATCTTCTATGCGAGCGTCGGCACCGAGCATGTTGCCCATCCGCAAGGCGCGGCGCGGATTCTGGTGATCGAGAGCGAAGGCAGCGTCTGAACGGTTATTGATAAAACAGATAACAGTTAGAGATATTACCCGTTATATAGATATTCGATTCGGTTCTACCATGGGCTCAACCTCACCAGAGGAGAGGACTCCATGATGACTTGCCCCAACACTGCCAAACCCAGCCTCAAGCCCTTCCGTCAGCTTCAGCATCCGCGCGAAGTAATCCGCCAGTTCACCCCCAACTGGTTCGCTGCCACCATGGGCACCGGTGTGCTGGCGTTGGCGTTGGCGCAGCTGCCGTTGGCCATTCCAGGCCTGCACGCCATTGCTGAAGGTTTGTGGTTGTTCAACATTCTGTTGTTCAGCCTGTTTACCGCTGCCTACGCCGCGCGCTGGGTTCTGTTCTTCGATGAAGCGCGGCGGATTTTCGGCCACTCCACGGTATCGATGTTCTTCGGCACGATTCCCATGGGGCTGGCCACGATCATCAACGGCTTTCTGCTGTTCGGCCTGCCGCGCTGGGGTGACGGCGTGATTCATCTCGCTGAAGTGCTGTGGTGGGTCGATGTAGCCATGTCGCTGGCTTGCGGCGTGTTGATCCCGTACATGATGTTTACCCGTCAGGAACACAGCATCGACCAGATGACCGCCGTTTGGCTGCTGCCGGTCGTGGCGGCAGAAGTGGCAGCGGCCAGCGGTGGGTTGCTCGCACCGCATCTCACCAATCCCCACTCGCAACTGGTGATGCTGACGACAAGCTACGTGCTCTGGGCTTTTTCCCTACCCGTAGCGTTCAGCATTCTGACGATCCTGCTGCTGCGCATGGCCCTGCACAAACTGCCCCACGAAAACATGGCCGCCTCCAGCTGGCTGGCCCTCGGCCCGATCGGCACCGGTGCGCTGGGCATGTTGTTGTTGGGCGGTGATGCGCCAGCGATTTTTGCGGCGAACGGTCTGCCGGGCATGGGTGAAATTGCCTCGGGTCTGGGACTTATTGCCGGCATTACCCTGTGGGGTTTCGGGCTGTGGTGGATGCTGATGGCGTTGCTGATCACTGTGCGTTACCTGCGCGACGGCATTCCGTTCAATCTCGGCTGGTGGGGATTCACCTTTCCGTTGGGCGTTTATTCGCTGGCAACCCTGAAACTGGCGAGCACTTTGAACCTGACGTTTTTCAGCGTCTTTGGCACGGCGCTGGTGCTGTTGCTGGCGGTGATGTGGCTGATTGTCGGTAAACGCACCGTGCAGGGCGCCTGGCGTGGCGAGCTGTTTGTCTCGCCGTGCATCGCAGGTTTGAAGAAATAACCTGAAAAGTTTAGGTAAGGTGTGGCCTGGATCGCGCTTCGAGAATCCAATAAGCAGTACCCAGGCCTCTCTACCTTAAACATCAGGGAAACACGGAAGATGAGTCACCCCTCACAGTTCAACCTGCTGCGCACCCGGCGCTTCCTGCCATTCTTCATCACGCAGTCGCTCGGCGCGTTTAACGACAACGTGTTCAAGCAGTCGCTGATCCTCGCCATTCTCTATCGGCTGACCATCGAGGGTGACCGTTCGATCTGGGTCAACCTGTGTGCGTTGCTGTTTATCCTGCCGTTCTTCCTGTTTTCGGCGCTGGCCGGGCAGTTTGGCGAAAAGTTCGCCAAGGACGCGCTGATTCGTCTGATCAAACTCGCGGAAATCGCGATCATGGCCGTAGGATCAGTCGGTTTCCTCTTCGATCATTTGTCGCTGATGCTGGTGGCGCTATTCGCCATGGGCACCCATTCGGCGCTGTTCGGGCCGGTGAAATATTCGATCCTGCCGCAAGCGCTGCGCGAGGATGAGCTGGTGGGCGGCAACGGCCTGGTGGAAATGGGCACGTTTCTGGCGATTCTCGCCGGGACGATCGGCGCCGGGGTCATCATGTCTTCCTCGCACTATGCGCCGGTGGTGTCCATCGCGATCGTGGGGATTGCCGTGCTGGGTTATCTGGCCAGCCGAAGTATTCCTCGTGCCGCAGCCGCGTCGCCGGAGATGCGCCTGAACTGGAACATTTTCAGTCAGTCGTGGGCCACGCTGAAACTCGGTCTGGGCCAAACCCCAGCAGTGTCGCGCTCGATTGTCGGCAACTCGTGGTTCTGGTTTGTCGGGGCGATTTACCTGACGCAGATTCCGGCCTATGCCAAAGAGTGGATGCACGGTGATGAGACCGTGGTCACCCTGATCCTGACGGTGTTCTCGGTGGGTATCGCGCTCGGCTCGATGCTCTGCGAGAAGCTGTCGGGGCGCAAAGTCGAGATTGGTCTGGTGCCGTTCGGCTCGTTTGGTCTGACCGTGTTTGGTTTGCTGTTGTGGTGGCATTCCGGCGGAATTCCCGACAGCGTCACTGGCCACAGCTGGATTGAAGTACTGGGCTTCGTGCATACCTGGGCGGTGTTGGTCGACATCCTTGGCCTCGGCATTTTTGGTGGTTTCTACATCGTGCCGCTGTATGCCTTGATCCAGTCACGCACGGCCGAGAACGAGCGGGCGCGGGTGATTGCCGCCAACAACATTCTCAACGCATTGTTTATGGTGGTCTCGGCCATCGTCTCGATCGTGCTGCTGAGTGTGGCCAAGCTGTCGATCCCGCAGTTGTTCCTCGTTGTGTCGCTGCTGAATATTGGCGTCAACGCCTACATCTTCAAAATCGTCCCCGAATTCAGCATGCGTTTCATGATCTGGCTGCTCAGCCATTCCATGTACCGCGTCGAGCACCGCAACCTTGAGGCGATTCCGGATGAAGGCGCGGCATTGCTGGTGTGCAACCACGTGTCGTTCGTCGATGCCTTGCTGATCGGCGGCGCGGTGCGTCGGCCGATTCGCTTTGTCATGTACTACAAAATCTACAATCTGCCGGTACTGAACTTTATCTTCCGCACCGCGGGGACCATTCCGATTGCCGGGCGTAACGAAGACATCCAGATCTACGAAAAGGCCTTCACCCGGATTGCTCAATATCTGAAGGACGGTGAGCTGGTGTGCATCTTCCCGGAAGGCAAGTTGACGGCGGATGGCGAGATGAACGAGTTCAGGGGCGGGCTGACGCGGATTCTGGAGGAGACGCCAGTGCCGGTGATTCCGTTGGCGTTGCAGGGGCTGTGGGGGAGTTTTTTCAGTCGCGATCCGAACAAGGGCGTGTTTCGGCGGTTGTGGTCGCGGGTGACGTTGGTGGCGGGTTCGCCGGTGGGCATTGATGCGGCTGAGCCGGCGAAGTTGCAGGGGTTGGTGGGGGAGTTGCGCGGGGCAGTTAGATAGTCGGCGATTCTAAGGGCCTCTTCGCGAGCAGGCTCGCTCCCACAGTTGGTCGTATTCCTCTGACGGAACGCGGTTGAATGTGGGAGCGAGCCTGCTCGCGATTGCGGTCGATGCCTAGGCGCTGACCTTGAGGCCAATCAACCCGGTAATGATCAACGCCACACTGGCCAGCCGAATCAACGCCATCGACTCGCCAAACAGGATGATCCCGGCGATCACCGTGCCCACGGCACCAACACCGGTCCAGATCGCATAGGCCGTACCCAACGGCAATTCCTTCATCGCCAGGCCCAGCAGGCCCAGGCTGATAGCCATGGCCGCGATGGTCAGAACGGTAGGCAGCGGGCGGGTGAAGCCGTCGGTGTATTTCAGGCCGACGGCCCAGCCGACTTCGAACAGGCCAGCGAAAAACAGAATGATCCAGGACATGCAAGACCTCCATCGATTGACGGGGTCGTCCCCAGATTAATGACTCGATCGAGCCGCAGGGTCGTCCCCGCGTTGCGCGATAGTTTGACGAGCATTAACCCGGGGATCAAGTTTGCGCCTCAGTCGGCCGTTTGTTGCGCCAGCGAATCGCGATCTTCCTTCTCACTCATGCGCCGGAAGTACGTCGACAGCAGTGCCCCGGAAATATTGTGCCAAACGCTGAACAGCGCGCTCGGCACTGCCGCCAATGGCGAAAAATGCGCACTGGCCAACGCCGCGCCCAATCCCGAATTCTGCATGCCCACTTCCAGCGCCAGCGATTTGCGCTGGGCCAGCGGCAACTTGAACAGGCGCCCGGTGAAGTAGCCCAGCAGATAACCGAAGCTGTTGTGCAGCATGACCACGGCCATGATCAACAGGCCGGACTCGGCGATTTTCGCCTGACTGGCCGCCACCACGGCCGTTACGATAATGACGATGCTGACCACCGACACCAGCGGCAACACATCGACGGCGTGGCGAACCTTGTCGCCGAGCAAACGCTGGGCAACCACGCCAAGGATGATCGGCAGCAGCACCACTTGCAGGATCGACCAGAACAATTCCATGAACGACACTGGCAACCACGCCGAAGCCAGCAGCCAGATCAGCGCCGGGGTCAGCAGCGGGGCGAGGAGGGTCGTGACGGCGGCGATGGCCACCGATAACGCCAGATCACCTCGAGCCAGCCAGGTCATCACGTTGGAAGACGTGCCGCTCGGGCAGCAACCGACCAGAATCACCCCGACGGCGATTTCCGGCGGCAGGTGAAACACCTGGCAGAGCAACCACGCCACGCCGGGCATGATCACGAAATGTGCAACCACGCCCAGCGCCACACGCCATGGGTGGCGGGCAACGGCAGCGAAGTCGTCGAGTTTGAGGGTCAGGCCCATGCCGAACATCACCAGGCCCAGCAACGGCACGATCGCGCTTTTCAGGCCGAGAAACCACGCCGGTTGCAGGAACGCAATCACCGTGAAAATCAGAACCCAGTAAGCGAAGGTATTGCCGACGAAGCGGCTGAGTGCAGCCAGTGCGCGCATGGCTTGATCCTTATTATTGAATGAACACCACAAATCGAACTGTGGGAGCGAGCTTGCTCGCGAAAGCGGTGTGTCATTCAACTTAAATGTTGGCTGACAGGTCACCTTCGCGAGCAAGCTCGCTCCCACATTGAGACATCACAAGGCGTTAGATCCCCTGCGGAGTCTCTTCCCCACCCAACGCTTCAACCAGCGCCGGCAGGAAATCACCGAAGGTCAGCATCATCAGGGTGAAGCTGGCATCCAGTTGGCCCAGTGCCTCATCGCCGCCGTCCTGTTCCGCCTGATCCTGCAGCAGATCTTCGAACTTCAGACGTTTGACAGTCATCTTGTCGTCGAGCATGAACGACAGTTTGTCCTGCCAGGCCAAAGACAACTGAGTCACGACTTTGCCGGTGCTCAGGTGCAGCTGGATTTCTTCGCTGGTCAGGTCCTGACGCTTGCAGCGAACAATGCCGCCGTCTTCGTGGGTGTCGCGCAGTTCGCACTCGTCCAGTACATAGAAGTCGTCGGCGGCTTTTTGTGTGGTGACCCAGTCAGTCATGACCGCTGTCGGGGCCATTTTCACGGTCAACGGACGGACGGGCAGGGTGCCGATCACTTCACGCAGGGTCGACAGCAGGTCTTCGGCGCGTTTCGGGCTGGCCGAATTGACCAGGATCAGACCCTGTTTCGGCGCGATGGCGGCGAAGGTCGACGAGCGACGAATGAAGGCGCGCGGCAGGAATGCCTGGATGATTTCATCCTTGATCTGATCGCGTTCCTTCTTATAGACCTTACGCATCTGCTCGGCTTCGATCTCTTCGACCTTTTCCTTGACCGCGTCACGCACGACGCTGCCCGGCAGAATGCGTTCTTCTTTACGCGCGGAAATCAGCAGGAAGTCACCGCTGACATGCACCAAGGGCGCATCTTCGCCTTTGCCGAACGGCGCGACGAAACCGTAGGTGGTCAACTCCTGGCTTGCACATGGACGCGCCAGTTTGGTGGCCAGTGCAGTTTCCAGCGCCTCGGCATCGACAGGCAGGTCTTGGGTCAGGCGATAGATAAGCAGGTTTTTGAACCACATGGGGTGAGTCTCTCCTTTATACAAAGGGGGGCATTATTGTCTTCGCCGTCTCATAGGCCAACCCTTCTCTAAGCCTTTGGAAGGCCTGAGAAAATTATTTAAAAAAGTGCTTGCCAGAGGTTGGGTCGCTCCGTAGAATGCGCGCCACACCGAAGCGAAGGGTGATTAGCTCAGCTGGGAGAGCGTCTGCCTTACAAGCAGAATGTCGGCGGTTCGATCCCGTCATCACCCACCATTCGTTTCAAGTGTTTAGCGCAGCGGTAGTTCAGTCGGTTAGAATACCGGCCTGTCACGCCGGGGGTCGCGGGTTCGAGTCCCGTCCGCTGCGCCATATTCGGTAACCTGGACCACTGAACGCCAGGTCACCACGGAAAAACCCGCCAAGGCGGGTTTTTTTCTGCTCCAAGGTTGTACCCGCGGGATGTATCGTTTTACCGGTTTTCGGATTTATTTGAAAAAAAACTTCAATTAAATCAACACTTTACGAAAACTTGTGGCATAATGCGTCCCGTAACGAAGCGAAGGGTGATTAGCTCAGCTGGGAGAGCGTCTGCCTTACAAGCAGAATGTCGGCGGTTCGATCCCGTCATCACCCACCATTCGTTTCAAGCGTTTCGCGCAGCGGTAGTTCAGTCGGTTAGAATACCGGCCTGTCACGCCGGGGGTCGCGGGTTCGAGTCCCGTCCGCTGCGCCATATTCGGAATCTGGAACACTGAACGCCAGATTCCACGGAAAGCCCGCCCAGTGCGGGCTTTTTGCTGTCTGGCGTTTGAGTATTTTTCGCTGCATATATCTATGTAGTGCCTGCCATACAAGCTGCTTTCGGACAATGGGCAACGTTGTTCATGACTCATTTCGCGTCATGACCCCGTTCAATAGCCTACCGAGAGACTGATTTCATGAGTGATCCCCTTCCAGCAAAACCTGCCGAAAATTCGGTGGACCTGACGTTTCTGGCCCGCAAACCGTCGTTTCTTGAGTGTGATGACGCCGCAGCCTTTCTACATGGCATGAAATTCAAGGAAAACACAGAAGCTCTCTGGTTTATCCTGAAAAATAGCCAAGGACGGTACTTTTGTGCCGAGTTCTTGAAATCAGACGCAGCGGAAGTGAATCCCGGCAGTGTCTCTCCCGACGATTCACTCTTCGTATCCAAGTGCGTAAGGGACCAACTGTCCGTCCCTACCGGGTATAGCGTCGCCGCCAGTTTTCATCGGCGTCCATTTGCAGAGCAGGGCGCGGCAGAAAGCAAAGATGATTTTGATTACCGTAATCGTTTTTTTGCAATTTCCGATCTGTGGAATGTCATGAACACAGGCCGCCATTATTCCAGGTGCTATCTCTCCCTGGGTAACGACGGTCTTATCTCGTACACCTCAACCTCATCAGACTTCGAGCTTGAGCTGTCCAAACAAATTGCGAAAACTTCTGGACGCTCGCAGTTGTTTCAGAGTTTGTATGAAAGAGGGGCTTTTCAGACCAACATCTGGATTTTGTTGGCTATCGGGGCCGGTGAACTCAACATCGTTGTCGCAGGCGTTGCAGAAAAGGCGAAGTGGTCTCACCGAGGCGCACTGAAAGCGAGTTGGATACGGGACAATGATCCGGAAAACCAGACAAAGCGCTCCTCGGTCGAATTGATGCCGATTTTCAGCCCCGTTTTCCATGACGTCGCAGGCGTTGCGTCTTATTGGCGTATCAGGCAGCCCATTTTACCCGAGGGGCAAACCCTGGGCGTTATTCTCAAACATAAACACCGGGATGAGTTTATTGTCGCCGCTGCCGAGTCCGGCGAGTACGTCAACTTTGACTTGTCTGTGGTCTTCCCCAGGGATCAGCATGGCAATGTCCAGCTTCCCGAGGGCTTCCGGGTCTATGGTTTCTACCATTCGAGCAAACCATCGCGTCCAGACCATTTGCCCGCAGCGGACACCGAACTCTTCAAGAACTTTTTTTCCCCTGCCGATATGAAAGTCGGACTGGATCGATTGGTCGCGGCTCCTCAGCACCACTTGTTCATGATCACTCCTGATGAGGCGGTCTTGAGCTTTTCGCAACCCGATATTCCAGTCAGATCGTTGATTGGTGAGTTGACGGCGGACTTTGAGGGGAAGTTGGTCTCGGGCGAAATCACCACACAGATGTTTGTCGACAAAGTAGCGGCGGCCGGCAACCTTAGCGTGCTCTTGCCGAGCAAGACATGGCCGGATGTCGGCCGGATCAGGCCGTCTGCCGAGCCAGTTGCGGTGATTGCCGAGCCGACGGAGTGATCATTTGTCATTACGCTGGTGACGATAATCACTGACCGCCTCGTACACAGCCTTGCGCAGACGGTTGATGCCGCCGATCGGGCGATGCGCTTCAATGCCAAACCAAGGATTGAACGACAGGTTGTCGCATTGCAGATTCAATGCCGAGGTATCGAAATCCTGCGGCGGCAGGGTGATCCGCGCCACGGTTTCGAAGGGCGAGTCCTGCTCGCGCCATTCGATGCTGGTGTCCTCGATGGGCATATATTTGTTGGCGTCCTGGCGCTGGATCTGCAGCACGAAACAGGCCGGCACCCGATCCGTCGACAACTGCTGACTCAACGCGCTGCGCAAGAAATTCGGCATGTCGTGGTTCTGTTTAGGCAATGTGTAAGCGGGGCAGTTGTCCGGATCGGGTACTACACGAAACTTTGCATTTGCCTCACCGAATTTGTAGGGCGAAACCGAAAAGTATGTGGTCGCCGTCGGGCTATCTGGCGGCGGCGACAATGTTGCCAGCGCAATAAACAAATGGCGGATCTGCCAGGTACGCGGATCCCATTCGGGGAAAAACGCCATGACCTTCTTGCCATCAGCCTGCGCCGCCACATTCTGACGGTATTCGGCGACATCGCTGACAAAGAAGTTCGGGTGGCTGAACATCACGAAATCCTGTTCAGGCAATGCCTGGCGGTTGCCGAGCAACTGTTGTCCCGAAACGTCCAGCAGTTTGATCGCCATGCCCCTGGCGTCGCGAATACTGTCGAATTGTGGGTAGGCATTGCCATTGGACAGACGAATCATCGCCTGCCAGGTTTTGCCGGGCTCACTGAACACGCCTTGTCGCAGTGACTGCGCCAATTCCGGCAGCACTTGCACCTGAGCCTTGACGCAGCCATGAGCTTTGGCATGTGCATCACGCAGATAGCGTGTGCCTTCGCGGTGCTGGTCGACGATGCGCACGGCGGTCTGGATCACATCCTGAGCCATCGCGGCTTCACCGGGCGGAATCTGCTCCAGCGCTGAAACCGGACCGCGGTGTTGCCAGGCAAACCATGCCGAGGCAACGGCCCAGCCGAGCAGGCCGATGGTGACCATTATCAGTAGGGCTTTGCCAAACAGACGTCCAAGCCATAACCAGATTCTGGCCAACAGCGGCAACTCTTTCTTGAAGGTCGAAATCATGGCAGTTGTGCCTCCAGTGGGCCGCCGAGGACTTTCAGGTACTCAAGCAACGCCCAGCGTTCTTCGGGCTGCAGCAGCCGGCCAATCACGCCGTTGCCGCGTTCGCCAGCGCGGAATTCATGGCCGCTGTTGTGGTTGCCGGTGATGCGCGTGTCGAACACAAAGCCATTGGTAAACGCTTCGGTGCGATATCCGAGGTGCCGTGGATCGTATTCGAAGTTGCCTTTGAAGAAGGTTGTGGCGCGTTCATCCTGCGGCGACAGCAATTGATAGAGGCTCGGCACCGATCCGTTGTGCAGGAACGGCGCGGTGGCCCAGACACCTGCCAGAGGACGAGCCTTGTACGCGACTTTTTCGCGTACACCGATCGGCAGGCCGAAGCCGTCCAGCCGTGATTTCTCCAGCGGGGTGACGTTGGCTTCGCGGTAGGCGCGATCCTCGACGAAGGCGGTAACGTAAGCCAGGCCCTTGGCCACTGACAACTGGCTCAGATCCAGTGGCTCCTTGGGCTTGGGATGCAGTTTCACGTCCATTTTTTCCAGCTCTTTCAGATCCCACTGCAGGGCGGTCAAATCGAAACGATGGCTGGCGATATTGTTGGCGGCGGTTGGGTCGGTGCCGATGACATCGACCGGCAGCATGTGCAAATGCTGCACCCAGCGCTCACCTTCCTGCGTCCGTCGCGGAACGTGGCAACTGGCGCAATTCTCGGCAAACAGCGAGCGCCCTCTGGCAGCCAGGGGCTTGTCGATAGCACCGAACAGATCTTCTGGCCAGGCGGGCGGTTTGAGCTTTTGCAGGGTTTCTTCGATCTTGTGCAGATCACGCACGCGCACGCTCGAGGCATAGCGAGCATCGCCTTGCAGCGGTTGGCCGTTGGCATCGAAAAAATTCAGGGTGGCGCCGACGCCCAACGCTTCGCCAATATTGCGCGCCATCGGCTGTTGCGCCGAACCGTTCCATTGCACCCAATCGAACGTCCACATGTCCCAGAGCTGCGGATAATCCACCGGGGCATTGGCCACGCGGTAGTTGGCGGGGGAGATCGCATCGCCAAACGTTGCGTTGGCGATGCGTCCAAAGGCATCGGCGCGACCGGGACCTTCTTCGGTCGGATAGAGGCCGCGATGGGTATCGTTCCAGGCGACCTTGAGGAATGTATTCAGAGAGGCTTTGAAGTCTTTGCGCAATTGCTCGTGGTGCGTGTCGTACTCGTCGCCCAGCACGGTTCTGGCAAAACGTTCGAATTTCCAGGGGTTGTAGTAAGTCGAGGTCAGACTTGCCACCAATGCTTGTCCGAAACTGCCGCCGCGCAAAGTAGGAACACTGGAGGGCAGCACATGTTGCGCGGTACCGCCGTCAATTCGCACGGCCTGACCTTTGAAGCGCAATTCGCCGGTGTGGCAAGCGGCGCAAGTGATGTCCAGATATTGCTCGGTGTTGCCGGGATTCTGATGGCGGGCAAAACCGACGGGGAGGTTGCCGGGGTTGTTCGCTGTGGCTGTCTGCTGCGGATCGATCAGAAAACCAAAGCGTGCGAGATAATCGGCGGAGGCGAACCGCTGCTCCGAGAAGGGCAGCTCCAGTGCCTGAAACCACTTATAGCGCAGGCCTTTTACCTGCGTGCCTTGCGGCGTGAAATAGTAGGTTTGCCGCTCTTCTTCGCTCCACTGATCGAGGTAATGCACCTGCTCGGCGGGGGTGTAGAAGGGCAATTTCGGGTTGGCGACGTAATACAGGACCACGGCCAGGACGAGTCCCAGCAGCACCACAATCAGGGTCAGCACACGGAATAAAAGGCGCAAGTTAAACATCCTTGTCGAATTGTTCCGCTGTTATGCCTGAGCCGGACCCGGTGCGGCAAGTGGCCATTACGCCAGAAGATGCAAGCAGAGACGCCAGTCGTTGTCGGGACAAGATGACAGAAGCTTCATCGTCGCTTCGCGCCAATGCGTTCTTATCCCTGAACTTATCGGAAGATTCCTGCTCTCATGCCGGTAGCCATTGGTCGTGGCGGCCTGATAAGCTCGCGGCTTTACTCGATTGCCCTTTCGGCGCATGAACAAGGAAATAGCATGAAACAGCATCGGTTGGCGGCGGCGGTAGCCCTGGTTAGCCTGGTACTCGCGGGTTGTGACTCGCAGACCAGCGTAGAGCTGAAAACCCCGGCGCAAAAAGCTTCCTACGGTATCGGCCTGAACATGGGCAAGAGCCTGGCTCAGGAAGGCATGGATGATCTGGACTCCAAAGCGGTAGCCCAGGGCATCGAAGATGCCGTCGGCAAGAAAGAACAGAAGCTGAAAGATGAAGAACTGGTTGAAGCCTTCGCCGCGCTGCAAAAGCGTGCTGAAGAGCGTATGGCCAAGATGAGCGAAGAGTCGGCAGCTGCTGGCAAGAAGTTCCTCGAAGAAAACGGCAAGAAGGCCGGTGTAACCACAACCGCTTCCGGCCTGCAGTACGAAGTGGTCAAGAAAGCCGACGGCCCACAGCCTAAGCCGACCGACGTAGTGACCGTTCACTACACCGGCAAGCTGACCAACGGCACCGTATTCGACAGCTCTGTCGAGCGCGGCAGCCCGATCGATCTGCCGGTAAGCGGCGTGATCCCGGGTTGGGTTGAAGGTCTGCAATTGATGCACGTTGGCGAGAAGTACAAACTGTACATCCCTAGCGATCTGGCTTACGGCGCGCAGTCGCCAAGCCCGGCAATCCCGGCCAACTCGGTTCTGGTCTTCGACCTGGAACTGCTGGCCATCAAGGATCCAGCCAAAGAAGCTGCTGCTGCCAAGTAATTGGCAAAAGCTTCAACAACAACGCCTCGCTTATGCGGGGCGTTGTTGCATCTGGAGTCTGGCAAGGGTAAACAGAGCGAACCGATGGCGGTCGCGAGAGTCATAGCCATTGAGGCTGCCCGCGCTAGCCGCCCTGAGCAGCCAAGTCAATGAAATATTGGGGTTTTTTATGTGAGTAAAAAACGCCCGATCTGAGCGCAGCCCTTATGAAACGGGGCTTTCAGCGCTGAAATGCAGCTCTGTTCACAAGGTTATCCACAATTTGTGTGGATAACATTTCAACGGGAGGAATAGATGAAAGCTCCGTGGAATTTCGCTCGATTCCTGCCCTTGGCCGGCCGCCTGCTGGCACGCGGCCGCTTACCGACCTTATTGTTTGCGGTCGCCAGCAAAGGCGCGGCACAAGGCAACCGCCTGGGTAAACTCAAGGACGATTTGCGTTTACTCCAGGCATTGTGCCTGGCCTATTGGCGCGGTGAGTATCGGGCCATCAGCGGCAAAGCACTGGTTTCGGTGGTGGCGGGTCTGATGTACTTCCTCAGCCCGGTCGATGCGATTCCGGATTTCATTCCCGTATTCGGCATGCTCGACGACATCGCAGTCCTCGCCTGGCTGATGAAAACCCTCGACGATGAACTCAATGCCTTCCGCCTCTGGCGCAACCGCCAGCAGCCGGAAAAACTGGCAGTCGTCGAACGCCTGCCGGATACCCCCGAACAATTGCAACTTCAGGGGCCGAAGAAGTCCTGATTATCGAACCCCTCTTACAGATAGATACCCCCCGCGACCTTGGCCGCTGTTAGGATTACACTTCTAGGGAAAAGTGCCGACTCGCTAAGTGTTGTTGTCCTACGGGGTAGTCATGGATATTCAGATAATTGCACGCGATGGCGAACCCGAATACGCGGTTCTGCCGTGGGCTCAGTATCAGGCTCTATTAAAAGCAGCAGGCATCAACGAAGCACCGTCGCGTCCGGCAGCCACGCCGCGCGCGGTCTCACCAGACACGATTCTTCCAGGTCTGGATCAACTACGCAGTTTGCGCGAAGGGAAGGGCATCGCCATTGAGGCGTTGGCCCGCACGGTAGGCATCAGCCCGTCATATCTGGCCATGATCGAAAGTGGCGAGCGTCAGCCCGACGCCGCGATTCGCCGCAGCCTGGCCTGGGAATTGACGGTGCCAGGGTGGAGGGATGAATCGTGAGCGTACGCATCAGTCGTCAACATTGGGACGGATTGCTCGGGGAACTGGATCAGGCGCGCCGCCAGCGCCATCTGCTGACTTATCGGGCCTTGCTCGAACGGTTGCAATTGCCGACGCCGGCGATGCAAACCCTGACCGCCGCGCTTGAGCATCTGGCCGCGCTGGATGCCAAGGCCGAGCAACCCTTGCGCAGCTCGCTGGTGATCAGCCAGGGCGCCAGTCGCCTGCCACGCACCGGTTTTTTTGAGTGCGTTGAACGTCTGGGGCGTTTTTCCGGGCCGTCCGATGGTGTTGCTGCGGCCTCTTGGCACGCTTCGGAAGTCGTCCGTGTTTTTGAATACGAGTACCCGGAATCGGCGGAGGCCTGAGTGTTTTTACGACTCAAGGCGCGGGCAAGTTACTGGCTGGCCCGCAGGCTGTTTCACTGGTCATGGTTTGTCCGTCAACCGCGCGGCTGGCGCTGGCTCGAAGGTCAGTTTGCGCGCATGGCCAACCTTGGCGATGTCGGGGCGCAAAGCTTCTATGGGCACATCCTGACCTTTCGTGGTGTCGGCTTGGGTGCACGCGAAGAAGGTGTGCGTCTGTTGCGGCTGGCAGCACTTGCGGGTGATGGCAAAGCGGCTTACCAGGTCGGCGTGATCAGCTTGGCCGGGACACCGAGCAAGCCGCCGGATCCTGTCGAAGCCGCCCGCTGGTGGAGCATGGCTGCCAAGGCCGGGCACCCGTTGGCTGAACTCAAATTGAAAGAGCTGAGTGCTCGCGACTCAACACTGTAAATCCATTTGTGTCTGCTCAAATAAACGCGGCGTGAGGTTTTCCTCACGCCGCGTTTGCGTTTTTGCGCGCTTGTTTATCTATGAGCGATTTATTACAGACAAGTCCTACAGCCATCGCCTACTTGCCTGACTTCTTTCCTGATTGATCCCCCGCACAGTTCCCGCGCCTAATTTTTTGCGCGAGGGAACGCTCATGTTTGATCCGCTTATTCAGTCCACTTCGCACACCCGCGTGCGCTGATGGAAGCCGTCACCCGCATCGAGCAAGCACTCGACAGCTTTCCCGCCACCCTCAGCCTTTACCGCGAACAGCTCAAGCATTGGGCCAGTCGAGCGGCGGACGAAGTCAGCCATGCCGCAGATCTGCCGTCGCTGATGGGCATGGAGCGGGTCATTCGCTTCGGCTCCGATAGCACTGTCGTCAGCAGCACCGACAACGAGTTTTTCTCCGGCGTCGTCCAGTGCCCGGAGAGCGGCCCGATGCTGATCGAAAGCAAATTCGAGTCGGTGTACGACATTCCGCTCGGCAACATCGTCGTCGATGTGATCGCCATGGACGGGGGCGAAACCACTCCCATCACTCTCGATGCGCGAGGCAAGGGTTCATTCAAAGGAATACCTGGCAAGTTCTACCGGGTGCAGGTGCACAGCGATGTCACTGCGGATCAGGTCGAGGATCTTTTCAAAGCCTATGACGGCCTGACCGCTGAGCTGGACGGCTGGTTACGTAGCGAGTGGCAGGGTTTCAAGCCGCAGTGGTCGCAGTCGGTGGCGACGGCAGCGGGCAACGGCATGCTCGCCGGGAGTTGGGCGGCGATCGAGGGGGTGTGGGACAGCATTGGCCTGCTGTCGGACATTCTCAAGGATCCCGGTGCGTTCGCCGAGCGCTTGGGTGAGGGCGCCACGCAGTTGATGGCGCTGGCAGCGACAGCCCCCGACGTCATGGAAAAGCTTCAGCTGCTGGTCAGTGACGAAGCTGCACTGTGTTTGTTGTTGCGTACGGCCAGCCTTTGGCTGGAGATGCTGCCGCCCAGCGAAGTCGCCGGCAAAACCGCTGAAGCGGCGTCGATGATGATGGTGCAGTTGCTCATCGATGTGCTGATCAGCGTCGTCTTGACGTTCATCAGTGGTGGCGCAGGCATCGCTTATCTGACGCTGCGTCTGGCGGATCGCGCCGTGCAATTGCTGTCGGCGGTGAAGCGTTTGGTGAAGGCGATGTTCGGCATCGTCGAAGGGTTCATCAAATACGTCGATCAATACAAAGGCGTTGCCGCCCGTGGCATCGCCGCCGGGGTGAAAAAGGGCCGGATGCAATTGCGCTGGAATGCGCAGCGCAACACCTTGTTGAAGAAAGACGAGCATCACGACGACTCGCCGGATCAGGCGAAAAACCCCAACGGTGACAGCGCCGATTGTGTGCCCTTTACCTGCACTAACGGCTGTCCGGTGTCGATGGTCACTGGCGAAGAATTGCTGACCCTGAACGATGGGGTGCTCGATGGCGTGTTGCCGTTTGAGTTCACGCGGTTGTATCGCAGCAGTGCCGCCGAGATCGATATCGGGTTGGGCTTTGGCTGGAGTCATTCGCTGGCGCATCGGCTGGTGTTTGAGGGCGACGTTGTTGTTTGGGTCGACCATGAAAACCGGCGTACCCGTTTTCCGTTGCCGAGTAGCGAGCGGCCGGCGATTCACAACAGTCTGTCGCGGGCGGCAATTTTTCTGGGTGATGAGCCGGAGGAGCTGATTCTCGCGCTGGCCGGGGACACGGCGCGGTTTTATCACTTTCGTGCGGGACGGCTGACGGCGATCAGCGACGCCTATGGCAATCGTCTGACGGTGCAGCGCGATCGGTCTGACCGGGTGCAGCGCCTGGACAACGGCGCCGGGCGTTCGCTGTTGTTGCGTTATGACCGCGC
Source organism: Pseudomonas viridiflava (assembly GCF_900582195.1). GTDB lineage: Bacteria > Pseudomonadota > Gammaproteobacteria > Pseudomonadales > Pseudomonadaceae > Aquipseudomonas. Next base: position 74,589 of record NZ_UTHA01000215.1, read on the forward strand.
GCAGTTGCTCGGCGTTGATTACCAGGTGTTTCGCGACGGTGCCTGGAGCACCGAACAGGCGCTGGTCAGTTACCGCTACGACGCCTATCAGCACCTGATCGAAGCGACCAACGCCGTCGGCGACAGCGAGCGCTACGACTACGACGACGCTCACGTGATTCTGCAGCGGCAACTGGCCGGCGGGGCGAGTTTCTTTTGGGAGTGGGAGCGGTCGGGGAAAGCCGCTCGGTGTGTCAGACACTGGGCATCGTTCTCGCAGATGGACACCCGTTACGTCTGGAACGACGACGGCAGTGTCGCGGTGCATTACGTCGATGGCACCGAAGAGACGTACGTCCACGACGAGCGTGCGCGGCTGGTGCGCAAGGTCGAGGCTGACGGCGGTGAACAGCTCAAGGCCTATGACTCCTCGGGGCGCTTGATTGCCGAGCAGGATGCCTTGGGCGCGGTCACCGAGTACCGCTACGACGAGGTCGGACGGCTGATTGCGCTGATTCCACCGAATGAGGCGCCTACGTCCTACGAGTATCGCAACGGTTTCCTCTATCGGCGTTCACGCGGCGACGCGGTGTGGATCTACCGGCGCAATGCCGAGGGCGATGTCACCGAAGCGGTCGACCCCGAAGGTCAGGTTACCCATTACTACTACGACACCCGGGGCCAGTTGCTGTCGATCCGTTACCCGGACAGCAGTCGGCATCGGCTGGTGTGGAATAGCCTCGGCCAGTTGACCGAGGAAACGCTGCCCGACGGCGGCGTGCGGCGTTTTTCCTACGATGCACTGGGGCGACGGACCACGACTGCGGACGAACACGGTGCGGTCACCCGGCAGCATTGGGACGCGGTTGGCCGACTGATCCAGACGACCTTTCCTACCGGTAGCACCCGCGCCTACAGCTACGGCGCCTACGGTCAGGTCACCGCCGAGCGCGATGAACTCGGGCACATCACCCGCTACGAATACGACGACGATCTGCACCTGGTCTCACGCCGGATCAACCCCGACGGCACGCGGGTGCAGTACCGCTACGACCATGCGCAACTGCTGCTCACCGAGATCGAAAACGAGTCCGGGGAAAAGTACCGGCTGGACTACACGCCGACCGGGCTGATTCGTCAGGAAGTCGGTTTTGACGGCCGGCGTACCGCGTATGCCTACGACCTCAACGGGCATCTGCTGGAGAAGACCGAGTTCGGTGATGACGGCTCGCAACTGGTCACCGCTTATGAGCGCGATGCCGCCGGGCGCCTGCTGGTCAAAACCCTGCCCGACGGCCTCAAGGTTTCTTATCAATACGACCGCCTCGGCCGGCTGGTGGGTGTTGATGATGGTCAACAACATCCCCTGGCCTTCGAATACGACCGTCAGGACCGGCTGATCACCGAGCATCAGGGCTGGGGCACACTGCGTTACCGCTACGACGCCTGCGGTCAGCTCAAGCGCATGCGTCTGCCGGACAACAGCGTGCTCGACTACCGCCACGCCAAGGGTGGCGCGCTGAACGGGATCGACCTCAACGGCACGCCGCTGACCCGTCACATCTACCAGTCCGGGCGCGAGCTGCAACGCCAGCAAGGCCTGCTGCTCAGCGAATATTCCTACGACGATCAGGGCCGATTACTCGCCCACGCCGTAGGCCATCAGCGCGATGCGTTGTACCGCCGCGATTATGCCTACAGCGCCAACGGCAATCTCGCGCACATCGCCGACAGCCGCCACGGCCAGCGCACCTACGGCTACGACGTCCTCGACCGCCTCATCCGCGTACGCCACTCGCGCGACGAACTGCCGGAAAGCTTCGCCCACGACCCGGCCGGCAACCTGCTGATGCAGGACCGCCCCGGCCCCAGCCAGATCAAAGGCAACCGCCTGCTGATGCAGGGCGACCGCCATTACGACTACGACGCCTTCGGCAACCTGATCCGCGAACGCCGTGGCCGCGCGCAGACCCTCGTCACCGAATACCGCTACGACTGCCAGCACCGCCTGATCGGCCTGACCCGCCCCGACGGCCAGACCGCGTCTTACAAGTACGACGCCTTCGGCCGACGCATCAGCAAAACCGTCGACGGCGAGACCACCGAGTTCTTCTGGCAAGGCGACCACCTCGTCGCTGAAAGCAGCGACAGCGAATACCGCAGCTACGTCTACGAACCCGGCACCTTCCGCCCGCTGGCGCTGCTCGACGGCAAAGGCCCGAAAAAAGCCTGCCCCTTCTACTACCAACTCGACCACCTCGGCACCCCGCAGGAACTCACCGACTACAGCGGCGACATCGTCTGGTCCGCGCAATACGACGCCTACGGAAAAGTCGCCGCCCTGACCATGGCCGGCGAGGACTACCTGAACCAGCCGTTGCGCTTTCAGGGGCAGTACTTCGACGGGGAAAGCGGACTGCATTACAACCGCCATCGGTACTACGACCCGCGGCTGGGGCGGTATCTGACGCCAGATCCGATCAAGTTGGCGGGTGGGTTGAATCAGTACCAGTACGTGCCGAATCCGACGGGGTGGGTTGATCCGTTGGGGTTGAGCTCCAACTGTCCACCCAAAGGTCGAAAATCGATAAATTGTCCAAAACCTGATGAAGTTGAGCTTCCACAGGTATCCAGGCGCGGTGCATTCAGGCAGGCAAAAGTTGATGCCGGAATACCGAAAGGGCAACAGCCCGACATTCAGACTGATGAGGTAAGTGGCAGGCAGATGCAGCTCACCTATGTCAACATGACGGATAGAAAAGGAAATAACATTCTAGACAGCAGTGGAAAGCCGATTATAACCAGAGAATATAGATTCACCCGAGAGGATGGTTTTATATTGATACTCCAAGACCACTCAGCGGGACATAAATATGGAGATGTAAATAACCGAGGAGATCAAGGCCCTCACATAAACATACGACCCGCGCATGACACACGCAATGGCAAAGTAAAAAATACGAGCGATCATTATCCATTCAAGGAATGACCATGAAATACTGGAATGACATAGACGGAAGCAAACTCTTCAATATGGTATTCAGCAGAAATATACCCGTTGGGGAGATCAAGCTATTCGCTTTAAACATGGACAACAACCTTTCAACATTGACCTTGGCATTTGATATTAGAGAAATGCCGGACACTCCACCGAAAAAATGGGAATCCATAGGATACAATGCTTGCCGAATCGGAATAACATGCGGTGAAATTAGAGAGTTGACGACATCCAACATTCCAACTCAAAAAAACTTAAGTCTATCCATACAACCAATTGGAGACAGATACCTTATTTCAGCTGTATCAAGCACTTCGAAAGTAACGTTTACCACATCATCATTAAGACTGCGAGAACCTAGCGTATATCTAACAGATTTACCTTTCTAAAATTTATTGAGCGACGGGTGTTCTGTTATCGTGAGGCATCATAAAAAATTTATATAGATACAGAGAACAGTTCGAAATCCAGTTGCTCAGCATGATTCTAGACAATTTGGAATTCTCGAAATCCGAGATCTCACATTGTTAGCACTACAAAAAAACGCCTATCCTAGACTCGCCCACCAGTTTAATGACTGGCGGGCAGCGGTTTTTAGTCGCTAACAAATTTGTTAGGACCTCTTGAACTCAGGCCCCTAAAATCCGGATTCAGACGCTCAGATCTTCTCAAACATCCGATCACTGCTCATCCTCATCCTCTTCATACTCCATATCAGCCTCGTCCGAATCATTCAACGGCACCGTCGCATCATCCATCAACGACCCCGGATCTTCATTCCCCGGATCATTGATAAACGGCAGTCCACTCGAACCCTTCTCTTCCTTGCCTTCGGTTTCAGGAGTCATGGCAAACCTCATCATCTGGTGGCGTGTATTACGTTCGAGAAGCCTTACAGCCAATCGTTCCGAAGTCCGACGAGCAAATACAAAAAACCCGGCACAACGCCGGGTTTCCGTTTAACCCTCCATCAATGATGGCGGTTTTTATGTTTGTTCTTGTGCTTGTGACCGCCGCCCGAATGAGATCCGCCATCGTCACCGAGGTTATTACCGACCGCACCACCCGCCGCGCCGCCCAACCCTGCACCAATGGTCGAGCCAGTAGAACCGCCGAGGCTGTTGCCGACGACCGAGCCACCCGCCGCGCCGAGACCACCGCCGATCGCAGCTTCGGTGCGATTGCGCTTATTCGCCCCGACGGCACTGCCGGCCGCGCCGCCAACACCCGCACCTACCGCCGCGCCAGTACTGCCACCGAGTTGTCCACCGACCACATTGCCGAGCGCGCCGCCCAGGCCGCCACCCACAGCGGCGGTGCCATCACCAGCGGCCATCGCCCCTTGTGCTACCAGCAAACCGAAAAACAGTGCAGATAATGACAAGCGCATATGAACCTCACAGTTCCCGAAGCGGGACAGTCCGCCCAGACATGGGCCTATGTGAGATTGGAGAGTTGAACGGGGAAAACGTTCAGCCATGAAAAAGCCCGACATCGAGTCGGGCTTTTTCGGACAACGATCAGTCTTAGTGACGCTTGTGACCTTTGGACAAGTTGCTGCCCACTGCGCCGCCAGCCGCACCGCCCAGGCCTGCACCAATCGTGGCGCCAGTCTTGCCGCCCAGGCTGTTGCCGATCACTGAACCACCGGCCGCGCCAACACCGCCGCCAATCGCCGCTTTGGTCCGGCTACCCTTGCGCGCCGCCATTGCGCTGCCCGCTGCGCCTGCTACGCCAGCACCGATGGCCGCGCCAGTGCTGCCGCCCATTTTCTGGCCGACGACATTACCCAGCGCGCCACCCAGACCACCACCCAGCGCCGCGGTGCCATCACCGGCAGCCATTGCACCTTGAGCAACCAGAAGCCCCAGAACCAGAGCAGGCAGTGTTAAACGCATGACGAAAACCTCAAAATTTGGGATGACGAAAAGGGCCGGGATTTAATGCCGTGGCCGCGAAAAAGTCCAGACGAAATCGGAGGCTTCGCGCACTCGGCGCCGATTGGACAGCGATTCTGGAAAAGGTTTTATGACAGGCAAAAAAAAGCCCGCTGGGGAGACGGGCTGGAGACTTGCTTTCTAACGGATGGCTTCACACTACCGCGGTAGACGTGAAAAGTTTGTGAAAGCCCACTGCATTCGCCACCTAAGTTCGCAGGACATGCCCACACTCAATCAGCCATAAAAAACCCCGTTCAATGACGGGGTTATGCACAGACAGATTATTTTCTGGATCGCGCGCTGACCTTGGGCAGAAACTTTGCCTTCGGTCCTTTCGGAGCTGTGGATTTGATCTTGCCGGTCTGCACCCGGTCCTCGCCAAAGCCGGACTGATACTCGGTCTGGCCGCAGCGTACGCAGTTATTGAAGGAAAATTCAGCGCCATCGTCTTCGATATACGGACCAGTCATACCTTCTCCCCTTCGCAACAGATCGACACCGGCAAAAACTCTTTTGCCTGAAAAAATATCGACCTCCTTGGTTTTGAGACTAGTCGGTCATTCCTGGACTTGTTATTCAGATCACCTGACGCCCGACGAATGGCCTACAAAATTCAAACTCGACGATGAGCCGTTGGTCCTGCATTGCTAAAGAATTCCGGAGATAGGCCGTTGCCCTTTTTCATACAAATGAATCTCAAGGAGAGAACATGCAAATCAACGGATTCCCGAATCTACCCGTCGTAAAGCTCACGGAAGAACAAATCGCAGCCGGCAAAGCCGGGGCGGAAAAGCTCAAGGAAAAGATCGCTTCCGGTGAAATCACCATCAAATATCCGGGTCCGGATACGCCGGTTCTGCAGCCTGGCGTCATTTACCATCCAAGCCAGCCGGTGCAACCGAGTCAACCTTCCGACACACCTGCGCTTGTCGCCATCGACACGCCGCTGACCTATGACGCTAAAGGCGCTGTGATCCTCAAGCCACAGGGCTGATTGCATAGAAAAAAAGCCCATTCATTATCTGGATGGGCTCACTTGCCGGGCGATCAACATTCAGCGCAACTTCACGGCCGTCCCCGTCGCAAACACCACCACCATCCCGCCCTTGCCGCCGGGCATGCTGATCTCGAAGTCCACTCCGACCACCGCGTCCGCCTGCAGAGCACGCGCGCGCTCCCTGATTTCCTCAGTCGCCTGAATACGCGCCTCCTTCAGCGCCCGCTCCAGCGTCTGCGAACGTCCGCCGAAAAAATCGCGCATACCGGCAAACATGTCGCGAATCACATTGACCCCCTGCACTGACTCAGCACTGACGATGTCCAGGTATGCCGTGATTTGCCGACCTTCAATGGTATGAGTGGTGGAAATGATCATGGATGTCGTCCCTATACGGATGATTAAATTCGCGATTGTAATGGCTCAAAGCAGACTTCACGCCGCTGCCAATAAATCCCAGACACCAGAAACCACAAAACCCCTGACTTCTTTCGAAATCAGGGGTTTTGTGTACTGAATGTGGCGGTGAAGGAGAGATTCGAACTCTCGATACAGTTTCCTGTATACACACTTTCCAGGCGTGCTCCTTAAGCCACTCGGACACTTCACCGTATCTCTTCAAACATGTTCTGTCTGTCGAGGCGCGCTAATGTAGTCGAAAGCTTTTGCGATGGCAAACTTTTTTTCAGAATTTTCATGCGGTTAAGAGAAAAAGCCGTTTCGCCGACCATCAGCCCATGGCAAACCGGCCAATCTTCGGTGGAGGTGCCCCTTCTATATAGAAGCAGAATGCCTCGCCGCGCTGGCTACGCCGGGAAACGGTGACTGGCGGGTCAGTCACGGCGCTTTAACTGGCCCGCGGCGGTGGGTAACGTCTGCCGATCTTTCTTACAAGGAATAGCGTCATGAGTGAGTTGATTTCCTACCACCTCGAAGACGGTATCGCGACCCTGACCTTGAGCAACGGCAAGGTCAATGCCATTTCTCCGGACGTGATTGCGGCATTCAACGCGGCGCTGGATCAGGCGGTAACTGATCGTGCCATCGTGATCATCACCGGTCAGCCAGGAATTCTGTCCGGCGGTTACGATCTGAAAGTGATGACCGCCGGCCCTAAAGAAGCCGTTTCGCTGGTGACTGCGGGTTCGACCTTGGCGCGTCGCCTGCTCTCTCACCCGTTCCCGGTGATCGTCGCGTGCCCCGGTCATGCTGTGGCGAAAGGTGCTTTCATTCTGTTGTCTGCTGATTACCGCATCGGTGTCGATGGCCCGTTCAGCATCGGTCTGAACGAAGTGCAGATCGGTATGACCATGCACCATGCCGGTATCGAGCTGGCTCGCGATCGCCTGCGTCGTTCGGCATTCCACCGTTCGGTGATCAACGGCGAGATGTTCGATCCGCAAAGCGCGGTGGATGCCGGCTTCCTCGACAAGGTTGTTTCCGCCGAGGAGCTGCAAGGTGCTGCCCTCGCCGCTGCGCGTCAGTTGAAGAAGATCAACATGCTCGCGCACAAGAACACCAAGTTGAAGGTGCGTAAGGCACTGCTGGAAGCGCTGGATAACGCGATCATCCAGGATCAGGAGCATCTGGGTTAAGCCTGGACTCAAGAACGTTAAGAGAAGCCCGACCGTCGTGTCGGGCTTTTTCGTGAACGCCTGGTTTAAAACGCTGCGACGGCTCTAGGACAGGTCTGACCCTCCATTCGGAAACATGCGCTTAAACATCGGCTATCTCCGGACTCTATAGCGGCAATTGCCGAAAACAGTGCACATCCGTACACTGCGCCACCTTTTGTCCCGGTGGGGCCTGAAAATGCTGTTCGTGTTTCGTATGTTATTGATGGGCCTGCACTTTATTCTGGCGGGTGTGCTCGGGGTAATCCTCGGGATATGCCGGCCGTTCAATCCGGACAACAGCCGTCTGTGCGCCCGCCTCTACGCATTGCCGGCGATGTGTATTTTGCGTTTACGGGTGAAATCCGATGTCAGCGGTTTGATGAACAAACCCGACAGCTGCGTGATCATCGCCAACCATCAGTCCAACTATGATCTGTTCGTGTTTGGCAACGTAGTGCCGCGCCGCACCGTGTGCATCGGCAAGAAGAGCCTCAAGTGGGTACCGCTGTTCGGGCAGCTGTTCTGGCTGGCCGGCAATGTGTTGATCGACCGTGGCAATGCGCACAAGGCACGCCAGTCGATGCTGACCACCACCAATACCTTGCAGAACGAAGACACCTCGATCTGGGTGTTCCCGGAAGGCACGCGCAACCTCGGCGAAGAATTGCTGCCGTTCAAGAAAGGCGCGTTCCAGATGGCGATTGCCGCCGGTGTGCCGATCGTTCCGGTTTGCGTCAGCAGCTACATCAAGCACATGCGCCTGAATCGCTGGCGCAGCGGGAAAATCCTCATACGCTCGTTGCCGGCAATTCCCACAGCCGGATTGACCATGGATGACATGCCCATGCTCATCAATCAGTGCCGCGAGCAGATGCGCGAGTGCATTGAATCCATGGATCGGCAATTACAAACCGCTTAATAGAAAACCCGCCCTGTGCGGGTTTTCTTTTGCCCGGTGAACTGTATAGATTTCACTGACTCTCAAGCAGCGACACGGCTAAGCTGAAGCCTTGTATTCCCTGCCACCTGCCAAGAAGAAGTGAATCACCACCATGGGTCGAGTTGTTGCTGCTGCGGTGTACAGCGCAGGCAAGAAAGTCACCAATATTTCCCTCGACGAAGGCGCTGCCTGGGCCGCGAAAACCGGTCACTTTGTCTGGATCGGTCTGGAAGAGCCGGACGCTCAGGAGCTGTCCAATCTGCAACGTCAGTTCAACCTGCACGAACTGGCCATTGAAGATGCCCTGGAAAAACACAGCCGACCGAAGCTGGAAACCTTTGGCGATGCTTTGTTTATCGTCACCTACTCGCCCATCCGTGAGAACGGCGTTCTGCAATTTATCGAGACGCACATCTTTGCCGGTAAGGGCTACATCATCACCGCGCGTAACGGCCACTCGGCGTCCTACGCGCATGTCCGCCAACGTTGTGAGGCGCGTCCGCTGCTGCTGGAGCATGGGGAAGATTTCGTACTCTATGCGCTGCTCGATTTCGTCATCGAGAACTACCAACCAGTGGGCGAAGCCATTCATGCCGAAATCGATGAACTGGAACGCAACGTGCTGTGTAGCGCGTTGAATGAGCGTGACATTCAGAAGCTGCATGGCTTGCGCCGCGATGTTGTGCGCCTGCGCCGGTACGCAGCGCCGATGGTGGAGATTGGCGAGGAACTGCAGAAGCTGAGCTTCCCGTTTATCGACAAGAATATGCGCCCGTACTTCCGCGATGTGCAGATCCACGTAACGCGGCAGATGGAAGACCTGAGCACTTTGGCCGACATCGCCAGCCAGACCATCGAGATCGGTGTGTTGCTTGAGGCTTCACGGCAAAGCGTTGTGCAGCGCAAGTTTGCTGCCTGGGCGGCGATTCTGGCGTTTCCGACGGCGGTAGCGGGGATTTACGGGATGAACTTCCAGAACATGCCGGAGTTGAGTTGGCACTACGGCTATTTCGGTGTGCTGGGGTTTATTACCGTGGGGTGTGTGAGTTTGTGGGCGAGTTTCAAGAAGTCGGGGTGGTTGTAAGTCAGACCGGGTTGACTGGACTATTCGCGAGCAGGCTCGCTCCCACATTGATCTCTGTCGAATCGAAGATCTATGTGGGAGCGAGCCTGCTCGCGAAGCTTTTAGCCTTAAGCTGTTTCTGGCTTGTGCGCCACAAAGCGCATCATCCATTCCGCTACCGTAGCGCCATGGTGCTCCTGTTCCAGGCTCGCCACGCCTTTGCTGTAGATCTGCGAGCCCAACGCTTCCTGACGCAGATCCAGCAGCGCTCGCGAATAATCGTGGATGAACTCCGGGTGCCCCTGGAAGCACAACACCTGATCGTTGATGTGGTAAGCCGCAAACGGGCAGAAATCGCTGGAAGCAATGACCGTGGCATTTTCAGGCAACGCGGTGACCTGATCCTGGTGGCTGATCAGCAGTGTCAGCTCTTCGCGTACCGGACTCATCCAGGGCGCCTTGGCCGCGAGTTTGTAATTGTGGGTGCCGACTCCCCAACCCTGCGTCGCACGCTCGCTCTTGCCACCGAGCAGCAGCGCCAGCAGTTGGTGACCGAAGCAGACGCCGAGCAGTTTGTCGCCGCGCTCGTAACGAGTCAGCAGGTATTCCTTGAGGATCTGGATCCACGGGTCGGTGCCGAACGAATCGGCCTTGCTGCCGGTGACGAGGTACGCATCGAAGGTCAGGTCGTCACTTGGGTATTCGCCCTGCATCACGTTGAAGACGGAGAACTCGGCGGCAATCGGTTGCTGCGAGAACAGGCGCTGAAACATCTGCCCGTAACCCTGATATTGATCGACCAGCTCCGGACGCAGGATGTCGGTTTCCAGAATGCAGATGCGTAGCGACATAAAAAATACCTGACACGTGATGGGAATAATGAACACCTCAGAGCCTGCCTTGAAACACCCAGGCAAGGCAAGCCCCGGAATGCCCGTTCCCTTAGAACATTTCACCTTTCGCTGCTTTATCCAACAGCAACGCAGGCGGCGCAAAACGCTCGCCATATTGCTCAGCCAGATACTGCGCGCGAGCGACGAAATCCTTAACCCCGTATTGGTTGATGAACTGCAATGCACCGCCGGTCCACGCTGCAAAACCAATGCCGAAAATCGAGCCAACATTGGCGTCCGCCGTCGAGGTCAGCACACCCTCCTCCATGCAGCGCACGGTTTCAATGGCTTGTACAAATAGCAGCCGATCACGCACATCCTTGGGCGAAATCTGCCCGTCGGTTCTCTCGAATCGCGTCTTCAATTCGGGCCACAAATGTTTCTGGGCACCGCTCGGGTAATCGTAAAAACCGCCACCTGCCGCTTTGCCCGGGCGCTTGTATTCGTGAAGCAGCAAGTCAATCACGGCGAAAGCCGGGTGCTCAATCAGCGGCTTCCCTTCTGCCTGTAGGTCCTTGGCGGTTTGCTGACGGATATGGCTCATCAGGCTGAGGGAAACTTCGTCAGAGATCGCCAGAGGTCCGACCGGCATGCCGGCCTTGCGCGCCTCGGTTTCGATCATCGGCGCACTCACGCCCTCGCCGAGCATGGCGATGCCTTCGTTGGTGAACGTGCCGAACACCCGCGAGGTGAAGAAGCCGCGACTATCATTGACCACGATCGGGGTTTTCTTGATTTGCAGAACGAAATCAAAACCTCGGGCGAGGGTTTCATCACTGGTGCTCGCGCCTTTGATGATTTCCACCAGCGGCATTTTTTCCACCGGACTGAAGAAATGCAGGCCGATAAATTTGCCAGGATCAGGTACAGCGGTCGCCAGTCCCGTGATCGGCAGCGTCGAGGTATTCGAAGCAATGACGGCTTCGGCACCGACCACCCGCTGGGCGGCCGAAGATACCTTGGCCTTGAGCTCGCGATCCTCAAACACCGCTTCGATGATCAAATCGCAACCCGCCAGATCGGCGTCACTTTCCGTGGCATGAATACGCGCCAGCACCGCTTCGCGCTTCGACGCATCCATCTGTCCGCGAGCGACCTTCTTGTCCAGCAACGCCGCAGAATGTGCCTTGCCCTTCTCGGCAGCAGCCAGATTGAGGTCCTTGAGCACCACCTCTATGCCCGCCGAAGCACTGACAAAAGCAATCCCGGCGCCCATCATGCCCGCGCCGAGCACGCCAACCTTGCGCGTGACATACGGCGCAAAACCCTGCGGCCGCGAGCCACCGGCGTTAATTTCATTGAGTTGAAACCAGAAGGTGTCAATCAGGTTTTTCGAAATCTGCCCGGTGGTCAGTTCGGTGAAGTAACGTGTTTCGATCAAGTGCGCGGTGTCGAAATCGACCTGAGCACCTTCGACTGCCGCACAGAGAATCTTCTCCGGCGCCGGCATTGTCCCTTGGGTCTTGCTGCGCAGAATCGACGGCGCAATCGCCAGCATCTGCGCGACTTTCGGATTCGACGGCGTGCCGCCCGGAATCTGATAACCCTTCACATCCCAACGCTGCACCGCCGTCGGATTGGCAACAATCCAGGCGCGTGCCTTGGCCAGCAGTTCATCACGATCCGCTGCCAACTCATCAATCAAACCGGCCTGCAACGCCTGTTGCGGACGGACTTTCTTGCCTTCGAGCAGATACGGCAGCGCCTTCTCGATGCCCAGCATGCGCACCATGCGGACCACCCCGCCGCCGCCCGGCAACAGGCCGAGGGTCACTTCCGGCAGACCGAGTTGCACCGATGCGTCATCCAGCACCACGCGATGATGACAGGCGAGGCAGATTTCCCAACCACCGCCCAGCGCCGCGCCGTTGATCGCCGCGACCACCGGTTTGCCGAGCGTTTCCAGGGTGCGCAGCTGAGCTTTGAGGATCAGCACCATGTCGTAGAAGGCTTTGGCTTCAGGCTTGCCGACTTTGATCAGTTCATTGAGGTCGCCGCCGGCGAAAAATGTCTTCTTCGCTGAGGTGATGATGACGCCGGCAATGCTGTCTTTTTCAGCCACCAGCCGAGCAACGCAAGCGGCCATGGCCTCGCGGTAAACGGCGTTCATGGTGTTGGCGCTCTGACCCGGCATGTCGATGGTCAGCACGACGATCGCGTCCTGGCCTTTTTCGTAACGGATGGCTTCGCTCATGACAAGATTCCTTGAATTCGGGGCTCAGAGGCGTTCGATGATGGTGGCAATGCCCATGCCGCCGCCGACGCACAGCGTCGCCAGGCCATAGCGCAGGCGTCGCGCTTCCAGCTCATCGAGCAAGGTGCCGAGAATCGCGCAACCGGTGGCGCCCAACGGGTGGCCCATAGCGATGGAGCCGCCGTTGACGTTGACCTTGTCCGGGTCAACGGCCATGTCCTTGATGAACTTCAGCACCACCGAGGCAAACGCTTCGTTGACCTCGAACAGGTCGATGTCTTCAACGCGCAACCCGGCCTTGGCCAGTGCCTTGCGCGTCGCTGGTGCAGGGCCAGTGAGCATGATGGTCGGATCGGTGCTGGTGACTGCCGTGGCGACAATGCGCGCCCGCGGTTGCAAGCCCAGCGCCCGACCTTTGGCTTCGGAGCCGATCAGCATCAGCGCCGCACCGTCGACAATTCCGGAGCTATTGCCCGGCGTGTGCACGTGATTGATCCGCTCGACATGGCTGTAGACCCGCAGCGCCGTCGCGTCGAAGCCCATCTGGCCGATCATTTCGAAACTCGGCTTGAGCCTGGCCAAGCCTTCAAGGGTCGATTCGGCGCGAATGAACTCATCGTGATCGAGCAGGATAATGCCGTTCTGGTCCTGCACTGGCACCAGCGACTTGTTGAACGAGCCGTCAGCCCGCGCGCGTGCGGCTTTCTGTTGCGAGTGCAAGGCGTAGGCATCGACATCCTGACGACTGAAGCCTTCCAGCGTGGCGATCAGGTCAGCGCCAACACCTTGCGGGGTGAAGTGGCTGTGCAGGTTGGTTTGCGGGTCCAGCGCCCAAGCGCCGCCATCACTGCCCATTGGCACCCGCGACATCGACTCGACGCCACCGACCACCACCAGGTCCTCGAAACCCGAGCGCACTTTCATTGCTCCAAGGTTGACCGCTTCCAGTCCCGAGGCGCAGAAACGGTTGATCTGCACCCCCGCGACGCTGACGTCCCAATCGGCCACTTGCACGGCAGTTTTGGCGATGTCCGAGCCTTGATCGCCGATTGGCGTCACGCAGCCGAGCACCACGTCATCGACCTGGCTGGTATCCAGCGCAGTGCGCGCTTGCAGCGCGGTCAGCAGACCGGCCAGCAGATTCACCGGTTTGACGCTGTGCAAGGCGCCATCGGCCTTGCCTCTGCCACGGGGCGTGCGTAACGCATCGAATATCAAAGCTTGGGTCATGTCGTCCTCGAACCTGTGCAGTGAGTGATTTCTTGTACCTTCACTCTTGGCCCAAGCCGTCATGGTTTCAATGACCACAGCGCTCAATACACTTGACGCACACGCTCAGACAGACGGTCATCCAAGGCTGGGTGAACCGGTTCAGGTCGGCGAGTTGTCTAGCCAGCGGGCGGCAAAGAAGCTGGCAATACGCCTCATGCCTTTTTTATCGCAATTGCCAAGCACTCCATATGAAATGGATCTAAGCCATGCGTGACGCGCCCCCTAATGTAGAACATGTACGTCATGGTCGTCGGGTTTTGCCGAGACAGGCGTTCTTCAACAGGAAGTGCAGCGCTTGCCGTCATGGATATGCAGGCAAGCATCAGGAAATAACAATAAAGGCGGTCAAGCCATGTTCAAACAACCGAAAGTTCGTCAAGCAGGGCTCATTCTTTTCGCCACGACGCTGTTGTTGATTTTGCCGAATCTGACCAAGGTCATCGGCTGAAGCGAGCGGCAGGTACTGTTCATCGCCACTGGAAATGTGACTGGCCCGCTACCCGGGCCAGCGTGGCTGTGCCAATCTTTGCGCACTCCCACGACATGGACGACGATCATTTGAAAGCGCTCATTATGTTCGGGGCCATGCTGTTGAGCATGCCCTTGTCTGCCGCACAGTTGGATCTGCAACTGGGTGCAAACAGCCGCACCTGGCAGACCGAGGCATTGCTCAAGCATCCTCAGGTACAAACCCTCACCATCAAAAACGATGTGTCCTACAAGAAGGACATGACCTATCGCGTCGTGCCCGTGGCCGCGCTGCTGTCCGGAATCAAACCGCAAGATCACCTGCAAGCGGTGGCACTGGACGGATTTGCTGCTGAATTGGCCGCGGCGCCATTGCTCAATACAACAGGTGCGCGGGCCTGGCTGGCTATCGAAGATCCCGCTCAGCCGTGGCCGCCCCTGTCGGAAGGCAAGCACAGCGCCGGGCCGTTCTATCTGGTGTGGACTGATCCGCAGGCCGGCCATATCAGCCCGGAGCAGTGGCCATTCCAGGTCGCGAGCATCAAGCGCATGGCACCCGTGGCCGAACGCTTCCCTGCCCTGCTGCCTGACCCTGCGTTGAAGGCGAATGACCCGGTGAATCTGGGTTTTGCGCTGTTTCAGAAGAATTGTCTGGCGTGTCACCGGTTAAACGGCGCGGGGGATGCGCAATTCGGGCCGGATCTGAATATTCCGTATAACCCGACCGAGTACTTCGGCGCGGATTTCCTCAAGCGATACATTCGTGATCCGCAGAGTTTGCGTCAGTGGCCGCAGGCGAAGATGCCGGGGTTTTCGACAGAGGTGTTGCCGGAGGGGGATTTGCAGATGTTGGTGGGATATTTGAAACACATGGCCGGGCGCAAGGTTAAGCCGTAACGCCATTTCCCCTGTGGGAGCGAGCCTGCTCGCGAAAGCGGCGTGTCAGACACTGCATCAGTGACTGATAAACCGCCTTCGCGAGCAGGCTCGCTCCCACAGGAGTATGGCGTTTACTGTTGTTGCACGGAGATGACCGGCGTCGGCGAGACAAATACTTTCGCATGCATCTGCTCGCACCCACCGCCCCGCCGCATGCCGCGCACCGGGCAGGCATCCAGATAATCCAGACCCACCGCCAGTTTCAGGTGCCGCTCCGGCCGCGCCAGTTGATTGGTCACGTCAAAGCTGTACCAGGCGTCATCCAGCCACGCTTCTGCCCAGGCGTGGCTGGCCAGATGCTCGCAATCTTCGCTGTACAAGTACCCTGATACATAACGCGACGGAATCCCGAGACTACGTGCGCAAGCCAGAAACGCGTGAGCGTGATCCTGACAAACCCCGGCACGCCCGGCGAAGGCTTCAGCCGCGCTGGTGTCTACTTCGGTCGAACCGGGTGTGTAAGTCATGTGCTGATTCAAACCGTGCATCAAATCAATCAGCGCCGTGCGATCCCGCCGCTGCCTGCAGGACTTCTCGGCGAATGCACGCAGTGCTTCATCGGCTTCGGTCAAGCGGGTAAAGCGCAGGAACGGCAGCGCCGACTGGCTCTCATGTTCAGCCTCACGCAACTCGTCGATATCGACCTGCCCGCGCGCGCCGATGATGATCGCTTCGTGCGGCTCGTCCATGGTCAGCACGTGCAGGATATTGCCGAACGGATCGAGCTGCGCGCGCACCGGGCGCGGCAGGTCGAGTTGCCAGCTCAGCACATGCTGACGCTCGCTGTCATGGGGTGTCAGTCGCAGGTACTGGATGCTCGCGCGCACCTGATCTTCGTAGTGATAGGTGGTCTCGTGGCTTATGGAAAGTCTCATGCAGCCTCCAGGTAGGAACTGTGAATGGCGTTACCCAACTGGCGCACCAGCGGGATGAATTCGGTCAGCCACGCGTGCAGGCCTTCCTCAAGAATTTCGTTGATGCCGGTATAGCGCAGGCGCGCGTCCATCTCTGCCGCCAGACGCTGCGCCGGTCGGCCGTTGGCCCCGGGCAACTGCGCGAGAATCTGGTCGATCTCTTCGGTGCAGGCGCGCAGGGAGCGCGGCACATCGGCGCGTAGCAACAGCAACTCGGCGACATGCCGGGCGCCGGGCGCATCGCGGTAGATTTCGGTGTAGGCCTCGAATGACGATAAGGCTCTTAGCAACGCACTCCATTGGTAATAGGCGTGGGCCGTGCCATCGCTGACCGCCTCAGCCTGATCGCCAGCCATTTCATAGCGGGCGTCGAGCAGGCGCAGGGTGTTGTCCGCACGTTCGATAAACGTCCCGAGACGAATAAAACGAAACGCATCGTTGCGCATGATCGTGCCGTACGACGCACCACGGAACAGGTGCGAACGTTCCTTGATCCACTCGCAGAAACGGCTCATGCCGTAGCGGCTCAGGCCCTGTTCGGCGATCCCGCGAATCTCCAGCCACGTCGCGTTGATGTTCTCCCACATATCTGCAGTGATACGCCCGCGCACAGCGTGTGCACTGGCTCGCGCCGCGCCGAGGCAGCTGTAGATGCTCGCCGGGTTGGCCGCATCAAGGGCGAAAAAGTGCAGCAGACGCTCAGCATGCAGCGCGCCGTGACGCTCCAGATAATCGTCGAGGGTGCCGGTGATCAGCAGCGGCATGGCCAATTCGTGCAAACCGTCGCCGCGACCGTCCTGCGGCATCAGCGACAGCGAATAACTGATGTCGAGCATCCGTGCGAGGTTTTCCGCCCGCTCCAGGTAACGCGACATCCAATACAGATCCGAGGCAGTTCTACTTAACATGGCAAGCTTCCTTCAATCCTCGACCACCCAGGTGTCCTTGGTTCCGCCGCCCTGGGAGGAATTCACCACCAGAGAGCCTTCACGCAGCGCCACACGGGTCAACCCGCCGGGCACCACGCGGGTTTCGCGACCGGACAAAACGAACGGACGCAAGTCGATATGGCGCGGCGCGATGCCGTTTTCGACAAAGGTCGGACAGGTCGACAGCGACAACGTCGGTTGCGCGATGTACGCATGGGGCTTGGCCTTGATGCGCTCGCGGAAGGCATCGATTTCCGCTTTCGTCGATGCCGGCCCCACGAGCATTCCGTAACCGCCTGAGCCTTGGGTTTCCTTGACCACCAGATCTGGAAGATTGGCCAATACATGGGAAAGTTCAGACGGATTGCGGCATTGCCAGGTCGGCACGTTCTTCAGGATCGGTTCTTCGTCGAGGTAGAAACGGATCATGTCGGTGACAAACGGATACACCGATTTGTCGTCCGCCACGCCGGTGCCAATGGCGTTGGCCAGCACTACGTTGCCGGAGCGATAAGACGAGAGCAGCCCCGGCACACCAAGCATCGAGTCCGGGTTGAACGCCAATGGATCGAGGAACGCGTCGTCGAGGCGGCGGTAAATCACGTCCACCGCTTTCGGGCCGTCGGTGGTGCGCATGAAGACCTTGTCGTCACGCACGAACAGATCCGCGCCTTCGACCAGTTCAACGCCCATTTCCCGCGCCAGAAACGCGTGCTCGAAGAACGCGCTGTTGAAGCGCCCCGGTGTCAGTACCACCACGCTTGGATCGTCGATCGGACTTGAGCTTTTCAGGGTGTCGAGCAACAGGTTCGGGTAGTGATCGATCGGTGCGATGCGTTGGGCGGCGAACAGCTCCGGGAACAGGCGCATCATCATCTTGCGGTCTTCGAGCATGTAGCTCACGCCGCTCGGCGTGCGCAGGTTGTCTTCGAGCACGTAATAGGTGCCGTCGCCATCGCGCACCAGATCGACGCCGGAGATGTGCGAATAGATATCGCGGTGCAGATCCAGGCCTTGCATCGCCAACTGATATTGCTCGTTGGCCAGCACTTGCTCGGCGGGAATGATCCCGGCCTTGATGATGCGCTGCTCGTGATAGAGGTCGGCGAGGAACATGTTCAGCGCCTTGACCCGCTGGATGCAGCCGCGTTCAACGATCCGCCATTCGCTGGCGGGGATGCTGCGCGGAATGGTGTCGAAAGGAATCAGGCGCTCGGTGCCCTGCTCGTCCCCATAGAGCGTGAAAGTGATCCCGGCGCGATGGAACAGCAAGTCAGCCTCGCGTCGCCGTTGGGCCAGCAGCTCGTCAGGCGTGTCGGCCAGCCAGCGGGCGAACTCCCGATAATGCGGGCGAACCTGGCCGCCGGCATCGTACATCTCATCAAAATAGGTGCGGATCATGCCGTACTCCTTGTCACCCGGACATACAGGCCTTCGCAAGGCCCGTGCCATCGGCATAAACGCTTTGATTTCAATCGGTTGGATATTCACGTCACAGGCGCCGCACCATTCCTGTGCGGCAAATGCCCCAACCGGATTGCCCCCGCTTCATTGCGACGCACTGCATCGCCTATCACCAGCATAGTCAGAGTTGATTTCACTGCCCGGCGCTGCCTGCGGATAATCCGCGCATTCGCTGCAAAACTTCACCGGCCCCGGCGCCATGAAGCGGCCAGCTCAACTGATTGGGATCGCCTCGGCGGCCCGCCCCGCTGCAACCCTGACCGGTTTCCTCTCCTTATCGGTCTTCCCTTTTAGCCACCTTCTCCGGTGGCTTTTTTTTGCCTCGGTTTCTTGTTTCAGGGTTTTGCCACAGCGTTTTGCTTACGCCGGAAATGACAACGGCCAACCCGAAGGTCAGCCGTTGTTCAACCAATGAAACCAGAGATCAGTTCAAACGGTGGCGATTGCGCACCTCCTGCTTCACGCCCCAACCCTCGATAATGCCGCCCAAGGGCTCGACCACTGCCGAAAAACCCTGCTCGAAATCGCCGATATCGTCATAGGTCGCGTACATCACTTTGCTCAATTCCAGCGCCCACGCACCGTCATCACGCACGCTGACCTGGGCATTGATGGATTCACCGCGAAATTTGCCTGCCGCCCTGCGCGCCCGCTCCTCGTCCGGGAAAATGGCGTAGAACTCGATGGGATGGAATCGGGAAAAATCGAAACCGCCTTCTTTCATGCGGCGCAGAACATTGCTGCTGATGTCTTCTTGATAGGCTGTGCTCATGAATCGTCCCCCTCGCATAGATGGATAGACTTTCCGTATTCCCGCCCCGGGCCTCTGGCCAAAGTACGACGGCAACGTGGTTGCACGCGGGAACAAGCATGTAGCTGACAAGACCAGACCTTAGCGATCCGTTCGCTGATCTCGCTTGCAGAGTAGCCCCAAGATAGAGCTGCTGCCAAGGCCTGGTGCTTCAGGTGACAAGAAGAATTTCAGATTGGGGTGATGCTGCGGATTTCGATGCTGTTCTGGGTTTTCAGGCTTTTGACGCCCGCATCAGTGGTTCGCCCTTCCAGATCGTTGAGATCCAGCTCGGCGGCGACGGGCAGGAGCCGTGCCTTGACCAATCGAGCGGCCTCATCATCGCTGGGGCATTCCGCGCGCTCGAACACCTCATCGACAATTTCACCATGATCGTTCACGAAAGTGACTTTCCACTTTTGCATCGGTGCCTCCTCGATCAAACCCGCAAATGGGCTTACACCTATCTCGACTGGTGGGCCGAAAGTTGGTTCAAAAGGATTACAGCGGGCCAAGATGAAAAAAACGACATCAACTTAAGGTGCAAGCAAATGTGGGAGCGAGCTTGCTCGCGAAAGCGGAATGTCATTCAACATCTCTGCTGGATGACAAATAGCTTTCGCGAGCAGGCTCGCTCCCACAGGGATATTGCAGTGTTCTTTAGTCGTTGCTTGGCTTGTTGATCGCCTGCAGCACGTACTGCGGCAGGGCAAATGCGCCGATGTGGATTTCCGGGTTGTAGTAGCGGGTGACGATGCCGCTGCCGATGAAGCGCTGTTGCAGGGTTTCACGGCTCAGCTTGCGGTAGGCCGGGTTGGTCGAACCCCAGGCAAAGGTCATCGAGCCGCCGATGTAGGTCGGCACCGCGGCCTGATAGAAGTGCCAGTCCGGGAACAGGCTGTTCAGGCGACCGGCGGTGGTTTTCACTTCGTCGATCTGCATGAACGGTGTGCCGTTCTGGGTCACGAGGATGCCGCCCTCGTTCAAGCAGCGATGGCACGCCTGGTAGAAGTTCTCCGAGAACAGCACTTCGCCCGGGCCGATCGGGTCGGTCGAGTCGGAGATGATCACGTCGAATTTTTCCGTGGTGGTGGCGACGAAACGCATGCCGTCGTCGATCACCAGGTTCAGACGTGGATCGTCGTAAGCGCCGCTCGAGTGGTTCGGCAGAAACTCTTTGCACATGTCGACCACAGTGCCGTCGATCTCGACCATGGTGATGTGCTCGACGCCGGCGTGTTTGGTCACTTCGCGCAGCATGCCGCCGTCACCGCCGCCGATGATCAGCACGCGCTTGGCGGCGCCGTGGGCGAGGATCGGCACGTGGGTGAGCATTTCGTGGTAGATGAATTCGTCGGCTTCGGTCGTCTGGATCACGCCGTCCAGCGCCATGACGCGACCCATGCGCGGGTTCTGGAAAATCACCAGATGCTGGTGTTCGGTGCGCACTTCGTGCAGCAGTTTTTCCATGCGAAAACGCTGGCCGTAGCCTTCGTAGAGGGTTTCCAGGTATTCGCTGGTTTTGGTGACGGTCATGGTCAAGTGCTCCGATGAATGCGCGGGCGCCAATCGTGGGGACGATTGCCCGGGAAAGGCGCGCATTCTACGTTGCCGAAGATGACAGGTCGAACCTCACTTCATCGGCAAACCACAATCCCATGTGAGAGCGAGCCTGCTCGCGAAGGCGGCGTGTCAGTCAACATTGTCGGTGACAGATCCAGCACTTTCGCGAGCAGGCTCGCTCCCACGGGGTAATGCGGTGTTATCAGATCCGCACGTTGCCGCGTGGTCCGGCAATCGCCCAGATGATCAGGCCCAGCACTGGCAGGAGGATGATCAGCAGCACCCAGACGATTTTCATCCCGGTGGTGGCGCCGCTTTTCAGCACATTGATGATGGCCCAGATGTCGAGGGCAAGGATGATCAGGCCAATCAGACCGTTGAACGTGGAACCCATGGTGTCGCTCCAGAATAGTGGCATGCACTTTTAGGATAGACGGTCGCGCGCAGGGTTCCCTTTTATTGCACTCAGACGTGAACGGCGATCTTCAGGGCTTCGAGCGATGGCGCGGCGGCGATACCGACTTCGGCGCACAGTTCCAGCACCCGAGGCACGTCGTTGCCGAAGACCAACACCATTTGCAATTCGTCGTCGAGCAACTGGCTGAAGTTCATCAGTGTGTAGCCGCCGTTTTCCTTATTCATGCTGCTCATTTGCACCTGGATACGGTTCAGTGCAGTCAAGGCTTCGGTCTTGGCCAGTTGCTTGGGCTTGAGATTGAACTCCACGCCTGGGCCGAACGAGGCGATGATCTGCGCAAACAGGTCGACGTAGGTGTCAGCCTGGAACAGCACGGTTTCCGGCAGGCTGCCGACTACGACCCACTCACCCAACGGGATCGGGAAGGTGTCGTCGTAGTTGATGTCCGGGTTGGCAGTCAGAAAAGCGTCGGCATCGGCGTAAGCCTGTGCCGCTTCGTCGGCCACTTTCAGGATCTCGTCCTCGCCCATGCAGCCGGAGCTGATTTTGCTGATGAGTTCGACGAGTGCAGCTTTCATGAGGGCGGATCCTGTGGCGAAGGTAGAATTTGAGGGCGCGAAGGATAGCGCATTCTCCCCTTCGCCACAGTCCATCAGACTGGATTTCAACCCAACAGTTTTTCCAGCTGCGCGGTGGTGTCAACTGCGCCCATGGTGCGCGCCGCGTCCAGCGCAGTGACGCCATTGGCATCCTTGGCTTGCGCATTGGCGCCTTTGCTTATCAGGTAATCAACGATTTCAACGCGGTTGAACATCGCCGCCATCATCAGCGCCGTACGGCCATCAAACGACGAACCTTCGATCTCGGCACCCGCTTCAACCAACGCCTTGACCACCGCCAGATCGCCCTTGAAAGCCGCTCCGGCAATCGGGCTCTGGCCGTTGCCATTGCGCATTTCCGGATCGGCCTTGTGTTTAAGCAGCACTTGTACCGCATCCACATGCCCGTAATAACTGGCCAGCATCAACAGGGTGTCGCCCTTGCTGTTCTTCAGGTTCACCGGCAAACCGGCGGTGACCAGACGATCAAGCATCTCGGCATCACCGTCGCGCGCCTTGTTGAAAACCTGCTCGGTGAATTCGGCAGCTTCTTCAGGGGTCATCTGGCGGCTTTGGTCGGACATGGGCAACTCCACTTTCGGTCTATCGGAAAGTCGACAGTTTCCCGAGCGCGACGCTGGCTGTCACCCCCTTTTTCTCAAGTCGCGCCATAGCCAGATTCAATAACGATGCTTGCCCTGATGAATTTCTGCCAACACCTGGTCAGTCACCCGAACGTAAGTTTGCGTGCCAGGCAGCCATGCGTATATAGGATCATCGCCCGTCTGGCCGGGGTCGAAACCTTCATTCTTCAGTCGGGTTTTCTGATATTTGAAGGTGCCGGTGGTCTCCATCTTGACCTTCACTCGCAGAAACAACGGCACGGCATAGGCTGGCATGCGTTCCCTGGCAAAGCTCAGCAACTCGGCGAAATCCAGCGTTGCGAGGGATTCCGCCGGCGTGATCGCCGCCATGCCGGCGCGACCGTTGGTATTGCGGATCTCCACGCCATAGGCCACCGCTTCGGAGATGTGCGGATGTTGCAGCAGCAGGTTTTCGACTTCAGTGGTCGAGACGTTTTCGCCTTTCCAGCGATAGGTGTCGCCGAGGCGATCAACAAACTGCGCATGGCCGAAGCCGATATTGCGCAGCAGGTCGCCGGTGTTGAAAAAGCGATCGCCCTTGCTAAACACGTCGTGCAGCACGACCTTTGCGGTTTTCTGCGGATCGGTGTAGCCGTCCAGCGGCGCTTTCTCGTCGATCCGCGCCAGCAACAGGCCCTGCTCGCCTTTGCCGACCTTGCGCATGAAGCCGTCGTCGCGGCGGATCGGCTCGCCGCTGTCATGGTCGTAGGCCACCAATTCCCAGGCCATCAGGGAAAAACCGATGGTGTTGTCGAAGTTGAGAATGTTGGTAAAACCGATGTTGCCGTCGCTCGCCGCGTACAGCTCACAGATGTGCTCGACCGCAAAGCGTGTCTTGAACTCGGCCCAGGCGCCGGGGCGCAGGCCATTGCCGATCATCTTGCGTACATCGTGTCGGTTGTCATCGGCACTGGCCGGTTGGTCGACCAGATAACGGCACAATTCACCAACGTAACCAATGGTGGTCGCGCGATAGCGGCGCACATCGTTCCAGAACTGACTGGCGCTGAACTTGCGCCGGATCGCGAAGCCCGAAGCACCGTTGACCGCAGAACCCCAGCACACGCAAAGGCCGGTGGCGTGATACAGCGGCAAGGTGCAGTAGACGACGTCGTCGGGGCCCATGTTGAGGGCGATCATGCCGAAGCTGGCAGAGCTGCGCATCCAGCGGCCGTGCTTGAACACTCCTGCTTTCGGCAGGCCGGTGGTGCCTGAGGTGTAAATGTAGAAACACGGATCGTCGAAAAAGATCTGCTGGCTGCTCGGCGGATTTTCGCTGGAAGCGTCGGCACTGGCGCTGATCAGATTGATGTAACCCTCGGGCGCAATGCCCGGATGGCTGTAGGTGTTCTGATCCGCCACGAACCAGGTGCGCGGCGCGGTAATCGCCACTTGACCGCGAATCGCTGCATACGCAGGAACGAGCTCTTCGCCAACCACAATGGCCACTGGCGCCACCAGATTCACGCTGTGGATCAGTGTGTCGCGCGTCTGCGAGGTATTGAGCAATGCGCTGACCGCGCCGACCTTGGCCAACGCCAGTATGGTCACCAGCAATTCCGGGCGGTTTTCGATAAACACCGCGACCACGTCACCCTTGCCGATGCCCTGCCCTTTCAGATAGTGAGCGATGCGGTTGGCCCACTGGTTGACCTGCGCATAGCTCAGCCGCAAATCGCCCTGCAACAACGCCGGCCCCTCGGGGTTGCGCAGCGTCGCTTGCTCGAACGTCCAGCCAAGGCCACAGCTTTGGGTCGGATCCGTGACATTGGCCACCTTCATGCCCTTGACCACCCGCGGGATGGCTTTGGCAATCATCGGCAGTTTGCGGAGCATCATGCCCCAGGTAATCGTGTCGCTTGGCGCGTGACTCATGGAAGCTCCCCGTTCGAACCTTGGCGTGCAGGTCGATGTTTTTATTTTTCGGGCATTGGCTTGCAGCAACCGACGCGTTCGAGCGCAGGTCGAGATCGAAAATACGTCAGCGCTTCTCGGGCTGTACACGCGGTTTTTGCAATGTTTTGTATCCGCAGATTGGCCGGCGGCTGTGATGATCACCGGCTTGGCAATTGGTTCCGTGGATTCGACAACGATCCCGCAAAATGCAGGATGCACGATGGCCATTCATGCAGTTTGCACGATGACCTGAATTTTCGTTACTTTTAAACTATTGATTTATAACGATATTTTTA
>NZ_UTHA01000241.1 GCF_900582195.1 Pseudomonas viridiflava
GGTCATCAGTGCGCTCGCGCAACGCGGGCAGGCGGATCGGGAAAGCACTGATGCGATAGAACAGGTCCTGTCGGAAACTGCCCTCGGCCACCATGTCCTTGAGTGGCTTGTGGGTTGCGGTCACCAGCCGGAAGTCAGAATGCACCGTTCTCAGACTGCCCACGGGCCGGAAGCTGCCCGACTCGATCAGCCGCAGCAGTTTGACCTGCATCGCCAACGGCACTTCACCGATCTCGTCGAGAAACAGCGTGCCGCCATGGGCCGCTTCGGCCAGGCCGGTCT
>NZ_UTHA01000213.1 GCF_900582195.1 Pseudomonas viridiflava
ATCTGGAACTGACGCTGCGCTTTCGGCTCGATGGTCGGCACCAGATTCAGTGGGCGCTGGAAACGGCGGTTATAGGAAAAGCTGGTGCCAGGCTCAAGACCGGTCACATAGCCCTGGCCTTTGGTGTCAGTGTTTTTCCACAGCGAGAACACTGGCAACTGCTGGGTATTGAAACCTACCGCTACGCCCAGGCTGCCTGCCTTGTTGTGCAACACAGTGACAGTGTCGCCCTTGTCATCGCCGTACGGCACGATGTTGTAGACGGTTTCGTCGTAATCCTGGGTCGGTCTGCGATAGGTCTGCCAGTCG
>NZ_UTHA01000212.1 GCF_900582195.1 Pseudomonas viridiflava
GTATCGGCGCTGCATCCTGATCTGGGCGTGCGAGTGATCGCCGATCCGGCGCTGCGCTTGCCCAAACTGCCAGCCATCAGTCTTGTTGAGCGTGCACAGCGGTATGTGCGGGCTGTGCAGAACTGTCACCCTGACGGCACACACTGGCGTCTGGCTGGTTGGTCGTTCGGCGCCTGGGTTGCGCAGGCGATGTGCAGCCCTGCGCAGACCTCGGCGTTGTCGCAGCCGACGCTGTACCTGATCGACCCACCCGCACCGGACGCCGGAGCCGAGCTGGCGCAGATCGACGAGCAAAACATTCGAGCGCTCTTCCAGGGCGAGGGTCCCGAGCCTC